>NZ_JABFVK010000019.1 GCF_013362815.1 Hamadaea sp. | reverse complement strand
CGACCTGGGCCGCCGCGGACGTCCACCCTTCGACATGTTGCAACACCTCCAAGATCAGAGGTGTTGCAACGATCCCTTGAAACCACCGCGATCAAGGGGACGTTATCCCGGATAACGAGGAACGCCTAGGGTGGTAGCCATGATCAAGGCGGTCGTCTTCGACGTCGGTGAGACCCTCATCGACGAAACCCGGATCTGGACGCGCTGGGCTCAGCGGCTCGGCGTACCGGTGTTCACGTTCCTCGGCGCGCTCGGCGGTGCAGCGGCGCTCGATCGGCCGCACCGGGACATCTTCGAGATGTTCCAGCCGGGGTTCGATGTGGACGACGCCGTCTCGAAGTGGGCGGTCGAAGATCCCGACGGCCTCCGCGAGAACTTCGACGTCGAGGACCTCTACCCCGACGTGCGGGCCGCTTTGAGTGAGTTGCGCGTACGCGGGCTGCGGGTGGTCATCGCGGGCAACCAGCCGCCGCAGGCGCGCGACGCGCTGGAGCGCATGGAGCTGCCCGCCGACGCGATCTTCACCTCGGCCGAGTGGGGCGTGGAGAAACCGGAGCCCGCCTTCTTCACCAAGGTCGCGGAGGTCGCTCGGGCCGCGCCTTCGTCGATCGCGTACGTCGGCGACCGGCTGGACAACGATGTGCTCCCCGCTGCGCATGCCGGGATGATGCCGGTGCTCATCCGGCGGGGTCCCTGGGGTTACCTGCACGCCGCCCGGCCCGAGGCCGGCCGCGCGACCGTGATCGATTCGCTCACCGAGCTGCCGGAGCTGCTCGCCCCCCGGCTTTCTTAGGCGAAGGCGCTTCCTTCGGCGCTGGATCAGAGATCTGGGTCGAATCGCGCCCAAGATTCGACCGCGATCCCTGATCCAGCGCCAAAATCAGGGCGCGCCGAGGGACTGGGACACCTCACGGGCGGCGGCCACGACGGCCGGCCCGTAAAGGTGAGCATCGGACAGCTCGTGCCGCAACGTCGACACGCTGATCCCGCCGACGATCTGTCCCGCATGGTCGGCGACGGCCGCCCCGACGCAGACGATCCCGGCCTCGTTCTCCTCGTCGTCGATGGCGTAGCCCTGGCGCCGTACGTCAGCGAGATCGGATAGCAACGCGTCCGGAGTCGTGCGGGTGTTCGGCGTACGCCCCGGCAGCCCGCGACGTCCGCAGAACGCCGTGATCTCCGAATCCGTCTGCGTCGCCAGGATCGCCTTGCCGATCGCCGTCGAGTGCAGCGGAATGCTCATCCCGACCTGGGAGGTCATCTGGTAGGGACGCAGTCCCAGCAGCTTGGCGATGTAGACCGCCTCGTCCCCCGTACGCAGCGCGAAGTGCACGGTGTGGCCGGTGGCGTCCCGGAGCCGGGCCAGCGCCGGACCGGCCTGCCGCGCCGGGTCGAACCGATGGGTGACCTTCCCGGTGAGCGTGAAGATCCGGGGTCCGGGCAGGTACCCGCCATTGCCGTCGCTGCGGGCGAACCCGCGTTCGACGAGCGCTTGGAGGATGCGGTGCACCGTCGACTTCGGCAGCCCGGTAGCGGTCGCGATGCCGGTCACGCGCTCATGCTCGGCGAGGCTTTCCAGCACGTCGAATGCCTTGTCGAGGGCGGTCATGAGGGCCAAGCGTAGCGGTCAGGCGCCGCCCGCCACGCGTACCGTCGCCCCGGTCGTGTAGGACGCCTCGTCGCTGAGCAGCCACGCGATCGCGTACGCGATCTCCTCGGGCTGACCGGCCCGGCGTAGCGGCAGGTTGGGCCCGATCCGGTCGGCCCGCCCGGGTTCACCGCTGCCCGCGTGGAACTCCGTATGCGTCACGCCCGGCGAGACCGTGTTGACCCGAATCCCGCGCGGTCCGAGCTCTTTGGACAGTCCGACGGTCATCGTGTCGACGGCCGCTTTCGTTGCGGCGTAATGGATGTACTCGTTCGGGCTGCCGGTCGTGGCCGCACCCGACGACACGTTGACGATCGCGCCGCCGGCCGCCATCCGGCGTACTGCCTCCTGCGCCACCAGGAAGTAGCCGACGACGTTGACGTCCACGACTCGACGCAGGTCGGCCTCGGTCAGCTCGACGAACGGGCCGATCGGGCTGCCGACTCCGGCGTTGTTGACCAGGCCGGTCACCGGGCCCAGCTCCGCTTCCGCCCGATCGAACAGGTGCACCACTTCTTCGCGTACCACCGTGTCCAGACGGACCGCGATCGCGCGCACGCCGAGTTTGATCGCCGCCTGGACCACCTGCTCCGCCGCGGCCTCGTCGCGGCGGAAGCCCACGGCCAGATCGTGCCCCCGCTCCGCGAGCACGCGGCAGGTCGCCGCGCCGATGCCACGGCTACCCCCGGTCACCACCGTCACCTTGCTCATGCGGGCGACTTTATGACCTCACTGGTACGCCGAAAGCCGCGGATGACCAACGTCACGCCGAGCAGGAACAGCAGTATGCCGACCACGCCGAACAAAGCGGTCGACGTCCCCTCCCACAGATACGCCTGATGCCCCCAGCCCCAAGCGGTGTCGCGGGCCTTGGGCGGCAGGAAGGTCTTCTCACTCGGCCCTCGCAGCGTCACCGGGCGCAGCTCGCCACCCTCCGGCCGGGCATACGCGTCGCAGCCGCCGTACAACCCGGCGAGCGGCGGGGCACCGAGATCGCTGAGGCACTCGTAGGAGTCGGAGCCGTCGTGCGAGACGGTCAGCTGTTGCCCGGCCAGATGGGCGGCGGCGGGGACGGTCGCGTTGACCAGCGGCACCAGGGAATAGCAGAGGAGCAGTACTCCGAGCCACCGCAGCGTGCGCATGGGGGGCAGCCTATGCCTCGGGCTCGGGCCCGGCTATCGCCCTTTCGCGTGCTCCCCTTTTGCGGGCGGGCTTCCGCTGGCGTTGCGCGCTATCCCGGGATATCGCGGCTTTGCGCGCGTCGATAACCGCGTTGTCCCGGGATACGTTCGCGGCCCGCCCGCCATGTCCCGGGCAGTTGTCCACATTCCTCCGTCATCCACAGTCCGGCCGATTCCGTGGTGGCGGTCGGGCGCGGCCGGGCCGCAAGGTCGTCGGCATGTCTCGTTCCCCGCGCCGTCCGGCCGAGCTGCGCCGCCGGATCTTCCGTGGCAGCGAAGTCCGCCGGCTCGGCCTGCTCACCGCGAGCGACCTGCGGTCGACCGGGTGGCACCGGCTCTTCCGTGATGTGTACGCCGACGCCGACATCCCCCTGACGCACGAGGTACGCGCCTGGGCCGCCGGGCGGTACGCGATTCCGGCCGGGGCGGCGATCGCCGGTCGTTCCGCCGCTGCTCTGCACGGTGCCGGGCTCATCGCGACGGAGGAACCCGTCGAAGTCCTCAGCATCCGGGACTTCGGGCCGGTCAAGGGGCTGGAGATCCACCGCGGCCCGCTGCCGCCGTCGCAGGTCGTCGCACTCCGTGGGGGTGTCCGGGTGACGACGCCGCTGCGTACGGGGTGGGACTTGGGCCGATGGCAGCCGGCCGAGGAGGCGGTGGCCCACCTCGACGTCCTCCTCGCCCGCGGCGTGCTGCGTACGCCTGAGCTGACCGCGTACGTGGCCGCTCAGCAGGGCGAACCCGGGTGGCGCCGGGTGTCCGAGACCGTCGCGCTCGCCGATCCGGCCGCCGAGTCGCCGCAGGAGAGCCGGTTACGCGTACGCCTCGTCCGGGCGGGCCTGCCGGTGCCGGTCGCCCAGTTCGTGCTCGCCGACGAGGGCCGGTTCGTCGCCCGGTTCGCCCTGGCCTGGCCCGGCTCGCAGGTGGCGGTGGAGTACGACGGCGTCTGGCACGCCACCCGTGAGCAGCTCGAACGGGACCGAGCCCGGCTCAACGGGGTCCTCGGCGCGGGGTGGACCGTCATCCACGTCACGGCCGCCCGCATGCGAGACGACTTCCCGGGCATAGTCCGGGAGGTACGCGCAGCGCTCACAGTGCGGGCCAACCTGTGGTGATCTTGCGATGTTACTGGTCAGTAAGCGTGTCGCGGATCGCATCCGTTCGCGTTCGGCGTGACGGGGACGGGGTCGGCGAGGCAGGATGAACGTGGCGTACCACAGTCACACGCGCCACATGACACCAAATAACAAGGTCTACTTCCACACAAACGCGAGGGAACGCCTGTGTCCACCGAACGCAAGCGCCCGGTCATCAGCGACGGCCTGCCCAGCCAGCTGCCGGACATCGACCCGCAGGAAACGGCTGAATGGGTCGAGTCGCTCGACGGCGTGATCGACGAGCGCGGCGCCAAGCGCGCTCGCTATGTCATGCTCCGCCTGCTCGAACGAGCCCGCGAGCGCCAAGTGGGCGTACCCCCGCTCACCACGACCGACTACATCAACACCATCACCCCGGAGCGGGAGCCCTGGTTCCCCGGCGACGAGCACGTCGAGCGCCGGCTGCGGGCGTACATCCGCTGGAACGCCGCCATGGCCGTGCACCGCGCGCAGCGCCCCGGCATCGGCGTCGGCGGGCACATCTCGACCTTCGCCTCCAGCGCGAGCCTCTACGAGGTCGGCTTCAACCACTTCTTCCGGGGCAAGAACCACCCCGGCGGCGGCGACCAGATCTTCTACCAGGGTCACGCCTCCCCCGGCATGTACGCGCGCGCGTACCTCGAGGGCCGGCTCACCGAGCAGCAGATGGACGGCTTCCGTCAGGAGCTCAGCCACCCCGGTGGCGGGCTGCCGTCCTACCCGCACCCGCGCCTGATGCCGGACTTCTGGGAGTTCCCGACGGTGTCCATGGGCCTCGGCGGCGTCAACGCCATCTACCAGGCCCGGTTCAACCGCTACCTCCAGCACCGGGGCATCAAGGACACGTCTGACCAGCGAGTATGGGCGTTCCTCGGCGACGGTGAGATGGACGAGCCGGAGACGATGGGCGCGATCGGCGTCGCCGCGCGCGAGGAGCTGGACAACCTCACCTTCGTGATCAACTGCAATCTGCAGCGGCTCGACGGCCCGGTCCGGGGCAACGGCAAGGTCATCCAGGAGCTGGAGGCGTTCTTCCGGGGCGCCGGCTGGAACGTCATCAAGGTCATCTGGGGTCGTGAGTGGGACCCGCTGCTCGCCGCCGACACTGACGGCGCCCTGGTGAACCTGATGAACGCCACGCCCGACGGTGACTACCAGACGTACAAGGCCGAGTCCGGGGCGTACGTGCGGGAGCACTTCTTCGGCCGCGACCCGCGGACCCGCAAGATGGTCGAGCACATGAGCGACGACGAGGTCTGGGGTCTCAAGCGCGGTGGCCACGACTACCGCAAGCTGTACGCGGCCTACAAGGCGGCGACCGAGCACACCGGCCAGCCGACCGTGATCCTCGCCAAGACGATCAAGGGCTGGACGCTGGGCTCCCACTTCGAGGGCCGCAACGCGACGCACCAGATGAAGAAGCTGACCCTGGACGACCTCAAGTCCTTCCGGGACCGGCTCTACCTGGACATCCCCGACTCGGTGCTGGAGGCGAACCCGTACGAGCCGCCCTACTTCCACCCGGGCAAGGACTCCGACGAGTACCAGTACCTGATGGAGCGGCGGAACACCCTCGGCGGCAGCCTGCCGAGCCGCCGGACCGAGACCAAGGCGCTCACCCTGCCGGGCGACGACCTCTACAAGGACATCAAGAAGGGTTCCGGCAAGCAGAAGGTCGCCACCACGATGGCCTTCGTCCGGCTCTTCAAGGACCTGATGCGGGACAAGAACATCGGCCCGCGCTGGGTGCCGATCATCCCGGACGAGGCCCGTACCTTCGGCATGGACTCGCTCTTCCCGACCGCCAAGATCTACTCGCCGCACGGGCAGACCTACACCCCGGTCGACCGGGAGCTGTTCCTCTCCTACAAGGAGTCGACGGCCGGGCAGATCCTGCACGAGGGCATCAACGAGGTCGGCTCGGTCGGCTCGTTCACCGCCGCGGGCAGCTCGTACGCCACGCACGGCGAGCCGATGATCCCGGTCTACATCTTCTACTCGATGTTCGGGTTCCAGCGCACCGCCGACGGGCTCTGGGCGGCCGCCGACCAGATGACGCGCGGCTTCCTGCTCGGGGCGACCGCTGGGCGTACGACGCTCAACGGTGAAGGGCTCCAGCACGAGGACGGCCATTCGCTGCTGATCGCGGCGACCAACCCGGCCGCGGTCACCTACGACCCGGCGTTCGCCTTCGAGATCGCCCACATCGTCCAGGACGGCCTGCGCCGCATGTACGGCGACAGCCCGGAAGACATCTACTACTACCTGACGATCTACAACGAGCCGATCTCACAGCCGGCCGAGCCCGAGAACGTGGACGTCAACGGCCTCCTCAAGGGTCTATACCGGTACTCGCCGACGACCGGCGAAGGGCCCAAGGCGCACATCCTCGCCTCCGGCATCAGCATGCAGTGGGCGATGCGGGCGCAGGAACTGCTCGCCCAGGACTGGGGCGTCGCGGCCGACGTCTGGTCGGCGACGAGCTGGACCGAACTGCGTCGCGACGCGGTCGAGTGCGAGCAGCACAACCTGCTCAACCCCGACTCTCCGCGTACGCCGTATGTCGCCCAGGCCCTGGCCGGCTCGCCCGGCCCGAAGGTGGCCGTATCCGACTGGATGCGCGCCGTCCCGGATCTGATCTCCCGCTGGGTCCCCGGCGACTACACCTCGCTTGGCACCGACGGATTCGGCCTGTCCGACACCCGCTCGGCGCTGCGCCGTCATTTCCACGTCGACGCCGAGTCGATCGTGGTGGCGACGCTGTCCCAGCTCGCCCAGCGCGGCGAGATCCCGGCCAGCGTGGTCGCCGACGCCTCCCGCAAGTACGCGATCGAGGACGTCACGGCTGCTCCGGCGGGCGAGACCGGCGGCGACAGCTAAACGTTTCACGAAACGATCGAGGGCGGCACGGGACATCCCGGCCGCCCTTGATCATGTACGCTCCCCCGCTGTGCCCACTCCCAGTTCCGAGCTGACCGCCGCCGACGTCGAGACGACGCTGTGCCCGAAGTGCTCCAGCCGGCTCGTCACCGAGTACGCCGCCGTGCCGTGGTGCGAGCGGTGTGAGTGGAACCTCGACGCCTTCACCCCGGAGTCGCCGCTCGGCCGGGTGGATCGGTTCGTCGCCCGGCTGGACCACAACCTCGGCTACAAGCTCAGCACCAGCCTCTATCAGCAGTTGGTCGGCAAGACGATCCAGCGGCCCGGGGTGAGCCCGGCGTACTTCGGGCTCCTCGCGATCTCAGCCGTCGTGTTGGTGATCAGCGTCGGTATGGCGGCGCTGGGGGTCTATCTCGTGGTCGCCTGGCCGTTCCTCATGAAGGCGGTCGGGCTGCTCCTCATCGGCGTCGCGATCCTGTTCCGTCCGCAGGTCGGGTCGGTCCGCAAGCTGCTGCGCGAGGTAGACCCGCTGACGGAGGCCGAGGCACCGGCCTTGTTCGGTCTCATCCGTCGCGTGGCGGCGGCTGTCGGCGCCCCCATGCCGCACTACCTCGCGGTCGATGCGGACTTCAACGCGTTCGCCGGCGTCGTTGGAATAACACGTCGGCGGGTAATGTGCCTCGGCCTGCCTTACCTCGCCATTCGACGCCCGCAAGAGCGGGTCGCTCTCATCGGCCACGAGCTGGGGCACTTCGTCAACGGCGACAACCACCGAAGCTTGGCGGCTCAGCCCGCGCTGATCGCCTTCGCAACTGCGGCCGACCTGATCGACCCCGCCGGAATGCTCCAGTCCCTCCGGGACGCCGCCCGGAGCAGCGGCTTCTTGGCCTTGGTCATCCCAATCGCACTGTTGATCGCCCCGCTCATGTACGCCGTCCGCTGGCTGCTTCTGCTCGCACATCTAGGTGTCAACGTGATCGGTGCCAGGGAATCACAGCGTGCCGAGTACTACGCCGACGATCTGGCCGCACAAGCCGCAGGCTCCACCGCGGCCACGGCATCGCGGGACATCACGTTGAACGCCCAGGGCATGGTGACCGTCATTGGGGCACGCGCACGAAGCCGAGAAGGGGCGGCGGGCTGGCGAGCCGGTGTCGAGGAAGCCCGCGCCGGACAAGCCGAGCGGCTGGGCCGTCTGCGCCAGTGGAGCCTTCGGCGTGAGGCCAGCATATTCGCGTCGCATCCGCCGTCGGGGCTGCGCGTACGCATGATCCAGGCCGCCCCGCATCGCGATCCCGCCGTCGTACTGACCGAAGCGGAGTCCGCCGCGATCGACGCCGAACTCGCGAAGTACGAGGAGCGCTACCGCCGCGAAATCGCCCAGTCCTGGTGAGCGGCTAGAGCAGGCCCGCCAGGCGATAAAGGACGAGTGATCCGGCCACTGCGACATTGAGGCTGGTCCCGATGCCGACCATGGGAATCTCGACGCAACGGTCGAGGAGGTCGATCGCCTCCGGCGGGATGCCGGACGCCTCATGGCCGAGGACCGCGACGGTACGCCGGCGGGCGGCCGGGAGGTCGCCGAGCCGGATCGCCTCGTCGGCCAGCTCGACTCCGAGGAGGTGACTTCCGGCTGCTCGTTCGGCAGTCAACCATCGGATCGGGTCGCCGACTCGATGAACGCAGGCCGGCTGCCGAAGCGTGTTCCCCCGGGCGAGCGCCTCGTCCACCCAGCGAAAAGGCGGGACGGCCAGGCACGCGCCGACGGCGTCGCAGGTACGCAGCAGGGTTCCGAGGTTGACGCCGTGCATGGGCCAGAGCGGAGCCGCGATCAGGTGTCCCCAGCATCGGTGGGCGCGGCGGCGACGGCCGGCTTGAAGTTCGCGGCGGGGAGTCACCCGCACCGCCGGGCTCACCGGAGGCGGGCGCCTCCGCCCAGGTTCTCGAGTACGCAGATCATCGCCTGAGGATAAGGCGGCGCAGCGAGATCGGCGAAGGTGTTTGCGCGCGGCGTACGCCGTGAGCTACCGTCGGCATAGCACCTTCGCTGATGCCGGCGTGGACTTCCCGCCCCAGCGGTGCCGATTTCCCGGTCTGATCCGCAGATTCGTCTTTGTCCGACAATGCGGCGACCGTTCCATCTCAGCGCAGTTCGCGCGGCGTACGCCCGCGACGCGCTTCCCCACCGGCGCAGCCGTGCCCGGTGCGACTTCACCCTGTTCGGGAGTTTCCATGAGTACAGAGATCAGCGGAGTCGTAGACCTCCGCAATGACGGGCACGGCTTCGTCCGCGTCGAGGGCTATCTGCCCGGCGACGACGACGCGTACCTGTCGAAAGGCGTGATTCAGAAGCACGGCCTGCGCCGCGGCGACTGGATCGAGGCCGTGACGGCGTTGGGCGAGGCTCGGGACCGGCGTCCACGGCGGCCGGCCGTGACCGAGGTGACCAGCGTCAACGGCGTCGCCGCCGCGGACGCCCCGGATCGGCCCGACTTCTACACACTCACCCCGCTCTTCCCCACCGAGCGGATGCGGCTGGAGACCGAGCCGCACATCCTCACGACGAGAGTCGTGGATCTGCTGACCCCGATCGGCAAGGGTCAGCGCGCATTGGTCGTCTCGCCACCGAAGGCGGGCAAAACCCTTGTGCTGCAAGCAATCGCGCATGCCGTATCGGTGAACCACCCGGACGCCCACCTCATGGCGGTGCTCGTCGACGAGCGTCCGGAGGAGGTCACCGACATGGCCCGCACCGTACGCGGAGAGGTGATCGCGTCCACGTTCGACCGTCCGCCGTCGGACCACATCGCGGTCGCCGAACTGGCGATCGAGCGCGCGAAACGGCTCGTCGAGCTGGGACGGGACGTCGTCGTGGTCCTCGACTCGATCACCCGGCTGGGGCGTGCCTACAACCTGGCGGCTCCCGCGAACGGGCGCATCATGACCGGTGGCATCGAGGCGGGCGCGCTGCACGCTCCCAAGCGCTTCCTCGGCGCGGCCCGGAACCTCGAAGGCGGCGGTTCGCTGACCATCATCGCGACCGCGCTGGTCGAGACCGGGTCCATGGGCGACACCGTGATCTTCGAGGAGTTCAAGAGCACCGGGAACGCCGAGCTGCGGCTGATGCGGGGGCTCGCCGAACGGCGGATCTTCCCCGCCGTCGACGTCGAAACCTCCGGTACGCGTCGCGAAGAACTGTTGCTGCCGCCCGAAGAACTCATCCTCGTACGCCGTCTCCGCCAGGCGCTGCATCAGATGGACGCGCAGCACGCCGGTGAGCAGCTCGTCGAGCGGCTGCGGAAGACGTCGAGCAACGCCGAGTTCCTGCGGCAGCTCGCCCGCGCCTGAGCGCCGAACCGCGGCGGGCAGGGCGTTGGCGGGCGCCGTATCCCCGGATAACGCGGTTAAACGACGCGGAATAGCCGCGATATCCCCGGATAACGCGCAGCCGCCCCCCGAGCGCAGCGCCAAAGACGCGCAGCCGCCCCCCGAGCGCAGCGCCATAGACGCGCAGCCACCCGAGCACGGAGTAGCCCCCGAGCGAAAGCAGCGCGGTTACGCGACCGTTACGAGCCTGCGAACCGCCAGTGCAGAAGCGTAACCACCCTCGCAAGCATGAGGATGAAGATGATGCTGGCGGCAGCGATGATGGTCGCAACCGCACTCAGCGTAGGAACCACAGCGCAGGCGGCCGCGCCGTACTGCGGGATCACGTGGGGCAGCGGCGACAAGTCGGCTGGAGACCACACACAGGCGCAGTTGCTGACGGTGCGTACGGGCCGGCACGACTGCTATGACCGGGTCGTGTTCGAGTTCGAGGGGGCCGCGAGCGGCTATCGGGCGGCGTACGGGGAGGCGTACACCCAGGGCGGTGGGGTTGCGCTGTCGCCGTACACCGCCGGTGGGGCGGTCATCGAACTCGTGCTGCTCGAACCGGCCGCGTACGCCACCGGCGAGCACGTGGCAGCCGTCGTTCCCTACGACACGCTGCGGGACGTCGTGGCGGGCGGCACCTCCGAGGGGTATACGACGTTCGCGATCGGGGTGCGGGCGCGCCTGCCGTACCGGGTGTTCACCCTGAACGGACCGGGCACCCACAGCCGCATAGTCGTCGACGTGGCTCATCAGTGGTGAGACGATTCGACCATGGAGGCGGATCTGCTGGTCGTCGAGGATGACGCCGCCATCCGGGAGGTGACGGTGCTGGGGCTGCGCCGGGCCGGGTTCCGGGTCGGCGCGGCCGTCGACGGCGCGCAGGCGCTGGCCGCGTGGCGGGCGCACGAGCCCGATCTCGTCGTTCTCGACGTCATGTTGCCCGGCGTGGACGGGCTGGAGGTCTGCCGGCAGATCCGCCGATCCAGCCAGGTGCCGATCTTGATGCTGACCGCGCGTACGGACACGATCGACGTGGTCGTCGGGTTGGAGTGCGGGGCCGACGATTATCTGAAGAAGCCGTTCGACCTGCCCGAACTGGTCGCGCGGGTGCGTGCGCTCTTGCGGCGCGCGGCGGCGGTTCCGGAGGAAGGCGTCCTGTCGGTCGGCGGGCTGGCCATCGATCCGGCGCGGTACACCGTCCACAAGGGAGACTGCGAGCTGGCGCTCACCGCGACGGAGTTCCGGCTGCTCCTGGAGCTGGCCCGGCGGCCCGGCCGGGTCTTCACCCGCGAGGTTCTGCTCGAGCGCGTCTGGGCCTATCCGTACCTCGGCGACTCGCGGCTCGTCGACGTCGCGGTCCAGCGCCTGCGGGCCAAGGTCGAGGACGACCCGGCCCGCCCACAGCTCGTGCGCACGGTCCGCGGCGCCGGCTACAAGCTGTCCGGGTGACGTCATGGCCGCTCGCGCGATCCCGCCCGGCCGGCTCCGACGCCGGCTCACGGTCGCGTTCGTCCTGGTCGCCGGGATCAGTGCGGGTGCGCTGGCGGCCGGCTCCTATCTACTTGTACGCGAGGCGAGGCTGGACGACTCCCTCCAGCAGACGGCGTCCGACGTACGCCCGCAGCTGACCGCCGCTCGTCAGTTCTTACCCCTGGACGGCGAACGCAGGGACAACCTGCTGGCGGCGTACGAGAGCAGCGGCCGGCACGTGATCCTGGTCGCCGACGGTGAGACGACCGCCTCGAATCCGGCGTACGCCCCGCCGCTGAGCGCCGAGCTGCGAGCCGAGGTCGCCGCCGGGCAGATCGCGTTCGACCGCCCCGACAAGTCCCGCATGCTGGTGATCGGCGGCCGTATCCCGGGTTCGGAAGCGCAGCTCTACGTCGTCCGCCCGGAGAGCCGCATCCACTCCGACCTCGACCAGCTCCGGACGGTCCTCCTCGCGGGCTGGCTGGCCGTCGTCGTGCTCGCCGCCCTGATCGGACGGCTGCTCGCCCGGCGAACCCTGGATCCGGCGATCGCCTGGGAACGCCGGTTCACCGCCGACGTGTCGCACGAGCTGCGTACGCCGGTCACCTCGCTCGTGGCCGCCGCGTCGCTGCTCGCCGAGCAGGTCGACCGCCTGCCTGACGGCGTACGCCGTCCCGCCGAGCTGCTCATCGGTGACGTCGTCCGCTTGCGGCGGTTGGTCGAGGAGTTGATGGAGATCTCCCGGTTGGACGCCGGACGGGAGCCGGTGATCGCAGCGACCGTGGATCCGCTCGCGCTGCTACGCGCGCTCACCGCCGCCCACGACTGGCCGGTGACGGTCGAAGGGGACGCCGTCGACCTCTTCACCGATCCGAGAAGGCTGGAGCGCGTACTCGTGAATCTTGTCGCGAACGCTGTGGAACACGGAGCGGAACCGATCCGCGCGACGGTGCGAACGGAGGCGCGGACCGTGACGATCACGGTGAGCGACGCGGGGCCGGGCATCGCGCCGGAGCAGTTGCCGCATGTCTTCGACCGGTTCTATAAGGCCGACCCGGCCCGGAGCGGGCAGGGCAGCGGGCTGGGCCTGGCGATCGCGCGGGAGAACGCGCGCCTGCTCGGCGGCCGGGTGACGATCGTGAGCGAACCCGGCGACGGCACTCACGCGCGGCTGGAATTGCCTGTTACGCAACGGTTACCTCGCGGTGAAAGGGCTGCGGCCGAGTCCGAGGAGCGTGCGTTGTCATGAAGCGATTGTTCGTCACCGTCGTCCTGCTCGCAGCCGTCGCCGGGTGTACGCCGAAGTCGGGCACGCTGGGCGACGCGCCCAGCGGCGCTCCGCCGACCAGCGCAGGTGCCAGCCCGAGCGGCACATCGGGCGAGACGCCGTCCGCCGCGGCCACCGGTTCGGCCGGACCGACGCGACCGGCCGGGACCCTGACCATCAGCTTGTGGCTCGTCCACGCGGGGAAGCTCGCCTACACCCAGCGGACGAGCCCGGCGACTCAGGAGACCTCCCAGCTGGCCCTCACCGAGCTGACTTCCGGACCCACCACTGTGGAGTCATCGGCCGGGCTGACCACCGGATTCCCCGGCGGCACCACCTTCCGGATCGCCGGGATCAGCAACGGGGTCGAGACGGTCAGCTTCTCGCCCGGGTTCTACGACGGCGGCCGGGACGCCGCGCGGCTGCGCCAAGCCCAGGTCGTCTACACGCTGACCCAGTTCTCGACCGTCACCAAGGTCGCCTTCCAGCGCGACGGCGAAGCGCTGGCCGCGCCGGTCGGTCGGGCCGACTACACGGATCTGCTGCCCGCCATCGCAGTGACCAGCCCGGTCATCGGCCAGCGCCGGGGCAGCCCGATCACCGTCGCCGGAACCGCCGACGTCTTCGAGGCCACCGTGAACATCCGCGTCCTCGACGCCGCCGGCAAGCCGATCGCGACCACGTTCACCACCGCGACCTGCGGCTCCGGCTGCCGGGGGTCGTTCAGCGTACGCGTGTCCTATCGGGTCGGCCACGATCAGGCGGGTGTCGTCGAAGTCTTCTGGATCTCCCCGAACGACAGCTCACATCAGGACGTCGTCCGGATCCCGGTGACTCTGCTCGCCTAGGCTGAGCCGGTGGAGAGCACTGTGATCACCGTACGCACCGGCGGCCGTCCGACCGTCGTGGACCTCACCGGGCAGGCCGCCGACTTCGTGGCCGGCCGTGGCGACGGGCTGCTGCACGTCTTCGCCCCGCACGCCACGGCCGGCATCGCGATCATCGAAACCGGCGCGGGCAGCGACGACGACCTGCTGACGGCGATGGACGATCTGCTGCCGACCGACGACCGCTGGCGGCACCGGCACGGCTCCCCCGGACACGGGCGCGACCATGTGCTGCCCGCCTTCATCGCGCCCTACGCCACCCTGCCCGTGCTCGGCGGGCGGATCGCACTCGGGACTTGGCAGTCGATCTGCCTCGTCGACCCGAACGGCGACAACCCTTCTCGCCAAGTGCGGTTGAGCTTCCTCCCGGGCTGAGGTTCTTTTGGGGCTGGATCAGGGTTCTGGGTCGAATCTTGGGGCAAGATTCGGCCCAGAACCCTGATCCAGCGCCCCCGCAACGTACGTCGGCGAGGCGGCCGCCCAGAGAAGGCCGCGCTCGGTGAGCGTACGGATCTCGGGTATGTCCAGATCGGACATCCGGTGCCCCACCGTGGAGACGAAGACCCGGCCGTCGCCCCAACGCCGGGTCCAGACGGCCGGATGCTCGACCGGCTCCCGCCACGGTTCCTCCGGTGGGAAGGTGATGGTGGCCAGCACCTCGTTGTGCGCGTCGGCGAGCAGCCAATACCGCTCGGTCTCCAGCGCGACTTCGCCGATGCCCGCCGTGATCGGGTGATCCGGGCGCGTCACCGTCAGCGTATGCGCGACCAAGTCACCGGGATGGCAGAGGAACCAGCCACCGGTGAGCCATTGGTAGTCCCGGCGAGCGAAAGCCGCCACGATGCCGCCGTGCCACCCCGCGAACCCGGCCCCGGCGCGTACCGCCCGGTCGAGGCCGGCGAACTGCTCGTCGGTCAGCTGCCCCTCGGTCCAGCACTGGACGATCAGCCCTACTCCGGCCATCAGCGCGGAGTCTGCGTACGCCCCCAGGTCGTCGGCGATTTCGACGGTGAAGCCGTGCTCCGTCAGAAACGGCACGAAGCTGTCGGTCGCCTCGACCGGACTGTGTATGTCCCACCCACCCCGGACGATCAGCGCCTTCACGCCGCCCGGCGATTCGCGTACGAGGAAGTTCCGAGGCTGGGCCACGACCCCAGAATAAGGTCGTCCAGGTTCAGCCGGGCGACCACCGTCGTGCCCGCGTCCCCGGAGTGGAACTCGACTTCGTCGGCCAGCCGCCGGACGAGCCAGAGCCCCCGGCCACTGAGCGAATCGGGGGCCGCCAGTTCCCGGCCCGCGCCGAACGGATCGGGCATGCCGACGCCCGCATCCGAGACCTCGCAGATCACCTGCTCCCGCGTACGCCACACCCGCAGCCGCCCGACGCCGCCGCCGTACATGACGGCATTCGTGGCCAGCTCGTTGACGATGATCATCAACGCCTTCGCCCGCTCCTCCCCCGCCCCCGCATCCAGCGCAGCCTCCGCCGCGATCTCGCGGAGCAGGGAGAGGCCGTCGAGCCGGAACGATCGATCGGCGACCAGCTCGGCGGCGTGGTCAGGTGGCATGATCGCCCACTACCCACGGTTTCCTCACCGAAAACTTTGGCCCCGGGTCCGGGCGAGATCATCGCACGATGCCGGATAATGTCCCCTCGAACGGTGTGCGAGACCGCGTTATCCCGGGATAACGCCCGCCAGCCCCCGAGCGAGCGCAGTGAGTGGGTTCAGCGAACGAGCCGAAGCCCGCTCATCCCCCCGTCGACGGGAAGGGACATCCCGGTGACCGCCCCAGCCCCGGGCCCGGCCAGGTACGCGATGGCGGCCGCCACTTCCTCGGCGGTGACCAGGCGTCCGGTGGGCTGCCGGGCCGCCAGCCGAGCCCGCTCCGCAGCCGGGTCGGCGGCGTTGGCGAGCAGCCGGGCGACCCAGGGCGTGTCCACCGTCCCGGGCGCGACGCAGCAAACGCGTACGCCGTCGGCCACGAGGTCGGCCGCCATGGCCAGGGTCAGGGCGTGGACCGCTCCCTTGGACGCGCTGTAGAGGGCGCGGTTCACCAGCCCGGCGGTGGCCACGATCGAGGACATGTTGACGATCACTCCGCCATGCGGCGACTTCTTCAGGTAAGGCAGTGCCGCCCGGCTGGCTCGGACGATGCCGACGACGTTGACGTCCAGTACGCGGTGCCACTCCTCGTCGGAGTTGGCCTCCACCGGCCCGACCGCGCTGATCCCGGCGCTGTTGACGAGGATGTCGACGCCCCCGTGCTCGGCCGCGATCTGCTCGAACACCTTCTCGAGCGGCTGCGTCACATCGCCGTCCGGCAGGTCGACGACGGCCACCGTCGCACCCCGCGACGTGAACAGCGCCGTGCAGGCCGCTCCGATGCCGGAGGCGCCGCCGGTGACGACGGCGACCCGGCCGGCGAAGTCGTTCATTGCACTCTCCACTCTGGACCATCGGGGAAGGCGTACCGGGTCAGGGCTTCCGGCCGCATCTGCGCCGAGAACCCCGGCTGCTCGGGCGCGAGGTAGCGGCCGTCCCGAAGGACCACCGGGTCCACGAAGTGCTCGTGGAGGTGATCGACGTATTCCAGGTGCCGTCCGTCGAGCGAACCGGAGACCGCCACGTAGTCGAAGAACGACAGGTGCTGCACCAGTTCGCAGAGCCCGACGCCGCCTGCGTGCGGGCAGACCGGCTTGCCGAAGGCCGCCGCGAGCAGCAGGATCGCCAGGTTCTCGTTGACCCCGCCGACCCGGCAGGCGTCGATCTGCACGACGTCGATCGCATCCGCCTGCAACAGCTGCTTGAACATGACCCGGTTGTGCACGTGCTCGCCGGTCGCGACCCGGATCGGCCGCCCGTCCGGTCCCGCCGTCCGCAGTCCGCTGCGGATCGCGGCGTGCCCGAGCACCTCGTCGGGGCTCGTCGGCTCCTCGATCCAATACGGGTCGAACGAGGCCAGCCGCTTCATCCAGTCGATCGCCTCCGGCACGCCCCAGCGTTGATTGGCGTCGACCGCGATGCGTACCCGTGCTCCGACCGCAGCCCGAGCCGCGCGGAATCGGCGCAGGTCGTCGTCGAGGTCCGCGCCGACCTTCAGCTTGATCATGTCGAAGCCGTCCGCGACCGCCTCCTTCGCGAGCCGCGTGACCTTGGCGTCGTCGTAGCCGAGCCAGCCCGCGGAGGTCGTGTAGGCGGGGTAGCCGGTCGCGGCGATCTCGGCCGCGCGCTGTTCGCGGCCCGCCGCCCGGTCCGCGAGCAGATCCACGGCGTCAGCGGGGGTCAAGGCATCGGTCAGATAACGCCAGTCGATCAGATCGACCAAATGATCCGGCTGGTACGCGGAAAGCAACCGCCACAGCGGCAACCCGGCTCGGCGAGCGGCCAGATCCCAGACGGCGTTGATGACGGCGGCCGCCGCCAGATGCATCACGCCCTTCTCGGGACCGAGCCAGCGCAGCTGGGAGTCGTGCGTCAGCCGCCGGGCGAACTCCCCGAGATCCAGGTCGTCGACGGATTGTCCGACCACATAGGGCCGCATCGCCTCGATCGCCGCCACGCAGACATCGTTGCCCCGCCCGATGGTGAAGGTCAGCCCATATCCAGTCAATCCGTCGTCGGTGAGCAGCTCGACGTACGCCGCGGAGTAGTCCGGATCGGGGTTCATCGCGTCGGAGCCGTCGAGCGTCTTCGAGGTCGGGAAGCGTACGTCGTGCACCCGCATCCCGGTGATCTTCATCGAGGTCACGCCGCAGCCATTCGCGTACGCTGATGCCCGATGCCGTCGATCTCGACTTCCACCAGGTCGCCCGGTCGCAGGTAGGGGAACCGGCCGGAGAGGGCGACGCCTTGCGGCGTACCGGTGTTGATCACATCGCCCGGCTCCAGCACGGTGAACTGGGAGAGATGCCAGATCAGGGTGCCGACGTCGAAGATCATGTCGGCGGTCGTCGAGTCCTGCCGGGGCTCGCCGTTGACCCAGCTGCGCAGCCGGAGCTTCTGCGGCCCGCCGAGCGCCTCGACCTCGTCCGGCGTGACGAGCCAGGGGCCGAGCGGGTTGAACGTCTCGCAGCTCTTGCCCTTCGACCACTGCCCGCCGGAGACCTCGATCTGGAAGGTGCGCTCGGAGACGTCGTTGGAGACGGCGTACGCCCCGACGCAGCGCAGGCCCTCGTCCGGCGAGGCCAGATAGCGGGCGCGCTTGCCGATGACGACGGCCAGCTCCACTTCCCAGTCCGTCTTCACCGAGCCGCGCGGGATCAGGATGTCGTCGTAGGGACCCGAGAGGGTGTTCGGCGCCTTGTAGAACATGATCGGCTGGCTCGGCGGCTCCGCGCCGGACTCGGCGGCGTGCGCGGCGTAGTTCTGGCCGATGCACAGGATCACACCCGGCCGGGCCAGCGGCGGGCCCAGGCGCTGCCCGGCGATGTCGATCTCCGGCAGCCCGATGAGCTGCAACCCGGCGGCCACTCGGCCGAGGAACTCGCCGTCGATGTCGGCCGTCAGCGACCGCAGGTCATAGCAGGTGAGCACCTCGGGCGTGGAGTCGTCGAGGGCGACCGGGATCTCGGCCCCGGCCGGGCCGACCCTGAGGAACTTCATATGTCAGTCCAATCCATATGTGCGAGCGGCGTTGTCCGTGAAGACAGCGGTATGCAGATCGGCCGGAATCAGCTCCCGAGCGGCGGCGAGCCAGCGTTCGTAGCCCCCGGCGAGTTCCACCACCGGCCAGTCCGATCCCCACAACAGCCGGTCCGGGCCGAAGAGGTCCAACGCCGTCTGCGCGTACGGGCGCAGGTCGGCGAGCTGCCAGGACGCCCAGTCCGCCTCGGTGACCAGCCCGGACAACTTGGCCACCACGTTCGGGCAGGCGGCGAGGTTCTCCAGCGCGATCCGCCAGGCGCTTCGCTCCGCGGGTGAGCCGGCGTTGATCTGCGGCTTGCCCAGGTGGTCGAGCACCAGCCGGGCCTGGGACAGCGACTTGGCCGCCACGACCGCGCCCGGAATCTGGTCGGCCCGGATCACGAGGTCGAAGACGAGCCCGGTGTCGGCGATCACGGCCAGCCCGTCGATCACGTCGGGGCGGGCGAGGAAATCGGGATCGGCCTCGGCTTGGACCTGACTGCGTACGCCGGCGAGCTTCGACCCGCCCGGTCCGGCTCGATGCGCCGCGATCTTCGCCGCGAGCCGGGGATCGAGTGGGTCGAGCCACCCGACGACGGCCGCGATCTCGGGCGTCCGCTCGGCGAGGGCCAGGAACTCCGTCGTCTCGGCGTCGTCGCAGCGGCCCGCCTCGACCAGCACCGTCTTCGTGACACCGGCGCGCGTCAGGTTCGCCCGCAGATCGTCCACTGTGTAGTCCCGGCGGATCGGAGTCAGCGCCGGTTCGGCCAGCCAGGCGTACCCGGCGGTCCAGAGATGGTGGTGTGCGTCGATCATGCGATCGCCGCCCAGAGCTCGTCCGGGATCGGCACCGCCAGCATGTCCACGGCGTCGTCGACCTCCTCCGGTGAGCGCAGGCCGACCAGCACGGATGCGACGGCCGGGTGACGCAACGGGAACTGCACCGCCGCCGCGCGCAACGGCACCCCGTGCGCCTCGGCGATCTCCTTCAGGCGGAGTGCCCGGTCGAGCAGCACTTCGTCGGCGGCCGCATAGTCGAAGGTCGCACCCGGCCGCGGATCGGCGAGGATGCCCGAGTTGAACACGCCCGCCGCGATCACGGCCACTCCGCGTTCGGCCGCGAGGTCGAGCAGATCCGTCCCGCTGCGATCGAGCAGCGTGTAGCGACCGGCCATCAGCACGACGTCGAGATCGGCCCGTTCGACCAGGTACGCCAGCACGTCCGGACTGTTCGCACCGGCCCCGATGGCGGTGATCAGCCCTTCATCGCGCAGCCGGACCAGCTCCGGGTACGCCTCGGCGACGGCCTGCTCCAGGTGGTCGTCGGGATCGTGCAGGTGCACGACGTCCACCCGGTCCCGGTCGAGCCGGCGCAGACTGTCCTCGAACGATCGACGTACGCCGGAAGCGGAGAAGTCGAAGACCGGGCGCACGGACGGGTCGACGCCGGCCCAGACGTCGGCATCGGATTCGCCGTCGTCCTGGCGTTCGAGGACTCGGCCGACCTTGGTCGACAGCACATGACCGGCCCGCCCCCGCAACGCCTCACCGGACCGGGTCTCACTCCGGCCGTAGCCGTAGAACGGCGCGGTGTCGAAGAGGCGTACGCCCCGGTCCCAGGCCCGGTCGACGGTCGCGCGGGCCTGTTCGGGGCTGACGTCGGCGTAGAGCCCGCCGATCGGGGCCAGCCCGAGGCCCAGCCGAGTCACCGACAAGCCGGTCCGGCCCAGCTCCACCTGCATCAGGTACCTCCGTGTCGGCAAATCCTATAGGATTCTCGGGCGATCCTATAGGATGTCTCGGGCTCGGGGAAAGGGGCGAAATGGGCGAGCGGACGACGCTCAGCGACGAGGTCTACGAGACCCTCAAGGCGATGATCATGGACAACGTGATCGCGCCCGGCGGCCGGGTCACCATCGACGCGATCAGCCGTCAGCTGGACGTCTCACCCACTCCCGTACGCGAGGCGCTGGCCCGGCTGGAGTCGGACGGACTGGTCGTCAAACGGCCGATGGCCGGATACACGACGGCTCCCCTGCTCACCCCGGCGGAGTTCGAGCACCTCTTCGAGGTCCGGATGGTGCTGGAGTGCGCCGCCGCCGCTCGGGCGGCCCGGTCCGGCGATCCGACGGTGAAGTTCCCCCGGATGCCGACGCCGACCGCGGATCCCGGGTACGCCGGGCACGCCGCGTTCACCGCGGCCGACGCCGCGTTCCACGACGCCGTCGCGGTCGCGGCCGGTAATCCGGTGCTCCGGGAGTCGATCGCCCGGTTGCACTCCCACCTGCACATCCATCGGGTCGCCTTCCCGGGCCCCGGTTCCACCGATCTCGAACACGAGGCGATCGTCTCGGCGATCCGCGTACGCGATCCCGAAGCGGCCGAAGCCGCGATGCACGCGCACCTGACCGCGGCCCGGGACCGGCACCGGATGTCCTGAGGCGATACTCGTTCGCGGGCCGGATCGGACACCGATTACCCTGGTAGGGGTGACCGTTCGTGTGCGCTTCGCCCCCTCTCCCACCGGGATCTTCCACGTCGGCGGGGCCCGGTCGGCCCTGCAGAACTGGATCTACGCCAAACAGCACGAGGGTGCGTTCGTCCTGCGGATCGAGGACACCGACGCGGCGCGCAACCGGCCGGAGTGGACCGAGGGCATCCTGAACGCCCTGGACTGGATCGGCATCGAGCGGGGCACCTACGAGGGTCCCTACTTCCAGTCCTCGTACGCCACCGAGCACGTGAAGGCCGCGACGCAGCTCTACGAGGCCGGCCGGGCGTACTACTGCGACTGCACTCGCGACCAGGTCCAGGCGCGGACCGGCAACCAGTACTCGGGATACGACGGCTTCTGCCGCGACCGGGCGCTCGGTCCGGGCGAGGGCCGGGCACTGCGCTTCCTCACGCCGGACGAGGGTGAGACGGTCGTCGTCGACCTCATCCGCGGCGAGCCGACCTTCGAGAACAAGCTCATCGAGGACTTCGTCATCGCGCGGGGCGACGGCTCGCCGGTGTTCCTGCTGGCCAACGTGGTCGACGACCTCACCATGGGAATCACCCACGTGATCCGGGCCGAGGAGCACCTGCCGAACACGCCGAAGCAGCAGATGCTGTGGGAGGCGCTCGGGCACGTGCCGCCGGTGTGGGCGCACGTCCCGATCGTCGTCAACGAGAAGCGGCAGAAGCTGTCCAAGCGCCGCGACAAGGTGGCGTTGGAGATGTATCGGGACGAGGGCTACCTCGCCGCGACCATGCGCAACTACCTCATGCTGCTCGGCTGGGCGCCGTCCGGCGACCGCGAGATCGTGCCCTGGTCGGTGATCGAGGAGGAGTTCCGGCTGGAGGACGTCAACCCCTCCCCGGCTTTCTTCGACGAGAAGAAGCTGCGCTCGTTCAACGGCGAGTACATCCGGGCACTGTCCGTCGAGGACTTCGTGCAGGCCTGCCTGCCCTGGCTTACCGGCCCGTTCCTCACCCCGGAGGAGAAGGCCGAGAAGGGCTATGGGATCACCGCTCCACCGTGGGACCTCAACTCCTTCGACCTGGCCGTCTTCGCCCAGGTCGCGCCGCTGGCCCAGACCCGGATCGCGGTCCTCGCCGAGATCGTGGAGTACGTCGACTTCCTCTTCCTCGACGAGCCCGTCGTCGACGAGGGCGCTCGGGCCAAGGCGGCCAAGGACGCGGCCATCCTGCCCGCGGTCATCGCGGCGTACGAGGCGCTGACGGACTGGTCGGCCGAGCCGCTCAAGGACACGCTGATCGCGGTCGGCGAGGCCGCGGGGCTCAAGCTCGGCAAGGCACAGGCACCGGTACGCGTGGCGGTCACCGGGCGTACGGTCGGCCTGCCGCTCTTCGAGTCCCTCGAGGTGCTCGGCCGGGAGAAGTCCCTGGCCCGGCTGCGTCAGGCGGCGTCGACCCTCCTCTGAGGATGATGACCCTGGGTGACGTTGCGCAATCGTGACCTTCTGATCGCAACGGAGTCGGCGCTTCAGGTGTCTTCTGGTGCGAAGGTGGGAAATCTTCGGCGTTCCCGCGCTTCTTCCGCACCGGCTTTCATCTTCCACGGGGACCGCATATGTCACGCACGGTGGCACGACGTACGCTCATCGCCGGCTTCGCCCTGGCCGCGATGGGTCTGGCCGGCCTGCTCGCCACTCCGGCGCAGGCCGCACCGGCGGCTGCCCCGCCGAATCAGATCACCATCATCGGCGAGGGCCTCGCTCAGCCGATGAACATCTCGGCGAAGGACCAGCCGAACGAGTTCGAGTCGATGCTCGGCGAGGTCGACTATCTCGCCACCAGCACGAGCGTGGCGTCGGCGCCCAAGGCCGACAAGCTCGGCCCGAAGTACACGGTGACGCTGTCGGTCGACGGCATCGGCAAGTCGCAGTACGACCTCTACCCGCTCGCGGCGGGCGGTCCGCGCGCGTTCCGCCCGGCGGCTCAGCCGGACCGGCGCAAGACCACCGCGGGCTGGTTCTACGGCCGGCTCACCATGCCCTCGACCATGCGCGGGATCGGCGTACCGCTCGGCGGGGGCACGACCTTTCAGCCGCCCGTCGGCGGTGGCGGTGGCGGCGTGGCGAGCCAGACCAAGAACGCCACGGCCGGCATCGGCGAGGTGATGGGCGAATGGCGCCGGGTGGTTGCCCTCAACGGGGCGATCGTCATCGTCATCGCCATGGGCCTGTTCGGCATCGCCTTCCTCATCCGCCGCAAGGTCTGACCTTCGCGTTGATCATGAACCTATGGTCCCGGCTGTCCGGCGTGTCGCCCCCCGAAGTTCGTGATCAACCGGCGCGCCGCGCCGGTGTCGATCACGACGCTCGGGGTCACGACACGCCGCCGAAGCGGACCATAGGTTCATGATCAACGCGGTGTGCGGCTGGGCAGGGCTTAGAGTGCTCCGCATGCGTACCCCCCTCGCCGCAGCACGCGCGACGTTGACGCTGCTCATAGCGGGCCTGGCCCTCGCCGGCTGCATGAAGGTCGACGCCGCCCTGGTGGTGAACTCCGACGACACCGTCTCCGGCGACGTCGTGCTGGCCGTCGACCGCCGCCTGGCCAACGTCACCGGCCAGTCCGAGGACCGGCTGGTCGCGACCCTCGGGCTGGACAAGGAGAAGCTGCCGGCGACGGCCTCCATCGAGAAGTACGAGGACGCGGCCTTCGTCGGGGTCAAGGTGGCCTATGCGCGTACGCCGTTGGCGCAGTTCAACGGGGTCAGCGGCCGGGACGCCTTCACCTTGGTGCGCTCCGGCAACGAGTACGCCTTCTCCGGCTCGGTCGATCTGCGTACGGTGAACCTCTTCGATCCCGGCGTACGCGCCTTCGCCGACCAGTTCAGCTTCCGGATCGCCGTGACGTTCCCCGGCAAGGTGACCGAACACAACGGGGTGCTCGCCGGGCGTACGGTGACGTGGCAGCCCAAGGCAGGTGAGCTGCTCACGATGCAGGCGCGGGCGAAGGTCGACGGGCCGGTCCCGTGGGTGCCGCTGGTCGCCGCCGGAGTGGGCCTGGCCGCCGTCGGCACGGTGATCGTCGTCTTCCTGTTGTCGCGCCGCCGGCCGCGCCGGGCCGAGGAGCCGACGCTTGTCGAATACCCACATGACATGCTGTAGGACATGACCAAGGCACCGGCGCTGTCGGCCACCCTCAAGCGGATAGAGCGCGCCGCCGGATCACTGGCCACCGCGAGCGTCGCCCGCATGGACGAGGTGCTGCCCTGGTTCCGCGGTATGCCCGCCGACCAGCGTGCGTGGGTCATGCTCGTGGCGCAGTCCGGAGTGCGGTCGCTGGTCGAGTGGCTGCGTCAGGACGATCATCGAGCGGGGACTCAGGAGGTCTCCGACGAGATCTTCGACGCCGCCCCCCGGGCGCTGGCCCGCAGCATCAGCCTGCAGCAGACGGTGGCGCTGATCAAAGTCACCATCGACGTCGTCGAGGAGCAGGTCCCGGAGCTGGCCGCCGAGGGCGAGGAGGACCTGCTGCGCCAGGCGATCCTGCGGTACTCCCGGGAGGTCGCGTTCTCCGCGGCCCGGGTGTACGCGCGAGCGGCCGAGACTCGGGGCGCGTGGGACGCCCGCCTGCAGGCCCTCCTCGTCGACGCCCTCCTGCGCGGCGACTCCTCCGACGTCCTGGCCAGCCGGGCGGCCGCGCTGGGCTGGTCGGACGCCCCGCCCGTGGCGGTGGCCGTCGGGCGTTCCCCGGGTGGCGAGGCGGCCGCCGTCCTGCACGCTGTCCACCGGCTCGCACGCCGGTTGGGCGTCGAGGTCTTCGGCGGCGTACACGGCGATCGGCTCGTCGTCGTCCTGGGCGGGGCCGCTGATCCGCTCGCCGCCGCCGAGAAGTTGGCTCCGGCCTTCGGGGAAGGCCCGATCGTCGTCGGCCCGGCCGTCCCGTCGCTGGACGAGGCCAGCACGAGCGCCCGCTCGGCGCTGGCCGGATTCCGGGCCGCCGCCGCGTGGCCCGCCGCGCCGCGGCCGGTGGCCGCCGAGGCGCTGCTCCCCGAACGGGCCCTGGCCGGGGATGCCGAGGCGCGGCGGGTGCTGCGGCAGGACATCTACGGTTCGGTGCTGCGGTCCGGCGGTGAGCTGCTGGAGACGCTCGACGCCTTCCTGACCCACGGCGGCGCGCTGGAGGCGACCGCTCGGGCGCTCTTCGTCCACCCCAACACCGTGCGCTATCGCATGCGCCGAGTGGCCGAAATCACGGGGTACGCCCCGCTCAGCCCCCGGGACGCGTTCACCCTCCGGGTCGCCCTGGCGTTGGGCCGCCTCGAGCCGAGCCAGCCCGCCTGAACAGGCTCTTCAGGATTCACGGATCGGACATTGCGGTGACATCGCACGTCAATCTTTGTGAAGACCCTACAAACGCGGTAGGCGGATTTGGTGGCGCGCGACAACGGCGTGGCCTCGGCCGATCCTTCAGGGTTGATAAGTGCTCGCCGTACTCTCTCCGGGCCAGGGTGCCCAAAAACCGGGCTTCCTGACTCCGTGGCTCGCCGTCGACGGCGTGTCCGATCAGCTGCGTCAGTGGTCTGCGCTGACCGGCGTCGATCTCGTCCACCTCGGCACCGACGCCGACGCGGAGGAGATCAAGGACACCGCCAAGACCCAGCCACTGCTGACCGCGGCCGCCCTGATCGCCGCGGCCCAGCTCCCGCTTCCGGCCGTATGCGTGGTGGCCGGGCACAGCGTCGGCGAGCTCGGTGCGGCGGTGATCGCCGGAGCGCTGCGCGCGGACGACGCGATCGCGCTGGCCGGCGTACGCGGAAACGAGATGGCCGCCGCCTGTGCGCTGGAACCCACCGGCATGGCTGCCATCCTGGGCGGAGCCGAGGACGAAGTGCTCGCCGCCATCGCCACGTGCGGGCTGTACCCGGCCAACCGCAACGGCGCTGGGCAGATCGTCGCGGCGGGCGCGCTCGACGGGATCGACAAGCTCGCCGGGGAGCCCCCGGCCAAGGCGCGGGTGATCAAGCTGCAGGTCGCCGGGGCGTTCCACACGCCGTACATGGCTCCGGCCGAAGCGGCGCTGACCGGGTTCGCCGGGAAGATCACGCCGGCCGACCCGACGCGTACGCTGCTCCAGAACGCCGACGGCGCGGCGGTCACCGCCGGACCGGAGCTGCTCTCGCGGCTGGTCCAGCAGGTCACCGCGCCAGTCCGGTGGGATCTCGTCATGGGCCGGTTCGCCGAGCTGGGCGTGACCGGCGTCCTCGAACTGCCCCCGGCCGGTACGCTCGCCGGCCTGGTGAAGCGAGAGCTGAAAGGCCTCCCCGGAGGGATCGACATCGTCACCGTGAACACGCCGGACGACCTCGCGGCCGCCCGCGACCTCATCGAGCGCCACGGCGCCAGCCCCGCTATCGAAGGAGCCTCCGCCTGATGGGGAGCAACGGTCTCATCCACCGCGACGGCAGCAGCCCCGCTATTGAAGGAGCCTCCGCCTGATGGGGAGCAAGATAGTTTCACTCGGCCACTACCAGCCCGCCCGGGTGCTGACCAACCACGACCTCGCCCAGATGGTCGACACCAACGACGAGTGGATCCAGTCCCGGGTCGGGATCAAGGAGCGGCGGATCGCCGACACCGAGACCGTGGCCGACATGGGCGGGGCCGCCGCTGAGAAGGCGCTGGCCGCCAGCGGCCTGGCCGCGTCCGACATCGACCTCGTCATCGTCGCCACCTGTTCGTCGGCCGACCGCAGTCCCAACGTGGCCTGCCGGATCGCGATCAAGCTCGGCCTGGGCACCCCGGCGGCGTTCGACGTCAACACCGCGTGCTCCGGCTTCTCGTATGCCCTCGCCCTGGCCGACCAGGCGATCAACGCGGGTGCGGCGAATCACGCGATCGTCGTCGGCGTCGAGAAGCTCTCCGAGATCACCGACTGGACCGACCGCTCGACCGCCGTCATCTTCGGCGACGGCGCGGGCGCGGCCGTGGTCAGCAAGACCGCCGAGGGCGAAGAGCCCGGCATCAGCCCGGTCGTCTGGGGCTCGGCCCCCAGCGAGGCGATCCGCATCGAGACCTGGCGGCCCTACATCCAGCAGGACGGCCAGACCGTCTTCCGGTGGGCCACGACGGCGATCCCGCCGCTGGCCCGCGAGGTGTGCGAGAAGGCCGGGTACGACCCCGCCGACATCGCCGCCTTCGTCCCCCACCAGGCGAACCTGCGCATCATCGAACCGGTGGCGCGCAAGGTCGGCGTGGTCAACGCGGTCATCGCGCGCGACATCGTGGAGTCCGGCAACACGTCGGCGGCGAGCATCCCGCTCGCGCTGTCCAAGATGGTCGAGCGCGGCGAGGTGAAGTCCGGCAGCCCGGTGCTGCTGATCGGCTTCGGCGGTGGCCTGACCTACGCCGGTCAGGTCGTACGCTGCCCCTGACCAGTCCCCACATACTGCGTCCCTGAGACCATTCAGCGGCACAGCGAACCAACCATGAAGGGAAGAACATGACCCGCGAAGAGATCACCTCTGGCCTCGCCGAGATCCTCGAAGAGGTCGCCGGGGTGAACCCCGACGACGTCTCGGAGGAGAAGTCGTTCACCGAGGACCTGGACGTCGACTCGCTGTCGATGGTCGAGGTCGTCGTCGCGGCCGAGGAGAAGTTCGGCGTGAAGATCCCGGATGACGAGGTCCAGAACCTCAAGACCGTCGGCGACGCCGTCGCCTACATCCTGAAGGGCTGATCTTCCCCTTGTCTCGTCGTGACGTAGTCGTCACCGGGCTCGGTGTCACGTCCCCGCTCGGCGGGGACGTGGCCACCACCTGGGACGCCATGCTCGCCGGCAAATCCGGGGTCAGCGCGCTGACCGAGGACTGGGCCGAGCAGCTGCCCGTGCGGATCGCGGCGAAGGTGGCCGTCGACCCCTCGGAGGTGCTCGACCGGGTCCGCCTGCGCCGGCTGGACCGGTCGGAGGCCCTCGCGTTGATCGCCGCCGCCCAGGCCTGGAACGACTCCGGCCTAGGCGATTCGGGGCTCGACCCCGAGCGGCTGGCAGTGGTGGTCGGCTCCGGCATCGGCGGGGCGCAGACCCTGCTGGCCCAGGACGACATCCTGGAGGCGTCGGGACCGCGGCGGGTCAGCCCGCACACGGTGCCGATGCTGATGCCCAACGGCCCCGCCGCCTATGTCGGCCTGGAGTACGGGGCGAAGGCCGGCGTACACGCGCCGACCAGCGCCTGTGCCACCGGGGCCGAGGCGATCGCCTGGGGTCTGGACATCATCCGCTCCGGCCGCGCCGACGTCGTGATCGCCGGCGGCACCGAGGCGGTCATCCACCCGCTGCCGATCGCCGGGTTCGCCTCGATGCGGGCCATGTCGACCCGCAACGACGATCCCGAGCGCGCTTCGCGTCCGTGGGACAAGGCCCGTGACGGCTTCGTCCTCGGCGAGGGCGCGGGCATCGTGGTCCTGGAGTCGGCCGAGCACGCGGCCGCTCGCGGGGCTCGCGTACACGCCGTGCTGGCGGGCGCCGGGCTCACGTCGGACGGTTACGACATCGTCCAGCCGCATCCGGAGAGCGAGGGCGGCGGCCGGGCCATGCGCGCCGCGCTGCGCAGCGCCGACCTCGATCCGCTCGAGGTCAAGCACGTCAACGCGCACGCCACGTCCACCCCAGTGGGCGACATGGCGGAGATCGCGGGCATCCGCCGGATCATCGGCGACCATCCCGTGCTCACCGCGACCAAGTCGATGACCGGTCACCTGCTCGGTGCGGCCGGCGCGGTGGAGACCATCGCGACGATCCTGGCTGTACGCGAGTCGGTGATCCCGCCGACGATCAACCTCGACGACCCGGACGAGGGCCTGACGCTCGACGTCGCCGCCCACAAGCCGCGGTCGCTGGACATCCCGGCGGCGCTGAACAACTCGTTCGGCTTCGGCGGCCACAACGTCGCGCTCATCTTCACGCGGGCTTGACCGTGTGAAGCATGCGCTCAGCACGCGGGCTTGACCGTGTGAAGCATGCGCTCAGCACGCAGGCTTAGTCAGCTGCAGGAACTCCTCGGAAGGCCGTTCACCGCTACCGGTGAGCGGCCTTCCGCCTTCGCCTTGCCGGCGAGCACCGCCGCCAGCGCATCCAACGACGACGGGCTGGACGAGTAGGTCGCCAGCAGGATCGGGGCCGGCGACTTCGCGAGGATGTAGGGCGTGTCCATGGCGACCGCGATCGTCGCCTTGGCGTTCAGGTCCCCCGCCGTGTCGCCGTAGCCGACGAGGTGCACCACCTGCGCACCCGCCGTCGCCGGGCGCTGCTCTACGCGTACCCCTTGGGCTTGCAAAGCCTTCACCAGATGATCCCGGCTGGACTCGCGGCCCTTCGCCGCCGTCACGCCGACCGGGCCCGTGACCAACGCCGCGCCACACGCGCCTCGGAGCTGGGTCACCGCGGCGCTCGCGGCCGCCGCCACCGCGGCCTGGTGCGTCTGGCCCGCGAGCACGTCCAGGCCGGGCTGGTCGTCGTCGGCCACCGCGTGCTTGAGGGTCTGGATGCGGGTGACCGACTCGCGGAGGCGGTCGCGCGACAGCTTGCCGGTCTTCAAGGCCGTCAAGATCCCGTTGTACGCCGCCACCGGGTCGGGCGGCATGAGTAGCAGGTCGTTGCCGGCTTGCAGGGCCCGGACGGCGGCCTCACCGGCGGGCCAGCGCTCGGCCGGAGCCATGTTGAGCGCGTCCGTGACCACCACGCCCTGGAAGCCGAGCTCCTGCCGCAGTACGCCGTCGAGCACCTTGGCCGAGAAGCTCGCGGGCATCCCCGGATCGATCGCGCGCACGTCGAGATGACCCGACATGATCAGCATCGCCCCGGCCTTGATGCCGGCCTGGAACGGCGGTAAGTCGATCTCCGCGAGCTCCTTCCGGGTCTGTTTGAGCTGCGGCAGGTCGCCGTGGCTGTCCGCGGCCGGGCGGCCGTGCCCCGGGAAGTGCTTGAGCGTGGCGGCGACCCCGGCGGCCTGCAAACCGCGTACGGCGGCCGCCGCCTGCTCGGCGACGAGCGCCGAGTCCGACCCGAACGACCGGGAGCCGATGACCGAGGACTCGCCCTGCACGTCCGCGTCGGGGGCGAAGTCGACGTTGATCCCCATCGCGGCCAGCTCGGTCCCGGCCGTACGCCACGCCGCCTCGGTCAGCTCGGGCTTGTTTGCCGCGCCCAGCGCCATCGCGCTCGGCAGCAGCGTGACGCCCGTCTTGACCCGGGTGACGACGCCGTACTCCTGGTCGGTGCCGATCAGCAGCGGAGACCCCGCCGGCAACTTCGCCGCCGCTGCCTGCAAGCCGGCCGTGAACTTCCGGACCTGCTCCGGGCGGTCGACGTTGGCGGTGTCCTGCGCGGTCGGATCGCCGGCCTCGAAGCCGACGAGGATCACCCCGCCGAGCCGCAGCTTCGCCACCAGTTCGGCCGGTGTGCGTACGCCGGCCATCTTCTGGTTCGCCTTCGCCGCCCCGGCCGACACCTGCGTGGCGTCCTGGCCGTACGCGTACGGCATGAGCACCTGGCCCGCGAGATCTTCGTCGCTGAGGAGGGCGACCCGCCCGGCGAGCGTCGTCGGGCTGGGGGAACTCTCGGGGGTGGCCGGAGCGGTGCCACAGGCCGTCAGAGCCAACGCGCACCCGGTCAAGATCGCTGCTGCATTCCGCCGCATGGCGGGCATCCCATCACACGTTCGGCCGATACGCCACCGGGACGCGCGGTGCAGTGACTCAGCCCGCCCTTTGAGTGAGCAGCGTGAAGGGGGCGCCGTCGCCCGCCCAGCGGTAGGGCTCCAACTCGGCGTCCCAGGCGGTGCCCAGGGCCCGGTCGAGGGCCAGCGACAAGGCTTCCGGCGTACGCGCGTGGGCCATGATCGAGCGCAGCAGGTCCTCGCCGAGCTGAGCGTCACCGGCCGCGCCGATCGTGGCTCGATGCAATCCCCGGCCGGGGACGTGCATGTAGCGCTCGCCATCGGTGCCAGGACTCGGCTCCTCGGTGACCTCGAACCGCAGCATGTTCCATTGGCGCAGCTCAGCGGCCAGTTCAGCGCCGGTGCCGGGACGGCCGGTCCAGCCGCATTCGGCGCGGCGCGACCCCGGATCGACGGGCTGCAACGTCCACTCCAGACTCACCGGGGCGGCCAGGACACGAGCTATCGCCCACTCGACGTGAGCACACACGGCGAGCGGGGTCGAGTGGACGTAAACGACGCCTCGCGTGGGCACTTCCGACCTCCCGGTGTCGACAGGTGCGTCTTCCCCTACGACCTGACGTCAGCGACAGCGGTATGCCCGATTTATTGGGTTCTGAAACTGATGGTGACAACGGGTCCATGATGACTGGTGAGGCGGACGGGACGCCAGCGAATCGGCAAAGTCGTCCGCAGAAAGTGCCGCTTCAGGCGACCACCGGGCAGCGATTGGTGGGAACGCCGGGGTGGCGGCTATGATGTCTCGGGCCCGTCTGCGGGCTGTTTTGCAAGCCGTGATGCAAGTCGTCGTGACATCTGGGAGTACTTCCGTGGCAGGAACCTCGAAGACCGCTCGCGCGTCTGTCCGGGCCGGTGAGGCCAGGGGCGGCGCTCTCAGCGTGCTGGGTGAGTTCAAGTACCTCATCCCGCTGAACAAGGGCAAGCACGTCTACGTGCGTAACCTCACCAACGGCAAGACCACGCACCTGAGCACCAGCTCGGACGCGTTCGTCGAGGAGATTCGGGTGCTGACCGCGGCCGGTCACGGTGCGAAGATCCGCGCCGAGCTGACCGCGCTGCAGACGGCGAACCCGGACCACGGGTGGGACGCCACCGAGAAGCGTCTGGCCGAAGCCGGTGTGTTCGGCGAGGCCTGACAGCCCACGCTCTTGACGAAGCCCCCGCGACCCGGTCGCGGGGGCTTCGTGTTTTCGGCTATCGTCGAGGCCCGTCCCCCGATCCGCTAAGCAGGTCCGAGATGGAACACGCACAGGAGTGGCTCTCGGCCCTTCCGCCGCTGGTCGTCTACCTCCTGGTAGGACTCGTCATCGGCGCGGAGAGCATGGGCATCCCGCTGCCCGGCGAGATCATCCTGATCAGCGCCGCCTTGCTGTCCGCGAGCGGCACCGGCAACCCCTGGCTCGTCGGCCTGGCCGCCGCGCTGGGTGCGATCATCGGCGACTCGATCGGGTACGCCATCGGCCGCCGGGGCGGTCGTCCCCTGCTGGAACGGGTCGGCAGACGGTTCCCCAAACACTTCGGACCGGCTCACCTGGCCCGAGCCGAGCAGATGTTCGGCAAGTGGGGCGTCTGGGCGGTGTTCTTCGGACGCTTCATCGCCTTGCTCCGCATCCTGGCCGGTCCCCTCGCCGGGGCACTGCGCGTGCCGTACGGGCGCTTCCTGGCGGCCAACGCGTCGGGCGGGATCGTCTGGGCCTTCGGGACTGCGTTGCTGGTCTACCACCTCGGCGCAGTCGTCGAGAAGTGGATGAAGGGCCTGTCCTGGGTCGGCCTGGCCCTGGCGCTCCTCGTCGGGCTCGGCACCACCCTCTGGCTCAAGCGGCGGGCGCGTAAGGCGATGGCCGACGTGGTCTCCGACGCCCCCGTCGACGCCTCGGGCGACGGGCTGGTGGCTGACACTGCGTCCGCGGCCCAGGGCGACGCCCCGGTCCCGGCCAAGCCCGCGCGGCAGACCGCCGGAGCCTGAAACACCCCGGACAGTGTCGGTCAGGACACACCCGGCGACGACGCGTGCGCCGGGGCACTAGGCTTTGACGGCACTGTTTCGCGCCGGGGAGCGCGAGCGCCTGTCAGCCTGGGGGGAGCCGCATGACGGAGACGCAGGCCAGCCCGCTCGAACAGGAGATCGCCGTCGAGCAGCGGCACGTCGACCGCGTCTACACTCAGCTCGCCCGGATGCGCGAATCGATGGCGCAACTGGAGGCGGGCGGATACGACCTCGCCGGGGCCCGCGTACCGGGGGCGCTGGTCGACCGGGACGCGATGGTCTTCCACGCCGCCCGGCAGCGCCAGATCCTGGACGCCGAGCACGAGGGGCTGGTCTTCGGCCGGCTCGACCTGCTGGGACTGCCACGGCCCCGGTATGTCGGCCGGATCGGCATCCGGGAGGACGGCAGCACCGACCTCGACCCGCAAATTCGCGACGACGTCGAGCCTTTGGTCATCGACTGGCGAGCCCCGGCCGCCGAGCCGTTCTACCGGGCGACTGCCGCGCATCCGCTCGGCGTCGTCCGCCGCCGGATGATCCAGTCCTCCGGGGAGAAGGTCACCGGGATCGAGGACGATCTGCTGGACCCCGAGGGCGCACCGCCCGGCATGACGGTCATCGGCGACGGTGCGCTGCTCGCAGCGCTGGCCAAGGCCAAGGGCACCGGCATGCGTGACATCGTCGCCACCATCCAGCAGGAACAGGACGTCGCCATCCGAGCCCCCGGCAGCGGGGTCACCGTGGTCGAAGGCGGCCCGGGCACCGGCAAGACGGCCGTCGCCCTGCACCGTGCGGCGTACCTGCTGTACTACGACCGGGCCCGGTTCGCCGGCGGCGGGGTGCTGATCGTGGGCCCCTCCCCCGTCTTCGTCTCCTACATCTCCGCCGTCCTCCCGTCCCTCGGCGAGGAGAGCGCCACCCTGAAGTCGCTCGGCGAACTCGTCGACGGCGTACGCGCGACGCGGGAGGAGACCGCCGCGGTCCACGCGATCAAAGGCTCCCTGCGGATGCGCCGGGTGCTGCGGCGGGCCGCCGAAGACGCGGTCCCGGGGCAGCCCGACGGATTGCGGATGCGGTTCCGGGGCGACTGGCTCGAGCTGCCTGCCCGGCGGGTCGAGCAGATGCGCCGGCAGATCGTCCGGGGTCAGCGACGCAACGAGATCCGGGCCAAGGCGTTCGGCGCGATCCTCGACGCGCTGTGGGAGCAGGCGCGGTCCCGGCTGCCCGGCTGGGAGCAGTCCCGGTTCGACGAGGAGCTCTCCGAGAACGAGGAGTTCCGCACCTTCCTCAAGCGCTGGTGGCCCCGAGTGCGGCCGGCCGACGTGCTGGCCTGGCTCGCCGACCCCAAGCGCCTGTCCTGGTACGCCGAAGGCACGCTCAGCAAGTCCGAGCAGGCCCGCCTGGCCGCCTCGATCCGCCCCGCCGACCTGTCGATGGACGACGTCGCGCTGCTGGACGAGATCGACGAGATCATCGGGCGGCCCCCGGTGGCCCGCCGCAAGACCGCCACGGGTTACCGGGTGCTCGGCGTACGCACCCAGTCCGCCGCGCGTGGTCCGATCGATCGGTCGGACTACCGCGACTACGCCCACGTCATCGTGGACGAGTCGCAGGACGTGACGCCGATGCAGTGGCGGATGATCGGGCGGCGAGGTCAGGTGGCGAGCTGGACGATCGTCGGCGACCCGGCGCAGACCGCGTGGACCGGAGAAGCCTCGGAGCCGGCTCGGGCCCGCGATTCGGCGTTGGGCGGCCGCAGACGGCACGAGTTCAGTCTCACGACGAACTACCGGAACCCGGCTGAGATCTTCGCGGTGGCGGCGGCCGAGATTCGGCGCGTCGCGCCGAATCTGCCGCTGCCGAAGGCGGTCCGCTCCACCGGCGTGGAACCCGTTCAGCTCACCGTCTCCCGGGGTGAACTGCGACAGAAGGTGACCGGCGCGGTCGCCCAGCTGCTCGACGAGGTGGACGGCACCGTCGGCGTGATCACGCCCGAGGCGGCCACCCGGGACGAGATCGCCGGCTGGCTGCCCCAGTCGGGACGACTCCAGGTGGTGACCGGCCTGGCCGCCAAGGGCATGGAGTACGACGGCGTACTCGTCGTGGAGCCCCGGCGGCTGCGGGAGCTGTCCGGCGCTCGGACGCTTTACGTCGCGCTGTCTCGCGCGACCCAGCGGCTCACCACGATCGAACTGGCCTAGCGCGCTTCGTTTGGCGCTGGATCAGGGTTCCAGGTCGAATCTTGCTTCAAGATTCGACCGCGAACCCTGATCCGGCGCGGGAAGCCCAGCTCTCAGCAGTACGTCGCCTGCTTGCCGATGACGCGGTAGGGGCAGTCGGCGTACGAGACGAGCAGGAGCACGGCCGTCTTGTTCCGGGTGGTCTGCGTGACGATCTGCTCGTCAGGCGGGTAGAAACCGCCGCCGCTGCCGGACGGGCCCGGGTACATCTCGAAGGTGTACGAGAAGATGTGGTGGACGTTCCACATCCAGTCGATGATGATCCCGTCGGCGATGTACAGGTCGCTGGCCTGTTCCGGCGTGTATCCGTTGAGGGCGGCCATCTGCTGGCCGAGGGTGGCGAAGGTGTTCCGCACGTCGGTCGTGATGGTGTTGGTCACGTCGGTCGTGGTGTACCCGTACGGCCACAGCACCAGCTGCGAGTAGGTGTGGAAGTCGATGTTCACCTTGATCTGCTGTACGCCGCCCACGACCCGGCTGTTCACGAAGTTGCGCAGGTTCGCCGTCTCCGGGGCGGAGAACGCGGACGGACCGCGGTAGGTCGCCGACGAGGTGCTGCCGGACGAGCCGCCGCAGCAGCCCCACTGGTACGCCCAGTTCCGGTTCAGGTCGGTGCCCACGTAGGACGAACCGCTGTTGGGCTGACGATTCTTGCGCCACGACCGGTAGGAGCCGGTGGCGATGTCGTATTCGCCGCCGTCCGGGTTCATGTCCGGCACGATCCAGATCTCGCGGGTGTTCACCCAGTTCGTGATCTCGGTGTCGGTGCCGTAGTTGTCGATGAACAGGTGCAGCAGGTAGAGCGCCATCTCGACGGTCAGGTGCTCGCGGGCGTGCTGGTGGGCGTTGAACAGCACCTCGGGCTCGTTCTCGTCGACCCCCACGTTGTCACTGATCTTGATCAGCGGCATGTCGCGGCCCTGGTACGAGGTCCCGATCGAGCTCTTGCTCGCGATCGCGGGCTTCGACGCGACCAGCGTGTTGATCTCGGCGATCATCTCGGCGTAGTTGTGGTAACCGGAGTCCGCCGACGGGAAGTCCTGGGTCGTGACACCACCGCCGGCCGCGGTGGGCTCGTCGCGTACGTCGGGGCTCACCAGGTAGCCGAGCGCCCGGATCTTCGCGACCTCACTCGGCGTCGCGGTCACGTAGACCTTGCCGTCCTCGATGCCGTCCACGGCGGCACCTGTGGCCGCGATGGCGTTGACCTCGGTAAAGCTCTTCGGGCCGACGACACGGAAGTACGCCGTCTCGGTGGCGCTCGGCTGCGAGCTGGGTGGGGCGGGGGTGGCCGTCGCCGGCACGACGAGCACTGCCACTGCCGCAGCGGCGATCACTGCCAGCAGGCGCCGCGTCCGGGTGGATCTCACTCGGGTCGTCATCGTCTTCCTCCGGGGGTCAGGTGGGGAAAACCGGTAGGTTGGCGCCTACATAGCCACGTATCGAAGATCGTGTCAATAGATGACTCTCACTTTTAGTGGATGAGGATGATCGACCACGTCAGCTTGCCCGAACGGCCGATCTGTCCTGGGCAGACACGGGGGCGGCCCGGCCGACGCTCGCGTCGGCCGGGCCGCCCCTTTCGTCCCCCAGCTAGGTCTAGGTTGCGGTACAGGTCAGCGTCGGCACCGCATTCGTACCGGACCACGCGGCGTTGAAGCCGAAACTGGTCGTCGCACCAGCGCTCAACGCACCGTTGTAACTCAGGTTCGTCACGGTCACATTGGCCCCGGACTGCGTGTAATTGCCGTTCCACAGCGAGGTGATGGTCTGCCCGTTGGCGAACGTCCACTTCACCGTCCAGGCCGTCGTGGCGGACGTGCCGGTGTTCTTCACCGTGACGTTCGCCCCGAAGCCGCCCGGCCACTGGCTCGAGATGGCGTAACTCGCCGAGCAGGCCTTGGCCGCTGACGACGACGGACTCGGCGAGGTGCTGGAACTCGGCGAGGTCGACGGGCTCGACGAGGTCGAGGTCGAGACCGAAGCGCTGGGCGAGATGGATGCGGATGACGTCGGCGACACCGACGGCGAGGTCGTGCTCACCCGATCGGCGACGATGATTCCGCGGCCGTTGGTGCCGATGTAGACCCGGCCGAAGACCCGCGGGTCGCCGGTCAGCGCCTCGCCGATGTTGCCGTACTGGTGCTGGTCGTCGTTGATTCGCAGCCAGGTCGTGCCGCCGTCGTACGAGGTGAAGATGCCGCGTACATTGTCGATCTTCGCCACCGTGAACAGCGTCGGGTAGCCGTTGGCCGTCGCCGACTTGCCGAACCCGATGTTGTTCGCCTCCTGCACGTTGGACAGCTTCGTGAAGCTCGCTCCCGAGTTGGTCGAGTGCCACAACCCGTACGCCCCGGTCGTGTCACCACCGGCGAGCCAGATGTCGCCCTCACGGCCTGCGACGGCCTTGACGTGCACGGTGCCGACGGTGGGCAGGCCGCTGGTGACGGTCGCGGCGAACGACTGCCCGCCGTTGGTGCTCACGTAGAACGTGCCGTTGGCGAAGGCGTAGAACTTGCTGGAGTTCACCCGGTCCGAGGCGACCCGCGCGCCCGACGGCACACCGCTCGACGACGACCACGAGCTGCCGCCGCCGTAGCTGACCGCTGCGCCGGCCGGCGCCCACACGATCGAGTTGCCGTTGGCGGCGACCGCCACCGTGCCGCCACCGGTCACGCCGGACGGCTCCTGGCCCTGATACCAGGTCGCGCCGTTGTCACTCGAGATGCCGATGCGGTTGGTGTTGGGGTTGGCCGTCTTGTCGACGTTGCCCACACGTACCACGTAGTTGGGGTTCAGCTCGGCGAAGTCGAGGCTGGTCGTCGAGGAGAACACCGGCGTGGTGAACATCATCGAGGGCACCGCGTCGAGGTTCGTATGCCGGAAGCCGTTGATGTCGCCGAGGCCGCTGAGCAGGTTGGCCCCGCTGGGCGGGCTGATCAGGTCGAGGACGGCGGTCTCCTCCAGGCCCTTGGCCATCACCTTGATGTTGATCTGACCGCCGGAGTCCCAGGTCGTCAGGTTCTCCGTGCCGTAGATCGTCGCGCCCGTGCCGTACATCAAGCGGTTCGAGTTGAACGGGTCGATCTCGACCGACTCGTTCATCCAGCCGAGCTTCGGCGACAGCTCGGGCGGCTGCGGGCTGTTGCCGAAGGTGAGCCAAGGTGCGGCCGAGATGTCCTGGGTGTATCGGAAGCTGCGGCTGGGGTAGCTGGTCCAGTCCCAGACCCTCGTCCAGGTCGTCCCGGAGTCCGTGCTGCGCCACATGATCATGTCCGGCCACCAGGAGATCTGCGAGGCGACCATGATCGTCCCCGGGTGCTGGCGGTCGATGGTCAGACCGGAGTATCCGAAGTAGTCGTCCGAGCTGCTGGACGGCACCGGGCTGATCTGCGTCCACGCGCCGGTGGTGATGTTGTACTTCCACACGTCGCCCTTGGCCCCGTCGTACGGGCCGCCGGTGTCGCTGGTCGCGATGTACAGCAGGTGGTTGACCGGGTCCAGTACGCCCTTGTGCGCGAGGTAGCCGGTGGGCTGCCCGGCGATCCGCGACCAGGTGACGCCGCCGTCGGTGCTGCGGTAGACGGTGTTGTCCTTGTCCGCGACGCCGACGTAGATGCCCTGCGTGGTGTTGCCCGAGGTGCCGGTGCTCTTGTCGAAGGTCACCCACGCGATGCCCTGGTTGTCGCCGAGGTACGCGTCACCGGGCGACTGGACGTAGGTCCCCGGGTTCGGGAAGGCGGTCACCTTCGCCCAGGTCACGCCGTAGTCGGTGCTCCTCCAGAGCCCGTTGCCGCTCGGCGCGCCGAGGTACAGGATGCTGTTCTTGTTCGGATCGATGGCCAGCCGCTCCCCCATGCCGCGGCCCGGCATGTTGCCACCCAGCTTGAAGGGCAGCGCGGTGGTCGCCCACGTCGCACCCTTGTCGGTCGATCGCAGGATCGCGCCGTTATTGGGGTCCCAGCTGTTGGTGTACATGCCGGCGGCGACGTACACGCGGTTCGGGTCGACGGCGTCGGTGGCCAGGCTGACCACGCCGTTGTAGCCCCAGTTGGTGAACCCGACCCAGTCCAGCAGCGGGATCCACTTCGAGGTGGCCTGGTCCCACCGGTACGCCCCACCGATGTCGGTGCGGGCGTAGATCAGGTTGGCCTGGGACTGGTTGAAGATGATGCCGGGCACGAAACCGCCCCCGACCACTTGGGCGTTGCGGAACGCGTACGGGTCCGATCCCGCCGCGGCGGCCGGTGTGCCCGGCAGTACCTGCGTGACCACCGCGAGCCCGGCCGCGACGAGCGCGGCGGCTACAGCGGAGGCCAGACTTCGCTGCTTCCTGAGCATGAACGGGCTGTCCTCTCTCGACCTAGCCCGCGACCGGGGCGGCCGAGGGCGTGAAAAGGCAAGGCACAGCCCGAGGCACGTGTCCGTGGAGCGTCGCGTGCCGCGGGTGTGGGCGCCCGCGCCGGGGCTACGACGCGGTTACCCAGATTTCACAAGCCCGGGGCACAAGTGTCAATAGTTTGGAGTGCCAACCAACTAGCCCCCGGTCACGGCGCCGACGCCCACGCCGCGCCGCACGTCGAGCGCACTTGATGCGGTTATTCCACTGTGGATAACCAAATTAGTGACGATTCTCCGGGGGTTCGAATGCGTTGCGTAGCAAGCCCCCCGGTTGCAATTACCGCATTTGAATGGCGGTACGCCCAAGGTCTAATGTGCTGCCCAGAAAAGCCGTAACCCCGGCAGTATGCCGAAGCAGGGGCCACCGGGGTCTTCGCAGAAACAGTACCAGAACATGTTGAAGGCCCGGCAACATGCAAAGCAGGGGTCCACCGGGCCGTCTGGAGTAGAGAGTACAACACCGACCGCGCAAGGCAAGCCAGAAAGCCGTAACCCCGGTGACATGCCAAGGCAGAGGTCATCCGGGGTGTTCATAAGAGAGGTTACACGATGGTTTTTGACCGCGCAAACCCGCTTCACGTTCAGGATGTTCGGTTGCGGCTGTCGGCACCTCGACTCGCACCGTATGACGTCGCCGCCGCCCACGATCACGAGGAAAGTCTGAATCTCTACGAGTGGAACCTGGCTGTCAGTGCCGCCTGCTACAAGTCGCTCCACGCTGTTGAGGTCTGTCTTCGAAACACCATCAACGATCAGCTGGGGGCATTCCACACTCGTCAGCGCCTCGGCGGATCATGGCTGGACGACCCTACCCACCTACTCGAGCCGCACCGCAGGTCGGACATCGCCGAGGCTGCATCGCGTGCACGGCGGAAGGGCTACCGTCTGTCTCCTGACCGGATCATCACTGAATTGCCGTTCGGGTTCTGGCGGTACCTGACAGCTCGCCGTTATGAACGGACGTTATGGGAGAAAGCGATTCGACACGGCTTCCCAAACCTACGGCCGCAACGCCGCCGAGCCATCGCGGAACCCTTGGAACGACTGCACTTTCTTCGCAATCGCATCGCTCACCACGAACCGGTCTACTTCCGTGATCTCGCGGCGGACGTTGAAGACATGCGGACCATACTCGCCGCCATGAGCCCGCTGACCTACGCTTGGGCTGAAGCGATCAGCGCGCTGCCGGGCGTACTCGGGGATCGGCCGGCGATCGTGCGCATCCCGCTCCCCCGCTGCCCCTAGACGTCCGCCAGGTAGATCGAGCGCAACGTCTGCACCTGCCCCTCGGTCAGGCCATGCAGCTCCAAATAGGACTGGACGGAGCCGTACTCCGCGCGCAGGTCGGCCAGGAAGGTCGAGATGACTTCCGGCGGTGTGACGTCCAGATAGGGCAAAAGATCCTTGGCGTCCGGGCGTACCGTCCGGAACCAGGTCATGAAGCGCCGGGTCGATTGCTCGGTGAAGTGATAATCCGCCGCGATCGTCTCGTCCGGCACTCCCAGCAGATCTTCGACGAACGCGATGACGATGCCCGTCCGGTCGCGCCCGCCCAGGCAGTGCACCGCTGCGGGGACCACCGCCGGGTCCGCGAGCAGGCCGATCGTCCGCGCGATGTCGGCGCCCGCCGTGCGCGCCGCCTCGTGGTACCGCGCCAGCAGATAGCTCGCCGGACCGTCCACTTCGGAATAATCTTCCTCGCGCCACGCGGGATTGTTCAGCGGCACGTTGTGCCAGGCCGTACAGGCCCAGTCCGGTGCGCGTCCGCCGTGACGTTCGATCTCCGCGGGCTGTCGCAAATCGATGATGGTACGCACACCGAGCATCCCGAAGCGGTCACGATCGGCCGGGGTGAACCCCTCGTCGTTGAGCGCGCCGAGATTGTCGCTGCGGTAGAGCAGCCCGGGTCGGATGACGCGCCCGTCGCGGGTGGTCAGGCCGCCGAGATCGCGCAGGTTGAACACGCGTGGAAAGTCGATGAACTCCAGGGGCACCCGGTCAGGGTAGCCGAGCGCCGGTTACCCTGAATTTCATGATCACCCCCACCCTGACCAGCCGATCCGAGTTCCTGGCCGCTACTGGTGGCAATCCGTTCGTCGCGTTGACGACCAGTGCACGGCTTTCGGCGTATCACCGGAAGGAGGCCTGGGTGTGGGTGTCGGACGGGCCCTGGGGAGTGGTGACCGCGGGGCTGGGTGCCGGGGCCGACGCGCTCGCGCTGCTCGCGGACCTGCACGCGGCCGGTCTGACGGAGGGCGGGCGGCTGCACGCGCCGCGAGTTTCGCGTGACGCGGTGCTGGAACGTTTCGCGGCCGCCCGATTCGGCGAGTGGGACCAGTTGTGGTCGACCACCCCGCCGCCGGTCGTGCCGGACGAGGAACAAGTGGAGCCGTTGCCGGCCGACGCGGCAGCCGAGATCAACGCGCTGCTCGACGCCGCACTGCCCGAAAGCAGCTCGCGGCCCGGCGATCCGGGAGTCCGCGGCTGGCACGGCATCTGGGAGTCCGACCGGCTCGTCGCGGTGGCCGCCGATCGGAGCGCGAACGGTGTGGGTCTGCTCTCCGCAATCGCCGTAGCCCCCGACCACCAGGGCCGAGGGCTGGGAGCAGCGGTGACAGCGGCCCTGACGCGTCGCCTTTTCGAGGAGTACGCGACCGTGTCGCTGGCGGTGGAATCGGACAATGCACGCGCGATCAAGCTGTACGAGCGGCTCGGCTACACGTCGGGAACCGCGCGGACGTCGTTCGACGTCTAGAAGACCAGCGTGTGCCCGGTGTGGTCGACCTTCGCGCGCAGGTAGCGGGCGTTGGCAGAGGACAGGTGTACGCGAGTCGGCAGCGTCTCGTCGACCGTGATGCCCAGCTCTTCGAGCTGCGCGACCTTGTCGGGGTTGTTCGTGAGCAGGTCGACCTTGGTTGCGCCCAGCGCCGCCAGCATCTGCGCGGCAGCGGTGTAGTCACGCTCGTCGTCGGCGTGACCCAGCGCCCGGTTCGCGGCGTACGTGTCGAGGCCGGAGTCCTGGAGGGCGTAGGCGTCGAGCTTGGCGTACAGGCCGATGCCGCGACCTTCCTGCCGCAGGTAGAGCAGGAATCCGCCGGTCTGCGCGATGTGCTCGACCGCCTCCCGCAACTGCGGGCCGCAGTCGCAGCGCTCGGAGCCGAAGACGTCACCGGTCAGGCACTCGGAATGCGGCCGGACCAGCGGAATCGGATTGTTCCGGTAGTCGCCGAGGCCGAGTGCGAGGTGCTCCTTGCCGTCGGCCAGGCCCGTGAAGGTGAACACGTCCGCGACGGTCTGGTAGCCGTCAGCGAACCGGAGCGGCACCCTCACCTGGGTCCGGATCTCGGCCACCGGTGCTTGAACCTTCAAACTCATGCCGTGAAGCGTACCTCTGATTGTTTAACTTTCAAGAAGACGAGGTAGACTGGGGTCTATGACGATCACCACACCACGGTGGCTCACCCCCGAGGAGGACCACGCTTGGCGGGCCTGGCTTCAGGCCTCCGAGCTGCTGGAAGACCACCTCGATCAGCAGCTGCAGCGCGACAGCGGCATCCCGCACGTCTACTACAGCCTGCTCGCCTGGCTCTCCGAAGCGCCCGATCGGCAGATGCGGATGACCGAGCTCGCCGAACAGTCCAAGATCACCCGTTCGCGGCTCTCGCATGCGATCTCGCGGCTCGAAGAGCGCGGCTGGGTTTCGCGCGTGAGTTGCGCATGGGACAAGCGCGGACAAATAGCTCGGCTGACCGATGAGGGGTATGCGTTTTTGGAGAAGGCGGCACCGGGGCACGTGGAAGCCGTCCGGGCTGCCGTTTTCGACGCGCTGACCCCTGATCAGGTACGCGCTTTCGGGGACGCCTGCGCGGCTATCGCCGCTCGGCTGCACTCCGCTCCGGCCGTTCCCTGGCATCGCTGACGCTCCTCGCTTGCGCTGGCCGCGCTTATTGGGCGCTCGGTGGTACACCGCGTACCTATCAGCGTCGGTGTGAGGTACGTGACGTACCACCCGTTGCACCCGCCTCGAGCGGGCGCGCAGCGCCGACCGGCATACGGCCCGGCTACAGTTCTCCGGTGACGCAGATCGACCCCGACCGGCTCAAGCTGGCGCTGGAGGTGCTGGCCGAACTCGACGACCTACCCGTCGACCACCCGGACGTGGAGGCCGCCCGCCGCGCGACCGCTCGCCTCTACAAGACCGTCAAGCAGCGCAAACGCCAAGAGCGCCGCGCCGCCGTGACGGCCAACGACAAGGCCGTGACCGAGGCCACCGCAACCGGCGCCCCCGGCCGGATCGACGACGAAACGGCGGGTGTCTTCGGGCTCACCTCGCCGACGCAGGACTCCGTCACCGCCGGCACTTTGTTGCGCGCCCGGTCTTGCTACACCTGCAAGCAGCGGTTCACCACGGTCGACTCGTTCTACCACCAGCTCTGCCCCGACTGCGCTCAGCTCAACCGTTCGCGCCGGGACGCCCGCGCCGACCTGACCGGCAAGCGCGCTCTGCTGACTGGCGGCCGGGCGAAGATCGGGATGTACATCGCGCTGCGGCTGCTCCGCGACGGTGCGCATACCACCATCACCACCCGGTTCCCAGCCGACGCCGTACGCCGATTCACTGCGATGCCCGACAGCGCCGAGTGGCTGCATCGGCTTCGCATCGTCGGCATCGACTTGCGGGACCCGGCACAGGTCGCCGCGCTCGCCGACGACGTCGCCGCACAGGGGCCGCTCGACATTCTGATCAACAACGCCGCTCAGACCGTACGCCGCAGCCCGGGTGCGTACTCGCAGCTCGTGGCGGCCGAGACCGAGCCGTTGCCGGTCGGCCCGCTGCCCGAGCTGGTGTCCTTCGGGCACAGCCTGGAACGCAACCCCGCCGCGATGATCACCAGCGGCCAGCAGCGCTTCACCGGCGCGGACGTCGCCGCGTTGGCGTTGGTCGGCGGCTCGGCCTCGCCGGCCCGGATCGCCGACGGAACGGCCATCGACGCCGGTGGCCTCGTGCCCGACCTGGCGCACGAGAACAGCTGGTCGCAGGTAGTCCACGAGGTCGGCCCGCTGGAGCTGCTGGAAGTGCAGCTGTGCAACCAGACCGCACCGTTCATCCTGATCAGCCGGTTGCGGGCGGCGATGGCGGCGTCGGCTGCCCACCGGAAGTACGTCGTGAACGTGTCCGCGATGGAGGGCAAGTTCACCCGCGGCTACAAGGGGCCCGGCCACCCGCATACGAACATGGCGAAGGCCGCCCTGAACATGCTCACCCGCACGAGCGCGTCGGAGATGTTCCACACCGACGGCATCCTCATGACCAGTGTGGACACCGGCTGGATCACCGACGAGCGGCCGCACCCGCAGAAGATGCGGCTCGCCGAGGAGGGGTTCCACGCTCCGCTCGACCTCGTCGACGGCGCCGCCCGGGTGTACGACCCGATCGTGCGCGGCGAGGCCGGCGAGGACGTGTACGGATGCTTCCTCAAGGACTACTTCCCCACCGACTGGTGAGCCCTTCCGCTCCACCCGCTGCGCTCGCGCGTTAATCCGCTCACGCGGGCGCAGCGCGGGCGCGTTATCCGGGATAACGCGGTCTCGCACACTGTGCGAGGGGACGTTTTCCCGGATGACGCGCGGCGAGGCGGGACGGCGCGACTAGCGAACGGAGGCGGCGTCCAGGGTCTGGGCGAGCAGCAGCATCGTGGTGACCGGGCCGACGCCACCCGGTACGGGGGTCAACGCTCCGGCCGTGGTGACTGCCGGGTCGACGTCTCCGGTCAGGCCGCCGTCGTCGGTCGGATTGGTGCCGACGTCGATGACGACCGCGCCCGGTTTGATGTGTTCGTCGCCGATGAGGTGGGCTCGGCCGACCGCCGCCACCAGAACGTCGGCCTGACGGCAGACGGCCGCCAGGTCACGCGTACGCGAATGGGCCACCGTGACGGTGGCGTTCTGCGCCAGAAGCAGGAGTGCGGCGGGCTTGCCGACCACTGTGGACCGGCCCACGACGGTCGCCGCCACACCGGACAACGGCACGTTCTCCGCGAGCAGCAGCTCCAAGACGGCCCGGGCGGTCGCCGGGGCGTACGCGGGCAGCCCGGCCGCCAACCGGCCGAGGCTCGCCGGGTTCGCCCCGTCCACGTCCTTCGCCACCGGGATGTGCTCGCCGACCTGGTCGAGCGTCACCCCGGCGGGCAACGGCGTCTGGCAGATGAGCCCGTGGACCTCCGGATCGGCGCCGAGCTCGGCGAGCGTACCGGCCACCTCGTCGCCGGTCGGCTGGTCGAGGTGCACGATTCGGCAGGTCACGCCCGTCTTCTCGGCCGTACGCGCGATGCTGCGCACGTACCACGCGGTCGCCTCGTCGTCGGTCGGGACGACGACCGCGAGCGTCGGGTCGGTTCCCTGCGATCGCAGTTCCGCGGCGCGAGCGGAGACCTCTTCGCCCAGGCGGGCGGCGTGCGCCTTGCCGTCGATGAGCCTCACGCCGACGCCCCCGGAACCGCCGACGCCCCCGGAACCGCCGACGCCCCCGGAACCGCTGACGCCCCCGGAACCGCTGATGCCCCTGAGGACGCCCCCGAGGCCGCCGAGGGTCCCGCGATGCGGGCCCGGACAGCGGCGGTGACCCGGTCGGCCCGCCCGATCGCGCCGAGGTGCCCGGCCAGCTCCCCGTCGAGCGCGGCGGCCACCGATCGGTCGGTCAGCGTCGACGTGTTGACCTCGACGTTCACGGCGGCAGAGGAGAGCGCCGCGCGAGCGGCGTCGGCCGCGACCGCCACGTCGGACAGCACGTTGACGTTCGCACCGTCGAGGATGGATTCGGCCAGCCCGACGATCTCCGCCGAGACGGCGGCCAGCCGCAGGGGTACCCGGGCCGCGCCGGCGAGCGCCTGCTGAATGGCGGCGCTGCGCCCGGCCTTTTCCGTCTCGGTCGCCTTGGGCAGCCGGTACGCCTCGATGACCGCGCCGAAGGCGGCCTCGTCGGCGTCGGCCAGCTCCGCCGCCAGTTTGCGCAGTTCAGCCGCGCGTTCGCGGGCCGCTGTCATCGTGGGTTCGTGGTCGGCGTACCGGGGATTGCCGATGGTCAACTCGGTGACCATGCCGACCAGGGCCGCACCGGTGGCGGCCATCAGGGCGGCGGCCGCACCGCCACCCGGGGTCGGCTCGCCCGACGCCAGTTCACCCAGCCATTCGGAGATCGTCTGCTGCACTCGTCCAGCATTCCAGACGGCCCCGGCTAGTCTCGGCGGCGTGGCACAGGTCGAGGTCCGGATTCTCGGACCCGTACGCATCGCGGGCGGCGACGGGGTGAACCCCGTGGCCAGCCAGCGCGCGCGGGCGGTGCTGGCCGCCCTGGCCCTGCGTCAGGATCTCGTGGTCTCGGCCGACGAACTCGTCGAGGCGGCCTGGGGCGGCAACGCTCCCCGGACGGCCGCGAATTAGGTGCAGATCGCGATCTTCCGGCTTCGTCAGGCGCTCAGCGTCGCCGGGGCCGACCCGCAGGCCGCCATCGTCACCCACCCCAACGGATACCGGCTGGTCGGATCGGTCGTGCGTACCGACGTCGCGGAGTTCCGGCTGCTCACCCGGGCGGCCGAGCAGGCGGTCGCGGTCGGGGACTGGGCCGCCGCCGCGACGCGGTACGAGGAGGCGCTGGCGGTCTGGCAGGGACACGCGTGCCAGGACGTCGACTCCGCGCACCTCGCCGAGGCGGTGTCCGGGCTGGAGGAGGACCGCCGGGACGCGGCCGAGCGGCTCGCCGCGGCCGAGGTTCTGCTCGACCGGCCCGCCGCCGCGCGGCTGTCCGGTCTGCTCGCCGAGGACCCGCTGCGGGAACGGTTGTGGTACCTCCTGATTCTCGGCCACGCCCGCAGCGGCCGTCAGGCACAGGCGTTGGACGAATACCACCGGGCCCGGCGTACGCTCGTCCGCGAGCTCGGCCTCGAACCCGGTGCCAGCCTGCGGGAGCTGGAGCAACAGATACTGCACGGGCGGTTGGACGCGGCGTCCGAGGTCGTCCGCCGCTGGCTGCGCGGTCCGGCCGGCGACACTCCGACCGGCGTATGGCAGGTCCCGGCCGACATCCCCGATTTCACCGGGCGCACCGCCGAGGTCGACCGGGTCTCCGCCCTGTTGCGAGCGGAGAACGATCATCCGGCCGTGGTGTGCATCGCCGGCCTGGGCGGGATGGGCAAGACGACTCTCGCCGTACGCGTCGCCCGCGGCCTGCGCGCCCGATTTCCCGACGGCTGCGTCTTCTTCGACCTTCGCGGGACCGATCCGCACTCCCCGGACGCCGTCGACGTCACCGCCGGCGTACTCCGTGCGATCGGCGTGCCCGGCGAGGCGATCCCGGACGACGCGGAGGAACGGATCGGGCGACTGCGGGCCGAACTCACCGGCCGGCGGCTGTTGCTGGTCATGGACAACGCCCGGGACGAGAGCCAGGTCCGGCCGCTGATTCCGCCGAACGGCGGCAGTGCCCTGCTCGTCACCGGCCGCCGGCTCCTGGGCGGACTCGACGGCGCCCATCTGGTCGATCTCGACGTCCTGCCGGATCAGGACGCGTTGCGGCTGCTCGGATCGCTGGCCGGAGTCTCCCGGATCGAGGCGGAGGCCGCCGACGCCGCCCGGCTCGTCGAGCTCTGCGGCGGCCTTCCGCTGGCGGTCCGGATCGCGGGCGTACGCCTCGCGCGGCGGCCGTCCACGCCGCTCGCCAAACTCGCCGCCCGCCTCGCCGACGAGCAGGTTCGCCTCGATGAGCTGGCCTTCGGCGACCGCGAAGTCCGGGCGGTGTTCACCGTGAGCCACGGCCGATTGGAGAGCCGAGCCGCCACGTTGCTGCGCCGCCTGGGTCTGATCCCCCGGCCCGAGGCACCCGCGTGGGTGGCGGCCGCACTGCTGGGGCTGCCTCAGGCGGAGGCGGAACGAGTGGCGCAGCGCCTGGTCGACGCGTCGCTCGTCGTCGAACGGGACGATGGCGAAGACCTGCGATATCGCCTGCACGACCTGGTCCACCTGTACGCACGCGAGCAAGCCGACGATGAGGACGAGCGGGCGCTGCGCAACGCGTACGAGGCGATGCTTTCGGCCTCCCTCACCGCCACGACCGCGCTGCCGATCCGGGTGCTTCCGCACGTGGCGCCGCCCGGCGGCGTGCCTCCGACTGACGCGTCCGCCTGGTTCGCCGAGAACGAGGCGCTGCTTCTCGCGGCGATCCGCGACGCCGCCGGACGGGGCTGGTGGGGACTCGCGACGGGCCTGCACACGGCCCTGTCGGATTACGTCACCAATCGGGCGTACGCCGCGGAATGGGAGGCCGTCGGAAACGCCCTGCTGGTCGACATTCCGCCGGACGAACCGGGCCGCACCGATCTACTCGCCACCTTGGGCATGCAGGCGCACACGCGCGGCAACGTCCGGACGGCGCTGCCCTTGCTCCGGCAGGCCCGCCGGGAGTACGCCGCGCACGGCCGCCCGGTCTGGGCGGCCGTCGTGGCCGGTCAGTACGGCGTGGTTCTCCGGCGGCGGGGTAACTGGCGAACGGCCCAAGCGGCCCAGGACTGGGCCCTCGCCCGGCTGCCGGCCGACCGTCACCCGGCCCAACTGGCCCGGATTCTCCTCGGGCGGGGGAACGCGATCATGGAACGGTTGGGCGACCTCTCCGAAGGGCTGCGCATCCTTGAGCGGGCGCGTCTGCTGGCCCAGCAGGCGGGTGATCTGGACGCCGAGAACAACATCCTGGGGTCGCTCGGGCTGATCCTGCGGCGCGAAGGGCGGCTGACCGAGGCCCGGGCACGGTTCGAGGAAGGAGCCGCGATCTGCGCCCGCATCGGTTCGCACGCCGGGGCCTGCATCCTCGGCAGCTATTTGGTCCGGGTCCTGGTGGAGCTCGGCGAGGCCGACGCCGCCGCGGAGGCCGCCGAACAGGCGGTCCGGCGCGGAGTCGAGGCCCAGCACGCCCGCGCGCTGAAGGAGGCGTACGCCGCCTCGGGCTATGCCGCCTATTCGCGGGGCGACTATGAGCTGGCGGCCGCGCATCTCACCGAGGCGGTCGAGCTGGCTCGCTCGTCCGGGCTGCTCGGGCTGGCCGGCAACCTGTTCCTGCTCGCCAAGACCCGGCTGGCCCAGGGTGAGGAGAAGGACGCGGTGGCCTTCGCCGAGGAGAGCCGGCAGGTCTACCGAGAACTCGGCCGCCCCGATGCTGACGTGGTCCAGGACTGGCTCACCTCGTGGCGTACCACGGCCGAGCGATAAAGCGCGGATAAAGCGCACCCGGGCAGCATGGGAACCAGCTGCCGGGGCCGGTCGCCACGTCAAACGGGGGCGTGGCGCCCGCCCCGTACAGTCGCAGCCGTGCGCGACAACAAGCTTTCCGAACTGCTGACGGCGGGCCGCCCGGCGTACGGGGTCTGGCTGAGCATCCCGAGCCCGGCCACCGCCCGGCAACTCGCCCGGGCGGGCGCCGACTTCCTCGTCGTGGACGCCGAACACGGCCCGATGGGCGCGGAGACGATGTCCGCGATGGTCGCTGCGATCGCCGACGCGGGCGGCTGTGCGGTCGTGCGGATCGCGGAGAACACGACCGAGAACGTCAAACGCGCGCTCGACGCCGGGGCATCGGCCGTGATCGGCCCGATGATCGACACCGCCGACGAGGCGGCCGCCCTGGTCGCGGCGGCGAAGTTCCCGCCGGTCGGTCGGCGCAGTCTGGGCAGCGCCTGGGCCGGGCTGGCGTTCGACACGACACTGCCCGGCTACTTCACCGAGGCCAACGCCAAGACCCTCGTGATCGCCCAGATCGAGAGCGCCGCCGCTTTGTCGAATGTGGAGCAGATCGCGGCGGTGCCGGGACTGGACGGCCTGTTCGTCGGGCCGGTCGACCTGTCCGTCTCGCTCGGGCTTCCGCCCGCGCCGGAAAACCCCGAGCTTGCCGGGCCGCTCGTCACGATCCGGCAGGCGGCGGCCCGCCACAGCCTGCCGGTCGGGATCTACTGCTCAGACTCCCGGGCCGCGGTCGACCGGGTCCAGTCCGGGTTCCAGTTCGTCAACGTCGCCGGCGATCTGGCCGCGCTGCTGCGGGAGGTGCGGTGGCAGGTCGGCCAGGTGCGCCCCTGACGCTCCGCGCATCCCCATGATTTCCAGGAGGATACGCACAACGCCGGGCCCGGAGTTCCGTCGGCGCGCGGCGATGTGCCCGTCCGGCCGGACGAGATAGAGCGTGCCCGGCTGCGCGGCGTACGCGGTCGCGAGATCGACGCAGTCGGCCGGGTTCACCGCGACCACCCGGCACGGGACTTCACCGAGTTCGGCGGGCAACACGTCGCCGCCGGAGGTCGGGCCGGAGTCGCAGAACCACAGCGCCACCCAGTCCCGGCCGAATTGATGCCGCAACCGCGTCGGATGGCCACCGAGGACGCAGTCGCCGTCGGGGGCTTTCCCGCCCAACTCCGGCGCTCCGCGCCAATGCCGGGCCGGGCGGTCGTCGGGCAGCACGATCGCCGAGACGGCGTACCGGTAGGGCTCGCTCATGCGGCCGCTGTCGACCCAGCGGGCGGCTCGCCGCCAACGGGCGGCCAACCGCAGGATCGTCTCCCGCCGCAGCGACTGCCACCGCGTACGCGGAGCCATGAACCGCATGGTCGCCGAGACCACCCGGCGATTGTGCTCCTGGGCGGCCCACCTTTCGTCCTGATAGGACTCCAGCAGGGACTCCGGCGCGTGACCACTGAGGACGGCGGTGAGCTTCCAGCCGAGGTTCTCGACGTCTTGCACCGCACCGTTCATGCCGCGCGCGCCGAACGGGGCCACGAGATGGCCGGCGTCGCCGAGGAAGAACACCCGCCGGTGCCGCAGCCGCGTCAGCAGCCGCTGGTGGAACCGATAGTCGCTGAGCCACACCAGCTCGTACGGGACGTCCTGCCCGGTGACGGCGGTCAGCAGCGCCCGGATGCGGGTGTCCATGCGCTCCGGCGACGTCTCGGCGGCCACATCGGCGTACGCCCCGAGCTGCCAGTCGATCCGCCACACGCCGAACGGCTGCGGATGGATCAGCACCGTGCTGCCCGGATGCGCCGGGTGGTCGAAGTAGAACCGGGGCTCCGGCGGCAACGGCAGGTCGGCCCGGATGTCGGCGATGAGGAACCGATCCGGGAAGGTCTCGCCGGGGAAGTCCAGCCCCAACGCCCGGCGCAGCCCGCCGCGCGCACCGTCACAGGCCAGCACGTACGCCGCCGTTGCGTTGTGCGTACCAGTCTGATTCTGAAGGTGAAGCGTGACTTGACGACGGTCCTGGCGCACCGCGGTGACCCGGTGCCCAGGCCGGAGCTCGATCAGGGGGTGCGCGCGGGCGGCCGCGAGCAGATGGTGTTCGGTGCGGTACTGCTGCAGGTTGAGGAAGGTCGGCAGGCCGCCGGGGTCCATGGGCAGGGCCTGGGTGAGGATTTCGCGAGTGCCGAGGAAGGTACGCCTCGTCTGCCACGCGACGCCTTCGGCGATCATCGGGCCCGCGCAACCGAGGCGCTCCCAGACGGTCAGCGCCGTGCGATGGACGGCGATCGCTCGCGAACCGGTCTCGGCGGCGGAGCTGAGGTCGCCGGCGTCGTAGACGACGACCGGGATCCCCCGACCGGCCACCTCCAGCGCCGCCGTGAGGCCGGTCGGCCCCGCTCCCACGATGATGACGGTGTCCACACTGGCCAGAGTGCCCACGGAACGCGGCGAGCGCCCAGACATTCACGGATATCCGACTCTCCCCGTTGATCATGAACCCAAGGTCCGTCTCGTCGGCGAGTCGCACCCCCAAACCTCATGATCAACCAGAGGGGCGGCCGGAGTTATCCACAGGGCGGCCGTTCACTGTTTGCCGAGGTTGCCCCGCGCTGTCAGGATCTTGAGCCATCGGGCCTGCCTCGACGGCCCGCCGACCTGGGGAGACCAATGCGCAGAAGGACCCTGCTGGGCAGCACCGCCGCGGCCGGTGTCGTCGCCGCGACCGGCGGCACGGTGGCCGGTGCGCTCGTCGCCGCCGAGCCGGCCGCCGCCGCGGAGTACCTCGTGGCCACGACCGAGCAGAAGACGAACGACGTGCTCGTGTTCAGCCACTCGAACACCTCGTGGAGCGACGGCAACGTGCGCTGGCGCTGGTCGGCGCCGGCCGGGTCGACCTGGACGAACCTGTCGGACGTCAAGCGCCGCCCGACCGCGGCCTGGGGCGACGTCGTCCTGGTGGCCGCCTCCGGGACCGCCTCGGCGGGCGGCAAGGCGGCGATGATCGACCAGAGTTCCAAGAGCGTCGTCTGGAGCGCCACCGTGCCGGGCAACCCGCACGCGGTCGAGCGCATCAAGAACTACGGCGCGATCGTCGTCGCGTCCTCGCGAGCCCGGCAATACAGCAGCTCGTTCGCCGACGGCGGCGGGCTGAGCCTGTTCATCCCGTCCAGCAACGGCGGCAAGCCCGGGACCTCCTACAGCGGCTCGGTGAAGTACGGCTTCGAAGGCGCGCACGGCGTGCTCTACGACACCAACAGCGGACTGCTGCTGGCCGTCGGCAAGGGCGAACTGCGGGCGTACCACCTCGTCGTGAACAGCAGCGGGCACCTGACCGGGCTGAAGCTCGCCTGCAAGACCACGTTCTCCGGCACCGGGCACGACCTGCAGCCCGACTACGCCTCGGGCAAGTTCTTCTACACCGTCGGCGGCACCGGCACCAACCACGGCGTCTGGGAAGTCAGCCTCCTGTACGCCGGGGCGAGCTGGGTGTTCAGCGGCAAGCGGCGGATCAGCACGGCCACCTACGTGAAGGCGTACGGGAGTCTGCCGAACGGCGTGCGGTTCTACGTCGACGCCCCGAGTGAGAGCCAGTACTGGACCAGCTCGGTCGGCTTCTCCAGCGGCGGGAGCGGGTCGCGCTCCGGAGCCAAGTTCTACAAAGCCCGCTACTGGACCACCGCCTTCGTCTAGCCCCCTTTTTTCCGCGCCCGCTTTTCCGCGCCGCTCTTTCCGCCCGATCATGAACTACCGGGCGTGATCGACCGGCGTGTCGTGTCCGCACGAGCCTGATCAACTCCGGGGGACCCTGATCAACACGGGCAGACGCCGGGGCACGGGTAGGTTGAGCGCATGAGCAACCTCGACCGCGCCCCGGCGATGTCCACCTGCGGCGGTCGCGCCGCTGTCGCCGCCGAACCCGCACGCGATCTCATTCCGGGCCGGGTCGTGCAGCTCGGCGAGAGCACACGCGTACGCCGGCTGCTGCCGACACTCGGCCGGCGCATGGTCGGTGCGTGGTGTTTCGTCGACCATTACGGGCCGGACGACATCGCCGCCGAACCCGGGATGCAGGTGCCACCGCATCCGCACATGGGCCTCCAGACGGTGAGCTGGCTGCACGAAGGCGAGGTCCTGCACCGGGACAGTCTCGGCAGCCTGCAGACGGTGCGCCCCGGTCAGCTCGGCGTGATGACGTCGGGCCGGGCCATCGCCCACTCCGAGGAGTCGCCGCGCGACCATCTCCCGCTGTTGCACGGAGCTCAACTGTGGGTCGCGCTGCCGGACGCGTACCGGCATGTGGAGCCGGCCTTCGAGCATCACCCTGAACTCCCGGTGGTCGACGGAGGCGGGGTGACCGCGACCGTGATGCTCGGCGAGATCGACGGCGCGGCGTCACCGGGGACGACGTATTCCCCGCTCGTCGGGGCGGACCTGACGGTGGCGGCCGGAGCCGACGCGCGCTTCCCGCTGGAACCCGACTTCGAGTACGCCGTCCTCACCATGACCGGCGGCGCTCGGGTGGACGGCGTACTGCTCGAACCGGGATCGTTGCTGTATCTGGGATCCAGCCGATCCGACGTCCAGCTCGAGTCTGATGTGGACACTGCTCTCCTGCTGCTCGGCGGAGAACCGTTCGAAGAGCACATCGTCATGTGGTGGAACTTCGTCGCGCGTACCGGGGACGAGGTCGCGCAGGCCCGCGAGGCGTGGAACGCCGGGACGGGCGGCTTCGGCGAGGTACACGGCTACGACGGCGAGCGGCTGCTGGCTCCTCCGCTGCCGCCCGGCCAGCTCAAGGCGCGCGGTCGCGCCGGCTGACCGCGCATTTCGCGCCATTTCGCCCGGCGGGGCGGGCGGCGGGGTGGGGCGGGGTCCGGTGGGGTGGCGCGGCGCGTTATCCGGGGATAACGTCCCCTCCGCCGCGCGGAAGACCGCGTTATCCCGGGATAACGCGCGCGACACCAGCCGAGCACGAGCCCAGCCCGACACGACGCGCAAGCACGAGCCAGCCCGACACGACGCGCGCGCTACACCAGGCGAGCGCGACCGCGAGCCCGACACGAGCGCGACCGCGAGCCCGACACGAGCGCGACGCGACGCGACGCGACGCGACGCGACGCGACGCGACGCGAGCCCAGGCGAAGACCACCAGAGAACGGCGGTCAAGGCCGTTTGACCGCCCACAAAGCAGCCTCGGTCCGCGACGACGACCCGGTCTTCCGGAGCAGGTTGGAGACGTGCACCGCGACCGTCCGGATGGAGATGTCGAGCGACTTCGCGACCTGCTTGTTCGACATCCCGGCGGCGAGGCATTCCAGCACTTGAAGTTCCCGGGCGGTCAGCTCGACCGCTTCTTCCGGCCCCGCGTCCGCCGGTAGGGACTCAAGGGCCTCGACGCCGCGTCCGGCCGTGATGGCGAGCAATTCGCTGAGCAGGTACGGGTTTCCGCCCGTACGCTGCCAGACGCGCTCACCGAGGCGGTCGGCGTCGGCCAGTCCCGGGTGGGCCGCAGTGAGGATTTCGGTGACGAACTCCGGGGCGAGCGGCCCGAGGTGCTGGCGGATGGCGTTCGGTACGCCGGACAGGCGGGCCAGCGTACGCGCGACCAAGTGCCGGGCGACTGCCGCTTCCGCCGGTTGACTGGTCACGATGAGCAGCACCGGGAGCCTGGGCGCCGCCGCCAGTTCGGCGAGGAGACTCAGGCTGGCCGGGTCGAGGGCGTGCAGGTCTTCGACGACGAGGACGGCGGGACCGTCGCCGACCAGGGCTCGCACTGTGCGTACGGCGAGACGCAGGAGCGCGTCGGGGGCGTACCGCTCGATCGGGGCCTGCGATTCCTGGGCGAGCCAAGCGAGACCGTCGGCCGGGACCGGCAGCGTACGCATGTCTCGCCCACTCAGCACGGCGGCCAGCCAGTCGTACGGGGCGGGCGAGTGCAGCCGGGCGGTGCCGGCCAGCACGGTCGCCGGACGAGGGTCGAGCGTTTCGACGGCCGCCGCGACCAGGCGGCTTTTGCCGACTCCCGGGTGGCCGGTCAGGACGACCATCCCCGGACCCGACAAATCCCCCGATACCACGCGCGCCCACTGGCCGACGATCTCCCGCAGTTCGTCGGCGCGCCCAACCATCGGCACCGGGTTCACGGCCCAAAGGATACGGTTGCCGCACATTTCTCTCACGGCCGAGCGGGCTCCCCCAGAAATTACGTACTAATGCCTAGAGACATCTGACCGTCCTACCCTGCACCCTTGAGGGATGAGTCTCGCCCTCCGTTCCGTTCTGCTCACCGACCTCGGGCTGATCCGGGCGAACAACGAGGATTCGGCGTACGCCGGATCCCGGTTGCTCGTGATCGCCGACGGGGTCGGCGGGGCACCCGCGGGCGAGGACGCGAGCGCGATCGTGATCCGCGAGCTCGCCGCCCTGGAGACCGCCGAGCTAGGCGACGAACCGGCGCGTACGCTGCTGGACCACCTCATGACGGCCAACCGGGAGATCTACCAGGCCACCCTCGACGACCCGCTGAAGGAAGGCATGGGCACGACGATGACCGCCGTGCTGCTGTCCGCCGACGCCGACGAGGCGGCCGAGGTCACGGTGGCGCATGTCGGCGACTCCCGGGCGTACCTCCTGCGCGACGGCGAACTCCGTCGGCTCACCAAGGACGACACCTACGTGCAGACGCTCATCGACCGCGGCGTACTGAGCGAGGACGACGCCCGCCACCACCCGCAGAAGTCCCTCATCACGCAGTCCGTGCAGGGGCTCGACTTCACGACGGCGTGCTCCACCGTCGCCGTACGCCCCGGCGACCGGTTCCTGCTGTGCAGTGACGGCCTCTCCGACATCGTCACCGACCACAGCATCGCGCACGCGCTCCAGACCCATCCCGAGGTGAAGCAGGCCGCCGAGCAGCTCGTGAAGCTGGCCCTCCAGGCGGGTGCGCCGGACAACGTCACGGTCGTGGTCGCCGACGTGACGACCGTCGAGGCCGGTCCCAAGGGCGCGCGGCGGCTGCCCGGCGTCGCCCAGCTCGCCGCGCTCCTCGGCCTCTAATCGCGACGCAGAGCAGCTAAGCCCGCCGCAGCGCGGCTGAGTCGCGCCCGAAACCGGACCGCTCATGATCATGGTCATTTCCACGTCGCTATCACAGCGCTATCACAGCCCAGAACTGACCATGATCATGAAAACGAGAGCAAAATGTCCGATTTGCGATCGGCAAGCAGCGGTTAGCGGACCAAGACCGGGGTAATCCTCGCGGTAACCGAGCCCGAGGAGGTCTGAAGGCCATGGGTATGGACGACAAGATCCGCAATGAAGCCCAGGAGTGGAAAGGCAAGGCCAAGGAGCAAATGGGCGACATGACCGACGACGAGCGAATGCAGGCGGAAGGCAAGTCGGAGGAAATGTCGGGCAAGGCCAAGAACATGGGCGAGAAGGCCAAGGACAAGGCGTCGGAGATGGGCCAGAAGGCCAAGGACGCCATGAACATGTAGCACCGTCATAGAAAGGGCGCCGCGACCGAAGAAGGACGCGGCGCCCTTTTTCAGACTCCCGAGGAGCGGCCCGAAGAGCGCAGGAGCAGGTTGAGATCGCCGAACTCGTGCCACAGGTATCCGTTGTCCACAGCTTCCCGGTAGCACTCGGAGAGCAGCCGCTCACCGGCGATCGCCGACAACATGAGCAGGTGGGAGGCACGCGGTTCATGGAACCCCGTGAGCAGGCCGTCGATTGCGCGTACCCCTCGCTCTGGAGTGACCACGACGTCCGTCCAGCCCGCCGCAGCCTGGACCGATCCGTCGGGCCGGGTCGCAGTTTCGAGCGCGCGGACCGCGGTCGTGCCCACGGCGATGATCCGCCCACCGGCCGCGCGAGCCTGATTGACCAGGCGCGCGGTGGTCGCGGGGACCTCGAACCGCTCGGGGTAGGGCCGCTCGTGGGCCTCCGGCGAGGCCACCCCGGTGTGCAGGGTGATCGGCGCGATCACGACGCCGCGGCTGGCCAGGCGGGTGACCAGCGCGTCGGTGAACGGCCGGCTTGCGCTGGGCATCTCCGCGCTGCCCTCCCGGTCGTCGGGGGTGCTGATCGCGAAGACGCTACGGTACGCCCAAAGGGGCCAGTCTCGTTCTACATAGGAGTATCGAATCGGACGGCCATGGGCACGCAGATAGCGTGGCACCGAATCGATGGAGACCTCGGCGATCCACAGCCGATCCGAATACAGCTCCCGCAGATCGACCACCACGCCACCGGAAAGCGTGAGCCGCTGGCCGGCCCGAGCGTCGAAGAAGGGCTGAGTCGAGCCGCCGACGGGACGCCGGACCTCCACCACCCATCGCCCATCGGGCTGGCGAGTCGAGAAGTGCACGACGAGCGTCTTGTCCACAGTGTCCACTGCCGATGCCATCGTGGCCGACGTGTTCACCACGAGGACGTCACCGGCCTTCAACAGCGACGGCAAATCGGTGAAGCGGTGGTGGCTCACGCCGTCCGGCGAGCCGGCCAGCAGCCGCACCTCGTCGCGGGCCAGTCCCCGGGCCTCGGGCGGCTCGTGCGCCTCCAGCTCCGGAGCGAGGGTGAACTCCAGTGTCGCCGTCATGCTTCCGTCCAAACGAGTACGCGATTGCCGTCAGGGTCGGCGAGCACGAATCCGTAGTGCCCGCGGGGGAATTGCTCGGGAGTCGTCTCGGCCGCCACGCCGGCCGCCAGGTGAACCGCGTCCACCGAGGGACGGTCGGGTAGTTCGAGGGCAAGACCCGGTGGCTTGGCCGGCCGCGTGGTCTGGACTATCTCCAGGCGGCCGCCGCCCACGTCGTAGACCGCGCCACGTTCGCCGTCGCGCTGCCAGTGGTCGATGACCGGCAGGCCCAGGAGACCGCCGTAATGGTGTGCGCTGCGCTCGAAGTCGGCCACCTCGAAGGGAACCCACATCGTGCTCATGTGATCACCGACCTGCGGCCGGCGATCACATGAGTGAGACTGTGCCTGCCGATGATCGGCCTGCGGCCGCTCATGCGCTCACCTCGCTAGGGATCCAGTCGCCGAGCTTGAGGCGGCCCGACGGCGGCCGCTGCGCCAGCAGCCCGAGCAGACCAGGCGCGACCGACTCGGGCAGGGGTCGGTCGGAGATGTCCTCGCCGGGGAAGGCGTCCTGGTGCATCCGCGTACGCAGATCGCCCGGGTCGACCTGCCACACGGTGACGGCCGGCTCCTCGACGCCGAGGACCTTGCCGAAGTGCTCCAAGGCGGCCTTGGAAGCGCCATAGGCCCCCCATCCCTCGTACGCCTCGACGGCGGCGTCCGAGGTCACGTTGAGCACCACCCCCCGCCCGGTACGCAGAAGCGGCAGAGCGGCTTGAGTCAGCGCGACGGGGGCGACGACGTTGACCTCGAACAGGTCCCGCAACGCCTGCTCCGGCACGGAGGCGACCGAGGGCAGCGGACTCGGCCCGAGCGCTCCGGCGTTGTTGACCAGCAGGTCGAGCCCGCCTTCGCGCTGCGCGGCGGCGATCAACGCCGTCCGGTGGGCCGGATCGGTCACGTCCCCGGCGATGGCGGTGACTCCGGGCAGCCCGGCGACGGCGTCCGCGAGCTCGGTGGCAGTACGGGCGTCGGCGACGACACTCCAGCCGGCGGCCGACAGCGTACGGGTGAGGGCGAGGCCGAGCCCGCGGCCGGCCCCGGTGATGATCGCGATAGGCATGTCTCGACGCTATGGACTGCGCGGCGTACGCGAATCGGTCCGCAGCCGCCGCCGTCCTAGGTCCTTCGACCTAGGCCCCGTACGGTTGACGGGTGGACGAACGCAGCACGCTGGACGAGCTGAGCACCGCTGTGCTGGCGGTCAGCCGGCATCTGTCCGTACGCGAGGTGCTGCAGACGATCGTGACGGCCGCCCGATCCCTGCTCGACTGCGAGTACGCGGCGCTGGGCGTACCGGACGATCAGGGCGGATTCGCCGAGTTCGTGGTCGACGGGGTTTCGGACGAGCAGTGGGCCGCCATCGGTCCGCTCCCCCGCCAGCACGGGCTGCTCGCGGCGATGCTGCACGAGATGAAGCCGCAACGGCTGCCCGACGTGCGAAAGGACCCCCGATTCGGCTGGTGGCCGGCGGCGCATCCGGTGCTGAAGGGCTTCCTCGGCGTACCGGTCACCGACGGCGAGGAGATCCTCGGCGCGCTGTTCCTGGCGAACCGGCGCAGCGGCGAGTTCACCGCCGACGACGAGCGGCTGCTGGGCGTACTGGCCGCGCATGCCGCGATCGCGTTGACCAACGCCCGGCTCTACGAGCAGGGCCGGGAGCTGACCCTACTGGAGGAGCGCCAGCGCGTGGCCCGCGAGCTGCACGACGCGGTGGCGCAGAAGCTGTTCAGCCTGCGCTTGACGACCGAGGCCGCGGCCGCTTGGGTCCGCAAGGATCCGGCGCGGGCCGAGACCGAGCTGCAGGAGATCCGGCGGCTGGCGGCCCAGGCGACCGAGGAGCTCGGCCAGATCGTCGCCGAACTGCGGCCGCGTGAGCTGGCCGACACCGGGTTGGTCGAGACGCTGCGACGCCGAGTGGCCCTGCTCGACCGGGTGCACGACGCCCGGGTGGAGTTCGTGGCCGAGCTGACCGGCAAACTGACGCCCGCCGTCGAGGAAGTTGTGCTGCGGGTCGCCGAAGAGGCGCTGCACAACGCGCTGCGTCATGCTTCGGCACAAGTGGTCCAGGTCCGACTCGTCGACGGCGGCCGCGGCGTGATCTGCACGATCACCGACGACGGCGCGGGCTTCGATCCGAGCGTCCCGGCCGCCGCCAACGCCCGGCTCGGCCTGTCCTCCATGCGCGAGCGCGCGCGGCGGGTCGGCGGCACGTTCCGGGTCGCCTCGCACCCCGGCGGCGGCACGACGGTCACCCTGGAGGTCCCCCGTGGCTGAGATCCGCGTCCTGCTCGCGGACGATCATGCAGTGGTACGCCGAGGGCTGCGGGTGTTTCTGGAGACTCATGACGACATAACCGTCGTCGGCGAGGCGGGCGACGGTGCGGAGTGTGTCGAGCAGGCGCTGGCCACGCAGCCGGACGTGATCCTGCTCGACCTGAAGATGCCGGGTGTGGACGGCGTCGAGGCGATCCACCGGCTCCGGGACGCCGGAAGCGCGGCGAAGGTGCTGGTGGTCACCAGTTTCACCGACGCGCCCTCGGTACTGCCCGCGATCCGGGCGGGCGCGGCCGGCTGCGTCGCCAAGGACGTCGACCCGGCCGCTCTGGCGAACGCGATCCGAACTGTCCACGCTGGACACGTCGTGCTGCCGCCCGCGATCGCCACTGCGCTGAGCACCGGAGTCTCCGGCGACCGGCTCGATCATCTGACCGCCCGTGAACGGGAAGTGTTGCAGCAGTTGGCATCGGGCCGGTCCAACCGGGAGATCGCCCGGGAGCTGCACCTGGCCGAGAAGACGGTGAAGACGCACGTGTCGGCGATCCTCATGAAGCTGGAAGTCGACGACCGCACCCAAGCCGCCCTGTACGCCGTCCGCCACGGCTACTCCCGTTGATCATGAACCTAAGGTCCCTTCGGGCGGCGTGTCGCCACCCCCGCCGTCATGATCAACACGCCGAGACGGGGCGGGAGGCGTGGGATCAGGCGGCGAGAGCCGTCTCCAAGCGCCGTTCGCTCAGCGCCGCTTCGGCTTTGCTGTGGTTGAGCAGAGCGTCCGCCTTGGCCAACGGAATGCCGGTCGCGATGAGCAGGTTCAGCACCGCCGCGTCGGCGTCCGCCGCCACCGCCGCGCTCGCGAGGCCGAGGTGTTCGTCGCGCATGACGTCGATCCAGCGAGCGGCTGAGACGAGTTGTGGCTGGGCCACCCGGAGCGGGCCGTCGCGACGCAGTTCGTCGCGCAGCAGTCCCACGCCGTCGGCCAGGGATTCCAGCATCGGCGGCAACGCGATCGGCACCGGCTCGCCGCCGTGGAGGACGCCCCACCAAGCGTGCCTTGCCATGACCCGGATGTTGCGGACGGCGTACCCGATCTCCCGGGCGGTCGCCGCATAGGCGTCGAGATCCTGACCCGTGGTCCAGAGCGTGATGGCCGCCGAACGCCGGGAGGCCAGCAGCACCTCGTTGAGGCGGCGCAGATCGTTCTCCGTGTCGACCAGGGCGTACACGGCGGCCCGGGCCGACTCGGCGTCCCGCGTACGCAGCGCGCCCGCGATCGTCCGGATGTTCACGGTCAGCGTGTTCAGCAGTGGTTCCAGCGTCGCGTTGACCTGCCGCGTCGCATTACGCGGCGTGGTGAGGAACGCGACGATCATGGCGACCGCGACGCCGACGACGAAGTCGAGCACGATCCGGTCGAACGAGCGGTATCCGGAGGCCACGGCGGCGATCGCCAAGCCGAAGCCGAGGCCGAAGAAGAAGATCGCGACGGACCGCCGGTGGCGGGCGCAGACGAACTCCAGCGTGGTGATCGCGAACAGCGGCGCGCCGATCGGTTTGTCGAAGCCGAGCAGCATCGCCACGATGATCGCCAGCCCACCGGCGGCGAGGATCTGCAGGACGGCCGGCAGCTCCCGGCGAGCCACCCGGCTCGCCCAGCGCCATCCGCCCCGTTGCGTCATGGTCTCCCCCGAATCCATCCGCCCAGTCTGGCCACTCGACTACGCGTTGTACAGGGGCAATCACTAAATGTGGTTTAGCCCCCATCGGGTTTCTGAGCTGGGAAAACGGACACCAGGCATGGCACCTCGCATCCGGCGAGATCGACTAGGCTGGACCAGTGTTCGCGCCGGGTCAGCTCCTCCTCCATCGCGGCTTCGTCGGCGAGCGCCTCGTCTTCCTGAAGCTGGCCCGGGTCGTCCAGCACGACGAGCACGGCCTGCTGCTCTGGATCGCCCACGGCACCCCGATTCTGATCAGCCTGTCCGAGGAGGGCGAGGGCATCCGCGACATGGCGTACGCGGAGTGGATCACCAAACGCGAAGAGCTGAGGCCGATGACGCGCTACGGGCCGGACATGCTCATGTACATCCCGCCGCAGACCTCCGGAGCCGCGTCGGCCCACTCGGTGTGGTTCTTCTGGGACGGGCGGCACAACTTCGGCGGCTGGTACGGCAACCTTGAAGAGCCCTCCGTCCTGTGGTCCGACGGCGATCTCGCCGGAGTGGACACCACCGACCAGGATCTCGACATCTGGGTGTGGCCCGACCGCAGCTGGGAGTGGAAGGACGAGGACGAGTTCGCCGAGCGCCTCGCCTTCCCCGAGCACTACTGGGTGCCCGATCCCGACGCCGTCCGGGCCGAGGGCGTACGCCTCACGAAGGTGATCGAGGCGGGCGAGTTCCCGTTCGACGGGACCTGGACCGACTACCGGCCGGATCCGAGCTGGACGTGGCCGATGACGGTGCCGCCGGGCTACGACCGGCCACGCGCCCGCTAGACGAGCAGCGATAGCCGCGAGCGGCGAAGCACGCTAGCGGGAACGGATCACGGCGTCCATGTCTTGGTTGAGCCGGGTCAGCAGCCGAGCCAAGTCCTTCCGGTCTGCATCGTCCCAGTCCGCGAGGATCTGCTCGTAGAGCGCGACCCGGGCGGTGCGGACCGACTCCACCCGGGCCAGTCCGGCCGGCGTCGGGCTGACCAGGATCACCCGGCCGTCCTGCGGTCCCCGGCTTCGTTCCACCAGCCCGTCCCGCTCCAGCGCGCTGACCTGCCGGGTCACCGTCGAACCGTCGAGGCCGAGCGCTTCGGCCAGCGCGCTGATCTGCGCCGGCCCGTGCTCGGCCAGCCGCCGGAGCAGCAGGTACGCCGCCCGATCGAGGGCCCGGTGCGGCACCTGATCGCCCGCTCGCCGCGTGGCCTCGGCCCGCCGCATGAGCAACGCCACTTCCATCTCGATCTTCTCGAGTTCCCGCCGGTCCGACATAGCTGTATGATACAGGTTCGTTAGCTGTACGATACAGATATTTTCTGGAGGCACGCCGATGTCGCAACGGCGGAACGAACCCAACCGTGGCGCGATCTACGCCACCGCCATCGCGGCGTACCTGGCGATCGCCGGGATCGCCGTCGTCGACCCGATCCTGCCCGCGATCGGCAGCGCCATCGGCGTTTCACCCTGGCAGGTCGAGCTGCTGTTCACGGCGTACATCGCGGTGATGGGACTCGGCATGATCCCGGCGGTGCTGGCGACCGGCCGGTTCGGCTTCAAGAAGATCCTCGTCGCCGGGGTCACCACCGTCGGCATCGCCGCCATCCTGGCCGCGTTCAGCCAGAACATCGGCCAGCTCGCCACCCTGCGCGGAGTATGGGGTCTCGGCAACGCGATGTTCTTCGCGACCGCGATGGTCATCATGATCGCGCTGGCCAAGTCGCGGGAGTGGGTCGTCGGCCTCTTCGAGACCGCGCTCGGCCTCGGCTTCGCCACCGGCCCGCTGATCGGCGGCCTCCTCGGCGAGGTCTCCTGGCGGCTGCCGTTCTTCGCCTGCGGTGTCTTCATGCTGATCGCGCTGGCGGTCGCCGCGACCAGGCTGCGCGAACCGGCTCCGCAACCTCCGGTGAAGCTGGCGGAGATCGGCCGCACCTTCAAGCGCAAGGCGTTCATCGCGTTGTGCGCCATCACGGGCACCTACAACTTCGCGTTCTTCATCGTCCTCGGGTACGCACCCCTGGCCCTCCACCTCGACGTCGTCCCGTTGGGGCTGGCGTTCACCGGCTGGGGACTCGGCCTGGCCCTGGGTATCCTCGGCATCGGGCACCGGCTGGCCCACCGCATCGGCGCGGTGCAGACGGTCGGCATCGCGCTGACCGGCCTTCTGCTGTGCCTGGTCGGCTTCGCCGTGTCGACGACGACCCCCGAGAAGCTGGTCGTCCTGGTGATCTCCGGTCTGTGCATGGGTATCGCCAACGCGCTGCTCACCGACCTCGCCCTCGGGCTGGGTTCGGCCGACCGCCGGGTCGCGACGGGCGCATTCAACCTGGTCCGATGGGGTGCCGCCGCTCCGGCTCCGGTGGTGGCCGGCCTGCTGGTCGAGCACTCCACTCCGGCGTCGCCGTTCTGGGTCGGCGCGGCCGTGCTGGCGGTGGGCGTACTGGCGTTCCTGCTGTTCGGCAAGCTCATGGCGCACGGCATCGGCGAGCGCGTCTTCTGGTCGCGGCTCAACGCCGGGGCCCGCACGGCGGAGAACACCCCCGAAGAGGCGATCGGGGAAGCCTACTGAAAATCGGGCTTCACCTTGCCCCAGGGGCCGGGTGCAGACTGACCCCATGCCCCGCGACACCCGCCGGGCGGCGCTCACGATCAGCGAGTTCGCGCGCCGCACCGGCCTCTCCCACAAGGCGCTGCGCCTGTACGACCTGTCGGGTCTGCTCCCGCCGGCCGAGGTCGACCCGGTCAACGGCTACCGGCTGTACGCACCGGAGCAGATCGAACGCGCGAAGCTCGTCTCGCTGCTCCGGCGGCTCGACATGCCGCTCGCGACGGTCGCCGAGGTCCTCGACGCCGACCCCGAAAGCATGGCCCGGCAGGTGGCGCAGTGGTGGAACGGACAGGAAGAACAGCACCGCGTACGCCGGGAGCTGATCGACTATCTGCGGTCGGAGTGGCTGAGCACCGATCCGCAGCGACCCGAGTATTGGGTGGCCACCCGATCGATCCCGGAGACGAAGGTCGCCTCGATCCGGCGGGAGGTCGACCAGACCACGCTCGTCGACACCATGAGCGCGGCGGCCCGCGAAATCCGGACCCATCTCGCCACGAGCGGCACGGCGACCGAGCAACTCGGGTTCGGGCGCGAGGAGTGGTGGATCTACCACGGCATGGTCACCCCGGACAGCGAAGCTCCCGTCGAGGTGTGCGTACCGTTCACCGGGCCGGCCGAACCCACGGCGAACATCACCATCCGCGTCGAGCCCGCGCACGTTCAGGCGTACACGACGGTCACCAAGCGCGAATGCCTGTATCCCCGGATCCTGCACGCCTATGACGCCGTCACACGGTTCGTCCGCGACACCGAGCTGAGCCCGTTCGGGCCGTCCCGCGAGATCTACTTCACCTGCCTGGACGACGTCGGCGACGACGATCCCTTCGCGTACGTCGCCCAGCCGATCGAAAGGATCCTCCGATGAGTCAGTACGCGTCGCATTCCGCGTACTCCGATCCCGGCCGGTTCGCCAAGCTGCTCGACGAGCTGCCGGCCGACCTGCCGGGGCTGACCGCCGCCGTCCGCAACACGATCATCCACTATCGACACTCCGGCGAGAAGCTCCCGGACGAGCACTTCATGGAGATCAACAATCGCTGGGTCGAGCGGATTCTCGAGACCGACCAACAGCGTCACCCGTACGCCCTCACCGAACCCCGCGAGGTGACCGACCGGGTGCTCGGTTGCTGCCGCGACTACACCCTGCTCACCGTGGCGGCGTTGCGGCAGCACGGTATTCCCGCTCGCAGCCGTATCGGATTCGCGAGCTACTTCCGCGAGGACTACCTCCACGACCACGTCGTCGTCGAGTACTGGAACGGCGAACGCTGGGTGTGGCTCGACAACCAGCTCGATCCGGCCGACTGGCCGTCGCTGGACGTGCACGACCTGCCCCGCCCGGCGACCGGCGCGCCCTTCGTCACGGCGGCCGAGGCGTGGACGGCGTACCGGCGCGGCGAGACCGATCCGTGGAAGTACGGCATCGGCCCGGGGCAGCCGATCGGGGGCCCGTGGTTCCTGTTCGACTACGTGCTGATCGAACTGGCCCATCGGCAACGCGAGGAGATTCTCCTCTGGGACGGATTCGGCATGATGAGCGGAGACTTCGCCGATGAGGTGTCCTCTGAGGACCCGAGGGTGATCCTCGCCGACGAGATCGCGGCATTGCTGATCGCCGCGGACAACGGCTCGGAGGAGGCTGAACGCGAGCTTTCCGAACGCTTTGCCGCCGATGATCGGCTCCATCCGCGCGGCCGGGTCATCTGCCATACACCCGACGATCGTGGGATCTTCGCCGTAGATCTCACAACGCGAAAAGTGGAAACGGTATCTGCGGCCACAGACGTGGCGCTGAACGCGGCATAGGTGTAACGTCTCCGGCGTAGCTCGCCCGCATGGCTTCCCCCGTGGCCACGCGGGCGAGCCCTTTTTATGCCCTGCGTTCGGCACCAGATCAGGGTTCTGGGCCGAATCATGAGGCAAGATTCGACCCAGAACCCTGATCCAGCGCCAAAGGGACGCCACCGCGAAGCGAGCCATCGCAAGAACCAGCCGAGCGCAGGTAAGTCAGTGACGGAGCACGGCGACGCCGCGTGCGGCCAAGTCAACCGACGTGACCGGCGAACCGGAAGAACCGAGCAGATCGACGGCGGGCGAAGGCAGGGGAATCGTCACGGCCGAGCCCGAGTGGTTGAGCAGGAACAGGTAGTCGGCCTCGCCACCGTGGCGTACGACCGCCTGCACGCCGTCGGGCAGTCCCGGTAGCACCGGTTCGACCCCGGCTTCGGTGCGTACCCGGTCGAGCAGGGTCCGCATCAGCGCCGGGTCCGGCCGCGTCCCGAGATACCACGCGACCCCCTCGCCGTACTGGTGGCGAGTGATGGCAGGCCGTCCGGCCAGCTCACCATCGGTGAACGTGGCGATCGTCTCGGCGCCTTCGGTCTCGATCCACTCCGACCAGATCGTGCCCTTGCCGCCGTCGACGCCGATGGAGTTCCCGACCGGCAACGGCCAGAACTCGTCGATCCTCAGACCCAGGACCTCACGCAGCGGCCCGGGGTATCCGCCCAGGTAGACGCGCTCCTGCTCGTCCACGATGCCCGTGAAGAACGAGACCACGAGAGTCCCGCCGTCCGCGACATATCGGGTCAAGGCCGCGGCCACGTCCCGGCTCAGGAGATAAAGGTTCGGGACGACGATCATCTTGTACGCAGAAAGATCTGTCGCCGGGTGAACCACGTCGACGGTCACGTGCGCGTCGAAGAGGGGGTCGAAATGGGCCCGATGCGCCGGGAGCAGCTCCGTCACGCCGGGATGGGCGTCTCCTTCGACCGCGCGCCAGTTGTCCCAGTCGTGCAGGATCGCGACCTCTGCGCGTACAAGTGAGTCTGAAAGCTCGGCAGCTGCGGCAAGTTCCCGGCCCAGGGCCTGGATCTCCCGATGAGTCCGGGTGTCGGGCCCACCGTGCGGGACCATCGCGGAGTGGAACTTCTCCGCGCCGCCCTGGGCCTGGCGCCATTGGAAGAACAGCACGCCGTCCGCGCCTTGCGCGACGGCTTGCCAGCTCCACAGCCGCATCACGCCGGGGGCCTTGGGGGCGTTGCGCGGGCGCCAGTTGACCGCGCTCGGAGCTTGTTCCATGAGCAGCCAGGGCCGGCCGCCCTTGGCCGAGCGGACGAGGTCGTAGCCGAACGCGGCCTCGACGTGCGCGTGCGGATCGTACGGGTCGGGATAGCTGTCGAGGCTGACGATGTCCTGCTCGGCGGCCCACTTGAAGGAGTCGATCGGCTTGTGCACGAGCCCGATGAAGTTCGTGGTGACCGGTACGCGGGGCGTGTGCTTGCGGATGATGTCGCGTTCGACGAGGTAGCACTGGAGGATCGCGTCGTCGCTGAACCGGGCGAAGTCCAGCTTCTGGGCGGGATTGCCGAAGGTCGGCGTCGTCCGGGGCGGGAAGACCTCGGACCAGTCGGAGTAGCGCTGTGACCAGAAGGTCGTCGACCACGCCTCGTTCAAGGTCGTGATGTCGCCGTAGCGATCCCGCAGCCAGCGCCGGAAGTCTTCGGCCGAGACGTCGCAGAAGCATTGCCGGGTGTGGCAGCCGTACTCGTTGCCGATGTGCCAGATCGTGAGGGCCGGATGATCGGCGTACCGCTGGGCGACCTGCTCGACCAGACGTCCGGCGTACTCCCGGTAGATCGGGCTCGACGGGCAGTAGTGCTGCCGCGAACCCGGCCAGAGCCGGGTGCCGTCCGCGCGCTCGGGCAGGATCTCGGGATGCTTCACCGACAGCCAGGGCGGCGGCGAGGCGGTCATCGTCGCCAGGCTCGCCCCGATCCCGTTCGCGGCCAGATTGTCCATGACTTGGTCGAACCACCCGAAATCATACGCACCCGGGGTAGGTTCGACAGTGGCCCAGGAGAAGATGCCGACCGACACGAGGGAGACCCCGGCCTCGGTCATGAGCTTCATGTCTTCGGCCCAGACCTCCGGTGACCACTGCTCCGGGTTGTAGTCGCCGCCGTAATGGATTCGGTTCATCGGTACCTCTGGTCACTTGTAGGACGTGGGATGTCCTGCCTCACGTCTCGAAACTAGGGACAACACGGCCCGCCGTCAAGCGCGCACGCGGTGTAAATTGCTGTACCGACAAGGTGGGATGTCGGGAGGACGAAGATGGCCAGGCGCAGCGGGGAGACCGTCCAGGACCGGATCGTGGCGTTGATCCACGACCGCGGTCTCGCACCGGGCGCGGCGATGCCGACCGAACCGCAGCTCATGGACCTGCTGGGGGCCAGCCGCAACAGCGTACGCGAGGCGGTCCGAGCCCTTCAGGCGCTCGGCATCGTCGAGATCCGGCACGGCTTCGGCACGTTCGTCGGCAAGGCGTCGCTCGACGTGCTGAGCCCGTCGCTGGAGTTCCGCATCCGGTCCGGCTCGCAAGGCGCGGTGAAGGCGCTGCACGACCTGGTCGAGATCCGGGAGATCCTGGAGACCGGACTGATCGCCCGAGTCGCGGCCGGCTCGACGAGCGCGTCGCGGCTGTCCGCATTGGACGCTCTGGTGACCGCGATGCAGACCGATCTGGAAGCCGACCGGGCCTTCCACGCGCTGCTCTACGAGAGCAGCGGCAACGAGCTGGTGCTACAGCTCATCGACCTGTTCTGGCAGGTCTACCACCAGGTGGAGCCGATCCTCGGCGCACCCGATTCGGTGATGGAAGACATCGTCGCCAACCACCGGCGCATCGTGGACGCCCTGCGGGCCAAGGACCCCGTCGCGGCCTCCGACGCGATGCAGCAGCACTTCCGGGGCGTGAAGGCGCGCATCGCCCGCGCCTCCTGACCCCTCTTTCTTGGGCGCCGGATCAGGGATCTGGGTCGAATCTTGGGCGGTGATTGACCTAGATCCCTGATCCAGCGCCGTCGGGGTAGGAGCGTCAGGCCGCAGTGACGCAGTCGAGCGGAAGCCGAAGCCCGAGCCGGCCGCCGATCGGCAGGTTCTGCCTACGGATGAGGTCAAGCTCCGTGGCGGACAAGGCGCGCTTGTAGACGCGTACCTCGTCGAGGGTGCCGCGGAACCGGTCGGCCCCGTCGACGCGTTGCCCGATGTGCAGGCCGACGACACCGAACTCCTTGCCATCGGTGACCGAGCCGGGCGGCACGGCGGCCGAGGCGACCGTCGTTCCGTCGATGCCCAGCTTGAACTGGCCGTCGACCCGCTGAAGCACGACGTGGTGCCACATGCCGTCGTTGTAGGAGCCGGCGGACTGGACGGTGATGTTGAAGCGGTCGACCATGATCAGCGCCCGGATCCGGTTGGACCCCGGTTCGGCGCGCAGCCAGATCTGCGGGGTCGTGCCACTCCCCGTCCGGTACGCCCACAGCAGCGAATGGTTGCCGGTGGTGTCGCTGTAGCGGAACCAGGTCATCAGGGTGAAGTCGTCGCCGCCGAGGTCGATCGACTCGTCGAACGGGACTTCGATCCGGTCGTCCACGCCGTCGAGTGTGAGCCCGCCACCGAAGCGACCCTCGGTGACCGAAGCGCCGCCGCGGACGTAAGCCACGTTGGCGGCCGAATGAGAGAGGTCCGGCGTAGTGGGACCGGGAGCCGGCGGACTGGGAATCCCCGGCGGCGTCCCGTTCGGCGTCGCCAGGTACGCGTCGTTGAACCGAGCCCATCGGATCGACTCGTACGGCGTCGAGACACCGGCCTCATAGGCGAGACCCGTCAAGTCGTCCGCCAGTGCGACGAGATCCGAGTACGCCGACGGCCCCCACCAGAAGACCTTGCCCTCCTGCCAGGGCTGATAGGTGAGCCCGCCGTCGAACGAAGCGCGTACGGACATGACCTCGCGAGCGACCGGATGGGCGGGTGCGGACAACAACAGCCGGTCGCCGGAGAGCAGCACCGAGCCCTGCACGTCGGGCATCGAAAGGTCGATCGTCGAGAAGGGACGGTCGAAGGTCTCGCCCCCGTCACTGCTGTACGCCACCGCCCGGTGGCCCGGGTCGGTCCCCCGCTCGCGGGCGAGCGCGTACACCCGGCCGTCGGGCAGCTCGGCGACGGTCACCTCCTGGGCGATGATCGTGCCGTCGGTGAAGGCGCTGGTCGCCCCGATGTGCCAGGTAACGCCGCTGTCGTCGCTGTAGAGCAGGTGCGTGCCGTAGAGATGGTCGCCCACTCCGTCGTAGCTCTCGTGGTTCGCGCCGACGATCAGCCGTCCCGCGTGCGGCCCGTGGGTGAGCTGGATGCCGTGCATCGGGCCCGTGGCGTACCAGAAGTTCCACTCCGGCTTCGTGCCCTCCGACATCAGACGCGGGGCGGACCAGGTCGCGCCGTCGTCGTCGCTCACCTGCACGTAGGGCTGTCGCAGGCAGCCGTTCGGGCACGGGGCCGAGCCGTTGTGCGTACTCACGAGCACGACGCGGCCGGTGTTCCGGTCCACGATCGGAACCGGGTTCCCGTGCGTGGTGCCGTTGCCTTCCGAGACGACCTGCAACGGACCCCAGGTACGCCCGTTGTCGGTGGATCGGCGCAGCACGATGTCGATGTCCTCGTCGTCGCCGCAGTCCTTTACCCGGCCCTCGGCGAACGCGAGCACGTCACCGTCGGCCGCCCGGACCAGGGCGGGGATGCGGAAGCAGAAGTAGCCCATGCTCTTCTGCGGATAGATGACCTGCTCGTCGAAGGCGGGAGTGCCCTGATCCTCGGCGCTGGCCGGGGCAGCCAATCCGGCCGCCAGGAGCACCAGCGCGCCGACCAAGGCGGCCGCGCGGCGTGCGTACCTCATCTCGTGCCTTTCGGGAGGGGGACCTGATTGCCGGACATCCTATGTCCGACGTGGGATGTCCGCCAGAGATGCTCTTGACCGTTCCGACATCCAGGCTTAACGTCGCTGGAACGTGGGACATCCCATGTCCCGTTCGGAGGTAGTTCCCCTTGCATATCTGGAAACTCGCCGGGGCGGGCGTGCTCGCCGCCGGCGCCCTGACTGCGAGCGTCATCCCGGCCACCGCTGCCGACCAGGCCAAATGCACCACCTCGACGCCGTACACCGCGAACACCGAGGGTTACAGCGCGTTCCGCATCCCGGCCGTGATCACCGCCGCCAACGGCGACGTCCTTGCCTTCGCCGAGGGCCGGGTCGGTGGCCTGGGCGACGCGGGCAACATCGACACCGTGCTCAAACGCTCCACCGACGGCGGCTGCACCTGGGGACCGCTGCAGATCGTGCACGACAACGCGAACAACACCGCGGGCAATCCCGCCCCCGTCGTCACGACCGGCGGCCGAATCGTGCTGCTCACGACCTTCAACGCGGGCACCGCGACCGAGGCCATGATCCTGCGGGGCGAGGTCACCGCGGAACAGTCACGCCGCGTGTTCGTCCAGCACAGTGACGACAACGGGGCCAGCTGGTCCGCGCCCAGCGAGATCACCGCGCAGACCAAGCTCCCCAATTGGCGCTGGTACGCCACGGGGCCGGGCCACGCAGTGCGGTTGGCCGGCGGCGCCCACGCGGGTCGGCTGGTCGTCCCGGCCAACCACTCGATCGCACCGGCCGCGGGGTCAACCGACACGGGAGCGGAAGCCAAGTACTACGGCGGGCATTCGCTGTACAGCGATGACGACGGCGCGACCTGGCAGATCGGTTACGTCGACGACAACCCCGACGGCTACGTCAACGTGAACGAGACGACGGCGACGCAGTTGCCGGACGGCCGGGTCTACTTCAACACCCGCGACCACAACGGAACCGGCCCCGGTACGCGAGCCGACGCGTACAGCGCCGACGGTGGCGCGACGCTGGTGAAGCCGTTCCACCCCCAGGGAACCATCGCCGGTCCCGTCGTGGAAGGCAGTGTGCTGCAACTTCGCGGCCCGAACGCGCCCCTGCTGTACTCCGGCCCAGCCGACCCGGCCGCCCGCGCGGTGCTGACCATCCGGGTGAGCCACGACGCCGGTCTCACCTTCACCCCGGCGCTGGCCCTCTCCGGCCTGCCCGCCGCGTACTCCGACCTGGTCCAGGTGGACGCGAACACGGTCGGCGTGCTCTACGAGACCGGTGACTTCGGCGCGAACGAGCGCATCGAGTTCCACCGCGTCCCCGTCAGCACCCTCCGCTGACCCCTCGTCCCTTTCGCGTTGATCATGAGGTTAGGGGTGGCGACACGCCGGCCGGGGGGACCTTAGGTTCATGATCAACGCCGCGCGGGCGAGGCTAGGCGGCGATGCGGGCGAGCCGGGAGCGAACCCCGGCGAAGTGCGCCCGCATCGCCGCCGCCGCCGCAGTGGGGTCGCCGGCCAGCACGGCCTCATAGATGTCGCGGTGCTTGCGCGCCACGTCGGCCGGGGCCTCGTCCGGCGAGCCGAGGTCGTCGCGGAGCTGGTGGTAGACCTCCCAGAACGCGCCGAGCAACTGGCCCACCAGCGGATTGGCGAGCGGCCGGTAGAGGACGTCGTGGAACTGCCGGTCCGTCTCCGGTGAGATCGGCTCGCCGGCGTCGGCTTCGGCCTCCATCTGGACGATCGCGTCGAGCGCGTCGGTCAGCTGTGCCGCCCCGATTCCGCGCTCGATCAGAAGCACTACCAGGCCGCTCTCCAGCACCTCGCGGATCTCGATGAGGTGGCCGAGGTGGTTGCGCTCCTCCGGCATCGTCATCCGGCTGTGGAAGGCCAACTCGTCGACGAGCCCGTTGAGCGACATGCGCCCGACGAACATCCCGAACCCGTGGCGGATGTCGACGATGCCGACCGCTTGCAGCACTTTCAGGGCCTCGCGTACGGAATTGCGCCCGATGCCCAGTTCCTGCATCAACTCGGACTCGGTCGGCAGCGGGTCGCCGGTACCCAGACCGCGCTGAAGGATGATCCCCTTCACCGCCTCCTGCACCTCGACGGATCGGCTCCGACGGCCCCTAGCTGCGGGAACGCGATTCCCAGGTACCTTGGTGGGCTGACCGTCCCCGTTCCGATCGGCCTGAAACATCGCGGACATCTCCAGGTCATCTCCTCTTGACCGGGGACGGGATCGACCCCTAACGTGCACTCTACAGGACATGGGATGTGGGACGTCCAATGTCCGAGGAACACAATAAGCCGAAACCCATCCCCCATAGGAGGCACCGTGAGCGCCCCGGTTTCTCGGCCAGCTCTCAACCTCAGCGGCAGCCGCCGCGACTTCCTGCGCATCAGCGGGTCGGTGAGCGCCGCCGCGGCCATCTCGGCCGCTCTCGGCGCCTGCAGCGGTCCCGCCTCGACGAGCACCGCCGGGGCCGGCGGCGACAAGGACCTCATCACCGCGGTCATCGGATACGGCAACAACCAGAGCTGGGACCCGTCGATGACGGCCTCCGCCTTCACGATGGCCGCCAACAACCACATCTACGAAGGTCTGGTCGACACCGACCCGATCACCCGCGCCCCCTACCCGGCGCTGGCCACCGCGCTGCCCGCCGACGTGAACGCCACGAGCTGGAAGTTCACCCTGCGTGACGGGGCCAAGTGGCACGACGGTCAGCCGGTGACGGTGGACGACGTGCTGTTCACCTTCGAGCGCGCGCTCGACAAGTCCACCCTGATCTACTCCTTCTTCTCCGCCTGGCTGCAGGAGGTCAAGAAGGTCGACGACAAGACGGTCGAGCTGGTCTTCAAGTTCCCGTTCCCGGACGCGCTGCCCCGGCTCACGATCGCCAAGATCATGCCGAAGCACGTCTTCGGCGCGGCCGGCGGCTGGGACGCGGCCAAGAACGGCAAGGCGATCGGCTCCGGCCCCTACAAGCAGACGGCGCACAACCCGAAGTCGAACACCACCTTCGAGGCGTTCGCCGACTACAACGGGCCGCGTAAGCCCACCGTCAAGAAGATGAACTGGCTGTCCATCGTGGACGCGCCGGCCCGGGTCGCGAAGATCTCCGGTGGCAGCGCCGAGGCGCAGATCGCCGACAACATCCCGTACGCGAACATCGACCAGCTCACCAAGGGCGGGCTGACGGTCGAGGGCGGCAAGGGCATGAACCACATGTTCCTCATGTTCAACACCGCGCAGAAGCCGTTCGACGACATCCGCGTACGCCAGGCGCTGTTCTACGCGATCGACACGAAGAAGATGATCGACGTCGCGTTGAAGGGCCACGGAGCGGCCTCGACGAGCTTCCTCAACGAGCAGAACCCGTCGTACGCCAAGGCGAAGACGGTCTACTCCTACGACCCGGAGAAGGCGAAGGCGCTGCTGAAGGAGGCCGGCGTCACGAACCTGACGGTGACCCTGATGGCCGTCAACGTCAGCTGGATCGCCGACTGCCTGCCGACGATCGCCAACTCGTGGGACGCGATCGGCGTCAAGACGACCCTCGAGCCGCAGGACACCGCCGCGCTGTTCACCAAGATGGACCAGTCGCAGAACTACCAGGTGGTGGCGGCCGCGTCGAACCCGAACCAGTTCGGTCTCGACGCCGACCTGATCCTGCGCTACAACTACACGTCCGGTGGGACGTGGATGAAGTACACCAAGTGGGACAAGAGCGCCGTCGCCAAGGACCTCTTCGCCAAGATGGACGCCGCGACGCAGGAGCCCAGCCCCACCAAGAAGCTCGACCTCGTGCACGCGTACCTCGACGTCATCGCCGAGCAGGCGGTGCTCTATCCGGTCGTGCACACCGAGCTCATGACCGCCTGGGACCCGAAGAAGCTCACCGGTGTCCGGCCGCAGGCGTACCCCGGCATCAACCTGCTGCAGGCCACCCGCCAGGGCTGAGACGCGGATCTGGGGAGGTTCGCCGGTCACCGGCCGTACTCGCGTACGGCCGGTGACCGCCACACGAAAGGAGGCCCGCGATGGCGGTCATCGCACGGATGCTGGTACGCCGCATCCTGATCCTCATCCCGCTGTTGCTCGGCGTGATCGCATTCGTGTTCATCGTCATGCGGTTCTCCAACAACAAGCCGGAGTACGCCTACTTCCAGGGAGCCAACCCGACGACCGAGCAGATCCACCAGTTCCAGGTGGAAAACGGCCTGCTCGACCCGTTGCCGGTGCGCTATCTCCGGTTCGTCGGCGATCTGCTGCACGGTGACCTGGGCACCAGCGTCCTGACCAAGGCGCCGGTGCTGGACTCGGTCATGACGGCGCTGCCGCTGACGTTGCAGCTGACCTTCCTCGGCCTGGCCATCGCGGTCGTGCTCGCCACCGTCTTCGGCGTCGTCGCGGCGATCTTCCGGGACCGCTGGCCGGACCAGCTGATCCGGCTGGTCTCCCTGGTCGGGGTGGCCGCACCGGGCTTCTGGCTCGCCCTGCTGATGATCCAGTGGCTCGCCGTCGATCGCGGCTGGTTCCCCACCAGCGGCTACATCAACCCGGCCGACTCGGTCGGCGGCTGGCTCCAGTCGCTGACGTTGCCCGCGTTGTCGCTGTCGTTGCCGGTCGCCGCGCAGCTCACCCGGATCATCCGAACTTCCATGGTGGAAGAGCTCGACAAGGACTATGTGCGTACGGCGATCGGCAGCGGGCTGCCGCCGATCGTGGTCATCGGCCGCAACGTCCTGCGGAATGCGCTGATCAATCCGCTGACCGTCCTCGGTCTCCGGATCGGCTACCTCCTCGGCGGCGCGGTCGTCATCGAGACGATCTACTCCCTGCCCGGCATGGGCCAGCTGATGATCAACGGCGTACGCGACGGCGACCCGGCGGTGGTCCAGGGCGTGGTGCTCACCATCGCCGTCGGCTTCGTCGTCGTGAACCTGGTCGTCGACGTCCTCTACCTGCTCGTGAACCCCCGACTGAGGAGCGCCGGCTGATGCGCAGTGGCTTGGCAAGACGCCTCTCCCGGCCCGGAATCCAGTTCCGCCGGCTCGGTCTGCCCTCGTGGATCTCCATCGGCGTCGTCGTGCTCGTCGCCCTCGCCGCGATCCTCGCCCCGTTGCTGGCCCCGCACTCGCCGTACGTCCAGGAGGCGGACGGCGGCGGACCCAGCGCGGACCACTGGATGGGCCTCGACAGCGCCAACCGGGACATCTTCACCCGGCTGCTCTACGGCGCCCGCTGGTCGCTCATCATCGGTCTCGGCGCGACCGCGATCGCCCTGGTGCTCGGCGCGCTGATCGGCGCGATCGCGGCCACCTCCCGCCGGGCCTTCGACGAGGGCATCATGCGGACCCTCGACGTGGTCATGGCCTTCCCCGGCATCGCGCTCGCCGCGGTCCTTGTCGCGGTCTTCGGCGGCAGCATCCCCGTGCTCGTGGGGGCCATCGCGTTCCTCTACATGCCGTCGGTCGCCCGAGTGGTACGCGCGAACGTGCTCGCCCAATACGGCGAGGATTATGTTGCGGCCGAACGGGTCATCGGGGCGCGTACGCCGCACATCCTGCTCAAGCACGTGGCGATCAACTGCGCCGCCCCGATCCTGGTGTTCTGCACCGTCATGGTGGCCGACGCGATCGTCTTCGAGGCATCGCTGTCGTTCATCGGTGCAGGCGTACGCCCACCGGACCCCTCGTGGGGCTCGGTCATCGCCGACGGCCGCAACATGGTGCTGCTCGGCGGCTGGTGGGCGACCGTGTTCCCCGGTCTGCTGATCCTGATCACCGTGCTGGCCCTCAACATCCTGGCCGAGGGCGTGTCCGACGCCTGGGCCGCGCCCGCCGCCCGCCCGTCCATCCCCACTCAGGGTCGGTCCGATGTGGACCGCTTGGAGGCGGCCGCCCCGGGCAGCGGTCAAGTCGTCGAGCTGCCCGGCCTCGCCGAGGCGGCGCAGCGGCTCGCCGCCCGCGCCCGGCCGCTGCCGACCGGCGAACCGATCCTCGCCGTACGCGATCTCCGTATCGGCTTCGAGGGGCGGCACAACGGAGTCGACATCGTCGACGGCATCTCCTTCGACGTACGCCCGGGTGAGGTGCTCGGCCTCGTCGGTGAGTCCGGCTGCGGCAAGTCTTTGACGGCGCTGACCGTCATGGGCCTGCAACCGCGCGGCGCCCGGATCGGCGGAACCGCGACGTTCCAGGGGAAGGATCTACTCACGCTGTCGAAGGCGGCCCGTCGCAAGCTGATGGGTCATGACATCGCGATGATCTACCAAGACGCGTTGTCCTCGCTCAACCCGGCGATGACGATCAAGTCCCAACTCAAGCAGGTAGTCCGGCGCTGGCGCCGACCCCCGCTCGATCCGCAATCAGCCGGGAGGACGGCGGGTCGGCAACCTGAGCAGCAACGCCGGCGTACTCCTGCTGAATTGCTGGAGCTCGTCGGGCTGGACCCCGCGCGTACCCTCTCGTCTTATCCGCACGAGTTGTCCGGCGGCCAAAGGCAGCGCGTGCTGATCGCGATGGCGTTGTCCCGCGACCCGAAGCTGATCATCGCGGACGAGCCCACGACGGCGCTGGACGTGACCGTGCAGGCCCAGGTGATCCAGCTGCTCCTGCGCCTGCGCGCGGAGCTGGGTTTCGCCCTGATCCTCGTGTCGCACGACCTCGCGCTGGTCGCGGACGTGACCGACCGGGTGGTCGTGATGTACGGCGGCCAGATCGTGGAGACCGGGGTGACCTCGAAGTTGGTCGGCGCACCGGCCCACCATTACGCCCGTGGGCTGCTCGGATCGGTGCTCTCGCTGGAGTCGGGCGCGGAGCGGCTGACCCAGATCCGCGGCGTCGTCCCGTCGCCGGCCGACTTCCCGAACGGCTGCCGCTTCGCCGACCGCTGCCCGATGGCGACCGAGATCTGCCGGACCGAGCGGCCTTCGCTCACCGGGGATCGCGCGCACGAGGTCGCCTGTCACCATCCGGCCGCTGCTGCTGTCGGCGCTCCGGCTTTTTCGGGGGAGGCGCTGTGAACGCACCGTTGATCGAGCTCACCGACGTGCACGTGGTGCACAAGGCCCGCTCCGGCGGCCTGTTCCAACGCGACCGGGTGTACGCGCTGACCAGCGCGGACCTGAGCATCTCGGCCGGCGAGACGGTCGGCGTCGTCGGCGAGTCCGGCTGCGGCAAGTCCACCCTCGCCCGGGTGCTCGTCGGTCTGCAGAAACCCACCCAGGGCACGGTCACGGTCGAGGGCGCGGACCTGTGGAAGTTGCCGCCGTCGAAGCGCCGGATCGCCATCGGCGAGAACACCGGGATGGTCTTCCAGGATCCGTCGACGGCGTTGAACCGGCGTCTGCCCATCCGGCAGGTGCTGCGCGATCCGCTGGACGTCCACGGCGTCGGCAGCGTACGCGAGCGGGAGCAGCGCGTCAGTGAACTGCTCGACCTCGTCGGCCTGCCGAAGAGCGTGGCGAACGTGCTGCCGAGCCAGGTCTCCGGCGGGCAGCGGCAGCGGGTCGCGATCGCCCGCGCCCTCGCGCTACGACCGAAGCTGCTCATCGCCGACGAGCCGACGAGCGCGCTGGACGTCTCGGTCCGGGCGCAGATCCTGAATCTGTTGCTGGACCTGAAGCAGCAGCTCAACTTGGCGATGGTCTTCGTGTCGCACGACATCTCGACCGTACGCCGGATGAGCGACCGGGTCGTCACGATGTATCTCGGCCGCATCGTCGAGGAAGCGCCGGCCTTGGCGGTCCCCGGCGGTGCGCGGCATCCGTACACCCGGGCGCTGTTCTCGGCCACCCCCGGACTGCTCTCCCCCATCGACCCGATCCCCCTGGTCGGGCCGGTTCCGTCGGCCACCCGGCCGCCCAGCGGCTGTCCGTTCCGGACCCGGTGCTGGAAGGCCACCGACGTCTGCTCTGCCTCGATGCCTTCCTCCACCGTGGAGGAAGGGCATCTGTATCGATGCCATCACCCGGTTCTCAACGGCGCGACCGACCTCGAACTGATCAGCCAAGCACAGGAGCGTAAATGAGCACCGCCGCCACGGCACTCTCCGGCGTCATCCCCCCGGTCTGCACCCCTCTCACCCCCGACTACGAGGTCGACAAGGCGTCGTTGATCCGGCTCGTCGACCACCTGATGGCCGGCGGCGTCGACGGGTTGTTCATCCTCGGCTCGTCGTCGGAGGTGGCGTACCTGCCGGACGGGCACCGCAAGGCAGTCCTGGACACCGTGATCGGCCACGTCGGCGGCCAGGTTCCGGTCCTCGCCGGGGTCATCGACATGACGGCCCTCCGGGTGCTCGACCACGTACGCACAGCGGTGGACGCGGGCGCAGACGCCCTGGTCGCCACCGCGCCGTTCTACACGCGTACGCACCCGTTCGAGATCTCGCGGCACTTCAAGGCGATCGCCGCACAGGCCGGCATCCCGGTGTACGCCTACGACCTGCCCGTCTCCGTCCACAGTAAACTGTCGGCCGACCTCCTGCTGGAGCTGGCGGGCGAAGGCGTACTGGCCGGGCTCAAGGACTCCAGCGGCGACGAGGGCGGCTTCCGCCAGGTGCTCCTGGGCCGCCGCGATCGGGATCTGCCCGGGTTCGCCGTGTTCACCGGCTCGGAGCTGACCGTCGACTCGGCCCTCTGGATGGGCGCTGACGGCGTGGTGCCCGGTCTCGGCAACGTCGACCCGCACGGCTACGTACGCCTCTACCAGCACGCCCGCGCCGGGGACTGGGTCGCCGCCCGGGCCGAGCAGGAGCGGCTGTTCCGCCTGTTCGGGCTGGTCGCCGTGGGCGGACCGCGCATGGGCGGCAGCTCGTCGGCGCTCGGGGCGTTCAAGGCCGCCCTGCACCTCCGTGGGGTGATCGACCACCCGACGACCGCTCTGCCCCAGATTCCGCTCGACGCCGACGAGATCGCCCGCGTGGGCAAGTTCCTGGCGGACGCCGCTCTCCTCTGACGCGCGATCTCGGGCGCCGCGGATCCCGGGTGCTCGCGTACGCATAGCGCCGAGCGCCCGGGGTACGCCTCCTCGTATGAAGACCACCTGGAAACCCCACACCAAGCACGGTGACCTCACCAAACGGTCGGACCTGCCGGATTCGGTGTACGCCTTCCCCGACAAGCGGAAGGAACCGCTGACCGACGCCGACCACGTACGCAACGCGCTGGCCCGGTTCGACCAGGTCGAGGACGTCAGTGACGACGAACGCGACCTGGCCTTCGCCAACATCAAGAAGGCGGCCGACCACTACGACGTGGACATGGAAGAGACCGACTGGCACCAGCTCGGCAAACCTCAGTAGTCCTCGTCGATCCCACCGGCCGACTCGGTCCCACCGGCCGACGCGTCTTCCTCGGCGTCGGCCGGGTCGACCTGGGCGTCGGTGGGATCGCCTTGGGCGATCTCCTCGTTCACGGCGGGATCGCGGTCGTCCGAGCCGTCGTCGCTACCGCTGAACGGCTCCTGTTCTGGTTCGGTCATGCCGCAGTGGTTACCCAGGATTTCGCCGCTTCCACCCGGGCGGCCTGCTTCTCCGTGGCCGTCCGGAGATGATCGGTGAGGCCGGCCAGCTCCAGCAGGAACTCGGTGTCCGCCTCAGACGGCGGCGACAACCGGGCGACCTCGTACGCCGCGGTGATGTCCGGGACGTCGGCCCCCGCCAGCGCGGCGACCTGGCGTGGCCGCCAGCCGTGGTGGGCCACCAGGTTCGCCCCGATGACGTCCCGCGCCGCCTCGGCGGTGTCGTGGAAGGTGCGTACCTGCTGCAACCGGCCCTCTTCGGCCATCAGGCGCTCCAGCGGATCGCCCGCGGGGTCCGGCTGCGCCTCGTGTTCACGCGCGTTCTGGATCTTGGCAGTGGCTAGGGAGTGCAGTTCGCGGAGTTCTTCGACCGTTTGCTGAGCCGGGTAGAGCAGGCGCTCGGCGTCCAGTGGGTCGTCGAGCGGGTCGGCCCAGGTCACGATCGTCTCCGCCCAGTCCGTGTGATGGCGTACGCCGCAGATCACGTGGGCGACCTCGCTGAGCGTCCAGCCTTCCTCCCGGACCAGGTACGCGGCGATCGCGTCCCGTTCGGTGAGCGACTGCCGGTACGCGCTCCGGATCTCGGTCAGTGAGCGGTAGCCGTCGGCGAGGGGATCCTTCATGGTCAAGGTGGCTTGCCGGAGGGCTTCGATCTCCATCAGCCCACCGTAACGACATATTCGCTGTGAGTGACGCTCCCACGGTGGTGGGCCTTCTCACCGTGCCAGCCCTGGAGCACGCCGACCTTGAGCGGGCTGACCTTGAATAGAAAACGTCGTCATAGCAACGCGAACCGTTCAAGATCAGCCCCCGCGCACAAAATAGAACCGCGCGTCAGGCCATCCGCAGGACGTAAAGCCCGTTGTTCATGTCAGAAGCCAGAATCAGGTCGTCCATGACGTAAACGCCCCAGATCTCCGAGCACCCGCCTTCGTAGTCGCAGTAGTCCGGGTTCGGCGTCCAGTCGTCGGGGACGAACTGCCCCAGGAACTTCGGCGACGAAGGCCGGGAGACGTCGGCGACCACGACCCCGAGCGCGTACCAGGAGAAGTACGCCCGGCCGCCCCGAAGTTTGGGGTCGTGCACGCTGTTCTCCTCGCCACCGGGGATGTCGAAGTGCGCCAGCTCCACCGGATGACGCGGATCGCTGACGTCGTAGATCATCGGGAGGCCGCCGAGCGTCTCGTGCGTCTCGATCAGGGTCTTCCCGTCCGGCGACAGCACCGAGGAATGGGTCGCGCCCTGCTCCGGATCGGTCTTGCCGAGGTATCGCGGGTGGGCCGGATCCCGGATGTCCAGGATCACCGTGCCCAGGTCCCAATAGGACAGGTACGCGGTGGTCAACCGCTCGTCCACGCGTACCGAATGAGTGAAGTTCTGTTTGCCCGAGTAGGGCGAGGCGGGGTTCTCCACCGGGACCACCCCGAGTTCTTTCCACGCGCCCCACTCGCCGACGTCGGCCGGGTGCCGGGGGTCGGTGATGTCGACGATGCGGAAGTCCGCGCGGCCGGGCGTCGTCGCGGTGTTGGTCGCGGGGTCGTACGTGGGCGAGCTGGTCCATTCCGAACGCAGCACCGCGGTGTAGACGTACGCTTTCCCACCGTGCGCGCCGAGCCAGATCTCGTGCGAACCACGCGCGCCCGGCGTCGCATAGCGAGCCAGCGGTGTGGGGTGCGCCGGGTCGGTCACGTCGTAGAGCGCGAAGCCCCGGAACGCGACGTCGTCGTGTGAGCCGCACGTCTGGAAGGTGACCACGGCGACGTCACCGTGATACGACGGCGTGTCGACCCGCTGGACGACGACCTTCTCGGTCCACGTGCCGGCCAGCGACGGCTCGGACGCGGCGTCGCCGAAGGTGGAGACGTGCTGCGGCCGGGCGGGATCGCGCAGGTCGTAGACGCGTACGCCGTTGCTGAAGCAGTTCCAGCCGGACCAGCTCGCCAGGTAGGCGTACCCCCGATGACCGTAGACGTCGGCGTTCGTCCCCGGTCCCGGGTTCACGTGCGCGAGCAGGTGCATGTTCGAGGTGGTCGTGGGGCTCTCCCCCGTGGGAGGCGGCGGCGGTCCCTCGTCGTGTCCGGCTGCCGGGGCGGCGGTGCCGAACCCGGCCAGCAGCAGGGTCAGGCCCAAGACGAGGGTTCTGCGTGCCTTCACAAGCATCACCACATTTCTGACGGAAAGCCGGTGTCTCCGGCCGTCCTCAAAGCGCGATGACCGCCGATGTCGGTGCGCACGACGACGTCGGCGTTATCGAATCGAAATACATCACCCCAGTAGGCTGTCCGGGTGATCACCAACTGGGCCGGCAACGTGACCTACTCCGCGCGCGCTCTCCACCGGCCGAGCAGCCTCGCCGAGCTGCGCGAGGCGGTCGCGCGGGCGGAACGCGTACGACCGCTCGGCACCGGCCACTCGTTCAACCGGCTCGCCGACACCTCCGGCGAGCTGATCAGCCCGGCCGCGCTGCCCGTGGTCATGGAGATCGACACCGCTGCCGGCAAGGTCCGCGTCTCGGCCGGCGTCCGCTATGGCGAACTCTCCCGATTCCTTTGGACCAACGGGTACGCCTTGAGCAATCTGGCGTCGTTACCGCACATCTCGGTGGCCGGCGCGGTGTCCACCGGCACCCACGGTTCCGGTGCGGGCAATCGCAGCCTCTCGGCCGAGGTGGCCGCGGTGGAGCTGGTCACCGCGGACGGGTCGATCGTCGAACTGTCCGAAGGGGACGATAGGTTCCCCGGTTCGGTGGTGGCGTTGGGCGCGCTCGGCGTCGTCGCCGCCCTGACCCTCCGGGTGCGGCCGGCGTACGAGGTGAGCCAGACGGTCTTCGAGAACCTGCCCGGTCCGGCCGTCCGGGCGCACTTCACCGAGATCATGCGCTCGGCGTACAGCGTCAGCCTCTTCACCTCCTGGACCGGTGACGCGGTCGATCAGGTCTGGGTGAAGTCCGTCGGTGAACCCGCCCTGGAACTCTTCGACGCAGTCCGGGCGGACGGACCCCGGCATCCGATCCCGGGCGGCCCCGCCGAGTGGTGTACGCCGCAACTCGGCGTACCGGGGCCGTGGCACGAGCGGCTGCCACACTTCCGGCTGGAGTTCACCCCGAGCAACGGCGACGAACTGCAGTCGGAGTACTTCGTCCCGGCCGATCGCGCCGTGGAGGCGCTGGATGCGATCGCCGAGATCCGGGAGCGGATCGCGCCCGTGCTGCACATCTCGGAGATCCGCGCGATCGCCGCCGACGAGCTCTGGCTGAGTCCCGCGTCCGGCCGGGACAGCGTGGCGATCCACTTCACCTGGAAACCCGACGCGGTTGCGGTCGAGCCGGTCCTGACGCTGATCGAGGAACGCCTCGCCCCGTACGCCGCCCGCCCGCACTGGGGCAAGGTCTACGGCACGCCGCCGGAACGGCTGGCCGAGCTGTATCCGCGGTTGGGCGAGTTCGCCGCGTTGACCCGCGAACTCGACCCGCGGGGCAAGTTCCGCAACGACCTCCTCGACTCCCTCCTCCGTTAGCCCGTCCGTGGCGGAAAGCGCGCTGGATCAGGGTTCTGGGTCGAATCTTGTCCCAAGATTCGACCCAGAACCCTGATCCAGCCGGGGGCGACCGTTAACGCGGAACGCGAGCGAGTAGCCGCACCGCGGTCAGCGTGTCCCCGGACTGAGCCGCGTGCTCGGCGTCGGCCATGAGCTTCTGCCACCCGGGCCGGGCCCGCCCGGCGACCACCGCGTTCTGCGCGACGGCCCGCAGCGCGTCGAGAGCATCCTCCGGTGGCGCCGTACGCAGTCCCCAGCCGTACGGGAACAGTGGTTCGTAGGCGGCGTCGCCGACGTTGATCGGGACCTGGCCGGCCGAGGCGGGCCAGGTCACCGGCAGCCGCCCGGTGAACGGCTTGCGTCCGAAGAGGACGTCCGCCACGCCGCCGCCTTCGCTGCCCGGCAACCACCCCGCGACGAGGGCGTCCATCTCGCCGAGCTGGTCGGTGACGATCTGCGTACGCCCCGAGACGAGCACGACGACGCAGGTCGGGACGGCGGCGCACACCTTGTCGATGACGGCTTTGTCAGCGGGCTGCAACGACAGTGACTTCTCCTCCTGCTGCGGAACCGTGCACCAGCCGCATTCGGGGCCGCCGACGTCGCCATAGCCCTCGGCGTACGGGGTCTCGCCGACGACCACCACGCCGACCTGCGCGTCACCGACCGGCACTGAGGCGTCCGCGCTGTAGGTGACGTCCGAGGCGATCGAGCGTATGCCCTGGAGGATCGTCGTCCCGGGGATGTTCGCCCCGGAGTTGCCCTGCCAGCTGATGGTCCAGCCGCCGGCCTGGTTGCCGATGTCGTCGGCGTTGCGCCCGGCCACGTACACCTTCGCCGACGGGCGCAGCGGCAGCGCGTGCCCGGAGTTCTTCAGGAGCACCTGGGACTCCGCGACGGCCTGACGGGCCAGCGCCCGGTGAGCGTCGCTGCCGACCTGCGAGATGTCGTCGAGGCCGGCGTACGGGTGCTCGAACAGGCCGAGCTCGAACTTCTTCCGCAGGATGCGCGAGACCGCGTCGTCGATGCGGCTCATCGCGACGTTTCCGGCGGTCACCTCGGCCAGCAGCAGCTGCTCGAACTGGAGTGCGCTGTTGGGCTCCATGAACATGTCGATGCCCGCGTTGACCCCGGTACGCACCTTGTAGGCGGTGAGCCCGCCGTTGCCCGGGTCGGCCGGGTCGGGGATCTGGTGGATGCCCTCCCAGTCGGAGATCACGAACCCGTCGAAGCCGAGCTGGCCCTTGAGATGGCCGGTGATCAGCTCCTGGTGGGCATGCATCTTGAGCGGGTTGCCGACGCCGTCCTCGGTCCAGTCCACGCTGGAGAACGACGGCATGACCGTGCCCACGTCGTACTTGCCGACGGCCACCACGTAGGGCGCGAGATCGATCTTCGCGAAGTCCGACCGGCTCGTGACGGTGACACCTTGATCAATGGTGTACTTCTGCGCCCACCAGGGCTGGCCCTCGTTGGCCGCCGCCACGGCGGCGTCGTACTCGGTGTCGCCATCACCGGCGAAGTGCTTGGCGGTCGACAGCACCCGATCGTGATCGTCCAACTGGGACACCGAGTGGCCCTGCTGTCCGTCGATGATCGTGCCCATTCGCACCACCAGAGCCGGGTCCTCACCGAATGCCTCGTAGGACCGGCCCCAGCGCTCGTCCCGGGTGACGCAGATGCACGGCGAGAAGCTCCACGGGATGCCGGTCGCCCGGACCTCCTCGGCGTTGGCGTGCCCGATCCGTTCCACCAGCGCCGGATCCCGGGTCGCGCCGAGCCCGATGTTGTGCGGGAAGACGGTGGCGCCGTAGACGTTGCCGTGCCCGTGCACGGCGTCGATCCCATAGATCATCGGTATGCCCAGCCGCGTACTCAGCGCCTGGGTCTGGAACTGGTTGACCATCTCGACCCATGCCTGCGGCGTGTTGCTAGCCGGCGTGGAGCCGCCGCCAGACAGCACCGAGCCCAGCTGCCACTGGGCGATCAGCGTCGGGTCGGCCGCCACGGCACCCCGCTCGGCCTGGGTCATCTGGCCGATCTTCTCCGCCAGCGTCATGCGGGCCAGCAGATCTTGGACCCGTACGCCGACCGGCAGCCGGGAGTCGCGATACGAGGGCCCGGCGGCGTCCGCCGGGCGGGCGGGCACGACGCCGAGAGTCAGGACGCCGGCGGCCACCATGGCCAGCCCGCGTCGAAGCCGAACGTTCATTGGGGGTAATCCTTCCGGTGGGACGGCAGGAACCGAACGATCGACTGAAGGCTATTGCCCACTTCGTAAGGCAGTCAATATAAGCAATAAAGAAAGCAGGTCAGCGGAGTTTGCGGGTGTCGCGCAGCTGAAGATAGGGCTCCTTGTCGGCCGGATGCCCGGCGGCGATGGCCCGGCCGCGCTCCAGCTCGGCGTCGAGCTCAGCGCCGACGAGGATGGCCAGATTGCTGAGCCACAGCCAGACGAGGAAGATCACGACACCGCCCAGCGTCCCGTAGGTCTTGTTGTAGGACCCGAAGTTCGCGGCATACAGTCCGAACAGGACGGACGCGCCGATCCAGAGCACCACCGCGAGGAACCCACCCGGGCTGATCCACCGGAAGCCACCTTGACGCGCGTTGGGCGAGGCCCAGTAGAGGATCGCGAACATCAGCGCCACCAGGACCACCAGCACCGGCCACTTCGCGATGTTCCAGGCGGTCACGGTGGCCGAACCCAGCCCGAGCACCTCGCCGAGCCGGGTCGCCACCTGCCCGCTGAGCACCACGATGAGGATGCTCGCGATGAGCAGCACGCCGATCACGATCGTCACCGCGAGCCGGATCGGCAGCGTCTTCCAGATCGGACGGCCTTCGCGTACGTCGTAGATGACGTTCGAGGCCTGCATGAACGCGCCGACGTAGCCCGACGCCGACCAGATCGCCACCAGGACACCCAGCACAGCCGCCACACCCGCATGCCCCTGGCCTTGGCGTACCGTGTCGGCGGCTCCGGTCACGATGTCCCGCGCGCCCGCCGGGATCAGCGGCAACACCTGGGTCAGCATGCGCTGGAAGGCATCCTCGCTGATCAGGCCCAGTCCGGCGACCAGCGCCAGCAGCCCGGGGAACAACGACAGCACACCGTAGTAGGTCAGCGCCGCGGCCCACACCGTCAGGTTGTCGTCGGAGAACTCCCGGACCACGCGTTTCAGCGCGGCGAGCAGACGCCCGCCGCCCAGCTTCGTCGGCCCCGACGGTCCGGCGTCAGGTGGTGGCGGCTGCACATCGGTCACGGTCCGTCGATTACCCGGCCCGAGCTTCGGGAAACGCCCGGCTCAGCGGGCGAGGCGAGCCGCGCGGGAAGCCAGATAGCGGCGCTCCGGCAGGCTCGTCGTTCGTTTCGAGGCCAACTGGTACGCCGAAAGCGCGCCGTCGACGTCGCCGGCCATTTCCAGCAGGTGCGCGCGGACGGCGTACAGCCGATGATGCCCGGTCAGCCGATCGTCTCCGGCGAGGGAGTCCAGCAACGCCAGGCCCGCCTCGGGTCCGTGCACCATGGCGAGGGCGACCGCCTGGTTGAGGGTGACGACGGGGTTCGGGGCGAGCCGATCGAGCAACTGGTACAGCGACAGGATCTGCGGCCAGTCGGTGTCCTCGGCGCGGGACGCCTCCGCGTGGACCGCCGCGATCGCGGCCTGCACCTGATACGGCCCGATCCGGGCGGCGGCGAGCGTACGCGTGACGAGGTCGATGCCCTCCGCGACGCGCTCGGCGTCCCACTGGCCGCGGTCCTGTTCGGCCAACGGGATCAGATCACCGTCGACCCCCGTACGCGCACCGCGCCGAGCGTCGGTGAGCAGCATCAACGCGAGCAGCCCGGCGACTTCGCCGTCGTCGGGGCGCAGCCGGTGCACCTCCCGAGTCAGCCGGATCGCCTCGCCGGTCAGCTCGGCCCGGAGCAGGTGCGGGCCGGAGGAAGCGGCGTACCCCTCGTTGAACATCAGGTAGAGCACGTGGAGCACGACGCGCATGCGCTCCGGCACGTCTTGCGGTGGCGGTGACTCGAAGGTCCCGCCCGATGCGGCGATCTTCTGCTTGGCCCGGCTGATGCGCTGAGCCATGGTCGCCTCCGGCACGAAGAACGCCCCGGCGATCTCCGCGGTGGTCAGACCGCCGACCGCCCGCAGCGTCAGCGCCAACTGCGATGGCGGCGAGAGCGCCGGATGGCAGCACAACAGCAGCAGCGTCAGGGTGTCGTCGCGGTCCTCGGTCACCTCGTCGGCGGCCGTCGCGACCAGCTCGTCGGCGGGCGAGCGGGCGTACACCGTCTCCTCGCGCCGCCGGCGAGCCGACGCCCTGCGGATCTGATCGGTCATCCGGCGCGACGCGACCGTCACCAGCCACGCCTTCGGATTCTCCGGTACGCCCTGCTCCGGCCATTGCAGCGCAGCCGCCAGCAGGGCCTCCTGGACGGCGTCCTCCGCCTCGGTGAAGTCGCCGTAGCGGCGCGCGACCACGCCGAGGACCTGCGGCGTCAGCTGGCGCAACAGGTCCTCGACGGCTTTCGGCAGGCTCACGGGCAGCCGGTCACATCTCCAGCCCGGCGGACTCCATGACCGGCCGGACCTCGATGGCGCTGAAAGTCGCGTCCGGGATCTTGGCGGCCAGTGCGGCGGCCCGCTCCGGCGTCTCGCAGTCCACGACGTAGTACCCCGCCAGGAACTCCTTCGCCTCGAGGTAGGGACCGTCGGTGACGGCCGGCACGCCGTCGCGTACGCGGACGGTCTTGGTGGCCGACGGATCGGCCAGTGCGGCGAACCCGACCATCTCCCCCGTCTCGTTCAGCTCCTTGATCAGGGCGTCGTGCCCGGCGAACACCGCTTCCCGGTCGGCCTCGGACAGTGTCTCGAACACGGTCGGGTTCATCGTGATGATCAGCAGATACTTCATGATCTCTCCTCGTTCTCGCGTACGCCGTCGCCCGGCGTTCTCGCGAGGGGGTCGGAGCCGTAGGCGATTCCTCGACACCATACCGTCCGGAAATCTGCCGTTAATCACTCACGCCCTATGAGAAGTTCTCGTTAAGCCTTGACAGAGAACTTCGAAGTGTCTGAGTATTTCTCAACACCGATGCAAGCTCCGGCCTACCCCGCTAGGGCCTACCCCCAGGAGGACTTGTGGCCCCCATGTCTCTACTTCGCCGCGCGGCAACCGCCGTCGGCACTCTCGCCGTCGGCCTCGGCACCATTCTGGTGTCCCCCGGCGTCGCCCACGCGAGCACCGACTATCCCCCGGCGGCGTGGGTCCCGGCCAGCACCAGCAACTACACCGCGTCCAGCCGCGAAAGCAGCTACCCGATCAACTACATCGTCATCCACACCGCGCAGGGGTCGTACTCCGGCACGATCAACTGGTTCCAGAACCCGTCGGCCGGCGTCAGCGCGCACTACGTCGTGTCCAAGGGCGGCGCGGTGACCCAGACGGTCCGGGACAAAGACATCGCCTGGCACGCCGGAAACTGGACCTACAACACCCAGTCGATCGGCATCGAGCACGAGGGCTACATCGACGACCCGAACTGGACCAGCGCCGCGATGTACCAGGCGTCGGCGAACCTGGTCCGCTACCTGTGCGACAAGTACGGCATCCCGAAGGACCGGTCGCACATCATCGGCCACAACGAGGTGCCCGGCGCGACGCACACCGACCCCGGTTCCTACTGGAACTGGACGACCTTCATGTCCTATGTGAACGGTTCGACGCCGCCGTCCTGGCAGCAGGTCGTGGACAACACCACCGCCGACCGGTTCACCGCGTCGGCCAACTGGGGCACGTCGAGCTACTCCGCCCAGCGCTACGGCGCGGACTACCGCTTCGCCAACCCGCAGGCGATCTCCGACGCCGCCTGGTACAAGTTCAACATCCCGGCGACCGCGACGTACAAAGTGGAGACGTGGTATCCGGCCCTGTCCGGCTACAACAATTCGACACCCTTCGTCATGGTGACCGCCTCGGGCAATCAAAGCGTCAACATAAGCCAGCAGGCCAACGGCGGGACATGGGTCAACCTCGGGACGTACACCTTCAACGCGGGCGACTACAACGCCGTCGCGGTCAGCCGGTGGACCTCGGGCACCGGCTATGTCATCGCCGATGCCGTACGGCTCACGAGGGTGTGATCGCCTTCCCCCGATCCCCCTTGTGATCAAGCCCTCCGGTGGGAGGAGGAGTACGGCGCCGGGCCTTGGTGAAAGGTCCGGCGCCGTCGCATTACAAGGGAAACTGTCCGAATAATTGCCACTATTGTGTACGCATCGGCTGAGCTACGCTTTGCGGACATGTTGGGCAGCTCGCCGGGGGGAGTCGGATCGGTGGTAGCGCTGACCATGCCCAGGAACCGGCGTCCCGCGCGACCTCGGCTCTACGGTTGGTTCGTCGTGGTGGTCGTCGGGACGGCGGCCACACTTCTTGCGACTCAGGCCGGCCAGGCCGGTTGGGCGTACGCGCACAAGCCGGCCTGCTGGATGATGACCGGGCTCGCCGTGCTGGCCGCCGCCTCCGCGTTCGTCGCAGGCGACCGCCTCTACACCGCGGTCGTCTGTCCCAGCCTGTGTTTCAGCTTCGCCATCCTCCTGTGCTGGGGACTCGGACCAGCGATCGTCGCGCAGACGCTCTCGGTCATCGTGGTGGCGGGCAAACTCAAGCACACTCTGAGACAAGCGATGCTCGTCGCCGCGGAGTACGCAGTCGCCCTCGGTGCTGCGTACCTCGTCGTCGTGATCGGCGATCCCGACCCCTTTCACAGGTCGACGATTTCGGACCGCATCGAGGACGCCCTCACCATCGCCGGATCGGCGCTGGCCTGGCTCTTGGCGTACAACTTGATGACCTGGATCGCGGCCCGCCTGCGGCTGGGACCGGCCCGCGCTCGCCGGGTGACCGAGACCTTGCCTTATCAGACCTTGTTCAAGGCGTCGCTGTTGATGCTGAGCCCGGTGCTGGCGGTGGCCGCGCACGTGAACGCGGCGTTCGTGCTGCTGATCTTCGTCCCCCTGTACGCCGTCCAGCGGATGGCGCGGCTGTCGGCCGAGCGTGCCCGGGTGGCCCGGGTCGACCCGCTGACCGGCCTGGCGAATCGGCGGGCGTTGCAGCACCGGTTCACCGACATGATCGCGACCCGCGAGGCGCCGCACGTCGCCCTGCTGATGCTGGACCTGGACCGGTTCAAGCACGTCAACGACGCCCTGGGGCACGAGGTGGGCGACCGCCTGCTGGTCTCGGTCGCGCAACGACTCCAGCGGGAGGAGCCGATCGAGGGGGTGATCGGGCGGCTCGGCGGCGACGAGTTCGCGATACTGGCCACCAACCTGCACGACGTCAGCCAGGCCGAAGTCGTCGCGGGACGGCTGCTGGCCGCGCTCGCCGAGCCGCTGCGCCTGGACGGCCTGCCCATCGACATCACTGGATCGGTCGGGATCGCCGTCTACCCGCAGCACGGCGAAGACTTCGCGACCTTGATGCGGCACGCCGACCTCGCGATGTACGAGGCGAAGCGCCGCGGCGACACCGCCGCCGTCTACGACCCGTCGTCCGGGCACACCAGCCCGCACCAGCTCGGCCTGCTCACCGATTTCCGGCAGGCCCTGGAGACCGAGCGCGAGCAGGTGACCCTGCACTATCAGCCGCAGGTCTCGCTGACCACCGGCGAGCCGATCGGCGTCGAGGCGCTGCTGCGCTGGCGGCATCCCCGCCGCGGACCGGTGCCCACCGCCGAGCTCTTGCAGGTCGCCGAGCACACCGCGGTCATGCAACTACTCACCACGCGGGTGATAGACGAAGTCGTCCAGCAGGTGGCGCAATGGCGGTCGCAGGGTCTCGACCTGCGCGCCTCGCTCAACGTCAGCGCTCGTGACCTGCACGGCGGCGAGATCGTCGACCAGCTGGCCCGCCGGCTCGCGGTGTACGGCGTACCGCCGGAGCTGATCCAGATCGAGATCACCGAGAGCGCCCTGATGTCGGATGCCGCCCGGGCGCACAGCACCGTTGAGCGGCTCGCCGAGCTGGGCGTCGGGGTGGCCCTCGACGACTTCGGGACCGGATACTCGTCGCTGCAACACCTGCGGAAGCTGCCGCTGAGTGAGATCAAGATCGACCAGTCGTTCGTCGGCGGAATGGCTCGCAACAGCGACGACGCGGCGATCGTACGCTCCACTGTGGAGTTGGCCCGCGCCCTCGGCCTGCGGTCGGTGGCCGAGGGCGTCGAGAACGAGTACACCCGCCAGATGCTCGCCGCCACGGGCTGCACGCTGGCTCAGGGGTACCTGATGGCCCGGCCGATGCCCGGGGACATGGTGCCGGTGTGGCTGTCCCGCGAGGCCGTCCGCGCCGCCGCCCGCCACCCCTCCCCTTCCACCTCCGCCCTGCGGGTCACCTCCTGATCGCGGCGAGGACGTTCGACGCGGCGTTGCGTACGCCGATGCCCAGTCGTGTCGACGGGATGAGCAGCTTCGACGCCTGACCGACGCCGTTCTGCTTCGGCTCGACCAGCTTCCGATGCGCCGCCTCGTACGCCCGGAACGCCGTCTCGTGGTCGGCCGGGTGCGCCGCCAGTGCGTCGGCCAGTGTCGCCGCGCCCGCCATCGCCAAGGTGGACCCGTCGCCGAACAGCGACACCGAGGAAGCGGCGTCACCGAGCAACACCACTCGGCCGGCCGACCAGCGCTCCAGGCTGACCCGGCTGACCGCGTCGAAGTAGAGGTCGTCGGTCTCACCGGCGTGCCGCAGCATCTCCGGAATCCGCCATCCGCCACCGGCGTACGCCTCGGCGAGCCGCCGCTTGTGATCGGCGGTGTCGCGATAGTCGTAACCGGGGTCGGCGGGCGAACGCCAGATGAAGGCGGCGATCGGCTTGCCGCTGCCCGGATGCAGCGACAGGGCCCGGCCCGGTTCGTTGTACATCAGCACCTGCCGGGGATCGAGGCCGAGACCGTCGATCGCCAGCGTGGCAACCCACAGGCCCAGCTGCTCCACGAACTGACTCTCGTCGCCGAAGACAAGCCGCCGGGTCCACGAGTGCACGCCGTCGGCCCCGACGACCAGGTCGAATCGGCGCGGCTCGCCGTGGTCGAAGGTGACATCGACACCGTCCGCATCGGGCTGGAGCGTGGAGATCGAGTCGCCGAAGACGAACTCGGCGTCGTCGCGGGCAGCGTCCAGCAGCACCGTCGCCAGATCCATCCGGGGCAGCTCGATCGACTCCGTCTGCGGCGGCATCGGCATCCGGCCGACCCGCCGGCCCGCCGCATTGAGGAAGGTCAGCTCGGTGACCGCGGTCGCCTTCGCCTGAAGCGCCGGGACGATGCCCATCCGGTGAGCCACCGCCATGGCCGGTCCCCGGACGTCGATCGGGTTGCCGCTGGAGCGCATGCCCTGGGCGCGCTCCACGACCGTGGGCCGGTAGCCGTGCCGGGCCAGCCAGTACGCGAGGGTCGGCCCGGCCACGCCGGCACCGGAGATCAGAACGGTTCGGTTAGTCATGCCCAGAACCATAACTGCACTCAGTGCAGAATTGCAACAGTGCAGTTTCGCGCTTAGTGCAGATCCGCGTTCGATGCAGTACGCTGTCGGCATGGAGACGCTGCGAGAACGCAAACGCGCCCGAACCCGGCAGGCGATCATCGACGCCGCTACGGAGTTGTTCGCGGAGCGCGGGTACGACGGCACGACGATCGCCGACATCGCGGCGGCCGCAGACATCGGCACGCGTACGTTCTTCAGCTACTTCGCCAGCAAGGAAGAGTTGCTGTTTCCCGAGGCCGACCTGCGGGTGGCCGCGGCGATCGCCGCCATCGAGAACCGGCAGCCGGGCGAACGCCCGGTCGAAGTGCTGATCCGGACCTTGCACGAGGTCAATACGGGCAACACCGAGATGGTCGGCACGATGGCCCAGCTACGGCTGCAGTTGATGCACTCCACTCCGGCCGTCCGGGGCCGGGCGTTGCAGGTGCAGCTGGACTCCCAGCTGGAGATCGCCGCTCACCTGCATCGGGCGTACGCCGACGAGCTGAACCTGGTGGAGGCGGCCGCGACGGTCGGGGCGTTCATCGGCGCGGTGTCGGCGGCGTTGCAGATGCTCCTCGACGAGCCGGGCGCACTCGACGATCCCGCGAAGATGCAGCGCCGGATGTGGGCGGCGGTGGAGAAGGCGCTGCTGACACCGAGTTGATCAGAGAGCAGCATTCCGGACGTCGCGCGCGATGAACCGGACGAACCCTTCCGGGTCGGGGTCGTCGTGCGTCGGCTGCAGCACCACCGTCGTCACTCCCGCGTCGGCCCACCGGCGTACGCCGGCCGCGATCGCCTCGGCGTCGCCGTAGACCGCCACGTCGTCGAGCGACTCGTAGCCCCAGCGGACTCGTTCGGCCTCCAGGCGTACGCGGGCGTCGGGGCCGGTCGCCGCATGGAGGTAGACCACCACCGGCTTGTCGTCGGCCCCGATCAGCTGCCGGGCTTCCCGCGTACGCGTCGGGGTCGTCCCACCTGTGAGGATGGTGCCGTCGGCGGCCGCCCCGGCCAGACGCAGCGTCTTGGGTCCGACCGCGCCGACGAAGATCGGGGCCTCGGCGGGCGGCCACACGAGTTTGACGTCGTCGAGGTGGACGTAGCGGCCGTGCGTCGTGACGGTTTCCCCGCGCAGCAACGCTTTCAGCGCATCGAGGTACTCCCGCAGCAACGTGACGGGCGAGTCGACCTTGGCCCCGACTTGGGCCATCCAATCCTGGACGCCGTGCCCGATCCCGACCTGTACGCGCTCCGGGAACAACCGATGCAGCGTGGCGACCTCCATCGCGGTGATCGCGACGTTGCGCAACGGCACCGGGAGCAGCCCGACGCCGACCTTCAGCTGGGAGGTCCAGGCCAGCGCGGCCGACGCCGTCGCGATGCCGCTCTCCCAGAAGCAGTCCTCCCACAGCCACAACTCGTCCAGGCCCGCCTCGTCGGCCGCCTCGGCGATCGGGCGCAACCGCTCGGGGGCCCACTGGGGAAGGAAGACGGCGCCGAGTTTGATCACGCTCGCACCCTACCCCTGCGGCGTGCCCGCCGGACCCCGCTGCGCCCGCGCCGGACCCCTGCGCCCGCGCGGGATCACGGATATGCATGCTTCCGAGGGCTCGGGAAGCATGCATATCCGTGATCTGCAGCCCAAGGGGGCTGACGCGGGGCCCGAACGGGCTGACGCGGCGCAGCCCGAAGGGCTAGCGCGTAGCGGGGCGCAGCAGGACGACGACGGCGACCGCCACTCCGGCGAGGATCAGCGCACTCAGCCCGGCGGCCAGGTGCATACCGGTCACAAAGGCGGCCCGAGCTGCGGCGATCACCGAGTTGTCCCCGCCGAGCACCGCGTCCGCCAGGGTCTCACCGGCGGCCGGCGGAGTGGACGAGCGGTAGATCGCCGTCGCCAGACTGCCGAGCACTGCGATGCCGAGCGCGAAGCCGAACTCGCCGCTGGTCTCGTTGAGCGCCGCCGCCGAGCCCGCCTTCGCCGCCGGGGCGTTGCCCACGACCAGGTCGGTGCCGAGGGTGACGAACGGGCCCGCGCCCAGGTTCGTCAGCGCGAACCCCGTCGCGACCAGGGCGGGCGCGGAGTGCGCCGGCACCTGCGTCAGGACGAGCAACCCGATGCACGACAGCCCGATGCCCCCGCCGATCAGGTACGCGGGCCGGAATCGCCGAGCCAGCAACGGGGAGACCAGGAACGCGATCCCTGACGCGGCGACTCCTGGCAGCATCCACAGCCCGGCTCGCAACGGGGAGAGCCCGCCGACGAGTTGCAGGTGCTGCGAGATGAACATCATCAGCGCGCCCATCAGCATCGTCCCGGCGAACATGCAGCCCAGAGCCGTGCTGAACGCACGGTTTCCGAACAGCCGCAGATCCAGCAGCGGGTCGTCGAGTCGCTGCTGCCTGCGTACGAAAATGATGCCGAAGAACAACCCACCCGCGAGCGCGAGAAACGGGGCCGGCTCGGCGCCCACGCGGGCCAGTTCTTTGAGCCCGTAGACGATCGGCAGGATCGCGGCCAGGGACAACGCGACGCTGAGGAAGTCCAGCCGGCCCGCGGCCTCGTCGCGGTGCTCGGGCAGGATCAGCGGCCCGAGGATCATGAGCAGAAGCATTGCCGGTACGCCGAGCAGGAACACCGAGCCCCACCAGAAGTTCTCCAGCAGTACGCCGCCGACGACGGGACCGACGGCCGCCCCGCCCATGAAGCAGACCAGCCAGAGCCCGATCGCGAGACCACGCTGTTTCGGATCGCGGAACATCGCCGTGATCAGCGCCAACGCACAGGGCGCGAGCGTGGAGCCGGCCACGCCGAGCAGCGCGCGGGCGGCGATCAGCGCCAGTGGGCTGGTCGAGAACGCGGCCAGCACCGAGGCGAGACCGAAGGCGGCCGAGCCGATCAGCAGTAGTTTGCGCCGCCCTATGCGGTCGCCGAGCGTACCCATGGTGATCATGAAGCCGGACAGCATGAAGCCGTAGATGTCCATGATCCAGAGCTGCTGGGCACTCGTCGCGCCGAGCGCCTCCGAGATGTGCGGCAGGGCCAGCAACATCACGAAGACGTCGATGGAGACCAGCAGCGTCGGCAGCCCGAGTACGCCGAGACCGGCCCATTCGCGCCAGCCGGCTCGCTGCGTCACCTCGTGCATCGTCTTTCCCCTCTCGTGAACGGTTCACGAGCGGGTCGGAGCCGAAGCCCCGTTCTCTACACGGTCACTTGCCCAAAGTGGCGGCTTTTTCGGCCCGGCGCGCGAAGACCTCTTCCTTGCGCTGCTCCATCTCCTTGAGGACCGATTTGCGCTGGCGGCTGCCGAGGCGGTCGATGTAGAGCTTGCCGTTGAGGTGGTCGGTCTCGTGCTGCAAGCAGCGCGCGAAGTAGCCGAAGCCCTCGAGGACCAGCGGATTGCCGTCCTTGTCCTGACCGCGCACGATCGCGTGATCCGGCCGGGAGACGGGGGCGTACGGGCCTGGGACGGACAGGCAACCCTCGTCGTGTTCGACCAACCGCCGCTCGGCCGGGGGCAGCTCGTCCAGCACCGGATTGCACACGTGCCCCACATGGCGTACGCCGTCGTCGTCGGGGCAGTCGTAGACGAACAACCGCAGGTCCACGTCGACCTGGTTGGCCGCCAGGCCGACGCCCTGGGCCACGAGCTGCGTGGCGAACATGTCGTCGATGAGCTTCGTCAGCTCCGGCGAACCGAACTCGGTCACGTCGCGGCAGGGCCGGTGCAGGATCTCCTCGCCGACGACGGTCACCCGGAGCGCCGCGCCCCGCTCCGCCTCCGGCGGGACCTCCGGATACTCGTCGACCGGCCGGCCGAGTACGCGTACACGACGGTCGACGGGCTGCTCGGCCATCGGATCCCCTCCCTTGACGGACTCCTTGCAACGTAGCAGTTGTAGGGTCGTGATCATGGAGCCCCCGCGCATCGGCCAGATCATCCTGCTCAACGGCACCTCGAGCGCCGGCAAGTCGAGCATCGCCCGAGAGCTGTTGCCGCTGCTCGACCGGCCCTACTACTTCATGCCGGTCGACGCCCTGAACTCGATGCGCCACCAGCGCCCGATGACCCCGGAAGAGCTGGAGGAGACGCTCCAGCGGCTGGCCGGGGGCTACCACCGGGCCGCTGCCGGGATGGCGTGGGCCGGCAACGACGTCGTGCTGGACCACGTCCTTCGCCGCCCGGAGTGGTTGCGGGAATGTGTGGAGCTGTTCCCGGCCGACGTGGTGTTCGTCAAGGTCTACTGCCCGCTGCCGGAGCTCCAGCGGCGGGAGGCTGCCCGCGGCGACCGCCCGATCGGCAAGGCGGAGTCCCACTACCCGCTGGTGCATCGCCACGCCGAGTACGACGTCGAGGTCGACACGAGCAAACTGAGCCCGCGTGAGTGCGCCGACCGGATCTTGTCCTTCGTGGACTCGCCCGCTCCGGTACGCGCGTTCGCCCGTCTTGCTCGGGCGCTCGCCCCCGCGTAGCTCGTGAGCGCGCCCGAGCCGCCCGAATGCGGTCAGGCGCCGAAGCGCCGCTGCCGCCGTGCGTACGACCGAAGGGCCCGCAGGAAGTCGATGTACCGGAACCCGGGCCAGTACACGTCGCAGAAGTACAGCTCGGAGTACGCCGCCTGCCAGATGAGGAAGCCGGAGAGCCGGATCTCGCCGCTGGTCCGGATGACCAGGTCCGGATCGGGCAGGCCGCTCGTGTAGAGGTGAGCGGCGATGTCCTCCGGACTGATCCGTTCCGCGAGTTCCTCGGCGGTCACTCCGAGCCGGGACTGCAAGTCGATCAGGGAGCGTACGGCGTCGACGATCTCTTCGCGGCCGTCGTAGCCGATGGCGATCGTGAGGTCGAGGGGCGCTTCCCGATCCCGGGTCTCGTCGACCGCCCGCTTGAGCGCGGCACGCGTCGAGGCAGGCACGTCGTCGAGGCGACCGGCGACGTGCAGCCGCCATTGACCGTCGGGGTGGCGCAGCCGCTCGGCGACGACCTCCTCGATCATCCGCATCAGGTGGGTCACCTGGTCGGAGTCGCGTTTACGCAGGTTGTCGCCCGAGCAGACGTACACCGTCACGTTCGGGATGCCGAGCCCGGCACACCAGTCCAGCAGCTCGTCCAGATGCTCGGCGCCGTAGCGGTGGCCGATGTTCGGGTTGTCGAACCCCTGCTGCTTGGCCCAGCGGCGGTTGCCGTCCATCACGACCGCGACGTGTCGGGGCAGCTGCTCGGGTCGCAGGCGGGCGCGCAGGCGCTGGGCGTACAGCCGATAGATCACGCGCAGAACCTACCGGCTTGCGGGCACGCGCTCAACTGTTCTATAACTGTTTCATGAGTTCTATAACAGCTGCGGCCACGTCCGCCCCCGGCCGCTTCGGCGAGCGAGGATACGGCGGGCGCTACGTCCCCGAGTCGCTGATCCCCGCCTGCCAGGCGGTCGCCGAAGCGTTCGCGGAGGCGTGGGCCGATCCCGGGTTCCGCGGCAACCTCGCCGCGCTGCTGTCGGCGTACGCCGGACGCCCCACCCCGCTGACGCCGGCTCTGCGGCTGTCGGCCGAACTCGGCGTGACCGTGCTGCTCAAACGGGAGGACTTGACGCACACGGGCTCACACAAGATCAACAATGTGCTCGGGCAGGCGTTGCTGGCCCGCCGCATGGGGCGTACGCGGCTGATCGCGGAGACGGGCGCGGGCATGCACGGCGTCGCGACCGCCACCGCCGGGGCGTTGCTCGGCCTGCCGGTGAAGGTCTTCATGGGCGAGCGGGACATCGAACGGCAGGCGCACAACGTCTTCCGGATGCGACTGCTCGGCGCGGAGGTCGTGAGCGTCACCGCCGGCAGCCGTACGCTCAAAGACGCGACCAGTGAAGCGATGCGCCACTGGGTCACCGACGCCGACGAGGCGTACTACTGCGTCGGTTCAGTCATCGGCCCACATCCCTATCCGACGATGGTGCGGGAGTTCCAGCGCGTCATCGGTGACGAGGCACGCCGGCAGTGCGCGGCGGACCTGCCCAGCGCCGTTCCGGACTACGTCGTCGCCTGCGTCGGCGGCGGCAGCAACGCGGCGGGCACGTTCGCCGGGTTCGTCGACACCTCCGCCCAGCTGATCGGGGTCGAGGCGGCGGGCGGTTCCGGCGCTTCGCACGGGGCGATCGGCGTACTGCACGGCTTCCGGTCGCTGTTCCTTCAAGACGAGCACGGTCAGATTCAGGAAGCGCACTCGATCGCGGCCGGACTGGACTACCCCGGCGTCGGGCCGGAACACGCGTACCTGCGCGATCTCGGACGCGCCCGCTATGTGACGGTCGCCGACGACGAGGCGATCGCGGCGGCCGTGCGGCTCGCCCGGGCCGAGGGCATCCTGCCCGCCATCGAATCGGCGCACGCGCTGGCCTGGGTCCTCCGTGCCGCCGGAACCTCGGAGCTTCCCGCAGGCTCGACCGTTCTCGTGACGCTCTCGGGCCGGGGCGACAAGGACATCACCACCCTGATCGAGGAGGCGCAGCTGTGACGAAGCTGCTCATGCCGTACCTCACCGGCGGAGTCGCGCCTGGGTGGACGGCGTACCTGCGGGCGTTCGAGGACGCCGGAGCCGACCAGATCGAGCTGGGACTGCCGTTCTCCGACCCCACTGTGGACGGTCCGACCATTCAGGAGGCTTCGGACGCCGCGCTCACCCGGGGAGCGACGCCCGCCTCGATCCTCGACGACCTGGCTCAAGCGCGGACCAGCGTGCCGATCATCGCGAGCACGTACGCCAACCTCGCGCTGCGGAAGGGATTCGGCGAAGCTCTCACCGCCGCCGGGGTCACCGGGCTGATCGTGCCCGACCTGCCCCTGGACGAGGTGGATCAGCTCCAGGTCCCGGGCATCGCGGTCAGCCTGCTCGCCTCCCCCGCCACCCCGGACGACCGGCTGGCCGAGATCGGGCGGCGCAGCCAGGGCTTCGTCTACGCCGTCTCGATCATGGGCACCACCGGCGAACGCGACCGCCTCGCACCCTCCGCCGCCACCCTCGCCGCCCGGCTCAAGCAGGTCACCGACCTGCCCGTGCTGATCGGCTTCGGCATCTCCAGCCCGGCTCAGGCCGCCGAGGCGGCATCGGTGGCCGACGGGGTCATCGTCGGCGCGGCGGTGATGCGGCGCGTCCTCGACGGCGCCGGTCCCACCGAGGTCGGCGCGTTCGTGGGGTCGCTGCGCGCCGCGCTCGACGTGCGATGATCCTCGGGCAAGCAGCAGATCACGGTTACGCATGCCAAACCAGCCGGTTGAGACATGCATAACCGTGATCTGCAGCCAACCTGGGAGGAGGAAAGTGGCGCGGTATCGGGAGATCGCGGAAGACTTGTCGGCGAAGATCCGCGACGGCCACTACACCCCCGGCGAGGCGCTGCCCGCCCAACGCGAGTTGAGCCAGGCGTACGGCGTCACTCTCATGACGCTGCGGCAGGCCCTGCGCGAGCTGAGCGCCGAAGGGCTGATCGTCCAGCAGCCGGGCAAAGGCACCTTTGTCGCACCGCCCCATTTGGCGTACCAGCTGGGATCTTTGCGGAGCTTCGCCGACGATCTGCGCGAGCAGGGCCACGAGGTCCGCACCACGGTGATCTCTCGCGCGCAGCGCCGCGTGCCCGCTCGCATCGCGGCGCGGCTGCGGGTTCGCGAGACCGAGACCGGCTTGCGGCTGGAACGGGTCCGCGCGTTCGCCGGTCGCCGCGCCATTCATCAAATCTCCTGGGTACGCGAGCCGCACGCAGAACGGTTACGCGACACGGATTTCACCACCGTGAGTCTCTACGGTGCCCTGGCCGACCTGGGCGTGGTGGTGGCCCGGGCCGCCGAGACGATCCGGCCGGACGTGCTCGACGCCGACGGGGCCCGGCACCTCGACGAGGACGAGGGCGCACCGGTGCTGGTCAGCGACCGGATCACGTACGCGCCGGACGGGACGGCCCTAGTGGCGGACCGCGCGACGATCCTCGGCAGCATGATGCAGATCACCGCCGACCGGGCCGCCACCGGCCTGTCCCTCCACTGGGGAGCCATCTAACCCCCGCCCGCCTTCGCTGCGTCTTTCTGCGCGATCATGAACTTTCGGGCGTGCTCGATCGGCGTGTCGTGTCCGTAAGTCCCTGATCAACTCCGTAAAAGCCTGATCAACTCGCCCGGGTCGGGAGCAAGCGGTCAGGAGCCGTCGGCGCAGCTGGTCGTACCCGGCGCAGCAGTCGTCAGGAAAGCGAGCTCAGCGTCGCGTACGCAGGAAGAGTTGAAGTAGGCGATGTGAGCATCACCCTCATAGACCAACGTCGAACTTCCCTCGATCTGGCCGGCCACCGGGACGGCAAGCTCGTACGGAGCGAGCGGATTGTGCCGAGTGATCACCAGCAACGTCGGCGGTGCATTGTGGACGATCACGGGCCGTCGAGGTGCCGTCGAGGCAACCGGCCAGCCTAGGCATCCGCTGACGTAGTCCCACGAGTCGGACACTCCTCCGGTGTGCGGAGCGAGCTGCGCGAGCTCCCGCCGAAGCGCTTTGAACTCGGCGTACCCGGTGATGTCGCGCGGGAAGTCGACACAGCCGGTCGCCCGATAAGGGTGGTAGTACGCGGGAGCGAGCGTGCCCGCGTACGCCCCGGCCCACCCGGTCGTGTCACCGGTACGCAGATTCCCCAGCGCCCAAGCCAGATCGGACCACCCACCGTAGCCGGCCGGGACGGTGCCGTTCTCCAGCACGTACATCACGAGGTAGCCGATTTCTTCGCCGGTGAGCCCGTGATCCAGCCCGGCGACCGGGAACGGCTCCCGATTCGCCCGGGCGATGATCTCGTCGTAGATCGCCGGGATGTCCTCGCCATGCAGGGCACAGCTCGGATCGCTGCCGCACCAGGCGACGAACCGGTTGAACGCCTCCTCCGTCGTGCGTACCTGGGTGCGTACGTAGGTCGCGGTCGGCACGCTGTGATCGAGTGGGCTGTCGAGCACCAGCGCCCGCATCCGGCCCGGGAACAGCTGCGCGTAGGTCTGCGCGATGAGACTCGCGTAGGTCCAGGCGAACCAGGTCATCTGCTCCGCACCGAGGGCGACGCGCAGGGCCTCGGCGTCGCGCGCCTGCGTCTCGGCGTCGAAGTTCCGGATCAGGCCCTGGTCGCAGCCCGCCGCGACGGTCCGGTTGTGCTGGACGAGCTGGACATAGTGGGCGAAGTCCGCCGGGAATCGGCTCACCGCCGGGTCGTCGAAGGCGCGCTGACAGCCCAGCGAAGCACTGTGGACGGTCGCGTCGGCGGTGCCGTAGGACAAGTCCAGGCCACCGCCCCGGGAATCGATGCCCACCAGGTCGAACCGGTCGACCACGCCCGGCATGAGGCCCAGCCCGCCGTGCGCCGGCGTCGCCACCTGGTTGACGATCAGGACTCCCGCGCCCGGACGGAAGAACAACGTGCCGATCTTGTGCGCCTGGTCCGCGGCCGGATGCCGGGCCACCGCCAGGTCGATCTTGCGCCCATTCGGGCGCGACCAATCCAGTGGTACGCGCAAAGTGGTGCACTGCGACGTCGGGTCGGTCTTGGGGCCGCAACTGGACCAGCTGAGTCCTTGTCGTTCGCCGGCCGCGGCCGCAGACGTCGTCGCCAGCAGCACGACTGCCAGCAGGATTCGGAGGGGTTTCATGACGTCTCCTTATGTAGGCGGTCTACATGTAGACGGTATGACCATACACCCTACGCATGTAGACTGTCTGCGTGCGTCAGGACCTCTTTCGCGGGCACCTGGAAACGTTGCTGCTGGCCGTGCTCGAAGACGGCCCGCGCCACGGCTATGCCATCAGCCAGGAACTCGCCGTACGCAGCGGCGGCGTACTGAGTTATCCGACCGGCTCGCTGTATCCGGCACTGCGCCGGCTCGAGACGGCCGGGCTGATTCAGGGCGACTGGGCCGGCGACTCCGGGCGGCAGCGGCGCACTTACGAGCTGACCGCGGCCGGTCGGCGTACGCTCGCCGCCGACAAGCAGGACTGGCAGCAGTTCACGACGGCGGTGGAGTCCGTCCTCCGCCTCGCCTGATCCGGCGAGCCCCGTTTCGGGGCTGGATCAGGGTTCTGGGTCGAATCTTGGCCCAAGATTCGACAGTGAACCCTGATCCGGCGCGAGGAGGCCAAGCGGCGGAGCGGGCGAGCGCGCCGCGGTCCAGGTACGCCGAGCGGACACGAGCACGGCGGAGAACGGCGCGATCCAGATGAGCTGCCCGACGGCGGAACCGGCCGGAGCGAGCAGGGTGAGCAGCGTACCGGCGGCGAAGGTGGCCGCCACGACGACGGTCGAGAGCACGGCGGTCGCGCGTACGAGCGGCAGGCGCAGCCCGAGTCGGCGAGTGCCCCAGCCCATCGCGACGACGGCGGCAACGGCTGTGACCAGGGCGACCTCGACGAAGAGGTCGGTGAACCGGGCGAACACGAGGTACGCCGGACCCGGCGCGGCCGTACCCCAGTCCTGGTGCCACGCACTGACCCGGCCCAGCACCTCCGACAGTCCATGGTGGATGCCGATCACGACGAGCAGCAGCCACGCCGTACGCCGTCCCCGGGCGGCCGCCAGCAGCTCCTGGAACTCCTCGGCGAGCGGCGGGATCGGGCCGAACTCCGCGACCGCACGCTCCTCGGCCTCCGGTGTGGACAGTCCGGCGTCGCGACAGGCGTCCACTGCGTCGGTCAGCGCCTCGCGTACCTCGGTGAGCATGCCGATCCGTAGGCGACGAGGACCGCGCAACCGCTGACCGAGGGCGTGGACGTAGTCGTCGACAGCACCAGCCACGCCGACCAGTCTTCCCCGCCCGGCCCGCCCTCGCCATCGGGGAGAACCCTCAGCGGTCACTCGAAGCGCGACGGGTCCCCGGCGCCGTAGCGGAGGATCTCGGGTTCGTCCTCGGACAGGTCCACCACGGTCGTCGGCTCCGTCCCGCACTCCCCGGAGTCGATGATCGCGTCGATCTGATGGTCGAGGAGGTCCTTGATCTCCCAACCCTGCGTCATCGGCTCCTCCTCCCCCGGCAGCAGCAGGGTGCTGGACAGGATCGGCTCACCGAGCTCCTCGAGCAGCGCCTGGGCGACCCGGTGGTCCGGGATGCGTACGCCGACGGTCTGCTTCTTCGGGTGCATGAGCCGACGCGGCACCTCTTTGGTCGCCGGGAGGATGAACGTGTAGCTGCCCGGAGTGGCCGCCTTGACCAGCCGGAACACTGAGTTGCTGATCTTCACGAACTGGCCGAGCTGGGCGAAGTCCCGGCACACGAGGGTGAAGTGGTGCCGGTCGTCAAGCCGCCGGATCTCCTTGATCCGCTCCAGGCCGGGCCGGTTGCCGAGCTGGATGCCCAGTGCGTAACAGGAGTCGGTCGGGTACGCGATCAGCGCGTCCTCCCGCAGCAGATCCACCACTTGCCGGATGGACCGCGATTGCGGGTTGTCCGGATGCACGTCGAAGTACTTCGCCACAGGCGAAGCATATGCTCAGCGCCACAGGCGAAGCATATGCTCAGCGCCACAGCCGAAGCTTACGAGCGGAGGAACAACGAGCGGGCGAGTCTCGCCACTCCTTCGCGTACGCGTTCCTCATCGAGGTCGGTCAGCAGCGCGGACACATGAACCGCCGACAACGAAGCGAGCAGCGCGTGCGCCGCGAAATCGGGATCGGGGGTGCCTTCGAGCAGGATGCGGGCGTGCAGATGCCAGAACCGGTACGCCCCGATCCGGTAACGCGCGCTCGGTGACGCGGTCTCCGACATGCGGACGACGTCGAGGTTGGCCAGCAAGAACTCCAGGTACGCCCCGGCGAACGCGACGAGGCGGGGACCGGGCGCGGCTCCGGGGCCCAACGGTGGCGGACCGGACAGGATGCGCTCCTGCAACTCCCGTTCGGCCTCGTCCAGCACCGCCATGGCCAGCCCGGACTTGTCACCGAACCGGCGGAACAGGGTGCCCTTGCCGACCCCCGCCTTCGCGGCGACCTCGTCCATCGTCACCGACTCCGCCCCGCGTTCGCGGAACAGGGTCGCCGCCGCGTCCAGCACCGCCCGGCGGTTGCGGGCGGCATCGGCACGCTCGGTCCGAGCCGGCGTACGCGCGGCGAGAAGCTCGGCTTCCTGAGGCATAACCGGACTGTAGTCCATCAACCTCAAGATTCGGCGCGACGAGCCCGCGCGCGCCGTTTGCCCTCGTGCATCGCCTGCACACGGGCGATCGGGATGGTGTGCCCCTCCTCGACCAGCCCCGGGTCCAACTGCTGCGGCGGGGGCATCGACTCAGCCCACGGATCACTGTCCCCAAGCAGGGACACCGCTGTGCGTATCGTGAAATCTCGGGGCGACACCCGATCAAGCTGATCCCACGCGACGGGGAAGGACACCGGCGTGCCTGGCCGAAGTCGCGGCGAATAGGCCGCGACCACCGTCGCGCCGCCCGCGCGGGTCGAGTCGAGGAAGACCTTCCCCGCACGGTCCTCGCGAATGAACGCGGTCGTCGCCACCTGCGGGTCCAGCCGCTCCGCGCGGGCCGCGACCGCGCGCGTGGCCGCCGCGACCTCCTCAGCGTCGGGCTCACCGGCCAGTGGCACGAACACGTGCACACCTTTTGCGCCGCTCGTCTTCACCGCGCCCGCCATCCCGGCCTGCGCGAGCGCCTCCCGGACCAGGTGCGCGGCGGTCACCGCCTGCGCGAAACCGCCTTCTTCGGGCGGGTCCAGGTCCATGATCAGATGCGTCGGGTACGCCCAACGCTGTGCCCTGGTCAGCGCCGGGTGATATTCCACCGCGCGTTGATTGGCGAACCACATCAAGGTCGGAAGATCGTCGCAGAGCGCGTAGGACACCTCGCGGTGCGACGACTCCGCCCAGAGCGTCACCGTCTTCACCCAATCGGGCGTGTATTTGGGGACGTTCTTCTGCATGAACGGGTTCTGCCCGCGCAGGACGCGGATCACCGAGAGCGGCCGATCGCGCAGCACCGGCAGAATCCGCTGGCTGACGGCGTCGAGGTATGCGACGAGATCGCGTTTCGTCGCCTCCGCGCCCTCGAACAGGGATTGATCCAGGTTGGTCAACGCGACGCCGGCCCGCTCCTCGCCCATGCCCTGAGAGTAACCAGAACCACAGACATTTGCGGTAGCCTCACGCCTCGTGACCGACGCCGGGGAGGACTACCTCGACCCACTCGACGATCCGCTCCAGCGGCTGGCCGCCGAGGGAGGCTGGAACGAACGCGCCCGTGCGATCGAGGCGGAGGTGGCCCGGGACCGGCGCAAGGCGCTCCGGCGGCTGCCCCGCCCGCCCCGGCGGCGGCGTGCCGGGATCTCCTGGCTGTTCCTGCTGCTGGTGGCGCTCGCCGGGGCCAGCGGCTGGGCGATGTGGTCGGGCGTCGTCCCGAGTCAGGCAGCCGTCTTCGTCTTCATCCTGGCGGGCTGGCTCGTCAGCCTCTGCCTGCACGAGTACGCCCACGCCCTGGTGGCGCACCGGGGCGGCGACGACACCATCGCCGAGAAGGGCTACCTGCGGCTGAACCCGCTGAAATACGGCCATCCCCTGCTGACCTTCGTGTTGCCGCTGTTCGCCCTGCTAACCGGTGGCCTGCCGTTGCCGGGCGGTGCAGTACTGGTGGAGTCGGAACGGCTGCGCAGCCGCCATCGCGACGCCCTGGTCTCCATGGCCGGACCGGCGGTGAACATCGTCTTCGCGGCCGTCCTCCTCTTCGTCACCGCGCAGTTCGGCCCCACCGGCATCTACGACCTCGGCGAGCCGCATGCCGCCTTCTGGGCCGGGCTGACGCTCCTGGCGTACTTGCAGGTCGCGAGCGCTGCGCTGAACCTGCTGCCGATCCCGGGCCTCGACGGCTACGGGATGATCGAGCATTACCTACCCGAACGCGTACAGGAGATCGGCCGCAAGATCCGCCCGTTCGGGCTGGTCATCGTGTTCCTGCTGCTCTACCTGCCCTGGGTACGCGACAGCTTCGGCGACCTGACCTTCTGGATCACCGAGAGCTCCGGTACGCCGGTCAACGGCATCTACTACGGCTACCAGCTCTTCCAGTTCTGGCGCGGCTGGTTCTAGCCGGCTCTTGCCGCCGCCCGCCCCCCTCATCGTTGCCCCCGACCCCGCCCCCAGCCTGCGGAAATCAGCCTTCTGGAAGAGGGTGGAGGCGGGGGTTCGCCGTTGCCGAAATCATCCGAGTTCCATGATCAGCGGAAGATTCGCGGTGCCATAGCCCCACATTTTCTCCGTTGATCTCCGCCAAGAACGTCGGAAGCCGACGATCAACGAGGCCGGAATCACGCCGCGGCGCGGTGGCAGTCCTCGTCCGTGCCGGCCAGCTCGGCCGGTTCGGCGTGGGACGGATTCCACAGTTCGTTCGCTTCACCGCGTTCGAGGGCGCCCTCGTAGATGCCGACCTTGTACCGGATGACGGCCAGGCACTCGTTCAGCTCCCGAATCTGGTCCAGCACGTGCTCCTCATGCGCGCGCAGAAGACTCAACCGCTCCTTCTCGTTGCCCGAACCCTGCCGGGCCAGCTCGACGTACTGCCGGATCACCGCCAGCGACATCCCCGACGAACGCAGCTTCGTGCATACGGCGAGCCATTCCACGTCTTCTTCGTGGTAGAGCCGGCGACCCGTTGCCGTACGGCGTACGGGGTTGGCGAACAACCCCTCCTTCTCGTAGAAGCGCAGCGCGTGGACGCTGAGCCCGCTGCGCTCGGCGACCTCGCCGATGGTCAGATCCATGGCGACCCCTGTCACATCGGTGGTTTCCCGGCTTGATCTAGAGCCGACTCTAGCTTCTACCTTCGGGACATGAGCAAAGTCTTCTTCGTCACCGGCGCCTCCCGTGGGCTGGGCGCCGAGATCGTCCGGGCCGCCCTCGAGCGGGGTCACCAGGTCGCCGCGACGGCGCGCGACGCCGCCGCCGTCAGCAAGGCCTATCCCGAGGAGCCGGCGAATCTGCTCGCGCTGACGGCCGATGTCACCGACCCGGTTCAGTTGCAGGCCGCCGCCGACGCCACCGTCGAGCGCTTCGGGCGGATCGACGTCGTCGTCAACAACGCCGGGTACGGCCTGGTCGGCGCGGTCGAAGAGGTCTCCGACGCGGCCGCCCGCGACCTGTTCGACGTCAACGTGTTCGGTGTGATCAACACTCTCAAGGCCACCCTGCCGGTGTTGCGGGCGCAGCGCTCGGGGCACGTCCTGAACCTCAGCTCGGTCGGCGGCTTCGCCACCGCCCCCGGCGTCGGGCTCTACGGTGCGACGAAGTTCGCTGTCGAAGGGCTCTCCGAGGCGCTGCACGGCGAGCTCGCCCCGCTCGGCGTACGCGTGACGATCGTGGAACCGGGCGGCTTCCGCACCGACTTCCTGAACCCGGCGAGCCTGCGCACCGAGCCTGCGACGATCCCCGACTACGAAGCGGGCGCGGGAGCGGTCCGGCAGAGCATGGGCACCAACGACGGGAAGCAGGCAGGCGACCCGGTCAAGGCGGCGAACGCCATCCTCGACATCACCGAGGTGGAAACGCCGCCGCTGCGCCTTCAGCTCGGCCAGGACTCGATCGCCCGGATCGAGGCGAAACTCGACCTGGTTCGGCGCGAACTGGAGCAGTGGAAGCACGTCGCGCTGTCCACCGACCTCTAGCCGCTCAGTTGGCAAGATCATCACAGTACGCCGGATAACGCGGTATACCGCGCTCGAATAGCCGCCTTATGCCGGATAACGCGACACTCTTGCCCAACGACGATCTTGCAGGAGCGCGGAACGGTGGAGATCGAGCGATCCTCGGCGACCGGAAACGGCCGTCATCGTGATCAAGTGCCCTGCATCTGCGATCTGCGGCCCGTTTCGTAGATCGAGTGCCCGTGGTCAGCGGAAAACGAGTTCTCAGCGCTGATAGCGGGCACTTGATCAACGAAAACGGGCTCTCAACGCTGACCAGGGGCACACGATCAAGGTCCGCGCCGTGCGGCCCTCGCGCCGAGCCCTCCATGATCGTCGGAAGCCGACAATCGTGGCGCTCCTGGCCCCCATGATCGTCGGAAGCCGACAATCGTGGGCCGAATCGTGCACAGATCGTCGGAACCCGACGAGCTTGCAAGAGCGCTGGAGCGCCGAGCCGTCAGTGGGTGAGCTGGACGCGTACCTGGTGGGCGGCGGCGTCGGTCAACGCGGTCTCGGTGGCCAGATCGCGTTTCGCCGCGATGACGGCCTGCTCGCCGTCGCGGCGGATCAGTTCCTGCACGTACGCCTGAACGTCTTCAGTGGTGACGTCGAGGTCATGGGCGAGGGTGGCGATGGTGTCCATGCGCCACCCTTTCCCAGGCTCGCCCGGCGTAATCGTCAGGGCAGCGGGGGCCGGTCGACCAGGGCGGCGAGCCGCTTCGGCGCCTGGATCAGGTAACTCTCGGTGAGCAGCTCGGCGACCTCGGCCCAGTCGACGTCGTCGGTGAACGTCATGCGTACGACGTTGTCGCCCCAATCGGCGCGCTCGAAGACGTGTCCACTCTGGACCAAAGCGATGATCTCCTCGCCCGGTGCCCGGAAGGTCATGACGCACTCGTCCCCCGGATCCCGGATGTACGCGTGCGCGACGGTCCGCTGCCGGATCCGCCATCGGACGCCGATCCAGGCGGGCTCCTCGTAGGCCTCGGGCAAGGCGAGGCAGACGGCTCGCAGCCGGACCAGGATCTCCTCCGGGACGTCACCAGGCGCGCTCACCCGGCCGAAGCTACCGGCCACCCCTGACATTCCTTGTTATGGTCGGCCGATGCCGGCGTACGCGATCCGACCCGCCCGAGCCGAGGACGCCGCCGCGGTGGCGGAGATCTGGACCAAGGGGTGGGCCGACGGCCACCTGGGCAACGTCCCCGACGACCTCGTCGCCGTACGCACTCCAGAATCGTTCCGGCAGCGCGCGGCCGAACGAGTGCTGCAGACGACGGTGGCGGTGAGTGAATCCGAGCAGATCGCCGGGTTCGTGATGGTCGTCGGCGACGAGGTCGAACAGGTCTACGTCGCCTCGGACCACCGCGGCGGCGGAGTCGCGGCGAACCTGCTGGCCGAAGCCGAGCGGCAGGTGGCCGCGGGCGGCCACGGCCAGGCCTGGCTCGCCGTGGTGGACGGCAATCACCGGGCGCGCCGTTTCTACGAGCGCTGCGGCTGGACCGACGACGGCATGTTCACCTATCAGGCGGAGGCCGCGAGCGGCACGCTGTCGGTCCCCTGCCACCGGTACGTCAAGCCGGTCAGCGGAACACAGGCAGCTTCTGCTTGACGTCGAGCACCTCGGCGAACAGGTCACCCCGCTCGGCCAGCCGCTTCGGAAGCGTACGAATGGTGAATTTGTCCGGCCGCAGCTGCTTGTCGTCCAGTTCGTCCCAGTCGATCGGGGTAGACACGGGCGCTCCCGCCGCCGGGCGTGGGCTGTACGGCGCGACGAGCGTCTTGTTGATCGCGTTCTGGGTGTAGTCGAGCCGGGCGAACCCGGCCCGCTCGTCCTTCTGCCATTTGAAGCTGACCAGGTCGGGCACGAGCGCGCCGACGGTCTTCGAGAGCTTCTCCACCCAGGCCCGGGTGTCGTCGAAGGTCGGGCCGGTCCGGATCGGCACCCAGATCTGGATGCCCCGGCGTCCGCTGAGCTTCGGGCGGGCGCTCACGCCGAGATGCTCGAGCGCGTCGCGGTGGAGCTTGGCCAGCATGACGAGGTCGGCCCACTTCGTCTTCTCACCGGGGTCGAGGTCGATGAGGGCGTACGTGGGGCGATCGGGCTTGTCGACGCGGGAGGTCCAGGGGTGCCATTCGAGCCCGCCGTAGTTGGCCGCCCAGACCAGTGCGGCCGCTTCGTCCACCACCAAGTAGGTGGTGGTCTCGCCCGGATCGGCGTCGGGATTGTCCCAGCGCGGCAGCCATTCCGGCGCGTGGTCGGGCAATTGCTTGTGCCAGAAGCCTTTGCTGTCCGCGCCGTTGGGATAGCGATGCAGGTTCATCGCCCGCCGGGTCAGGTAGGGCAACACGGTCGGGGCGATCTCGGCGGCGTAGCGCAGCAGATCCCGCTTCGTCACCGGCTTCTGCCGGCCCAACGCGGGGAACAGGACCTTGTCCAAGTTCGTGACTTTGAGCGTACGCCCGAAGACGTCCCACTGGCCGCCGCTGCCCAGCGCATCCAGCGCGGCCAGTTCGTCGGAGGACACGGGCGAAGCCTTCAACGACACCGCCGCCCGGGCGGCCGGTTCACCGGATCGCCACACTCGATCCGGATCGGCCTTGACCTGATCGTTCGTCCGTCCAGAGCGGACGGACTCCGGGTGGTCTTCGGGATTCCAGCCCTCGACTGCGTCGTCGTCCCGCTTCTTCAGGAGCAGCCACTGCTCCTTGCCGGAGGCGTCGGTCTTCGTGCGTACCAGGACGAACAGGCCGTGCAGCTTCTCGCCGTGGAGGTCGACGTGCAGCTCTCCGTCGGCCACAGCGCGCCCCGGGTCCTCCTCCTTGGCGGGCTCCCAGATGCCGGCGTCCCAGACGATGACGTCACCGCCGCCGTACTCCCCACGCGGGATGACGCCCTCGAAGTCGAAGTACTCCAACGGGTGATCCTCGACGTGGAAGGCCGCCCGGCGTACGCCCGGGTCCTGCGTCGGTCCCTTGGGGACGGCCCAGCTCACGCCGACGCCGTCGATCTCCAGCCGGAAGTCGTAGTGCAGATTGCGAGCGCGATGCCGCTGCACGACGAACCGTAGGCCGGCCGAGCGGTCACGCCTGCGCGACGAACCCGACGGTTCCGGAGTCTTCGCGAAGTCCCGCTTCCGGCGATACGGCGCCAACTTCCGCTGAGCAGACGGCACGTTTCGAGACTACCCGGTGATCCTTCCGCCAAACGCGTTGACAGCGCGACCGCGCACACGGCAAGTTAATGATCATGGGTGAGGTGAGCATCCGGGCCATGACGGAGGCCGACGCCGACGACGTCCTGCGCATCTACCAGGCGGGGCTGGACACTGGGCAGGCCAGTTTCGAGATCGACGCGCCGTCCTGGGAGAAGTTCAACACCGGGCGGCTGCCCGGACACCGGCACGTGGCTGAGCTGGACGGCCGCGTGGTCGGCTGGGTCGCCGTCTCCGCCGTGTCTCCCCGCCCGGTGTACGCCGGGGTCGTAGAGCACTCCGTCTACGTCGATCCCGGCGTACGGGGCAAAGGCGTCGGGGTGGCGCTGCTCAGGGCGCTGTTCGTGTCCACCGAGGCGGCCGGGATCTGGACCATCCAGTCCGGCGTCTTCCCCGAGAACACCGCCAGCCTGCGGTTGCACGAACGCACCGGCTTCCGGGTGATCGGCACGCGCGAGCGAGTCGGGCGGCACGGCGACCACGGCTGGCGCGACGTGCTGCTCCTCGAACGTCGTAGCCGAGTAGCGGGTATCTAGCGCCGGGCGAGCGCGACCACGATCTCCTTCTCGTCCTGCGCGATGGGGTCGAATCCGGCCGCGCGCAACTCATCGGCGAACGCCCACGGCTCGGCGAGGTGCACCTCAAAGCTCTCACGCGCCTCGCGTACGACATGATCGTCGCGGGTCACCCGATAGACGAACCGCCACAGCGCCTTGCCCGGTCCAGCGTCCGCGCAGGTCACCTGCCCGGTGTAAAGATCATCGCCGAGTCGTCGCGACGGCAGCTCCCAGGGCGGCTCCAGCCGGTGCGGCGGCCGCTGCACGACCAGCCGCCCGCCGAGCACCAGCGCCGCACGCATCGCCGCCAGCCCCTCGGCCCGCTCCAGCGGGTCCAGGCACGCCATCGTGTTAACGCACCACGCGAAATCAGCCACCGCCTTCAAGCCGACATGTTGTACGCCGACAGCATGGACCCGGACTCTGTTGAGCAAGTGGGGCTGCCCGGCCAACCGGCTGAGCAGAACGGCCCGCATGGCCCCGGCGGGCTCGACGGCGTGCACGACGACCCCGGCCTGCTCCGCCAGCAACGCAGTGGCCAGCCCGGTTCCCGCGCCGACATCCAGTACGCCGACCTCCGGCGTCCCCAGCCAGCGCCGGATCAGCCGCTCCGCGAGCCGGCGGAACTCGTCGGCCTGCAACAGGTCGTAGAACTCGGCCGTGACGGCGTAGGAATCCCCCACCCCTCGATCTTCCCAGCCCAGTGCCACCCCCGCGGCGCGAAAGGACTCCGCCGACGCACTCCGCCCCGCTTCCCACCGGGCGCGCTGCCCCGCCCCGTACGCAAGATCGTCGGCTTCCGACATTCTTGGCGGTTCGCGCTTCCTTGATCGTCGGAAGCCGACATTCGTGGGCCTTTTCGTGCACTGATCGTCGGAAGCCGACGATCTTGCGTCGTGCGCGCGCTGCCACCGCATGCGCGAAAGCGGGGTCGCGCGAAAGTCGGATGACGAGGCAGCGGCCATCGCCTACCTTGATCGGCATGACGATGCTGGTTCAAGTCGATCTTCGGTCGGACTCTCGCTACCTCACCTGCTGGGTGGAGCCGCGCGTCCGCGTCGGCGACCAGGTGACTCTGAAGTCTTCGGAGGAGCCCGCGCGCCGGTGGGACGTGCTGCGCGTCGGCTCCCCGCAGCCGGCCGGTGCGATCAAGCGAGGGTGGGACAACAACATCTGAGCATTACCGAATAGCGGCGCCGTCCACAGGTGGGCGGCGCCGCTGCGTTTACGGAACTGGTCAGAGGCGGTCGTACGCCCGAAGCACGCGCAGAGCGCGGAGCGTCTCGATGCCGCGCCACTCCAAAGTGGAGGCCTGACTCGGCGGCTCCCAGGTGATCGGCCAGCCGCCGTCGGTCTGCTGGTCCCGGGCGAGGCGGTCGAGGTGCCCGTCGATGGCGGCGTCGGTGAACAACGCCCGCCACGGGCTGTCCGGCGTCGGCGCGAAGTGCAACGGCGTCAACCCGTAGCCGGCGTCGTCCGGGTCGGCCCGGAACCATTGCAGCCTGGCCAGCCAGCCCTCGACCTGCGTAGCAAGGGCATCGGCGCGGGCTCGATCCGGTGCGGCGGCGAGGAAGACGAGCACTTCGCTCAGCGCGTGCGCGTCTTCGGTGAACTCGGATTCGAGCCGGCTGAACGTCCACTCGGTGGCCCGGTCGAGCCACGGATGGACCACGCCGAGGTGGTGCAGCCGTCCGGTCAGACCCGCGGTCGGGTTGAGGCCGGGTGCGTAGGTCCAGTGGGACCAGTGGTCGGCGCGGGGATAGCGCTCGATGACCGGGAAGGCCAGCGGCACCGCGCCTTCGGGGGTCGCGACCGAGGCGAGCCAGTCACCGGCCGAGCCCACCCAGCCGGGCGCGGGCGCTCCCGCGACGACCAGGACGTCGAGGGCGCACTCGACATCGATCGGCAGGCTGGCCGGGCAGCGTTTGTCGGGTTCGAAGCCGTGTCCGAAGCCGCCGTCCGCGTTGCGGTACGCCTCGACGGCGGCCACGACTCCGGCCGGGTCCTCGCCGTCGAGCAGGACGGCGGCGAGACGGCGTTCGACCAGCCGCCCTTCCCGGTCGAGGAACGCACGGGCGGATTCAAGGACAGTCATACCCCGGAGTCTCGCAGCACCCACCGACAGAAGCCCGCGAGATGATGGGAGCATGCGCGCCTCCCGGATGATGACCCTGCTCCTGCACCTCCAGGTACGCGGACAGGCCACCGGTCAGGACCTGGCCGGCCTGCTGGAGGTCAGTGAGCGTACGGTCCAGCGGGACGTGGAGGCGCTGGCCGCCGCCGGCGTCCCCGTACGCTCGACGCGCGGTCCGGCCGGGGGCTACCGCCTGGACGGCGGCTATCGGACGAGGCTCACCGGGATGGGCCTGGACGAGGCGGGCGCGCTGGCCTTCCTCGGGCTCGCCGGTCCGGCCGAGCAGTTGGGCCTCGGTGAACTGCTCGAAGGCGCGCGGATCAAGGTGTGGGCGAGTCTGACCGGTGACGCCCGGCAACGGGCGGGGCATACGGCGGAACGGTTCCATCTCGACCCGGTGCGGTTCTTCGGCACTCCGGAGCCGGTTCCCTGCTTGACTCAGCTCGCCGAGGCGGCCTGGCGCGATCGCAAGGTACGCCTGGAGTACGTCCGGGACGGCAAGCCGTCGCATCGCGTCGTCGACCCGTTGGGCCTGGTCTTGGCGGCGGGTGACTGGTATCTCGTGGCGCTGCGCGACGGCGTACGCCGCACTTATCGGGTTTCGCGGGTGCGTTCGGTCGAGATCCTCGCCGATGCGGCAAGCCGGCCCGCCGACTTCGACCTGGCCAAGGCGTGGGCCGAAGCCCGAGCCGAGTTGGAGGCCGAACACGTCGAGGTCGAGGTGACGCTGCGCGCCGCGCCGCGGGCGCTGCCGCGCCTGCGCCGCATGATTCCCGTACGCGGCCAGCACAAGGTCCCGGTGGCGACCACCGAGCCGGTCGAGCTGACGGTGCCCTTCGACGAAGAGTGGTGGGCTGTCGAGGGGCTGCTCAGCTTCGGTTCGGCGGTCGAGGTGCTCGCCCCGCCGTCCGTCCGGGATAGGATCGCCGCCGAGATCAAGGCAGCAGCGGCCTACTACGGAGCCAGTTCCCGGTAGTAGAAGTACATCGGTTCGGACTGGCCCGGTTCGGTGTGGCTGAACCCGTGTGCCTCGTAGAACCGCCGGGCGTCGGTGTCCACGCCGTCCACATTGACCTCCAGATACTCCGCGCCCCGCTGGGCGGCCAGGTCGCACGCGGCCTCCAACAGCGCGTGGCCGAGCCGCTGATTGCGCAGCTCCGGGCGTACATAGAGCTCGTCGAGCAAGGCCGCCGGGCCGTCCCACCAGATGCCGGGCCGGAACGAGATCGCGGCGAGTCCGGCCGCGGGTTCTCCGGCGAGCAACACGACGAGGTCGTCCCCGGCGAGCAACACGGTCAGGCGGGCAGTCAGCCAGTCCGGGCCAGGCGTCGGGCTGTCGAACTCGCGGTTGAAGTCGTCGAGCAGGACGGCGACGACGGCCGCGTCCGAGACAGCGGCCCGGCGTACGGGGGATTCAGTCGGCATCGAGGGTCAGCTTAATCGTCACGGTGTCACCGAGCTCCAGCTTTTCGGCCCGCCGGACGTCGGCCCGCAACGGCACCAGGTACCGGCCGTTCTTCGGAAACAACGACGTCGTCCACTCGGTCCGGCCGACGCGTACGCCAACCGGGATGACGCCCCAGCCGTAGGTGAGCCGGGCGGCCACGTCCTGGATCTCCTGGCACTCCTCGTCCGGCACGGTGACGAAGTGGTGCGGGGCCGGCCCACGCCAGTGGAAGATCTCGCCGCTGAACTCCAATTCCATCCGGCAACAATAGAAGACGTACCCGACAAAGGATGTCGGGAATAGCCGCTACCTTGGGTCGCATGACTGAGAGAACTGATCCTCCGTGGGAGCCGCCGGTGGCCGGGACCGAGGCCGAACACCTGGTCGGCGCACTGGACCGGATGCGATGGACCTTCCGGTTCAAGGCCGACGGCCTCGACTCCGCCGGGCTGACCGCCAAGATCGGCAAGTCCGACCTGACCCTGGGCGGGCTGCTGAAGCACCTCGCCGCCCAGGAGGACTACACGTTCACCGTCAAGCTCACCGGCGAGCCGATCAGCGGGCCGTGGACCGCATTGGGCTGGGACGGCAGCAACGACTGGGAGTTCTCGTCGGCCGCTGACGACGCCCCCGAAGTGCTTTACGCGTACTGGGACGGGGCGGTCGAACGCGCGCGGGTGAAGTTGGCCGAGGCGCTGAAGGACGGGGGTCTCGACCAGCTCGTGCACACCGGCTGGCCGGACGGGCGCAAGATGAGCCTCCGCCGTCTGCTGTGCGACCTGGTCGAGGAGTACGGCCGCCACACCGGCCACGCCGACCTGTTGCGCGAGGCCGTCGACGGGCGGGTCGGCGAGGACCCGCCGCACGACTGGCGGCCAGTCTCCTAAATAGACACCGGCTCGTGGAACTCCTTGAAGGTGAAGGCTTCCGGCCCGGCTCCCCGGTCACGGAGAGCCGCGAGCCGGGCCATCCCCTCCGCAGCCGTCGGGAGGTGCCCTTCCGGAATCCACCACATCACGCTGGCGATTTCCAGCGTCCGCTGGAACCATTCCCGCCGCCGTTGCAGCACACCAAGGTGCCGAGTCCGATAGACGTAGTTCCAGAGATCGTCGCGCGTCTGCCACACCGACATGTTGATCAGCAGTTCGTCGCCGAAATCGTGCTGGTAGGTGAGGGTCGGATCGGTCTCCGATTCCTTGAGCCGCCACACGAATCCGGGCGCGGCGTCGGCCACCGCGTTGATCGGCTCCAGCAAAGCGACGAACTCGGCCAGCTCAGGCGCGTCGATCGGGGCGAGGAGACGCGCGACGTTCAGTTGGGCGAGATGCATGGCATGAGCATGGCCGACCGGGCGCTTCTATGTCAACGATTCTTATTTTTAGAGAACGAGACGCAGCACTCCCCTGGCTTCGGGTCCAGTTCCGCGGTCGCGTCGTCGCCCGCGATGCCTTGACACAGCGCCAGATTCATCGAACAGACCAGCAGCGGCTGCTCGTCGGCGACCTGCTGAAACGGGCAGTTCCTAAGGCGTACCACATCATCTTGGCGATAGGGCTCGTAGCCGCGGTCACGCAGCGTGGCCAGCCACCCACCAGGCTCGTGCAGCTTCTTGCCCGCGCGAGCCGCCGCGGCGATCGCGCCGTCGGCGGCGTCCAGGTCCCCGACCACCTCCGCGAGCAGCGACGCCAGCTCTCGGAAGTCGCGCTCCGGCACCGCGACATATCGACTTGTACGCCCACGGCGGTAGACCTTGGCCGGTCGCCCTGCGCCCGGACCGGGCCGGGTGGCGGAAAGGCGCGCGAAGCCGGTCTCCAGAAGCCCGACCTCGGCGAGTTTGTCCAGGTGAAACGCGGCCAGAGTACGCGAGACGCCGACCCCTTCGGCTGCCTCGTTGCGCCCGACGTCGCGACCCGAGGCGGCGACGAACTCGTAGAGCGCCCGGCGCACCGGGTCGTGCAGCGCAGCCACCGCATCCAGGTCGTTCACCCTCGTAGTGTGCCTCAGTCCCGCCACCTCTTCCCAAAACGGGCGGCGGACGGTTGAATCGTTTCCCATAGATGAATACGCCCGGCGTCGGGCGCGACCGAAGTGGTCGCAGCTCCCACTCGCCCAAGTGTCGCGCCGGGCACTCCACGGACAAGGAGTCATCGCATGACCGCCCCTACCTACCGGCGGTGGCTGTCCATCGCCTTATCCCTGGCGATCGTCGCCGCCGTCGCAGTCGTGCTCCTGACCACCAACCTCGCCAAGGTCGCTGACGCCCATGGCACCACCGTCGACCCCGCCTCCCGCAACTACAGCTGCTGGTCCCGCTGGGGCTCGCGGTTCCAGGACCCGGTGATGGCCACCGAGGACCCGATGTGCTGGCAGGCATGGCAGTACGACCCGAACGCCATGTGGAACTGGAACGGCCTGTTCCGTGAGGGCGTCGCGGGCAACCATCAAGCCGCCATCCCGGACGGCCAGCTGTGCAGCGCCGGGCACACGTCGAGCGGCCGGTACAACGCAATGGACACGGTCGGTGATTGGAAAGCCCAGTCCATCGCCAACACGTTCAACGTCAAGCTCTACGACCAGGCCGGCCACGGTGCCGACTACGTCTACGTGTACGTGACCAAGCAGGGCTTCAACCCGATCACGCAAGCCTTGAAGTGGTCCGATCTCGAACTCGTCGGCCAGATCGGCAACCGGCCGGTCGGGCAGTGGACCACGGAGTCGGCCGGTGGCTGGTCGACCCTGATCGGCGCGAGCGCCCCCGGGCGTTCGGGGCGGCACATCGTCTACACGATTTGGCAGGCCAGCCACCTCGACCAGTCCTACTACTTCTGCGCTGATGTGAACTTCGGCGGTTCTTCGCCGTCACCGTCCACGTCGGCGTCGTCCTCGCCGTCTTCGTCACCCTCTTCGTCGCCGTCATCGTCGCCGTCATCGTCGCCGTCCTCGTCCGCTTCGAACGGGACCAAGTCCTGCTCGACGGCGTACTCCGTGGTGAACCAGTGGTCCGGGGGCTTCCAAGGTCAGGTGGCCGTCACCGCGGGCGGTTCGGCCATCAGCTCCTGGAAGGTGACCATGACCTGGCCCAACGGCCAAGTCGTGACCAGTGCGTGGAACGGCACTGCGACTACCGCCGGCGCGGTGACGACGGTTACCAACACCAGCTGGAACGGGGCGCTGGGCGCCGGTGCCGGCACGACCTTCGGGTTCCTCGCGAACTCCGGGGCCACCAACGCACCCCCCGTGCTCACCTGCTCCGCCACCTAACCCCCCCCGTTGCCCCCGTTGCCCCCGTTCCGTTGATCATGAACCTAAGGTTCCACTCCGACCCGGAGCCGGACCTTAGGTTCATGATCAACGGGGGGTCGGCGCGCGTTCAGCGGGGGCGGAGTGCGCTCAGGGTGTGGCCGGTGGCCTGCTTGAACAGGTACTCGGCCCGTTCGTAGGACAACCTCGTCCGACCGGTATGCGGGCAGACGTCGGCCGCCATCGGAGGCCGGCCCGGGCCGCGCCGCCGGTCGGCGAGGAACACCGGTCCCCGCTCCCGGCCTGCGACCAACTCGGTCAGCAGCGGGGCGGTCTCCGATCGCCAGGTGATCCAGGTCGTGCCGGTCCACGCCCGGCGCTCGGCGAGATCGAGATCCTCGACGTTCAAACCCAGTACGCTGCCTGGCCCGGCCGCCGAGTCGGCCAGCAGCCGCCAGAGGACGCGTTCCCGGAGGGGCAGGTCGCGAGCCCAGAGCTCGGCCAGGTCGACCGTTGGGCGGGTGGTCGACGGCTCGGTTCGGCGGTCGAGCGTACCGGCGAGATCCGGAAGGTCGGCGAACGCGCCGAAAGACCGGACGGCCGACCGATGCCGGTTCCACGTACGCGCAGCCGCACTGCCCCAAGCCGTCGCGAAGGTCTGCGCGATCCGATCCGGGGTCACCTCTGCCAGTGGCAGGTTCTCACCGAGCGTCAGGCGCAGCCGTTTCAGCGTTTGGGCGTACGACCGGAGGGTTTGCGCATCCAAGTCGTCGCGGCGCAAGAACTCCCCGGCGACCTGGCCGAGCGTCCGCCCGATCGGCTCAGCGGGAAGCTGTGCGGCGCGGCGACGCAGGAAGTCGCGTTCGGCGGAGTTTGCAGCCAACTCGGCGGCGCGCTCGAACTCCCGGCGCGCCTCGGCCGGCCGATCGAGCTTGGCCAGCAGGTCTCCGCGTACGCCGGGCAGCAGGTGGTAGTTCTGCAGCACCGGATCGCTCAGGAGCGAGTCGACGAGGTCCAGTCCGGCCTGCGGACCGGCCGCCAGGCCCACCGCCACCGCCCGATTGAGCTGGACGACCGGGGTCGGCAGCTGCCTCGCCAACGCCCCATAGAGCGCCGCGATCTGCGTCCAGTCGGTCTCCGCCGCCGTCCGGGCCTGCGCGTGGCAGACGGCGATCGCTGCTTGCAGGACGTACGGGCCGGGCGGGCGGCCGAGATCGCGAGCCCGCAGCATCGCGGTGAAGCCGCGCCGGATGAGCAGCTGATCCCAGCGCGCGCGATTCTGCTCGTGCAGTTGGACGGGCTCGCCCGACGGACCGGTACGAGCAGCGCTGCGCGACGCCTGGATCTCCATCAACGCCACGAGCCCGTGGACCTCCGGCTCGTCCGGGGCCAGCTCGGCGAGCTGACGCCCCAGGCGTAGGGCTTCCAGACACAGGTCGGCCCGGATCAGGTCGGCACCGGCGCTGGCGGCGTATCCCTCGTTGAAGACGAGGTAGATCACTTCGAGGACGGACGACAGCCGCGCGGCCAGCTCCGGACCGGCCGGCAGCTCGAACGGGACGCGCTGCTCGGCCAGGGTCTGTTTGGCCGCCGCGATCCGCTGGGTGATCCGCGCCTCGGTGGTGAGGAAGGCCCGGCCGATCTCGGCCGCCGTCAGGCCGCCGATGAGCCGCAGCGTCAACGCCACCCGGGCGGCGGTGGGCAGCACCGGGTGGCAGCTGACGAACATCAGCCGCAGGACGTCGTCGGGCTCCCGGTCCGGTTGTTCATCAAGGTCGCGGGCCAGTTCCTCGCGCTTGCGGTCGAGCAACTGCGACCGTCGAATGTGGTCGATCGCCCGGCGCTTGGCGATCGTCATGAGCCAAGCGCCGGGGTTGTCGGGCACCCCGGCACTCGGCCACTGCTCCAACGCCGCGACCAGGGCGTCTTGGGCGAACTCCTCGGCGAGGCCGACGTCCCGGACGAGCCGGGTCAGCCCGGCGATGATCCGGGCCGACTCGAGTTTCCAGACGGCGTCGACCGTCCGGCGCACGGCGGTCACTGGTCGGCGATCAGCCCTGCGGTCCGTAGACCTGCTGGATCACGCTGACCCCGTCGCCGACGATCGCCCGGAACCGGCGACCGAGCTCGATCGCCTCCTCCCTAGACCGCACTTCGATCAGGGCGAAGCCGGCCACGGCCTCCCGCGCCTCGGCGAACGGGCCGTCGGTGACCGTGATCTCGTCGCCGGCCGAGGTCAGCCGTACGCCGCCCGGTTCGAGTCCGCCGGTCGCCAGCAGGATGCCGGCTGCCGTCATCTCGTCGATGAACTTCGCCATCTCGGTGAACAGCTTCTCGTCGGGCTTGGCGTCGTCGGCCAATGCCGTCATCAGGAACCGCATGACGTGGTCTCCATCCAGGTGAAGGGGGTGTTCGCCGAGACGTCGAACCGGCGTATGTGACAGGGAACCCGAGCGCGTTCCCTGTCACATCTTCGGTTCGACGCGTCAGCGAACACAAGTCCTCAAACTTAGGAGAACCGACATGACCACCACCGCGACCGCCACTGTCTCGCCCACCGTTTCGATCAGCACTCGGGCGCTGCTGACCTGTGCCGCTGTCAGCGCACCGCTGTGGGCGGCGGTGAGCCTGATCCAGGCCGCCACCCGGGAGGGCTTCGACCTGACCCGCCACCCGCTCAGCGAGCTGAGCACCGGCTCGCTCGGCTGGCTGCAGATCACCAACTTCCTGGTGGCGGGCCTGCTGACCGTCGTCGGCGCGGCCGGGCTGGGCCGGGTCGTCCGGAGCAAATGGGCGCCCCGCCTGGTGCGGATCAACGGACTCGGGATGATGGCCGCCGGCGTCTTCGTGATGGACCCCGCCGACGGCTTCCCGGTCGGTACGCCGGCCGGCGCGCCCGCCGCGCTCAGCTGGCACGCGTACGGGCACTTCCTGTCCGGCACGATCGCGTTCGCCGCGTTGATCGCCGCCTGCTATGTCCTCGGCCGGGAGTTCAGCCGCGACGGCCGCTGGACCCTGGCGGTCATCTCCCGGATCACGGGAACCGCCACGCTCGTCGGCAACCTCTGGGCGATGACCGGCGGCAAGGCCGGTTCGCTGACGCTGGCCGCCGGGGTCATCCCGTCCATGCTGTGGATCTCGGCAATTGCGGCTCGGAACCTGCGTCGCCGCTGAAATCCCGCGACTCGGAAAGCCCCGCCTTCGGGCGGGGCACTGAGCCTTCGGAAAGCCCCGCCCCAGGGCGGGGCTTTCGGTCGTTCCGGCGGATGAAGTATTCGGCCACGCCGAGGTTGATCAGCCAAGCGGCCAGCATCAGGAGGGCGTACGCGAGAACTCCGGGCTCACCGACGGCCACCGTCCAGAAGGCGAAGGTGAACGCCTGCGTTCCAGCACCCAGGCCGAGCGCGTACGCGCGCATCATCCAGGCGCGATGGGTCGCGTAGTGCCGCCGACGGACGGCTACGAAGCCGAGCACGAGGCAGAGCAGCATCCCGGTGGACACGAAGACTCGGATCACACTCAGGCCGGAGTCCTCGATCGGTGGCAGGGCGTACGTGAGCGTCATCCACAGTCCCGATCCGGCAACCGCGATGCCGCTCGGCAGGACGAGCCGGCCGGCGTACCGGTGCCAACGACGGCGACGCAGACTCGGCACGAACTGCAGCGCCCCCAGGAGAGCGAACAGAACGCTGCCGACGATGTGCAGCACGATCGGCACCGGCGCGGTCACGAACCGCGCGTTGTCCGGCGTCACGTCCGGCCGGGACGCCAACTCGGCTCCCCGCACGAACGCGGCGATCACGGGCACGAGACTGAGCAGGATCAACCCGGCCGGCACCGGCCACTGACGTTTCCGCGATGTAGTCACGTATCGATGGTCGGGTGGGAGTGCCGGTGACTCATCGGCAATCGGGTCGCGGGATCGGCGTACCGGGGAAGGGGTCGGGCGTAGTACTTCCGGCTACCGCCTCGCGTTGATCATGAACCTAGGGTTGCGCGGAACGCCAGAGCGGAACCCTAGGTTCATGATCAACGCGGCGAACGACGGTTTCGTCTCGTCTCATACGCCCACATCGCGATCTCCACTCGATTGCGTACGCCGAGCTTGGTCATCAGGCTCGCGATGTGGCTCTTCACCGTGCTGAGGGTGATCCGCAGCTCGGCGGCGATTTCGGCGTTCGTCCGTCCACTGGCGACAGAAGCGAGCACCTGTTCCTCCCGGTCGGTCAGCGGATCGATCGGCTGAGCGGGCGGGCCGTTGGGGCCGGTGTCAGCGAACGCCTTCAACAGCCGTGCGGTGACGGCCGGAGCGATCAGCGCGTCCCCGTTGGCCGCCGCGTGCACGGCTTGCGCCAGCAGCACCGCTCCGGCGTCCTTGAGCAGGAAGCCCTTCGCTCCCGCGCGCAGCGCCGAGTAGACGTACTCGTCCAGGTCGAACGTCGTGATCACGACGACGGCGAGCGGATCGGCGACCTCCGGACCGGCCAGCGCCCGGGTGGCGGAGATGCCGTCCAGCTCCGGCATCCGGATGTCGAACAGGCACACGTCCGGACGCAAGTGGCGGGCCAGGCGTACCGCGGAGACGCCGTCGGCCGCCTCACCGACGACCTCGATATCGGGCTGCGCGTTGAGGATCATCACGAGTCCGGTGCGGACGATCTCCTGATCGTCGGCCACGATGACGCGTACGCTCATCGCGCCCGCCACGGCAGAACCGCCGTCACCAGCCACCCCCGGTGCTCGTCCGGTCCCGCCTGACATTCGCCGCCCAGCAGTTCGGCCCGTTCGATCATGCCCAGTACGCCGAATCCCGGTGACACCGTGCCGGCTATCTCCCCGTCGTCTCGCACCTTCAGGCGTACCGCCTGGTCGTCGGCGTGGACCTCGACCTCGATGAGGCTGGCATGCCGCGCGTGCCGGCGGGCGTTGGTCACCGATTCCTGAGCCAGCCGATAGAGCGCCGTGCCCACGGGCGTGGGCACTTCGCGCAGATCACCCCGCATTGTGATCGCGACCCGCGGCCCGGGATGATCCGCGAGCCCGGGAATGTCCGCGATGCCAGGGTTCGGCGATAACTCCGCCGCTTCGTCCCGGCGCAGCACGCGCACTATGGTACGCATCTCGGCCAATGCCCGAGTCGCCTCGGTTTCGATGATTCGCAACGCTTCCAGCGGAGCGTCCGGCCGCACCTCCGCGACGGCGATCCCAGCCTGCGCGCGCACGGCGATCGCGGAGAAATGGTGGGCGACCGTGTCATGCAGATCGCGCGCGAGCCGTTCCCGTTCCATCAGCCTGACCTGCTCAAACTCCCGCGAACGGGCACGAATCCGGAAGCGTTGCGCCGCGCCTAACGTGATCGTCGCGCACAAGATCGCAGCGCCGCCGACCGCGTCGGTCAGAGTCAGCCGGTCGACGGCGACCGAGACCGCCAGATTCGCGGCCACCAGCAGGATGCCCGCGACCATCTCCCGGCCGGAACCCCAGCGAAACAGGGCATACGGCAACATCAGCACGTAGACCATCACGTACGTGTCCGGCACGTCCGCGGCCAGGCCCGCCACCAGGCCGGACACGACGAACGCGACAGCCAGCGCGACCAGCGGCCGCTGCCTCCGCCACAGCAGCGTCGGCGCCAGGCCGATCGTCACCGCCAAAGCCAACGGGTACGCGTGAAGCACGGGGCGCAGGGCGTACTCGACGATCGCCAGCACCACGATGACGCCGACGAGCACCCAATCACGCCGATTCCTCAGTGGAACGTCGGCGGGCCTCGGCTCGTGCCAGATCACGGCTCGATGCTACGAGCGGCAGGCGGGTGGCGTATCCGCCCAAAGTACGACCGGGCTTGGGCTTGCGTTTTGTCCGGCTCCCATGATCATGGTCATTTCCGGGGTCGCTATCACAGCCCGGACATGACCATGATCATGGCGCCCGCGTCGGCATCAGCGTCGGCATCAGCTGAGGCAGAGGCAGAACGGGTGCCCGGCCGGATCGAGCATCACCCGGAAGGTCGTCCCCGGCTGGTGCTCGGGCTTGGTGGCGCCCAGCTCGATCACCGCCGCCTCAGCCGCATCGAGGTCCGCCACCACGACGTCGAGATGCATCTGCTGCGGCACGCCCTGAGTGGGCCACGTCGGCGCGACATAGTCCTCGACCTGCTGGAAGCAGATGCATTGACCGTAATCGGCACGGATCTCGTACCAGTCCTCGCGAGACTCGATCTTCCAGTCGAGCATCTTCCCGTAGAACGCCGCGAGCGCGGCCGCGTCCGGACAGTCGATCACGAGGCTGGGGTAACTTGCGATGGCCATGCCGGGACGGTACTCGCCCACCCCGACAATCAGGGCTTTCGCCAGACGGAGACGTGACTCTCGCTGTCTGAGGTGAACGGCGCACCGTGCCAGTCAGCCACCCGCTGGACTCGTTCCAGGCCGGCGATCCGCGCCATGAGGTCGCACTCCGCCGGCCAGATGTAGCGGAAGTTGCTGGCCCCATAACGGGCGCTGCCATCGGCATACCGGTGGAAGTGGTGCGAGGTCCCCTGTTGGGTGACCATGTCGTAGGTGTCGAACCCGACATGCTCGTCCGACACGTCGAACGGCACCGCCGTCTGCCCCGGCGGGAACCGGCGGATGCCCGGCACCCACAGCTCGATGACGAAATGCCCGCCCGGGGCGAGATGCCGGGACGCGTTGCGGAAGCAGTCGACCTGTTCGTCCTGCGTACGCAGATTGCCGATGCTGTTCCACACGATGTAGACCAGCGAGAACTCACCGGGGACGGTCGCAGTCGCCATGTCGCCGACGACCACCGGGATCTCCTCGGCCGACGCTTGACGCCGGAGTTGGTCCACCATCGGCTCGGACAGCTCGATCCCCGCCACGCGTACGCCGCGAGCAGCGAGCGGCACAGCGACGCGGCCGGTGCCGATCGCGAACTCCAGCGCCGGCCCCGATCCGGCGAGGCGCGCCAGGAACTCCACGGCTGGGTCGAGAACGTCGGGGGCGTACATCTCGGCCGAGGTCTCCTCGTAGCGCTCCGCCGTCTCCCGGTCCCACAGGTCGCTGCTGGTCACTTACCGTTCCCCTCGTTCGCTGGGCGGAGCCCGGCCCGCCGCAAGATGTCGATCACGACGCCGGATTCGACGTCGAGACGACCTGCTCGATCGTCAGCACGGATCGGCCGAGGGCGCCTACATTGCGTTCACGCAGCCACTCCTCGGTGAACCCGGGCGACGACTTCGGCAAGGTTGGCATCCGCATCTGCGGCACCCTACCGGCGAAGTCCCGCCACCGCGGTCCGATTTCCCAGCGTGGCGGGGAGTGCCGTCAGGCGAGACGGCGTACCCCTTGGAAACTCGCCCCGACGAGCAGCAGTCCGAAGTAGACGGACTGGTGGTCCGTGCAGAACTGGTCGGTGAACGACAGACAGCCGGCATGATCGCCGCAAGTCGCGATGCCGGTGGTGAGTTCGCTGTCAATGGCGGTCTGCGGCCTCGCGGCCACCTGCGGTACGGTGCCCCGGATATCGACCCGTGGGACGGGAGATGGCCGTGACCTACACTCCGACGACTGCGACTCCACGTCCGCCCAAGCGCGGCCTGTCGACCGGTGCGATCGTCGGGATCGTCGCCGGTGCCGTCACGCTTTTCCTGCTGGCGGCGGGAATCCTGGTCGCGGTCACCGTGCTCGACACCGACACGGTCCGGCTCAAGGCGACCGGCGCCGGCATGGAGCCCACGATCCGGGCGGGGCAGACGTTCTCGGCCACGAAGGTCGACGCCGGCGATTACCAGCCGAATCGCAGCGACGTGGTGGTCTTCTCGACGCCGAAGGCCTGGGTGGCCGCAGGCGGCGACCGGTCCCTGGTGAAACGGGTGATCGGATTGCCCGGCGAGCGAGTGTCCTGCTGCGATGCCAAGGGACAGTGGCTCATCGACGACAAGCCGCTGGCCGAGCCCTACGTGCAGAAGCCCGGCGGGCATACGCCGACCGATGTGATCGTCGTTCCCGCCGGTCGCCTCTGGGTCATGGGCGACAACCGCGGCGCGTCCAACGACTCGCGATCGATGTACGCCATCACGCGCGACATCGAGCTCGCGACGATTCCGCTGTCCGCTGTCACTGCGGTCGTGAAGTTCTAGGACCGTACGCCCTCGTGGAGCATCAGCTTGCGTACCATCTCGAATCCCCGCCCCTCGTACACCGAGATCGCCTTGCTGCTGGAGTGCACGGTGACGTGGCGTAATCCGAGGCTGCGGGCCTGATCGAGGACGGCGTCGACCAGCCGCCCGGCGATGCCCCGGTTCCGTTCGGCGGCTACGACGTACACGCTCTGCAGGTCTCCGGAGCGCCGGACGAACGACTGGGCGGACGGAACCCGGTCGGTCACGGCGAGCCAGGCCATGCCGACGATCGTGTCTCCGCGTACGGCGACATGACAGGTGTGCTGGGTCGCGGTCTGCGCCCAAGTCGTGAAGTACTCGACGAACTCGGCCTCGGTGCCCTCCGGCGTCTCGTCGTACTCCAGCAACCACTGCCAGCGCAATCGAGCCGCCGCCGGGAGGTCGGCCGGGGCGGCGGGGCGTACCTCGATGATCTCCATGCGCAATGGCTACCACACACTCGCGCACCGATGCGGCCGGCGTCCGCCGGAGGCCGGGCCGCGCGCCCGCGCCGTCGGATGCACGTCAGGTTTAAGAAAATTAAGGCCTCAGCCTTGATAGTTCAAAATCATCAAGGTACAACTTGAGTTATGACAGCGCGGCCGATGGACTGGCAAGAGCTCACCAACCTCACCCGGGGTCACTCCTTCGTCGTCGAGCGGGTACGCCTCGGCAACGGCGTGGCGATCGAAGGGGAGTTCGAGCCACCGCAACTGGGCCAGCTCAGCCTGGAAGATCAGGTGTTCGTCACCGCGTTCGTCCGGTGCCACGGTTCCATCAAGGAGATGGAGCGGATCTTCGGGGTGAGCTACCCGACGATCAAATCCCGGCTCAACCGGATCACCGAGACGCTCGCCTTCGTCGAGACCGATCCGGCGCCGTCCCGGGCGGACGTCATCGACCGGCTGCGCCGCGGCGAGATCGATGCCCAGCAGGCATTACGCGAGTTGGAGGGTCGCTCATGATGCCGCAGTCCCTGACCGTTCGAGCCACGCGCCCGAACGGCCGCCCCATCCGGATCTGGATTCCGGTGCTCCCCGTCCTGCTCGTCCTGTCGCCGTTGCTGATTCTGGCGGCCGGCATCGCGGCGGTCGCCTGCGTGGTGTACCGCGTCAGTCTGCTGCGGGCGTTCGGCACCGGCTGGCGGATCATGTCCGCTCTGCCCGGCACCCGGGTCGACGTGGAGCACGGGCGTACCGCAGTCCTCGTGGTCGTCACCTGACGGCCATCGGTTGAAAGTGAAAGGAGAAGCACAGTGAACGAACAGCGCAGGGACATCCTGCAGATGCTCGCCGAGGGCAAGCTCACGGCGGAGGAGGCCGACCAGCTCCTGGCCGCCCTCGACCGCGACGAGCCGGCCGCGGCGGCCCCCAGCTCAGACGGGCGGCCGAAGGCCAAGCCGAAGTATCTGCGGGTGGTCGTGGACGGGACCGACGACGGCACACCCAGCCGCGTCAACATCCGGGTTCCGCTGCAACTGCTGCGGGCGGGCGTACGCCTCGCGGCGCTGATCCCCCCGCAGGCGCTCGGCGAGGCGAACCGGGAGCTCTCGAAGTCGGGTGTCCCGTTCGACCTGACCCAGCTCAAGCCCGACCAGCTCGAAACGCTCATCGAGCATCTCGACGAGCTGACCGTGGACGTCGACCAGCCGGACGCCAAGGTCCGCATCTTCTGCGAGTAGCCGGCGAGCGGTAGCCGTCCCGATGATCGGACGGGCCCCCGAGAAGGTGCTCGAACACCTTCCCGAGGTTCGCGCCCGCACTAGCAGAGCACGATGGAACTGCCGAACCGAATTCTAACCGAATCGAACGTCCTGACCAGGGGTCACCGCGTCGCGGTGGCCCCTGGCGCGCGTGTCAGCCGCCGTGACAGAGGCGTGTCAGTGCGGTGACAGGGCGGCTCCCGATAGTTGCCGCATGACGAATTCAGCGATCGTGGTCTCGGGACTGCGAAAGGCGTACAAGGACAAGGTCGTGCTCGACGGCATCGACTTCGAGGTCCGTGCGGGATCGGTGTTCTCGATGCTCGGCCCGAACGGTGCCGGCAAGACGACGACGGTGAACGTGCTGACCACCCTCATGAAGGCCGACGGCGGGACGGTCCGGGTCGCCGGGCACGACCTCGCCACCGAGGCCAAGGCGGTACGCGCGGCGATCGGCGTGACCGGGCAGTTCGCGGCGGTGGACGAGCTGCTGACCGGGCAGGAGAACCTCCAGCTGATGGTGGATCTCAGCCGCGTACGCGCCAAGGACGGTAAGCAGATCGTCGGCGGGCTGCTGGAGCGGTTCGAGCTGACCGAGGCCGCACAGAAGCCGGCGTCCACCTACTCCGGCGGCATGCGCCGCAAGCTCGACCTGGCGATGACCCTCGTGGGCAACCCGAAGATCATCTTCCTGGACGAGCCGACGACCGGGCTGGACCCCCGTAGCCGGCACACGATGTGGGCGATCATCCGTGACCTGGTCGCCGACGGCGTCACCATCTTCCTCACCACTCAATACCTCGAAGAAGCCGATCAGCTCGCCGATCAGGTGGCGGTGCTCGACGGCGGCCGTCTGGTGGCCAACGGAACCCCCGACGACCTCAAGCGCCAGATCCCCGGTACGCACATCCGCCTGCGGTTCACCTCCGCCGCCGAGCTGGACGCAGCCGCCCGGGTTCTCCCCGACGCCACCCGGGAGCCGGAGGCACTGGCCCTGCGGGTGCCCAGCGACGGCGGTACGAAGTCCCTGCGCGCGCTGCTCGACCGGCTCGACGAGTACTCCCTCAGCGCCGAGGAGTGCTCGGTGCACACCCCCGACCTCGACGACGTTTTCCTCGCCCTGACGGGCCACACTACGGAGGCCGCCAAATGAGCGCCAAGTCCCACTCGCTGGTCATGCTGCGACGCAACACCAAGCACATCACCCGCAATCCGACGTCCGTCTTCAACGCCGTCCTCATGCCGATCGTGATCATGTTGATGTTCGTCTACATGTTCGGTGACGCGTTCGACGTCGGCGTCGACTACATCGATTACGCGACGCCCGGCCTGATGCTGCTGGCCATCTGCTATGGACTCGGCTCCACCGCCACCGCGGTGAACGCCGACATGACCAAGGGCATCATCAACCGGTTCAAGGTCATGGACGTCTCCCGGGGAGCCGTGCTCACCGGACACGTCGTGGCGAGCGTACTGACCAACCTGGTCGCCATCGCGGCCCTGGTCGGGGTGGCCTTCCTGCTGGGCTTCGATCCTCACGCGAGCGCTGCTCAGTGGTTCGGCGTGGTCGGCGTCGTCGTCCTGCTGGCGTTCGCGGCGGGCTGGTTCACCGTCGCACTGGGCCTGTCGGCGAAGTCCCCTGAAACCGCCGGGCTGGCCGCCGTGCCGCTGGTCATGCTGCCGTTCTTCAGCAGCGCGATCGTCCCGGCCGAGAAGATGGGCCCCGGCCTCCGGCAGTTCGCGGAGTACCAGCCCTTCACCCCGATCATCGAGACTCTGCGCGGTCTCATCAACGGCACTCCGGCCACCGGCGATGTCATCCCGGCCCTGGCCTGGTGCGTCGTCATCGCCCTCATCGGCTACCTGTGGGCGCGGTCGACCTTCACGAAGCGCGCGTGACCGACATGATCGGCAGGAGCTCCCGGGTCCACCACGGACCCGGGAGCGCTTTCTGCTGTACGGAAATCGGCTTGCCGCATCGGTGCATACGCGATCACCATCTGCCTCGTGAATGTGGCCACGTGGAAGCTGTTCGATCGGCTCGCGCCCGACTATGACGAAGTCGTTCCGTTCTTCGCCGAATTCGGGGCGGAGATCGTCGCGACGCTGGACCCGCCCGCGGGCTGCCGGTTCCTCGACCTGGGCGCGGGACGCGGCGCGCTCACCGGACCGGCCTTGGCCCGGGGTTGCTCGGTCACGTCGATCGACGCGTCGCCCGCGATGTGCGACCGGCTGGCCAAGGCCTATCCGGAGGCCGCGGTCTCGGTGATGAACGCGCAGGCCCTGGAGTTTCCGTCCGGCAGCTTCGACTTCGTCGCGTCCGCCTTCGTCATTCATCTACTGGACGAACCCGCGGCTGGAGTGGCCGAGGCGTACCGGGTTCTCGCTCCGGGCGGCCGATTCGGGTTCACCGGCGGCAGCGACCGTCCGAGCACCTCGCCTCGTCCGGAACAACCCGCGGGTCCGACGTTGGGCAGCCGCCTCGACGGCCTGTTCGCGGAGTACACCGTTCATCTCCCGCCGGGCGGCAGCATCGGCAACCCGGTCGACGCCGCCGACCTGCTGGAAGAGGCGGGCTTCGTCGACCTCCGCGGGGAGTACGCGTCCGTCGCGATCGAGTTCCCCGACAACGAAACCCTTTGGCGGTGGGCCATGACTCACGGATACCGCGCGTTCATCGAGGATCTGCCCGACGCATACCGCCGCGAGTTCCACCAGCGCGTGCTGGAGCTTCCGGACGACGACCGAATCCTGCGCCGGGTGACGGGTATCTGGTCCGGTCGCAAACCCTGACGGCCCATGGATCAGACTGAAGATCGTGACAGCCGCATTCGACTTCAGCGCCTACCAAGAAGCAGCCGCGCGTACCGGTGCCGTGATAACGACCGACCATCCGATCGTCTATCCCACTCTGGGCCTGGTCAACGAGGCCGGCGAAGTCGCCGGGAAGGTCAAGAAGATCTTCCGGGACCGGCAGGGAATCCTCACCGATTCCGACCGGGAAGCTCTGACCATGGAACTCGGTGACGTCCTCTGGTACTTGTCCGAGCTGTGCACCCGGCTCGACATCCGGCTGGAAGACGTCGCCGCGCGCAATGTCGCGAAGCTCGCCGACCGGGCCGCACGCGGTGTCCTCCACGGTGACGGCGATACGCGGTGAGCCCCCGGCATCGCCGTCCTCGCGACGGCGAGCTCAGCCGTGCAGGCTGGGACGGTAGACGAGCTCCTGGATGTTGCGGTCCAGCGTCCGGCTTTCGATCAGCTCCAGGTCGAAGTCGGCCGCGCCGCGGAAGATCGGGTCGGCTCCGGTCTGACCGGTGATCACCGGGAAGATCGTCACTTGGACCCGGTCGACCAGGCCGGCCGCCATCAACGCTCGATTCATCGCCAGGCTGCCGTGCGACCGCAACGGCACGTCGGATTCCTTCTTGAGCCGGGCGACGACGTCCACCGCGTCTCCGCTGACGACCGTCGCGTCCGGCCAATCCTTCGCGTCGTCCAGCGTGGTGGACACGATCGTCGCGGGCAACCCGACCATCCGCGTCACCCACGGGTCGCGTACGTCGGACTCCTCGGTGCTGGCCGCCAGCAGTTGCACGAAGGCGCGGTAGGTGTTGGCGCCGAAGACCATGCGCTGCTCGTCGGTGTACAGACCGAGGCGATGTTCGAGCAGCTCCGGGCCCTGCTTACCCCAATAGCCGCCCCAATCGCCGCCGCTGACGGTGCCGTAGCCGTCGAGGCTGGAAAAGACGTCGAACGTGTAGGTCGCGGTCATGATGTTCTCCTTCGTCGCAGCTTTTCCGAATCTGTCAGGTAAGACCGGAGGCGACCTCGAAACTCATCGGAGACCGGCGAACAAATCGTCCTCCGGAGTCGGCGCGCCGGTCGTGTCGCCTACGCGGACGAACGCTTCCGTCCCCATCAGTTCGGTGAACTTCTCCTTGCCCATCTGGAGGAAGAACGCGCTGTCACCTTGGCTGCCGTGCGCGGCGAGCGCGTCGAACTTCTGTCCCCCGTAGGCCGAGGTGTCGACCCACGAAGTGATCTCCTCGTCCGGAGTGCCCATCTGGGACCAGTCGATCTCCGGCTCGTCCTCGCGCGTCGGCTGCTCTTCCCACTCGACGCCGAGTTCCTTCATCCGCGCCTCGAACCCGGCCATCCAGGATCGGGGCATCGCCGACCAGTAGACCTTGGCGACCGGCGCTTTCTCGACCGCGGCCATGGTGATCCGGTGCGCCTGAATGTGATCGGGGTGGCCGTAGCCGCCCTGCTCGTCGTAGGTCACGATGACGTCCGGCTCATATTGCCGGATCAGCTCGGCCAGGCGAGCCGCCGCTTCGTCAACCGGCGTGGTCCAGAACGAGCCCGGCGCTTCGTTGGTCGCCCAGCCCATCATTCCCGAGTCGTGATAGCCGAGCAGTTCCACGTGGTCGACGCCGAGCACCTTCGTCGCGGCGTCGAGTTCGGCCCGCCGGACGGCGGCCACCGCGTCCGGGTCATGTCCCGGGTCACCGGGTTTCACTCCGCCGGGTCCGTCGCCGCACCTGCCGTCGGTGCAGGTGACGACCACCGTGCGGACGCCTTCCGCGGCATAGCGGGCGAGTACGCCGCCGGTGGAGCTTGCTTCGTCGTCGGGATGGGCGTGAACCGCCATCAAGGTGAGCACGATTCCCACCCTACGTCGGCGGTCCGACGTAAATCCCCGAAGCCGGCGTTCGCCCGTCAGCGCGAATAATGGGATGAAGACCGCGGCCATTCCTGGTCAGATGGACCCGTGGCCCCCCTCCGCGCATCCCTCCGCAGGCTGATCCCCCCGACGCCGTTGTCCCGGCGGCTGGCGACGCAGTCGTTGCTTTTCGCGACAGCCGAAGGCACCTTCCTCACCGGATCGGCGGTCTTCTTCACTCAGGTGGTCGGCCTGAAGGCGGCACAGGTCGGTCTCGGTCTCACTGCCGCCGGTGTCGTGTCGTTCCTGCTGGCGTACCCCGCCGGCAAGCTCACCGACCGGATCGGGCCGAAGCGGATGTGGGCCGTCGGCGCTCTCCTGGCCGCGATGCTGTTCGGCGCTTGGCCGTTCATCTCCAGCTTCGCCGGCTACCTCGCGATGGTGGTGCTGTTCGAGATCATCGAGAACGCCGCCGGAGCCGGGCGGAACGCGTACATCCTCGACGTGATGCCCGAAGAGGAGCGGGTGGCCACTCAGGCGTACATGTATTCGGCGCTCAACGTCGGGTTCACGCTCGGCGCGATCATCGGCGGGGTCGCGCTGGCCATCGACAACTTGACGTTGATCCGCTTCATGCCGCTGTTCACGCTGGCCATCGGGCTGCTGAACGCCGTGTTCATCGCACGTCTGCCGCGAGCGCCGCACGACATCGCCCGGTCGGCGGCCGAGCGGAAGGCCGCCGGCGTCAAGCGGGCGGGCCGGGGGCCGCTGCGCAACATCGGCTGGATGCTGAGCAGCTTCTTCAGCGGCACCATGTGGACGAATCAGGTCCTGCTGAACGTCGTGATCCCGCTCTGGCTGGTGCAGGCGACGGACGCGCCGCACTGGCTGCTCGCCTGGTTGTTCGGCACCAACACGGTGCTGTGCATCTTCCTGCCCGCGTACACGTCCCGGGGGGTCAGGACGACCTCGGACGCGCTGCGCTCGGTGCGTATCGCCGGGGCGTTCTTCGTCGCCTCCTGTCTGATCACCATGGCCACGCACAACACCGCCGGCCTGCTGACGATCTTCCTGGTCTGGCTGGGGCACGTCACGGTGACGGGCGCGGAGTTGTACTTCTCGGGAGCCAACTGGGCTTTTCAAGCCAAGCTCATGGACCCCGATCGGCGCGGCGAATACGGCGGAGTCTCCGAGATCTTCGGCACGCTGGGTGGTCGCTGGGCCCCGGCGCTGTACACGTTCCTGGCGATGTCCTGGCATCCCGCCTTCCTGCCCAGTGCCGGTTGGCTCGTGATCGCGGGCATCTCGCTGCTGGCTGTGGCGGGCTTCCACCCGTCGGTACGCATGGCCGAACGTTTCCTGGCGCGCGAGGGGATCGCCGACGGATCCGCCACCGACAAGGTGGAAGTCGCCTCGGCGACGTCCTGAATCAGCCCAGCTCGGCCGCCTCGCCAGCAGCTCTCCGCGTACCGTTGGAAGTGAATGGGAACCGCGGAGCCGATCCGAAGCGACTAGCTCGTCCACGATGGACAGAGCTGGGCCGGGGCCCGAGTCCGGTCCCAGTCGGTCGCCTCCACCGAGCGCGCCGAGGCGTGCGTGGCGGCGATCGCGGAGACTGATCCGCCAAGAGGATCGGCGAACCGTCGTCGGCCGTCCGGGCCGCGAACCGCGCGGCCGTGAGTCCGAACAGCGCGACCAGGCCGTGGGCCTCGGGCTCGTCGGGCTGCAAGGCGGCCAGCGCGCGGGCCATTCGGATCGACTCATACGCGACTTCGGGGCGGACCAGGCGGTTACCCGACGTTGCGGGTCGACCCCTCGGTGAAGATCACATATAGGACATTGAGTACGCCACTGAGCCGTTCCCGGCGCTCGTCGGCGGGCGGCAGCTCGAAGGGAACCTTGGCAGCCGCGATCGTCTTCTTGGCGATTTCTTCGCTGGACAACCCGCCGACCACGCCCAGGGTCGATGTCGAACGGGCCGGCCCGGATCGACACGGCCACACCTGTGTCTTAGCGTGGCGGATGAGTCACTCTGCGTAGCGAGAATGTCATTCCAATGTCAACGGTCCGGATTCCTTGTGCGGCCACGGAATCGACGCTCAGTACGCACCAAACTACGGTCAGTGAGGCAACCTCATCGCCGGCTCAACGGCCCCTCGTCGGTCCATGGTGGATGTTACCCAGGTCACCCCGGGAACAGCCGCCAAACCGTGATGATCATGGATATGTTGTATACCCCTTTTCGTCCCGAATGTTCGGATCGTTTGCGGCGTTTTGGCGGCTTATCGGCGATCGAGAGGTTCACGAGGTCTGCGGCGTACTCGGCCACCCGCACCTATGCGACCCATGGATTCCGGAACCGATCCACGTCACAGCGATGCATGACTATATTTCCTGCTTGGCACGGCCGAATCGCTCCCTACTGTTGTCGTCATGCGACACGACAACGACGTCAAAGCCGTGACCACCATCCGTGCCAAGGCAGCCAACCTCGTCCGTGCCCACCTGTCGAACCCCCGGCGCGTGATGACCTACGGCCTGCTTGCCGCCGTCAGCGCCGGAACCCTCGCGCTGGCCGCCGGTCCCACGACCGCCGCGACCGCGCAGAACACCACCCCCGCCGCAGCGGTCGCCCTCGCCGTCAAGTCGGCCGACAAGCCGGCCGCGAAGTCGACGGCCACCAAGCCGACGGCCACGAAGAGTAAGAGCACCGTAACCTCCAGCAAGCACCGCAGTACCAGCAAGGAACTTCGGATCAAGTACCAGGCTCAGCCCAATTACTACTGGTGCGGTCCCGCTGCCACCCGTAACGCGCTGAGCGCAACTGGTCACAACGTCACCATGGCCAGCCTCGCGAAGAAGATGGGCACCACCGAAGCCGGCACCAACAGCGCCAACGAAATCACCGCAGCCCTGAACAAGGTGACCGGTACCAACAAGTACCGCACGACCGAGATCCCCACGCACGCGGTCACCACCAAGCAGATCGACACCCTCAAGCGGGACATCGTCGCCACCATCGACGACAACCGCGCCGTAGTCGCCAACGTGGCCGGCACCGGCACCGACACCGCCGGAGCGAGCCACAGCTACGAAGGCGGCCACTACATCGCAGTCCACGGCTACCGCGACGACGGCCGTCAGGCCGAGATCGCCGACTCGGCCGACCCCAACGCCGCGCACTACTGGATCAAGACGAGCGATCTCGCTCACTGGATCGCCACCCGTGGCTACAGCCACTGATCGATGAACACACTAGGGCCGGTCTTCGGAATGAAGACCGGCCCTAGCGCTCTTCACGGGAAAACCCGTTGCGTACGGGCGACGCGGGATGTGTGGTTGATCGGCCACTGAGCACCGGAGGAAACATGTCGCTGCCCGCTCCCACTCTGCGTACCGCGCGTCTGAAGCTTCGTCCCTTCGAGGACACCGACGCGGACGACCTGTACGCCATGCACAGCAACGCTTTCGTGCTGCGTTACTGGGATTCGCCTCCGTGGAGCGAGCCGGAGCGCGCTGGGCGGTTCATCGCGGCGTGCCGGCAGATGGCGGAGGACGGCACGGGAGCACGGCTAGCCGTCGAGCATGACTCCGACGGAAGGTTCCTGGGTTGGTGCGGCCTGACCAGATGGAATCCGGAGTACCGCAGCGCGTCGCTGGGCTACTGCTTCACCGAGGCGTCGTGGGGCCACGGCTACGCGACCGAAGCCGCCCACGCCTTACTGCGGTGGGCGTTCGACACCCTGGACCTGAACCGCGTCCAGGCCGAGGCCGATACCCGCAACCTCGGATCGGCCCGGGTGCTGGAGAAACTCGGGTTCGTACGCGAGGGGACGCTGCGGGAGGACTGCATCGTGAACGGCGACGTGTCGGACTCCTGGATCTACGGGCTGCTCCGGCGAGAGTGGCGCCCGACGCCCGCGCAGGTCCACCAATAACGGTCCGGTCCGCTAGGGTGACCGCGTAGGCCTACTGAGATCGATGTTGATGGGTGTAGACGATGAGTCGCGACGGAAGCAAGGATTTCGACTGGGAGATCGGCACTTGGGCCACCCATGTCAAGGTGCTGCGGGGCGCGTTCACGCCGGACGCCACGTGGATCGAGTTCGACGGAACGTCAGTCGTCCACTCGTTCTGCGAGGGCGCCTCCAATCTCGTCGAGCTCGACGTCTCGGGTGCGGCGGGCCGGATTCAGGGCGTCTCGCTACGGCTCTACAACCCCGAGGCGCAGCAGTGGAGCCTGAATTTCGCCAACATGGGCGACGGTCTGCTCACCTCGCCGACCTACGGCGAGTTCACCGATGATCGAGGCGAGTTCTTCGGCATCGACACCCTGCGCGGGCGGACCATTCTCGTCCGCTTCGTCATCCTGAAGCTCAGCGACGACACCGCGCGCTTCGAGCAGTCCTACTCCGCCGACAGCGGCGCGAGCTGGGAACTCACCTGGGTGGCCACGGACACTCGCATCACGGCCTGACTCGGCTCGACCGACTACCTACCGAGCGTCTGCGAACTGGCTGACGAGGAAGTCCACGCGTTCGTCCTGGTATGCGGCGGGAATGCGGCCGCTTTCCGACAGGACGGTGATGCCGTGCAGGGCGCTCCAGAAAACCTCGGCGAACAATCCACGCCGCTTGTTCTCCGGCCGGAAGCAGCTGACGAACTCCTCGAAGCAAGCTCGCATCGGAGCCGGCGTCTCGTCGCTGGCAAACCGCAGCTCGGTGGGCAGGACGAACATGGCCTGGTAGAGCGCAGGGCGCTCGCTAGCGAAATCCAGGTACGCGCCGCAGACCGCCCGCAGGGCCTGCCCTAGATCATCGGCCGCCTCTCGTGCACGACGTAGGTGGTCGGCGAGTTCGGCGAATCCCTCCAGCGCAACGGCGCTCACGATGGCGTCCTTGCCGTTGAAATGGCTGTACAGCACGGGCTGGCTGTACTCGACCCGGTCGGCCAGGCGCCGAGTCGTCACCGCCTCCCAGCCTTCGGCCTCCGCAAGTTCACGGGCGGCCGTGATGATCATCTGGTGACGCTGGGCGCGTTCACGCTCGCGGCGCTCGCTGACGGCGGACATGACCGGATTCTAGCAACGCTAGACAAGTTTTCGTTGTTAGCCTAACGTGGCTACAAGTTCTAGCGTTGCTAGATTCATCGTCGCTGGGGGAAGTCATGCTCATCAACATCGCCAACATCCTCACGGGCCTGATCGGGATGGGCATCATCTTCATCGGGCTGAACGGCTTACGCGCGCCCCGAGCGGCAGCCGGCTTCGGCATCCCCGGCACGCCGACCGACGACCCGGCCTTCCGCTCCTGGCTCCGCGTCAAGGCCGGGCGTGACATCGGCGCAGGCCTCATGATCCTGGTTGCACTCGTGGGTGCGACCCCGCTCTTGCTCGGCTGGCTGATGCTGGTGGCCACCGTAATGCCCGTCGCCGACGCACTGATCGTGTTGCGTAGCAACGGACCCAAGGCGATCGCCTACGGCGTCCACGCGGCGACCGCCGCGGTGATGCTGCTGATCAGTGTGCTCCTGTTCCTCGGATGACTACGGAAGAAGTGGAAGAAACCATGCTCAGCTTTGAGATCACCCCGATCGGCACCGTCCGGAACGAGCGGACCGATGTGCAGCAGTCGGACGACTGGGGCGGCGTACGCAGCACGATCGTCGTCGACGAGCGCTTCGGCGACGCCAGTCTCCAGGGCCTGGAAGACTTCTCCCATGTCGAGGTCCTCTTCGTCTTCGACCAGTTCCCGGCTCACGACGATTTCCGCGAGCCCAAGCCGAATCGCGGCCGCGCCGATCTCCCACCGGTCGGCGTGTTCGCCGGCCGCGGCCCGCGCCGGCCGAACCGCATCGGAGTCACGATGTGCGCGATCGAGTCCGTCAGCGGTCGCGAACTGACGGTCGTCGGCCTCGACGCCGTCGCCGGCACGCCCGTCATCGACCTGAAGCCGGTGATGGCGGAGTTCCTTCCGGACGACGTCAAGCAGCCAGACTGGGTCGGTCGCCTGATGTCCGAGTACTTCCGGGTGCATTAGGAACGAACCTTGCCTAATAGGCTCCTAAGCTGATGGCAGTGGTCGTGAGCAAGGCGGCCAGTCGTTCTGTGAAGGGGAATTGTCATGTATCTCGTCATCGGCGCCACGGCTCACTTCGGACGTCAGGCGGTCGAGGAGCTCGTCGCCACCGGGGCGCCGGTTCGGGCGCTCACGCGTACGCCGGAACGCGCCGGACTCCCCGCGGAAGCAGAGGTGGTCCGCGCCGATCTCACGAAGCCCGAGACGTTGCCCGCAGCGCTGACCGACGTCGAGGCGGCCATTCTCGTTCTGCAGTACGGCATGGATGTCGCACCGCTGCTGGACGCCGCGATCCGGGCCGGCGTGCAGCGGCTGGTGTTCCTGACGTCGGGCGCAGTCGTGCCGGACGCCGAGCAACAGCCCGACGTGATCGCGCAGTATCACCGCGACGTCGAGCGGGCCATCGAAGCGTCCGGGATCGAGTGGACGTTCCTGCGACTGCTCTTCCCCGCCATCAACTCGTTGGCGTTCGCCATGCAGCTCCAGGGCGGTGACGTCATTCGCGCCCCGTACGCCGACGCCGCCTTCAGCGCAGTCCACGAACGAGACGTCGCCGAGGTGGCCGTACGCATCCTGACCGAAGGCGGACACGCCGGGCGGACCTACGACCTGACCGGCCCGGAGTCGCTGACTCAGACCCAGCAGGTCAGCATCCTCGGTTCGGCCCTGGAGCGCCCGCTCACGATCGAGGACCTCGACCCGCAGCCGGTGCTGGAGCAGATGAGCCAGTTCATGGACCCGGAGTTCGTGGCGGCGCTGTTCGGCCTCATGGCGCAGACCGTCGGCAAGCCGGCCCCGGTCAACGGCGTCGTCGAACAGATCACCGGGCACCCCGCGCGCACGTACGCCCAGTGGGCCGCGGATCACCGGGCGGACTTCGAGGGCTGATCGGAGAACCGCTTCGACAGCACGGTAGAGCAGGTCAAGCACCGACTCTGCGGCGTACTCGATTTTCCATCGTCCTAAATCGACCGCCGATACGTCTACCCTGCACCCGGAGCCGGAGTCGGCCCGGGTGCAGGCAGGCGCGCCACAACGCTTCATATTGACCTGAATAGCTTTAATGCTCCGATCGCGGCCGGCTATCGCTGATCAGAGTCCGCACCGTCCGCGTCCCCGGGGATGCGGATGGTGCGCGGCCCGCGTCAGGTACCGTTCAGGTGCATATCTGGTACTGTTTTGGTATGACGGCCGACATGGTCACCACCTCGCTCAAGCTTCCCGCCGACATCTACCAGGCGATCAAGGAGGAGGCGGCCAGCGACCATCGCTCGATCAACGCGGCCATCGTCGTCGCCCTCAGCGATCATGTCCGCGCTCGCCAACGAGCGCGGCGCGTCACCGAAATCGGCACTGAGATCGTCGAGCGCCATGGCGAATTGCTCCGACGGCTTGCGCAGTGACGGCTGAACCACTGGATTACCTAACCGTCGAGGATCTGGTCGTCTTGGCTGAGACCGTCCTGCAGCGGGCTCCCGTGATTCGTGATCCTGGGCTGCTGGCATCGGCGGCGGCCCGGCCGAGCGCCGTCGTGTTCGGGCAGACGGCCTATCCGACTCTCTTCGGCAAGGCTGCCGCATTGCTGTTGTCGATCAGCCAGAACCAAGCGCTGCTGGATGGAAACAAGCGGCTGGCGTGGGCCGCCGCGGTGACGTTCCTCGCCCTCAATGGCACACCTGTGCCCGAAGTCGACGTTGACGCGGCCGAGGACTTCATGATGTCAGTGGCGAAGGGCGAGCTCACGGAGGTGAGTCAAATCGAGGCGCGGCTGCTCGCGCTGTACGGCCGGCGTTGAGGACCGGAGCAGACCTCATCACGATGGCGTCAGACGGATTTGTCCCAGACCTCACCTTGCGCACTCGCCCAAGCGTTCCGCACCACGAGCAGTGCATCCTCAGGTCCGATCTCCAGCCGGGTCTGCCCTGCGAGGGATTCCTCCCAGTCGCGACCCGTCGGCGCCTTGCTGAACATGAACGGGCGCGGTGGACCGCCGGTAGATCCGAACTTCACGTAAGCCGCGACGGCATCCGCGTCGATTGCTCCTCGCTCGGCGAGAGCCCAGAGATCGTAAAGATCTCGGGAGGCTCTTCTGGCAAACCAGGCGTCAGTCTTCCAGCCCGCAAAGGAGCTTATTGTCGGCACCTGCAGCGTGGCCGGCCGCGCATCCAGGTATCGCTGCTCTATCTGTCTCATCTCGACTGGCCAGCTCGTGTAGCCCCTGGCGCTCAGCAACTGAACCTTGATCGCAATGCCCTCGGCGGTCATGAGGACGGCCGGCTGCACGTCGTCGCGAGCATTGAAGCCGGGCTCCCAGGAAACTCGGCCAAGCGTCCGCAGAACTCGGCGGCTGACCGTCTTGGTCAGTCGGTCGGCAAGGTCGGCCCGCGAAGTCAAGGCGAGAAGGTCGATATCCTCGCTCAGACGGGCATGAAGCAGGTGGGTGCGGCTCAGCGCCGTCCCGCCGAAGAAGATCACGTCGCGCGCGAACTCGTCGGAGAGTGCGGCCAGCACGTGAGAGATCGCGTGGTCGCGGTGGACCTGCTCATCCGAGACACCGAACCGGTCAGCCTCACGCGCCAGGTCCTCCATGGACAGCCCCAAGGCGGCATCGCCCTGCCGGGCGCCGTCCGAGGCGGCGGCTCGATCCGTTTGATCCCTCATCCGGCCACCTCCAGCGCCAGCACGCGATCCAACGCCCGCTTCAGCCGCTGACCGGCAGCGATCTCACCGAGCGTCTCCCGATCACAACGCGGCAGCAGCATCTGGATCGCCGCCTCAGCCTCCTGCCCTGACCCTTCGCCGACGGCGAGATGCGCGAGATCGAGCACCGTCTGCTCCGGCGTCGTCACCAGACACGCGCCCATGTCCGTCTGAAGCCTCTCCACTTGCATCACATCGACGTCGCGAACGTAGAACCGGATCGTCGCCGGACGGTCGGTCAGCCTCAGCGACTCCCTCCGCCGAGGAGCAGCCACATGGGCGACAGCGAGGGCACGCGGGATGGCGTGATGAAGCCGCGCTGCGGTCATCCCCATCAACGCGTAGCGGCCGACGCCGAACTCCGCAGCGGCGATTCCGGCCGCAGCCCCTTCAAGCGAAGGAAGCCAATTGCCGCCGACGCGGTCTTGGGGAACGATCGCATAGAAGCCAGGCGCGAGCCGGTGGAGCAGTCCGCTTTCAGTTAGCCGGGCAAGCTGCGGGCGCGCATGGGCATAGACCGTGACGTCCCGCGGGCGTACCGTCCCCAGCGGTGCCCGTGTCAGCTCACGCGGCAGCCCCGCCTGCCTCGCCACCATCGGATACTCCTTCGATCCCCATCATTCTTACGGCTATCGTACCCCCTGACGGTACGCTAGCCGCAAAAATACGGGGCAAATCGATCGAAGCAACGAGTGTCCCAACCGGCGGACTTCGCATAGCGATACAAACGCCACCTTCGTACGGCGCTCAGGATGATGGGGTGGACCCGATGTGGCACAACCCGAACCGCATTCACACTGTTCACGGGCCTGCTGTCACCGTTTCGGCGGTACGTCGGCGGGGGTGACGGCTTCGCCCTCGGTCGCCGGGGCGGGGTCGCACGGTGAGGATTCTCCGAGTGCCACGCCCCGGTGGCGTTGTCACCATTCGTGGATCATGGCCGCAAGCGCCGTGACAGCCTACTGGTGATCTTCAGCTGACAAGGTTGCGGTACGTGGCGGGCGCGCCATCACCGAAGTCGTTCGGCGCTTCTTCGCCGGCATGCTGCCCCGTTTCTCTGCCGCTGGATGTCCAACGACCGGCCCGGCAGCAGAGTGGCACGAACGACGTTTCAGGCGAGCCGCTGGCGGTCGCGGCGGTCCACCAGGCTCACCTTCCTGACATGGCGCTCCCGCAGAGCGCGCATCCGCTGGCGGAACGCGAGCAGATCACCGGCTCGCTCAGCCACGGCACGCAGGTCGACGAGCAACTCGACCGCGATGTCGCACTCCTTGGGCCGCTTCGTCTCGATCAGCACCTCTACCTGTTGCCAGGCCCCTTCCCGCCTACCGGCCAGCGCGAGCAGCCGGGCTTCGCGAGCGGCTGCGGCGCGTTCTCGCGCCGCTCGCGTTCTGCTGCGGCGCGCGCCTGGTCGCGTCGCCGGCCGTAGGGACTGCGAACCCCACCGCCTCCGGGCGACACCGACGCGGAGGGGCAGCTCGCGCTACTGAGTCCGTGCGTCACTGTGCCGCGGCGTCACGGCTTCTACCAGGGCGCCGAACGATCCATCGGCGAAGAGCGCATCAACCGGCGGATCGCAACCGAACTCTGCCTCCACGACCTCGATAAGTTCGACCGCAAGGAGGGAGTCTCCACCGAACGCAAAGAAGTTGTCGTCATCTGAGACAGAGTCAAGCTCCAGGAGGGCGCACCAGATTGCGGCCAGGCGATCGCGATCTTCCACAGCTCGGACGATAGCAGCACTGGCACCCTGTGGCGTCCGGTCGTTCGTGAGAAGATCTTCCGAGATTTCGAGCGGCATGCTTCCTGATGCGCGAGGGGAGGACGGGTGCTGGAGAGTGAACGGCTTGATCCGCTGGTAGTTCGTAAGCTGCGGGATCCAGCGGTGGTCGTCGTGCCTCGTCCCGGCCGGCCCCCGGCCGCCGTCATTTGTTTCATACCGGGTCGATGGAACAATGTTCGGACATGGACGAGGGATGACGTCGGTCGTGACTTCCGTGTCGGCCTTGCCCAAAGAGGATTCGCAGTTGGTGCGGTGCCGTTCCGTACAAGCCGTTTGCAGATGGACCTAGCCAATCTCGCCGACTGCCGGACGACGGATCTGTTGGATGACATCGATCAGGCCTTGCTAGTTACACGACGCGCGTTTCCCGAGCTACCTGTCATTCTGGCTGGCTACAGCCTCGGTGCGTCACTCGCTTGTTTGGCCGCGTCGCGGGATGCTGGTCTTAACGGGCTAATCCTGCTGGACGGCGGCATCGCCCCGTCCGGTTCGGCGCAACCACTGGCCAGTCGGCATGATCTGGTGCGTTCGCCGAGTTGGAATCCGCGGTTCCGTCGGCAGGCAGAAGAGAGTCTGGCCGATTCCCGAAATGGCTGGGAATCCGTGGCTTCGCCGCTGATCACGTCCCTGGCACGCGACTTCGATCAGCTCCGATATCTGATGTTCGGTAATGACGAATGGTGGCCGTCTCGCCAGATTGAGGAGATCGCAAATCTTGCCGAGAGCGAAGCCTGCGGAGAGATCCTCGGCGGCATCCGGATTCCCGTACTGGGTGTGCGGTCAAAAGATTCGTCGAGCGGTACCCGCTGCGCGGCCACGATCCAGGCGATGGTGGAAAGTCCAAGCCGGACGGTGCATACCCTCCCTGCGGACTGGACTCATATCGATGTGGTGAGCCATCCAGAGGTTCATGCGCAGTGGGATCAGATCGCTGAATGGATCGAAGGAGTAGTACTGCGATGAATCTTGGCGTGCATCTGTGCTCTCGACCCGATCGCGTTGCAGTGGTCACGGGGGCTGGTGGAGGCATCGGACGGTCGATTAGCGCCACTCTGATACAGGCGGGCTGGCATGTCGTGTTGACCGGACGAAACATCCTGAGGTTGCGCGAGGTTGCCGAGGCTCATTCTTCGACTGACACCACGGTCATCGCGGCCGACCTGCGGGACAACGAGCAGCTCCGGGCCCTCTCCGTCGAGGTTGAGCGTAGGTTCTGCTGCCTCAAATTGCTGGTCAACAACGCAGGGCATGCCGACTTCGGCAGCTTGGATGAACTCACGTGCGAGAGAATTGACGAGCTGTTTGCTGTCAATTCGACTGCGGCGATAAAGCTTGCTGCTTTGTTCCTTCCGCAACTACGCCGGGCGGCGCCCGCAGATATCGTCAACATCGGCTCTGAGCAGGGAACCAGCGCTCGGCCGGGGCGGGTTGGGTACGGGACCAGCAAGTCTGCGCTGCACTTTGCGACTCAGGCGTTGGCGGCGGAGTGTGCGCCCTACGGCGTGCGGGTGAACGCCATCGTCCCCGGTGCGGTCCGGACTCCGATGCTTGCGGAGGTGATGGACGGTCGGCCATTGCCGGTCACGCCATTGGGCCACACGGTCGAACCCACGGAAGTGGCGCAGTGGGTTAAACTTCTGACCGAATCAAGATCCATTACGGCGGCCGCGATCATGATCGATGGAGGGATGAGCGTCACATGATGTCGGAGCAGGCGATCGAGGCGGGAATCGCGGATTCTATTGCGGCAGTGGCCGGGCAACATCCGGGGACGGTTACAGCCACCGATCATTTGGCGCACCTAGGCGTTTCGTCGCTCCTTCTGTTCGTCTTCGTGAGTGACCTGGAGGGCCGATTCGCCATGAAGATCCCCGATGACGACCTGCGGCCCGAACACTTCACGACAATCGGGGCCGTATCAGCCATGATTCGTGACATTTTGACACCGCTGGATCGTCGCTGAGGTTCACGCGGTGAGGTCGCGGCATGCCTCACTTGTGGACGGTTCCGCTTCGAGGAAGACTGTCTGCGCCATCATGTTGATGCGAGATGCCCGTTCCCGGAAGATCTCGATCGACTCCTCGGGGTGAACCGTGTCGATCACAGCGTGCGGGCCGATGGCGTTAAACTGGTGGGCCGTTCCTCGCGGGATCTGCATGTCCACCCACGACCGTTCGGGTACTACAGCGTTATAGCGTCGATAGGCGCGACCGCTGGCGGGATCCGTCAACTGGTCCTCGAACGTCTCCAGCTCGAAGGATGACGTTGCGCGGCCGAAGCGAAACTCCGACAGACCCGAAACACGAATGCTGGTCTCGGGACCGGTCATCATGCGGACGAAACGCATTCCGGTGTGCATGTGCATTCGGGAACAAAGATCACGATCCGTCACATCGTAGAAGTCCATGAGGTATCGGTCGGCGGCGAAACCGTCGAACGGCGGGGCGACCATGTAGACGGCGCCCTCCTCGAAGGTTTGGGCGCGTACTATTCCTTCGCCGTCGCGCACATGCGCGGCCTGCGTGGCGTGACCCGTACGTACCACCCCGGCGAGCGTGGTCACCAGACCCAGCGCGACGGCGGCGTCGAACCGAACGATCGGTGTGAGGACGCAGTAGCCGAAGTCTTTGAACGCGGCCAGGTCATGGATCTCGTTCTCGGCGTCGGGTATGTGCTTGATTGCATCGATCATGCTATTGCCTCCTTCGGGGTTGGGCCCGGTATCGGCGTCCCTTGGTCGGAGTGGGCGTCGATGTTGATAAGCGAGGCCACGCGAAGCACCCTCCCGTCGACCTCAGCCTGGCTAAGGCCGACAAACTCGGCCTGGTCGGTTGCTATTCGGCAGTAGAGCAATGCGCGTAAAGCCTTGAGGAATGCCGATGGTTCTTCCGACGGCCACGCCTGCAGGGCCCTCGACAGCACGCCGGCCCATGCGTGGTCTGGCAGCAGCGGCCGAGCCTCAGCCCCCTCGATCCCGCCCAGCAGGTACTGATAGCAGGGTTCGCGGCTCTGCCGTTCGTGCTCCGATTGCGCAACGGCGATCATGAAGCGCGGATCGCACTTGCGAGCGGTCGCTTCATCCAGCGGCGGACAATCAGGGAACGCGCCAACACCAGGCACGCCGGTGCTGTGCGGCCGAGACTGCGTCAGGAGATCAAGAAGTGTGGAGACGATGTCGTCGAACTTGCCGCTGAATTCGGGTTCGACCTGGTTCGGTGCTGCGTTGCGCCACGGGTGATGCTTCCCGACCGCCAGTGGCGTCTGCGTATATTCCCCGTGGCGCATCGCGAAGAGTGCGAAGAAGAGATCGACTCCGAACCGGTACGCGGTGTCGGGCCAGTCGACAGCGGTGACGTCTTGCATAAAGCGTCGGCTGAATCCCATATCGCCTCCGATCGGCTGCCGTATCGGGTGGCCGGTTACGGCGGCCAACAGCGGGACGATTACGTGATTGGTCAGGCTTCCGTCGTTGGCGGGACGGGCGTACAGCGGGAGTGCGAGGACCGGTGAGGGCCGATCGATCGCATCCGTGAATGCGCTGATCCACTGTGGCGGGACATGCTGGAGATCGGCGTCCAGGGTGATGGCGGCGTCGAATCCGTGTTCCAAAGCGTGCGTCATAAGTAGCCGGATGTTGGCGCCCTTCCCGACAACGCCCGGCTGTGTGGCCAGTGCGACTTTGGGCGTGCGGGTGGTGACGTTCGCGAATATCTTGGCGGTTCCGTCCGGGGAGTTGTTGTCCAGGTTGGCAATTGCGAAAGAGGTAGCGCTCCGATTAGCGACCAGCGCATCGTCGACGAGCCGCGTGACGCGCTCGATATTGTGGCTCTCGTTGTAGGTGGGGATTCCCACCAGGACGCGTGTCATCTCAGCCATCGAGCTCTTCGTCGATCGCCGGAGGCGTCTCCGGTCTTGCCAGGCGCCGAAGTGCCTTACCGTTTGCTGTGCGATGCACCTCGGCGACAAGCTCGATGCGAGTCGGGGGTAGTCCGGCGGCGAGCACGCGTGATAGCGCCTCGCGAATCGTGGCTGTCGTGGTCGAGGCGTCCGCCTCCCGTGAAACAACCTGGATCACGATGCGCTCGCCAAGATGGGTATCCTCAACTCCCAGCGCGACGGCATCCTCGATCCGGGGCAGTGATAAGAGGGCGCGGTCGACCTCGTCCAATGAGACGGCCGCCCCGCCGATCTTCACAATATTCTTGGCTCGGCCGGTCAAGGTAAGGATCCGCCGGTCGGGCTCGCCAGCGTCGAGTGACGTCATGTAGCCGATGTCACCTGAGTGGAACCAGCCGTCGCGAAACGCTTCGTCGTTCGCGTCGGGATTGCGGTCGTATCCGGCCATGATGCTGTGCCCGCGCATACAGACCTCGCCCTCCGCCCCATTCGCTAGTGGCCGTCCGTCGATATCGAGTACGGCCACCTCATTCCCGAACAGGGCGATTCCGACGGGTGGTATGTCCTTGCCGAGCATCCATTCCTCGTAGGCGCTGGGCGACAGATCGGTCGGCATAGTGGTGGAGAAGTTGGTCGTCTCCGTCAACCCGTAGCCCTGAACGACTCGCATGCGGAGGCGGTCGTACACCTCACGGGCAGTGCTGGTGCGTAGCGGTGCGGCCGCCGAGATGAAATATTGAAGCGCGGGCAACGGGGGAATCCTACGGGCGAGTACCGCCGCGGTCAGCATGCTGGGAACCAGGCTGGCTACGTTGGCCTGGATGGCTTCGAGCGTCGACAGGTAGGTGAGAGGGTCGAAGCGATCGAGGAGGTATACCTGCGAGCCGCCGATCAAGTTCGCGATGATCGTCAAGCCGAGCCCGTTGGCGTAGGAGATCGGCAGAACGCCTAAGAAGCGGCGACCGTCGACGAGCCCGTGATGCCGAGCAAGTGCTGTTCCGTTGACTAGGAGGTTGTAGTGGGTCAGCAGGACGGCTTTCGAGCTTGCAGTGGATCCTGTGGTGAACAAGATGAACGCGGTGTCGAAGGGATGCCGGTTCGGCGGATCGGCCAGCGGCGCCGTTTGTCGGGCGGCCTTAGCGAACTCGGCGATCTCGATGCTCTCCCTTCCCGCGCCACCCTCGGCGAACACCAGGCCGGCCTCGCTCATCCGAATCTGCTCGGTGACGCGGGCCTCAGGATCACGGGGGTTGAGCACGACCGCTTCCGCACCGAGGTAGGCGGTTGCAAGAAGCAGAATCACTGAATCAATCGAGTTCCTGGGCATTACCGCGATGCGATCGCCCCGACGGACGTCATGCACGTTGCGTAGTGCTGCCGCGGCGGCTCTTACGTGTTGCGCCAGCTCACCATACGTGGTCGTATGCGGATTGCCCTGATCAGCCAAGAGTTCCGTGAGGTACGGGCGATCAGGCATCACTGTCGCCCAGTGCAGGAGGGTATCGCAGATATTGGTCTGCGGGACCAGGGCATCACGCCAGGGGCGGGCGAAGTAGAGATGTTGAGGCGCGTCACCCTGGTTCGTATTCATGTCATTCACCGTTCGTCGCGTGCCAGCCGGTAAGGCGGGCAAGGAGATGTGCGGGGTCCTCTTCACCGCCGAGGAGCAGGTCGGGCGGGAGCAACGTCCACCCTGCGAGGCGTGGCAGAATCTCGTACCAGTCCATGCATTCGGTGCTGGCGAAAGAGCCCTCACCGGCCGGATCCGGCTTCTCGGTCGCCAGGTTCAACAGCAAGCTGAGTTCACGTGAGGAACAGGCGGGAGGCCCGAACCAGATCAACCGCTCGCGGATGGCTTCCAAGGGGCCGGCCGAAAGATGGAATGCGTTGTTCTGAAAAGAGACCTCGCCGCTCAGGGGCAGGGCACCACCATATGCCTTTCCTCGCAGCGAACTCGGCGTCGCCAACCTTGGGTCGGTTGTACCGAGAAGATCGCGGCGCAGCTCTCGCCAGCGTGCGCAGGATGCACCAGGCCGAGCCACGAGACGTAGGGCCGTGACGAACGCTCCCGGTTGGAGATATCCCCGAACAACTCCGGGCATATGGCCGTTGACAGCCCGAATCCAGCTGCCGTCCGGCAGGCGCAGGTCCGCCTGCCATCGACCTGGGCCGACTTTGGCCGGGTGGCTCGCTTCCCACGCGTTCAGCGAGTCGAGCGTGTATTCGTCGGCAATCTCCTGGCCACCTCGGACGGCGGGCTCAAGAAGTGCGGAGGCGTATTGGCTATAGATCCACTGTCGGTCGAAGTGGGCCGCCACCATGCCGGCCTGCTTGAGGTCGCTGTCGGTCCACACCACAAGCTCGCCGATGGTATAGCCGAAGGGAGCCAGGCACTCATCAACTGCGGCCACAAGGTTGGGGCCGTACTCGAAGCCCGGCTTGATGATCATGATGGGACTTACTGGGGTGCTCCCGTCGACTGCGGGAACCCGCACGGAGCGGCCGGGGCGGTCCAGCGCCAGCTTTGCCGCGGACGCGACCGTGGCGCTGTTGGGGTTGGTGAGTCGCCGCCGATGGTGATGAACCACCCGGCTTAGGAGCGTCGCGGACAGCGCTTGATACAGAACGGCGGAGGTCTCGGCGTTCGCGTCGAGGTGCAGTTGGGGCCCGAGGTCTGCGAGTTCGACTAATGTTTCGGCAAGATTGAGCCGATACTGCGCTGACCGACGTCGAAATAGGTCGAGCGAATCATCGGTCCGCAGGTTATGGCGGCGGCGTTCCTGAAAGCGGTCCTCACGCACAGCATCGGACGCCTCGAGCACGATGCTGAGCAGAGGCGCCACGTCGATCTTGCGCAGTGCCGCACCCAGGGGCGGACCACCGTCAAGTATGCAGCCTTGCAGTTCTTGACAGTCCCGCCACGATTCCGTCACCAGCTTGCTGATGAAATCAGCCGGAAAGCCGCGGCGGCCGTCGAAAGCGTTGCGCAGGTCCAAGGGCCAGACGGATCCTCGACTGTCGCGATCAGCTCGGATGAGATCACCCACGCTGATGTGCTTGTAGCCACTCAGCATGTTCTGCAGCGAGGAGCCAAGAGTGCTCTTACCGGTGCATGGCTGACCGACAACGACGATGGGTGCTTCCATTACGTGGTCTTCACGCCCATCCATGCCGTCCATGAGCTGTCGGCGGGCTTCGAAACCTGCGCCAGCGCCGCCATCTCCCGCCCGATCGTTGCGATCGTCGGTGTCGGAATGTCCTCCGCTGGCAAGAGGTCACGGAATCGGGCCAGAAGGGTCGCCACAGGGGCTGACCCCGGAAATACCGCGAATGTGGCCTCGAGCGCATACCTGCAGTGCGTGGCGAAGCCCAACTCGATGGCACGGTCTGTGATCTCATGCGTCGGAACTTGGAGAGTACGCACGAATCTATCCAGGTCGCACAACTTGATCAAGTTCCAGCTCATACCCCAGTCGCGATGCTCCGCATCGGTGGTTTCCCGCACGATATGCAGCGCAAGCTGGAGGAAGGTATCTGGCATGGACGGACGCGCGACCATGACATTGTCGCTGGTGCCCGACCATCCGACGTCGCACGCGGCGGCGTTCGCGATGAGCGGGTCGGCCGGGATCGACCTGCCGCCCTGGCCGGTGGAGCCGATCCTGAATTGGATTTGTGCTATGGAGATGTCCAACGCGACATCGTCGATCTTCCGTATGAAATTCGGCAGGCCTCGCGAGATGAGCAACCACTTACGGAGTTCGCCCTCACGTAAGTCCATGATGGACGACTGCGAGTGGCCATACCGTCCCATGACATAGCCGCCTTCTGCCATTGCGGCGGTCGCGGCTTCGAACGCATCACGAGGTGCAAGAAAATCCAGGTCGTACATCTTACGCTCGGAGGGTCGGTAGCATGGTCCGATCAGCAGTGGACCACCTTTGCCGACGGCGTACGGCACGGCCCGCCGCTGGAACGCCATAACGATCCGCCCCAGCTCGGTCTGAAGCAGTTCATTGCGGCGTAGGTTCACGCGGTGGAGCTGCTTCCAATGATTGAGCAACAACAACGGAAGCCCGCAGGATTCCAGTGCCGCATCGAGCAGATCAAGGTCCATCAGTCGCTGGAGAGCGAGGAATGCAACCTTGTGCCAGAGACCCAGGATAAATAATCGATTCCAGTCGATTTGCTGTGCGGTCATACGTTCCATGATGGAGACGCGTGCTGCCGCGTCGTCGGTCCCGGGATCGCATAGGGCGATTAGCAGGTCCAATTCTTCATCAAGCACGTGAGCCCTCCCCCTGGCCTTACCCTCTACGCGCGGTGCCGCCCTAGTGCTCGATGCATGATCCACCTTCGTGACCGAAATTTCAAGGGCGCAAACGCCTCGTGAGAGCCACCTTCAGAGAGCGGCAGGGTTGCCAAGACCGAGCCCAGACGGCAAGATCGCCGTGCGTCCACCAGTTTCGGGTCCTTCAACCCACGCGGCAGGGCGACCGCTCGGGCTGCCGCGTAAGGTCAAGCGATAGACAGGTGTCCAATGATTATCGGGTTCAATGGCCATCCTGAATTCGGCCACGACTCGGGCGTGGCGGCGATCATCGACGGCAAGGTATCTGCTGTATACGAAGAGGAGCGATTCAGCCGGCAGAAGAAGGGGCGCAAGTCCCTTCCCGTCGCTGCCCTTCGAGCTCTGGCGTCGACCGTTGGCGACTCCAAGGTAGAAGCAATCTGCTATGCAGGTAATCCGCTTCACTGGAACGAGGACCCAGAAGACTACCGCCGTCTCGTAAGTCAGGCGCTGCGCGCATCAGGGCTTCTCGGGCGATTAGAGCAGGCCCCTCCCCTGCACTTCGTCGATCATCACCTTGCGCACGCCTACTCAGGATTCGTCTACCTCCCCGAGCAACGTCGTAACGAGCCGACCTTGCACCTGGTCCTTGACGGTCGCGGTGAAATCTGTTCTGGCGCCGCGTATCGTTCGCACGGCTCCCAGATCGCCCCGATCTGGCATCTGCCTATTCTTGACTCGATGGGCCTGCAGTACGAAGCGATCACCCAGGCCATTGGATTTTCGTGGGGACACGAGGGCAAGACCATGGGCCTCGCATCCTACGGTGCCTTCGATGACGTCCTCGCCCAAGCAGTCAGCCGGAAGTCATCAGGGATGTTGCTCACCGCCGATGAGCTTACTGAGCACCGCGCCGATCGCGGCGCGATCAAAGCGGCTTTCAACGCGACGCGAGCAGGACGCAAACAAGAGCTAGCTGCCCAGCTGTTCGCGCCCCGGGACACCTTCATCCGGCGGGCCGCTGTGGCCGCGGCCGGGCAGGCGTGGCTTGAGCAAGAGGTTCTGGAGATCCTGCAAGGTCTGCTGCGCGAAAATCCGGGCGTTCGCAATGTTGTCATGTCCGGAGGCGTGGCCTTGAACTGTACGGCCAACTCCAAGGTTCAAGCAGTTCTAGATGACGCCGGGATTGAGCTGTTCGTCCCGCCGTGCGCGAGCGACACCGGTCTGGCCCTGGGTGCCGCTGCCTTCCTGGCATTGTCGTCCGGAGGTGATGTTGCGCCGGCCGAGGACGCCTTCCTCGGTATTGACGCTATGAGTGATCTCGACCTGCTGCGGCGGCGCGGGTTTGCTGCACGACGTACAACCGTGGATGAGATCGCCCATCGTCTCGCTCAGGGCGCGATCATTGGCAGAATCGCCGGCCGGGCCGAGATCGGGCCGCGCGCCCTGGGAAACAGAGCCATCCTTTCCACCCCTGCCGGCGTGCGGATTCGCGACCGGATCAATCTGCTCAAGGGGCGTGAGTCGTGGCGGCCACTCGCCCCGATTCTGACGGCGGCGTCGGCGCAGCAGGTACTGACGGGACCAACGGACGCCTACATGCTGCGAACCGCAGACTTGGTGGACGATCCGCGGATGGAGGCTGTCCGGCATGTTGACGGTACGACCAGGGCAAAGATCGTCCAGCCTCACGAACTGGGCCTGGCTGCTCTTATGTCCGCAGTTGCAGCCGAATCCGGGCTCGCAGCCGTCTTGTGCACCTCGTTTAACGGCGCGGGTGAGCCGATCGTGAACTCCGTTATCGACGCGCTGCTCACCGCTCAGCGGCTGGGACTTACCGCCCTGTGCGGCGACGACTGGATTCTGGAGTTGTGAACCGGCTCAAGCGATCCGCAGCGAGACAGAGCTTTCCCTCATCAGTTGAGCGACCGCCGGCAAAACCTTGCGCCAATGTAGTGAATCGAGCGCAACCAGATCACGCAAGATCATCAAAAAGTACATGAGAGAGACGGTCGGCAAGAGTGCCAACTCGTGGTCGTCGAACGGGGTCTGGGCGGCGGCCTGGTATCCGTCGAGGACGGCCACCTGGATTCTAGGTGGTAGGACCACGAGGGTGCCCTCAGCTGAGCGTAACGGTGCGCGCATCATGGCAAGATCGAGTAGCCGCAGGTCATGACGAGCGAACTCAAAGTCGATGAATCGGATGCCGTCGTCGTCGCAGAGGATGTTATCGAAGTTGAGGTCGCCATGGATGTGACCGGTCGAGCACTCCGTGAGTGCCGGGAGGGACGTCTCGCACATTTTGAGCCCCTGTGCGATCAGGTCGAATAGCCCGTCCCGTCGTATCGCCGGGAGCCGCAACAGCTCAAACGCATCAGACAGCCGATTCGCGACGGGCAGTGCCCGTTCGGTCGGCCTGAACGTAGCGTGCATCTCGGCGATCCGTGCGCCGATGGCACGAAGAGTCGTCTCCTCGATCGGCCGATGCATGAAGGGCGGACGGCCTTCGAGGAATTCCTGTGCGGTGATCGTCTGGCTGGCGAAGTGCAGCGGATCGAGCGAACCGTTGATTGTCAGCGGGCGTGGTGCGACCCTCGACCCGACCAGCGCCAGCAGCGCGGCGGATTCGGCCGCACCCCGTGCCATCATCGGCTGAGGCCACCGTTTTACTACAGCCCGTCCACGGTCGCCGTCAAGCAGCATGGCCCGACCGCTGGACCAGCCGCCAGGTAGCTCGACGACGTCTCTTATGTATCCAACACCGTCGATGATGAAGGAGCCGTCGTTCCATGATGGCCAGGTCATCGCGCCACCATAACGGCAGTCGATCTTCCGGGACAATGCGGGTCGGTGATCTTATGTACGCTTCATGGGATCTGCGGCGAGTGCACCCCAGGCTCGGATCATGCCGCAGTCCGTGGTAGCGCCAAGGGAAGGATTCAGCGACGATGAACGAGTCGGCTGACCAGTTGCCGCGTGTGGCTGTGGTCTATGACGTCGGCGCGGCGAGTCCATCAGATATCTGGCGAGCGGCAAGGGGCGTCTGCGATCTCGTTTTCGTTGCCGACGGCAAAGCTGCCGAGCGACAGGGGGTCGACCGTCTTCTACGCCGCCTCGGCGAATTCGTCAATGTCGATGGGCTGTCATCGTACGACGTGGCGGCGGTGCTGGAGCAACGCGGAATAGCAGGCATCACCACCTTCAGCGAGCCACACGTGCGCGAGACGGCCGATTACGCGCAGCGCATGGGGATGGCCTTTCACTCGACCGAAACTGCTCATCGGCTTACGCACAAACCCAGCCAGCGTCGGGTGCTCGCGGAGGCAGGAGTTGATGTCCTGCGTTACCACGTCATCCGGGCGGTGACCGACGTGCAAGAAGCCGTGGCGCATGTCGGCCTCCCCGCCGTGCTCAAGCCGGAGTCGGGGGCGGGCAGCCGAGACACAGTATACGTGGGCGATCGAGCGGCGGTTCATGCCCAGGTGGCACAGTTGCTTCCCCGCTGCGCGCAGCCGGAGGCACTCGTACTCGAGGAGTACCTTGAAGGCGATCCGACCGTGGCCGGACCGGCGTGGGGTGACTACGTCTCGGTGGAGTCGGTAGTGAACCACGGCGCCGTCGACCACTTCGCGTTGCTGGGCAAACTTCCGCTGGCGCCGCCGTTTCGAGAGTCAGGCATGTTCGTTCCCGCAACGATCGAACCGGAGACTCGCCAGCGGATCTTGATTCTGACTGACGAGACGCTTCGTGCTTTGGGGGTAGCGCACGGCGTGGTGCAGACAGAGCTCAAGTTGACCGCGCAGGGACCGCGGATCATCGAGGTGAACGGCCGCTTAGGGGGCTACGTCGCCGACATCGTCCGGCGATCCGCTCAGCTTGATCCAGTCCGGATCGCCTTAGAGGCCGCCCTGGGCCGGCGCGCGAGGCTGCCAGCAGTGACCCTGGCGGGAGTCACCTTTCAATTCTTCATTCCCGCACCGGTGGGATCCTCGCGGATACGCAGTATCGGGCGAGCCGAGAGCACGCCGCTGGGAATCACACGGATCGAGGTCAAGGCCGGCGCAGGGGATGTAGTGGATTCGGACACCGGAACCCTCAGTTACCTCGGTGTCGTCGCTGGACAGGTGCCGTCCCACGACGATCTGGCCATGTTGTGGAAGGCATCGGGCGACCTCTTGAAGATCGAATTCGAAGACGGGAAGCCGGCAAGCGACCGGAACCACGAAGGAGGGGACGAGCTTTGCTGATCTGCGGAGTCAAGGTCTCGCACGACGGCGGTGTCGCGGTCATAGACGGCAACAAGCTTATCTTCAGTATCGAGGTCGAAAAGCTCGCCAACGGCCGACGCTACTCAGCACTGGGCGACCTTGATCGCATCGGCGAGATCCTTCGGAGCGAAGGCATCGAACCTGCAGACGTCGACCAATTTGTCGTGGACGGCTGGTGGGCAGAGGGCGATGGAGACGGCTCGCAGATACCGACGGCAACGGGCGGGCAGCCTATGCAGCTGCCGGTCGCTCCTTATGTCGAGGGTGTGAGATCCCGGGACCCGCTCCATCGCCATGAGTTCACCGCCTTCGATTTTGGTGGCCGGCGGCCTGGTTACGTCAGCTATCACCACGCCAGCAATCACTTGATCGGCGCCTACAGTTCGAGTCCTTTTCCAGCCCGAGGCGAGGACGCGCTTGTCGTCGTGTGGGACGGAGCGATGGTGCCCCGGGCCTATCACGTGGCCGCAGCCGAGCGGCAAGTCCGCTCGCTAGGGCCGCTCTTTCCCCTCGTCGGCAACATCTTTGCCGACTTCTGCGCCAACTTCGAGCCCTACTATCGCGATCGTACGCAGATGACGGTGGCCGAGTATCGGGACTACCATCTCTCGATTGCTGGCAAGGCGATGGCCTACGCCGCCCTTGGTACGGTCGAGGAAGCGGCCTTCTCCGTATTCGACGATCTACTTCGTGGATCTCGGCAGATTTCGCGCGAGACGGCCTTCGATCTGGGCAACAACGTGACCGAGCATCGTTCAGCGCTGCTCCCGGGTCTGTCCGATGCGGACATCATCGCCACCTTCCAAGCGTTCCTCGGCAACACCTTGGTGACTCGGCTGACAGCGCTCGCGCAGAAGGTCTTCCCCGGAATTCAGGTAAACCTCGCGATAGGCGGCGGCTGTGCGCTCAACATCAAGTGGAACAGCGCATTGCGAAAGTCCGGCGCGTTTCGCGAAGTGTGGATTCCCCCGTTTCCGAACGACTCAGGTGCCGCGATCGGAACCGCGGCTTGCGAGATGTTCCGCGAGCGCGGTCAGACGGCGCTTGACTGGAGCGTCTACAGCGGTCCGCGGCTGCGGAGCAGCGAAGTCCCGTCCGGATGGTTGGCGCGGCAGTGCGACGAGCGCGAGTTGGCCTGGATCCTGCATCACGAGGGCGTACCGGTGACTGTCTTGTCCGGGCGCGCCGAACTCGGCCCGCGCGCACTCGGTAATCGCAGCATCTTGGCCCCTGCCACGGATCCGGCGATGAAGGACCACCTAAATCTGATCAAGGGACGTGCGTCTTATCGGCCGGTCGCCCCTATTTGCCTGGCTACCAGCTCAGCCCAGATCTTTGAGCCGGGAGGGAATGACCCATACATGATCTTTGATCATCAGGTGCGGTCGGAATGGCTGGCGCGGGTTCCTGCGATCGTGCACCTCGACCGGACCGCACGTCTTCAGACGATTGAACCTTCAAGCAACACCGCCGCCGCACGAATACTGCTGGAGTACGAGAAGATCAGCGGGATCCCGCTGCTCTGCAACACGAGTGCCAACCACAATGGGCACGGCTTCTTCCCGGATGTGGCGAGCGCCGCGTCATGGGGCGGCACCCGCCACATCTGGTCTGACGGGATGTTGTACGTCAACAAACAAGGCGCTTAGGTTGCGAGGCGATTCTTGCCAGTTCGTCGTCGATCGCGCCGATCACGGTCGCTACGAACTCGTCAAAGTCAGGCTCCGGAACACCCTCGGCACCGTGAAGATTGATTGCATGACCGTCGGCAAGTAGCAGTACGCGAGCGCCCTCGCGCTCGAGGTGCGTTCCGCTCGGATCACTCCACGAACGCCAGCCGCTGTCTTCAGCGGCGGCGGCGATGACCGCGGCGAAGTCGTTCGAAGACAGGCTGGCCAAGACCGCGTCCGGGGCAAGCAAGCCCAGGTCGGAGAGGGTGAGTGCCGGCATTCCCGAACAACCGAAGACATAGCGGTGCTGCTCAGACCTCAATGCCTTCTGGGCTGACTCGTACACAGCGAAGCCATGCCGCTCGGCCAGGGCGCGGCGATCGGCGGATACCTCGGACACTGTGACACGGAAACCGCTCGCCCGAAGGCTCTCGGCAGCGAACGAGCCGATTTTGCCGTACCCGATCAGATGGCAGTACTGGCCCGCCTGTCTGCGATGTGCGAGATACGACTTGAACCCGTGCACGCCGCTGACGGCTATCCAGGCGTTCGCACGTTCCTTCGCTGGACTGTCGGAGAGATTGACCACCTCGTCAGTGAGACCGGCTTCGGTCAGCCTCTTCATGCCCGACGAGTTCGTCTCGATCGCGACGACGCTGCGCGCATGAATGCCCTGGGCCCGCATGACCAGCTGAATCAGTCGTCCCCCGTCGTCGACGAGAACGATGTCGAGGTCGGGCGTGGGCCGGCTGGCGAGCTCATCGGTCAACGAGCGGGTCCAGTCGGAGTCGATCACCGTGCAATCAATCGACCGCAGGTGCGCAATCACGCGCTCGCGATAGCGGGTGGCATCGGGCTTGGGAACGAAGATGATCTGATCGGCCCGCAAGCCGCCGTCGATCAATGACTGGATCATGTTGAGCTTCTCAAGCAGAGCGTGCTCGCGGATGATGATGAGCGCGGAGTCCGGCGGACGATGCGCCCGCCTTGCCGCCTCTCGAAGGCTTGGATTGAGCCGCCGGATCACTGCGAGTTCCGAGCCGGAGAACGGAAGCAGGATTTCGCGAAGCGTGGCACCGACCTCCCTCATCCTCGCGGTGAACGCGGGCGGCCCGAACGCTGCAAGGTTGACGACCTGGTGTGGCAGCTCCGTGAAGAGCTGCCCCACGTCGGCGAGGCTTGGCTCCATGATTACGCGAGCCTCTCCAGCCGTCGATGTAAGGCGCAGTGTCATGTGCTCACGGTGAAGCCCGTAGCTCTCGTCGAGGGCCAGCATCGCGGCACGATGGCAGATCTTTTCGAAGCGTGCGTCTGTCTCCAGGGCGCTGCCAGAGATCCCACCACACGGAATGACGGTGGACACTTCCATGACGGACTATGCCTCCTGAGCGAGCGAGCTGGCGAGGACGCTGAAGTCGCTTTCGCCGTAGCCTTCCGCCTCCAGCTTCATCAACCGGTCGGCGACAAGTCGCAGAAGGTCCAGCTGTACGTCATGTTGGGCGGCCTCGGCCGTCGCGAAACGCACGTCCTTCGAAGCCAGTTTGAGGGCAAAGCGAGGACTGAAGTCGTGAGCGACGATCGCGGGCCCAAACCTTCTGAGCATGGCTGAATCCGCGGAGGAGGTCTGCATGCTGGCAACGGCGAGCTGTTCGTCAACGCCGAGGGCACGTGCGAGGGCCAGGCCGTCGCCCAGCGCGGCGATGTTGGTGATGTGCACGACCTGATTGACAAGCTTCATCGCGCTGCCTGTGCCGACCGTGCCCATGTAGAAGATGTTCGCGGCGACGTCCTCCAGCAGCCCGCGAATAACCGATCCTCTTTCGGGCTCAGGTGCACCGGCCCAAGTGGTCAGGCTTCCCTCCGCGGCTTGCGCCGGCGATCCGGACACTGGTGAATCGACATATCGAATATCTCTGTCATGCAACCACGACGCAATGTCACGTGCTCCGGTCGGATGCCCCGTCGAGAAGTCGACAACCAATGACGTTTGGGATCGGTCGATGCTGGCGAGGACCTCCCGAACATCCTCCGGCCGCGGCAGGCACGTCAACCATCCGTCGACCGCCGTTGCCGGTTCTGTCGGACGGGCTCCCCAGGCCAACGCTTCTCTCGCCGCCGCCGCACCGTGAGCCCCGTTGGTCGGCACCAAGATATCGTGGCCTCGGTCGATGAGATTCTTGGCCATAGGAAGACCGAACCTGCCCAGGCCGAACCAGATGAATCTCACAGATCCTCCCCGCTGCGACCCCGGGTCGCATTCACGTGTCAAACAACAAGTGACGTCCGGCCGGCTTCCTGTGCCTACCGATCCGGCGACTCCACAAGTGTCCCGATGTGCTCACCACCGCAGATCTCGGTGAGCTGATTCAGCACCGCAACATCGAAGACCTTAAGAGTCAGTGAGTTCTCCATCGCCAAGACGAACGCCGCCTGGTCCATCACCCGGATACGCCGGTCGATGACATCCTCGTGCGAAAGCTTGTCCAGAAGGCGGGCGGATGCATCAACTTTCGGGTCGGCGGTCATGATGCCGCTTACACCGTTCTTGGCCACCAGCAGGGCCTCTGCGTCCAGTTCAATCGCACGCTGAACCGAAGGGTAATCGGTTGTGACGAACGGCTGACCGTTACCGCCCGCGAGGATGAGCACCTTTCCCTTATTGAGGTGGTGGTCGGCTCGAAGCCGGATATACGGCTCGGCTATCGACGGGATGGGTATCGCCGTCATAAGCCGAGCATCGTCAACGCCACAATTGAGCAGCGCGCCACGAAGGAAGATCCCGTTCATTACGGTGCCGAGTATCCCGACGTTGTCTCGCTCAGTGCGCGGAATGGTCCAGCCGCTTTCGTCGCCGCCCCGGAAGTAGTTGCCGCCACCGACAACCACGGCAAGCTGATAGCCGGCACCACGAGCTTCGGCCAGACAAGATGCAAGATGGGTGATCACTTCAGGGTCGCTGCCGAACCCCTTCTTGCCGCTCAGCGCCTCGCCGCTGACCTTAAGGACGAATCGTTTCGGGATGAATCTTCTCAAGACCTTCGCCATTCATTCAGGTAAACCGGGGTTCACAGGATTCGAAGGCGGGTGGCGTTGGGCTCACAAACCGCGAACGCAGTCTACACATGATCGCTACCGGTGTACTGAGGCGATCGCACGACGTAGATGATCACTGAACTGGCTAAGAGCTACGACGTTTGCCTCGGTGTACTGAGCTCGAAGGGTCAGTCGGGTGCCCAGCGGCTCGGCGGTGGCCACCAGGGAAACGCCGGGTCGGACCGACACGAGCTGACCTACGGGAACGTCTATCAGCGTCATCTCACTGGGCGACTTCACCGCTCTGCGCCAAACGAAGAATGCCCACGGCACCCGATGAGT
>NZ_JABFVK010000016.1 GCF_013362815.1 Hamadaea sp. | reverse complement strand
CGGGGGCCCTGGACCTGCAGTCCGGCCGCGAGGTGCTGGCGCTGCTGCGCTCGGTGGTCGACGAGTACGCCACCGCAGTGATCATGGTGACGCACGATCCCGCCGCCGCGGCCTGGGCCGACCGGGCGGTGATCCTGGCGGACGGCCGGATCGTCCGGAATCTGCCGGAGCCGACCGCCGAGCTGATCGCGCACGAGATGATGGCGGTGACCAAGTGATCCGCCTCGCGATCGCCGGGCTGCGCAGTCGCCTGGCCGCCTTCGGAGGCACGTTCGTGGCCGCCGTCCTGGCGGTGGCGTTGATCGGCGGCGCGGCGTTGCTGCTGTTCTCGGTGTTGACCGCTACTCCGACGACGCATCGGTTCGACGCCGCCGCCGTGATGGTCGGCGGTGACCGCGAGGTCAGCCTGACCACGGTGAAGGACAAAGGTAAGGGTAAGCAGAAGTCGAAGACCAAGACCGAACGGCTGTCGGGCGCTCCCATGCTGCCCCGCGAGTGGGCCGGGAAGTTGGCGGCCGTACCCGGCGCGGAGAAGGTGACGGCCGACTACGCCTTCCCGGTTTCACTGACCACATTGGATGGCAAGCCGGTGGGCAACCCGGTGGGGCATGGCTGGGCGAGCGCGGCGTTGATGCCCTTCACTCTCCAGAGTGGAGCTCCTCCGGCCCGGGGTCAGGTCGCCGTCGACCCCTCGCTCGGCCTCCAAACCGGCGACAAGGTACGCCTGGTGACCCGGACCGGCGTACGGGAGGCGGTCGTGTCGGGCGTACTGGCGCAACGGCTGGCCGAGCAGAAGGCGGTCTTCGTCGCCGACGACGAGGTCGAGGCGGTCTCCGGACTGTCCGGGCCGACGGCGTACGCGGTCTTCGGCACCGCGGCCGCCGAGGGGGTCAAGACCGCAATCCAATCAGAGGCCGTCTACGAAGGTCAGGACAAGGTCAAGGCGGACCTGCCGTCCGCACTGCCGGACTACATCGGGGCGATCTCCATCTTCGGGTTCGTCATCGGCATCACCTCGTTCGCCACGGTGTTCGTGCTGACCGGGACGGTCGCGCTGACGGTCCGGCAGCGCTTGCGGGAACTGGCGTTGCTGCGGGCCACCGGCGCGACGCCCCGTCAGCTGTGGCGGTTGCTGAGCGCCGAGACCCTGTTCATCACATTGGCCGCGGCAGTGGTCGGCGGCCCGCTGAGCATCGTCGTCGCCGAGGTGATCGCCACCCGCTTCCGGGATCTGGGCGCGGTACCGCCGCAGTTCACCGTCGGCGTCAACGTCGGCGTACTGCTGGCCGCGATCGCCGTCACGGTCGCAGTCGCGCAGGTCAGTGCCCGGTTGGCGGCCCGTCGCGCGATCCGGATCGCCCCGGCGCAGGCGTTGCAGGAGACCCTGGTCGAGGGGCGGACCGGGTGGGTGTTCCGAACCCTGGCCGCCGTCGTATGCACAACGGGCGCGTTCGTGATCCTGGCCGTGGTGCCGCTGGACGGCCCGTTCGGCATGGGCATGACGTTCATCTCCAGCGCGCTGCTGCTGAGCGCGGTCGGCGCGGCCGGTCCGCTGCTGGTGAAGGTGCTGGGCGGGCTGCTGTCGCGGGTCGCCGGGCTGACCGGGATCGCGGGCTGGCTGGCCGGCGCGTTCACCCGAGCCGAGAACCGCCGGGTCACCTCGGTCGCGGTGCCGCTGGCGCTGATGGTCGCGATCAACGCGCCGATGCTGATCAACAGCGCGCTGTCCGCCGATCTCGCGGCGGATCAGGAGGCGCGGCGAACCGGGACAGCGGCCGTCGCCACAGGTGTCCTGCCGTTGTCGGCGCTGCCCGACGACGGTGACTACACGGCGATCCTGCCGACGCGGTTGATCGTCGACGAGGGCGGCAAGCCCGAGGACTACGCGGCTTTCGGCGTACTGCAACGGGGCGCGCCCGTGCTGGACCTGGGATACACCGACGGCAGCGGGACCGGGCTCTCGGCGAGCGAGTACCTGGCGCGAGCCAACGGCTGGCAGGTCGGCGACACCGTGCAGGTGTGGCTGCCCGACGGTTACCCGACCGAGTTGAAGCTGACCGGGATCTTCACGAACAACCGCGGGTTCGGCGACCTCGTGGCTCCGGCCGATCTGGTCGCCGCCCACGATCCGCGCGGCGTGGTCACCTCGGTCGCGTTTCACGGAGCGTTGGTGTTGCCGGGCATGCAGGTCCGTCCGCCGCAAGCGGCGGCTGCCGGCGACGCCGACGAGCGCCAGGGCGCCTGGGAGATCATGATCGCCGTCTCGCTGGGATTCACCGCGATCGCTGTGATCAACACGTTCGCCGTGGCCGCCGCCGCCCGCCGCGCCCAGCTCACTCAGCTGCGCCTGCTGGGTGCGACGCCGGGGCAGATCCGCCGGATGACCGCTCGGGAGGCCGTCGTGACCGTCGCGGTCGGGCTGACCCTCGGCGTGGTGGTCACCACGATCGTCGTCGGGGCGTTCAGCGCCGCCCAGGACGGGAACCTGCGGCTGATCGTCGATCCGGTCGCGTACGGGGGTCTGCTCGGGGTGGTCGGCCTGCTCGGTCTGGCGGCGGGAACGCTGCCCGCCCGGCTGGTGCTGCGCTCGATCCGCCCGATCTGAGCCCAGGAAAGATCATGCGCCGGTCGGACGCCTTCCCAGCAGCCCGAAAGCGGCCGGCCGGCGCAATGATCATCCGAGCTAGACTCCGCCTCGTGCGTACCGCCCGATCCTTCGCCTACCTGGCGACAAGCCTCGTGGCCGGTCCGATCGGGTTTGTCTGGACGCTCGCGACCACGGTGCTGATGGCGGTCGGCGCGGTCACCGCCCTGGGCGCGCCGGTCTTCCTCGCGGTCGCCTGGGCCGACCGCCACCTGGCCCAGCTCGAACGCCGCCGGGCCGCCTGGGTCCTGGGCACGGCGATCGCCTCGCCCTACCTGCCGGTCAGCGGGAAAGGCCAGGCCCGCCGGCTCGCGGCTCAGCCCGCGACCTGGCGGGACATGGCATGGTTCGCCGTACTCTTCCCGCTCGGTCTCACCCTGGGCATCATCGCGGTGGTCACGGCCGTCGTCACGGCGGCCGCCGTCATCGCCCCGGCCTGGGCCTGGTCGGTTCCGGAGCGCCGCGCGCATCCTCTCGTCCAGCAAGCCATGGGTACGCACAGCGGCCGTCTGCTGATCTCGGCGGTCGGCATCGCCTTGATCCCGATCGTCATGTGGCTGCTGCGGCAGTTGGCGTCGGCGCAGGTCCGGGTGGCGGTCGCGTTGCTCGCCCCGGGCGAGCACGGCCGGCTCGTCCGGCGAGCCCAAGAGCTGGCCGTGACCCGGGCTCGGGTGGTCGACGCCCAAGCGGCCGAGCTGCGCCGGATCGAACGGGACCTGCACGACGGCGCGCAGGCCCGCATCGTCGCCGCCGGAATGACGTTGGCGCTGGCCGAACGCCGGGCACGGCACGGAAACGCCGACATCGCCGATGACGTGGCGACGGCCCGCCGTCAGCTCGACGAGGCGTTGGCCGAGCTACGGCGGCTCGTCCGCGGCATACACCCGCCGATCCTGACCGACCGGGGACTAGCCGCGGCCGTGAGCGCGCTCGCCGGGGACAGCCCGGTCCCGGTGGCGGTCTCGATCGAGGTGCCCGAGCGGCTGCCCCCGGCGGTCGAGTCGGCGGCGTACTTCGTGGTCGCCGAGGGCCTGGCCAACGCGGTCAAGTACGCCGGAGCCACCTCCTGCGGGGTGACCATGTCCGCCGGGGATCGCCTCGTCACCGAGGTCGTCGACGACGGTGCCGGCGGTGCTGATCCGGGCGGTTCCGGGCTCGACGGCCTACGCCGCCGGATCGAGGCGCTCGACGGCACCTTCACCGTCATCAGTCCGAATGGCGGGCCGACCCGTCTGAGAGCGGAGATCCCATGCGCATCGTGATCGCCGAAGACCTGCTGTTGCTCCGTGACGGCCTGGTCCGCATCCTGACGGGCACCGGCCACGAGGTGGTGGCCGCGGTGGACAGCGCCGACGCGTTGCTCGAAGCGGTCGCCGAGCACCAGCCTGATCTGTCCATCGTGGACGTGCGCTTGCCGCCGTCCTATCGCGACGAAGGCATCCGGGCTGCGGTGAAGCTCCGCCCGGCGCCGGTCCTGATCCTGTCGCAATACGTCGAGCGCACGTACGCCGCCGAACTGCTCGCCGACGGCAAAGGCGCGGTGGGATACCTGCTCAAGGACCGGGTGACCGCGCTGGACGACTTCCTCGACGCGGTGGAACGCGTCGCGGCGGGCGGCACCGCGATGGACCCGGAAGTCGTCCGCCAGTTGTTCGCCCGCAACGCCCAGAACCAGGGCGTCGCCGCGCTCACTCCCCGGGAACGCGAGGTGCTCGACCTCGTCGCCCAGGGCATGTCGAACTCGGCGATCTGCGCGGCGCTCGTGCTCGCCCCGGTCTCGGTGGAGAAGCACATCGGCAACATCTTCGCCAAGCTCGGGCTGCCTCCGTCGGACGACTCACATCGACGGGTGCTGGCGGTTCTGGCGTACTTGAACGGCTAGGAGCCGCCCTGGCTGGGGATGCTGCCACGCGAGGTGACCACGCGGGCGTCTCCGGTCCGGGCGCATACCTCGACGACGTGGACCGAACGCGGTTCTTCGAGGACCACCAGCCACCAGCCGTGCGCGTGCGTGGCGTCGGCGTATGTCCACTCGCGAACACCTCCGCCGGGGTGCGGCACGACGGCGATCGCCCTCGCGATGGCGAGTTCCTTGGGCAGCTTGTCGTCCGCGGCGTACGGAAGCATCACCGACCCTACCCCGGCGAGCAGCCGCCGCATCACTTGACGCACGCGGCTTGCCCTCGATTCGCGTACCGGTACGCCGTCACGACGTCGACGGTGTCGAGGAACGACTCGGTCGATTTGGCCGCATCGGCGGCGTGGATGCGCGACCGCATCGCCGCCATGCCGTCGTCGGGCTTGGCCCGCAGCTCGATCGCGGCGCAGATCGCATCCTTCACCTCGACCAGGTCTTCGGGGTTCACGACGGTCGCCTCCGGCAGGTCGGCCGCGGTGCCGGAGAACTCCGAGAGCACGATCCGGCCGGTGTCGTCCAACCGGGTGGCGGCGTACTCCTTGGCGGCGAGCGTCGCCCCTTGCCGGGACGGCAACGCCAGCAGCACGTCGGCGGCCAGATACAGCGAGGTGAGCTCGACCGGATCGAGCTCGTGGCGTACATAGTGGACGACGGGATGGCCGAGCCTTGAGAACATCCCGTTGATCTGCGCCACTTGGCGGTCCACCCGCTCCTGTACGCCGGCCGGGTGGGCCGCCTCCGAACCGGCCGCCGCCACGTGCACCAACACCGTCGTGAGCGGGTCGACCCGGCCTTCGGCGATGAGTTGCGCGTACGCGTCGAGGCGCTGCTCCACGCCCTCGTGCTCGTCGAGTGCGCCGATGGAGAGCAGCACCGTTTCCGGGTCGCCGAGGCTCTCCCGGAGTTCGCGTACGCGATCCCGCACGGCCGGGTCGGCGGCGAGCCGGGCGAACCGAGCGGCGTCGACCGAAGGCGGGAAGGCGGTCGCGACCACCATGCGCCCGTCGGCCAGCAGGAGCCGGTCTCCTCGCCGCAAGCCGGTCAGCTCGTGCGCCGCCGCCAGGAAGTTCGCCGCCGATCGAGCGTCGGGCAGGCCGAGCAGATCCGCCCCGAGCAGCCCGCGCATCACCTTGTCGCGCATGGGCAGCCGCAGGAACCGCTCGACGGGCGGGAACGGAACCTGGAGCTGTACGCCGATCCGCAAATCCGGCCGCGGCCGCCGCAGATAACCCGCCACCAGCATCAAGTGGTAATCGTGAAGCCATACGGTGGCTTCCGGTGCGGCGAGCCGGGCCGCCGCGACGGCGTACCGGTGGTTGACCCGGCGATAGGCCCCCTGCCACGGCTGATGGAACTGCGGCGACGGGCCGCCGTCGTGCATGAGCGGCAGCAGGGTCTCCCGGCACTGGCCCAGGTAGTACTCGGCGACGTCGACGCTCGGCGCGAACAGCCCGTAGAGCCAGGCCCCGGCGACCTGAGCGTCGCGGGAAAGCATGTCGTGGAGGGCCAGCCAGGCCCCACCGCGTCGGCCGGTCGCCATCGCGAAGTCGGCCGTCGGATCGGCGGGCCGCCGCTTGAGCCGCCAGCCCCCACTGCCCGGCTCAGTACGCTCGACCAGCTCGGCCGGCAGTGCGTGGGCCAGCGTGACCAGGCCGAAGGTGTCAGGCCGAGACATCGGGCACCTCCGCAGTGACCGGCTGCTCCGCAGTGACCGGCGGCCCACCGAGAGTCGCGGCCGGTTGCTCGCCGGGAGTCGCCGGTTGCTCACCGGGATCGGGTGGCACGACGTGCAGGACTCGATCCGCCCGGGCGAGCCGCAGGTTGCGCCGCAGCCGCTCCGAGGGCGAGCGCAGGGTCAGCAGCCCGCCGTCGAGGCGCGCGCGGCGATGGGCTTCCAGCAGCACACCTATCGCGGCGGCATCCAGGAACGGGCACTGCTCCAGGTCGAGGACGATCTCGACGGGCGAGACGGCCAGCGCGTCGTCCAGCAGCCTGGTCAGCCGGGACAGGGCCCAGAGGTCCAGTTCCTCGGTGATCACGAGCTCGACGACGGGTATGCGGCTCACCGACGTGCGCGCCATCGTCCCACCTCCATCCGAGCGTCCGACGCTTGAGAACCCTGACCATGGAAAACGGATGTGGCGACCCCGGCCCCAAACCATGACAGTCTCGTGACAAACCGCCGATCGGGCGGCATACGCCCCCTTCGTCGCTGGTCAGCGGCGCGAGCGATGGGCATGATGGCCGACATGGCCTCGGTGCTGGTGATTGAAGACGACGACCGGATCCGGCTGTCGCTGGTGCTGGCCCTCGAAGACGAGGGCTATGTCGCCGAGGGCGCCGCGACCGCCGAAGAAGGGCTGGCCCGGCAGCGCAAGAGCCCGGCCGACACCGTCCTGGTCGACCTCATGCTGCCCGGTCTGGACGGCTTCGACACCATCCGCGAACTGCGCCGGGCCGACGACGTGCCGATCGTCGTCGTGTCCGCTCGCAGCGACACCCACGACATCGTCGCCGCGCTGGAGGCGGGCGCGGACGATTACCTCGTCAAACCGGTCGCGATCAAGGAGTTGACCGCCCGGCTGCGCGCGCTGCGACGACGCGCGCGGGCCGCCGCGACCGCCATGCCGACGCTGACCTTCGGCGAGCTGACGATCCTGCCGCTGGCCGGCGAGGTCACCTTGAACGGTGAGCCGGTCGCGCTGACGCGTACGGAGTTCCGGCTGCTCTGTGAGCTGGCCGAGCACCCCGGCATGGTGCTGTCCCGGCAGCAGCTGCTCGAACGGGTCTGGGAGTACGACTTCGGCGACGAACGCCTGGTGGACGTGCACGTCGGGCGGCTGCGGCAGAAGATCGAGGTCGAGCCGTCGGCGCCCCGGCATCTGGTGACCGTCCGGGGACTGGGCTACAAGCTGCAACGATGAGACGGCTCCGGCAACCTGGTCTCCGCGTACGCGTGACGGCGGCGTTCGCCTTGGGTGCGCTCGCCATCTCGGCCACCGTCGCGATCGCCTCCTTCGAGATCACCCGGCAGACGTTGCTGGCCGGTCGGGAGCGCTCGGCCCTGCGGGCGGCGTACTTCGACGCGAACGTGGTCAACGCCGGGCTCGGCGACGACGATCCCGACGTCCGGGAGCTGCTGCGATCGCTGGACACCGGCAGCACCCGGCACGCGATCATCTACCGCGACGGCGACTTCTACGCCCGCACCGCCGACGCCGGTTACACCAAGGCGGTCTCCCCCGATCTCCAGACGCTTGTCGGGTCCGGCCAAGCCGCCGTGCAACGCGTACGCACCGACAGCGGAGCCGCGTTGGCGATCGGCATACCCCTGCCCGACGGCACCCGCTTCTACATCATCGACTCGATGAGCGAGCTCGACCAGACGCTACGGGTGATGTCGCTGGTGCTGGCGCTGGTGGCAGCCGCCACGACGGCAGCCGGCGCAGCCCTCGGGGCGTACGCGAGCCGCCGAGTCCTGCGCCCGATGCGAGTGGTGGCCGACGCCGCCCGAGACATCGCCGGTGGCGACCTGACCGCGCGGCTCGACCCGGCCACCGAACCGGACCTCGAACGGCTCACGACGTCGTTCAACCGCATGGTCGACCAGCTCGCCGCCCGGCTGGAACGGGATCGCCGGTTCGCCGCCGACGTCAGCCACGAGCTGCGCTCGCCGTTGCAGACGCTCGCCGCAGCGGCGAGTGTACTGTCTCGCCGCCGCGACCAGCTCGACACGAGGAGCGCTCAGGCCGCCTCGTTGGTGGCCGACGAGGTCGACCGCTTCCAGACGCTCGTGACCGATCTGCTCGAACTCGCCCGGGCCGATCAGCCGGCCGACCGGCGTCCCACCGAAGTCGCCGAGCTGGCCCGGCAAGTCGTGTCCCGCAAGGGTTTCAACCAGGCACTCGTCACCGCCGAACCGGGCGAGCTCGTCTGGCCGGTCGACCCGCGGCGGTTCGAGCAGATCATCGCCAACCTGATCGACAACGCCGTACGCCACGGCGGCGGACCCGTCGCGGTACGCCTCGGCCACGACGACGGAATCGGCTGGCTCGAAGTCGACGACGAGGGGCCCGGCGTACCGCCCGCCGACCGGGAGACGATCTTCGACCGGTTCGTCCGTGGCCGGGCGGCCAACGCCCGAGCCGACACCGACGGCACCGGATTGGGACTGGCCCTGGTCATGCAGCACGCCGTCGCCCACGGCGGGCACGCGTACGCCGGTGACCGGCCGGGCGGCGGCGCCCGATTCCGGGTCGAGTTCAGCCTGGCCACGGACGGTGAATCCGCATGAAGTGGCGAAACGTATTGCTGGCCGCGGTCCTGCTGGTAGCCGGATGCGGCGTGTCGACCGAGTCCGACCCACGTGGCGTCTCACCGCCACCGGGCCCGTTCGCCGGGCTCACCTCGCCCCGGCCGTCCGCTCCCGCGACGGCGGCGACCGGTCGCATCGACGAAGTCCTGTACTTCATCCTCGCCGGCAGACTCGTCCCGGTGACCCGCCGAGTCGACCTCCAGCCGTCGGTGACCGAGCTGATCAGCGCGTTGCGCGCCGGGCCGGCCCCCACCGAGCGGGAAGCCGGACTCACCACCGCCCTCGGTGGAACGGACGTCGTCGCAGCGGTCTCGATCAGCGGCAGCCGCGTCGAGCTGGCGTTGGCCGCCCCCGTCGAGGGAAGCGGCCGGGCCGACGAGGCGTTGGCGTACGCCCAACTCGTCTGCACGCTGACCGCCCATGCCGACATCCAGGACGTGGTGTTCACCCGGGACGGCAGCCCGGTCGGCGTACCGCGTGGGGACGGCTCGCTGTCGGAGGGGCCGTTGACCGCCGACGACTACAGCAGGCTGTTGGGCGGGTAGCCGACCGCCCGCGCGAGCAGCACGCTGAACCCCGGTTCGGTCGGAGTCGCCGGGACGAATTGGGTGTCGACGATCGCGAACCCGTACGCCACCAGCGTTCCCGGTGACGGAGTGGCGATTCCGGCCAGCCCGAGCAGTCCGCCCGGGGCGATCACCCGGCGCAGTTCCGGCAGCTCCACCGGCCACGCCGCGCTCGGCGTACGCTGCCGGCACGTAACGACCTCCACACCGGCGGTCGGCATCGGCAGGGCGGTCGGCATACCGCGGACGAAGCGCGCGTGACGGGCGTTGGCCGCCGCCTCCGGCAGCACTCGCACATCCTCGTCGACTCCCGTCATGCGCGTACCCGGGAAGAAGCGCAACGCGAGCCGCAACAGTTGTCCCGCACCGCAACCGACGTCGAGCAGGCTTGTCGGCTGTGGACGCGCACGCACGATCCGGTCGAGGAGCACCGTGGCGGTCAGAACCGCGAAGGGCGGCCGCGCGTGCCTCGGCGCTCCGGGCGCCGACGGCACGCTGAGCCGGGAATGCTGCCACACGCGAGCACGCTAACCGCGGTTCTGTCGCTGGTGGACGGCTGTCATCGATCCGTCATGGGATCTGGTCGGGACCGCCACACTGCCGTCGTCAGCGGCCTTCCGGGGCCGGCTTCAGGCCGTCGAACACCAGCTTCAGCACGTCTCGCATGTACGCCTTGGGCAGCGGGCGGGACCGGAGAAGCCAGCGGTGGTACAACGGGCCGAAGACGATCTCGACGGTGGTCTCGAGGTCGGCGTCCTCGCGCAACTCACCGGTCTTCTGCGCCTTGGCGAGCCGTTCCGTGGCCTCGACGATCGCCCGTTCCAGCAGATCGCGTACGCCGTCGGCCGCAGCGTCGTCGGACTGCGCGGCGATCAGCAGCCCCCGCCAGACCGCACCGGCGTCGGAGCTGAACAGCCGCTGGATCGCGGTCGTCTGAGTGAGGAGATCCGCCATCAGATCGCCGGTGTCGGGGAAGCCGGCCTGCTCCTCCCGGATGCGCTGCATGTATTCGAGGAGCACCGCCGCCTTCGACGGCCACCATCGATAGATCGTCTGCTTGCCCACGCCGGCCCGGGCGGCGATCGCCTCGATCGTGACGGCGGCGTAGCCGACCTCGGCGCACAGGTCGGCGGCGGCGGTGAGGATGGCCTGCCGCGACTGCTCATTGCGCCGGTTCGGGTCGGGTTGACGGCTCATGGGGAACCACCTTACCCGTCGCGAGGCGAAACGTCTCGTCTTGACAAGACGAGCGTTGCCGGGCACAGTTCAGCGCGAGACAGACCGTCTCGTCTCTTGTCTATGGAGGTCCTCGTGTCCGAATTCACCCAGCTCCGTGGGTCCGCCCGGCTTCGCGGCGGTCTGCTCAGCCGCGCCGCCGACGCGGAGGTGCTGAAGAGCGACCCGTCCAGCGTCATCCGGCTGCTCGCCGATGCGGAAGCGACCGGCGGGGTACTCACCAGCCATCGGTCGACCCTGCGTGACGGGAATCCAGGCGCCCCACCGCATTTCCATGCGCACGGCGACGAACTCTTCTTCGTGCTGGAAGGCCGGTTGCGGCTACTGGTCGGCGAGGAGATCGTGACGCTGGACGAGGGCGATCTGCTGCTCGTGCCGCCGTACATGCCGCACGCGTTCAAGCCCGAGGCCGGCCATGACGCCGACTTCCTGTGCGTCTTCACCCCTGGTACGCCCCGCGCCGACTACTTCCGGCTGCTGGACCGGTTGCACTCGGGCGAGGCGAGCTGGGAGGACGTGTTGCAGACCCAGGAGCTCTACGACAACCATCACGTCCAGACGGATCTCTGGCGATGACGTGCTTTCCAGGTCGGCAGAACTCAGGCCGTCGGAGCCACCTGCCGGTAGAGCAGGTTTCCGGGCGAATCGGGGTCGTCGCTGGTGTAGAAGTCCCGGATGGCGTCGAGCACTTCGAGCACCGACAGCAGGCCGTCGCCGTCGGTGTCGACCGCGGTGAACGCGCCGGTGATGTCGTCCACTGAGGACCCGATCGCCCGCCAAAGCCGGGCAAGTTCGGCCGGGGCGAGATAGCCGTCGTTGTCGCCGTCGGCGAGCCGGATCGTGGCGAGCGCCATCGGCGTGTAGACGGCGGCGAACTTCTCGCCGTCGATGAACGCGCCCTGGAAGGCCGCGCCGAACTCCTCTCGCGTCATGCGTCCGTCGCGGGAGACTCCGGCCTGGGAGCAGAGGCAGTCCCAGTACCACCCGTAGAGGCTGACCGTCTCCCGGCCGCGCGCGGTGGAGGTCTCCTGCCCGAAGGCGCCCAGTACGCGCCCGGCCTGCTGCAGAATCGCGGCCCGGTCGATCGTGCCCCGGCGCGCGGTGTCGATCTGGTCGAAAGCGGCATCCAATTTGGGGGATAGCGGCGTTTTCTCCATGAATGAACGGTAGGGCGGGAGCGTCGCCCGGCACAACGGGACTAACCCGACAAGGCGACGCTCCCCCTCAGGCCCCGGACGACAGCCGGAGCGTGACGGCTCCCGCGATGATGGAGAGGAAGCTGAGCAGCTTGGGCAGGGTGAGCTTCTCCCGATAGACCAATGAGGCGAACACGACCGTGCCGATCGACCCCATGCCGGTCCAGATCGTGTACCCGACCCCGACCTCGATGGTGCGTAGCGCGAGACTCAGCGAGAAGACGCCGCCGGCCGCGGCCAGCAGGGTGAAGACCGACGGCCACAGTCGAGTGAAACCCTTGGTGGCATTGGTTCCCAAGGCGAACGCGATCTCGAAGACGACCGCGACGGCGAGATAGATCCAGGACATGACTTCCTCCGCGATCAATGGGTGGATGCAGCGGGCCGGTCGGCCAGCTTGAGGCCGAGGACGCCGCCGATGATCAGGAAGAACGCGATGATCTTCCCGGCGTTGAGCGACTCCTCGAAGATCAGCGTGCCGAGCACGACCGTGCCGACCGAGCCGATCCCGGTCCACACGGTGTAGCCGACACTGACGTCGAGCGTTCGCAAGGCGAGGCTGAGGAAGAAGATTCCCGCCGCCGCGGCGACGATGGTGAGCAGCGACGGTCCCAGCCGGGTGAAGCCCTCGGTGGCGTTGGTCGCCAACGCGAAGACGACCTCGAAGACCGAGGCGATGAGCAGGTAGATCCAGGCCATGACGCGCCTCCGCATTGCTTGTATGTACAAGTACTTGCCGGGACAAAGCTTGTATGTACAAGTAAGCTCTTGTCAAGACGAGAGGACGGCGGCGTGGATCACGACGAACAGCTGTGGGCGGGCGTACTGGGGATGTATTCGCACGTCGAGAACCGGTTGGGGGCGATGCTCCAACGCCGGCACGGATTGGGGCTGTCCGAATACCGTGCGCTCAGTCACCTCGCCGGGGCCGACGGCGGCGAGCTGCGGATGACCGAGCTCGCCGATCTGCTCGGTCTGACGCAGAGCACAATGACGCGACTGCTCGGCCGCCTGATCGCCGCCGGATACGCCGATCGCGACACCTGCCCCGAAGACAAGCGCGGTGCGTACGCCGTGATCACGGCGGCCGGGCGGGCGAAGCAGACGAAGGCCCGCCCGGACTACGCCGAGACACTGACCGAAGCGCTCGACACCGCCGAGGACTCCGCCCCGTTCCTGCGCGCGCTACGAGTGAGCCGCTGACGCATACCTGCCCGGCCGGGTGGACGACTCGTGTGGACGGCCCCGTGTCACGGGACGCCACGATCCGGCCTCACCAGGCATGATCTGCCGATGGCGTACGACCAGGATCCGCCGACGCAGATGCTGCCGACCACCCAGCCGGGACGGCACGCCGCGCCGGTCTCGCCCAACCGGTGGCTCTTCGGGGTGATCGGCGGCGGCGCCGTGCTGGCGATCGTGCTCGGCATCCTCGCCGGTCTGCTGTTTTCCGGCGGCGGTTCCAAGCCGAAGCAGTCCACTGCTGCCGGTCCGACTGCAACTGCCGAGCCGACGGCCGAGGAGACGCTCGAACCGACCCCGGAGGCGACGACGGCGTCCCCGTCGCCGACTCGCAAGCCGTCACCGACTCCGACGCGGAAGTCCGCTACCCAGCTCGTCGCGTCCGCCCGTGCGCTGCTGGACTCCTACGTACGCGCCGGGCGGATCAAGGGCGATGCCGCCGCAACGCTGACGGAGGATCTGCGGGACCTTGCTCGTGACGTCGCCGACGGCAACTCCCGGCGAGCATGGGGCAACCTGAGCGACGCGTCCCGGCACCTCCGCAGCTTCCACCGCGAAGGTGCCGTCGGCGATCGGGAGTACGAGGCGCTCAACGCCTCGCTGACCGAGATCGGCAAAGCGCTGGCCCGTAGTTGATCTCCTAGGCGAGCAACGCCGCGATCTCGGTGTAGCCGCGCTCCTTGGCGTGCTGCACCGGAGTGACGCCGTTCTTGTCGCCGATGCCCGGGTCTGCCCCGGCGTTCAGGAGGATCTGGACGATGTCCACGTACGGCTGGGTGCCGTCGCCGAGGATGATCGCCTCCAGCATGGCGGTCCAGCCCAGGTCGTTCACGTGGTTCACGTTGATGCCGGTCTGCACCACTCGGCGTACGTAGTCGACGTGACCGCGTTCGCTGGCCGGGATCACCGAGATGCCGCCGAACCGGTTGCGCAGGTTCAGGTCGGGCTCGGCCGGAAGCAGCGCCTCCAGCATGGCCACGCTGCCCGTGACGCCGGTGACCAGCCATGGGCTGTCGTCCCGGTCGTCTTGCGCGTCGACGTCGGCCCCCGCCGCCAGTAGCACCTTCGCGGTGTCGACGTGATCGTTGAGCGCCGCCAGCAGCAACGGCGTACGCCGGTTGCCGTCGCGTACGTCGACCGGCACGCCGGCCGCCAGCTCTCGGCGTACCGTCGCGGTGTCACCGGAAGAAGCCGCGGACAGCAAGGTTTCGGCGGAGGGCATGGCGGGCTTCTCTTTCTGCAAGGCGACGACGGTGATGGACAGCACGGCCGCGAGGACCGCGAACAGCACGATGAGACGGCGCTTCATGGACGACCTCGCAGGGTGATCAGGCGGCGGTTGACCGCTTCCGTGACCGCCGCGGTACGCGAATCGACGCCGAGCTTGCCGAAGATGTGCACGAGGTGGGTCTTGACGGTGGCCTCGCTGATCAGCAGGCGGCGGGCGATCTGCTGATTGGTCAGCCCCTCGGCGAGCAGGGTGACGATCTCGGTCTCCCGGGCCGACAGCGCGACGCCCGGCTGGTGCACCTGACGAGCGAGCCGTCCCGCGACCGCAGCCGACAGCGCGGTACGCCCCGCGGCCGCGTCCTCGATCGCGCGGAACAAGGCGTCCGGCGCGATGTCCTTCAGGATGTAGCCGACCGCACCGGCCGCCATCGCACGGACCACGTCCGCGTCACTGTCGTAAGTGGTCAGTACAAGCACGCGCGGAGACGGGTCGAGCTCCAGCAGTCGCCGGGTCGCTTCGACGCCGTCGATGCCCGACCCGAGCTGGAGGTCCATGAGGACGACCTCGGGTTGCAACGCGGCGGCCAGCGACACCGCCTGTTCGCCGGTGCCCGTCTCGGCGACCACCTCGACGCCCGGCTGGGACTCCAGCAGCGCGCGGAGTCCCGCCCGGACGACCACGTGATCGTCGACCAGCATCAGCCTCATGAGGAGACTCCCTCCGTCGGGATCGCCACCGCGATCGCCGTGCCCCGGCCCGGTTCGGACTCGACGGTGACCCGGCCACCGGCCAGTTCGGCCCGCCGGGCGATCGCCTCCAGGCCGAAGCCTCGGCCCGGACCGGCGGCGGGCTGAGTCGGATCGAAGCCGATCCCGTCATCCACCACATCGAGCCGAACTTCATCGGGCAGGTAACTCAAGGTGACCGCGGCTGCCTGCGCCTGGGCATGCTCGGTCACGTTGGCGAGCGCACCCTGGGCGATCCGCAGCAGCGTCATCGTCGTCGTCTCGGGGAGCGGATAGCGCTCGCCGTCCACGGCGAACCGGACCTGCGGCGTCGGCGTCGATGCGCATACGTCGGCGATCGCCTGCTCCAGGCTGCGCCCCTGCAACGAATTGAGATCCATGACGACGGTACGGATGTCGCCGAGGGTCTCGCGGTTGACCGTCATCGCCTGCCGGAGGTTCGCCTGGGCGGCATCGGCCGGCCACGCCCGGTCGGCCGCCTGGAGCAGCAGGTTCACGCTGGACATGCCCTGGGCGACGGTGTCGTGCAGGTCCCGGGCGAGCCGGGCCCGTTCCTCCAGGGCCCCCGCGCGACGGCGGCTCTCGGCGAGCGCCTGGCTGGTCCGGGCGAGCTGCAGGTACGCCGCCGTGGTGATGATCGCCACCCCGGCCGGACCGGCGACCAGCCCGAGATCGGGATGCCACCCGTTGAGCCGGACGAAGGAGAGCACCACCACCGCGGTGAGCACGGCGATGATCGTGATCGCCGTACGCGGGGAGTAGTCATCCAGCGCGACGAAGACGAGTGGCACAGCGCACAGGGCGAAGCTGGGCGCGATCAGGACGATGGCCAGCCATACGACGGCGACGAGGATCAGCCCCATCCGGCGCGGCTGCCACACCATCGTCAGGGCGTACGCGATCGCCAGGAGGGCGGCGAGCCCGAGCACCGGCGCGTTCCAGCCATGCCGGGCCACATACCTGGCCGCCGACGAGGCGAGCAGCAGGTAGAACCCGGCATGCATCCAAACGCGCATGATCCAACCCTAAGGCCGCCGGGAGCGCCGCCATCAACCATTCGATGGATGCCGCCGTCGATCTCCCGCACCAAGTGAGGGCCTGTTTTCCCGGCAAGACTCGATTCCATCAGCCGCTTGAAAGGAAAGAGATCATGCAGATGAGCCGCCGTCTCGCCCTCACCGTCGGAGCAGGCGCCCTGACCGCTGCGGGTGCCCTGGGGATCGCGCTGCCCGCGACGACTGCCGCCGCCGTCACCGCCACTCCCGCCGTGTCCGTCCGCTCCACCGTCGAGGTGCGTACGCTGACCGACGACGCCGTCATGCGCGCCGCGCAGGCCGCACTCGCCGCCGCCACCAAGGACGGCCAGAAGGTGTCCGTCGTGGTGATGGACCGGTCGGGCGTCGTCCGCATCGCCCTGCACAGCACCGGGGCCGGCCCGCAGACCGACGAGTCGGCCGAGCAGAAGGCGTTCACCGCCGTCTCCTTCGGCCAGGCCACCTCGGCGCTCGCCGCCCGGGCCGGTGGCGACGGACCGTCCATCCGCGACATCCCGGGCACGCTGTTCCTGGGTGGCGGGGTTCCCGTCGTCGTCGACGGTGCGCCGATCGCCGGCATAGGCGTGGGCGGCGCTCCTAGCGGCGACCTGGACGAGAAGTACGCCGCCGCCGGTGCGGCCGCACTCCGCTGACCCTTGTAAGGCGCTGGATCAGGGTTCTGGGTCGAATCTTCTCCCAAGATTCGACCCAGAACCCTGATCCAGCGCCCAAAGGAGAAGCGTCAGGAGACCCAGGAGGGGTCGTCCCGCCGATGGTCGAGGTAGTTCTGCACCGTCGTCAGGCTCGCCATCGACTCCATCCGGTCGACGAACTCGAAGCCGTCGAGGTGGTCGACCTCATGCTGGACGACGCGGGCGGCGTACCCGGTGAACTCCTGGTTCACGACCGTGCCGGCACGCCCGGCGAAAGTGACGACGACGGAGAACGAGCGGGGAACGACCCCCATGATCCCCGGTACGCTGAAACACCCCTCCCAGCCCAGCACGTCGGCCGGGGTGCGCTGGACGATCACGGGGTTGACCATCTCGACGAGCGGCGTCTCGGGCCGATCGGGGAACACGTCGGTCTTGCGTACCTCGATGACCACGACCCGGGCGGACACCCCGACCTGCGGCGCGGCCAGCCCGGCGCCGTTGAGCGAACGCAGTCGCGCGACCATCGCGTCCAGCAGATTCTCCGCCGCCGAGACGGGATCGATCAGCGCGACGGGCGCCTTCAGCCGAGGGTCGCCGATCGTGACCAGGCCTTCGCCGGCGATGCCGGACATCCAGCCGCGGTCGCTCTTGGCCAAGCTCATCTCGCGGCTCCCCACGGAACATACAAGCGCCGGCATCGCTCCACATTGTCGTCGAGCTGCTGGAGAAGCGTCTCATAGCCGCTCAGTCCACGCAGCGAGGCGAGGCCGAAATCCTGTTCCCGCCGCAACAACTGCGCCGACAGGAAACCCAGCTCGATCGCGGTGCGCAGACACCCCAATGCGAGCTCGGACTGCCCCAGTTGTGCGTACACGTGGGCCAATCGATAGGTGATGTAGCCGTTGGCCGGATGCGCGGCGCGGAGCTCGTCCGCCAGCCGCCGGGCCGTCTCCACCTGCCCGGCCGCCGCGTGGATGTTCGCGAGCCAGGCGGCGGTCCGGCTGTTCGGCTCGCTCGCGCTCAGCCGATCCAGCGCCTCGCCCCAGGTCCCGGGGTCCAGATAGCCGAGGAGTGTCCACACTGTCATGTCTTCGGGATCGGCCGTGACGGCCTCGCGGGCCACGCGCGCCGCGAGGCCGCGATCTTCCATGTGGTACGCCGCCAGCGCGACCGCCCAGCGCGTGTTCGCGTCGGTGGGATGACTGATCAGGTACGCCCCGGCGGTCCGCACCGCGGTTTCGTGGCGGCCGAGCAGCATCAGGCACCAGATCCGCAGTTTCTGCGCGGCCAGATCGGTGGGGTCGGTCGCCAGCACCGCCTCGACGAGCGGCAGGGCGACGTCGGCGAGCCCGGCGTTGGTCAGCGCGCGGGCGAACGCGGCCGAGGCGTCGAGGCTGTCCGGGTGACGCAAGTAGACCGAGCGACCGGCGCGCAGCGCGTGCTCGTGCCAGCCCATGTCCCAGCAGGCCCGGATGAAGGTGACGTGCGCGATCACCGAACCGGGATCGGCTTCGAGCGCCGCTTCCACGTCGCGCAACGCCCGTTGCAGCGCCTCACCGGAGTCCGGCCAGCCCGCGAAGTACTTGCGCCACCGGGTGTAGCCGCGGGCGGCGATCGCACCCGCGAACGTGGGATCGTGGTCGACCGCCCGTTCGAGCAGGGCCGCGGCGGCCTCGATCCCCTGCCGGTCGTCGTGCCCGAGCAGGCCGTATCCGCGCCGGTAGAGTTCCCGTGCCGGACCGTCCTCCCAGGACAGAGCCGGGCCGGCCGGCGGAGCCGGGGCGTACGCCGACCCCGGGCCGCTGAGCAGGTCGGCGAGGTCTTCGACGGGCAGCCGCAACGCTTTCGCCAGCCGGGGACGGTGCCACGGCTGGGGCTCGGTCTCGCCGGATTCCCAGCGGATGACGGTGGTGCGGTCGACGCCGAGTTCGGCCGCCAGGTCCTCCTGACTGAACCCCATCGTCTTGCGTCGCTCCGCCAGCGCCCGGCGCTTCACCGTCCACCCCCAACCGTCTTGCATATTTACGCAGATCAGGACAGCCCGTGCAACGCCGATGCCACCTTTCTGCGACGTTGTCACCGTGTCGGTGGAGCGGCGTACCTGGTTGGCTGGTCACCGTGACACCGGCTTCATTGGGAACGACAGCTTCAGCGGAGGGCACCGTGCGTGAGCCATCAGCCCTGGAGGTGGTGCTCCGCCTCGGCTCAGAAGCGATCATCCGGACCGACACCGAGGACGGCGGCCCCCCGATGCTGTGGATCCGCTCCGGGCTGACCGAGATCATGCTCACCCCGTTCGCCGCCAGCGAAGGCGGCGAACTGACGAAGGCGGATCTGGAACTCGCCTCCGACCTGGTCGTGGCCGTCGTCGCGTACCGGGACGCCATCTACGACCATCTCGCCCGCTCGGGCGCCGTCAGCAAGCCCGCGACGCGCCGGATGCGGCGGCCGCGTGGTCACCCGAATCCGGAGGCCTGACGCGTCACCCGATCGCCCGATCATGGGCCGCGTCACGCGGCGCGTGCGGGTGATCTCCATCGTGGACCATGTCTCCCCTGCTCGCCGGGCTCGTTGGCCTCGCGGGACGGCATCCGGCCGTCCGCCGCAGCAAGAGGAGGTTCACGATGCCGGCCTGAGGCTGACTCGCCCGGGCGCCCTACGAACGGGCGCCCGGCCCCCGCCCTTTCCGCGCGGCCCCCGCCCTTTCCGCGCCCTTTCCGCGCGGCCCCCGCCCTTTCCGCGCCCTTTCCGCGCGGCCCCCGCCCTTTCCGCGTGATCATGAACTATCGGGCGTGATCGATCGGCGTGTCGAGTCCACACCACCCTGATCAATCCCATACCGCCATGATCAACGCCGCCGCGGGTCAGCTCCTCCGGCGTGGTCCATGGCAAGCGGGTCGTCGAGACGACGCCCGGGGCGAGCAAGCCGTCGTGACGACCCGGAATGCTCGAATCGCACAGCGCGAACAGAACCCCGCCCACGCGGTGCACGCTGTTGATCGGCCCGTCGCCCGAGTCCTCGCCCAGCACTTTGCGGTACGCCGCGCGTACGTCGTGGTTGCCGGGCAGCATCAGCACCGGAACCGGCGCGACGAGTTCCGCGCGGGCCTCCTCGTACTCCTCGATCGCCCCGTGATCGGCGATGTCTCCGCTGACCACGATCGCGTCCAGCGGCATCGGCCGCAGCCAGGTCATCACGCGCCGGGCGCGCAGCCGGGCCCGTTCGCCGCCGTCGAAATGGGTGTCGCCGACGTGCGCGAAGATCATGATTCCACCGTACGGCGCAGCGTCCACCCCGGGCAGGCGCCAATCGCTATCCGGTGGACTCGTTCGACCTGCCCGTTCCTCAGGGACCGGTGTCGTCCGGCATTCGCCCGCTGAACCGGCCGAGCGCCGATAGGCTGGCCGAGGGTGATCAGATGCTGGAGCCGCAGAACGTCCTGGCGCCGCCGGCGAAGGCGGCCGTCTTCCTCGTCGTCACCGTGCGAGCCGGGGCCGAAGACGAAGTACGCGATGTGCTCGCCGACGTCGCCGGGCTGACCCGCGCGGTCGGGTTTCGCGTACCGGACGACGGGTTGAGCTGCGTCGTCGGGGTGGGCGCGGACTTCTGGGACCGTGCGTACGGGCTGACCCGGCCGGTCGGGCTGCATCCGTTCCCCGCGCTGACCGGCAGCGTGCATACCGCCGTGTCGACCCCGGGCGACCTGCTGTTCCACCTGCGGGCCCGGCACTTGGACCTGTGTTTCGAGCTGGCCCGGCAGATCATGCTCCGCCTCGCCGCGTACGCCGACGTCGTGGACGAGGTCCACGGTTTCCGCTACTTCGACGAGCGCGACCTCCTCGGATTCGTCGACGGCACCGAGAACCCCGTCGGATCGGCGGCGGTCGCCGCCGTGACGATCGGCGACGAGGACCCCGAGTACGCCGGAGGCAGCTATGTCGTCGTGCAGAAGTACCTGCACGACTTGGCGACCTGGGAGCGTCTGCCGGTCGAGGAGCAGGAACGCGTGATCGGCCGCCGGAAGCTGAGCGACATCGAGCTGCCCGACGCGGTGAAACCGGCGAACTCACACGTCGCCCTGAACACGATCACCGATCCCGACGGGACCGAGCGGCAGATCGTCCGGGACAACATGCCGTTCGGCTCGGTCGGCAAGGGCGAGTTCGGCACCTACTTCATCGGGTACGCCGCCACGCCGGACGTGATCGAGCAGATGTTGCGGAACATGTTCATCGGTGACCCGCCCGGCAACCACGACCGCATCCTCGACTTCTCGACCGCGGTCACCGGGAACCTGTTTTTTGTCCCCACTGCCGAGTTCCTCGAGGATCCACCCGCTCGCCTGGCTCTGCGAACCACGATCGCCGAAGGCGTCGCGGATCCGGCCGCCTCGATCGGTGCACCGGCAACGGGATCAGCCGCCTCGGTCGCGGCGCCGGCAACAGGATCGGCCGCGGGATCGCTCGCGATCGGGAGCCTGAAAGGGAGCGGACAACCATGAACAACCTGCATCGGGAACTCGCTCCGATCTCCGAGGCAGCGTGGGCGGAGATCGAGGACGAGGCGCGTCGCACCTTCACCCGGAACGTCGGCGGACGCCGGGTGGTCGACGTCGTCGGGCCGTCCGGTGTGACGTTGTCCGCCGTGGGAACCGGCCACCTTCGCGAGCTCGACGCGCACGTGGAGGGCGTACGCGTCCGGCAGCGGCTGAACCAGCCCGTCGTCGAGCTGCGCGTCCCGTTCACCGTCACTCGCCAGGCCGTGGACGACGTCGAACGAGGCGCGAAGGACTCCGACTGGCAGCCCGTCAAGGATGCCGCGAAGCGCATCGGATTCGCCGAGGACCGGACCATCTTCGACGGATCGGATGCGGCCGGGATCGTCGGCATCGGACCGTTCAGCTCGAACGCACCGCTGCCGATGCCCGAGGACGTCCGTGAGTTCCCCGACACCGTGGCCCGGGCGATGAGTGCGCTGCGGTTGGCCGGGGTCGCCGGTCCCTACAGCCTGCTGCTGTCGGCTGAGGCGTACACGGCGGTCGCCGAGACCACCGATCATGGGTACCCCATTCACCAGCACTTGGCCCGGCTGCTGAAGGACGGCGAGATCATCTGGGCTCCCGCGCTCGAAGGCGCGTTGCTGGTGTCCACTCGCGGCGGTGACTATGAGCTGCACCTCGGTCAGGATCTGGCCATCGGGTATCTCGCGCACGACGCCAACGTGATCGAGCTGTATCTCCAGGAATCGCTGACCTTCCTGGCGCTCACCGCGGAAGCGAGCGTGTCCGTTCGTTAACCGGTGGACAGCTCCGAGCGCGCCGGTTTAGCGTTGCCGGTGACTCGACCAGAGAGAGGAGGTGACGCCGTGAGTCGCGATCAGATTCGCCCGGGCGCCGCCTCCGATCAGATGTCGCAGGTGTGATCCAGCGCTTCTCGCCCGGGCACCCGTACCCGTGAGCGAGAAGGAGTTTTCCCTTGGATCGTTCCCGTTTTGGGAAGACCGACGACCGACGCCGGATGAATGCCGTCGCCGAACCACGTGTCAACGACCAGATCCGGTCGCCCGAGGTACGCCTCGTCGGGCCGGAGGGTGAGCAGATCGGCGTCGTCGCGCTGGCCAGGGCTCTGGAAGTGGCCACCGAGGTCGGCCTCGACCTGGTCGAAGTCGCGCCGCAGGCCCAGCCGCCCGTGTGCAGGCTCGTCGACTACGGCAAGTACAAGTACGACGCCGGCGTCAAAGCGCGCGAAGCTCGCCGCAATCAGCAGCAGACCACCGTCAAGGCGATGAACTTCCGGCCGAAGATCGACCCGCACGACTTCGAGACGAAGAAGGGCCACGTCCAGCGGTTCCTCCGCGGCGGCAGCAAAGTCCGCGTGACCATCTGGTTCCGCGGACGCGAGCGGTTCCGGCCCGAACTCGGGCTGAAGGTGCTCACCCGGCTGGCCGGGGAGGTCGCCGACGACGGAGTCGTCGAAGCCGAACCCCGCCAGGACGGCCGCAACATGGTCATGATCCTGGCGCCCCACCGAACCCGCTGACAGTCAGCTTGTCGCGTACGGCCACGGCGGCGACGATCGCCGTGGCCAGCGCGGTCAGCAGAATCGGCGGCAGATACGGGCCAGCCGGCACGAGTGCGACGAGTACGCCGCAGGCCACCAGCCGCGTACGCGAGACCCGGCGCGACAGCGCCCACTTGTAGAGCGCGTGCCCGCCGAGGAACAGCGCTGCGCCACCGAGGATGGTCGCGATCGCCGGCCAGGTCGGATGTCCGGCGGGATGCGCGATGACGAGCTCGTCGCCGACCGCGCTCACGATGACGCCCGCCACGATCGGCAGGTGGAAGTAGGTGAACGCGTTGCGGCCCAACGCTCCCGGGTCAGTCGAATGCGAGATCACGGCGCTGCCCAGTTCGGCGTTGCGGTCGAAGTAGACCCACCAGAAGGCGACCGCGCCGCCGAACGCGATCACCAGCGCGGCCAGGCGATCCCAGGTGAACGGCAGCGCGCTGAAGGTGGCCCCGGTGACCAGAATGGACTCGCCCAGCGCGATGATCAGGAACAGCTGGCAGCGTTCGGCGAAATGCGTACCGGAGATGTCCCACTCGGCCGTCCTCGACCGGCCGAGGATCGGCGTCGGGAACAGCAGCGGCGGCCCGGCGAGGTCGAGGACGATCGCGACCAGCCAGAGTGCGTACCGGGCGTTGCCGTGGGCGAAGCCGCCGACGATCCACACCGACGCGGCCAGCGCGTTCCAGAAGAGGATGCGGATGAAGTTCGCGTGCTGCACCGGCATTCCGCGGAAGAAGTACACCGCCGCCCCAGTCCGGCCGACCTGGATCACCGCGTACGCGACCGCGAAGGCGAGTCCCCGGTCCGCGCCGTGCTCGCCGAACGCGTTCGGCAGCATCGCCGCCATGACCAGTCCGGCCAGCATCACGCCGAACAGGACTAGGCGTACCGGTCGGCGGTCGGGGTGGAAGAAGTTCGTGAACCACGTCGTGTACTGCCAAGCCCACCAGACCGCCACGAGCAGCATGGCGGTCTGGAGAGCGCCGGCCCAGGTCAGGTTGCTGAGCAGCAGATGCGACAGCTGCGTCACGGCGAAGACGTAGACCAGGTCGAAGAACAGCTCGGTGAACGTCACCCGATCCTGTTCGTGCGTACGCTCGCGCAGCGGCGTCGTGTTGCTCGTCACCGAGCAAGTATGCCGACCGGCCGGCCTGCGACAACCGCTCAGGCCGGCGTCGCTGGTCGCCTTCGGCGCTCCGCGGCCCTACGCTCAGATCGTGGTCGCCCTCTGGCACACGTACACGCTGCACAGGTACCCGCTTGTGTTCGCCTCACCGGGCGCGCGCATTCCCCCGCCCCGCCGGCCGCTCGAGGCGGATCCGGCATCGGACGATCTCCGCGAGCGCCTGCCGCCCAGTGCCCGTGATCAGCTCGCCCATCTGCCCGCCTCCACGGCGTTCGTCGCCTGGACGATGGCCTGCGACGGCCATTCGCCCGCGTGGCTCGCCCGCCACCTCGACCTCTCCCCCGCCGACGCGGCCACCGTCTGCAAGCTCGCCGCAGGTCACCACTGAAAGCGCGACCCGCCGAAGAGCCACTGAACGCGCGACCCGCCAAGGAGCCGCTGAAAGCCGAGAGCCGTGTGTCGCGCCCGACCGCCGACCCGGATCAGCCGGACAATCAGGACCGATGGAACTCACCCTGGTCGCCGTCGCCGGGATCGTCAGCATCGTCGTCGTCGCGGCGTTCTCCCGGCAGATCGGCGTCGCCGCGCCGCTGAGCCAGGTCGTCGTGGGCACGGCGTTGGGCTTCCTGCCGGGTGTCCCGCACGTCGTGATCGAGCCGGAGCTCGTGCTCGCCGGGGTCCTGCCTCCGCTGTTGTACGCCGCCGCGGTGCGGATGCCCGCTCACGACTTCCGACGCGACTTCAAGTCGATCGCCGGGCTCGCCGTCGTTCTCGTCGTGCTGACGACGGTGGGCGCGGGTTTCCTCTTCAACGCGATGCTTCCGGGGCTCGGTCTCGCGTACGCCTTCGCGCTGGGCGCGATCATCAGCCCGACCGACGCGGTCGCGGCGACGTCGGTGGGCCGTCGGCTCGGGCTGCCCTCCCGGCTGCTGACGATCCTCGAAGGCGAGGGCCTGGTCAACGACGCGTCTTCGCTGGTCCTGCTCGGTTCGGCGATCTCGGCTACGACGGCGGCGGTCAGTTTCTGGGCGATCGGCCTCGATTTCCTGTACGCCGTAGCCGCGGCGACCGTCGTCGGCATACTGATCGGCCAGCTCAACGTACGCGTCCGCGCCGGCCTGAAGGACTCGGTCCTCAACACGGCGATCTCCTTCGTGCTGCCCTTCGTCGCATACATCCCGGCCGAGGCGATCCATGCCTCAGGCGTCCTGGCCGTGGTCGTGACCGGCGTCGTCACCGGTCACCAGAGTCCCCGCTATGTGCGGGCGGCCGATCGGGTCACCGAGGCGATCAACTGGAGCACCGTGTCGTTCCTCCTGGAGAGCGGCCTGTTCCTGCTCATGGGCCTGCAATTGAAGACGGTCCTGGACGGCGCGCACGCCTCGGGTCCGTCCGTCGCGACGACGATCGGGATCGGCCTGCTCGCCGCGCTGCTCGCGATCGCCGCGCGGATGCTCTACGTCGTTCCCCTGGTCGCCTCGCAGCGCCGGGACGCCAGCCGGGCCGAAGCGGCGCGACCACGGGTGGAGGCCGTGCAGGCCCGGCTCGACGAGATGATCCAGAACGACGAACTCTCCGAGGGACAGAAGCGGCGCTTCACCGTCCGGTTCACTCAGCGCAAGAGCGATCTGCGCTTCAAGGTCGCGGAGAGCTTCGGCTGGCGTGGTGGCGTGGTGCTCGCCTGGTCGGGTATGCGCGGCGCAGTCACCGTCGCCGCCGCGCAGACCCTTCCGTCCGGTACGCCTTACCGCCCCCAGTTGCAGCTCATCGCGTTCGTCGTGGCCATCACGACGTTGCTGCTCCAAGGCCTGACCCTGCCTTGGGTGATCCGCACGACGAAGGTGCCCGGCGACGATCCGGCGGCCGATCGGGCGGAGTTCGGCGACCTGCTGACTCGCCTGTCCTCGGCGGCCCTGGAGCACGTCGACGACCCCGATCTGCGTATGCCGGACGGGACGGCGTACTCGCCGGAGATCCTCGACCGGGCCCGCGAAGAACTCTCCGTACGCCAGACCCGCCCGGCTGCGGCGAATCTGGTCGGACTGCGGGAACAGTACGTCCAGCTGCGGACGGAGATCCTCCGCGCCGAACGGCAGGAGCTGCTGGAGGCCCGGACCCTCGGCGCGTACAGTTCCCGCGTCCTGAACCGGGCACAGGAGGCGATCGACACCGAGGAGGCCCGGGTCACCCGGTTCGTCGAGGAGAACTAATACCGAGCCCAGGCCGCGTACGCCGCCCGGACATCCTCAGGTGAGGCGGCCACTGCGTCGGCGTCGGGGATCGCAGCCGTCACCTTCGGCAGGTGCACGATCACGTCGTACGCCGTCAGCGGGTCCAGTTCTTCGTAGAAGGAGCCGAAGCGCTGCCGGGTCACGCCCCGGAGCACTGCATCCTCCTCAGTGGACATACGTCGCAGGTCGACCGCGTACGCGACGTCCGCGCGTGCGTCCAGGACGGCGTCTAGGCTGCCGGGCTCGGCCGGACCCTGCTCGACGAAGAGCTTTCCGGCGTAGAAGTCGGGCTCGGTGTTGAGCGTCTGCCCGACTCCAGTCGTCATCGCGATGACTCGATAGTCGTCGCCGAGGCGGTCGGCCAGCTGAAGCCCGAGCGATGTCGTCGGCGGCAAGCCCGGCATCACCATCGACGCGCGCTGCACGTGTCCATTGTGGGCAGCCAGTACGACGCGATCCTCCCGGCGCAGGATCCATTCGACCGTGTCGGCCTGCGCGGCTTCGCGTGCGTACATCACCGACTGCTGGTCGCCTCGGGCCAGACCGCGGGCGGCGACGTCGAGCGCCGCGGTGAGCCGCAGCGTGTGGAGCACTCGCTCGTACGCCTCGACGCCGGTCCGCTCGACGTAGACGAGCCGGCGGCCGACCACGCGGCCGGTCAGCTCGGCCAGGTTGGCCGTCATCGCGTCGCGGATCTCCTGAGGCAGGCTGAGCAGCGCTCCGACCGCTTGCATCATGGAGAACGGCGACGCGGCTCCGAAGGCGGCCGCGGTCTCCCGCAGCTTCGGATCGACTTCGTATCCGGGATCCGCCACCGCCAAGTACGCCGTTACAGCGTCCAGCCCCGGCACCAGCGACGCGTTCGATCCGCCGAGGTCGATTCCGTAGAAGCCGACCGGGCGCTGCGCCGTCGCATTGTGCGCCCGCATCCACTCCAGCTGGGCGCGCATCGGTTGCCACAGGCCCATCAAAGACGTCGTGCCCGTCGCGAGCACTTCACCGACTTCGCCGGGCCCTCCGCGTACCCAGTCGTCGACTCGCCAGCCCTCGGGGAAGCCCGACTCCATCGCGTACGCGGTGAAGCCGTGGTGTTCGACGAGATGGCGCAGCACTCGATGCCGCAGCTCGTAGGACTCGGCGTTGTAGTGCGCGCTCTCCCCGATGGCCACCACCCGGGCGGAGCCGATCACGTCGTCCAGCCAGCCCAGGTCGTCCAGAGACCGCATGAGACACCTACCTTTCGCAATTTTGCTAACGGTAGCAGATATGAGATCGTTGACGCTATGGACACCCTGGACCTGCTGCTCCACCCGGTGCGGCTGCGCCTCGTGTACGCGCTGTCGGGTGATCGCGTACGCACGACCGCTGAGCTCTGCGAGAGCGTGCCGGACGTGCCGAAGGCGTCGGTCTACCGGCACGTGGCGCACCTGATCGAAGGCGGCGTCGTCGAAGTGGCCGACGAACACCGCGTACGCGGCGCGGTCGAACGCTATTACCGCCTGCGCCGGGATCGGCCGAGGCTTAGCGCCGACAGCGGTAAGTCGATGACGCTGGACGACCACCGGCAGGGTTTCGCCGCCGGGATGGCAGCCGTCCATGCGGAGTTCAACGCCTACCTCGACCGCCCCGGAGCCGACCCGTACGCCGATCGCGTGGGCTATCGCCAGGGCATCTTCTGGCTCACCGACGAGGAGTTCAGCGCGCTCACGACGCAGCTGCAGACCGTCATCGCGCCGTTGGCCCAGCACGAACCGGGTCCAGGCCGTCACCCCCGGCTCATCAGCCTCGTGCAGTTCCCGACCGCAGAGCCGCCCGCCGAGCCGGCCGGCGAATGATCATAGGTTCCCCTCGGGAACTGACTCTTCGTGACCGACAACGCGGTCGACCACGTCTGCCATCCGGTTCGCGATCCGGTTTCTGGAGGAGACGCATGCCCACGATCAGCACCGTCCACGCCCGCGAGGTCCTCGACAGCCGCGGCAACCCCACCGTCGAGGTCGACGTCCGGCTCGACGACGAATCGTTCGGCCGGGCCGCGGTCCCTTCCGGAGCATCCACTGGTACGCGGGAAGCCGTCGAACTGCGCGACGGCGAAGCGGACCGCTTCCACGGCAAGGGCGTACGCCGGGCGGTCGAAGCGGTGAACGGCGAGATCCTCGCTGCCGTACGCGGAGTGGACGCGCTCGACCAGGCTGAGGTGGACCGGATCCTCATCGAACTCGACGGCACTCCGACGAAGGCCCGTCTCGGTGCGAACGCCACTCTCGGCGTATCCCTCGCAGTCGTCAAAGCCGCTGCGGCGAGCAGGCGGCAGCCGCTCTACCGGTATCTCGACGCCGACGCGACGCTGCTGCCGTTGCCGCTGATGAACATCGTCAACGGCGGAGCGCACGCCGACAACCCGCTCGACTTCCAGGAATTCATGATCGCCCCGATCGGCGCGGAGTCCTTCTTCGACGCCGTACGCATGGGGTCGGAGGTCTTCCACACTCTGCGCGGCGCGCTCAAGAAGGCCGGCCAGAACACCAACGTCGGCGACGAGGGCGGCTTCGCCCCCGATCTGCGTACGGCGGAAGAAGCGCTGACCTTCGTCACGCAGGCGATCGCCGACACCGGCTACAAACCCGGCGTCGACATCGCGATCGCCCTCGACCCGGCCGCCTCCGAGTTCTACCGCGACGGCGTATACGCGTACGCCGGGGAGAATCGCGTACGCACGGTGGAGGAGCACGTCGCGTACCTGGTTGAACTGGCCGGGGCGTACCCGATCGTGTCCATCGAGGACGGTGTCGCGCAGGATGACTTCGCGGGCTGGACCGAGCTGACCCGTACCCTCGGCGACCACTGCCAGCTGATCGGCGACGACGTCTTCTGCACCAACCCCGCGCTGCTACGCCAGGGCATCGCCGACGGCATCGCCAACGCCGTCCTCGTGAAGGTGAACCAGATCGGCACGCTGACCGAGACGGTGTCGGCCGTACGCATCGCCCAGGAGGCGGGCTACGGCGTCGTGATGTCGCACCGCTCGGGCGAGACCGAGGACACCACCATCGCCGATCTGGCCGTCGGCCTGTCCTGTGGGCAGATCAAGACCGGATCGCTGTCGCGCAGCGACCGGACGAGCAAGTTCAACCAGCTGATCCGGATCGAGGAGGAGCTGGGCGACGCCGCCCGCTACCCGACCTCCCGTCGTTGATCAGCGCGTCGGGCGTACGCCAATTCCGGCATTTCGCCACCCGAATCGGCCTGCCTGACGCGATGATCAACGCATGGCGTACCTCGTCGACGCGTTCGGCCTCCTGCTGCTGGCGGTAGGACTGCTGGTGGCGTACCGGATCGCACCCGATCGGCCGGGAACGCCGCCCGCCGGATGGTTCCCCGACCCGGCGTACGCGAAGGCTCGATCGCGCAGGTGGGACGAGCGCGCCTGGACCGCGCAGACGCAACCGGGTGACGTCGCCGCCGATCGGGGACGCTGGTTCCGCGGCCGATTCTGGGGACGATGGGCCTGGATCGCGCTCGCCGCCCTGGTCGTGCTCGGGCTCGGCGTGGTCGCGTACCGGGCGTCGGAGTCGACCGGCGTCATCGCGGTCGTCAGCTTCCTCGCGATGACCGGCGTGTGCTGGGCGTTCTACCGCTTCGTCGCCCGCCAGCTCGCGCTCGACGACGTCATCGGCCTCGGCCAGGTCGCCGCCGTGGCGGCGGCGGTCGGCGGCGCGACGCTCGTGCTCGCCGCCAACATCAACAGCTGGCTCATCGACGCCGCCGGCACCGGCCTCGCCACGAAGACCGTCGGCTTCGTGGAAGAGGGCACCAAGCTGCTCGTCCCGCTCGCGCTCTTCGCGCTCGGCAAATACCGCGATCCGCGAGCGGGCATAGCCATCGGCCTCGCCGCCGGGTTCGGCTTCGCCATCGCGGAGACCACGCAGTACGCCTTCGCGACGGCGAACGCGTCCGGTCCGGACTTCTGTGGCGACGACACCGCGACGCCCACCGTGAACTCCGTCGTCGCCGCCCAGATCACGCGCATCTTCACCGTCTCACCGCTGCACTGGTTCTGGACCGGCATCGCGGCGGCAATCGCCTGGCGGCTTTGGCACTTGTACGCCGACCAGAAGGGCATCGGCCGCAAGGGACTCTGGGGCGGCATCGCAGCGATCGCCATGGTGATGGTCATCCATTCGCTGAACGACACGTCCGCCACCCTCGGCTGTGGAAAGCCGAGCGTGACGCTGCTGCTTCAGCTGGGACGCTGGATTCTCTTCATCGCGATGTACCTGCTGTTCCGGGCGATGGCGCGCAAGTCGACTCCCCCGCAACTGGTCGGACGCGTCAGCCGGGGCTGGACCCCACACCGTCTCCCTACTCGAAACCGACCGTACGCGGAGTGACCAAGCCCGTCTCGTACGCGATGATCACGAGCTGTGCGCGGTCGCGGGCGTGCAGTTTCGTCATCGCCCGGTTGACGTGAGTCTTCGCGGTCACCGGACTGATCACCATGCGATCGGCGATCTCGTCGTTCGACAGTCCCTTCGCGACGAAGAGGACTGCCTCGCGTTCCCGGTTGGTCAGCCATTTCAACGTCGCGTCAGCCTCTCGACGGGGTGGCTCGGTGACGTATCGGTCGATGAGGCGGCGCGTGATCGACGGGGCCAGCAGCGCGTCACCTCGGGCCGCGACCCGGATCGAGTGCAGGAAGTCCTCGGGTTCGATGTCCTTGACGAGGAAGCCCGCCGCACCGGCTCGCAACGCGTCGAAGACGTACTCGTCGCGGCCGTAGTTCGTCAGGATGACCACGTGCACTCCGGCCAGCTCCGGGTCGGCCGCGATCCGCCGGGTCACCTCGATGCCGTCCATGCCGGGCATCTGCACGTCGACCAGCGCTATGTCGGGACGGCAGTCCCGCACCAACGCCAGCGCCTCCGCGCCGTCCGCCGCTTCGGCCACCACGACGATGTCGTCTTCGGCCTCCAGCAACGCCCGGAAGCCACTGCGGATCAGCGGCTGATCGTCGGCGAGGAGGACGCGTACCGTCATGCCGGCTCCCTCACGTGGCATGGTCGACGGGCAATTCGGCCTCGACGGTGAACCCGCCTTCGCCGCGAGGTTCCGCTCGTAACCGCCCACCGAGCGCGCTGACCCGTTCGCGCATCCCGAGCAGGCCCACGCCCGGAGTCGGCGGCGCGGACGGCATCGCCTTGCCGTCGTCGTCGACCTGGATCGCGAGGGCGCCCGGCCGGTAGCCGATGCGTACCGAGGCGGTGGCGGCTCCGGCGTGCCGGGCGACGTTCGTCAGCGACTCCTGCACGATCCGGTACGCCGTGCGGTCCACCGCGACGGGCAGGCTCCGGGGCTGTCCTTCGACGGTCAGCGTCGCGGCCAAGCCCGTCGTCCGAGCGCGTTCCACCAGCTCGGGCACCTGATCAAGACCGTGGGCCGTCACCTTGCCGTCGTCTCGCAACGCCTCCAGTGTCGCCCGTAGTTCCCGGGCCGCCTCCCGGCCGGCCTGTTCGATCGCGACCAGGGCGTCGGGCACCGGCTCGCCCCGCTTCCGAGCGAGGTGGACTGCGACGGTGGCCTGCACGGTGACGACCGAGATCTGATGTGTGAGCGAATCGTGCAGTTCACGCGCTATGTGCAGCCGTTCGGAGTTCGCCCGGCGCAGTGCGGCTTCCTCCCGCGTACGCTCGGCTTCGTCCGCGCGGGCCTCCGCCTGACGCAGCGCCTCCCCGGCGGCTCCGGCCGCGATCAGCCAGGCGATCTCTAGCGCACCCCGCGATTGGGCCAACGCGTCGCTCACGCGCAGATCGGGCGCGGTCAGCAGGACGGCGATCGGCAGGGTCACCAGCATCAGGACGGCCGCCACGATCGTGACGAGCCGGTGGCCGGCCCGGACGGCGGCGTACACGGCGAAGAGGAACGCGATCGCCGCGACGTCGACCCCGAGAGCTTGATACCCGAGGGCACAGAGCCCGGTCACCACGAGCACGGCGATCGGCTGACGACGGCGTACGGCGAGAGCCAGGCCGCTCACCGCCAGCAGAACATTGCCGAGTACACCGGCCGGATGCTCAATCGACCTGGCCGCGATCAGCAACGTCACCGCGACTCCGACCGCGATCGCCCAGTCGGTGACACCGGCTGGAATGCGAGAGCGTCGGGTACCCATGGCGGAACTGTAGCCGGGAGCCACGGCTGCGGAACCCTCCATGGGACGGACCTTCGGCCTGCTGCGTACGCAGTAGCCCGACGACGGCATACCGCGTACGCAGCAGTCGGCTGACGCCGATGCCGCAGTGCCAACAGTCTGCGTACGCCGGACGACGTGACCCTCCGACGACGGGATGCTCAGGTCATGAACACACATATGACGACCGCCGTCGCGGCGTACACGTTGACGACTGGACGACTCTTCGGCACGGCAGCCGCGCTCCTGGCGCTGGCAGGCGCGGTGCTGGGCGTTCTCGCCTTGCGTCGACCGGCCCGGCGCCGCGCGACGACAGCCCTGGCCACGGGAATTCTGGGGCTGATCGTCGGCGGGTTCGTGGTCGGGCTGGCCAAGGGCGGGCCCGGCACGGGATATGGCGTGGTCGGCGGCTGGGCCGCGCTCGCGATCGGCCTGATCGCGACGGTGACCGGCGGGCTGGCCTTGGCCCGCGCCCGGAACGCATGACGGACACGCGTGCCGGCCGGGCTACTTGTCCCACACGATGAGCTGGATGTTCTCCACCGGGAGCCCGGTACGCTCGGCCAGCACGTGCCCGATCGTCTGCAGGTTGTCCTCGGACAGTGCCTGACCACGCAGGTCGAGCACCACTGTCTGCTGTGTACGCCCGGGGATGTTCGCCGGTCCCGGCAGATTGTTGCGTGCCTTGACCTGCGCAGCGAGCCGGTCGATCAGCTTGTTCGCGCTGTCTTCGGACTTGATGTGGACCGTCTCCCAGTTCTTGACCTCCCCTCGGACGTTGGGCCCGGAGAAGTCGGGTTTGGTGACCTTCCAGGTTCCATCCGCCGCCTGGTACATCTCGGCGCTCTCACCCTTGCCGCCGATCTGCTGGTAGATGTGCGCGACCTCCTGCTCCGACTGACTCCAGTCGCGTACGCGGCCACGTTCGTTGAGGGCCTTGAGCGCCTGCTCCGCTTGATGGCGCAGGTCGGCATCGGTCTCCTTGGCCAGCCGGCCCTCCCAGTACTCGCTGAGCAGTTCGACCTCATCCGCGCCGAAGCGGGCGATCGTCGGGCCTCGCACGAACTCACCGGCGACCTTCGGAGCCTGCTTGGCGAACGTGGCGGCGATGGCCTCGGCACTCGCGGCCAACCCCTTCGCAGCGATCGGGCCGAGGTCGACGGCGATCATCATGACGTCGATCGGGTCCGCCTTGGGCGCCATGAGCGGCGACTCACGGTTCCCGGCGTTGGTCAGCCGGCCGTTGCGATCGAACGAGAACATCGTGTCGCCGCGTCGCATCCGATAGCCCAACAGCTCCTTGGTCTGCGGATCGCGTACCGGCATGATCGCGGCGGGATCTACCGTCAGCCGATAGGTCGGCTCGTCCGCGGTGACGTGCGCCGATGGATCTCCGACCACTTCGAACCGCGTACGGTGCAGGTCCGCAGGCGCGTGATTGAGCCAGGTGATCCGACTTACGTCCACATCGGAGTGTACGCGGACCGGCACCTCGAACGGGTGGCCCTGAGCCAGCTGACCCTCGAAACCGGTCTTGGGCGGGTCGGGCCGCAACAGGTCCGACAGGCTCGGCATGTTCGGGTCGGCCGGGTGCGGCATCGGCGGCAGCAGGCTCGGGTCGATCCCGGGCTGGTCCGGCGCGGGCTGCGTCGGTTGTGTCGGACTCCCGGGCTGCGGCGGCTGCTCGGGCTGCGGCGGGTTCGCCGGCTGCGGCGGCTGCTCTGGCTGCGGCGGGTTCGCCGGATGCGGCGGCTGCTCTGGCTGCGGCGGCTGATTCGGCTGGGCCGGCGGCTGCTCGGGCTGCGGCGTCAGTTTGGGTTCAGCCGGTTTCTCGGGCTGATGGTCGTCCGGCTTCGGCTCGGCGGCTCCGTGGTGTTGACCACCGTGGTGACTGTCGTGATGATCGGCCGGTGGCCCGGCCGGCTGATGATCTGGTGGCGCGGGTGGACCCGACGGCATGTTCGGGATGACCGTCACATCCTTGCTGCTGTGGACGTCCATCGCCACCGGGAACGGAGCCGACACCATGACGTCGGCCGCCTTCCCCTGATCGTGGGAATGCTCGACGGTGATGGTGACGTCGTGAGCGGCTGCCGCCGGGATCACGACCGTGGCGGCCTCGCCACCCATGGTGATCGAGATCGTCATGACCTGTCCCGTCGGGTCCAGCGACGACGTGATGTACGCCGTGTAGTGGTTCGGGCCGTCGTTGATCTCGACGATCCTGGTCGTCGGGGAGCCGTCGCGCTGCGGCTGGAAGTCCGAAGCTTGATAGCTCACGGACGTGATCGTCTCCTCGGCGTGATGTTCCGGAATGCCGAAGTTCAGGATCGGCGAAGCCTGCCCACCACCGGCCGCAGCCGTCGGCGCGAACGCGTCCCGAGCGTCCCCTGACTCGATGTCTAACCCGGGTGGCTCCGGCGGAGCGTAGTCCGCGAACCCGGGTGGCTCGGGAGGTGTGTAAGGCTCGAAGCCCGGCGGTTCGGGCGGGATGTAGTCCGCGAACCCCGGCGGTTCGGGCGGGATGTACTCCGCGAACCCTGGCGGCTCGGGCGGGACGTAGTCCGCGAACCCCGGCGGCTCGGGCGGGATATACGGCTCGAAGCCCGGCGGCTCCGGTGGTGCGTACGGGTCGCCGAGTCCGGCCAGCCCATTGTCGACCGGTGGCGGGTCCGGGAAGTACGCCGGCGGATCGGGCGCGTACGCAGGCGGATCCGGGAAGTAACCGGGCGGATCAGGCGCGTACGCAGGCGGATCGGGGAAGTATGCGGGTGGGTCGAGCGGCGCGTAGCCGATGTTGGGATCAGGCATGTATTGCGGCGTCATCGTGTTCGGATCGAACGCCGGGTTGTAGCCGGGATCGTGGAACCCCGGGTCGAAGAAACCGGGATCGTGATGGCCCGGGTCGGGCGGCATCGGCGGCGGCACCATGCCCGGATCCGGTGACGGCGGGGGCGGCGGATCCGGATGATGCGGCTCCGGCGGTGGCATGGGTGGCGGCATCCCGCCGAACGGGTCGGTCATCGCGAGCCCTGGATCTCGATGATGTTCGCGACGATGAAGATCGCGACGCACACGAAGAGGATCAGGAACAACGTCAGGCCGACACCACGCAGGAACGGGTGCGGGCGTCCACGCGCCTTCACCGTCGCACCCGTCGTCAGATTCTTCAGCCGCATCGGGCGGCTCGACGAGGGGATCTCGACCACGTCGCCGTTGGCGATCTGACCCCGGAACGACCGGGCTCGCATCTCGACCGGCACCGGAGGCAGCGGACCGCCCTGGGCGTCCCGGCGCTCCAGGCGGAAGTTCCAGACCTGGAAGTACGTCCGACCGGCCATCTCCTGGCGCTGCTGGAGCCCGGTCACGACCCCGCTGCGCCCGTTGCCCACCGAGCGGGCGTTCGGCGCGGCGGCCGGTCGGGCCGTGGGTGCCGCCGCGGGCTGGGCGTACGCGTAAGCCGGGCCCGCCTGCGGTCGGGATGGCGGTGCGGCAGCGGCCGGCCGGGGCTGCGCCGCAGGCGGCGGCATCGACGGCTTGCGCCGCCCGCCGTTGGCCCGGTACTCGGCAGCCGCAGCCCGGCCGGCGGCGATCACTCCGGCTTGATCGGCTCGCCGGGCGATGGCCTCCATGGCTCCGTCTGCAGCCGCCTCGACCTCGCCGTCCGGACCGGTGATGATCTGCTCGAAGTACTTCCGCCACTTGGCGCGCTGCGCCGCCATGGATTGCGGATCGGTCATATGAGCCATGATGATTCCGCCTCGACAACCTAGGCAACCAGGTAATATAGATACCCGACAACATCCGAGAGTCGACAGCTGTCGACTTTCAGTCGGCGTGGTACCCACTCCCATGGTCATCCCGGCGGTATCCCGAACGCACGGGACTGTGTCCCTAGGAAGCCGGGAAATCCGCAGTCCAACCGGTCCGGTGGCCACCGTCAGGCGGTAGGTGCTCCGGGTGTGCCGGTGTGCCTGCGAATTGCCGGCACGACGATGTCCCAAGTGGCCGGCGGCGGATACTGATGCCCACCACCGGCGAGGACAAGCAGCCGCGCACCGGGAATCTCGGCGGCCAGCGCCTCGCCGTGGGCGAGAGGAAACATCGGATCGGCGCTGCCGTGGACGACCATTGTCGGCACGGTCACCGTCCCGAGGTCACCCGGCACGTCCTCGTCGTCCGCAGCGATCACGATCCAGTGGTTCTTCACGCTGGACTCGACGTCGATGGACCGGTCGAACGCCCGTTCGGCGACCCGGCGGGTGAACTCGGCGTCGAACGACTCCGGTCCGGCGTACGCCTCTTCCAGCGCGAGGAAGTACCGCACCACGGATTCGCGGTCGGACCATTCCGGATCGGCGACCTCGAACCGGCTGAGCCGCTCGGCCATGGGCGGCAACGGGGCGCTCGGATCACGCCGGGCGATCGGGCTGGTGGAGATCAGCGTCAGCGAGGCGACCCGCTCGGGATGACGCAGCACCAGATCCTGGGCGAGCCCGGCACCCATCGACACACCGACCACGTGCGCCCGACCCGCCGCCAGGCGATCGATCAACGCGGTCGCGTCTTCCAGCAGATCTCGCGAGGAGTAGTCCGGCTTGCCGGGCGGACAAGCCGCCGACCGGCCGGTGTCCCGGTGGTCGTAGCGGATGACGTGCCGTCCGCCCAGGCCGTCGGGCGTTTCCGCGAGACGGCGGCAGAACTCCGCGTCCCACCAATCCATCGACCCCGACGCGCCGCCGATCAGCAGGATCGACGGGTACGCCGAGTCGCCGAACTCCTCGGCGCACAACTGCACGTCCCCGACCGCCACCATCGTCTCCGCCATTGCGATCTCCCCTCGTCATGATCACGTTCCCTGGGTCTGCGCCCGGACGCCTGATTTCAAGATCGAGTTCCAGTGGTATGCGCTCAGCGGCCGATCAGCGCATACGACGGGAACTTGACCAAGAACCCGGCCGCGGATCGGCATACCAGGGGCACTGGATCTTGACGTCCCTTTCACCGTCTGGACCCTGACCGCCGGAACGCGTCAGACGAGGGTCGCTCCGCCCGCGATGTCGAGCACCACCCCGCTGATCCAGCCGGACTCCTCGGAGGAGAGGAACAATGCAGCCCGCGCGACGTCATCGACCGTGCCGAGACGGCGGATCGGGTGCATGTCGATCAGCATCTGCCGCTGCTCGCCCTGAATCCACTTCTCGTTGGTCTCGGTGAGAATCGTCTCCGGCGCGATGCAGTTCGCCCGTACGCCGGCCGGTCCGACCTGGGCGGCCAGATCCTGCGTGAAGATCTGCACGCCCGCCTTCGCCGCCCCGTACGCCACCAGCGTGCGCGCGCTCGCCCGGCGTCCGGCGGCGGACGAGAGCGTGAGGACGACGCCCGATCCTCGGCTCTTCATGTCGGGGAGGAAGCATTTGACGGTCAGGAATGTAGAGGTCAAGTTGCGTTCGACGTCGGCTCGCCAGTCTTCCTCGTCGATCTCTTCGATCGGCATCGGCCGGCTCTTGCTGCTCCCCGCGCTCGTCACGAGCACGTCGACCGGGCCGAACTCGGCGTTGATCCGTTCGCGCATCGCAGCCAAGTCGGCCGACCGAGTGACGTCACCGGTCACCGCCAGCACCTCGGCTCCCGCCTGCTCGACGCGCTTTCGCGAACTCTCCAGCGCGGCCTGGTCGCGCCCATGCACCACGACTCGCGCGCCCACCCCGGCGAACGCGACCGCCATGGCCGCCCCGATGCCCCGGGAGCTGCCCGTGATCAGGACGACGCGGCCGCGAAGGTCCTCATACATGTCACCACCTCCGCCCTCGGTTCTACCGGATGCGGACCGTACGCGCGCCCCGATACGGGCCCGGTGCGCGCGTTATCCGGCATAACGCTGCTTATCTCGCGCGAATAGCCGCGATGTCCCGGGATAACGCACCGCCCCACGACGACCACGTGGCAACTGCACCACCCCGTGCTGCCCGCCGCCCCTATCTGCATCCGCGGCCGCCCGCGGGCCCATCGCGTTATCCGGCATAACGCGGCCTTCCGCGCAGAAATAGCCGCGATATCCCGGGATAACGCGAAGCGCCGAACGCCCACCCGCCCCCCAAGCGCCAAGCGAACGCGAAGCGCCGAACGCCCGCCCACCCCCCAAGCGCCAACCAAACGCGAAACTCCCGAGCCGTCACCCGGGAGGCCGAGGCGTCCCCGCAGAGTCAGCGGAGCGCGCACCGGACCGAGGCGCCGGAATAGGCGGGGAGGTAACGGCGTACGCGCGAAGCACCTCAGCAGTAGCGGAAGCGTTGTCCAGCCAGGGAAGATGCCCGGTGGAGCCGGCGAAGATCGCGGGCCCGCCGATGACGTCGGCGATGGTGCCGAGTGTGTCGAGCCGAGCCAGCGGATCGCGTTCGCCCAGAAGCAGGCAGACCGGTTGCGCCAACCGGCCGAGGTCGGTCGCGCCGAAGCCGCCACTGGCTGCGACCGCCCGCGCCAGGGTCCGGAACGCAGTCGTATACCCGGGCTGAGCCTGCACGGCGTGGGCGAGTTCAGCCCAGCCGCCGGGCACGGTCGGGTGGCCGAGCCGGGGCCAAAGATGGCCCTGCCAGCCGACCCGACGGAGTTTCGAGACCGAAGTGCCAGCCGTGCACGCTGGCGCGCCGAGCAGTGCGACGGTGCGTACGCGCTCGGCCCGGTCGGCGGCGGTCCACAGGGCCCACAGCCCGCCGACCCCGTTCCCGGCAAGCGTGACAGTGTCGAGGCCCAACACCGACAGCAGGCCGTGGACGTAAGCGACGGCGAATTCGCGCAGGTCGGATACGGTGCGATAGTCCATGGGCCCGGCCTGCCCGAAGCCGGGCAGATCGACAGCGATCACCCGGTGACCGTCGAGCTCGGCCATGAGCGGCAGCCACGTCGAGGCCGCCATTCCCAGGTCAGGCAGCAAGACGATGGCAGGCCCGGAACCGCACTCCAGCACCCGAGCCCGCAGACTCACATCGGGAATCTCGACGGCGTACGCGACGGGGCTCACACCGCAGGCGACGGCGATCCGTCCCTCCGCGTCTGCCAGTGTGTCCATGCGTCCAAGGTATGCCCCGAGCACCCCTGACGGGGCGCGGGATCACCCCTAGAAGGCACCTAATGTGTCACCGTCCACGAACGAGGGACGCCACCATCGAGCCGACCCCCGAGTAGACACTGTCTACCGACTCGTGGTAGACAGTGTCTATGCATGACAACCTGCCGGATCGCCTCGTCCAGGCCGGCGTCGACCTGCTGCGTCAGGAAGGCGTGGCAGCGCTGTCGTTGCGGGAGATCGCCCGGCGGGCCGGCGTCTCCCATGGCGCCCCGCGCCGCTACTTCCCGACCCATCAGCGGCTGCTGGGCGCCATCGCCCGGGAGGGCTACCGGGAGATGGATCGCCGGATCAGCGTGGTCGCGTCGGCCGGTGGAGATCCGGCGGAGCAGCTCTTCCAGATCGGCCGGGCTTACGTGGCCTTCGCCGAGTCCGACCGCGGCATGTTCGAGCTGATGTTCCGGCACGATCTGCTGCGGGGCAACGAGATCGGACTGCGGCAGGACAGCCTGGCCCTCTTCGACGTCCTCGTACGCCTCACCGAGCGAGCGGGCGCGAAACCGGCCCGCCAACGAGCGGCGGCGCTCTGGGCCAACCTCCAGGGCATCGCCCAGCTGCATCTTTGGGACAGCTTGGAGCTGGCAGCGGGCTCCGACGACGTCGACAGCCTCCTGCGAATCGCGATCCACGCCCACGTCGGCGTGACGGATTCAGCGAAGAACCTGAGCGAGCTGGGAGCCTGACGTGCTGCTGCAATCCGCCGTACGCCCGCTGGCCACCGCCCTGCTGAGAGCGGCGTTCTGGCCGATCGTCGAGGGCCGCGAGAACGTGCCGCGCCGCGGCCCCGTGATCTTCGCCGTGAACCACATCTCTGCACTGGACAGTTTCCTGATCTCCCCGTTGTCACCGCGCCGGGTCGCGTTCCTCGCGAAAAGCGAGTACTACGAGCGCAAGGGCTTGGGCGGCAAGATCCTGCGTACCGTCATGCACGGCATCGACGCGATCCCGGTCAGCCGCACGCAGTCCCGAGCCGCGCTGGGCTCGCTCGACGCGGCCCGCGCACTGCTCGCCAAGGGCGGCGCGTTCGGCATCCATCCCGAGGGCAGCCGGTCCCGCGACGGCCGCCTCTACCGCGGGCGTACGGGAGTGGCCTGGCTCGCGCTGGAATCCGGGTCGCCTGTGGTCCCCGTCGCCGTCCTCGGCACCGATCGCATCCTGCCCGTCGGCGCGAAGCTGCCCCGCTTCGGCCGGGTCACCGTCCGATTCGGACACCCGTTGTACTTCGACGGTTCCGAGGGCAAGACCCCGAACCAGGCTCGCCGCGTCGTCACCGACGACATCATGGACACGATCGCGAAGCTGTCCCAGCAGGAGCGGGCGTCGACCTACGCCGATCTGCCGACAGACTGAATCGCGACATTAACATTGACGGACATCTGTTCGTTATATAGATGTGCTTTCATGAAGCGCACACTGTCACGGCTGGCAGCCACCCTGCTCGCCACGCTCGCACTCGTCACCGTCAGCACCGCGCCCAGCCAGGCCGCGGTCCCCGATCGCAAGGGCTGGGTGCTCTATAACGCCCCCGGCGCGAGCACCGTCGCGTTCGGCACCTGGCCGGCCGCCACGACCGTCACGCCCCTCGCGCCCGCGGGCCGCTACCAGGTCCGCTTCCCCGGCCAGGCCGCGCCCGGCGGCGTCGTCCACGTCACGGCGATCAACGCGTCGCCGCATTGGTGCCAGGTCGAGGCCTGGGGCATCTCGGTGGCCGATGAAATCGTCATCCTGCGCTGCTACAAACTCGGCGGGATCCTCGATCCCACCAGCTTCAGCGCGTTCTTCACCAGCTCCTCGGGGCTCGGGGCCTTCGGACCATACGGGTACGCCTACAGCAGTGCAGCGGGCGCGGTACTCAATCAGTACAACTCGTCCGGGGCAGCCAACACCGTGACTCCGGGACCCGTCGGGCAATACCTCGTCAAGTTCTCCGGCCTGGTCACGGGCGGTCCGCTCGACGGCAGCCTGCAGGCGACGGCGGTCAACTCGGGAACCGGGGCCCGCTGCAAGATCGCCAAGTGGTCGTCGACCGCGGCCGGTCAGGACGTGCTCGTCTACTGCTTCAACTCTGCCGGCGCGTTCATGAACACCGCGTTCACCGTGACCTACCAGTACAAGGTGTCGCTCTACGGCTCGTCATATCCGCCGAAGTACTTCGGTTACATCCTGAACGGACCGCCGATCGGCCCGCCGACGACCAACTTCAACTCGGTCGGCGGCCTGGGTGTGAACACGATCGCACCGGCCGGAGCCGGCCTGTCCCTGGTGACCTTCCCCCGCATCGGGTTCCCGCAGAACACCGTGCAGGTGACGGCGTACGGGCCGAGCCCGGACTTCTGCGGGCTGAACACGTTCTGGGCGAACTTCGGGGCCGGACCGGACACCGTCGTCCGCGACGTCATCTGCTTCACCTCGGCCGGTGCGCCGTCCAGCAACGGCTTCCTCGTGAGCGCCAGCTCGATCCTCTGACCGGGTTCGTGCGCGCACGGCAGCCTGGGCCGTGCGCGCACCCCCCGCTTAGCGGGCGAGCGCGATCGAGTGCCCGAACGTGGTGGGATCCCGGAGCACCCGGAGCATCTCGACGGCGACCTCGGCCCGTGGGGTGAACATGCCCAACGGCAGATTGCGATCCAGGCGGCGGCGTACGCGGCCGGTGGCGGGCTGGTCGGTCAGCCGGGACGGCCGCAGAATCGTCCAGTCCAGCCCGCTCGCCCGCACGATCTCTTCGGCACGCTGCAGATCGGCCCAGCCCTCGCGCAGCACCCGGCGCAGGATCGGCTTGACGGCGTACCTGGTCAGCGGATCGTCGCCACTGTCCACATAGGGCCCCGAGGCCGAAACCACCAGCAGTCGGCGTACGCCCGTCTCCCGCATCGCCCAGCGCAGGGCAGCCGCGGTGTCGCTGCACACCGTGGTGGGCCCGTCCGGACGGGGGCCGACGGCCGAGAGAACGGCGTCGCGCCCCTTGACCGCAGGTGCGATCGCCTCGCCGTCGAAGACGTCGGCCACCACGACGTCCAGGCGATCGGCCCGAATCGGCAGCCGGCTCGGCTGCCGGACGATCGCGGTCACGTCGTGCCCTTCGGCCAGCGCCCGTTTCACGAGCTCCTGGCCGATCCGCCCGGTCGCCCCGAGAACGGTGATCTTCATGGTTCTTCCCCCAAGCCCCTGGTTAGTGAGTGCTTACTAACCACTATGATGGTTAGTGAACACTCACCTGTCAACCCGCAAGGTTTGACGCACCGTCAACCGAGAACTGGAGGCGCTTCGTGGCCCAGACCCGGGACGTGATCCTCGACGCGGCGCTCACCGTGATCCGCGAGCGAGGCCTCGGCAAGGCCACCACCAAGGCGATCGCCCAGGAGGCCGGGTTCTCGGAGGCGGCGCTCTACAAGCACTTCGCGGACAAGGAGGAGATCTTCCTCGGCGTCCTGCAGGAACGCTCGCCAGGCTTTCCGCCGTTGCAGGCCGCGCTGGCGGTGGCACCCGGCGCGGGAACCGTCGAGGGCAACTTGGTGGCGATCGCGACCGCCGCAATGGCGTTCTACCACGAGAACTTCCCGCTCCTGGGCTCGATCTTCGCTGAGCGGCGAGTCTTCGAGACGCACCGGACGCGGCTGACTCAGAAGGGCGCCGGTCCCCACAAGGTCAATCAGGCCGTCGCGGGTTACCTCCAGCGCGAGCAGCAGGCCGGCCGCGTACGCGCCGACGCCGACGCCGCCGCGCTGGCCGACCTGCTGATGGGCTGCTGCTTCCAGCACGCGTTCCTCCGCCACTACCAAGGTGGTGCGATCGAGCGCACCGGGGAACGCTTGCGTGAGCCGCCAGGAGTGCAGTCAGCCTCCGAACGAGCCGCGGAACGGTATGTGCGCGCGCTCCTGCCGGCATTGACGCTCTAAGCCGCGGTCGCCGCGAACTGCTCCCAGGTACGCGTACCGAGATCGGCTCCGGTGACGGTCAGGTTCGCCCCGTCCCGATACGCCTTCCCCGCCGCGCCGGGCACCCGGATCGGCAGCAGCAGACGCCGCTTGCCGGTCGCCCGGAGATAGCCCGTGATCAGGTCGCGCATCTCGTAGACCTGCGGCCCGGCCAGGTCGGGCACGAGTCCGGCCGGCTCGCCGAGGGCCAGTTCCACGAGGCGGACCGCGACGTCGTGGGTGTCCACGGGCTGGAAGCGCATACCACCCGGCACCGGCACGACCGGCGACTTCGTCATCCCCTGGAGCGTCTTGAGGACCAGGTCGTGGAACTGCGCGGCGCGCAACGTCGTCCACGGCACGCCCGAGTCCTCGATCGCCTGCTCGGCCGCCTCCTTCATCCGCAGCCAGCCCAGCGGAACGCGGCCGACGCCGATCACCGAGATGTAGACGAGATGGCGTACGCCGAACTTGCGGGCGGCCGCGGCCAGCGTACGCGTGGCGACATCGTCGCCCTTCTGCCCGCCCGCCAGGTGGACGACGATCTCCGCCCCGTCGACCGCCGCTTCCACTCCTTCGCCGGTGAGCAGGTCGGCGACGGCATACTCCACACCCTCGTCCCCCGTACGCGCCTGCCGGCTGAGCACGCGCACCTTCGCGCCCGTCTCGCGCAGCAACGGCACCACCTGGCGGCCCAGCGTCCCCGTGCCCCCGGTGACCAGAATCGTCGTCATGATCGGCTCCTGTCTCATTCTCATCGCGTCGTTCATCCTTCTGACGAGCCGCGGAACGAGAATGTGACCGGCCCCCGGAATTCTTTTCCGGGAGCCGGTCCGCCGATCAGTGTGCGAGTTCAGACTTCGATCGGGATTTCGTAGACCTCGGAGGTGGGGTGCCCGGCCTTCTCGTGCACCCGCATCACCGCCGCCTTGTCCGGGCCGGTCGACAGGCAGAACGCCTTGCCGGAGACCGGATCCAGCCAGGCCTTCTCGAAGTGGACCATCTCGTCGGCCTCGATCGCGAGGTCGGCCTCGTGTGCCTTGCGCAGGTCGTCCGCGGTGGCGTTGACGAACCCGGTATGCACGTCCATGAACGTGGGCATCCGTCTCCCCCTTCGTGATTGTGGCGGCGGCTGCCGTCGGTTACCGCGTACGCCTTCAGCATGCGCTCGGCCGAGGGGTCTGAACTCGCCTTTCCACACAATCAACCCGGCGGTTCGGCAGATTGCGGTCGCCGGATGTCGAAAACACCCACCGCTGCTTCGACTCAGCTATAGCGGGGCCGCGCCGGGCTCCGCGCTCGTTGCCGCCGCCGATCCTCCCCCACGGGGGCGGCACCGCCCGAGAAGCAGGAGTCGCCATGCTGAGATGCAGCGTCGTCATTCCGACCTACAACCGCGACCGTCTGCTGCGCTTCACGTTGCAGGCGCTGGCCCGGCAGACCCTCCCGGCCGCCGAGTTCGAGGTGCTGGTCTGCGACGACGGGTCGACCGACGAGACGCGTACGGTCGTCGACGAGTTCGCCGGCAGGCTGCCCATCCGGTACTTCCACCAGGAGAAGCGGGAAGGCTTCGGAGCCTCGTCCGCCCGGAACCTCGGCATCCGGGCGGCTCGCGGGGAAACCTGCGTCCTGCTGGACTGCGGCGTACTCCCGCATTCGGGCCTGCTGCAGGCGCATGTGGACAGTCATGCGAGTGCGACCGGGCCGTTGGCGCTGATCGGCTACGTCTACTGCCTCATGATCAACCCTGATCCCGAGGGCGCGGCCGAGATGAACGCGACGCTCGACTTCGACGACGTCGACCGCTCGATCGGCCTGCTGCGGGCGAACGGGCGCTGGCCGGACATCCGCGACCAGTACTACGCGAAGTACGGCGAAGACTTCGGGCGGCAGCCCGCACCCTGGGCGATCTACTGGACCTGCAACGTCTCGGCTCCGACGGCGCTGTTGCGAGAAATCGGGATGTTCGACGAGTCCCTGCGCACTTGGGGCGGCGAGGATCTGGACGTCGGTTACCGCCTGTATCGGGCGGGTGCGTACTTCGCGGTGAATCGGGCTGCCGCCGCCCTGCACGTTCCGCACGAACGGGAGTCCAAGCAGGGCGAAGGTTCCAACTACGAGTACCTGGCCGCCAAGTACGGCACGCCGATCACCGCGCTACTGCGCGAGTTCGAAAGCCTGGACGTCCACCCGTTCAACATCAACGACGTCATCCGCGAGCGTGGGCTGCCGAGCTGCGACGAGTTCGAGGGGCGGGTCGCGGCGCGATGAACTGGTTCCGGCAGCGAGTCGCCGAACGCTGGAAGATCGTCCGTCTCGCCGGACGGGCCGGGCCGGGGCTGGTCACCGGCCTCCTGCTGATCAACGTGCTGCTCGGCATACTGCCGGTGGCGTTCGTCGTCGCGACCGGTGTCGTCATCGGCCGGGTGCCCGCGGCCGTCGAAGCCGGGTTGCCGTCCGCCGAGTGGACCGGCTTGCTTCGGGTGTTCCTCTTGGGCGCAGTCGCTTTCGTTCTGCAGCAACTACTCGCCCCCGTCGTCACGTTGCTCCGGGAGCTGACCGCGCGCCGGGTCGACGGACTGCTCCTCGAGGATCTGATGGAGGCATCGCTACGCAGTCCCGGCATCGGCATACTCGAAGATCAGTCCACTCTCGACGATCTCCGCAACGCCGCCCGGCAGCTGGAGTTCGGCTTCCAGAGCCCGGGCCAGGCGGTGCCCGGTCTGTTCGCCCTCGTCGCCCGGTACACGGCGCTGACCGGGTTCGCGGCCGTAGTCGGGACGGTGTTCTCCTGGCTCGCCGCCGTCGCATTGGTGGCCGCGGTGCTGGTCTTCCGCTACTGCCAACGCGGTGGGCTGCGCAAATACGTCAAGGTGCGGTTCGACACCGTCGGCGCGCACCGCAAACTCGATTACGTCCGCGGGCTCGCCGTAGACAGCGACGCGGGCAAGGAAATCCGGGTCTTCGGACTACTCCTGTGGCTGCGGCAACAGCTGCGAGAGGCGTACGAGTTGCTGTTGCGAGACGTGCGCACCGCGCGGCGGCGCGTCTACCTGTGGCCGTTCATCTGGGCCTCGCTGTGGGGTCTGGCGGTGACCGTCGCGGTTTTCGCGGCCTTCGGGACGACGGCGGTGGCCGGTCTCTCGCTCACCGAGTTCGTCCTGGTCGTGCAGTCGATCCTCGGTGCGCTGCGGCTGTCGGAGTATTACGCGGAGGCCGACTCGCAGACCTGCGTGGGCATGTACGGCTACGAGGCGCTCCGCCGGTTCACCGACCGGATCGACGAGCCGGGACCGGCGGCCTCGGGAGCCGCCCCCGCGCCTGTCGCCGAGATCCGCTTCGAGAACGTCACGTTCCGCTATCCGGGCCAAGCCTCCCCGGTTCTGGACGGGCTGTCGCTCACCATCCCCATTGGACAGTGCACGGCGCTCGTCGGGCTCAACGGAGCCGGCAAGACGACCGTCGTCAAGCTGCTCACCCGGCTGTACGAGCCGACTAGCGGTGCGATCCTCGCCGACGGAATCGACATCCGCGCGTATCACCCGGAGGAGTGGCGGGCCCGGCTCGGCGTCATCTTCCAGGACTTCGCCCGGTTCGAGGCGTCGGTCGCGGACAACATCGCGTTCGGGGCGGTCGCCGCCAAGCACGATCGGGCCGGCGTACGCCAGGCGGCCGACGCCATCGGGCTGAGCCCGCTGATCGACTCGCTCCCGAAAGGACTCGACACTCCGCTGGCCCGGCACCTGTCGGGCGGGGTGGACCTGTCCGGCGGGCAGTGGCAACGCATCGCGCTGGCGCGGGCGCTGTTCGCCCTGCGTCACGGGACGGCCGTCGTGATCCTCGACGAACCCACCGCCAGCCTCGACGTACGCGCCGAGGCGCAGTTCTTCGACGAGTTCGCCGCCCTGACCCGGGGTGCGACCACGCTGCTCATCTCGCATCGTTTCTCCACCGTCCGGCGAGCCGATCAGATCGTCGTGCTCGAAGCCGGTTCCGTGCTGGAACGAGGCGCGCACGACGAATTGATGGCTCACGACGGCCGGTACGCCGAGCTGTTCTCCTTGCAGGCGGACCGCTTCGTCGACGGCCCCGAAGCCCTGACCGAAACCGAGGTGACCGCATGATCGAGGCGTTGGCGGCTTCCTGGCGCATCCTGGTGACCGCCTGGCGGTTGGACCGCCGGCGTGCCGCCGCCGCGGTCGCGCTGATGCTCGGCGGAGCGGCGGCCGCGCCGCTGATGGCGTACGCCCTCGGCCGGATGACCGACGCCTTGGCCGACCGCGACGGCACTGCGGCCGCAGTCGCGGGTGGCATCGCAGGCGCGCTGGCGATCGCGATGCTTACCTTCTCGCACTTCGCCCACATCGCCTACTTCGAGCTGGCGGAGATGGCCGAGGAAGACTTCGACGCCCAGCTCATGGAGGTGTCCAACGGCACGCCGGGCATCGAGCACCACGAGCAGCCCGAGCAGGCCGACGCGATCACCATCCTGCGCCAGGAGGGCCGCCAGTTCGAGAACGCCATGGACGCCCTGATGAACGGGGTCGGACTGGTGGTCGCCATGGCCATCACGGCGGTGCTGCTCGCCCGGGTCGATCCGTTGCTGCTCCTGCTTCCGGTCGCGGCGTTGCCGCCCCTGATCGCCGGACGCCGGGCTGAACGGTTCCGGGACCGGGCGCGTACGCGCACCGCCGAGCCGACCCGGGTGGCGTTGAACCTGGTCCATCTGTCCACTTCGGTCACCGTCGCCGGGGAGCTGCGCGTCTTCCGGCTCGGCCGGGAGCTCCTGGATCGGCATCGCCGGAACTGGGCGGCGGCCACGAAAGGGCTGGCACGCGGGCATTTCCTCGCCACGATGGTGCATACGGCCGGGCAACTGGTGTTCGCGCTCTCCTACGTCGCCGCCGTCCTCCTCGTGGTCCGTCAGGCGATCGCGGGCCACGGCGCGATCGGCGACGTCGTCCTGGTGATCGTCCTCGCCGTGCAGGTCAATCAGCAGGTGACGCTGGCCGTCAGCCTCATGGAGACGCTGCAACGGATGGGCAGCGCGTACCAGCGGCTCCGGACGCTACGTGAGCAGGTCACGCCGCCCGCGCTCACCGGGCCGCGGCACGATCCGCCGCCGCGGTTCGGCCGCGGCATCACCCTGCGCGACGTGTCGTTCCGATATCCCGGCGCGAAACGGGCGGCGCTCCGGGACGTCACACTGACCCTCCCGGCCGGTTCCCGGGTGGCGATCGTCGGCGAGAACGGCGCGGGCAAGACGACGCTGGTCAAGCTGCTGTGCGGGTTCTATCCCCTGTCGTCCGGGCAGATCCTGGTCGACGACGTCGATCTCGCCGGAGTTCCGGTCCAGACGTGGCGGCAACGCATCTCCGTCGGCTTCCAGGACTTCGCACGGTACGAGTTCGACGCGCGGCATACCGTCGGCGTCGGCGACCTGCCGAACCTCGCCTCCGACGAGCACGTCCTGGACGCGCTGGACCGGGCGCAGGCGATTCCGGTGATCGACCACCTGCCCGACGGCCTCGGTTCGCAACTCGGCCGCAGCTGGACCGACGGCGCCGAACTGTCCGGAGGTCAGTGGCAACGGCTGGCGCTGGGCCGGGCGATGATGCGCCGGCAACCGTTGCTGCTGGTGCTCGACGAGCCGGCGTCGGCGCTGGACCCGGCGGCCGAGCACGCCCTGTTCGAGCGGTACGCCGATCAGGCCGGCCGGGTCGCGCGGGAGTCGGGGGCGATCACGGTGTTCGTGTCGCACCGCTTCTCCACCGTACGCATGGCCGACCTGATCGTCGTCCTGAACGACGGCGTGATCGCCGAGGTCGGCGACCACGCCACGCTCATGGCGAACCGGGGTCTCTACGCCGAGCTGTTCGACCTCCAGGCGAGGGCGTACAGCTGAGCGAGCCGGCCAGTCGTCAACCGGCCGCCGGGTTCAGCAGCACCTCGACCCGGCGGCCGATCCGGTTGGCCTCGGCGAGGATGTGCGTCTGCCAGGTCGGCCACAACCCGGTCAGCCGGGATGTCACCAGAACCGTGTCGACCGACTGATCCGGCAACACCGTACGCACGCCGACGGCGTGCGAAGCGATGTGCGGCGTACCCCGGGTGGCCTGCTGCAACAGGTCGGCGTCGAAGTCCACCACGACCGCCCGGCGCAGGCCGTGCGGCAACGTGCCACCCGCGCCGAAGACCGCCACCCGATCGTCCGGGCCGACGGTTTCCAGCGCTCGGGCGACCTCGTCCGCGACGTCGATCGTCGCCGCCTGCCGAGTCCAGCGCCCGAGTTCGAGCCAGGTCTCCTCCCAGCGCCAATACTCGTTCGCAGCGCACAGGACATAACCGATCTCGATCACCGGTTCCGGGTACGCCACCAGGAACTTCGCCATGTTGGCCACCATCTGCGGCCAGCGGGTGGACATGTCTCGCTCGTGCGGCCATTCGATGACCCAGGCGTCCATCGCGAACTGGAACGGAACCCCGGCGCGCTGCGCCTTGAATCCGATCTCCAGGTCTTCGCAGCCCCACTCGGTCATGTCCTCGTTGAAGCCGCCGACGCGGTGGAACACCTCGGCCGACATCGAGATGTTGAGCCCGAACACGAGCTGCCACGGCAACGGCATGGCATTCATGTCGAAGTCCCAGGTCACGAGGGCCTCATGGCGTACGTCGCGAAACGCCGGATCGTCGCGGAACCGGTCCAGCACGGCTTCGGGCGGCTCGGCGGCCAGCATCGTATGCAGATCCTCGATCGGCGGGAACCGCGGATCGTAGCCCCAGGCGTACCCGCACACGAACAGCGGCTTGCCGTCCTCGTGCCACGCCAGATGCCGCTCCACCAGCTCGGGGGAGATCATCACGCCCGAGTCGAGGAAGATCAGCACCTCCGCTTCGGCCAGCCGGGCGCCTTCGTTCCGCGCCCGGCTGACCCGGTCGCCGACGTCCTCCTGGAAGAAGTACTTGAGCCGGAGCCGGTCGGCGAACTCGGCCACGACCTGGGCGGTCTCGTCGGACGATCCGTCGTCGGCGACGACGACCTCGAAGTCCGACGGCGGCAACGTCTGCCGGGCCAGTTGCGCCAGCATGAGGCGCATCAGCGCGGCCCGGTTGTAGGTCGGGATGACGACGGACACCTTCGGCGTTCCGATAGCGTCGATCATGGCTAGCCCCTCGTCAGGTGGCCAAGGACGCCGTTGTCCTCGCGCGCATATTTGTCGATGCGCCACAGTATCTCCCGCTCGGGTTACGGAAAACGGTATCGAAAGTGCTGAGTCACGTACCGAAAGTTTTCAGTTCCCCGACCAGGTTGACGCAACCGTTCAGTTGCTATAACGTAAGTAGCAACTGAGTAGTTGCTATATATGCTTCTCGTGGAGGTAGATCGTCATGGCATTCCCCGACCGCATCGAACGCACCCTTGAGATCAAGCACTCGCCGGAGCGGGTCTGGCAGGCGTTGACCACCGCCGAGGGGCTCGGCACCTGGTTCGGCCAGCAGGCCGAGGTCGACCTCCGGGTCGGCGGCCAGGCCAAGCTCACCTGGGACAGCGGCGACGTCGCCACGCTCACCATCGAGCGGGTCGAGCCGCCCCACGTCTTCGGCTACACCTGGATGATCTACGGTCTGCCGGCCGACGACCCGCGCCGCACCTACGTCGAGTTCACCTTGGAGCCGAGCGCGACCGGCACTACGCTCACCATGGTGGAGACCGGATTCGCGCAGCTTCCCGACGGCGAATACGCCAAGGCGTACTCGGCCAACAACGAGGGGTGGACGAGCGAACTCGGCGAGCTCGTCGCGTACCTCGATGGAACTCTCTGACCTGGAGGCGGTGGCGCAAGAGGTCTTCACCGCCCTGGCCGACCCGAGCCGGCGCAGCATCCTCGCCACGCTCGCGGCCAGCGGTCCGGCCACCGCGACCGACCTGGCGGCCCGCCTGCCGATCACCCGGCAGGCGATCGCCAAGCACCTCGCGCTCCTCGCCGAGGCCGGCCTGGTCGTCGCCGAACCCGGTGAACGGCGTCGCGTCCGCTATCGGCTGGACTCCGCGCCGATGAAGATCGCGCAGCAGTTCCTCGGGGCACTCGCCCGCGATTGGGACGGGCCGCTGGCTGCCCTGCAACGCCAGCTCGACTGAACTTTTCCCATCCAGTAATCGCACGGCTCAGCGTCCTCGCCGGGACGCCGATGCCGCGCGCCCGAATACGGCCGCGCGCCCAGAAAGCCCAGCTAAGGAGAATGAGAAATGGTTGACATTCTGCACCGAGTCGGCGTCATCGCCTCGCCCAGCGCGGTCTACTCCGCCCTGACCACGGTCGACGGACTGGCCGCCTGGTGGACCGAGGACACCACGGCCGACGCGGACGGCGTACTGAAGTTCCGGTTCATCCCCGGCGGGTTCGACATGAAGGTCGTCGACGTGCGCCCGGATGCGCTCGTCCTCTGGGAGGTCGTCGAAGGACCCGAGGAATGGCTCGGCACGCACGTCCGGTTCGACCTGAAGCAGGAGGACGACTTCACCATCGTGCTCTTCCGCCATGAGGGCTGGGCCGAGCCGGTGGAGTTCATGTACCACTGCAGCACCAAGTGGGCGACGTTCCTGATGAGCATGAAGCGGTTCGTCGAGACCGGCAAGGGCGAGCCTGCGCCGCACGACGTCCAGATCAGCAACTGGCACTGACCGCCTGAATCGAGCCCCGCATGGCTTCGGCCCTGCGGGGCGGTTCAGTCGGCGAGGCGCGACTCGATCAGCGTCAGCCGACCGAGATTGTGCGGCTCCTGCCCCATCTGCCAGGTGTCCTGCCACTTGCCGACCCGGCCCTCGTCGGTGAACGAGAGCCAGACCATCTCGACCGGCTGCGGCAGGGTCGAGGTCAGCGGATCCTCGCCCGGGGCCAGCCGCGCCACAGTCTCCGTGATGACCTCACCGTCGGTCAGCGTCCAGACGACGGTGATGTCGATCGCGGCGTACCCGGTGCAGGTGAGCGTGCCGATCAGGGTGGTGTCGACGGCCGACACCGACGGTTCGACGTTCGGGCGTACCGAGCGGACCATCGCTTCCCGAGCCCGCTCGGCGGATGCGTTGCTGGCGGCCGCCGCGCGCAGTGAACCGAACGCGGCCACCGCCGCGAACACGCCCGCAGCCACCGTCCCCGCCGCCGACAACGCGCTGATCAGCGCCGTGTCGTCCCGGACGGCGATGAAGACGCCGAAGAGCGCGACGAGCCCGAGCGCGACCAGCGCCGACATCAGCCATCTGTTCCGGTGCATGATCAGAAGGGTAAACGGTTTGGCCCGGCAGGGTCGCCGCACGTAGGTTCGGATCTTGTGATGGAAAAGCTCGTGCCAGCCCGGCTGGGGACAAATTTCCGCTGGCTGCTGGCGTCGTCGTGGACGACCAACTTCGGTGACGGCATCGCGATGGCGGCCGGGCCGCTGCTGGTCGCCTCGCTGACCGACGAGCCGTTCCTCATCTCCGTCGCCGCGTTGCTGGGCTGGGCGCCCCCGCTGGTGTTCAGCTTGTACGCCGGAGTGCTCTCGGATCGGCACAACCGCCGGCGGATCGTGCTGATCGCCAACGCCGTACGCGTGCTGATCCTGGCGGTGCTGGTGACGACGATCGCCACCGAGACCGCGACGGTCGCCGTGGCGCTGGCCGGGTTGGGTCTGCTGGCGACGGCGGAGGTGTTCGCCGACAACACGACCGGCACGTTGACGCCGATGCTCGTCTCCCGGGACGACCTGGCGATCGCCAACTCCCGGATTCAGACCGGGTTCATCACCCTCAACCAGCTGGCCGGTCCCCCGCTCGGTGCGACACTGTTCGCCGCCGGTATGGCCTGGCCCTTCCTCGGCCAGACGCTCCTCGTCATCGCCGGTACGCTCCTCGTCTCCCGGGTGGTTCTGCCACCACACGGGCAGGAGGCGGAGGGAAAGGAAACCCGGGATCTGCGCAAGGACCTGGCGGCCGGGTTCCGGTGGACGCTGTCCCACGCCGCTGTGCGTACCCTTGGCTTGACGATTTTGATCTTCAACGTGACCTTCGGCGCGGCCTGGTCCGTGCTGGTGCTGTACGCGCAAGATCGCCTCGGCCTGGGCGCGGTGGGTTTCGGCCTGATGACCACGGTCGGCGCGGTCGGCGGCTTGGCCGGGACGGGCCTGTACGGCTGGATCACGCGGCGGGTGAGCCTCGGCGGCATCATGCGCGTGGGCCTGATCATCGAGACCTTGACCCACCTGGGCCTGGCGCTGACCCGTTCACCCTGGGTGGCCGCGGGGATCTTCTTCCTGTTCGGCGCGCACGCCTTCATCTGGGGCACGACCTCGATCACGGTACGCCAGCGCGCCGTCCCCCGTGAGCTGCAAGGACGCGTGGGCGGCGTCTACACGATCTGCGTGTACGGCGGCCTGGTCGTCGGTTCCGCGATCGGCGGTCTGCTCGCGACGAGATTCGGGGTGACCGCGCCGTTCTGGTTCGCCTTCGCGGGCTCGGCGGTGTTCGTCGTGGCGCTGTGGCGGCAGCTCACCCAGATCGCACACGACGAGGAGCCGGCCGCCGACCGTCCACTAGAGACGGTCTCCGCGTAGCGCTGGTTCTGGCGCTGGTTCTGGCGCTGGATCAGGGTTCTGGGTCGAATCTTGGCCGGAATACGACCGAGATCCCTGATCCAGCGGCTAGCGTGACGGCCGCTCGGAGCGGGCTAGCCCGCGTGGCTAGCTCTTCGTCAGCGGTGCAGGTCGCGTACCGCATTCCGGTCGGCGGGCTGCCAGCCGAGCAGGTCGCGCGCCCGCTGTCCGCTCACCGCCTGGTCCAGGGCGAGCGCCTCGGCGAAGGGGTCGCCGAACGCGGCCGTCGCCTCCGGGTTCAGCCAGGGCTCGGCACGCCCGGTGCCGCCCGCGGCCAGGTCGGTCGCGGCCGCCATCGCGACGAGCGACACGGCAGGCTCGTCTACGCCATGCAGGAGCGTTCCCGCCGGCGCGGATTCGACCGCGAGCGCGTACAGCTCGGCCAGGTCGTCGACGTGGACCATGGGCCAGCGCGTCTCGACGCCGCCGAAGTAGCGCCCGACGCCGTGCTTGCGGGCGAGGTCCAGCAGCATCGCCGGAATGCCGCCGCCGTTGCCGTAGACGATGCCCGGCCGGATCACGACAGATCGCACGCCTCGCTCGGCTGCGGCCAGCACCTGCTGCTCGATCAGCGGCCGGTAGGAGACGATCGGCAGCGCGTCGGTCGGCGCGCTCTCGTCCACCGCTTCCCGGCCGGTCCGGCCCAGCACCCAGATCCCGCTCGTCTGCACCAGTACGCGCCCGGCCAGCGCGTCGACCAGCGCAGCGGTGGCCGCCTGATCGACGGCCTGGTCGCCGCTGAGCGTCGCGAGGTTGACCACCGCTTCGATGTCGTCACCGATGGCGGCGGCCACCGTGGCCGGCTTCGTCAGGTCGCCGATCCGCACCTCGTACGCACTGCCGGCAGCCGCCTCGCGGGCCAGCGCCACCACCTCGTGGCCTCGTTCGCGCAGCTTGCGAGCGGCGGCGGAGCCGATGTACCCGGTCGCGCCGATCACCAATACCTTCATCGTGATTCCTCTTTCTTGAGAATCTCAACGTTGAGATAATCGAACAGCGGCAGTCCCTTGACGTCAAGTAGTTCAACGTTGAGATACTCGTCATGTGAGCACCCGGAATAAACCGGCCCGCGAGCCGGAAGCCGTCGATGCGGTCGACGCCGTCATCGGCCAGTGGGCCGCCGAACGTCCCGAGGTCGACGTCTCGCCGATGAAGATCGTCGGTCGCATCTCCCGGCTGTCGCGTCATTTCGAACGGGCCCTGAAGACGCACTTCGCCGGCTACGACCTCGAGCGGTGGGAGTTCGACGTGCTGGCGACCCTGCGCCGATCCGGTAAGCCGTACGAGTTGAGCGCGGGTGCGCTGCTCAAGATGGCGCTCGTGACGTCGGGGGCGATGACGAACCGCATCGACCGCCTGGAAGCCCGAGGGCTGGTCGAGCGCCGCAGCGATCCGGGCGATCGGCGTACGGTGCTGATCCGGCTCACCTCGGAGGGCCGCAAGACGGTCGACACGATCCTCGGCGGGCACATGGCGAACGAGGAACGGATGCTCGCCGCACTCGGCCCGGCGGAGCGCGCCGAGCTGGAAGCCATGCTGCGCAAGCTTCTCGTCGCGTTCGGCGACGTTCCTTAGTCCGCCCGGCGGGCGTACACGAGGCCGCCGGGGACCTCGGCGTACGGGCTCACCGTCAGGCTCGCCTCGACGGTGAATCCGGCCTCCCGCAACCATTCCGCCACTTGGTCGGGCTGGCGGCGGTAGACGTGCACGTTCATCGGGTGCCCGCCGTATCCCTCGGTCTTCAGCCGGTCTCCCTGACCCACATGGAAGCCGACCAAAACCGGGCCGCCCGGCCGCAGCACCCGCCGGAACTGCGCGAACACCGTCGGAATCTGGTCATCCGGAACGTGGATCACCGACCAGAACGCGAGCAGCCCGGCCACGGAGTCGTCGGCGAGCGGCAGGTCCGTCATCGAGCCGACGTCGAACCGCAGTCCCGGGTGTTCTCGCCGGGCAACCTCGATCATCCCCGGGGAAAGGTCCACCCCGAACGCGTCCAGCCCCAAACCTCGCAGGTACGCCGTCACGTGCCCCGGACCGCAGCCGACATCCGCGACGGGTCCGCCGTCGGTGGTGCGTACGAGGTCGGCGAAGAGCGTCAGCGCACCCTGCAGAAAGGGCTTGTCCGTCAGCGAATCCCGGACGAAGTCGTAGTAGCTCTCCGCGACCGTGTCGTAGGAAGTGCGGGTGTCGGCCAGCCAGGTCTGCGTCTCCATGATCAAGGCGCTAGCGGCGGCGACGGCTTCCGTGCCTGCCAGAACTCCGCGCCACGGTCGATCGTCATCGGATCGAGCCGCGCGACCCCGGCCGACAGCCGCGCGCGGTATTCGGCCCGCCGGTCTTCGGGCAGGGCGTCGATGAAGGCCCGTGATCCGTGCGAGCAGGCCCACGCCCAGTAGGTGTCGGCATCCGGGATCGGCAGGCTCACCTCGGCCGTCGTCGAGCTGACCTCGACGAAGCCGGCCAGGATGTCCTCGGCTTCGTCGTCGTTGCCGTTGTTCCGTTCCCGCTGGGCATAGGCGGTGTACTCGCGATTCAGGTCGCGGGCGAACGCCCAGCGGTCGTCGCCCGACGACGGGCCCGGCCACGAGAAGGCGAACCGGCCGCCCGGGGCCAGCACCCGGTGGACCTCGGCCGCCGCGGCCACGGAGTCGGCGAGCAGGTGCACCACGAATCCACTCACGACCAGATCGAACGAGGCGTCGGCGAAGTCCAGCCGATGCGCGTCCATCACCTGGGCGTCGATCTCCGGGTGGCGGGTGGTCAGCTCTCGCACCATGCCCGGAGCGGCGTCGACCGCCATGACCTCGGCTCCCCGGCGCTGGGCCTCGAGAGCGAGCGCGCCGCGGCCGCAGCCGAGGTCGAGCACCCGGTCACCGGGGCGTACGCCGACCCAGTCCAGCAGCTGCCCGGCGAAGGTGGCGAAGAACGGCACGACCTCGTCGTACTCCCCCGCCAACCGGTCGAACAGGTCCACGATCCCCGTTGTCTTGGACATGCCGGAGAGCTTGCCCGAGCGCCCACTCGGAACGCCAGCGATATTGGCACTCTCGAAGAGATAGACATTTAAAGTAAGCTTTCTTAATAATTACGGGATGTGGAACGACTCGCTTCCCGCGCGCCGCTCGGTGCGCTCCCCCCGGGGGCGGCTGTTGCTCGCTCTCGCCATCTCCCTGGCGACCACCCTGGTCACCGCAGTGGTCATCGTCCCCACCGGCCAGGCGGCCGAGACCACTTCGGTCTCCTGCGCCGGGTACGCCGCGTGGGCCGAGGGCACCACGTACAAGACCGGTGACAAGGTCACCTACTCCGGCCACCTATACGAAGCACTTGTCGGGCACACGGCGTACGTCGGCGCGGGGTGGAACCCGGCGGCGACTCCGTCGCTGTGGAAGGACCTCGGCACCTGCTCCGGTTCGACCACCAGCCCGTCGGCCTCGGCGTCACCCTCGCGGACCACCTCGCCGTCGGCTTCTCCATCGGCTTCTCCTTCGCGTACGGCGTCGCCCAGCGCTTCGCCGACGAAGAGCACCTCCCCCAGCCCCACGCCGTCGTCGACCGGATCGACGTGCGCGGTGAAATCCCGCCCCGCAGGCAAGGTGCTCCAGGGGTACTGGGAGAACTGGGACGGCGCTTCGAACGGCGTACATCCCGGGATGGGCTGGATTCCCATCACCGACTCGCGAATCGCCGCCCACGGCTACAACGTCATCAACGCGGCGTTCCCGGTGATCCGGTCGGACGGCACCGCGCTGTGGGAGGACGGCATGGACGCCGGGGTCAAGGTGTCGACCCCGGCCGAGATGTGCGCCGCCAAGGCCGCCGGTGCCACCCTGCTGCTGTCGATCGGTGGCGCGGCCGCCGGCATCGATCTCAGCTCCTCCACGGTCGCCGACCGGTTCATCGCGACGATCGTGCCGATCCTCAAGGCGTACAACTTCGACGGGATCGACATCGACATCGAGACCGGGCTGACCGGCAGCGGCAGCATCGCCACGTTGTCGACGTCGCAGGCCAACCTCATCCGCATCATCGACGGCGTACTGGCCGCGATGCCGGCCAACTTCGGGCTCACCATGGCGCCCGAGACGGCGTACGTGACCGGCGGCAGCGTCACCTACGGCTCCATCTGGGGGGCGTACCTGCCGATCATCAAGAAGTATGTCGACAACGGCCGCCTGTGGTGGCTGAACATGCAGTACTACAACGGCAGCATGTACGGCTGCTCCGGCGACTCCTACTCGGCCGGGACCGTGCAGGGCTTCACCGTGCAGACGCAGTGCCTCAACACCGGCCTCGTCATCCAGGGCACGACCATTCGGGTGCCCTATGACAAGCAGGTGCCAGGTCTGCCGGCTCAGTCCGGCGCGGGCGGCGGCTACATGGCGCCGTCCTCGGTCTCCCAGTGCTGGAACAGCGTCAGCGGGCTCAAGGGCCTGATGACCTGGTCTATCAACTGGGACGGTTCGAAGGGCTGGACCTTCGGCGACAACGTGAAGTCGCTGCAAGGCCGCTGATTGCTGATCCGCTGATCCACGAGCCGGGGATCCTCCGAAGTGGAGGGTCTCCGGCCTTTTGTCGGTGGGGCCTTCTACACTTCGGGCCCATGGCGATGGTGAGTTTCGTCGACGAGACGACCGCGGGCGACCGCAGCACGGCGTGGCACCTGGAGATCTTCGAGGAGCGGTTGCCGCTGCGCGAAGTCATCCGCCGCCGGGTGTTCCAGGAGGTGGCCGAGCACAACGCCAAGGGCGGCGACGTCTTCCGAGGCCTCGTCCAGCCGACCGGCGCCGAGCAGACGCTCAACGGCTTCAAGCTCAAGCAGCCGCGCCGGGTCGACCCGGAGGAGCAGGCCGCCAAGGCGCTGGAGGCGTTCTCCCGCAACGGTTTCGTCGTTCTGGTCGACGACCGCCATGTCGAGGACCAGGACGCGATGGTCGAGCTGTCGCGGGGCACGCAGATCACCTTTCTCAAGCTCGTGCCGCTGGTCGGTGGCTGATGTCGGCCGTGGTTGATCTCGTCGCCCACGTAGAGCGGCTGCGGGAACTGGCCCGCGGAGGCGACGTGGACGCGCTCGCCGACGAGACGATGGCCTGGTCGGCGCGCCTCGCCGAGGCCGACGACGACCGCCGAGGCAAGCACCGGGCACAGCGCCAAGCCGACGCCCGGCAGTCGTTACGGCGGCTCGCCCCGGAGCAGGTGCCGACTCTGTTGATGACGCTGCTAGATCGGTCGGTCGAGGTGTCCGACGGCGGTCAACGCGGCATCCTCGCCACGCTTCTCCACGAGCTGGTCAAGCCGTACACGGTCAGCAACGATCCCGACGACGCCGAGATCGCCCTCCGCTTCGGCGCGAAGCACCTGACCTATTTCGGCGGCGGTGAGCTGCGGGAGCTGGCCGAGCGAGTGCTCGCCGCCGGACGGCCCCTCGCGCCGGACGCTCTCGCGGTCATCCGGCGCTCGACGGTGCACGGCTACTGGAACTCCGCCCAGGAGTTGGCTCCCCTCCTGAAGCAGCTCACCGAGCTCCCGGCGTTGAACGTCGGCGAACCGTGGGCCGACCGGGCACTGGCCGACGTCGCCGCGCTCCCAGCAGCCGAAGCGGACCACTGGTACGCCTTGTTCCGTCACGCGGCCGCCGCGACGAGCGCCAAGCCCTCCGCGAAGTGGGAGACGGCGGCCCACAAGCTACTGAGCGCTCTCGACCACCCCGGTCGGCAGCTGCGGACCTGGCTGGCCTTGGTGGGCCGGGCGCGTACGATCCGGCTCGCCCGTTCGCAGTGGGATCCCGACGTCAACGAAGCGTTCGACCCGTACAACGCGAACGTTCTGCGCGGCCTCATCTGGTTCGTCGCTCTCGACGCCGACGCCGGAGAGGCGGAGACCGCCCGCGTGCTCGCCGCTCTGGTCGAGACGGCGTTGAAGAAGGCACCTGGCATCGGCCCGCGTAATCCGAAGGTCGCCAACGCCGCGGTGTACGCATTGTCCCGCATCCCGTCCGAGGCCACCCTCGCCCAGATCGCCCGGCTGGCGTCGCGGGTCACCTACAAGGGCACGCTCAAGGAGCTCAACGCCGCGTTGGACAACCGCGCCAAGGCGTTGAACCTGACCCGCGAAGAGGTCGAGGAGCTGGCCGTGCCGACCTACGGCCTCACCGACGTCGGCGTACGCGTCGAGAAGTTCGGCGACGCATCGGCCACATTGGACGCTGCCACCGGCACGGTGACCTGGCTCAACGCCGCCGGGAAGCCGGTGAAGTCCCCGCCGGCCACCGTGAAGGCGGAGTACCCCGAGGAGCTGGCCGAATTCAAGGCGGCCGTCAAGGACGTCGACAAGATGCTGTCGGCCCAAGCCGAGCGGCTGGATCGTCAGTTCCTCGCCCGGCGGGTGTGGCCGTTCGAGGCATGGCGCGAACGTTATCTCGACCATCCCCTCGTCGGAACGCTGGCCCGTCGCCTGATCTGGGTGGTCGACGACGTGCCCTGCGGATTCGCGGACGGCTCTCTGCGTACGCTTGAAGACAAGACAGTGACCACCGGTGAGCAGGTGCGGCTGTGGCATCCGATCGGCCGTGACGTGGACGAGGTGCTGGCGTGGCGCGCCTGGCTGGAGGCGCGGCGGGTGACCCAGCCGTTCAAGCAGGCGCACCGCGAGGTCTATCTGCTGACCGCGGCTGAGGAGAACACGCGGGTCTACTCCAACCGATTCGCCGCGCACATCCTGCGGCAGCACCAGTTCCACGCGTTGACCGCGGCGCGGGGCTGGCGCAACCAGCTGCGCATGATGGTCGACGACACCTACGAACCCGCTCGTCGCGAGCTGCCGCACTGGGGTCTGCGCGCGGAGTTCTGGGTCGAGGGCGCCGGGGAGAACTGGGAGACCGACACCACCGAGGCGGGCGCGTACTTGCGGCTGGCCACCGATCAGGTGCGGTTCTATCCGACGGGCGCGCCGGCGAACCACGCGCACGCCGGTGGCGGCGGCTACGAACAGTGGGTTCATCAGGACGCGCGGCCGACCGAGCCGCTGCCGCTGGCTGACATTCCGCCGCTCGTGCTGAGCGAGGTGTTGCGCGACGTCGACCTGTTCGTCGGTGTCGCGAGCGTCGGCAACGACCCGACCTGGTCCGACGGCGGCCCCGAAGGGCGGTTCCGGGAGTACTGGGAGTCCTACAGCTTCGGCGAGCTGAGTGGCACCGCGCAGACCCGCCGAGACATGCTCGAACGCCTCGTGCCCCGGCTGGCGATCGCCGACCGCGCCCATGTCGACGGCCGCTTCCTGGTGGTACGCGGCGACCTGCGCAGCTACAAGATCCACCTCGGTTCCGGAAACATCCTGATGACGCCGAACGATCAGTACCTCTGCATCGTGCCGAAACAGGCGGCGGGCGGTCCGACCGACGTGTTCCTGCCGTTCGAGGGCGATCGGGTGCTCGCGGTCATCCTCAGCAAGGCGCTGATGCTCGCCAAGGACACCAAGATCACCGATCCCACCATCACTCGTCAGCTCGCGTTGCGCTGATGGACGAACAGCTCGACCGCCTGCTGGCGGCGGCCCCGATGCCGGCCGTGGCGATGACGGTCTTCGACGCCGATTCCGTGCGCTACCGGCGCGTACGCGGAGTGGCCGATCTGACCACCGGCCGCCCGGTCACCGCCGACACGTGGTGGGATCTGGCCAGCCTGACGAAGACGCTGGTCACCTTGCCGGAGGTGCTCGCGCGCTTCGATCTCGACGCACCGCTGTCGTCGGTGTGGCCGCGGGCGGTCGGCTCTCCGGTGGGGGCGGCGAGCGTACGCCAATTGCTGTGCCACACAGCGGGACTGCCAGCCACCGTTCCCTTCTACCGCACCGACTCCGACGTCGTGGCACAGGCGCTGGCGGCTCCGCTCGACCGTCCACCTGGGACGGAGGCGGTCTACAGCGACCTGGGTTTCCTGCTGCTCGGCGCAGCCCTCGGACCCGACCTACCGGCAATGGCGGCCGCCCGATCCGGACTGCGATTCGGGCCTGTCAGTGGAGGCGAACCGGCGGTAGCCACCGAAGACTGCCCGTGGCGGCAGCGGATCATCGTGGGCGAAGTGCACGACGAGAACGCGTACGCGATGGGCGGGGTGGCCGGGCACGCTGGCGCCTTCGGCACGATCGACCTCGTGACGGCAGCCGCCCGGGCCTGGTTCGCCGACGCCGTCGTGAATCCGGAACTGCATTACGCCGTCCGCCACCCCTGGGGGACGAATGCCGCCGGCGAACGGTTCGGGCTCGGCTGGTGGCTGCCCCCGACGCGGGGACTCGGCGGACCGCGCCCGGGCCCCGGCTCCTACGGCTGTTCTGGGTTCGTCGGTCACCGCATCTGGTTCGAGCCCGCGTACGGGTATGGGGTGGTCATCCTCAGCAACCGGATCCACCCGCGTCGGGACACGCGGCCGGCGTTCAACGCGTGGTGCGACGAGGTGCTCGCATACCTGAGCAACGCTTAGCCAGCAGGAACACCCAGAGCCAGCCGACTCCGATCGACAACCGCTGCCACGACCCGGCGGTATCCACAAGCGACGGATCTTGCCCGAATCCCGCACCGGACACGAAGAACAGCACCATGAAGGCCACTCCGCTGAGCACGGAGTAGACGGCCAACGCACGGGATCGACGGCGCCAATAGGCGTACCCGAAGAAGAGCATGGCGAACGCGAGGCCGGCGAAGGCCGCGACCGAGAGCACGTCGTGGAGTGTTCCGTGCCAGGTGTGGGGGCTCGCGGCCGTGGGGTAGCCGCTGACCGGGTCGGTCGTGAAGAGTCCCGCGCCGATCAGCCCGAGTCCCCAGAGTCCGACGAGCAGTGGGCCGGCGAGCGCACCGGGACCCGGGCGGAGGCTGCGCCGCAGACCGACCGCGAACAGCAGCGTCAAAAAGCCGCAGATCAGGAAGTTAAGGGTTTGCTGCCAGCCGCCCGGCCCGAGGGCGAGCGAGCTGACCGGATGCCGCATCGGGTCGTAGCCGTCGCGGAACCAGCCTTCGAGTAGGAAGGCGACGATGAACAGCGGGCCGGTGACCAGGCCGAGGATCAGCAGACGGTTCGGCGGCACGGGCGGGCGTTCCGGGGTGGCCGCGCCGACGAGCGTGAGGGTCGTCGTCATGTGTCAACCGTAGTTGACACATGTTCGACCGTCAACCAAAGTTGACTACAGCACCCAGCCGAAGCTCCGGGCCGTCCAACTCGGTGTCCGCGCTTCGTAGAAACGATGCGCGCGCACTCGCGCATCGCCGGAGTCCAGCTCGATATGAGTCGCCCCACGAGTACGCGCAAAGGAGCAGGCGGCGTCCAGCAACAGCGTCCCCAGCCCCTGCGATCGCCGGTCTGGATGCGTGGCGAGGTCTTCGACCCAGCAGCGCCGGCCGAACCGGACCGACAGGATGTCCAAGTACGCAGTGCAGAGTCCGACGACCTCCGAGTCGACGGCGATCAGGACGGTGCTGTCGTCCGAAGCGATCGCATGCCGTACGCGGTCGGCCGCAATCTCGGGATTCCAGCTCGGCGGCGGCGATCCGGGCGGGGCGAACAGCCATTCGTAGGCCGCCACCACGGCAGGCACGTCGTCTTCCTGAGCCGTCCGGATCTCGACATCGGTCATGGCTGTCACGCTAAGCCGCTACCGGGGTGGGGTTGTCCTCACCCCCCGAGCGGTGGTCTACGCCATCGCGCCCGAAGCACCCGATCTCTACCGTGGTCGCATGCGCGCACTCCTGAGGGCTTGGCGGTCGGCCGTCCTCGCCGTCACCGGGCCCCCGATCAGCCTGGCCGGGCTGCTGGTGATCGCGGTCGCGGGGGCGTTCTGGCCGCGCGCGATCGGCTCGCTGGTGGCGAGTTGGCATCGGCAGCGCTATGCGGCCCTGCTCGGCGTACGCCTGGTGCCGCCCGCGCCGGGCCAAGGAGTGCGCCGCCAAATCGTCTTCGGGCTGATCGTCGCGCCGCTGTCGGTGATCTCGGCGGCGGCGGTGATCCTGTGCTGGTCGGTGGCGATGCTCGGCGCGATCTGGCTGAGTTTCGGATGGGTCGTGCCCCGCGGCTCGACCGGTTGGCTGCAGTACGACGACTCGTTCGTGACGACGTCGGTGGCTGTCGCCGCCAGCCTGCTGCTGATTCTCGGACTCGTCGTCGCGCGCCAGTTCGCCCGGCTGGAACTCCGGCTGGCCGAGGTGATGCTCCAGGCGAGCCGGGCCGAAACCCTCTCGGTACGCGTAGACGCGCTGGCCGAGAGCCGCGCGGAAGTCGTCGACGCCGCCGACGCGGAACGACGCCGGATCGAACGAGACTTGCATGACGGCGCGCAGCAGCGGCTCGTCTCGCTGGCGATGAACCTCGGACTGGCCCGGGCGACGCTGACCGACGCCGATCCCCGGGTGACCCAGGCCCTCACCGACGCCCATGACGAGGCCAAACTCGCGCTCACCGAACTCCGGCAGCTCGTGCGCGGACTGCATCCCGCAGTGCTCGACGACCGAGGGCTGGACGCGGCGCTGTCCGGAATCGCCGCGCGCTCCCCCGTCCCCGTACGCCTGACCGTCGCCGTCCCCAACCGTCCATCCCGGACGATCGAGGCGGTGGCGTACTTCGTGGTGGCGGAGGCGCTGGCCAACGTGGCCAAGCACGCCGACGCGTCCTCGATCACCGTCACGATCGGCCGAGCCGGCGACCGGCTGTCGGTGGTGATCGCCGACGACGGTCGGGGCGGGGCCGATCCCGCCCACGGCACCGGCCTGCGCGGCCTCGCCCAGCGCGTCGGCTCGGTCGACGGCACTCTGCGACTGAGCAGCCCGGCCGGCGGCCCGACCGTGATCGAGGTGGAGTTGCCGTGCGAGTCGTGATCGGCGAGGACTCCGTGCTGCTCCGCGAGGGCCTCGTACG
>NZ_JABFVK010000088.1 GCF_013362815.1 Hamadaea sp. | reverse complement strand
CCCGGGCCTGCACTCGGCCCTGTTCGCGATCCGGACGGCGGTCTTCCGGGAGATCGGCCCGTTCAACGACCGGCTGCGGTGGACCGAGGAGCAGGACTACGGTTTCCGGCTCAACGCCAAGTACGTCGTGCTCGCGACGTCAGCCGTCCAGGGTCGCCACGACCACGACGGCACTCTACGAGTGATGCTCACGAAGGTCTTTCAGCGTACGCGGCTGGGCGCGCCGAACTGGGTCCGGTTGCGGGCGCTGCCGGGCGGAGCCGGTTCGGGCAACCGGGCGATGGGCAGCGCGTTCCTTCTGGCCGCGATCGCCGCGTTGCTCCTGCCGATCGTGTTCGGCCCGGTCGCCCTGCTCGCGTGCTCGGTGCTCGCTGGGATCTCGATCGCGCTGGACGGCCGCACGTACGCGTACGCGTTCCGGAATCATGGTGTCCTTTTCGGACTCCAGTTCACCGTTCTGCATATGCTGGTGACGCTGACCTCCGCCGTCGCCGCCGGGGTCGGAATCCTGCAAGGGCTGCTCTTCCCGCGCATGACACGACGGCTCTACCGCGTCGGAACCCCCGCCTGATCGAAAGGTTCGCCATGACCACCTTCACCATCGACAGCACCGCGAACGACGTCCTGGCCGGTGTCGACCTGACCGGCAAGCTCGCCGTCGTCACCGGCGGCTACTCCGGGCTCGGGCTCGCCGCGACCAAGGCGCTCGTCGCGGCCGGCGCGACCGTCGTGGTGCCCGCGAAGCGCCCGGCGTCGGCTACCGAGGCGCTGGCGGGCGTATCGGGGGTCGAGGTCGACGAGCTGGACCTGGCCGACCTGGACAGCGTCGAGGCGTTCGCCGAGCGGTTCGCCAAGTCCGGCCGCAGCATCGACCTTCTGCTCGCCAACGCCGGAGTGATGGCCCTGGCGGAGACCCGGGTCGGGCCCGGCTGGGAAGGGCACTTCGCGATCAACCACCTCGGTCACTACGCCCTGGTGAACCGGCTCTTCCCGGCGCTGTCCGCCGACGGTGGGGCGCGTGTCGTGGTCACCTCCTCCGGCGTCAGCCCCGACGCCACCCTCAACTGGGACGACGTCCAGTTCGAGAACGGCTACGACCGCTGGGCGGCGTACGCCCAGTCGAAGTTCGCCAACGCGCTGTTCGCCGCGCAGCTCGACGTGCTCGGCCAGGCGTCCGGCGTACGCGCCTTCTCGGTCAACCCCGGCTACATCCTCACTCCGTTGCAGCGGCACCTGACCACGCAGGAGATGGTGGACGCGGGCTGGATCGACGCCGACGGCAAGCCGCTGCTGCCCGAGTTCCGCTCGACCGAGCAGGGCGCTGCGACGCAGGTGTGGGCGGCCACCTCACCGGAACTGACCGGCGACGGTGGCGCGTACCTCAAGGCCTGCGAGGTCGTGCGGCGCTTCGACACTCCGGAGGACCGCGATCAGGCCGTCCGCCTGTGGGCGCTGTCGGCCGAGCTGACCGGCGTCGACGCGTTCACTTCATAGCGGGCGGCGATCCGATCGCCGAGGGCGTATCCCTCGACGATCCGCTCCACCAGCCGGGTGTGTCGCTGAGCGACAGTCCCATCGTCCATAGCGGACAACTCGGGAGTGGTCCGCCACCAGCGTGCGGCTGGGCCCGGGGGCAGGACGTGCACCGCCTGGCGGCCGTCCTCCCGGGCCTCGTCGCACGCCTTGCTCCACAGGGCCAGCTCCTCGGCCAGATCGTGATGACCCTCGTCGCGCAGCCGGTCCGCCGCGTCGCGCCCGGCCGCCGACAGCCGCGCCGGTCCGCCGAGATAGCGGGCCGGCGCCGGGCCGTCGTCGTCGTCCAGGATCATCGCGTAGACACAGGCCATCATGGTCTCCAGCCGCCCGGCCAGCAGCATCAGCTGCCCCAGGTCGCGCAGCTCGGCGTCGTCATAGAAGAGCTGACGGTACGCCGGAAGCCGAACCGGCGCGGTGACTTCCCCGCGCAGGACCGCCACATGCAAGTCGCGTAGCTCCGCACCCGGTTCGACGCCGAGCTGCTCGGCGATCTGCGTACGCACGACGGCGTAGCACTGGAGCGCCTCAGAGGTCCGGCCGAGCGCGCACAACGCCCACATGTGCTGGGCCACAACGGGTTCCGCCAGCGGATGGGACTCGACGATCGGGGCGAGCCGGTCGGCGACCGTCTCGGCGTTGCCCCGGCGCAGTTCCTCGGCGGCCCACGCGCTGGCCACCCCGACCAGCTGGGATTCGACGCCACGGCGTACCTTGGCCGCCCAGAACCCGGTCAGCTGGGCCAGCGGCCGTCCTCGCCACAGGTCCATCGCCTCCCGGAGGACGGTGATCCGCCCGGGATCGGCCCGGTACGCCTCGAGCAGGCGACCGATCCGGTGCACGTCGACGTGATCCCGATCGAGGTCGAGCACGTAGCCGTCGACCTGCTTGGTCAGGCGTACGCCGTGGTCGGCGAAGAGCCGGCGGAGCCGCGCGATGTGCGCGTAGAGCGCGCTGCGTGGGGCTTCCGGCGGATCGGCGCCCCAGACGCGTTCCACCAACGCGTCGAGGCCGACCGGGCTACCCGCGTCCATCGCCAGCGCGGCGAGGACGGCCCGGCGCTGCAACGGGCCGGCGTCCAGCGGGCGGCCACCCGCCTCCACCTCGATCGAACCCAGCAGTCTGATCCGCATGTGCTCCCCCCGAAGACACCTCGATCTCGGCGGCCCCCGCCGTTGGGAGCGTTCCCATGACCCGTGAGAGGACTCTATCCGTCCGCCTCATGTAGACGGAAGACCTGTCACTACATCGATACAGTCCGGTATCGTCGCCGAAAAGACGGGTCGACGGCGTACCGGAACGCGCCGGTCAAACCACCCAGACCGACCGCGAATCCGTAGACGAACGTAAGTACGGCGGCGGCCGTCGCGACGCGCAGTCCCGCCGCCGTACGCACGAAGCCGAGCATGCCTCGGATCGTCCACAGGAACGCGGCGAGACCCACGGCGGTCAGCACCCCGAGCACCGGCCACACCGCGGCCAGCAGTACGCCGAGCCCGGTGAGCCCGATGGCGGCCAGCTCGGCCGGCCGGTGCAACGCCTCTCGCTCCGGCTTGAGGTCGCGTTGCTTGAGAACGAGCGGGATCAGCGACACCGCCCGGCCGAACCGCTTGCGTACCACCGAGGTGACGCGATCGTCGTCGTCGTGGAAGCCGACGACGTCGACCGCCCGGCCGACCGGGAAGTTCTCCGCGATCCGCAGCCCGAACTCGTGGTCTTCGTTCGTCCACTGCCCGACCAGGCGCTCGTCGAAGCCGCCGAGGCGGTCGACCACCTCCCGGCGCAGGGCGCCGACCGCGAAATGTCCGGTGTGGACGACGTCGAGCCGGGACTGCCGATAGTGACCGGTGAGCACCTGTACACGCTCCACGATCCCGTCGTCGACGAGCGGGCGGTCGCCGTAGACGCCCCAGACCGCGGCGTACTCAGGATGCTCGTCGAACATGCGCACGGCCTGCTCGACGGCGTCCGGTGCGAGCGCGACGTCGGAGTCGGCGAAGAACAGGATGTCGCCCCGGGCGGCGGCCATGCCGCGATTGCGGGCGAGCCCCGCTCCCCCGTTGACCGGCATCCGCACCACGGTCGCGCCGAGTCCTTCGACGATCGCGGCCGAGTCGTCGGTGCTCGCGTCGTCCACGACGATCACCTCAGTCTCGGCGTACGACTGGGTGAGCGCGGCCTCGACACACAACGCGAGGGTCTTGCGGCTGTTGTGGCAGGGCACGATGACGGAGACCAGCGGCGACATCGGGTTCACCCGGCCGACAGCACGACGCGCTGGGCCTTGTGGTCCGAGAAGCCCTTCGGGTCGAGCAGGTCGTACGCCGACACGTCGACATCAGCGGTGGTGAACAGCCAGTCCAGCCGCCACTTCGCCGAGCCGACCGGCCAGGTCGCCGGATAGAGCGAGCCGAGCGCCGGGGACTGGTCGACGAGCCGATCCGGCAGCGTTTGCAGCAGATTCATCGCGGGCGAGGTGTTGAAGTCACCACCGAGCACGACACGATTCGGGTTCGCGGTGATGTCCTCGGCGAGCGCCCGATAGCTCGCCCGGCGGATCTCGAAGTTGAACCGGTCGATCGCGAACATGCTCTTGTCGGGGTCCGACCGCAGCCGGAAGATGCGCTGCGGCGGCTGGTAGATGTGCGAGTTGTAGAACGAGACGAGCTGCCCGCCCACCATGATGTCCGTACGCAGCGTCTGCGACTGGTAGAACAGCGGGCGGTCGGCCAGCCCCGCCGGCACGGGACGCAGATCCTCCGGCATCCACGGCGTCGAGTCGAGCCAATGATGGCCGACGACGGGGAGCCGGCTCAGCGTCAGATCCCGCCCGGCGAGCACGATCTCATAGCCCGGGAACCACCGCCGCAGCAGATCGGTCTGGTCGATCGCGAGCGCCTGGGAGAACGTGTCGGCGCGGGTGAGGTCGACGTGGGCGTACTCCTGGAGGAGGTAGACGTCGGCGTTCAGCGAGCTCAGGAACTTGTAGAAGTCGTCGGTGGGATGCGGACCGCCGGGCTCGAGGTCCTGATCCCAGTACTCCGTGTTCCAGGTGACCAAGGTGATCGCGTTCGGCCCGGCGGCGGGACGCGTATGCCACAGGGTCGCCGCGTTGATCCCCGCGTAGTCGTAGCCGAGGATCAGCCCGAACAGCGCTACTGCGATCAGCATCCGTCGCCGGGTGAGCGCCGCGAGCAGGATCAGCAGGATCGGGACGACCGCGAAGACGAACGGGGGCGCGAGATCCGCCGGCCCCCACCAGTACGCCCGGCCGCTCAGCACACGGTGGGCCACCACGAACACCAACCAGCCGACGCAGACCGCCCCCGTCAGGCGTACCCGCCAAGAACGTCGCGGACGCGGCGGAAGCACGGACGCCGCCGGTTTCTCGACTGGAGCGACCACATAGCTAGGCACGTGGCCAGTCTCGCGGGCGCACCTTGCCGGAAGCTTGCCCTCGCGGACAAGAACGCGGCAAAGATCGATCATTACCGTCGGACGGGTGCGGATCGTTGTCACCGGCGCGGCCGGGATGCTGGGCACGGCCTTGCTGTCGCGGCCGTGGCCCGGGGTCAGCTGGACCGGAGTCGACATTCGACCGTTGACTGTGGACGCCGACTTCGTTCGCGCCGATGTACGCGACACCGCGGCGATGGAGCGGGCGTTCCGCCGGGCCGACATCGTGATCCACTCGGCGGCGGCGTTGCCGAGCAACCGTTCGGCCGAGATCCGCTCGGTCGACGTGGAGGGTACGGCGTCCGTGGTCGCGGCGGCACAACGGGCGGGAGTCGGGCGGCTCGTGCACATCTCCTCGACCGCCGTCTATGGGCTGCCACAGCTGTGCCCGACGCCTGAGGACTATCCGTGCCGGCCCGTCGACGCCTACTCGGCGGCCAAGCTGGAAGCCGAACTGATCGTGCTGCGGGCGCGGGCCGAAGGATTGTGCACGCCGATCCTGCGGCCCAAGACCTTCCTGGGCCCGGAACGGCTCGGCCTGTTCGCGATGCTCTTCGAGTGGGCCGACGAGGGCCGTCACTTTCCGCTGCTGGGCGGCGGGAACGTGCGCACGCAGATGCTCGACGTCGACGACCTGTGCGTCGCCGTGCGGCTCGTCTGCGAGCGCCCCGAGTCCGTTGTGGACGACACGTTCAACATCGGTGCGGCCCGCTTCGGCACGCTGCGCGAAGACTTCCAGGCCGTCCTGGACGCAGCCGGTCACGGTCGCCGGGTGGTGACGGTGCCGGTCGGCCCGGCCGTGGCGGTCCTGCGGGCGCTCGCGGCGCTTCATCTCTCGCCGGTGTACGCGCGGCTGGTGCACAAGCTTCGGCGGGACTCGTACGTCTCGATCGACAAGGCGGTCGATCAGCTCGGCTTCGTGCCCCGGGTGAGCAACTCCGAGGCGCTGCTGAAGACGTACGCCTGGTGGCGCGGGACGGCGGAAGCCGGTCGCCGCGCGACGGGGACCACCCATCGAGACCCCTGGCGGCAGGGCGCCCTCCGGCTGGCGAAGGCGTTGTTCTAAGAGGAGCGGCTCATGGTGCAGACCCTGGAGAGCCCGACGTCCACCACGCTCGAACCACCGGTTCGATTCCGCTGGCGGCCACTGTTGTCCCTGCTGCGGCCCCGGCACTGGATCAAGGGCGCACCCGTCCTGGGCGCGCCGTTGATCACCGCACCACTTGCGGCCGCTACGCACGCAGCACCGCTCGGCCTCACCTTGGCGGCATTCCTCGCCGCTTCATCCACTGTGTACGTGCTGAACGATCTGCGGGACCGGGCGGCCGACCGGCTGCATCCGGTGAAACGCCGGCGGGCGCTGGCCAGCGGCCGGGTCACCGTCCGGGCGGCGACCTTCCTCCTGGTCGTGCTCGCCGTCGTCACCACTGCCCTGTTGACACTGTTGCCCTTGGTGGTCGCGGGCGTCGTCGGGGCGTACGTCGCGATCAACGTCTGGTACAGCCTCGCCTTGAAGCACCAGCCGCTGGTCGACGTCTCCGTGGTGGCGGCCGGATTCGTCCTGCGGGCCCTCGCCGGGACGATCGCGGCCGGCCTGCCGGTCGGCCCGTTCCTGTTGATCTGCGTCTACTGCGCCTGCGTCGCCCTGTCGCTCGGCAAACGGCGGCACGAGCTGGCGGTCGTCGGCGACGCGCATCGGTCGGCGCTGTCGGCGTACTCGGTGCCGTTCCTGGATCACGTGGTCGTGGTCAACCTCGTCGTGGCGCTCGCCGGTTACGTCGCCTTCCTGTGGGGGCTCGCCTCGCCGTACGGGGCGACCGCGACCGTCGTGACGTTCCCATTCGCCACCTTCACGATCTACCGCTATCTCCAGATGGTGATGGTCGACCGGTCCGGCGGCGATCCGGTCGTCGACCTCGTCCGGGACGGGCCCATGCGGGCCGGGGCCGGGCTCTGGGCCGCCTCGTTGGCCGCCGTCCTGATCGCGAGCGCGCTGTGACTCTCGACTATGACGTCTGCGTCGCCGTGAACTACTACACGCCCTACGTCAGCGGGCTGACCGAGGTCGCTCGGGTCGTCGCCGAAGGGCTCGCCGCCCGGGGCCAGCGGATCGCCGTCGTCGCGGCCCGTCATGACCCGTCGTCGCCGCTTCGCGAAGAACTGTCCGGTGTGGACGTGTACCGGACTCCGGTGACGGCGACGATCAACCGGGGGCTGGTCAGCCCGTCCTTCCCGGCAACCGTACGCCGCATCGCCCGGCGGTCGCGGGTGCTGCATCTGCACCTCCCGATGCTGGAGGCCGGGCTGATCACCGCTCGCCTGCCGACGCCCATCGTGTCGACGTATCACATCGATCTCTGGCTGCCACCGGGGCTCGTGGCGCGGGCCGCCACCGCAGCCGTCGCCGTCTCCGCCCGGTACGCCCTACGCCGCTCGGCAGCGGTCGTCGTCAACAGCGACGACCAGGCCGCCCATTCACAGCTGTGGCCGGTGCTTCGGACGGCTCAACGGGAGGCGATCTCCGCACCGTGCCTCGACCGGTCCGGCGGGCAACCGTCCTATCGGGAGACCGGCGGGCCGCACATCGGCTTCCTCGGGCGCATCGTCGCCGACAAGGGCCTGGAGTATCTGCTCTCGGCGTTCGACCAGATCGGTGATCCAGAGGCCCGGCTGCTCATCGGCGGCGACTACCTGACCGTCGCTGGGACCTCGGTGATCGACCGCATCCGGGCGGCGGCCGATCGGGACTCCCGCATCCGCATCCTCGGCCTGCTCCGGGGACAGCAGATCGCCGACTTCTACGCCTCGATCGACGCCTTCGCCCTGCCCTCGGTGGCGGAGTCCTTCGGGATCGCGCAGGCCGAGGCGATGATGTGCGGCGTACCGTCGGTCACCACCGACCTGCCCGGCGGCCGGTACCCCGTCGTCGCCACCGGCATGGGGCTCGTGGTGCCACCGCGGTCGCCGTCGCATTTGCGTACCGCGCTGCTCGACGTGCTGACCTGGTCGGCCGCCCGCCGCGCGGACGGGGCGGCGCGGGCGCGGGACCTGTTCGGGCTGGCCGGCTGCCTCGACCGGTACGCCGCGGTGTTCGACTCGGTCGCGTCTCCGGCTGCGGATGCTCATGATCAGCGGAGTTTTCGTGGGACTATGGCACCGCAAAAACTCCGCTGATCATCAAACGCTGGTGGGTCAGCCGGCGAGGTGACCCCACGAGCGTTCGAGGTGCGCCCACGGCCCCCGCGCCCGGACGGCGCCGTCGATGATCACGACGACCTTGTCCGCCTGAGCGAGCGCCGCCCGCTTCGACGTCGACCCGATGACGGTGATCCCGCGATCGCGTAGTGCCCGCCACAGGGCGAGTTCCGTGGTCACATCCAACGCCGACGAGACGTCGTCCGCCACTAGCAACTCCGTACGCGGAGCGAGCGCGCGGGCGAGGGCAAGCCGCTGCAACTGACCGCCGGACAACCGGGTGCCCTTGTGCCCGATGATGAGCCCGAGTCCGGCCGCCGCCAGGTCGTGATCCAGCTGGGCGGTGGTGACCGCGGTCTGCGCCTCGAGATCGTGGCCGAGCTTGATGTTGTCGGCGACCGATCCGGAGAGCACCCGGGGCAGCTGCGCCACATAGCCGACCTGGTTGGGCCGCAGGAACAGCTCCGGCCGGGTGATCGGATCCCCGTTCCAGCGCAGTACGCCGGTGTGGTGCACGATGCCGGCCAGCGCCCGCAACAGCGACGACTTGCCCGAGCCGACCGGGCCGACGACGAGGACGAGTTCGCCCCGGTCGACGGTCAGATCGACGTCGTGCACCGCGATCGTGCCGTCCTCGTGCACCGCCGTGAATCTCGACAGCTCCAGACGCTGGAGCGGCGTACGCGGTGCCGGTTCGGGCGCGGGCGCGGTGCCGGCCGACAGGTCCACCCCGTCGACCGCCTTGGTGTAGTCGCCGATGCCGGCCATCGACACCGTCCGCTTGGTCCACACCCGCGCCGACGGCAGCGACGAGATCAGCGACGCCGTCGTCCAGGCGAACCAGCGGGCCGAGCCCAAAGTCGACACCGCGACGAGCGTCGCGCCCGACGACAGCGAGCCGTTCAGATACATCGCCCACGCGCCGATCGGCAACAGTCCACTCAGGATAGCTGGGGTCGAGCGGGCCCAGACCTGCACGGCGATCTCGCGCCGCTGCCGATCGCTGCGCGTCGTGTCCAGCCTCGCGAGATGGTCCAGGACCGGTCCGGTCGCGCCGGCCAACTTGACGGTACGCGCAGCGGTGAGCGACGACACGAGCGCGGTCGCGAAGGCCGCCCGCGCCGCGACCGTGTTCTTGGCCGAACTGGCGAGCTTCGGGCCGAACAGGGTCGCCGCGAGACCGCTGAACACCATGGTGCCGAGGAAGAAGGCGGCCGGGACGAACGATCCGGAGATCAGCGTCATCGCAGCGATCGTCGTCAGCGAGATCCACTGATCGACCACGTTGTCGGCGAGGAACACGACGCGTTCGGTGTCGCCCGCCTGCGCCACGACCTCGGCCGGGGTGTGGTTGCTGACCCGGCGCGGGCCGGTCTGCCCGTACACCAGGCGCTGGCTGATGCGCAGCATCTGGCGTACCCACCACTCGGGATACCAGCGGTTCACGGCGTACGGCATGGGTGCGGTCAGCAGCAGCGCCGAGACGATCCCGACAGCCGGCCACAGCAGCCCGCCGTCGCCGTCCACCAGGTCGCTCCACAGCCACGGCAGCGCCGAGCCGTCGAGACCGAACACGATCATCGCCATGAAGATCGCCAGCGAGGTCAGCCCGAACCTGGGATCGTTGAAGGTCAGCCGCACGATCTCGCCGAGCGTCCGGGCTTTGGGCTGCGTCGGCAGCGGCGGCGGATCGGTCTTCCCCTCCCGCTTCTCCGGCTCCGCCATCACCAGCGCCTCGGGCGCCGGGCGTTCGGCCAACGCGACCCCGCCGGTGCTTCCGGTGCTCAGCGATGCGGCGGGCACCGCTTCGGAAGCGGCCTCGATACTGGTCGCCAGCAACCGGGCGAACCGCTCCGACTCCTGCAACGGACCGGCCTCCACGACCCGGCCGTCGGCGAGGATCACGACCTCGTCGCAGTGCTGAACCGAGGACAACCGGTGTGCGATGACGATGCCGATCCGGTCGCGCAGCAGGCGTTCGGTCGCTCGTTGCACCCGCGCTTCGGTCACCGGGTCGAGCCGGGCGGTGGCCTCGTCGAGGATGACGACCTGCGGATCGCGGACGAGGATGCGGGCGAACGCGACCAGTTGCTCCTGCCCGGCCGACAGCACATGACCGCCGTCGCCCAGCCGGGTCTGCAGCCCGTCCGGCAGGTCGGCCACCCAGTCCTGCAACTCCAGCTGCGCGATGGCGTCGGCCGCGTGGCCCAGCAGCGCGGGATCGAACAACGCGATGTTCTCGGCCAGGGTTCCGGCGAGGATGTCGGTACGCTGCGGCACCACCGCGATCCACCGGCGCAGCTGCTCGACGTCGAGGTCCAGCAGATCCGTCCCGGCCAGGCGTACCGAGCCCGGTGGCAGCGCCACCGCCCGGGTCAGCACCTTCGCCAGCGTCGACTTCCCCGATCCGGTACGCCCGATGAGCGCGTACGACCGGCCCGGGGCGAACGTCAGGTTCACGTCGTGCAACGCCGGTGGGCGATCGTCGCCGTGTGCGTAACGGAAGGTCAGACTGCGTACTTCAAGGTTGCCCGCCACCGGAGGCTGCCCGCCCACCGGCTCCTGGACCGACTCCCGGAGCAGCACGATGCGGTTCCACGCGCCGAGGGCGTACTGGAGTTCCGGCACCATCCGGCTGACATGCTCGACCGTGCCGCCGAAGGCCAGGGCCAGCAGCCAGATCGCGGTCAGCCGGGCGGCGTCCACCCGATCCCCGGCGAGCGCCCACACGCCGCCGAGCACCACGAGCGCGATGCAGACCCGGGTGGTGATCGCGGCGATGGCGGTCATCTCGGCCGTCCCGCGCCACACTCGCCGCCCGCGTTCGAGCACGACCTTCGCCCGCCGCGCGAACAGCCGCATCACATACGGCCGGGCGAGGGTGGTCCGCACGTCGTCCTGCCCGTGAATGGACTCCTCCATCACGGCCGCCAGGTCGGACCAGGCTTCCTCTTCCGCCATCCGGGCCGGGGTGATCTTCTGCGCCGGTTTGCGCAACCGCCACACCAACAGCAGTGAGACGAGCACCATCGCAATGCCGGCCGGCCACCACACGAACACCGAGATGATGACGGAGAGCACCGCGACCGCGACGCCCTGCGCGATGCGTACGCCCTGCGCCCGGACCGACGAAGCCACCTGAGCGACATCGCTGTCGATGCGGTCGAGCAGCTCCCCGACCGGAGTGCCTTCCAACGTCGGGAGGTCCTGCCCGAACGCGACCCGGCACAGCTGACGGCGTACGCGTGCCGTCCATTCGGCCGTCAGCCGGGCCATGATCAGGCTGATCACGAGATCACTGAGCACCGCGACCACAAGCGCGACGGCCAGCACCGTGAAGAGAGTGCCCGACCGGTACATGAGGACGGGCCCGGCGATGGCGGCCCCGACCGCACCACCGGCGGCGCCCAGCCCGACCAGCACCACCACCAGGAGGGCACGACGAGGTGACGCGGACCACAGGTCCCGGAAGAGGCGCATTCTCCCAGCTTGGCCGACCCGTGGCCGCCTACTCAACCGGTTTTATCCAAGATCACGGTCGCAGCTGTGCTGCCACCGTGGTGACCATGTACTGGAACTGCGGGGCGACCGTCTGGTGGCGGCCCGGCACGCCGAGCGCACCCACCGGCAGGAAGGCCAGGTTGCACCGGCCGCAGAAGAAGGCCGCGTTCCACACCGCCGACTGAGCGGGATAGATCGCCGAATACGCGTCATACGCCCGCCGTGCTCGCTGCCGCGCGGTAATCCGGTAGACGATGAGCGCGATCGCGACGACGAGGAACGGACCGCCGATCGCGGCCCAGAAGATCACCGCGTTGCGTACGGCGTGGTCGGCTCCGCTCGCGAGCAACGGGACCGTGAGGCACCCGGCGAGGACCGGGGCAGCCAGGGCCAGCCCGATGAGCACACCACCGCGCTGCGGCGGCATCGCGGGGACGGGCGGCGGAGCCAACGTGTCCGCGAGCAGGGTACTCGTGCGGCCCGACGTCCGGGTGACCGTTCGGCCGACGACCGGGACGGCGCGGCCGCCGGCGAACCCCACGCCGCTCGTGACCCCGGTGGACACTCCCGAATAGGTGCCGGACTGGGACTCGTACACCGAACGGACGCTCTGCACCTGATCGGGTTGCGAGCACTGTGGACAGTCGAGGGCGGTCACGCATGATCATGGCACACCGACTAGTTGATCTCCATCGGCCCCGCCAACGTTCCGCGCATTGTCGCAACCAGGGCATCCGGCACACTGACAGCGTGACGTTCGATCTTGGCAGCCCCACACTTCAGGGCCGACTTGTACGCCTGGAGCCGCTGGACCATCGGCACGCCGCCGACCTCGCGGTCGCCGCTACCGCCGACCGCTCGAGCTACGGCTTCACCTGGGTGCCCAATGCTGACGAGGTGCCCGGCTACATCGCGGCCCAGCTGGAGCGACGGGATACGGGCAAGCTCACGCCGTTCGCCCAGGTGTCGGTGGCCACCGGGCGCGCAGTCGGGTGCACGGCGTACTGGGAGCCCCGGCTGTGGCCGGACGGCGAACGGCTGAGCGCGATCGAAGTCGGCTTCACCTGGCTCGGCGCGGCCGCCCAGGGCACGGGGATCAACGTCGAAGCCAAGCTCCTGCTGTTCGCGTACGCCTTCGAGACCTGGGACGTCGCGCGCATCGACCTCAAGACGGATGCCCGCAACGCCCGCTCGCGGGTCGCCATGGAAAAACTCGGCCTGACCTTCGAGGGTGTCTTGCGGAACTGGTCCGCCTCCTGGGCTCCCGGGGAGCAGGGTCGTCTTCGCGATTCCGCTATGTTCTCGGTGATTGCTTCGGAGTGGGCGGCGGTTCGGTCCACTATGGAGGCTCGGCTCGCCCGGTACGCTTGAGCCCGCACCCCCGCCCCCGTGTTTATCCGGGGATAACGCGGTCTCGCGCGCTCAAATAGCAGCGTTATCCCGCATAACGCGAGAGGATCCAAGCACCAATCCAGCTGCCGAAATAGCATCATTGCTATGACCTGGGGTACCATAGAGCTGGAACCGGAGGTCCGGGACTGGCTTGAGCAACTACCAACATCACTATTCGCGAGAGCTGCGTTCTACGTCGACCTATTGGCGATGGAGGGCCCGGCGCTTCGCGAGCCATATGCGAAGCAACTGGACGGCAAGCTGCGCGAGCTGAGGTCCTTCCTCGATCGGGACTACATGCGCGTGACCTACTGGATCGCCTCGAACCGGCGGATCATCCTGCTGACCGTCTTCCGGAAGACCAAGTGGCGCGAGCGGCGCGAGGTTGACAGAGCGAAGCGAGCACTCATGCGGTGCGTCGAGGAGGCTCACACTGCGGAGGAGGGAGAACTTCGATGAGCGAGTTCAGCTGGGAAAAGCTCCGTCGCCGCCGAATGGCCGAACCCGGTGCCACCCCTGAATATGAGGCGACCAGGTTGGCGTACGAGCTCGGCAAGGCGGTGCGCGACCGGCGAGAGCAGCGCGGCTGGAGCCAGAGCGAGTTGGCTCGGGCGGCCGGGATGACCCAGTCGGCCGTGGCCCGCTTCGAGGCAGGCGGAACGGTGCCCACGCTTGTCGTGCTAGAGCGACTGGCGCGGGCCCTCGATGCCGAGCTGTCCGTACAGTTCCGGGCGAAGCAGGGACGTCCGGCAACGGCGTGAAGTGTCAGGCACACGGGGCTGCGCTATGCGCACGCCTTCGGCGTTATCCCGGGATAACGCGGTATAGCGCGCCCAAATAGCAGCGTTATCCCGCATAACGCGCGGGCCCGCGGGGGGCGGGCCCGCGCGGAGAGCGCAGCGCGCGGAGAGCGCAGCGACTCAAGCGAGGTCAGCGAGCTCATCGCGAATGCGTACGGTGTCAGGCGCGTCCGGCCCGAGCAACCGCGTCCGCGCCGCAAGCACCACCCGATACGCCTCGGCCGCCTCGGTGACGCGGTTCTGCATGAGCAGGAGGTCGCCGAGCGCTTCCCAGGTGACGTAGACCCCCGGGTCGTCGTCGCCGAGGGTTTCGCGTTGGGTCGCCAGGACGCCCCGGATCTCGGTTTCGGATTCGGCGTACCGGTCGAGGGCGGCGAGGCAGCCGCCGAGCTGGAAGCGCGCGCCTAGCGTCGCCGGGTGGTCCTCGCCGAGCAGTCGGGCCCGGTTGTCCACCACCGTCCGGTACGCCTCTTCGGCCTCCTCCCAGCGGTCGAGTTCGATGTAGACGGAGGCGAGGCTGCCGAGGGTGATGTAGTAGCTGGGGTCGTCGAGGCCGATCGCCTCTTGTTCGCCGGCGAGCACTTCCCGGAATCCGGCTTCGGCTTCGGCGTACCGGCCGGCGGCGGCGAGGCATTCGGCGACGTTGTAGCGGGCGGCGAGGGTGTTGGGCGCGTTCGGCCCGGCTAGTTCGGCGGAGACGTCGGCGAGGACGGTGAGTTCGGCGAGGGCAGAGTCGAGGTCGCCGAGCGCCCGGTAGAGGGCGGCGAGCGTACGCCGGCTGTCGAGGGTCTCCGAGTTGGTCGGCCCCAACGCCGAGATCTCGGCCGCGAGAAGGATGCGGCGTTCGGCGACGGCGTCGGCGTGCCGGCCGGCGTCGGTCAGCATCGTGGCGAATTCCTCGCGTGCGTACCGGGTCTCCGGGTCCTCGGCGCCGAGCGCCTCGTCGCGGAAGACCAGCAGATCCCGGAGTTCGTCGATGGCACCGTCGCGGTCACCGGCGCGGCCGCGCAGAACCGCGGCGTTGAGCCGGCTGGCCAGGGTCGCCGGATGCCGCTCACCCAACACTGTGGACTCGTCGTCGGCCAACGACCGGTACGCCGCTGCCGCGCCGGCGTAGTCCTCGCATTGGTAATGCGCCCAGCCGGCTTTGCGCCGGGCGACCAAGGTGGCGTCCGCAGTCGGGCCCAGCGTCCGGGCGTACGCGTCGGCGATGCCGTCGAGTTCGGGCAGCGCCTGTGTCCAGCGGTCGGCTTCGGTGAGCAGGTTCGCGTACGCCGCCCACGTGGTGAGCACGGCGGGATCGTCGTCGCCGAAGGCGGCCCGTTGAGCGGCCAGCGCCGCTTCGTATTGGGCGACCGCGTCGTCGATCTGCCCGACTTCGACGAGGGCGTCGGCGAGGTCGATCCGGGCCGCTACGACCTCCGGGTCGGCCGGTCGGCGTTCGGTGAGCAGCCCGTCGACGCTCGCGGCCAGCAAGGCGAGCCCCTCGGCAGCCGACGACGACACGGAGCCGGACGTCACGAGGAGCCACGCCAGGGTCGAGCGAGCGGCGACGATCTCGGGCCCGTTAGGCCCGTACGCGCTAGTCAGTGAGGAGACCACCGACCGCAGTTCGGCTTCGGCGGCCGGGATGTCGCCGGAGTCCCGCCGAATCACGGCGTACGCCGTCCGGGCGGACACTGTGGACGGATGAGTCGCCCCGACCAAGGCGGTACGCCGGTCGATCACGATGCGGTACTGCTCGGTCGCTTCGTCGAACCGTTCGAGTTTGTACAGTGCCCACGCCCATTCGTCACGGCAGGAGAGCGTGCGCTCGTGGTCGGCTCCGCGCGATCGGATGTGGATCGGCAGCAGTTCCCGGAACTGTTCTTCGGCTTCGGCGTACCGGCCGGTCTGCGACAGCAGCATCGCCAGGTTGTCCCAGGTGACGAGGGTGCTGGGATCGTCGTCGCCGAGCAGTCGGCGCTTGGCCGCCAGGATCTCCCGGTACGCCGCCTCGGCCGTGGCGATGTCGCCGAGTTCGGTGCGCAGCCGCGCGAGTTCGTGCCGAGTGGCCAGCGTGTGCGCGTGCTCCACCCCGAGGGTGCGTGTACGCGCCTCGGCGACGCCCTGGAACTCCTGCTCGGCTTCGGCCCACCGGCCCTGCCGCGCGATCGCTCCCGCGAAGTTGTGCCAGGTGACGAGGGTGGTCGGATCGTCGGGCCCGAGGTTCGCGCGTTCCAGCGCGAGCACGTCCCGATAGATCTGCTCGGCTTCGGCGTACTCGCCGGTCTCATAGAGCAGCGAGGCCACTTCGTAGCGGGCGTTGATCGTACCGGTGTCGTCCTCGCCGAGCGTACGGCGGCGAGCCTCGGCGACGGCCTGGAACTCCTCGAGCGCACGCGTGGCATCGCCCGACGCCCGCAGCAGCTCGCCGAGTTCGTAGCGCGCCGACAGCGTGACCGGATCGTCCGGTCCGAACAGGACGCTCCGGTGGTCGATCACCCGCTGGTACTCCGCCTCCGATTCGGCGAAGCGGCCCAGCTTGTAGAGCACCCAGGCCACCTCGAACCGCGACGACGTGGTGACCGGGTCGTCGGGTCCGAAGACTCGTTCGCGCGCGGCCAGGACTTGCTGATACTCGTCCAGCGCCTCCTGCCATCGCTCCTGGCTCGTCAGCACGCCCGCGAGGTTGTGCCAGGTGACCAATGTGGACGCATCGTCCGGGCCGAGCGCGGCGAGCTTGCCCGCCAGCACATCCCGGTAGACCTCCTCGGCCGCCGCCTGCCTTCCGTCGTTGCTCAGCACCCAGCCCAGCTCGTGGCCGGAGCTCAGGGTCGCCGGATCAGACGGCCCCAACACCCGCGTTCGCGCCGCCACAACCTCGCGAAACAGCTCCTCGGCCTCGGTCCAGCGGCCGAGCCCCGCGACCGTCCCGGCCAGCACATGCGCGGTGACCAGCGTGTCGGGCGCCTCCGGGCCGTAGATCCGGCCCTCGTCGGCCAGGACGTCGCGCAGGATCGGCTCGGCCTCCGCGGCTCGGTCGCCGTTCTTCAACATCAACGCGTACGCATAACGACCGGACAGGTGCAGTTGGTAGCGTTCGCCCTCGACGACGCCCGCTCCGGGCTCCCAAGCGGACAGTAGTCGCAGCCACTCGGGCGCTGTGCGTACCAGATGATTGACGCTGTTGCAGACCGCCGCGAAGGGCAGGTTGCCGACGGGCCGGAACGTCTCGAGAGCCTGTTGCAGCAGGTCTTCGGCGTCTGGGTGACCGGCCTCGACCGCGAGCAGGTGCAGCCGGGCCAGGATCGACCCGCGCTGTTCCTCATCGATGGGCCGGGTGAGTTGCGCCTGGTAGAGGGCCCGGGCGCGGTCGGCGCGCCCGGCGAGCAGGTGGAGATCGCCGAGATCGAGCTCGGGCACGAACAGCCCGGCGCGGCGCGAGGACGCCGCGATGACCTGGGCGACGGCAGTGCCCACCTGGTCGAGCAACTCGTCGGCGGGCGTGGTCCCGCGCAGCTCGGTGGTGATCCAGGCGAGCCCGGACTCGACCTCGGGGAAGCGATCGAGGTGCGGGATCAACGCGGTGAAGGCGGTGGTCGCGGCAGCCCAATCGGCCCGGCTGAGCGCGACCCGCGCCCGCAGCGCGTTCGCCGCGATCTCGGCCCAGTCCGTCCCGAGCGATTCGAGGTATGCCGTGTCGGCCTCGCTGGTCAGCGGCCAGAACTCGGCGTCGATCCGTGCCGCGGCGGCGTCCCCGATACGCCGGAACGCCTCCGCCGTCGCCGGATACCGCGAACCGAGGATGCCCGCGAGCGACACTAGATTGTGGACGTCCTCATAGGATCGACAGTGACGCGCGTATTCGAGGACGGTTTCCTCCGCTTCGGGCGCGCTCGGTGCTTCGAGCGCGAGCCGGCACAGCGCGCGTTCGAACTCAGCGTCGGTGCTCCAACTCCGTTCGTCGTCCAGCCCTTCGACGAGCTGCAGGGCTCGGTGCGGATCGCCGCCCAGCAGGTGCAGCCAGACGCTGATGCCTTCCCACGGCTCCGGAACCGGCGTGGCCGACAGCGTACGGTCGACGGCGGGAAGGTTGCCGGTCTCCCATTCGGCCAGCGCCCGCAGCCAGAGGTGATACGGCGCGTATCGCTGGTCGTCGCCGGTCTCGTCGAGCGCTCCGAGCGCCGCCCGGGGGTTGCCACGCAACAACTCCAGCCGGGCGAGGCTCTCCATGTCCCCGGCGTCGACGGCGGCCAGCATCGCCAAGTCGCCGCTGTTGGCGGCGGCGGTACTCAAGGCGTTGGCGTCCGGGATGAAGCGGTCGGTCAGCGGTGGGCGAGCTGCGGCGAAGGTCAGCTCGGCGCGTACGCCGTAAATGCCGAGCTGGGCGCAGGCGGTTCCGAAGGTCTCGAAGTACGCCTCGGTGCCGGCGAAAAGTGTGTCGTAGCACTGCAACCAGACGACCGCTTCGAGAACGCGCGCCTGCTTCTCCGGCTCGATCCGGGCCTGCATCATGCTCATGCGCGCCCGTGAGATGTACGCCCATGCGTAGTCCAATGTGGGCAGCTCGCGGCGATACGCCTTGTCCCACACGTCGAGCGCCTGCGCCAGCCGATCCGGATCCACCTGGCCACGCCGCTCCGGGGCGTACGCCAGCACCTGCAACGCGTCGGCGAAGGTCCACCGGGCGTTGGCGGTCAGCTCGTGCAGGCCGTCGGCGATCGTCATGAGGTCGGCGGCGGCCTCGGAGTCGCCGGTGTCGAAGGCGAGCAGGGCCGCCCGTTCGTACTCCGCCCCGGACTCCTCCGGCAGCAGGTCGCGCAGCATCAGCGCGCGCAGTCGCCGGGCGGGCAGTTCGAGTAGCTCCACTTCGCCGTCCGCTGCTCTCTCGATCATCAGTAGATCGATCGCGGTGTCGACGGCCTGCAGCGCTTCGGCGGGCTCGCCCAGCGCTTGGTAGAGAACGCCGAGGAAGTAATGGACGGCCGGATCGTTGGGACGGCGTACGCGGGCGGCCCGGTCGATGTTCTCGGCGAGGTCGGCCGGGTCCATCCGCTGGGCGAATCGGGCCATCCGGCGCTCGATGTCGCTGTGGTCGCCGGCCTCCACAATAGATTGGAAGCGGAGGAAGGACAGGCCGGCGTCGTCGGGATTACGGGCCAGTCCGGTGTCGGCAGCGGCTCGGGCTGATTCGTAGTCGTTGGCCGCCAGATGAAGGCACGCACCCGCGCGCGCGGTCGCGACCGAGTCGGGTGAGCGACGGATCGCCTCCTCATAGTCCTGGGCGGCGGCGTCCGGGTCATGGAGGCGCAACCGCACCAGTACGCGCAACGCGTACGGCTCCTCGCTGTCCACTCCCCCGGCGATGGCCGCGTCGATGTGTTCCAGTGCGGGCCGCGGCCGCCCGAGTTGCTCGTAGACATGGGCGAGCCGCAGTTCGACCGCAGCGCTCGGCTGGGTTTCCCGGGAGGCGAGGAACGCCGTCAGCGCGGTGGGCAGATCCCGTTGGCGCAGCCGGATCTCACCGAGCAGCGCCAGCAGGCCGGCGTCCTCCCGGACCAGGTGAGCCGCCCGATCCAGCAGTACGCCCGCCCGGCCCACCTCTTGCAGGGCGAGCTGGGCGCGGACCACGAAGCCGATCAGCCGCCGCCTGTCCTGCGCCGTCGTTTCCTCCCTAGCGCGGTCTTCTTCGGGGGCGGCGAGGTTGGAATAGTCGGCGGCGACTTCGGTCGCGAGCGGGCGCAACAGCGTCGGCCGGAGCAACGGCTCCAGCACCGGCAGTACGCGCATCACCGCACCCGGCGCGGTCTGCAGCCGGTCGAACGCGAGCCGCAGCGCCTCGGACCGCTCCCCGGCCGCGAGCATGGCGTGGACCAGCGCGGCGAAGACCTCGTCCGGCTTGTCCTCCGGTTCGGCGATCGCCCGGCGCAACGCCTCGATCGCCTCGTCGCGGCGGCCGTGGTCGGTCAGCGCCCGGCCCAAGGTCAGCAGGATCGGCACGATGGCCGGGCGCGGCGGATCGTCGGCGGCCCGAGCGGGCGCGTCAGGCGAGGGACTGCTCACCGGTGCTCCACCTTCCGCTTCCCGGGAAGTTGTCGAGGACGGGACGGCCGGGCTGGTCCCACGGCGGGGCGGTCGCCTGCTGCGAACCGGGCGATTCGCCGGGCGGACCCGACGGCTCCCCGACGCGGGGGCCGCTGCCGCCGGCGGACGCCGAAACGGGAACCAACGCGGGGGTCAGCAGCGGGCCGGATTCGCGGAGATACAGCACCGGCAGACCGAACCCCGACCGTTGCGACTCGCCCATCATTCCGCTGAGATACAGCTCGCGACGCGCGTGGTGCATCGCGACCTCGATCGGCCGCCGATCCACCAGCGCCTGATAGAACGCGCGGGCGAACTGGTTGGCCAGCCGCAGCTGGACTTGGAAGTGCATCGCGATCACGGCCGGGATGTTCTTCTGCGCCAACGACTGCGCGAGCCCGGAGATGACGTGGTAGCCGCTGGCCGAGGTCGCCGCCGACTCGCACGCCTGAAGGAAGACCAGTCGCAGCCCGGACGCGCTGAGACTGAGCTGGTTGGCCAGATCCCGATCGTCGATCCAGACCGCCTTGCGGTCCTCGTCGGGGAAGGCCATCTGACCTCGCGGCCGCCCGTCCGGTCCGTCGGTGTAGCGGCCGTGCGAGATCACGTGGACGACCTGCGGGTCGAACTGCTCGACGGTGTTGAGGAAGGACCGCCAGGTCGTCTGCACCGGCAGTTCTTCGTCCCGGGGGAACGGGCGTCCGTCGTGGGCGTGCCGCTGCGTGAGGACCCGAAGATCGATGCGCGCCTCGGCTCCGAGGTCACGCAGTTCGGTCAGGGTCTCCAGGACCGCCTCGTACTCGATGTCGCTCAGGTCGTTCGGGGCGAGCACGACGAACAGCACGCGCAGCGGTGGGCGTACCTGGATCATGCGGGCGGAGACCGCGAGCGGCAGCTTGCGGGTGAGCATGAAGTTGGTGCTCTCCCCCAGGAAGAACCCGGTGTCGGGATCCTCGCGGTGCAGTGGGACGTAGAGGTATTCCCAGGGCCACGACGCCAGGCGCTCGGCTCCGGCGCCCATCTCCAGCACCACCCGGAGCAGACGCCGCTGGCCGTTGTCCGCGTACGGGTCGCCCTTGATCGCCCGGCGCAGCAGCGCGCCCGGCCCGCCGTCGTCGCGGCGCGAGCCGAACAGCGTCACGAACAGATGCTCGCCGAGCAGCTTCAGCTCGTGCACGTTGATCAATCGGTTGCTGCGCAACAGATCTACGAACACCTCGACGGTACGCAGCCGCAGATCGTCGATCTCCAGTTCGCCGACGACCGATTGCCGGTAGCCGCCGCGCCGCCATTCGGCCTGGACGCGGTGGTTGCCGCCGACCTGAATGGCGAACTC
>NZ_JABFVK010000048.1 GCF_013362815.1 Hamadaea sp. | reverse complement strand
CGCCTCGTCGGGCTGCGGCCAATTGCCGGACTGGGCGTCGGCGAGCATCCGCACCAACACCGGTACGCGATACCGCCGTTGCCCGAGCGCGTCGGGACCCGCGTCCACAGCGAGACGGGCCGAGACGAGCCGTTCGATCTGCTCTTCGCCGTCGTCGTGCAACGCCCCGGCGAACCAGGCCGGAACGGTCGCGTCGCCGAACGCGGCCAGCCCCCGCAATACGATCGCAGCGTCGGCGGGCAGCTGCTGGCCGACCGGATGCGAGGCGATCGGAGCGGCGTCGGCGGCCAGCAGGTCGTTGTGGAGGCGCTGCAACTCCGGACCGGGTCCCACGCCCAGCTCCTCCGCGAGTGTGCGGCGGACTTCGGCGTACACGGTCAGGGCGTCGGCTCGGCGACCGGCGGCAACGAGGGCCCGGATGAGCAACGCCCACAAGCCTTCCCGCAACGGGTGCTCGGCGGTCAGACCCCGCAGTTCGGCCACCGCGCGATCGGGATCGCCGAGGCGGATACGCAGATCCAGCAGCTCCGACAGCGCCGCCAACCGGCGCTCGACCAGCTGGTCCAGCTCGACCTGCCACAGTGGACTCAACGGCAGATCGGCCAGCGGAGTCCCACGCCAGCGGCCGAGCGCGCTTTCCAAGGTGCGCTGCGCATCGGCGAGGTAACCGAGGCGGCGTAACCGGATCGCCTCGTCGGTCTCCCGGAGGAAACTCGCCACGTCCAAGTCGGCCGGGCCGATGACCACGGCGTACCCGGGCGGGTAGCGCACGACGTGATCGTCGCCGAGGCAGGTACGCAGACCGCTGATGTAGGTCTGGATGTTGGCCGCCGCCGACCGGGGCGGGTCGACCGGCCACAGCACCTCGATCAGGCGATCCACCGACACCGGCCGATCCGGGTGCAGTAACAGACTCGCCAGCAACTGCCGGGGTTTCACGCCGTTGATCGGCACCGGCCGGTCGCCGTCGCGTACCTCGAACGGGCCGAGCAGGCGGAACTCGAGACCCATGGCCACCGCCGTCCGATCTCACGGATCTAACGGGCTGACTGTACGCCGACCGAGATCCACCTTCTAGTGATGTCTGTAGCCGAACTGGAGAACTCCTGTAGCCCATCGGGTGACGCTGACGCCACCCCCGCGCAGCAACCGGTGGGCCGGTTCACCCCCAACCCCCGAAAGGACGCTGAGCACAGTGAGAACCTCGAAACTCGCGCGTGGTGCGATCGCGTTGGCGATCGTGGCCGCCGGAGTGCTGGCGATCCAGTCGCCGGCGGCCGCCGCCCCCTCGTTCCAGCTGCCGTTCCCCTGCGGGCAGACCTGGACCGGCGACTCGAACGACAGCTCCGCCCACGTCTCGTGGGAGATCGACTTCAACCGGGGCTCGACCGCGACGGCGGACGAGAACGACACCGTGCTGGCGTCCGCGGCCGGGACCGTTGAGGTCGCGGCGAACCAAGGCGACGTGAACGGGTACGGCAACCTCATCGTCATCAACCACGGCGGCGGGTACTACTCGTACTACGCGCACCTGGAGCGGATGGCCGTCGTCGCCGGCCAGGCGGTTCTCCGGGGTCAGGTCATCGGCGGCGTCGGCGACACGACGAAGTCCACCAACGACGTCTACCCGCATCTGCACTACGAGGTCCGCTACCCGGACCGGTCGCAGTCGCACATCATCAAGTCCGTGTTCAACGGCGTGACCTTCCCGTACACCCACGGCTCGGTCACCTCGAACAACTGCGCCACCCCGTACGACCCCCGTGAGGTCTGCGGGTCGGGCTTCAACAACATCGACTCGGTGAAGCTGGGCAGCGCGGGCACCGTGAACCTGCTCTGGAACGGCTCCACCAGCCAGAACTGTGCGGTGACCCTCAAGTTCACCAGCGTCGGCACCGCCACCGCGACGACTGTCTTCCTGGAGCCGCAGGGCTCGACGAGGACGACGGACTCGGGGAACTACGGCTACTACTCCGGACCGGTGATCCGGACCGCGCCGACCTGCGTGCGCTGGGGTGGCAGCACGGGCGGCTACAGCTACACCAGTGCCTTCGAACACTGCTGAATGAGCAGGGCGCGGGCCGGGAATGAGGACCCCCGGCCCGCGCCCATTCGATGCATCGTCTAGAAGTCCTCGTCCAGCGAGACCGTGCCCTCCACCGCGACCTGGTACGCCGTGACCCGCCGCTCGAAGAAGTTGGCGAGTTCCTGGACGTCCTGCAGGGCCATGAATGGGAACGGGTTACGCGAGCCGTACCGGGCCGGCAGCCCGAGCCGGGCCAGCCGCTGATCCGCCACATACTGCAGGTACTCCCGCATGTCGGCTGTGGTCATCCCGGCCAGCCCCGCGCCGCAGAGGTCCTCGGCGAACTGGAGTTCGGCGTCGACGGCGTCCTCCAGCATCCGGGTGACCGCCTTGCCCATCTCCTCGTCGAAGAGGTCCGGCTCCTCCGCGCGTACGGTGTCGACGACGGCGAACGCGAAGTCCATGTGCATCGACTCGTCGCGGAACACCCAGTTCGTCCCGGCGGCCAGCCCGTCCAGCAAGCCCCGTGACCGCAGCCAGTACACGTACGCGAACGCGCCGTAGAAGAACAGGCCCTCGATGCAGGCGGCGAAGCAGATCAGGTTGAGGAGGAACTTGCGCCGGTCCTCGACCGTCTCCAGCCGTTGCACGTCGAACACCGAGTCGATCCAGGTGAAGCAGAACTGCGCCTTGCGGGCGATGGACGGGATGTTCTCGACGGCCGCGAACGCCTTGACCCGTTCGGCCTCGTCGGGGAGGTAGGTGTCGAGCAGCGTCAGATAGAACTGGACGTGCACGGCTTCCTCGAACAGTTGCCGGGACAGGTAGAGCCGGGCCTCCGGCGCGTTGATGTGCTGGTAGAGGTTGAGCACCAGGTTGTTCGCGACGATCGTGTCCCCGGTGGCGAAGAACGCCACCAGGCGGTTGATCAGGTGCCGCTCCTCCGGCGAGAAGGTCTCCAGGTCCGGCAGATCGGAGCCCAGGTCGACTTCCTCAACCGTCCAGGTGTTGCGGATGGCCGCCCGGTAGCGCTCGTAGAAGTCCGGGTACCGCATCGGCCGGAGGGTCAGGTCCAGACCCGGGTCGAGCAGCATCTTCTGGGTGGTCGTCACTGGCAGGCCTCGCATACTTCCGGGTTTTCCAGGTTCAGGTTGATCAAGGACATCGCCGCCCGGGGCTGCGGCGCGGGCTGCGCCGACACCGGCCGGATCGAGCCGGGCTGAGCTGCCAGGGTGGTCTTCGCAATCGCGGTCGCGGGACGGGAGCGCAGGTAGTAGGTGGTCTTCAGGCCCTTGCGCCAGGCGTACGCGTACATCGAGGACAGCTTGCCGATGTTCGGTGCCGCCATGAACAGGTTGAGCGACTGCGACTGGTCGATGAACGGCGTACGCGCGGCGGCCAGGTCGATCAGCGCGCGCTGCGGCAACTCCCACGCGGTCCGGAACCGGGACCGAATCTCGGCCGGGATCTCGGCGATCCCCGCGATCGACCCCTCGGCGGCGACGATCTTCTCGCGCAGCTCGGCGGTCCACAGCCCGTGTTCCTTGAGCTCCTGAATCAGGTGCCGGTTGACCTGGAGGAACTCGCCGGACAGCGTCTCGCGCTTGAAGAGGTTGGAGACGACGGGCTCGATGCACTCGGCCGCGCCCGCGATCGAGGCGATCGTGGCGGTCGGCGCGATGGCGATCAGCAGCGAGTTGCGCAGTCCCACCTCCGCCACCCGCGTACGCAGAGCGGCCCACCGAGCCGGCTGAGCGATCGAGGCGGCCGGGAAATGATCGACGTGCAGCACGCCCTGAGCCGCCCGGGTCTGGTCGTAGGTCTCGTGCCGGCCGAGCGTCGCGGCCAGTTCCGCACTCGTCTCGTACGCCGAAAGCGCGATCTCCTCGGCGATCCGGGTGGACAGCGCCAGCGCCTCCGGCGCGTCGAAGTCCAGACGCAGCTGGAAGAAGACGTCGGCCAGCCCCATCACCCCGAGGCCGGTGGGCCGCCAGCGCAGGTTCGCCTTGGCCGCCTCGGCGGTGGGGTAGTAGGAGAGGTCGATGGTGCGGTCGAGCACGGTCACGGCGACGCGGACCGACTCCCGGAGGGCGGCGAAGTCGAACTCCCCGCCGATCACGTGGGCGGCCAGGTTGAGCGAGCCCAGGTTGCACACCGCCGTCTCGCCGTCCGAGGTCACCTCGAGGATCTCGGTGCACAGGTTGGACAGGTGGATGACGTTCTGCGGATCGGCCGTCTGGTTGCCGGTGCGGTTGGCCTGGTCCTTGAAGGTCATCCAGCCGTTGCCGGTCTGGGCCAGCGTCCGCATCATGCGCCCGTAGAGCTCGCGGGCGCTGACCTGCTTCGTGGCCAACCCGTCGGCCTCCGCTTTCCGGTACGCGACGTCGAAGTCGCCGCCCCAGAGGTCCACCAGATGCGGGACCACCTTCGGGTCGAAGAGCGACCACGGCTGGTCGGCCTCGACCCGGCGCATGAACTCGTCCGGGATCCAGTTGGCCAGGTGGAGGTTGTGCGTACGCCGGTTCTCGTCCCCGGTCGAGTCACGCAACTGAAGGAAGTCCTCGACGTCGGCGTGCCACGGCTCGAGGTAGACGCAGGCGGCGCCCTTGCGACGGCCACCCTGGTTGACGGCGGCCACGCTGGAGTCGAAGGTACGCAGCCACGGCACGATGCCGTTGGACAGCCCGTTGGTGCCGCGGATCAGCGAACCCCGGGACCGGATGCGGCTCCACGCGATGCCGATGCCACCGGCGTACTTGGAGAGGCGGGCGGCCTGGGTGTACCGCTCGTAGATCGAGTCCAGCTCGTCGGAGGGGGAGTCGAGGAGGAAGCAGCTGGACAGCTGAGGCCGCCGGGCGCCGGCGTTGAACAGGGTGGGTGAGCTGGGCAGGTACGCGAGCCGGCTCATCAGCCGGTAGAGCTCGGCGACCCCGGGCACGCCGCCGGCCACGGACCGGCCGACCGTGCCCGCCGCGCCGACCGGTCCCATGAGTCCACAGGCGACGCGGAGCAGGAAGTGCTGGGCGGTCTCGATGACCTGCCGATTCGTCGGATGCCGGTAGACGTACCGGTCGTAGACGGTCCGCAGGCCGAAGTACTCGAAGCGGTCGTCGGCGCCGTCGTCCACGAGCGCGTCCAGCTCACCGGCGTGCGCCGCGACGAACTCGGCCACGTCGTCGGCGATGAGCCCGAGCCGGTGACCGGTCGCGACCGATTCGCTGAATCGGCGTACGCCCTGCCCGGCGACCTCCTCGCGGATGTGCGCGGCGAGCAGGCGCGCCGCGAGACGCGAGTACGCCGGCTCCTCCGCGACGAGCGCGGCGGCCGTCTCGATGGCGCGAAGTCGCAGGTCAGCCTGGGTAGCGCCGGGCCACACCCCGGCTACCACCGGTTCGGCGACCCGATTCGGGTCCACCTCGGCGAGCCCGGCCGCAGCCGCCTCGACCTCGCCGAAAAGCGCATGCCGTGCGGTGTCGCCAACCGCGTACGGTGCGATCCCCAATGTCGCGGTAGACATGGGCAGTCCCCCTCCTTCAACGCAAGCCTCCACAGCCGGCGAGTGCGTACGCGAGCACGGTTCGCGGGCACGGCGCAGCGCACGCGAAGCCGGTGGCAGCGCGTGGGCGCGGTGGACGGACCCGTGCCCGCCGTAGTCGACGAGCCGGTGAAATCACCCTACATGTTGTGGTGGCCGCGAAAAAGAACCCCAACATGTGTCGGGCGTGTCGCGCTGACCCCCGTCAAACTCTGCCGTCGAGAATCGCCGCGAAACGCTCTTCGGCGAGGTCGAGCTGGTCCAGGATGTGCGCCTTGGCGGCGTCGCTCAGCGGCGTGTCGGCGCGCGGGATCAACTCGCGAAACAGCGGCACGAGGGGCCGGTATTTGCGGGCCGAGCTGCTGACCTTCGGCCCGGTGGTGTGGATGACGCCCACGCCGTTGTCGGTGAAGTCGGAGATCTTGATCACCCGCGCCCACGGCTCGCGGTCCAGCGACTCGACCAGATGCTCGCGGTACTGCTCGTGTTCGTGCCGATCCGGTGTGTACTCCGGATTGGTCACCGCCGCGATCAGCCGCCGCACCCGAGGCCCGAACAACTCACCCAGGCGGTCCAGTGCGGCCGTCGTGTCGGCGCTTCCCACCAGCTTGTACGCCTGATCCTCGGCCGCGTCGTGCAGCAGGGCGGCGACGAGGACGTCCACGTCGTCGACCCGGTAGTAATGCAGGATCCGGATGGTGACGCGCAACAGGTGATTCAAGTACGGCTCGCGTACGCGACGCTGGCCGGCGTGCAGCTCGGCGGCGAGGTCCAGGGCCTGCTCCAGGCGTACGCGGTCGGCTTCGCCGAATTGGGAGATCTCGTGGGCGAACCGCTCCCGCAGCCCCTCCTCGCCGTAGACCTCGGTGATCGCGTGCAGGGGCATCATCGCCAACGTCGGCCGGAAGTCTCGGAGCATGCGCCGTTTCTAGCAGACTCCGTCAATCCCGGCCGGGTGCACTGTGGACACCGGACGAGGTGCGCGGCCGGGGCACCCGCACCAGCGCCCGGGCCGCCACCGGGCCGGGGTACTCGAACTCCTCCTGCGTCATCGCCTGCAACGCGCTGACGAACGAGCCGAGCAGGGTCGCCGCCGCGATGATGAAGATGGGCACGATGAGCAGGGTCGGCGTCATCCCGGTGACCGGAGCCGCCGTGGAGTCCAGCTGTACGCGCAACGCCGCCATCGCCGTGTAGTGCATGCCGCAGACGGCGGCGGCCATGATCGCGGCGGCGGCGAGCAGCGACTTCCATCCACCTTGGACGGAAACGGTGAACCACAGGGCGACGGTCGCCGCGACGATCGCGATCACCACCGAGGCCAGGACGAGTCCCTCGTCGTAGCTGATCTGACCGGATATGCGCATGGCGTACATACCCGTGTAGTGCATGGCGACCACGCCGGAGCCGGTGAAGACGCCGCCGACGAGCAGCTTGCTCACCCGTTTGCGGCCAGTGCCGACGAAGAACAACCCCAGGCCGACGGTCACGACGGCGAACACGAGGCTGGCCACGGTGATCGTGGGGTCGTAGCGGATCGAGCTGGCGGGAATGTCGAACCCGAGCATCGCCATGAAATGCATCAGCCAGATGGCCGCGCCGCCGATCGAGAGCGAGCCGAGCACGAGCCAGCGTGCGCGGCGGGCCCGGGTGCCGGCGGCACGGGCGCGAGTGGTGCAGACAAGGCCGGTCAGTGATCCGCAGAACGCCAGCACATACGCCAGCGCCGGATTGAACCAGCCGTACGCGAAATGGTGAATCTCCGGCATCGGGGGTGCTCCCGGGATCTTGGCAGCACAGCATCGGACGGATTGCTGTGCTGCCACTATCCGCAGATGATCGTCACACCCGTCGCACACATGGTGCGAGTCAAGCCGCCTGGGTGAACCACGCGGCCTGAGTAGCCGCCGACGGATACTGGTCGGCGACCGGAGAGTCGGCCAGGTAAGCCCGTTCCCGGGCCCGGATGACCGCCCGGGAGACCGCGTTGTATCGGCGCTCGTTGTCGCAGTAATAAAGCTGGACGCTGAGGCCGCGGTACTCGGCCCACATCTCGTAGCTGCGGGGATTGCGCCAGGCGGCGGCGACCGCGGCCGCGCCGAGCAGGATGGCGGCGACCGCCAGACCGGCGAGACCGATCGGCTCCAGCCGGTCGATGAAGACGCCGATGCCGGCCACGGCCAGCAGCGCGCAGATCGCCGCGCGGACCGCCATGGGGTGGTGCGATCCGCGCACCGTCCGCAGGTTCTGCAGTTCGGTGACGTCGAACTTGCGCTGGCCCACCACGAACCACCGGTCGGTGACCCGGATGCCGGGCAGGCTCAGCTCCTGTGCGCGCCGGGTAGGCTGCATGGCCTCCTCCTCGTGTGACACGCTTGTATGCTCATTGTCGGAGTGACCGGCATCGTTGGGAAGTGCTTCAATCTGCCACCTGGCACCTTGGCACCTCTTATGCCAGCTGACCGCAGTCTGACTCCAGCCTGATCGGCTGAACTTTTCCGGCCTAACCCGGTCCAGCATGGGCAGATGGGGGCAACTTGCCCTTGGCCCTCGCGCGAATCCCGGGTTACGGTGTCGGGGCTGGTCAGGGCCCCCGATCGCCCAGGAAAGGGCGACACCTGGCCGGTGCCGTCGAGTCACCAGCCATTGATTGTGAACCGGGGACCCAGGTAAGTGGGGCGAATCCGCGGCCGTTCCCCCGGACGTGGTAGCGCGAATCTTCCAGCGCGAGCCCGTGACGCCACGCGTCGCAGCTAACCCGGTAGGCGGCCGGACCGAGACCTGCGGAGAGGTCGGGTTCGAGGAAGAAAGGTTCACACCCCCTTGCGACTACTCCCACGGGGCTGGCGCTTCGCCATGCCTCTCGTGGCTGCGCTGGCGGTGCTCCTGGCGCCGGGCGCGGCCCACGCGGCTCCCTCCGAGTCAGAGCTCTCCAAACAGATCACGGAGGCGTCGACCAAACTGGAGAAGCTCGTCGAGCAGTACAACAAGAGCGCCGAGCAGCTCAAGTCGGTGCAGGGTCAGATCCAGCAGCTGGAGACGTCGCTCGGTCCGCTGGCCCATCAGCGGGACGAGGCTCGCCAGAAGGTCGCCAAGATGGCGGCGTCGGCGTACGCCGGAAGCAGTCAGCTGGCCACCTGGAACGCCCTGATCGGCTCGTCGCCGACGGACGTCGTCGAACGGCTCGGCACGCTGCAGGAGCTCGCCGACACCCAGAACAACGTGATCGAGTCGGCTCGCGACGCCGGCAGCAAGTACGACGATCAGAATTCGGCGTTGCAGCTCGCCCTGACCAAGGCGCAGGACGAGGTGACGAAACTGGCCGCCCAGAAGAAGCAGATCGAGGGTGATCTGAAGACGCTGGAGGCGCAGAAGAAGAAGCTGTACGGCACGTCGAGCCGGACCTCCGGGCGATACACCGGGAAGATCCCGGCGGTCTCCGGCAAGGCCGGCGTCGCCGTCACCTATGCGTACAACGCGATCGGCAAGCCGTACGCCTGGGGCGCCGACGGACCGAGCAGCTACGACTGTTCGGGCCTGACCATGGCGGCCTGGAAGGCGGCCGGGGTGAGCCTCTATCACCACGCGGCCACCCAGTACGACGAGACCGCCCGGATCAGCCGGTCGCAACTGGCCCCGGGAGACCTGGTCTTCTACTCCGATCTCGGGCACGTGGCGATCTACGTCGGCAGCGGCAAGGTCATCCACGCCCCGACGTTCGGAGAATCGGTCAAACTCTCCAGCATCGACATGATGACGCCGTACGGGTACGGCCGCGTCAGGTCGTAAGCACAGCGACAAAGGCCCCGTCCGGCAATCCGGACGGGGCCTTTACGCGTACAAGTGGGAACTAAGCGGTCTGGAGCCCCTCGGCCCGAGCCAGCTCGCGGAGCCGGCCCAGCGCCTGGATCTCCAGCTGCCGGATGCGCTCGCGGGAGAGCGAGAAGCGCGACGCGACCTCGGTGAGCGAGTGCTCGCGGCCGTCCTCCAGACCGTAGCGGGCCCGCATGATGCCGGCCGAGCGGTCGTCGAGGTGGTTGAGCAGGCCCTCGATCCGCTGACGCTCCAGCGCGGAGAGCACGATCTCCTCCGGCGACGGGGCGTCGGAGTCGGCCACCAGGTCACCCAGGTTGGTGTCGCCGTCGTCGCCGACCGGGGTGTCGAGCGAGACCGTGTCCTGCGACCAGCGGATCAGCTCGTTGACCCGCTCGACGGGGACCTGAAGCGCGGCCGCGATCTGCTCGGGCTCGGGCTCGGAGCCCAGCTCACGGGTGAGCTGTCGAGCGACGTTGCGCATCCGGTTGACGTCCTCGACGAGGTGCACCGGAAGCCGGACCGTACGCTCCTGCTGCGCGATCGCGCGGCTGATCGCCTGGCGGATCCACCAGGTGGCGTAGGTCGAGAACTTGTAGCCCTTGATGTAGTCGAACTTCTCGACCGCCCGGACCAGGCCGGTGTTGCCCTCCTGGATCAGGTCGAGCATCGGCATGCCGGACCGGACGTACCGGCGGGCGATCGACACGACCAGCCGCAGGTTGGCCCGGATGAACAGGTCCTTGGCGCGATTGCCCTCCGAGATCAACAGCTCGAGCTCTTCGCGGCCGATCCCCTGGGGGATCTTGTCCTCGTCCAGCCAGTGCTCCGCGAGCAGGCCGGCCTCGATGGCCTTCGAGAGTTCGACCTCCTGGGCCGCGTCGAGCAGCGGCGTGCGGGAGATCTCGTGCAGGTAGACGCCGACGAGGTCACGCTCCTCGGCCACCTGGTCGGTGCGCAGGATCGTCATGTTCTCCACGTTCGGGTCCCTCCCCCGTAATTACCGCTACGGTGTGCGGTGCTGACATCTGCGTAACAGATGACCAACGGAGCTGATTCCTTCTCGCCGGTCTGAAAGTGTCACAAGTAACTGTGAAACCCCTGAAAGGCACGTGCGACTTCGCTGATCAGCGCGATAAGCTGCGGTTTTCCATGACCGCGAAGGTCCGCTCCAGCTCAACGCCGCGTTTGCCCTATTCATTCCACCGGATTCCCCGGTGGTAAGCAGCGATCCAGGTCACTGTGGCGGTGCGATCCCGGTCACTGCCGCCCTTCTTTCGCCCCCTCCTTGCGGTATAGAGACGCTCAAGGGCCATGATCGGTTGTCTTTCGATCATGGAATACGCGAAAGAAGTACCCGCCGGGCGGGACGGCTAATCTGAATGATCTTGTCAGTGGGCGGGATCTGGCCACTCGGCTCATGTCAAGGTGCACGACCGGCTATCACGCGTACGGGTGATCGATTCACCACGCCCGACCGGTATGCGGGAGGTGCCGGGGGTCGTGTCAGTTCGCCGGAGAGTCGCCTGTAGCTTCTACAGTGGACTGGGATTTCGCCCTGGAAGGCTGCCGGTCTCAACGGCACTCGGGGTGAAGGCCCGGGTGCCGTCTGTTCATGCCGAGTGGTCGAACTCGCCGGCGCGTACGCCGGCCACGAACTCCCGCCACCGTTCGACGGGGAACCGGATGGCGGTCTCCGGATGATCCGAGTTGCGGAGGCCGACCTGCTCGCCTAGGTCGGAGACCTCGACGCACGAGGTCGCCTCACATTTCGTGCTCCGCCGCCACACTGCGGCGTGCCCTTCCACCATCTGACACTCCCGATTGTCAGGGCTGGTCACAGCCGTGGGCCGTCCATGATGGAGATCCACGCAGTGACAATGACGGAAGGGACGATATACCCTTCTATAACTGGCACTCCGCCAGGTGGCGATAAGCCGTCTGACACAGTGCCAGTCCGAAACGGTGCCAGCCGGGAAGTGGACGACCACGGAGGAGGGCATGGAGCCCGCGACCAGCCGCCTGCACGGCCCGACCATCGCGCGTCGACGGCTCTCCCAGGCGCTACGCGCAGCGCGGGACGACACAGGCCGGACCCAGGAGCAGGCTGCCGACGCCCTCGACTGGTCGATCTCGAAGATGATCAGGATCGAGAACGGCAAGACCAAGCCGACCGTCACCGACGTCAAAGCACTCCTCCAGCTGTACGGCGTGACCGAGGCCGGGCTCATCGACGAGTTCATCGACCTCGCCCGGGCCACTCGCCAGCGGTCGTGGTGGATGGAGTACCGCGATCGGTTGCCCGGCGGCTACGCCGACTACGTCGCGCTGGAGTCCGACGCCTCACACCTGTCCTTCTTCCAGCCGCTGTTCGTCCCCGGGCTGCTCCAGACGGCCGCGTACGCCCGCGCGATCCTCCGGACCACCGCGATCGAAGGGTTGTCGCCCGAGGATCAGGAGGTACGCGCGGAGGTCCGCCGGCTGCGGCAGGCCAACATCCTGGGTGGGCCGAAGCCGCCGCGCATCGACGCGATCATCGACGAGTCGGTCCTGTTGCGGGTCGCCGGTGACGCGACCGTCATGCGCGAGCAACTGGAACATCTCGTGCAGCTGGGCCGGGATCCGCAGATCCACGTCCGGGTCCTGCCGTTCAAGGCCGGCATTCACACCGTGTCCAGCCCGTTCATTCTCATGGAGTTCCCGGTTCCGACGGACGAAGATCTCGTCTATGTGGAAAGCGGCATGACGCAGCCGGCCATGATCGATCGGGTGGATCCGCAGCGGTACTGGAGCGCGTACCAGCGGCTCGAGGAGATGTCGCTCGGGATCGCCGAGTCCCGCCGTTTCCTGACGGAGACCGCGAGAAAATTCCTCTAGATTCATTCGCGGTCGTCTTTCCGAAACGCCACGAAAACACCTCGCTTCCACGTGCCACACTCGACACATCGGCAAGACACGTCAGAAGGTGGTGTCGATGTCCAGGCGGGAGACGGAGCCGACGCAATGGCGGCGAAGCAGCAGATGTGAAGCCGCCAACTGTGCCGAGGTCAGCTTCGAGGGCGGTGACGTCCTGATCCGCAGCTCACTCGCGCCGGAAACCGTGGTCCGGTTGACCGGCGAGGAGTGGCGGGCGTTCCGGGCGGGCGTCCTCGCGGGCGACTTCGACGAGCGTTCATGATCGGAGCTGGATCACGGATCTAGGTCGAATCTTGGCCGAGATATGACCCAGATCCGTGATCCAGCACAGAAGCGCGGCCCCAGCGGGCTCAGCGAAGCGGTCACGCCTGCGGGAGACCGGCGGCGGTCGCGGCGATCTCCCGCAGGGTCGTCCGGAGTTCGCGGAGCCGGGCCGGTGTCAATCCGGTGGCGGCGGCCACCTGCGCCGGTACGCTCGCGGCCCGATCCCGGAGGGCCCGCCCGGCCGGCGTGAGCCGGACCAGCACGCTGCGCTCGTCGGCCGAGCTGCGTTCCTTCGTCACGAGCCCGGCCGCGATCATCCGCTTGAGCAGCGGCGAAAGCGTCCCCGAATCGAGCATCAGCTCCTCGCCGAGGCGTTTGACGGTGACGGGGTCGTTCTCCCAGAGCACCAGCAGCACGAGGTACTGCGGGTAGGTCAGTCCGAACGGCTCGAGGATCGGCCGATAGACGGCGGTCACCGCGCGGCTGGCGGAGTAGAGCGCGAAGCAGACCTGATTCTCCAGCGTCAGTTCGTTCCCCACGTCGTCAAAGTTAGCCCGCCATCTGATGGCGGGCAATCAAATGTGCCAGTTTCCGTTCTCGTCACCGGTTTACTGTTGTTCCGCGTAACAACGGTGCGGAAAACTACTCAGTCGTGTGGCTCCCGGTTGGCACGGCGCTCGGTGGACGATATGTCCTGACGGGCCGGCTGGCGATGGGCGGCGTCTCGCACGTCTACCGGGCGGTCGACAGCTTCGAGGGCAAGGCCCGGGCGGTCAAGTGCCTGTCCGGCCGCGGGCGGGCGTACTCGGTGACCAGTGAGCTGCTCCGGAACGAAGCCATGATCACTACGCGGCTCCGCCATCCGAACGTGCCACGCCTCTACGACTACGGCGACGCCGCGCTCGCGGACGGCTCGACGATCGGCTTCATGGTCCTCGAACTGCTGCAAGGCGAGTCGCTGTCCACCCGGATGGAGCGGCGTACGCTGCTGCCCTGGCCGGAGGCGGCGCGAGTCGGCGGCAGCGTCGCCGACGTGCTCGCGGTGGCCCATCGGCGCGGAGTCACGCATCGCGACCTCAATCCGGACAACGTCATGCTGACCCCGGTCGGCGTGAAGATCATCGACTACGGGCTGGCCGAAGCGACCGAGGACGGGCTCAGCCGGGCCGAAGACGTGTACTCGCTCGGCGTACTGGTCTATCGCATGCTCACCGGCGGTTCGCCGTATCAGACTCGCAGCATCGGCCGGCCGCGGCGAGGCGTCCTGCCGAAGGCGCTCGCACCCGCTCCGGTGCTGGCGGTCCCGGGTCTGCCGGGTGGCCTGACCGACCTCGTCCGGGCCTGCATGGACAAGAATCCGGCCGGTCGGCCGTCCGCCCGTGAGGTCTCGATCACGCTCTGGAGCCTGCTCACAGTCTGACGGAACTGCGTGGAAACCAAGGGAACTAACCTGGGCGGTCCGGCGACTTACCAGCGTCAGGCTCGTCAACGAGGGGGAATCAGGTGTTCACACGCAGGTTCACGGCGGTCGCCGCCGGTGTCGTCCTGGGCGCGGTCGCGCTCGCCGGTCAGGCGTTCGCGCACGTCGAGGTCAGCGCCAAGCCCGCGCAGGCGCTCGCGCAGAACGCGGTCGTCAGCTTCTCGGCCGAGGCGGAGAACGGCTCGGCCGGCATCTCGTCGGTCCGCGTGGTGCTCCCGCAGGGCATCGCCCCGGCCGATGTCACCCTCGTCGCCGCGCCGAGCGGCTGGAAACTCACCCCCACCGCCGACGGCTACACGGTCGCGGGCACCACGCTGAAGGTCAAGACCGACGCCGCGTACAAGATCAAGGTCAAGCAGCTGCCGAACGCCAAGACCATCGCGTTCAAGACCCTCGTGACCTACAGCAACGGCGACGTCGACCGCTGGATCGAGCTCCCGTCCGCGAGCGACCCCAACCCCGAGCACCCGGCGCCCGTGCTCAAGCTCGCGGCGGCGGCTCCCGGCGCGTCGCCAACGGAGGCTTCGCTGGTCACTCCCGCTCCGTCGGACTCCGTCTCGCCTTCAACTGGTACGCCGGAAGCAGCGACCGCCACGGCGAGTTCGGCGGCGGCACCGGCCTCGGCTCCGACCGGCGTCGGCGGCTGGATCGTCCTGACGGTGCTGGCCGGCGTCGCCTTGGCCCTCGGCGTCACGCTGGCTCGCCGGAAGGCCGCTCGCCGCGCCGGATAACGGATAGCTATACTATCCGCATGAAGGTCGGCGAGCTGGTGGAGCGCAGTGGGGTCCCGCTGCCCACGATCAAGTACTACCTCCGCGAGGGCATCCTGCCGCCCGGCACGCCGACCGGCCGCAATCAGGCCGACTACGGTCCGGAGCACCTGCGCCGGGTCCGGTTGATCCGGGCGCTGGTCGACGTCGGCGGGCTGGGCATCACCGCGGTGAAAGAGGTGCTGCGCTCGATCGACGACCCTCATCAGTTCGGTCACGAGGTACGCGGCACCGCGCACTACTTGCTGACGCGGCCGACCCGGGCCGACCGCTCCTCTCCGGAGTGGCGGCAGGCCCGAGAGGACGTCCTCGACCTGATCCGCCGCCGGGGCTGGCAGGTGTATCCGGACCGGCCCGAGGTCGATCAGGTCGCCGATGCCCTGCACGCCATCCGTTCGCTGGGCCAGGACGACCTGACCACTCTCCTCGACACGTACGCCGAAACCGTGGAGAAGCTGGCGGAGGAGGAGGTCGGGCTCGTCATGCGCCGGCCGGATCGAGCCGGCACCGTCGAGGCGGTCATCACGGGCACGGTCCTGGGCGAGGCGATTCTCGTGGCACTGCGGCGCATCGCCCAGGAGCACTTCTCCGCCCAATACTCCCGTTGATCATGAACCTATGGTCCCAACGGACCGCGTGTCGCCGCCCCCGACATCATGATCAACCGGACTCCGGTCAGGCGGTCGCCGGCGCGAGACGGCGTACGCCGATCCGGGCCGACACTGCGGCGGCGATGAAGCACAACGCTCCGGCGACGTACCAGGCGAGCGAGTAGGAACCCAGCGCGTCCCGGATCACGCCCGCCCCGGTCGCGGCGACAGCTGCGCCGATCTGGTGCGAGGCGAAGACCCAGCCGAACACGATCGGCCCGTCCGCGCCGAAGTGCGTACGGCACAACGCGATCGTCGGCGGAACCGTGGCGACCCAGTCGAGGCCGTAGAACACGATGAAGAACAGCATCGGCGGGTGGGCTTGCGCGTCCAGCAGATGCGACAGCAGCAGCAACGAGAAGCCGCGCAGTGCGTAGTACGCCGCGAGCAGCAGTCGCGGGTCCACCCGGTCGGTGAGCCAGCCCGAGACCACCGTCCCGGCGATGTCGAAGATGCCGATGAGGGCCAGCAGCCCGGCTGCGGTCGTCTCGGCCATGCCGTGGTCGTGTGCGGCCGGGATGAAATGCGTACCGATCAGGCCGTTCGTGCTCGCGCCGCAGATCGCGAAGCCCACCACGAGCGCCCAGAACGCGCCCGACTTACTCGCGGTACGCAGACTGCCGAGCGCCCGCGCGGCGGCGTTCGCCGTCCTCGGCGGCGCGGCCACCGGCTCGGCCGGATTCGCACCGTACGCCGTCGTGCCGACGTCGGCGGGGTGGTCGCGCAGCAGCCAGATCACGAGAGGCACCACTGCCAGCGCAGTCCCGGCGACGGTCAACGCGGCGATCCGCCAGCCGTGCGAGGCGGTGATGTTCGCGAGCAACGGCAGGAAGATCAGTTGGCCGGTCGCTCCGGCGGCGGTGAGTATGCCGGTGACGATCCCGCGATGCTTGACGAACCAGCGGCCGGTGATGGTGGCGACGAAGGCCAGCGCCATCGAACCGGTGCCCATCCCGACGAGTACGCCCCAGCACAGAACCAGCTGCCAACTGGCGTTCATGAAAACGGTTAGCCCGCTGCCGAGACTCACTACGGCGAGCGCCACGGCGACCACCCGCCGGATGCCGAATCGTTCCATGAGCGCCGCGGCGAACGGCGCGGTCAGCCCGAACAGCAGCAGGTTCACAGAGACGGCGGCCGAGATGAGGCCCCGGCCCCAGCCGAACTCCTCCTGCAGCGGAGTGATCATGACGCCGGGAGTGGCGCGGAAGCCGGCCGCGCCGATGATCGCCACGAACGCGATCGCGGCCACGGACCAGGCGCGGTGCAAGCGGGTGGAAGTCGTCACGTGACCATGATCGGGCGTACGCCCGAACAAGGGGAGTGGCCCGAGAGCCACTATGTGAAAGAATCAGGCCATGACCGATCGGCATCACGTCGTGATCCTGGCGCTCGACGGGGTCGTCCCATTCGACCTCGGCACCGCGACTCAGATCTTCCTGGCCGCCCGGGACTCGGCCGGAAACCGGCTCTACCAGGTCACGGTGTGTACGCCGGACGGCAGCGCTGTGCGTACCGAATTAGGCTTCGCGATCGTCCCCGAACACGGACCGGAAGTGATCCCACAGGCCGACACCCTGGTTGTGGCGGGTGTGCACGGGACCGCGGCGCTGTCTGACGGGGTGAACGACGCGGCCGTGACCGCCGCGCTGGCCGCGCGCCGTCCGGACGCGCGTCTGATGTCGATCTGCACGGGCGCGTTCGTGCTGGCCGCGGCCGGTCTGCTGGACGGCCGCCCGGCGACCACCCACTGGTTCTGGGCCGACGCGTTCCGTGAGCTGTTCCCGCAGGTCGCGCTCCGGCCGGACGTGTTGTTCGTCGACGACGGCGACATCCTGACCTCGGCCGGGGTCGGCGCGGGCATCGACCTCTGTCTGCATGCGGTACGCCAGGACTTCGGCAGCGACGTCGCCAACCGCGCCGCCCGGCGCTGTGTCGTGCCGCCCTGGCGGGAAGGCGGCCAGTCGCAGTTCATCGAGCGGCCGGTGCCGTCGCCGACCGACACGAGCACCGCGACTACGCGGGCGTGGGCGGTGGCGCGTTTGCACGAACCGTTGGACCTGCGGACGCTGGCGCGGCACGCGAAGATGAGCGTACGCACGTTCACCCGGCGATTCCGCGAGGAGACCGGGGTCAGCCCGGCGGAATGGCTTGCACGGCAACGGGTCGAGCACGCGCGGAAGCTGCTGGAGACGACCGACCTGCCGATCGACGCGGTCGCGCGGCAAGCCGGATTCGGCACCGCGGTGTCTCTTCGGCAACGTCTGCACGCGACGGTCGGTGTCGCGCCCAGTGCGTACCGGCGAACGTTCCGCATATAGTTCCTCCCGTGAATGTCCCAGGTCCGGTTCGCTGGTGGACGCCGAGACAGCCCGGTTGGCTCCGCAACACCGTGATCGCCGTGATCGTCGGCCTCGCCGCCGGGCTGGGGGTGCTGGCGGTCGTGGCACCCCTTTCGCCCGAACCCGACGCCATCGCGGGTGGCACGCCGCCGGTGTCACCGTCGCCTTCCTGGTCGCTGACGCTGCCGATGCTGTCGTCGTCCCCCTCGCCATCCGGACGGACATCCTCGCGTCCCCGCTCGCCGTCTGTGTCGTCTGACGGTACGCGTGGGGCTGGGATCGCCGCCCGGTACGCCGTGAAGGACAGCTGGTCCGGCGGCTACTCCGCGGAGATCGTCGTGACCGCGACTCAGGCGACCGACGGCTGGACGATCGTGCTGACCTTCCCCGACGGCGTGGACGCCACCACCGCCTGGGAGGCCGACTACCGGCAGAACGGGCGTACGGTGACGCTCACGCCGAAGAGCTGGAACCGCACCCTCGCGGCCGGCGCCCAGATCGTCGCCGGAATCCAGCTGAGCGGCTCCGGACAGCCTCTGAGCTGCGCAATCAACGGAACACCGTGTGCGTGACCCCGTTCGTGGGCCTATCGTGAGAAGGTGCGCAGCCGGTTTGGCGCGAAGATCATCGTCGTCCTCGGCGTCCTGCTGGTCCTCGCGGGGTTCGGCGGGATCGTGGCGGCCAAATCCTTCCTGAACGACCTCACCGGCTCGATCGAGACCGCGAACGTCGACGAGAACGGCGCCGGTCGGGCCCGGCCGATGACCGGCGCGATCAATCTGCTCCTGCTCGGACTGGACACCCGGGAAGGCTGGGCGGAGAACACCTCGCGAGCGGACACGATCATGGTGCTCCACGTCGCCGCCTCGCACGACGAGGCGTACCTGATGTCGATCCCCCGAGACACCGAAGTGGACATTCCCAGCTGGACGCCGTCCGCGTACGCGGGTGGGCACGACAAGATCAACGCCGCGTACTACTTCGGATCGCAGCAGGGTCAGGGCTGGCCCGGCGGCGCGGGGCTCACCGAGAAGACCGTCGAGCAGCTGACCGGGATCGTCTTCAACGGCGTAGCCGTCATCGACTTCAACGGCTTCAAGAACGTCATCGCCGCCCTGGGTGGCGTCGACCTGTGCGTCGAACAGGACACCTGGTCGAGCCACTACATCGACGACAACGGCAAACCGGTGTACTACAGCTACGACGGGGAACACCAACTCCCCAACAGCTGGATCCACAAGAAGGGCTGTCGCACCATGGCGGCCTGGGAAGCGCTCGACTACTCCCGACAGCGGTACGGCCTGCCGAACGGCGACTACGACCGCCAGAAACACCAGCGCGAACTCATCAAGGCCATGGCAGCCAAGGCGACCGGCATCGGCGTACTCACCAACCCGAGTCGGCTCTCCGGCCTGCTCCAAGCGGCCGGCGCATCCCTGAAGCTCGATACCGGCGGCTACGACCCGGCCGACTTCCTCTTCAACCTCAAGCTGCTCGGCGCGGCCGACCTCATCACCCTGAAGACCAACGCCGGCAGCTTCAACGAAGACCCCGCGGGGGGCGAGGCGTTGTCCGCCGGCACGATGCGGATGTTCGAAGCGGCTCGGAACGACACGTTGGGCGTTTTCCTCGCTGAGAACCCGGAGTACCTCAGCCCCTGAGAGCCTGCTAGCTCCGTCCACTTGCCGATGCGGCCGGTCAATGCCCCGGATGTGCCATTCGGAAAGTTGGCATACTCAGATGAGGTCTTGCTTCGTTGAAACATGGGGGAGGTGTGCCCCCACGAAGGCGAGGCATGATGAGTGCCACTGGGCATGAAATCGGTACGCGTAACCGTCACCGTACCGTTCGTCGGTCCGCAGTGCCGACTGTGATTCGGGTGATAGCTGCGCTCGCGTCACTCGTCGTGATCGCGATGCAACAGCACGCTCAAGGTGACGAGAAGGTGCCTGAATCCGACTGCCGGCCTTCCATCATCACGCCGCCCGGCCCGATCGGCGGCGACGAGCCAATCCAGATAATCGAAGAAGGCGATTGTGTAAACGTGCTACTGATCGCTCGGCAGGTTCGGGACAAGAAGTGGCGAGTCGTTGGCCAGTGCAGCCACCAACAAGGGACCATCATGGCCAACTGCTGGCACGATCTTCCGTCGGTTGGAAGCCGTTCACCGACTCTCTACGACGTCCGTGCTGTCGTCGTCACGTCGAAGGGGCTCTTGACGCTTAACGGCCTGGCGAGCGGCTTGACGTTCCCAAGCATCAAGACACTGCTTGGGAGCGAATGCTTGGTGGAGACGGATTCGGTGACCGTTCCGCTTAAGACCGGCACCAAGCAGTGAACGCGGTCTCTCGTCAGGGACGGCATGGGGTGCGGTCGCTTGAGAGCGCCGCAGAGTGGTGCGCCCGGCAGGATTCGAACCTGCGGCCAACTGCTTAGAAGGCAGCTGCTCTATCCGCTGAGCTACGGGCGCGCGCTGATCACAGGGTACCGAAAGCGATGTTGAAACCCACCCGCTGGATGGCCTATTGGAGGCGTGCGTACGCGGGAGTAGGTTAACGCTCGTGGACGTGATGAGCACCACATTTCTCCCGGTGCTGGTCTCCCTCGACGAGCTGGATCCGCAGGACGAGGAGGACATAGTCCTCGACGAGTTCGTGGGCAGCCTCGCGGTCGGGTACGCGCCGGGACCGCCGTACCAGGGTTTGGTGACGTGGCGGGAGCTGCAGCGGATTCGGCTGCATCCGCACGATCTTCGCCGGTACGCCTTCGAATTGCTGTCCAAATGGGCGGCCGAGGTTCAGGTCGACGGCCGACCGCCGGTGCTGATGTTGTCGTTCGGCGGTTGGGAGGCGTCGGCCGTGCTGCTGGACGAGTTCTGGGAACGGCTCGCTCCCCAGGTGCCGGGCGAACTCGTGATCGGCGTACCCGCGCGGGATGTGGTCATGGTGACCGGATCCGGTTCGCCGCCCGGGGTCGAGAAGGTACGCCGGGCGGTCGACCGGATGCATTTCGCCGGCGGGCAGGGTCTGCTCAGCCGGGATCTGCTGGTGTGGCGGCGCGGGTGGGAGGTTTGGCGGCACTATCCGCCTCATCCGCACTGAAGTTCTCCGTCATCCAGCGGTCGACCTCGGCGAACAGCCGCTCGCGGGCGGGTGGCCGGGAGAGTGTGAGGTCGTGCTTGCCGCCCGGGATGCGTACCACCGTGACCTTGTCGCCGAGCCGGGGCGCCCAGCGGACGATGTGTTCCACGTCGAGGACGGCGTCCATGTCGTGCGCGACCTCGTCCCAGGTCGGCTGCTTGAACGAGGCGTCCGATGCGGTCACGAGGATGGGCACGTCGACCGCCAGCCCTCGGCGTACGCGTAGATGCCCTTCCCGGATCGCGCGCAGCCAGCCGAGCCGGACCGGGAAGCTCTCGATGGGCTTCCACATCAGGTCGTAGCTCCATTCGCCGTTGTGCTCGGCGTGGATGCTGCGGCCGTAGGTGCCCGAGACGTTCATGTTGATCTTCCGGTAGTGCCCGAGGGAGGCCAGGCCGGAGATGATCGGGGCGAGCGGGCGGCGGATCAGCCAGGGCGCGTTGAAGTCGAGGAACGGGCTGTTGAGGAACAGGCCGTCGACGTATTTCGCCTTCCGGCGCGAGTCGGCCCAGAGCGAGCCGATCAGGCCGCCGGTGGAATGGCCGTTCATCAGGACGGTGTCGTGGTCGTCCTCGGTGCGGATGATCCGGATCGCCTCGTCGATCTCGGGGAAGTACTCGGTGAGGCTGCGCACGAAGTTGGGCGTCTGGTGGCCGAGCAGCGACCGGCCGTACTTGCGCAGGTCGAGGGCGTAGAAGTCCCACCCGCGATCGGTGAAGAAATCGGCGAGGTGGGTCTGGAAGAAGTAGTCGCAGAACCCGTGCAGATAAAGGACAGCGCGCTTGGTCGGTTGCTTGGCACGCCGCCGGACCAGCGTCGCGACGACCGGGCCTTCGTCGTCGGACGGCAGGTCGATGATGTGCCGCTCATACGGCGCACCCAGGATGTCGGTCTCCACGGTTATTAAGTTACCCGCGAGTTGGTCCGGGCGAGTTATCCACACGCGAGCGCTATCCACAATATCGATGATCGTGACTTGTTCGTCGGACGCTGTCAGGCCACACGATATCCAGCATGTTCGAAACGAATATCACGATAGTAGGAAACCTGCTCACCGCTCCGGAGTGGCGGCGTACCTCGAACTCGGGCCGGTTGGTCACGAGCTTCAAGGTCGCCGCCAGCACCCGGCGGTTGGAGCGCTCGACCGGCCAATGGGTCGACGGCAACGGCCTCCGCGTCCGGGTCACCTGCTGGCGCGAGCTTGCCAGCGGCGTGGCCAGCAGCTTGATGGTCGGCGACCCCGTCGTCGTATACGGCCAGATCTACACCCGGGACTGGGTGGACGCCGAAGGCACCAAGCGGACCCTCTACGAGATGGAGGCGCTGGCAGTCGGGCACAACCTCGCGCGGGGCCGGGCGCGGTTCGCGCGGAACAAGCCCGTGTCCGCCAGCGAGGTCGAGCCCGATCCGACCGAGCCGGTACGCCTCGGCGGCGAGCCGACCGAACCGGCTCCGGAGCAGCGAGTCGGGCTGGCAGCGGACGATCCGCTGAACGCGGTGGACGAACCCGGCTTCGGCCCGTACGGCTTCGGCTATGACGACCCGGTCCCGCCATTCGACGCGACCGACTTCGTGACGGCGACGGCCACGGACGACGGCGATGACGACGACTCCGACGACCTCGACGACGACGAGGCGGACGACCACGTCCACGACCGCGGCTCGGCGCTGGCCGGCGTCTGACCGAGCCCGATCGGGCAGGACTCCCGTCCGTCGGGGCTCCCCGACGCCGACGGACGGGACGGCCGGCTTCGCCGGAGCGCCGCGGGTGGCGGAGCGCGGCGAGAGGACGCTTCGGTGAAGCCGGCCTTCACCTACGGGCGGCGCGTCAGAGGGGCACGCGCCGCCCGTAGCGCAACCCGTTGACTTGATCTTGGCGGAGGTGACGTGTGACCCGGCAGGAGATGGCGATAGCGGCGGCCGTACGTGATGCGGCCTGCGAATTCGGGCGGCGGCTCGGTGATGAAGATCTCCGCCGGTTCCTCCGCAAGGCGGGCTGGTCAGGCGGCGACGTGATCGTGACGGTCCGCGAGGAACCGGCCGAGGCCGCGCTGTACCGCCTGTTCACGACGACGATGCCGCCGGTGCTGATCGCGCTGCGCCGGCCGTCCGGTTTCGTCTTCCGGACGCTGCGGCCGACGCGACGCTGGCGGCGGAAGCGGCCACTGACGCTGATGGTGGCGCCGGAGACGACGATGGGGATGCTCTACGACGACGTCAGGCGGGATGCCGTCTCGGCGCCCCGGCCTACCCCGTGGTTCACCATCAGGGCGCTTATAGGCTGATCACGGTTGGCACGCCGTGGTCAGGAGGTTCGGGTGCGCGAGGTGGACGCCGCGGGGATGGCGGCCGGGTATGCGTTGGACGCCCTGCTGGGCGATCCGCGCCGGTTCCATCCGGTCGCCGGGTACGGCAAGGCGGCGGGGACCGTGGAACGGTTGCTCTACGCGCCCAGCCGGGCCGACGGCGCGATCTTCACGGCGGTCGCGGTGGGTGCGCCCGTGCTGGCGGCGATCGCGGCGAACCGGCTCACCCGTTACCGGCCGTTCGCCCGGTTCGCGCTGGTCACCGCCACGACCTGGGCGGTGCTCGGCGGGCGTTCGCTGCGGCGTGAGGCCGCTGCGATGGCGGACTCGCTGGAAGCCGGTGACACCGAGGTCGCGCGCGAGCGCATCACGCATCTCTGCGGCCGCGATCCGGCTGCGCTGGACGAGAGCGATCTGGCTCGGGCCACCGTCGAGTCGGTGGCCGAGAACACGTCCGACGCGGTGGTCGCCCCGCTCGTGTGGGGCGCGGTCGCGGGTCTTCCCGGGCTCGTCGGCTATCGCGCCGTCAACACGCTCGATGCCATGGTGGGTCACAAATCTCAGCGGTACGCAGACTTCGGAACCGCGTCCGCGAAACTGGATGACGCAGCGAACCTGATTCCGTCGAGGTTGACCGCGATGCTGACGGCGCTGGCCGCTCCCGTCGTCGGCGGCGGGACTCGGGGTACGTGGCAAGTGTGGCGGCGAGACGGCGGGAAGCACCCGTCGCCCAACTCCGGGCAGTGCGAGGCGGCTTTCGCGGGAGCCCTCGACGTGACGCTCGGCGGCGAGAACGTCTACTTCGGACGGACCGAGGTACGCCCGTCGCTCGGCGACGGTGGCAAGCCGGTTGCGGCGGACGCGCGACGGGCGGCGAAGCTGAGCGGGGTAGTGGGCTTGGCCGCGCTCGGGGTGGCGGTCGCGACCCGGCTCGCCCGGAGATCCCGATGAGCGGTGGCCTGCTCGTCGCCGGTACGACGTCGGACGCGGGCAAAAGCGTCGTCACCGCCGGGATCTGCCGATGGCTGGCCCGCCGGGGCGTGAAGGTCGCACCCTTCAAGGCGCAGAACATGTCGAACAACTCGGCGATCGCCATCCGGGCCGACGGCACCGGGGGCGAGATCGGCCGGGCGCAGGCGTTGCAGGCCGCCGCGTGCGGACTCGAACCCGATGTCCGGTTCAATCCGGTGCTGCTCAAGCCGGGCAGCGACCTGTCCAGTCAAGTCGTCCTCCTCGGGGACGCCGTCGACCACATCACCGCCGCGAACTTCCGTTCCCTCAAGCCCCGGCTGGCCGAGGTCGCCTTCGCCACTCTGGCCGACCTGCGGGCGGAGTACGACGTGGTGGTCTGCGAAGGCGCGGGCAGCCCGGCCGAGATCAATCTCCGGGACGCCGATTTCGTGAACATGGGTTTGGCCCGGCAAGCCGGGCTACCGGTGGTGGTCGTCGGCGACATCGACCGCGGCGGCGTCTTCGCCTCGTTCTTCGGCACGCTCGCCCTGCTGGACGCGGCCGATCAGGCATTGCTCTGCGGGTTCATCGTGAACAAGTTCCGGGGCTCGCTCGATCTACTCGCTCCCGGGTTGACGAGGCTGGAGCAGCTCACCGGGCGGCCGGTGCTCGGCACGCTGCCGTTCGACCTGGACCTCTGGTTGGACGCTGAGGACTCGCTCGCGTACGGGCGGGTGCTGGGGCGGCCGGCAGCGCCGCGCTGGGAGCAATGGCTACGGGTAGCGGTCGTGCGGCTGCCTCGGGTTTCCAACGCCACCGACGCCGAAGCGCTCGCCGTCGAGCCGGGAGTCGCGGTGCGGTTCACCGCCGAACCGGCCGAGATCGCCGCCGCCGACCTCGTGGTCCTGCCCGGGTCGAAATCCACCATCGCCGATCTCGCTTGGCTGCGCGAGTCCGGGCTCGCCGACGCGGTGACGGCCCATGCCGCGGCGGGCCGCCCGGTGCTCGGTATCTGCGGTGGTTATCAGATGCTCGCCCGGTCGATTCGGGACGACGTCGAGAGCCGGGCGGGCGAGGTCGCCGGGCTCGGCCTGCTCGACGTGGACGTGGAGTTCGCCCCGGACAAGGTTTTGGGGCGGCCGGTCGGCACGGCGCTCGACGCCGGGGTACGCGGCTACGAGATCCACCACGGCCGGATCAGCCGGATCGGGCGGGAGCTCACGCCGTTCGTCGGGGACGACGGAGTCAGCAGTGGCTCGGTTTTCGGTACGCATTGGCACGGCGCGTTCGAGTCGGACGAGTTCCGCCGCCGGTTCCTACGGCTGGCGGCCGGTCTGGCCGGGCGCGACGGCTTCGAACCCGCGCCGGACACGGAGTTCGCCGCGGTTCGGCAGGCCACTGTGGACCGTCTCGGCGACCTGGTCGAGGAGCACCTCGACACCGAGGCGCTGTGGCGGCTGATCGAGCATGGTCCGCCCGCCGATCTGCCACTGCTGGCCCCCGGAGCCGTCCAGTGAGCGAGGTACGCCGCCTCCGCCGGGAGACGGCGGCCGAGGTCGCCGACGAGGTTCTGGCCAAGGAGCCGCGATCCGGGCGTACGCGGATCGTGGCGATCGACGGGCAGAGCGGCGCGGGCAAGACCACCTTCGCCGGCGAACTCGGTACGGCGTTGCTCGAACGAGGCGCGTCGGTGGACGTCGTGCATACCGACGACGTGCTCGACGGGTGGGACGACCAGTTCACCTTCTGGGAGAGGCTCGAACGGGACGTGCTGGAGCCGCTCGGCCGGGGCGAGCCGGGCCGCTATCACCGGTACGACTGGATCGACGAGCGGTTCGTCGACGAGATCACCGTCGTCCATCAGGTCGACGTCGTCCTCGTCGAAGGCGTCTCGACCGGGCGCGCCGCCATGCGTCAGCTCGCTGATCTGACGGTTTTCCTCGGCGTACCAGATGATTTGGCTTGGGAGCGGTTGCGAGCCCGGGACCCGGAGTCCGCGATGCCTTTCCTGCGCGTCTGGAAGGCTCGCGAGCAGGGGCACTTCGCCGCGGACCGGACGCCTGACCTGGTGGATGTCCTGATCACGATCTGACGTGTCGTTAGGATCAAGACCATGACCACACCCACCCTCAGCGTCGAGGAGCTGCGCGCGGCGGTGGAGCGCGAGCTCCCCGGCGTTCGCGCGGACCTGGAGCGGCTGGCCCGCATCCCGGGCATCGCCTTCGACGGTTTCGACTTCACTCCGCTCGAGCGCTCCGCCGAGGCGGTCGCGGAGCTGCTGCGCGGCTGCGGCCTGGAGACCCAGATCGCCCGGATCGGCGACGGGCACCCGGCCGTGATCGGCGTCAAGCCGGCCCCGCCCGGTGCGCCCACCGTCCTGCTGTACGCCCATCACGACGTCCAGCCGGTCGGCGACCGGGCGCTCTGGGAGAGCGACCCGTTCGAGCCGGTCGAGCGTGACGGACGCCTCTACGGCCGGGGCTGCGCCGACGACAAGGCCGGCGTCATGGCGCACGTGGCGGCGCTGCGGGCGTTCGGCTCCGGCACCGCCGACGACCGGCTGCCGGTGGGCGTCGTCGTCTTCGTCGAGGGTGAGGAGGAGTTCGGCTCCGCCTCCCTGCCGGAGCTGCTGGAGGCGTACAAGGAGACGCTGCGCAGCGACGTCATCGTGATCGCCGACTCCGGCAACTGGGACATCGGCGTCCCCGCGCTGACCACCTCACTGCGCGGCATCGTGAACCTGTTCGTCGAGGTCAAGGTGCTGAAGCAGGCCGTGCACTCCGGCATGGCCGGTGGCGCGGTGCCCGACGCGCTCATGACGCTGTCGCGCCTGCTGACCACGCTTCACAACGACGATGGTGACGTCGCCGTCGAAGGGCTGGTCTCGACGGCCGCGTCGCCGCTGGACTACCCCGAGGACCGGTTCCGCGAGGAGACCGGCCTGCTGGACGGAGTCGAGCTCGTCGGCACCGGCCGCATCGTCGAGCGGCTCTGGACCAAGCCTGCCATCTCGATCCTCGGCGTCGACGCGCCCCGGACGGGCGAGGCGCCCAACGCGATCGTCCCCACGGCCAAGGCGAAGATCAGTCTCCGGCTCGCGCCTGGCGACGACCGGCGGCGGGCGTACGACATCCTGAAGGCGCACCTGGAAAAGCACGTCGCTTGGGGTGCTCAGGTCGAGGTCACCTTCGAGCACGACGGCGACCCGATCGTCATCGACGCGACCGGCCCCGCGTACGAGGCGGCCCGGTCCGCCTTCCGGGAGGCCTGGGACGGCACCGAGCCGGTAGACATCGGCGTCGGCGGCTCGATCCCGTTCATCGCCACCTTCACCGAGGCCTTCCCGGGAGCGTCCGTGCTGGTCACCGGGGTCGAGGACCCGTACGCCAAGGCACACGGGCCGAACGAGAGCCTGCATCTGGGCGAGTTCGCCAAGGTATGCCTGGCCGAGGCGCTGCTGCTGCGCAACGTCGCTGCGCTCTGAGCCGTTTTTCGGCGCTGGCGTTTGGCGCTGGCGTTTGGCGCTGGATCAGGGTTCTCGGTCGAATCAACCTCCAAGATTCGACCCGGAACCCTGATCCGGCGCGCGTTCAGCGCCCTCCAACGCGGAGCTGGTGCCTTACAGCGCCGCCAGGGACCGGATGTAGTTCACCTGGCTCTGCAGGTTGGCCACCTGAACCTGACTGTTCACGGGAATCCGCGCCACGTAGTGCCGTCCCGCGCTGGTCACGCTGACCACCACCATGCCGGTGTAGTAGGTCTCCTTCGCCAGCAGGAACAGGAAGTTGAAGATCGGGATGCAGAAGAACGTCACGATGCACAAGACGATGGCCCAGACCGGGATCTTCGAGTGCGCCTGCCACTGGTCCGTCACGATCCACTGCGAACCGCGCAGTGGCATTTCACCCGTTGGGGTGTAAACGGTGGTCGAGCTGACGGAGATCTCCCCGACCCGGGCCACGACCGGTGGCGGCGGTCCCGGAGTGACCGCAAGCGCCGGGAGCTGCGGCGCCGGGCTGACCGGCGGCGGTGCCACGGGCGGCGGTGGTGCCGCTGGCGGCGGCTCGTCGGGTGCGTACCCGGGATAAGGCTCCGCGGCGGGAAGCGCCGGTGGCAGGGCGTGCGTCGTCATGAAGGGGTCGACCGGGGTGGGATCCGGGTCCGAGACGGTCATGGCCATCAGGTTAGGGGACGGGCGCTGCCTCTTGGGAACCCTCCACCCGGTCGGGCTGCGCCGACGAGGGTTGCTTGATCTCCTTGCGGAGCAGGTAGACGAAGCCGACGAGGGTGAGCCCGGCGAACAGCCACCACTGGACCACGTACGCCGCGTTCTGCCAGGCGTTCTGCGTCGGCACCGCCACTGGGGCCGCCGTGACGCCGGGCGTGCCGTCCACCGCCAGCAGGTACGCGTCGTAGACGGCGTACTGGTTGAGGTAGCGCGCGATGGGACCGGTCACGATGCGGCGGATCTCGGTACGCCCGTCGACCGTCAGCGTGTCGGTGCCGCCGCTCTCCGACGGGTGCACTCGGCCGATGACCGTCACCGTGCCGGTGGGCGCGGCGGGGACAGCCGGCGCGACGGTCGGGCCCTTGGGGCTGGCCGGGATCCAGCCGCGGTCGATCAGGACCGCCGTCCCGTCCGCCTGCACCAGCGGCGTGATCACCTCGAACCCGGCCTGCCCTTGCCCGGTCCGGTTGCGTACCAGCAGTTCACGGGTGCTGTCGTAGACGCCGGTGACCGAAACGCGCTGCCACGCCGCGTCGTCCGGCGTACGCGCGCCGACCGTCCCGGCACCGCCCTCGGGGCGGGGGAGGACCGAGGCCACCGGAACGGCTTCGCCCGACTCGCCGGCGGCGATCCGATCGTTCATCGTCGTCCGCAGCTCATAGCGGTCGAGCTGCCAGCGGCCGAGGAACACCATGATCGCGGCCAGGGCCAGCGCCGCGACGAAGAGTCCCAGCCAGCGGGCGGTCAGCACAGTACGCACCAGCCGAGCCTACATACGTGAGCACGGTCACCGATTGGGAGCATCTTGTCAGCGGGCATCCAGCTCCACGACCGGCATCTGGACAGAACATTGGGTAAGGTGCCCCTTGGCCCTGGGCAACCCGGGCTCGCCGAGCGATCGGAGTCAGCATGTCGGAAGTTGCGGTGCGGCGCTTCCCCACCCTGACCGTGGCCACCCCCCGGCTGGACGTACGTCCGCTGGAGGCTGACGACGCCAAGCCGGTCGGCGAGATCTTCGCCGACAAGCTCGTCCAGCGGTGGCTGCCGTTCCCGAAGGAGTTCGGGCAGATCGAGGGGCGGGCGTGGTGTACGGAGCTGGCTACCGAACGCCGTGACAGCGGCGCGGGCGACCATTACGGGATCGTCCGGCGCGAGGACGGCGCGTTGATCGGCTCGCTGTGGACCAAGCGCACCGACTGGGCGGCCCGGGTGACCGAGGTCTCCTATGCTGTGGCCTCCGACATGCGCGGATTCGGCTTCGCCCCCGAGGCGGTCGACGCGCTCAGCCTGGCGCTGCTGCTCGAACACGGCTTCCAGCGGGTGGAGCTGCGGGTGGCCCCCGGCAACCTCGCCTCCCGTCGCGTCGCCGAGAAGGCCGGCTTCACCTACGAAGGCCTCATGCGCAACGCCGGGTTCGTGCACAGCGGCCGGGTCGACCTCGAGGTCTGGTCGCTCGTCGCCGCCGACCTCAAGTAGCGCGACCTCGTCAGCTGCAGATCACGGTTACGCAGGCTAAAAGCGCAGTGGGAAGCATGCATAACCGTGATCTGCAGGGCAAAAGCTAGCGGCGGCGGTTCTTCTTCTTCGACGGCGCGGCGTCCTGAGGCGCGGCCACGTAGGACCCCTTGCCCAGGATCGACGCCGGCGGCGGAGTGAAGTACCGGATCGGCTGACCCTTCAGGGCGTCCCGCAGGGTCCAGGCCACCGCTTGGAGCGGAACGTTGTAGTTCCAGTCGCCGACGGCGTGGAACGGGTTGTCCGGGTCGGCCATGAAACTCGCGGCGGCGTACTCCGGGGTGAAGCCCACGAACCAGGCCGCGCGGGTGTCGTCGGTGGTACCGGTCTTACCGGCGATCGGCCGGCCGAGCATGTTGTAGACACTGCCGCCGGTGGTGTTCCAGCTGCCGCAGCCGCCCCTCGAAGCGCCGTATCCGGTGACGCAGCGGGCCGCGTCGGTGGCCGCGTGCGCGACCTCTGGGCGTACGACCTGCTTGCAGCGCGGTGCGGCGACCTCGACCGTCTGACCCTGCTCGTTCGTCCAGGTCGTCGGGGTGCCGTCCGGGTTGCTGATCGACTGCACCGGCAGCGCCTCGCAGTAGAGGCCGTCCCCGGCGACGGCGGCGTACGCCGTGGCCATCTCCAGCGGCGTGGTGTCGGCGACGCCCAGGGTGAACGCGCCCCACGTCTTGCTCCGCGGGTAGGTCGCCATCATCTTGTCGACGTCGTTGTGCCAGGACAGTCCCAGGCTCTGCGCCATGCGTACCACCGCGTCGGAGCCGACTGCCTGCTCCAGCTGCACGAAGTACGTGTTCACCGACTTTCCGAAGCCGGTCCACATGTTCTGCGTACCGGTCATCGAACCGCTGGCGTTCGTCGGGCACCACCGGCCGCCCGCGCAGGAGCCGCGTTCACCCCAGCCGGCCCAGTACTTGGAGACCAGGCGCTGCGGCGAGTAGTACGACTGGTTCATCTTGAAGCCGGCTTGAAGCGCCGCCAGCAGGGTGAACATCTTGAACGTCGATCCAGCCTGGTAACCCGCCCCGTTGAAGCCACCGCCGTTGAGCGGGTTCACCGTGTTCGGGTAGGTGCCCGGGATCTTGCCCGCCTTGTGGTAGTCGGTGTTCGTCCCGTTGTGGCTCTGGTCCAGCGAGTAGGTGCGGTTCAAGCCCATCGCCTTGACCATGCCGGTACGCGGTTGCACCAGCACGACGCCGTGGGCGTACGGGTTGCTCTTGCTCACGTTGGCGACGACGTTCTTCTGCGCGGCAGCCTGAACGCGTGGATCGATCGAGGTCACCACTCGGTAGCCGCCCCGGCGGAGCTTCGCCTCCCGCTCGGCCGGGTTGTTGCCGAACGCGGGCTGGGACATCCACCACGACTTGAAGAAGTCGCAGAAGTACCCCATGCTGTTCAGCTTCGCCGGGATCGAGATGCAGTCGTTCGGCGGGTTGGTGATCTTCAGCTTGATCGGCTGGGCGGCGGCCTTGGCCGACTCGTCGGCGGACAGATATCCGAGGTCGGACATGCGCTGGAGCACGTAGTTGCGCCGCTCGGTCGCGGCCCGCTGGTCGGAGGCGGCCGGGTCGTAGAGCGACGGCGCCTGCACCAGTCCGGCCAGCGTCGCCGCTTCGGTCGCGGTCAGGTCCTTGGGCGTCTTCGAGAAGAAGATCTGCGACGCCGCGAAGATGCCGTACGCCCGGTGCCCGAAGTACGCCACGTTCAGGTAGCGCTCCAGGATCTCCTGCTTGGACATCTGCTTCTCGAGCGCGATCGCGAGCCGGATCTCCCGGATCTTTCGGCCGCTGGTCTGCTCGGTCGCCTGCTGCACCTCGGCCGGGGTCTGCGCGCCGTCGCGCAGGGTCGCCCGGACGTACTGCATGGTCAGCGTCGAGGCGCCCTGAGTCACCTGGCCGGAGTTGTGGTTGGCCACGAAGGCTCGCGCGATGCCCTTGACGTCCACGCCGTTGTGCTCGTAGAAGCGGGCGTCCTCGCTCGCCACGATGGCGTGCTGGATGTTCTCCGACATCTCGCTGATCGGCGTGTACTTGCGATGCTCCTCGTAGAACGTGGTGAGCAACGTCTTGCCGTCGTTGGCGTACACGTAGGTGGTCTGTGCCGGCGGCTGCACCGTCAGCTCCGCGGGGAGCGCCTGGTACCAGTCGAATCCGGACTTCACCCCCAGCCCGCCGACGGCGGCCAGAGGATACGTCACCGCGGCCACGATGACGCCGGAGATGAGCCCGGCTCGCAGAATCGGTGTCAGACGGCCGGTCGCGGAGAGGGTGCGCTTTATCACCAGTCCAAGGTAGGACATGTCTAGCTATGAGGTGATTGAAAGCGACAAACGGCGCGAGGAAATGCGGCCCTCCGTCGGCTACGCGACAACCCTCTGTGATCTCCTAACGACGTGCCCCACCCCGAGAACACGCCCGAACCGGACCTTCATCATCACGGCGACGCCGAGGTGGCCGGGGACGCCGGCGGCCTCGTCGACCTCGCGGTCAACGTCCGGCTCGCGCCCATGCCCGGCTGGCTCGCGACGCCACTCACGGAATCCCTGGCACAGCTCTCGGCGTATCCAGATGATCGCGCGGCCCGTAAGGCCGTCGCGACCAGGCACAACCGCGCGAGCGATGAGGTGCTGCTGACCGCGGGCGCCGCGCAGGCTTTCACTTTGATCGCTCAAGGCCTAGGGGTACGCACACCGCTGGTTGTGCATCCGCAGTTCACCGAGCCGGAAGCGGCGCTGCGCGCCGCGGGCCACGAGGTGCGACGGCTCGTGCTGCGACCGCCGTTCGTGCTGGACCCGGCGGACGTGCCGGCGGACGCGGACCTGGTGGTCGTGGGCAATCCGACGAATCCCACCTCGGTGCTGCATCCCGCGCGGACGTTGGAGCAGCTCGTGCGGCCGGGCCGGGTGGTGCTGGTCGACGAGGCGTTCGCGGACACCGTGCCGGGCGAGCCGGAGAGTCTGGCCCACCGGCGGGACCTGCCCGGACTGCTGGTGTTGCGCAGTTTGACGAAGACGTGGGGGCTGGCCGGGCTCCGGATCGGTTACCTGCTCGGCCGGCCGGACCTGCTGGCCCGGCTGCGCGCGGTCGCTCCGCTGTGGCCGGTGAGCACGCCGGCGCTGGCCGCGGCGATCGCCTGTTCGAGCGACCAGGCGCGCCGGGCGGCCGACGAGATCGCCGTCCACCTGGTGGAAGAGCGCGCCCATCTGGTGAGCTCCCTGCGTACGCTGCCCGGCGTGCAGGTGGCCGGCGAACCGAGCAGTTCGTTCGTGCTCGTCCGGCTGACCGGAGCCGCACGCGTACGCGAACAGCTGCGCCTGCTGGGCTGGGCGGTCCGGCGGGGCGATACTTTCCCCGGGCTGGGCCCGGACTGGGTGCGCGTCGCCGTACGCGACAAGGCCACCACCGACGCGTTCGTCGACCAGCTGCGCGCGGTTCTGAGAGGGGTGCTGACATGAGCGAGTTGCTACGGCGTACGGTCGAGGCGATTCGGCCGCTCGACGCCGCCGCGATGGACGCCGCGCGGGCCCGCCACGGCCGGCTGACCAAACCGGCCGGCTCGCTGGGCACCCTGGAGGAGCTGTCGATCCGGCTCAGCGGCCTGGCCGGGGAATGCCCGCCGCCGCTGCTGGACCCGGCGACGGTCGCCATCTTCGCGGGGGACCACGGCGTACACGCGCAAGGCGTCACTCCCTGGCCACAAGAGGTCACCGCACAGATGGTCGCCAACTTCGTGGCCGGTGGCGCGGTGGTCAACGCGTTCGCCCGGCAGACCGGCGCGCACGTCACCGTCGTCGATGTCGGTGTCGCCGCTCCGCTTCCGGATGAGGCCAAGCTCATCGCGGCCAAGGTACGCCCGGGGACCCGGGACTTCACCGTCGAACCCGCGCTCACCCGCGAGGAGGCCGAGCAGGCGCTCGAAGTCGGCATCACCGTCGCCCACCAGCTGGTCGACGCCGGCACCCGGGTGCTCGTCACCGGGGACATGGGGATCGCGAACACGACTCCGGCGGCGGCGCTGATCGCGGCGTTCACCGGGGCCGATCCCGGCCGGGTCACCGGCCTCGGCACGGGAATCGACAGCGACACGCACAGCCGGAAGATCGCAGTCATCCGGCAGGCGCTGGAGCTGCACCGGCCCGATCCGGCCGATCCGGTCGGCGTACTGGCCGCCGTCGGCGGACTTGAGCACGCTGCGCTGGCCGGGCTCGTCCTCGGCGGGGCGGCGCGACGCGTACCGGTGATTCTGGACGGGGTCATCGCCTGCTCGGCGGCGGTCGCTGCGGTCGAACTCGCGCCGGACGCCGCGAGCGCCCTGATCGCCGGGCATCTCTCGGTGGAACCCGGCGCGGCGGTCGCCCTGGCCCACCTCGATCTCGAGCCGCTGCTCGATCTCGGTCTACGGCTAGGCGAGGGCACCGGCGCCCTGCTCGCGCTGCCCATCGTCGCCTCGGCGGTACGCGTACTGCACGAGGTGGCCACCTTCGATTCCGCCGGAGTCAGCGAGAAATGAGCACGTTGTATCCCCTCGGCCTCCGCCTGGAAGGCCGCCGCGTGGTGGTCGTCGGCGGGGGAGCCATCGCCACGCGCCGCATCCCGGCGCTGTTGGAGGCGGGCGCTGACGTGCTCGTCGTCGCCCCCGTCCTCACGCCCGCGTTGCAGGGGCTGGCCGGTCGCTTCGAATGGCGCGCTCGACTGTTCGAGCCGTCCGATTTGGACGGTGCGTGGCTGGTGCACGTCGCCGTCGACGATCCGGCGGCCGCGGCCGAGGTGAGCGCGGTCGCCGAAGAGCTCCGGGTGTTCTGCGTACGCGCCGACGACCGGCACGCGGCCACCGCGTGGACTCCGGCTGTGACCCGGCACGGGCAGGTCACGGTGGCGGTGCTCGGCGGCGGCTCACCCCGGCTGTCGATGAGCGTGCGGGACCGGATCGCGACCCTCCTGGCGTCCACTACGGACACCGATCGGCTGCCCGGAACGGTGGCGCTGGTCGGCGGCGGACCGGGCGACGCCGAGCTGATCACGGTCAAGGGACGGCGACTGCTCAACGCGGCCGACGTGGTGGTCGCCGATCGGCTCGCGCCCGGCGTACTGCTCGACGAGCTGCGCCCCGAGGTCGAAGTGGTCGACGTCGCCAAGCTGCCCTACGGCGCGGCGGCTGCTCAGGAGCACATCAACGATCTGCTCGTCGAGCGGGCGCTCGCCGGGAAGTTCGTCGTACGCCTCAAGGGCGGCGACCCCTTCGTCTTCGGGCGGGGTGGGGAAGAGGCGCTGGCGTGCGCTGAGGCGGGCGTACCGGTCGTCGTGGTGCCCGGCGTCAGCAGCGCGATCTCCGTCCCCGCCGTCGCGGGCATCCCGGTGACCCACCGCGGGATCACCCACGAGTTCACGGTGGTCTCGGGCCATGTGGCACCCTCGTCGGCGCAGTCGCTGGTCGACTGGACCGCGCTGGGCCGATCCCGGGGCACGATCGTCGTTCTGATGGGGCTGCGGCACCTGGCCGAGATCGCGGCCACCCTGATCCGGGAGGGCCGTGATCCGCAGACTCCGGCAGCGGCGATCCAGGAGGGGACGACGTCCCAGCAGATCGTCGTACGCGCCCCGCTGACGTCGATCGCGGAGGCCGCCGGTGATCTGCGTACTCCGGTCATCACCGTCATCGGTGAGGTCGTTTCTGCGCTACTGTCGGGATCTGCACCATTTGCGGATAGTTAGCCGATATAACTAGTGAGTGAGTGCTAACGGCGCTAAAGGCTGGATCAAGTGGGTCGGCCTCGCAGGGGTGGTCGTCGCCCTGCTGGGCAGCGGGCACATCCTCGGCCGGATGACGGCGAGCAAACCGCACGTCGCGGCCGGCTCCTCTGACCCTGCGGCCGGCTCTGACCCGGCGTCGGCCGAGCGCCTGGCCAAGGAGGGCACCGAAGCCGGGGTCGCTCAGGGGCCCGCCCGGGCCGCCCTGCCTGCGCCTCGACGCGTACCGATCACCGGGCCGAACCGGCCACCACTGCCTCGGGAAGCCCGGGGTCCCTTCGGCAGCCGGGTCACCACCGGCTATCCGGACATCGCGTTGACCTTCGACGACGGGCCCGACCCCCAATGGACGCCCCAAGTCCTGACACTGCTTCGGGCGTACCACATCAAGGCGACCTTCTGTGTGATCGGCCTGATGGCGGCCCAGTTCCCGCAGTTGGTCCAGGAGATCGTGGCCGAAGGCCACACGCTGTGCAATCACAGCTGGCAGCACGACATCGGCCTCGGGCTGCGCAGCGAAGCCGCGATCACCGCGGACCTGCGGCGGACCAACGACGCGATCCACCGCGCGGTTCCGGGTGCCAGGATCTCGTACTTCCGTCAGCCCGGTGGCGCGTGGACCCCGGCGGTCGTCGCCGCGGCCATCCGCCTCGGCATGAGCCCGCTGCACTGGCAGGTCGACCCGCGAGACTGGGCCAAACCGCCGTCGCGCAGCATCGCGATGACCGTCATCGGGCAAACCGGGCCCGGCTCGATCGTGCTCATGCACGACGGTGGCGGTGATCGACGGAACACCGTCGCCGCTTTGCGCTCGGTGCTGCCCAACCTTGTGACTCGCTTCCACCTGGAGGCGCTTCCTCCCGGCGTCGATCCTCCTCGGTTGTACGGCGTCAGTCTTCCGCTGCACGCTGGGCAGGTCTGACGCTTGTCTTGCTTCGCTTCCGCGCTGGGGCTCTCGCGCTTTCGCACGGGCTTCGCTTCGTGCTTTCGCGCGGGGGCTTCGCGATATGCGGGATAACGCGGTCTCGAACGGCGTGCGAGGCCGCGTTATCCCGGATCCTGCGTCGTAAGCCCTGCGCCAGGATCGCGCAGCTCAGCGGATGTTGCTCGTATGCCCGAGGGAGTACTGCCCCGGCTGCGGCCACACCAGCAACCCGTGTGGGCCGGAGCCGACAGGGATGCGAGCCCGCAGGTGCCCGTTCGCGGTGTCGATGGCGTACACCTCGCCGTGGTAGCGCCCGGCCAGCCACAACGTCTTGCCGTCGGCCGACACCGCACCCATGTCCGGGCTGCCGCCATTGGGGATCTGCCACTTGGTGATCGGCTTACGCGTCGCGACGTCGAGCACTGAGACGCTGCCCTCGTCGCGGTTGGACACGAAGGCCCGCTTGCCGTCGCGGCTGAAGTAGATGCCGTGCGCGCCCCGGCCGGTCGGGATGAACCCCGTACGCCGATTCGCCTGCGCGTCGAACACGTAGACCCCGTTCGCATGCATGTCGGCGGTGAGGAAGGCGGACCCGTCCGGCAGCAGCCGGGTGTCCTGCGGCATCCCGTCCGGCACCACGTCGAGCGGCAGATCCCGGACCAGCTTGCCCGAAGCGACGTCGATGACGACCATCCGGTTGGCGAACTCGCAGCTCGCCAGGGCCAGCTTCCCGTCGACGGTGAAGTCCATGTGGTTGATCCCCTCGCACTGGGGGAAGTTCGCCGACTTCACCAGCTTCCACGACTTCGGGTCGTAGAAGTCGATGCGCTGGTACGCCTCGGCCACCACCCAGGCGTACTTCCCGTCCGGGGTGAAGTAGAGGTTGTAGACGTCCTGCACCGGGATGATCTTGCCCGGCTTGCCGGTCCGGGGATCGATCGGCAGCACCGACCCGCCCGGCACCCGGCTCGACGTGACATAGAGCGTACGCAGGTCGTAGGACGGCACGACGTGCTGTGGTTCGGCGCCACCGTAGAAGTGATCGACCACTTTGTAGGTCGCCGGGTCGATGACGTAGACGTCGTCGCTCTGCGTGTTCGGTACGTAGACGAGAGCCTTGTCCGCCTTGACGTCCGCGCGCAGGAGATTCGCTGCGGCGTCGGCGTACACGTTGAGTTTGCCTTTGGTGGCGCTTGGGCTCGCGCTGGCGCTCGCCAGCGGGACCACGGTGTTCTGAGTGCCGTCGCTCTTCGCACAGGCTGCGGGCAGAGCGAGCACACAGGTCAGCAGGATCGCGGTGTATCGACGCACCCTGGTGACGATATGTGTGATTTGTCGCTACGGGGCGGCAATCCGCTGGCGTGGCACCGGGTTTCCGCCGATCAGTACGGGCAGCGGATCCTGCGTCAGGCTCCATCCGCGCATCTCCGGCGACAAGTAGCCCAGCAGCTTGTGGATGGTGACGTGATCGGCGGCGAGGTGGCGATGGTAGATGGGTTCGTGGTGCCCGATCCGATTCCTCAAGTTCAGGACGATCTGAAAGGTGGCCCGCAGCTCTCGACGGGGGCCGGGAAAATGCGGAAAGGCCAGGTGGAGGCCGGCTCGCCAGAGTGTCCGGTCGAAGTTCGAGCTCAGCAAGCCCACCCAGAAACCGAAGGACAGTTCGGGGACAAGATTATCCCGGGTCAGCGATCGGCGGAGGAAGCGCAACTGGCTGACCGCGTCTCGGATGCGCCGATCGAACTTGGGTTCGTTGCGAAGTGCACTGTGTTCCCACCACGGTAACGGCGCAGTGAGTTCTTCTATCTGATCAACGAGGCTATTCCGCAACGCCACTTCAAGATTGCAGAGCGGCCGCAGAAAGCCTCCGGCAATGTCCTGATTCCAGCGATAGAGACTTAGTGCCTTGACAACGTCACCGTCCGTGGCATTTGAGTACGTGGCGAGTCGGGCGGGGGCGATGAGCCGGCAGACTTCGGAGAGCACTTGTGCAACCTCCACATGGCAGCTAAGCTGTAGGACGTAGGCCCCGGGACCGCCTCTGCGAAAGCAAGCCCCCGGGGCGCGCTTCTTTTCTAGCTCAGGGCAAATTAGACCTTCGCCGAACGATTGCGCAAGCTGCTCGCGAATTCTCTTGTGGATAACGTTCGCCCACTACCGCATTCTGTGGACAACTAATGCGGTATTGCGATTCCCCTGTTTGTCATGAATAGAATTCTCTAAGAGGCCTCGGGACCGCCTCTGCGACGGAGCATGCACCCGAGGCAAGAGAGGGGTCCGCAGGCGCCTGCGGACCCCTCATTCGCGCGCGGGCGGTTACGAGTCGAGCAGGGTGGCGCAGCGGATCAGCCCGAGGTGGCTGTAGGCCTGCGGATGGTTGCCCAGCCCGCGCTCGGAGTCCGGCTCGTACTGTTCGGGCAGCAGGCCGGTCGGGCCGGCCGTGTCGATCATCAGCTCGAACAGTTCCTCGGCGTCGGCCCGCCGACCGGTACGCAGATACGCCTCGATGAGCCAGGCGGTGCAGATGTGGAAGCCGCCTTCCCGGCCGGGCAGGCCGTCGTCCCAGCGGTAGCGGTAGACGACCGGGCCGCTGCGGAGGTCGGCTTCGATGGCGAGCACCGTGGACAGGAAGCGGGGGTCGTCGTCGGCGAGCAGACCGGACAGTCCGATCCAGAGCGAGGAGGCATCCATCTCCGGGTGTCCGTACGCCACCGAGTACGCCTGGACTTCTTCGTTCCAGCCGTAGGTGAGGACGTTCTCCGCGATCTTGTCGCGCAACGTGACCCACGCGCTGTGGTCGGCGTCGCCGTAGTGGCGGGCGACCGACAGGGCCCGGTCGACCGTCATCCAGCACATCACCTTGGAGTACACGTGGTGCCGGGGCGCGATGCGGGCCTCCCACAAGCCGTGGTCGGGCTCGTGCCAGCGGCGTTCGACCGCCTGCACCATCGCCTCGAGCACCCGCCATTCCTCGTCGCGTACCTTGCCGCGCTTTTCCACCACCGCCGCCAGGAGGTCCGCGATCGGGCCGAAGACGTCGAGCTGCAGCTGGGCGTCGGCGGCGTTGCCCACCCGGACCGGCCTGGAGCCGGCGTACCCGGGGAGGGTGTCGATGACCGCCTCCGGGCCGAGCGGGTAGCCGTCGATGCCGTAGAGCGGGTGCAGCCGTTCCGGGTGGCCGCCCGTACGCTCGACGCAGCCGTCGACCCAGCGCAGGAACGCCTCGGCCTCCGCCAGGGAACCGAGGTCGACGAGGGCGTGTGCGGTCATCGCCGCATCCCGGAGCCAGCAGTAGCGGTAGTCCCAGTTGCGTACGCCGCCGAGCTCCTCGGGCAGCGACGTGGTGGCCGCCGCCAGGATGCCCCCGGTCGGCTGGTGGCACAGCCCACGGAGGGTCAGCGCGCTGCGTAGGGTCAGTTCGCGGTGCTTGGCCGGCAGCTTGAGCGTGGACGCCCAGTCCCGCCACGGGCGCTCGGCCGACTCCAACCGCTCGCTCGACGGGATCGGATGCGGTGTCGCGTCGTGCGAGCCGAACTTCAGGTCCAGCGTCAGTTCTCCGCCGAGCGCAGCGAGGTCCACCCGGGCCCGGGCAGAACCCCGGTCGAGGTCGATCTCCCAGTCCACGCCGGGGCTGCACAGCGCGGCCGGCTCATTGGAACCCAGCACCAGTACGCCGCCGTCGCCGATCGGCTGCAGGCTCACCGCCACTTGCCCGAATCCGGGGCGGGGGGCGAACTCCAGCATCGCGGGGACGTTTCCGGAGATTCGGCGTACCAGGGAGTCCCCGGCCAGCCAATCCGTCACTGTGAGGCCGGACCAGCGGGTCTCGACCGTCATCGTGCCGGGCCGATAGCGCTGCCCGAGCGGGGTGCCGCCCCGTTCCGGGCGCACCGTGAAGTGCCCGGCGGGCGAACCGCCGACGAGGTCGGCGAAGATCGCGGAGGAGTCCGGGCGCGGGTGGCAGAGCCACGAGATCCGGGCATCCGGGGTCACCAGCGCGACGGTGTTGCCGTCGGCCAGCATGGAGTGCCGCTCGATCGGCACCGCGCGCTCGCCGAACAGCCAGTGCCGCCGCGTTTCCAGCAGCAAACCGAGTACGCGAGCCGCCTGGAACGGGTCGGCGACCCGGTACGCCGCCGCAGTCTCGCCGGGGCCGACCTTCACACCGACGTCGGGCCCGTGCAGCTGCCGGAAGGCGTTCTCGTCGGTGACGTCGTCGCCCACGAAGAGCACGGCGCTGGCCGACAACTGCGTACGCAGAGCGTCGATCGCGGTGCCCTTGTGCGTCGAGATCACCGACAGCTCGATGACCTCCTTGCCGTGGGTCACGTGCACGTCGGGCCAGGTGGCCGGGCCTTTGCGAACCGCGTCGGAGGCCGCCGCCGCGATCGGCTGGTCGACACCCCGCGTGTGGACGGCGATGGACGCCGGCTTCGCCTCCAGGCGTACCCCTGGGAATTGCGCGGCGATCGAGTTGAGCTCGGACTGCAGCCGCGTACGCAGCGCTACCAGCTCGGGAGCCAGGCGTTGGACGAAGCCGACGTCGAACTCGGAGCCGTGCGATCCGACGAGATGGACCTCGCTGGGCAGCCGCGAGAGGGCGGCGAGGTCGCGCAGCGCGCGGCCGGAGACGACCGCGACGGTGGTCTGGGGGAGTGCGGCGAGGGATCGGATGGCCGCCACCGCCTCGGGGAGGGGTTTGGCCGCGGTCGGGTCTTCCACGATCGGCGCGAGGGTGCCGTCGTAGTCGCAGGCGACCAGCAGTTGGGGCACCCGGGCGATCCGGGTGACGGCCAGGCGGAGGTCGGGGTCGAAGCCGTCCGCGGAGACCACGCTCTCCGCGGTGGCGATGGAAAGTGCTGTGTTCATTAGAGGCTGCCCAGCTCGGTGAGGAACGATCGTGCCCAGTGCGCCACGTCGTTTCGGCGTAGGTGGCGTTGCATGATGGACATACGTTTGCGGGCTTCGTCCGGGTCTACGTGTACGGCTCGCAACAACGAGTCCTTGACGGCGTCCAGGTCATGTGGGTTGCACAGGAAAGCCTGGCGAAGCTCCGAGGCGGCACCGGCGAATTCGCTCAAGACGAGCGCGCCGCCCGCGTCCGCGCGGGCGGCGACGTACTCCTTGGCGACCAGGTTCATGCCGTCCCGTAGTGGAGTGACCATCATGACGTCCGCCGCGCGGTAGAGCGCGGCGAGTTCACTGCGACTGTACGACTGGTGCAGATAATGCACAGCAGGCACGCCGACGCGCCCGTAATCGCCGTTGATCCGACCGACCTCACGCTCGACTTTCACCCGCAAGGCTTGGTAATGCTCGACTCTTTCGCGGCTGGGCGTGGCCACCTGGACCATCACCGTCTCGGGCACGGTCAGCCGTCCCTCGGCGAGCAATTCCCGGAACGCCTTGAGCCGGTGCTCGATGCCCTTGGTGTAGTCGAGCCGGTCGACCCCGAGGATGACGGTCTTCGGCTCACCGAGTTCGGTGCGGATCTGCTCGGCCCGCGTACGGATCAGCGGGTTGTCGGCGAGCCGGTCGATCTCGCCGACGTCGATCGAGATCGGGAACGCCGCCGCCTTGACCCGGCGGTCCTCGAACTCGATGACGCTGCCGGAGACGGGCGCGCCGAGGACGTGGTGGGCCAGCCGGACGAAGTTCTGCGCCGCGAGCCGTTGCTGGAAGCCGACGAGATCCGCGCCGAGCAGTCCACGCATGATCTCGGCCCGCTGCGGTAGCTGCATGAACAGCTCGATCGGCGGGAACGGGATGTGCAGGAAGAACCCGATCCGCAGGTCGGGCCGGGCCTGCCGGAGCATCGCCGGGACCAGCTGCAGCTGGTAGTCCTGCACCCAGACGGTGGCGTTCGGCGCGGCGACCTGCGCGGCCGCCTCGGCGAACCGGGCGTTCACCTCACGGTAGGAGGCGGCCCACCGACGGCGGAAGATCGGCGGCTCCACGGCGTCGTGGTAGAGCGGCCAGATCGTCGAGTTCGACATGCCCTCGTAGTAGCGGGCGATCTCGTCCGCGTCGAGCGGCACCGGGTGCAGCCGGATGCCGTCCACCATGAAGGGCGCGGGGGCCGGCCCGGCCGAGCCGCCCCAGCCGATCCACGTGCCGTCCCGCTGGACGAGCACGGGGTGCAACGCGGTGACGAGCCCACCGGGGCTGCGCCGCCAGCGTCGCCCGCCGGCTCGTTCCTCGTCGGGGACCTCGTCGACCGGAAGTCGGTTGGCGACCACCACGAACGAGCTTCGTCCCGTCATGACCTGCATCCTATCGTGGCGATCTTGCGCTATTTCTCCCGGACGCGACGTTTGTACCCACGGAACTGTGGGTATACCCGCTGCTCAGGCCCCTTCGCGCCACCTGTTGGTGATCGGCAGACGACGGTCGCGGCCGAAGGCCTTGAAGCTGATTTTGGTTCCCGGCGCGGACTGCCGGCGCTTGTACTCGGCCGAGTCCGTCATCCGGATGACCTTGTCGACCAGCGCGGCGTCGTGCCCGGCGGCCACCAGCTGATCCCGGCCCAGGTCGCCGTCGACGTATCCGGTGAGGATCGCGTCCAGCAGTTCGTAGTCCGGCAGGCTGTCGGAGTCCAGCTGGCCCGGGCGCAGTTCGGCGCTCGGCGGCTTGCTGATCGAGTTCTCCGGGATCGGAGCGGCGATGCCGCCCAGCGAGACCGTGTTGCGCCACCGGGCGAGCTTCCAGACCAGCGTCTTCGGGACGTCCTTGAGCGGGTTGAACCCGCCGACGGAGTCGCCGTAGAGCGTGGAGTAGCCGACCGCCAGCTCGCTCTTGTTGCCGGTGGTCAGCACCAGGTGACCCTCCTGATTGGACAGCGCCATCAGGACCACACCGCGTACGCGGGCCTGCAGGTTCTCCTCCGCCAATCCGGTCAGCGTCATGGTGCTGAGGAAGGCGTCCACCATGGGCGCGATCGGTTGCACCCGGTAGTCCAGACCGGTGCGCTCGGCGAGATCGGCCGCGTCGCCCTTCGAATGCTCCGACGAGTACGCACTGGGCAGGCTGACACCGACGACCCGTTTCGGCCCGAGCGCGTCGACGGCGATCGCGGCGACGACGCCGGAGTCGATGCCGCCGGACAGGCCCAGGACGACCGACTTGAAGCGGTTCTTCTCGACGTAGTCGCGCAACCCGAGGACGAGCGCGCCCCAGACTTCGGCCTCGTCCGGCAGCCGCTCGGCGACCCCGCCCACGGCCGGCTCGCCGGTAGGAGCCGCCCACGAGGTCGCCAGCGGCTGGAGACGCAGGGTCAGCCCCGCAGCCGCGCCCGGCGGCGTCCAGCCGGAGTCGGCGGCCGGTAGGTCGAGGTCGTGCACGAGAAGTTCCTCGGTGAACTGACCGGAGCGGGTGAGCAGCCGTCCGTCCGGCCCGACGATGATCGAGTCGCCGTCGAAGGTCAGCTCATCCTGGCCGCCGATCATGTTCACGTACGCCACCGCAGCGCCCGCCTCGACGGCCCGCCGAGCGACGAGCGGGAGGCGTACGTCGTCTTTGTTGCGCTCGTAGGGCGACGCGTTGATGTTGACGACGAGAGCCGCCTTGGCTGCTCCGGCCGCCGTGAACGGGCCGCCCGGCTGCCAGATGTCCTCGCAGACGCTCAGCGCGATGTCGGCCGCCGTGCCGTCGGCCCACGCCGCCCGCACGATGGTGAGGGTGTCGCCGGGGACGAAGTAGCGGTCCTCGTCGAAGACGCCGTAGTTGGGCAGGTGGTGCTTGTCGTAGGTGGTCACGACGGAGCCCCGGTGCAGCAGCGCCAGCGAGTCGCGCGGACCGTGCCGGACGGTCGAGTCGGCGCCCAGCCGGGCCGGCCCGTCGGCGTCGAGATAGCCGACCACGACGGCGAGTTCGCCGAGCCCGTCGGCGGCCAACTCCTCGGCCAGCTTGGCCAGCGCCGCCTTCGAGGCCTGCACGAACGACTCGCGGAAGGTCAGGTCCTCGATGGGGTAGCCGGTCAGCATCATCTCGGGGAAGGCGACCAGGTGGGCGCCGGCCTGCTGGGCGCGCGCCGCGAAGGCGCGCACAGTGGCGGCGTTGCCGGTCAGGTCGCCGACGGTGGAATTGACCTGGGCCAGAGCGATGCGCAGTGTCGGCATGCCCTCATTCTGCCTTTACCGCCCGCCGTTGGTTGGCGATGAGATGCGTCACGTTCGTCACCACGATGGCCGGGGCGACGACGGCGACTACGCCCCGGAACGTCGGTTCCAGCTTCAGGGCCAGCACGATCGCGGTGATGCCGTTCTGCTGGGCCAGGCGCAACTGGGCCCGGTCGAGCACCGGCAGGCCCCGGGTCAGCCACCCCGCGACCACCCATTGGGCGGCGAACGCGGCCAATCCCAGGCTCAGCCCGCGGAGTGGGTCGAACCCGCCGATCAGCAACGCGCCGAGCAGCAGCACCGCACCCGCTAGCGCCGCGTTCACCGCGCCCGGGAGCACCGCGGCCAGCCTGCGCGGCCGCAGGAACAGCCCGACCAGCGCGATCGCCAGGAGCCACAACTGCCACACCGCCACGGCCGCCGCGACGATCAGCAGGCCCGTGCGCCACCAGGTCTTCTTCGGGCCCCACTGGTACGCGACGAAGGCGCCGGCGGCGAGAGCGAGGTTGGCCGCCAGTTCGACGGCGTACGCCGAGAGCCCGGCGAGCAGGCCGTCGCCGGGGTGCCCGCGCAGGTCGCCGACCACGCTCGCGGCCGAGACGGCGAGCACGACGGTCAGCGGATCGTCGAACGACGCCCACGCGGCGAGCAGCGAGCGGGCCCGGCCGGACATCCGCCCGTCGCCGAGGGCGGCCGCGACCGATAGCGGATCGATCTGCGCCACGACGATGCCGAGAAGCAGGAACAACGGGTCCTGCCAGGCCAGCGCCAGCACGACCCCGATGAGCGTCGCCTTCACCAGTACGCCCACTGTCACGGCGAGCAGGATGAGCCGCCGGTCCTGGCGAGCCTCGATCAGGTCGATCCCGTACGCGCTGCCGTAGAGCCCGACGGCGAGCAGCGCCGCCGTGACGTACGGATAGGCGGCGTACGCGATGATCTCGGACGGGCCGGTCCCGGTCAGCCAAGCCGCCCCGAAGCCAAGCGCGGCCATGGCGAGCAGGGCGGCCGCCCGCCTCACTTGCGTTGCTCCAGCTCGGTCATCCGGGGAAAGCCCAGCGCATGGCGTAGGTCGTCGACGAGCTTGGCGACCTTGGCGTCCGTTCGGTGCACCTGCTCCTGATCCAGGGTGACCGCCAGGACGTAGCGGCCGGTGTCCCGGTCGACGGTGAAGTAGTAGACCGCACCCCGTTCGACGTCGAGCACGAGCCGGATCAGTACGCCGACGTCGAGCCCGCTGAAGGTGCGGTTGAAGCTCGTCAGCGCTGCCTCGACCTCCGGGCCCTGTGCGTCGTACGCCTCTCGCCGGGCTTGCGGCTCGACGAGTCCGTGAAAGGACCCGAGAGCGGGATCGTCGAGCATGTCCACCCGGAACACGGCCTGGTGCCCGGCGTAGTACGCGACGTAGTGCAGGTCGGCCGCGTCCAGCCGGGTCCGGCACAGCTCCACCAGATTCTGGTGCGCCTCCGGCCGGTAGGGCGCGAATCGTTTGACGTTCACCGACCGGGCCGGTTCCCGCTGCTCCGGGATCGTCACCGGGTGCTGCCGCCAGGCGTCGCTGAAGGCGTACACGCCGATCGAACCGATGATCAGGCCGAAGCAGACCGCGACCGCGCCCACCGCGGCGTGGGCGACGCGGCCGTCGAACATGCCGTCGACCGAGGCGACGAGGAAGCCGTAGAGGGCGAGCATGATCCCGGCGGCCAGCAGGAAGACCGCCATGCTGAGCCGGAAGGTGAGCGCGGACGGGCGGCTGAGGTAGAGCCCGAGCGAGACCAAGCCGACCGCGCCGACCACGGTGGCGGCCCGGCCGAGGTTGTAGGACTCGCCCTTGATCAGCGCGAGGACGAACTCCACGGCGATCGGGACGACGAGCGAGCCGACCAGGATCGCGGCGAGCTTCCGGGTCCAAGTGGGGGTGAGGGGCACCCCCGGCATAGTAGGTCAGCGATGCGCCGGTGCGGTGCCCACGAGGCGGGGATCGCCTAGCACCACCAGTTTGTCCAGGGCTTTGCCGACGAGGTCCTGGATCTGCCGGTCGAGCGCGGGTCCCCCGCTCGGACCGGTACGCCGCAGCACCGAGACAGTGTCGCCCACGCGGCTGACGGCGAGGTAACCCGTCTGCTGCCCGGACTTCGTCGTCAGCGTCATGCTCACGGTGTACGCGTCGCCGATGAGCAGACTCTCCACACTGGTCGAGGTGAGCTTGACCCGGGCCTTCGTGCCGTCGTCGAGGCGAGCGGTGAAGGTGCCGCAGGACTTGGCGGTCTTGCGGATGGTGTCCACTGCCGAGGTGGCCTGCCCCCGGGCGAAGATCTGCACGGCCTGGTCCAGTACGCCGTCGTCCGCGCCGACGTGCCGGGCGGTCACCGGCGACGGGGAAGCGTCCGGCCTGGGCAGCAGCGACCGCAGCAGCGACGCCGGATCGGCGACGAGGCTCTGACACCGCTCCGTACGCTTCGGTGTGCGTACCGCGGTGGGGGTGGGCCGGACCTCGAAGGAGGCGGGCAGATCACCACCTTCGAGCAACGCCGTACGCAGACTGGGCAGCGCGGTGGCCGGCGCGGTCGGAGCGGCGACCGGCGTACTGGGCCGCAAGCCGAGCACGGCGAGCACGGTCAGCACCGCGACGGCGGCACTCCCAGCCGCGATACCGCTGAGCACGGCGTTGCGGCGGGCCGGCGAGAGGTACAGGGTGCGCACGTGCTGCTCAACGCCTGGGCTTTCCGAGCGTGACGTGAGCAGCCGCTGTAACACCCGCGTAACGTGATCGGTGTTGACTGCCAACCGCAGCAGATCATCGCGCGCATGGAGGAGTCGGAAGCCGTGGACCGTCAGCAGGAGTTCGTGCTCCGGACGTTGGAAGAGCGCGACATCCGATTTGTCCGGTTGTGGTTCACCGACGTGCTCGGCACCCTGAAATCGGTCAGCGTGGCCCCGGCCGAGCTGGAGGCCGCCTTCGACGAGGGCATCGGCTTCGACGGCTCGGCGATCGAGGGCTTCGCCCGGGTCTACGAGTCCGACATGGTCGCCATGCCCGACCCGACGACCTTCCAGGTCTTCCCGTTCGAGGGCGGCTCGTCCGGGGAGAGCGCCCGGATGTTCTGCGACATCCTGCTGCCGGACGGCAACGCCAGCTGGGCCGACCCGCGGCACGTGCTGCGCCGGTCGCTGTCGAGGGCGGCGGAGAAGGGCTTCACCTTCTACACCCACCCCGAGATCGAGTTCTTCCTGCTGGAGAACAGCCCCGTCGACGGCGGCGTGCCCACGCCGGTCGACTCCGGCGGCTACTTCGACCACACCACGCATGCGATCGCCCGGGACTTCCGGCGGCAGGCGGTGCTGGCCCTGGAACGGATCGGCATCTCGGTCGAGTTCAGCCACCACGAGGTCGCGCCCGGTCAGCAGGAGATCGACCTCCGCTACGCCGACGCGCTGACGACGGCGGACAACATCATGACCTTCCGGCACGTGATGCGGGAAGTGGCGTTGTCGCACGGGGTGCAGGCGACCTTCATGCCGAAGCCGTTCACCGACCAGCCCGGCAGCGGTATGCATACCCACCTGTCGCTGTTCGAGGGCGAACGCAACGCATTCCACGATCCGGCCGATCCCTACAAGCTCTCGGATGTGGCCCGGGCGTTCATCGCCGGCATCCTCACCCATGCGCGGGAGTTCACGGCGGTCACCAACCAGTGGGTCAACTCCTACAAGCGGCTCTTCCCGCAGCAGCTGCCCGACCGCATCACCGAGGCTCCGGCGTACGTGTGCTGGGGGCACCGCAACCGGTCGGCGCTCGTGCGGGTTCCGGCGTACGGCAAGCCCAACTCGGCCCGGGTCGAGGTGCGTTCGCTCGACAGCGCGTGCAACCCCTATCTGGCGTACGCCGTCCTCCTGGGTGCGGGCATGAAGGGCATCGAGGCCGGTTACGAACTACCGCCGGGGGCGGAGGACGACGTCTGGTCGCTGTCGAACTCCGAGCGCAAGGCGATGGGCTACGAGTCGCTGCCGGAGAACCTGTCCGAGGCGATCGATGTGATGGCCGGCTCGGAGCTGGTCGCCGAGATCCTGGGCGAGCACGTCTTCGACTTCTTCCTGCGTAACAAGCGGGCCGAGTGGGAGGAATACCGCCGCGAGGTCACCCCGTACGAGCGACGTCGCTACCTCGGCGCGCTCTGACCAAGGAACCCGCTCCGCTCGGCGTGGCGGGTTCTCTTTTGTTGACGGTACTTCGGTAAGCGCAGTAGTGTGCGGTGCGTGGATACGACCCAGCTCCTCAAGGGCGTCCTCGATCTCGCCGTGCTCGCGGTCCTCCGGGAAGAGGACGGTTACGGGTACGACATCCTGCGCCGCCTGCGGAGCGCCGGGCTGGACGAGATCGGCGACGCCTCGGTCTACGGCACGCTGCGCCGCCTCTTCGCGGCCGGCTACCTGACGACGTATGTCGTCCCCTCCGAAGAGGGACCGCACCGCAAGTACTACTCGCTGAATCCGTCCGGTCGCAGTCAGCTCAAAACCGGCGGCGAGACCTGGCGCGGATTCGCCGCCACGATGGACGCCCTGCTGGAGAGCCGATGAATCTCGACATTGCGCACTACGCGGCCGCCGTCGGTGCGGCACTCGCCGACCTGCCCGACGACATCCGGGCCGAACTGCTCGAAGACCTGCCGGCTCACCTCGCGGAGGTCGCGGCCGAGGTCGAGGCGGAGGGCGGCACGCTGGAGGCTCGCCTCGGCACCCCGGCCGCCTATGCCGCCGAGTTGCGCGCCACGCTCGGCGCGTCGGTTCCGGCCGGCGGCGGGGCGCGGCTGTCCACGCTGGTGGTCCAGGCCAAGGGGCGGCTGCGGACCACCGATCGCCAGATCGGCAGAATCATCGGGTACGCGGGCCTCAGCGAGTTCGGCCGGTTGCTCCGGCCCGGCTGGTGGGTCGTCCGGGGATACCTCGCGGCCTGGATCCTGTGCGAGGTCGTCTCCGGCGGCAGTGGCCCGGAAGGCGCGCTGCCCCGGATCGGCGACAGTGTCGTGGGTGGACTGATCGTGGCGCTGGCGATGATCGTCGCGTCGGTCTGGCTGGGCCGCACCGCGGCGACCCGCGTCAAGCGCTGGCAGCGGGTCGGCTCCGGCGTGGTCTCCGCCGGACTCGTGCTGTTCGGGATCGGCCTCCTCGTCAACGTCGACGACCAGGCGACCCGGGAATACGGCGGCGGCTACTACGGGGAGTACCCAGGGCAATGGGTCGACGCCTCCTGGCAGGGCGGCGGCAACCTCGTGGTGGTGGACGCCAAGGGCCAGGTGCTCAGCCAGGTCTCCGTCATCAACCTGGACAGCGAGTCCTACGTGGACGCGAAGATCCACAACTGCGACGCGATCCTCACCTGGGAGTACGAGCGCTGGCCGGTGCTCGCCCGGTTGTGCCGCCACCAGGGTCTCTACCCGGGCGACTCGCCGACCGGTGGTCCCACAGCTGCACCCACCGTCGCACCGACCACGACTCCGTCGGTTACACCGACGACGGCACCGACTCGCTGAGCAGGTCGTCGCAGACTTCGATGAGCCGGGCGCGCAGCGGAGCGGCGCGCTCGGCGAAGTCCTTCTGGCGCACGGCGTACGCCGCCCGCCCCTCCGGCGTCTCGATCCGCACGGGTTCGTAGCCGAGATCGGCCAAGTCGTACGGACTGGCCTGCATGTCGAGTTCGCGGACCGCCCGGGACAGCTCGAAACAGTCCGCCACCAGTTCGCTCGGCACAAGCGGAGACAGCTTGTACGCCCACTTGTAGAGGTCCATGGTGGCGTGCAGGCACCCGGGCTGCTCCAACTCCGTCTGCCGGTCGCGGGTGGGCGTCAGGAGGTTCAGCGGCCGGGCCGGCTCGGTGAAGAATCGGTACGCGTCGAAGTGCGTACAGCGTACCCCTCGGTCTTCGACGACCTGAGCCGTCGCGGCCGGAGACAGCCGCAGCGGCCAGGCGTTGTGGCGGACCTGTTCCTGGGTCTGCCGGTAGACCATGGCCCACTCGTGCAGGCCGAAGCAGCCGAGCTGGGGCGGCCGCGAGGCGGTGGCCGCGAGCAGATCGCGGATCCAGCGCACCGAGTCGAGGCGGCGCGCGAGCAGGTCTGGATCGACGGTCGTGCCGCCCTGGACCGCGACGTACGGCGCTTGGGTGGGCCCGTCGGCCAGGACCACCCCGAAACCGGGATGCCAGCGGCGAAGCTGAGCCGGGCGATGCGAGTAGTACGTGAACAGGAAGTCCTCGACGGGATGCTTGACGCCGTCCTTGCGACGAGCCAGGTGGCTGCCGAGCCAGCGGTCCACCCGGGCCTCGTGCGCGGCCGCACGCTCGCGCCATCGCTCGGTTGGCAGGACCTTCTCGCTCACCGTCCCAGGGTACGGCGATAGATTGGGGTGTTGAGCTCGCTACTTGGTGGGGGTTGTGGTGCGGATCGCACGCTTTGTTCATTCCGGTGGCATGTCCTTCGGCGTCGTCGAAGGCTCGTCCCCGGCCGGCGACTCGGCCGGGACCGAGGGCCTGACCGTTGCGGCGATCAAGGGCCATCCGTTCGGCGAGCTGGAGTTCACGGGCGAGCGCTGGGCGCTGGCCGACGTCCGGCTGCTGTCGCCGATCCTGCCCAGCAAGGTCGTCTGCGTCGGCCGCAACTACGCCGAGCACGCGGCCGAGTTGGGCAACGCGGTCCCGAAGGAGCCGTTGCTGTTCCTCAAGCCGACGACCTCGGTCATCGGCCCGAACGACCCGATCCGGCTCCCGCCGCAGTCGCACCAGGTCGAGCACGAGGCCGAGCTGGCCATCGTGATCGGCGCCACCGGCGCCCGCCGGGTGGATCGGGCCGACGCGCTCAAGACGGTGTTCGGTTACACCTGTGCGAACGACGTCACCGCCCGTGACCTGCAGAAGGCCGACGTCCAATTCACCCGGGCCAAGGGCTTCGACTCGTTCTGCCCGCTGGGTCCGTGGATCACGACCGAGCTCGACGCCTCCGACCTGGAGGTGCGCTGCGAGGTGGGGCACGCCGGTGACGAGCCGGAGGTACGCCAACTCGGCCGCACCAGTCAGTTCGTCTTCGACGTGGCCACCCTGATCTCGTACGTGTCCCACGTCATGACGCTGCTGCCGGGCGACGTGATCCTCACCGGTACGCCGGCCGGGGTCGGCCCGCTGACCGAAGGCGACGTCGTCACGGTGAGCGTCGAGGGTGTGGGGACGCTCGCGAACCCCGTCCTGAACCTCTAGAGGATGTTGATCGCGCGGGCGACGACCAGGGCGACCACGGTGACGGAGACCGCCGACTCGAACATCATGGTCAGCTTGGCCCACCGGCTCATCGGCATCGTGTCGGTGGGGCTGAACGCCGTCGCGTTGGTGAACGAGACGTAGAAGTAGTCGACGAAGCCGGGCTCCCAGTCCGGCTTCGCCAGATCCCGCGCTGTCATCTGCGGGAAGAGGAAGTCGGGCCGGTCCTTGCGGGCGTTCGCGCGGGCCGCCGGACCGCCCGAATCGAGTTCCCAGTACCAGAGCCCGAAAACGATGACGTTCGTCAGCCAGACCGCCCCGCCCGTCAGCAGCAGTACGCCCGGGGACAGCCCGCGTACCTCGTCGTGCTTGGTGGCGATGTCATAGACGAGCCGGCCGGCGGCGTACGCGTTGGCGAGGCTGGCCGCCGCGACCAGGCTCAGCCCGAGCCACCGAAGCCAACGGGTCTCCCGGTTCACCCGGCCCGGATTCGACAGGAGCAGCACCAGCAGCAGTACGCCCTCGATCACCGGAATCAGCCAGCCGGGGCGGACGTCGAGCGCGTGCGAAACCTTGAGTTGCAAGCCGATCATCACCAGGACGGCGAGCGCGGCCGGCGTACGGTGTTCGCCCCGGGTGGGGCGCAGCCAGGCGGGAAGGACATCGACCACACCCGCAGCGTAGTGCGCCTCACGAAACACGGGGGGATACCGGTTTGGCGCGTCCCGAACCGGTCGGGTAAAGTTCCTCCTCGGCAGTGGGAAGCCTTCGGGTTACCGGTGTCGATGGGGTATGGGGTAATTGGCAGCCCAACTGATTCTGGTTCAGTTAGTCTAGGTTCGAGTCCTGGTACCCCAGCAACCGAGCGCGATTTAGCGCCCGGGAGCTGGATCTGGTAAGGTTCAGTTCGCCGCCGGAAGGCGGCAAAAGTGTGAATCCGGAAAGTTCTACGGCCCCGTCGTCTAGCGGCCTAGGACGCCGCCCTCTCAAGGCGGTAGCGCCGGTTCGAATCCGGTCGGGGCTACAGACAGCGCCGCACTCCTTCGAGTGCGGCGCTTTGCTTTGCGCTCGTTCTCCCTGCAGATCACGGTTACGCAGGCTTCCGCGGGCGCGTTTGGCATGCGTAACCGTGATCTGCAAGGAAGGGGCTACAGGCCGGAGAGGCGCTGGCCGGCGCGCACCACCGCCATGGCGTGGCGGTCGCCGGGCCGGCGGCCGAGGCGTTCGATCGGGCCGGAGACGCTGATCGCGGCGATCACCCGTCCGGTGCGGTCGCGGATGGGAGCGGAGACGCTCGCCACACCGGCTTCCCGTTCGGCGACCGACTGCGCCCACCCGCGGCGGCGTACCTCGGCGAGGGTTTTGCCCGTGAACTTGGAGCGCGGGAGCAGCGGCATGACCGCCTCCGGCGGTTCCCAGGCCAGCAGCACCTGCGCTGCCGACCCGGCCGTCATCGGCAGTATCGCGCCGACCGGCACGGTGTCGCGCAGGCCGGAGGCGCGTTCGGCGGCGGCCACACAGATGCGCTCGTCCGCTCGGCGCAGGTACAGCTGGGCGCTTTCGCCCGTGTTGTCGCGTAGGGCGGCTAGGAGCGGCTCGGCTGCGGTCAGCAGGACGTCGGGCGCGGCGTTGGCGAGCTCCCCGAGGCGGGGGCCCGGGCGCCAGCGGCCCTGCGTGTCGCGTACCAGCATGCGATGGATCTCCAGGGCCTGCGCCAGCCGGTGCGCCGTTGCCCGCGGCAGCTTGGTGCGTTCGACGAGTTCGGCGAGGCTCGCGCCATCCACACAGGCGGCCAGAATCACTACCGCCTTGTCAAGGACGCCCACGCCAGACATACTGTGTCCCACACACCGAAACATACCTCCCAAAAGCTGGGATGTCCATATGGTGGGAGACACAGTGATGAAGACGCTCGCCCAGAAGGTCTGGGACGCGCACGTAGTCCGATCCGCAGCCGGCGAACCCGACCTGCTCTACATCGACCTGCATCTGCTTCATGAGGTGACCAGCCCGCAGGCCTTCGACGGCCTCCGGATGGCGGGCCGCCCGGTGCGTCGGCCGGATCTCACGATCGCGACCGAGGATCACAACACCCCCACGGACAATCTCCTCACGATCGCCGATCCGGTCAGCCGGACCCAGATCGAGACGCTGCGCCGCAACTGCGCTGAGTTCGGTGTCAAGCTGCACCCGCTGGGCGACCCCGAGCAGGGCGTCGTACACGTGATGGGCCCGCAGCAGGGCCTGACCCAGCCCGGCACGACGATCGTGTGCGGCGACTCGCATACGTCGACGCACGGCGCTTTCGGCGCGCTGGCCTTCGGCATCGGCACCAGCGAGGTCGAGCACGTCCTCGCGACGCAGACGCTGCCGCAGGCGCGGCCCAAGCAGATGGCGGTGAACTTCGTCGGTGAACTGCAGCCCGGCGTAACCGCCAAGGACCTGATTCTGGCGCTCATCGCGCAGGTCGGCACCGGCGGCGGGCGCGGCTATGTCGTGGAGTATCGCGGCCCGGTCATCGAGCAGCTCTCCATGGAGGGCCGCATGACCATCTCGAACATGTCCATCGAATGGGGCGCCAAGGCCGGCCTCATCGCCCCGGACGAGACGACCTTCGCCTGGCTCAAGGGCCGCCGGTTCGCGCCGCAGGGCGACGCCTGGGACGCGGCAGTCGAGTACTGGCGCACGTTGCGTACCGACGAGGACGCCGTCTTCGACCGTGAGGTCACGCTGGACGTCAGCCAGGTCACCCCGTTCGTCACCTGGGGCACCAACCCGGGTCAGGGTGCTCCGCTGGACGCCGCGATCCCGGACCCCGAGTCGTTCGTGGACGAAGCCGAGAAGGCCGCCGCCGAGCGGGCGCTGGCGTACATGGGTCTCACGCCGGGCCAGAAGCTCCGTGAGGTCGAGGTCGACGTGGTCTTCGTGGGCTCCTGCACCAACGGCCGGCTCGAGGATCTGCGGGCCGCCGCCGGAGTGCTCAAGGGCCGCAAGGTGGCCGACGGCGTACGCATGCTGGTGGTTCCGGGCTCGGCTGCGGTCCGGGCGGCCGCCGAGGCCGAGGGACTGGACCAGGTGTTCACCGAAGCGGGCGCGGAATGGCGGTTCGCGGGCTGCTCCATGTGTCTGGGCATGAACCCCGACACGCTGAAGCCGGGCCAGCGCTCCGCCTCCACCTCGAACCGCAACTTCGAGGGCCGGCAGGGCAAGGGCGGGCGTACACACCTCGTCTCCCCGCCCGTCGCCGCCGCCACCGCCGTGGTGGGCCGCCTGGCCGCGCCCGCCGACCTGGTCTGATCGAAGAAAACCGAGGAACGCGAGACATGGACAAGTTCACCAGCCACACCGGGGCGGCCGTCCCGCTGCGCCGCTCTAACGTGGACACGGACCAGATCATCCCAGCGGTGTACCTGAAGCGGGTGACCCGCACGGGGTTCGAGGACGGGTTGTTCAGCGCCTGGCGCGAGGATCCGGCCTTCGTGCTCAACGATCCGGCGTACGCCGAGGCCTCGATTCTGGTGGCCGGCCCCGAATTCGGCACCGGCTCGTCGCGGGAACACGCCGTCTGGGCCCTGCGGGACTGGGGCTTCCGGGTGGTCATCGCTCCCCGATTCGGTGACATCTTCCGGGGGAATTCGTTGAAGCAAGGGCTGTTGACGGTCGAGCTACCCATCGATGCAGTCGAAAGTCTTTGGGCCCGTTCGGAATCCGACCCGACGGCTGAGGTTACTGTGGACCTGGCCGCGCGGGAAGTCCGCGCCGGGGCTTCTACCTGGGCTTTCGAGCTGGACGACTTCAGCCGCTGGCGCTTGCTGGAAGGGCTGGACGACATCGGCCTGACCTTGCTGCACGCCGACGCCATCACCGCTTTCGAAGCCGCACGCCCGGTGTACCAACCGGTTGTCGCTTGATTTCAGCGAACCCCGAGGCCCGCGCTCAACGAGCGCGGGCCTCACTTTTGTTGCACACTGCCAGTTAGAGACATACGCGCGACACAAATGCCGTTTACCCGTCACGTGTTTGGAAATGTGTATGGCAGGGCTTACCGTGCGCGAAGAATGACTGGTTGAAAGTCCAGTAAGGAAACACTCGGGAGGGAACCGTGAACAAGGCCGAGCTCATCGAGGCGCTCGCCGCCCGGTTGGGGGATAAGAAGACCGCAACCGCCGCGCTGGACGCCGTTCTGGCCGAAATCGAGACCGCTGTCACCAAGGGCGACAAGGTTTCGCTGACCGGCTTCGGCGTCTTCGAGAAGCGGCAGCGCGCCGCCCGGACCGCGCGTAACCCGCGCACCGGCGAAGCGGTGAAGGTGCCGAAGACGGCCGTTCCGGCGTTCCGCGCCGGTGCCGGCTTCAAGGAGGCGGTGGCGAGCGGCAAGCAGCCCGCCGCGGCCAAGAAGACGGCGACTGCCGCGGCGAAGAAGACCGCGGCCGCCAAGAAGACCACGGCGACGGCGGCGGCCAAGAAGACCACCGCGGCCGCGAAGAAGGCGGCGCCGACCAAGAAGGCGACCGCGACGAAGGCCGCTGCCAAGAAGACGGCTCCGGCGAAGAAGGCGGCGACCAAGTCGGCGCCCGCCAAGAAGTCGGTGGCGGCGAAGAAGGCTCCGGCCAAGAAGGCCGTGACCAAGGCGACCGCGGCCAAGAAGGCTCCGGCGAAGTCGGCGGCCAAGGCGACCGCGAAGAAGGCGCCCGCCAAGAAGGCTCCGGCGAAGAAGGCCGCTCGACGCTGAGAAGGCTGACACCTAACAGGCGCCCGTGGTTCCACGGGCGCCTGTTCGCGTACGCACTGCCAGACGAGCGCGCTAGCTGGATTGGGCGGTCGCGCCGGACAGCAGCACCAGTTGCGGATCCCGCCCGGTACGCCGCTGCCACACCCCGTCGGCACCGAGGTCGAAGCCACCGGACTCGTCGGCGAGGTAGAGCTCCATCATCGAGCTGAGCTGCTGGATCGAAGCCGGATCGGCGACCCGGACGAGGGCTTCCACTCGCTGATCGAGGTTGCGCCGCATGACGTCGGCCGAACCCAGCCACCACTGGGCGACCGCACCCTGACCGAACCGGAACACCCGGGAATGCTCCAGGAACCGGCCGAGCACCGAGCGTACGCGGATGCGCTCGGACAGGCCGCGTACGCCGGGCCGCAGCGTGCACATGCCGCGTACGACCAGATCCACCTGGGTTCCGGCGCGGGAAGCGGCGTACAGGGCGTCCACGATGTCCTCGTCGACGAGGGAGTTCACCTTCATCTGGATGAGTCCCCGGCGACCCCGTGCAGCCTGACCCTCGATCAGTTCCAGCAGACCCGACCGGACGCCTTCGGGGGCCACCAGCAGCCGCCGGTAGGACGGGGGCCGGCCGTATCCGGTGAGGCGGTTGAACAACTCGGTGACGTCCTCGCCGACTTCGGGAGCGGCGGTCAGCAGACCGAAGTCCTCGTAGAGCCGCGCGGTCTTCGGGTGGTAGTTGCCCGTGCCGACATGGCAATAGCGGCGCAGAACCGCACCTTCCTCGCGTACGACCAGGGCTATCTTCGCGTGGGTCTTCAACCCTACGAGCCCGTAGACCACGTGGCAGCCCGCGCGTTCCAGGGTCCGGGCCCAGCCGATGTTGGCCCATTCGTCGAACCGAGCCTTCACCTCGACCACCACCACGACCTGTTTGCCCGCCTCGGCCGCGTCCACCAGGGCGTCCACGATCGGGGAGTCGCCGCTGGTCCGGTAGAGGGTCTGCTTGATCGCCAGGACGTTGGGATCGGCGGCGGCCTGCTCGATGAAGCGCTGGACGCTTGTCGAGAACGAGTGGAACGGGTGGTGCACCAGGATGTCGCCGTCGCGGATGACGGAGAAGATGCTGCGTTCGCCGTCGCGCAGGCGCGGATGGGTGGGCGGGACGAAGCTCGGCTCCTTCAGCTCGGGGCGGTCCGCTTCTTCGTAGATCTGCCACAGCGCCGACAGATCCGGCAACCCCGGTACGCGATAGACGTCGCGCTCGTCCATGGCGAGTTCCCGGACGAGGGTCTCCAGGACGTCGGAGCTGATCCCTTCGGCCACCTCCAGGCGTACGGGCGGACCGAAGCGCCGCCGGGCCAGTTCCCGCTCCAGCGCCTGGAGGAGGTCTTCGTCCCGGTCCTCCTCGATCTCGACCTCCGCGTTGCGGGTCACCCGGAACAGGTGATGCTCCACGATGGACATCCCGGGGAAGAGCCGGGCGAGGTGGACCGCGATGAGCTCCTCGACCGCGATGTACCGCCCGCTGCCGAGCGCGGTGAACCGGGGGACGTTGGCCGGGACCTTCACCCGGGCGAACAGATCCGGCCCGCCGTCGGGATCCCGCATGACCACGGCGAGGTTGAGCGACAGTCCCGAGATATACGGGAACGGGTGCGCCGGATCGACCGCCAACGGGGTCAGCACCGGGAACAGGTGTTCCAGGAAGTATTCGTGCAGCCGGGACTGTTCCTCCTCGGAGAGCTTGCTCCACCGTTCGACCACGACCCCGGCGCTTTCGAGCTCTGGGCGTACGTGTTCCTCGAAACACGCGGCGTGCCGGGCGACCAGCTCGGCGGCTCGCGACGTCACCAGGTCGAGCTGCTGCCGAGCGGCGGGCTTGCGGTCGGCGCCCCGTAACGGCAGGCCGGTCTGCCAGCGCCGTTGCAGCGCGGCGAACCGGACCATGAAGAACTCGTCGAGGTTGGTGGCGAAGATGGCGAGGAACTTCGCCCGTTCCAGCAGTGGAGTGGCGGGATCCTCACCCAGGGCGAGGACCCGGGCGTTGAAGTCGAGCCAGGACAGCTCGCGGTTGAGGAACCGATCGTCGGGCAGATCGGCCGGCGGTTCGGCGGGGGTGGCCGGTGCTGCTGAGGAGCTCACCTGTTCATTCTTCCCAGGCTTGGGTGACGCGAAGGTGAACTTCCGGCAACTCAGCTCAGGGCATCGTGGGTAACGTCACGCGGACCACCTCGCCGTGCTCGTCGCGCTCCAGCCGGAGTCGCTGCCCGAGACGCAGCAGGCGCAGCCCGCCCGCGGCGAACGCGCTGGGGGAGAACCGGACCTCGGTGCCGTCGTCGAGCAGCACCGCCCCGGCGCGGGTCTGCGGATCGAACTCGGAAACGGTGCCCTGCATGGGGTCAGCCTACCGACCGGGAATCGACGGCGCGGCGAGGAAGGCTTCCCGGGCTCGTTGCGCTGCGGCGAGTTCCCGTTCGACGAGGCGGGACGCGGTCCGGGGATCGGCCGGGGCCAACTCCCGCCACGCCCGAGCTGCGACGACGGCGTCCTGGTGCTCGCCGAGCAGGCTCTGCACCTTCGCCAGTTCCTTGGCGCGCCGACCATGACCGGCGATGTCGAGGGCGTACCGGGCTCGTTTGGCCAGGATACGGACCCGATGCCACTGCTCGATCGGGGAGTCGCGGGTCAGGTCGGCTACCGCGGTCTCATACCGCCGGACCTGCTGGCGTACCGGTCTCGGCAGCACCTTCTTGGCCGGTCGGTGCGCTCGCCCGCGGAACTCCGGTTCGCGCAGCAACGCGACCAGCAGCGGCAGCCGCGCGCTGTCCAGGCCCGCCAGCAGGTCGGTCCGGGCCGCTTCGGCTCGCGCTCGCAGCGCCTCGTCGAACGCGGCCACGTCCAGCCGGTCGCCCGTCGCGCGCAGCCGGGCCCGCAACACCTCCGCGTCGCGCGCGGCACCCAGAAGATCCGCCAGCCACTTCAGATTCGCGCGCACGCGCCGGCTCCATGCTTCGTCCAGCGTTCTGGTGAAGGTACGCACAACGGAACGCAGCCGACGGACCGCCACCCGCGCGTCATGCACCGGGGTGTCGCCGTCGGGAGACAGGGTGTTCGCGCGGATCAACGGTTCCGCCGCCAGCAGCCCATCGGCGCAGCCGTCAGCGGCGCGCCGCAGAACGGCAGCAGCCGAGCGTGGCACCCCTCCAGCCTAGGAAAGATCGAGCTTCCAGCCTAGGTTTACGGCTTCCTCGAGGTCGGCTGCGGTGTCCACGTCGCGGCGCAACGTCGGCCAGACGCCGTCGAGCCGCTTCGCGCCGGACTGGGCGTGTGCGTACGCCGAATCGGGGCCGAACTGCGGTCGCAGCGGTTCCCCGGCCGGGGCGGCGAGCAGCACCGTCCCGACGCCGGGCCGATCCGGGACGAACGACCGGACGTCGGCCAACGCCAGCGCTTCGGCCAACTCGACCGGGCGTAGGGCCGGCACGTCCCCGGTGAGGGCGGCGACCGAGCGGCCGGCCAGGGCGGCTGCCGCCAAGACCAGGGAACCGTTGAGCGAGCCCGCGTCGTCGGCGAACCGCACTCCGAACGGCGTCAGCTCGCGGCGGAGCCGCTGATCCCCGGTCACCACGATGACCTCCTGTACGCCGTCGGCGCGCTGCGCTGCGCGTACCGTAGAAAGAGCGAGAGCGACCACGAGCCGTTCGTGACCCACTCCGGCAAGCGCTCCACGGAGCCTGGTCTTCGCCCGCGGCAGTGCCTTGAGCGGCACGAGCAGCGACCATCCCACCGGCAGCATCTTGCCAGCCTGACTGGCCGACGCCCCGGTCGGGCAGGCATGATGACTCCTCGACGGGTGCTGTGGGAAGGCGGAGGCGTGCGCAAGCTGGGATTCTGGCCGCGATTCGCGGTGATCTTGGTGAAGCCCCTGATGACGGCGTTGACCCGGCGTGACTGGCGCGGCTTCGAGCACATTCCCGCGACCGGCGGCGTGATCCTGGCGTTCAACCACGTCTCGCACGCCGACCCGTTCACCGCGGCGCATTACGTCTACGACAGCGGACGCTGGCCGCAGTTCCTCGCCAAGGAAAGCGTGTTCCGCATCCCGGTGGCCGGCAAGATCCTCCACTGGTGCCGCCAGATCCCGGTGTTCCGCGGCACGGTCGACGCGGCGAAAGCGCTGGACGCGGCGATCTCGGCGGTTTCGGCCGGTGGCTGCGTCGTCATCTACCCCGAGGGCACCACGACCCGCGAGCCGAACTTGTGGCCGATGAAGGGCAAGACCGGCGTGGCGCGGCTGGCGCTGGCCACCGGCGCCCCGGTCATCCCGATCGCGCAGGACGGCGCTCAGCAGCTCTTCGATCCGCGCACCAAGAAGTTCCGGCTCAAGCGGGTGCCCGTCGCGGTCTGGGCCGGTCCGCCGGTGGACCTGAGCGCCTGGCAGGGAGCCGAACCCACGCGGGCCGTGCTGGACGCGGTGACCGACGAGATCACGAACCACATACGCGACCTGCTCAGTGAGATCCGGGGCGAGCCGGCACCGCCCATCTACGTGCCCGTTCGCGCTGGAAAGGGGCAGGCGTGAGAGCCGCCGTGCTGGGTGCCGGTTCCTGGGGCACCACTTTCGCCAAGGTTCTCAACGACGCCGGCAACGACGTGGTCCTGTGGGCCCGGCGGTCGTCTGTCGTCGACGCGATCTCCTCCACCGGCGAGAACCCGGGCTACATGTCCGGTCCCATCGGGTCTCGGGTGACTGCCACTACTGACGCTAGTCTTGCTTTGCGCGACGCGGAGTTGGTGGTGCTCGCGGTCCCGTCGCAGACATTGCGGTCTAATTTGACGGCTTTTGGGCCGCATCTGGACACCGACTCGACGGTCGTCTCCCTGATGAAAGGCGTCGAACTCGGCACTACCTTGCGGATGAGCCAGGTCATCGTCGAGGTCACCGGGGTCAAGCCGGACCGGGTCGCCGTCGTCACCGGGCCCAACCTCGCGCCGGAGATCGCCGCCGAGCAGCCGACCGCGACCGTCGTCGCCTGCGAGGACATCGACCGGGCCGCGCGCGTGCAGAAGGCCGTCTTCACGCCGTACTTCCGCCCTTACACCAACGACGACGTCATCGGCTGCGAACTCGGCGGGGCCGTCAAGAACGTCATCGCTCTGGCGTACGGGATGGCGCAGGCCATGGGCATGGGCGACAACACCCGCGCCTCCCTCATCACCCGGGGCCTTGCCGAAACCGCCCGCCTCGGCGTAGCCCTCGGCGCCGACCCGCTGACCTTCTCCGGGCTGGCCGGACTGGGCGACCTCGTGGCGACCTGCTCGTCGCCGTTGTCGCGCAACCACACCTTCGGCGAGTACCTCGGTCGCGGCATGACGCTGGAGCAGGCGCAGGAAGCCGCCAAGTACACCGTCGAAGGCGTCAAGAGCTGCCTATCCATCCGGGACCTCGCCCGCGCCCACGGCGTCGAGATGCCGATCACCGAACAGGTCGAACGAGTCTGCCACGAAGGACTCGACCCGCGGGTGGCCGTCCGGGCCCTGATGACTCGCGAGGTCAAGGCCGAGTAGCCCGTTGGATCTTGTCAGTCTTGATCTTGAATGGTTCCGGTTGCCGGGGCGACGTTTTCCGTTCAAGATCACCCGTCTTGCCGGTCCGGGCCGGGTCGGCGGGCGTTAGTCTCGCGCCATGAGCTCACTCGGCGACTCCACCCGCTGCGTCCATGCCGGCCTGCCGCCACTGTCGCCCGGCGATCCGCTGCAGCCGGGACCGGTCTTCGCCGCGCCGTACGCACTCCCGGCCGAGGGCTACGAACCCGGGATCGACGGCTACGGCCGGGGCGACAACCCGACCAGGCGCGTACTGGAGGCCGCGATCGCCGAGTTGGAAGGTGGGGACACCCTCGCCTTCCCCAGCGGCCAGGCTGCGATCTCAGCCGTGCTCATGACGGTGCTGCGTCCCGGCGACACCCTGATGCTGCCCAGCGACGGGTACTACAACGTGCGTACCTTCGCGTCGTCGTTCCTGGCCGACTTGGACATTCGGGTGGTCGAGGCACCGACCGCCGGACCCTATCCGTCCTTCGACGGCGTACGCCTCGTGCTGCTGGAATCACCGGCGAACCCGTCGTTGGACGTCGTCGACATCGCTCAGGTGGCGGAAGCCGCGCATGCTGCGGGCGCGTTGGTCGCGGTGGACAACACTGCCGCCACCCCGTTGGGGCAGCGGCCGTTGGACCTCGGCGCGGACATCTCGGTCGCCTCCGGAACCAAGGCGCTGAGCGGGCACTCCGACCTGCTCCTGGGGTACGTGTCCGCTCTCTCGCCTGCTTTGTATGAGCATATGGCGTCCTGGCGTACGCTCGCCGGCGCGATCCCGAGCCCGTTCGACGCCTGGCTGGCCCGGCGATCGCTGTCTACACTCGACCTTCGGCTTCGGCAGCAGACCTTGAACGCGAGTGCGCTGGCCACCTTCCTCAGTACGCACCCTGCGGTGTCGAACGTGCGGTGGCCCGGACTGCCCGGTGACCCGTCGTTCGAGGTCGCCTCCCGGCAGATGCGGCGGATTCCCGGGATCATCGGCTTCACCCTGCCCTCGGCCGCCGCCGTCGCGGAGTTCCTGCGGGCTTCTCGGCTCGTGGTGGCGGCGACGAGCTTCGGCGGGTTGCACACTACGGCCGACCGGCGGGAGCAATGGGGTGACCGGACCGCTCCCGGGTTCGTTCGGCTTTCCTGTGGGATTGAGGACGCCGACGACCTTCTCGCCGACTTCTCCTCGGCCCTCGCCCTGTCCCTTTCTCGTTGATCATGAACTTTCCGCCATGATCGACCGGCGTGTCGTGTCCCGGCGGCCCTGATCGACTCCCCGGCGCACTGATCGACTTGGGGCATATCGCAGACCACGGGCACTGGATCTTGAAGGCGTGCCGGCGAGCGCCTCAATGCAGGCCGGTTCCCCGCCGCAGCGCGGTACGCACCAACCGGGTGACCAGCTTCGGGTAGTCGACTCCGCTGGCCGCCCACATCCGGGGGAACATGCTCGTCGCGGTGAACCCCGGCATGGTGTTGATCTCGTTGAGGTAGACCTCGCCGTCGTTGGCGACGAAGAAGTCCACCCGGGCGAGCCCGGCGCAGTCGAGCGCGGCGAAGGTCCGCCGGGCCAGGTCCTGAATGCGGGCCGTCACATGCGGCGGCAGGTCGGCCGGGATGTCGAAGGTCGTGGCGTCCTCGAGGTACTTCGCCTCGAAGTCGTAGAAGACGTGATCCGGGCTGACGTGGACCTCGGCCAGTGCCGACGCCTCCGGCGCCCCGCCGAATTCGCCCTCGAGCACTCCGCACTCGACTTCGCGGCCGAAGATCGCGGCCTCGACCAAGACCTTGGGGTCGATGGCGCGGGCGGTGGCGATGGCGGCGTCCAGGTCGGCCCAGTCGTTGACGCGGGTGATGCCGAAGCTCGATCCGGCGCGGGACGGCTTGACGAAGACGGGGAGGCCGAGGCGTTGCTTGTCCTCCTCGGCCAGCGACTGACCGGCTCGGAGGACGGCGTACGGGCCGACCGGGATGCCCTCGACCACGGCGAGCTTCTTGGTGAACTCCTTGTCCATGGCGGCGGCCGACGCGAAGACGTTCGCCCCGACGTACGGGATTCCGGCCATCTCCAGCAGGCCCTGGATCGTGCCGTCCTCCCCGTACGCCCCGTGCAGGGCCGGGAAGACGACGTCGATGTCGGACAGCGCGGTCGAGCCGTGGCTGGGTTCCAGAGTGGTCAGTGCCGCCCCGCCGGCGAGGACGAGGTCGGAGCCGGTCGGATCGCCGGGCAGGATGACCTGGTCGCCCGACTCGGCGGTGATCTCGGGCAGCCGTCCCGGACCGTCGCCGGCCGTGATCGACAGTTGCGACGGATCACCGGAGGTCAGGACCCAGCGACCCTCGCGCGTGATGCCGATGGGCACCACTTCGTACTCCGCGGGGTCCAGCGCGGCCAGGATGCTGCCCGCGCTGACGGCCGAGATCGCGTGCTCGGTGCTGCGGCCGCCGAAGATCACGGCGACTCGGGTCTTCCGGGGCGTCTCACTCACGCCGCTGACCCTACCCGCTGCTCACGGCGTGATCATCCCCGCAGCGCGGTTTTGAACGTGTTCAAGTATGCTCACCGCATGACCTCGCAACGGCGTCTCCGCCGAATCCGCGTCTGGATCTTCCTGTTCCTGATCGGCCTCGTGCTCAGTGGTCTGACCGCGTTTCCGCTGGTCACCGAGGTCAAGATGCTGCATGGGCTGGCCGACGGCCTGCCGCTTCCGGGTGGCGTCGCGGACTGGATCGACCGCATTCACACCGGCATCGTCGAGACCGACGCGCGCTACCCCTTCATCGCGTATGGGACGGACTGGCTGGCCTTCGCCCACCTGGTCATCGCACTGGCCTTCGTCGGCCCGATCCGCGACCCCGTACGCAACATCTGGGTCGTCGAGTGGGCGATGCTCGCCTGTGTGGCGGTCGTGCCGTTGGCGTTGATCGCCGGCCCAGTACGCGGCATTCCGCTCTGGTGGACCGCGATCGACATCTCGTTCGGCGTCTTCGGCATCCTCCCGCTCCTGGTCGTACGCCGTCAGATCCAAGCGCTGGCCCGCGCGGGGGACTCCGACGTCGGCCGCGAAGTCGTCCACGGCGTGGCGTGATCGTCGGATGCCGACGATCAAGGCGCTTTTACGCCCACGATTGTCGGCATCCGACGATCAAGGAACCGTGAACCGCCAAGAATGTCGGAACCCGACGAT
>NZ_JABFVK010000044.1 GCF_013362815.1 Hamadaea sp. | reverse complement strand
CCAACTCCACGATCGTCGCCCGCGCCGCCGCCGCCGGATCCGCCAAAACATGATCGGCCACCCGCCGCAACGCCCCCGTGAACTCCGTCAGGCGTACCTGGATCTGGGGCAACAGCGCGTCGGCGTCGTCTGGCCCGGCACCGACGGTCACCTCGCGATCCATCGCTGGCACGCCCCTTCACGGGTCTACATACGTGATAATGGCAAGGACTGTTAACTGTTGCGGTAAAAGTTCTTACTGCGGGGGCAGGTTTGTCAATAGGTCTTATTAAGTTTCCTTACCGTTACTTGATCAACGTGTGGTCTGAGCTGCGTGTACGCCGAATCGCGGGGTCGGTAAGAATGCTGACCAGATCCGTTCGGTCAGGGTCGGGCGAGCCGACCAGGCGACGCAGATCGATCCGGACGGCGCTCGGGTCGGGCCGAGTATCCTCAGCAGGTCTGTCCAACCTCGACGGACGCCGCCCTGGCGTCCGGGGCCTGATCGGAGGCATCTATGCGGCTACCGTTGCGCTGGCTGGCTGCGGGGGCGGTGGCGGCGATGGTGATCGGCGCGGGCGCCGGCTACGTCACCGCGCACGACTCGGGTTCCGACATCCGAGTCCAGGCCGCGCCGTCGTCTACGGAGTCAGCCGCCACCTCGGCCTCGCCGGCGGTCTCCGCGTCCGCCTCGATTTCGCCGTCGCCGTCCGTGACGAAGAAGGGATCGGCGCTCGCGTCGCGCCCCAACGACGGCACCGGCTACTGGCCCGATTTCTCCAACACCGGGTACATACACACCCCCGCGAACGCCGGCGGACTCGGCAAGGGGGCGTACCCGGGCAAGCTGAAGGACCACACCTCCGGCATGAGCGCGTCGAAGCCGCTACGGCTGGAGTTCCCCGACAACAGTGTGATCTCCTTCCAGCGGTTCCTCGCCCTGAAGGTGACCATCTACGGCGACAACCTGACCTTCATCGGCTGCCTGTTCGAGGGCACGATCCCGAACGACAACCTCGTGCAGATCTACGCCGACACAGCGATCACGTTCCGCTACTCGACGTTCAAACCCGCCGCGTACGCGAAGCCGCCGGGCAACAACGGGAAGGTCTCCTCGGCCCCCGCCCCGCCCGGTACGCCGTTCGACAAGTCCTGGCAGCTGATGACGACGATGGCGGGGGCGGTCGCGACGATGGACCACAACGATATCTGGGGCAACGCCGGGCTGGAGATGACGACCGGACGGCCCGGCAAGCCGTCGCGCTGGACGAACAACTACCTCCACGACCTGGCCGACACCTCGCACGACGAGTACCACCACGACGGGATCGGGCCGCAGAGCGAGGGCGACGGCGGGCCGATGATCGTCGACCACAACACGATCGCGTCCCTGGGCAACACGAACGGTCTGGCGTTGCAGGGAACCGGCGTCTACGACCACGTGTCGTTCACGAACAACTACGTCTCCGGCTGGGGGTACGCCCTCTGCATCGGCACCCGGGACAACGCCACGAACATCACCGTCACCGGCAACGTGTTCTCGGCCGAGCTGAGCCAGCTCTACGGGTTCAACTACGGCGGGATCTGGGGCGGGAAGTCCCGCGGCTCGACCTGGCGCAACAACCGGCTGCAAGTACGCGCCGGCGACGACAACTCGCATTTCAAGGTGGCCGACAACGGCAAGTACCTATGGCCGTCGAACTCGGCCCGCAGCACCGACTTCACCGGCTGACCCCGTCCGGCGTGAATGCTGCAGATCACGGTTACGCAGGCCAAATCCCGGGCGGGAAGCATGCGTAACCGTGATCTGCAGCCCTAACGGACTAGCCGATCCGGTAGGTCCGGATCAGCGTCTCCTCGACGGAGTTGCCGGCCCAGTCCAGCGCCGTCACCCGCAGGGAGACGAAGCCGGCCGCCGACGGATGGTGCACCGTCGCGGCGTACGCGCTCCCCGACCCCGTGACCGTGGCGTTCGCCCAGGTCGCACCGTCGTCGGTGGAGTACGCCACGGTCACCGAGCGCAACCCGCTGACCGAGGCGCCCGGCTGAGCGGCCACCGTGAGCGGGATGGTGAGATCCGCACCCGCCGGAGCCGTCGAAGTGGCGTCGACCGGTGGGGCGAGCGTCACCGACCACAGCGGCTGCCGGGTCCAGATGCTCGGGTCGACGTGGCTGGAGGCGAAGGTCCAGGCCACCGTGGACCGGGTGCCGAGCGTCGCGGGCGCGCCGCGGACGGCCGACACCTCCAGCCGGTACGTGCCGTTGCCGGCCGGAACCGCGAACTGCCACGGCTGCTGCGAGGCGATCGAGGTCTCCTGGCCGACGAGCACCCCGTCCTTGAACAGCTTGAGGCTGCTCGCCGACGCGGTCTGCGCCTCGGAGAACCCGTAGTGACCCGAGCTGTCGCCCCACAGCGGCACCCAGCCACCGAGGACGTCACCGGTACGCACGACCCAGTTCGCCGGGTACAGCGGCCCGGCCAGCTGGGGCGCGTAGACCGGCTTGTTCCAGGTCTCCACGATGTGCTGTCCTCCGCTGTACGCGATCAGCCCGGAGCCGAGGTCAGCGAGCACGCGGTTGTCGGCCGTGTACTCCTCGAACTCGGTGTTCCACTTCACCCCGCCGTCGGCGTTGAACACCTCGTCCCGGGTGAACGGCAGCGTCATCGGCATGCCGTAGCCGAACGACACCTGGAAGCCGGTCTGCGACGGTTGCGGGAAGGTGGTCGAGTAGCCCGTCGAGCCGGCGACCTGGGCGGCGTACCGCGATTCCACTGTGGCCAGACTGCCCGCCGCGACCGTCCGGGTGAACCCGACCGGCCAGGCGCCGAGATCGAACCAGGCCAGGTGATAGATCGTCGGCGCGTTGAGCTCCGTGCCGTCCGGACCCGGGTGGTAGAGATGAGCCGCCACCTTCACCCGGTACGCCCCGATGGTCGGGTCGTCCCGGACGAGTCCGCTGTAGACGGTCGGCGTCCAGGCGACGCTGCCCAGGGCGAGCACCCGGCCGTCGGTGAGTTCGAGCTGCCCGGAGACCTCGGTGAGGTACTTCCGGGCTGCTGTGTCGGGCACGGTGATGTTCACTGGCTGCCCGAGCCGGGCGTCCATCACGAGCGAGGTGTCGCCGTCCAGCGAGAACCTCGGTACGCGCAGAATGGTCGTCTCCGAGTTGCCGGCACCGGTGAAGATGTTGGTGGCGACGAGGTAGACGTCCTTCGGCAGCCGGACGGTCAGCGTGCCCGGCGTGTTGGTGGCGACGAAGTGCACCCGGCCGAAGGTGTCCAGCACCAGGGTGGTGTAGTACGCGGCCTGCGCGCCCGTCCGGTCGAGGTGCGACAGCGTCAGGGTGTGTGCCTCCCCGACGCGGTGCAGCCCGAACGGCGTGGTGACGCGGGTGTCGTCGGCGCCGTGGGCGAGGATCCGCCCGGAGTAGAACCCGTCCATCGTGCCGAGCGCCGGGTTCGCCGTCAGCACCACCGAGGCGGAGCCGTTGGCCGGAACCGTCACCGAGGTGGCGCTGAGCTGGAACATCCCGTCCGGAGCCAGGCCCCGCTGCGGGTTCTCCGCGGCCACATCGAGCGACAGCGTCTCCGGCGTACTGCCGAGGTTTCGGTAGGTGATGGTCCGGGTCAGCGCGGTGCCGTCGTCCGGCGTGCCGAACGTGACGGTCGGCGGATCGGCCTGCACCGACTGCGCGATCACGCGGGCGACGTCGACCCGGCCCGCCCCCTGCGCGGCGACGGCGATCGCGGGGTTGCGCAGGGCCGCCCCGACGAGCGCTCCCTTGAGCTGCGTACCCGTCCACTGGGGATGCTGCTGGGCCAGCAATGCCGCCGAGCCGGTGACGTGCGGGGTAGCCATCGAGGTGCCGCTCATCGAGACGTAGGTGCTGCTCGCGTTCGGCCCGCTCGGGCTGGCGGCGGCCACGATGCCGACGCCGGGCGCGGTGATCTCCGGCTTGATGGTGTACCCGTCGGGGTTGGGACCACGGCTGGAGAAACTCGCCAGGTTGTTGGACTTGTCGACCGCGCCGACGGCCAGCGCCGACGGTGCGGTGGCGGGCGATCCGACGGCTTCCTCCGCACCGGTGTTGCCCGCGGCGATCACGAACAACGTGCCGTACTGCGTGGTCAGTGACTCGACTGCGGCTTCCATCGGGTCGATGCCGTTGGTGGGCGAGCCGCCGAGGCTCACGTTGACGACCTTCGCCCCGGCCGACGCGACCCACTCCATCCCCTCGAGGATGGCCGACGTCGGGCAGTTGTCGGCGGCCAGGCAGACCTTTGCCACCAACAGCTTCGCGCCCGGTGCGACTCCCTTGTAGCTGCCGCCGGAACCGACGCCGCTGCCGACCATTGTGGACGCCACGTGCGTGCCGTGGCCGACGGTGTCGCCGTACTCCGAGCCGCCGACGAACGTGCGCGCCTGGATGACCTGACCCCACAGGTCGATGTGGCTCCAGTCCACACCGGTGTCGACGATGCCGATCGTCACCCCGGTGCCGTCATAGCCGGCCGCCCAGGCCGTCGGCGCGCCGATCTGCGGCACGCTGACATCCAGCGTCACGTGCAGCCGTGCGTCCAGCCAGAGCCCGGTCACGCCGGTGGCCAGTCCCCGCGTACCGGTCACCTGACGCCACAGCTTGACCCCGGTCCCGCGCACGGCCAACGTCCGGGCACCGGGAATCCGGCGGGTCACCGTCGCGCCGGCCCGCTTCAGCTTCGCGGTGGTGTCGCTCTCTTTCCCCTGGTACGCCACAAGCAGCGGTACTGATTCGCCGGCTTCCTGCCGGGCCAGCTCGGTGACGTCGAACAGCCGCAGATCGACCTGTCCGGCCGCCAGCAACGGCGCGGCGTCGGACGGGATGATCAGGATGTGGCCGTCGGGCCGCCGGATCGTGGTGAAGGTGATCCCCGTGCGAGCCGGATCGCGCTCGACCGAGACCTGGTCGACCCCGGTCAGGGTCACCTTGTCGCCGGTCACCAGCGTGATCGTGGTGTGAGCCGCGGTCGGCATGGTCGGAATCGCACCGGCGACGCCGGCGGCCGGGGCCGAGGCGGCGACGGCTCCACCGCTCGGCACGGCGAGCATGGCCGCGAGGATCCCGCCGGCTACGACGCCGGCCCATCTCCTTCTGTGCACTGTGCTTCCCCCTAACTGGACACTCCCATGTGGATGTGGGAGCGCTCCCAAACCGACCCTTTCTCGGTTAGGTAACACCACAGTGGACAGATGATCACGAACTGATTACTAGACGATCACCGTTGGCGGGCGCCCGGTCGCTAGCCCGGGCGCCCGCCAGCCACCCCCGCCGGCGTACGCCGGACCCCGGAGTCACGCCGTCCGCGCCACCACACCGTCGGCCGCCGACGCGGTCGCGACGGCGTACCCGGTCAGCGCGATCGTGGCCAGCCACACCGCGAACGGCGCGAGCTGCCAGGCCTGGACCCCGTCGTCGCTCGCGGTGAACAGCGTCGCGAACACGGCCAGATAGGTCACCACCCAGGCGACCGGCGTCCAGCGCCGCCACCCGGTCAGCACTCCGGCGCGGGCGATGGCGACCGCCGCCAGGATGCCGCCGACGATCTGCCCGAGACCACCGATCGGATAGAACGGGTTGTCGGCGTTGCCGGTGGCCATCTCGACGAAGCCGCCGAGGGCGATGCTCAGGTGCCCGAAGGACCACAGGCCGAGGCCGATCGCCGGGAACACCCCGCGTCCGCCGATCCCGGCGGCGAGCATACCGGCGATCATCGCGGCGATGCCGATGAAGCCGGCGTCGATCAGCAGCTCACCGGGCTTGCTGTCGGCGTCGGCGTACTGCAGCAGGATGCCGGCCGCCCACAACACGGCCGCCGCGATCCCGACGCTCCCCCACACCTTGCTCATGACTTCCTCCCTCATTCGGTGGGACTCAGCATCGGAGCCGGCGTACGCATGGCGCATCGGAGCGGACCCGGAAGGTTCCTCCGGGCTGACACGGATGTGCCGGGCGGCTCCCGATCCGTACGCTGAGCCCATGTATCGCCGGGTGAGCGTCGCGATCGCGGTCGTGGCCGGGGTGTTCCTCGTCGCCGGGGCCGTGGCGCTGATCCGGCTGGGCTCCGACGCCGGACTGTTCGTCGTCTTCTGGTACGCCACCGGAGTCGTGCTCAGCCTGCCCTCGCTCGCGCTCGGGCAGGTGATCGCGCGGCATCGCCCGCAGAACCCGGTCGGCATGCTGCTGACCCTGGTCGGGCTGGCGATCGCGGTGATCCCGTCGGTCGAGACCTATGGATCGGCGGCGGTGACCGGGCTTCCGCTGCCCGGCGTGGTGGGCACGCTGGACCAGGGCTCGTGGATGCTGATGTACGTCCCGGTCGCGCTGCTCGTGCTGTATTTCCCCGAAGGACGGCTGCCCGGACCGGGCTGGCGCTGGGTCGCCGGTGGCCTGATCGCGCTGCTCGTCGCGTTCGACATCCTGGCCGGGATGACGCCGGAGGCGTACCCGCCCCCGTTCGAGAACTCACCCCACGCCTTCGGCGTGCTGCCGGACGGAGCGATCCCGTTCGTGATGGCGTTGCCGGTCACCTTGCTCGTCCTGCTGATCGCGAGCGCCGCCTCGATGGTCGGGCGGTTCCGCCGGGCGGTCCGGCCGAGCGAACGGGCTCAGCTCAAGTGGTTCGCCCTCGCCGGCCTGTGGCTGCCGGTGTCGCTGCTGCTGTGCTGGACGAGCTACCTGCTCCTCGGTATGCCCGACCTCGCGCTGATCGGCCTGTTCGGACTGTTCATCACGATCCCGGTCGGCACCACGATCGCGATGCTTCGGCACGACCTCTACGACGTCGACAAGGCGATCGCCGCCACCGTCACGTACGGCACGGTGACGACGGTTCTGCTCGGCGTCTACACCGTCGTCTCGTTCACCGGCGGGCTGGTGGCCGGCGGTGGCAGCGCGGTCGTCGCCGCGGGCGCGACGGCAGTATGCGCAGCGGCGCTGACCCCCGTCCGATCGCGGACGCAGCGCGTCGTCGACCGGCGGCTCTATCCCCGCCGCCGAGCCGCGCTCGACGCCATCGCCGCGTTGCGGCAGCGCATCGACACCGGCGACAGTCAGCCGGAGGAGCTGCAACGGGTGCTGCGAACCGCCTTACAGGACCGGGCGCTGCTTCTGGCGTACAAGCTGCCGGGCGAACAACAGCTCGTGGACGCGGCTGGAGGGCCGATCGCGGACCCCGAGGACGCGGTTCCGATCGTGTTGCACGGCCAGGAGATCGGCGCGGTGATCCGGAGCGGGGACGCCACGAGCCGTGAGCTCACGCGGGAGGTGGCCGCGGCGAGCGCACTGCTGGTGGAGGTGACCCGGCTGCGGATCGGGCTCTCGGCCGCGTTGCGCGACGTCGCGTCGAGCCGGGCGCGGCTACTGGCGGCGGGCTACTCGGAGCGCCGCAAGCTGGAGCGGGACCTGCACGACGGCGCGCAGCAACGGCTGGTGTCGCTCGGCCTGGCGCTGCGGCTGGCGCAACGGCACCTCGGCGACGGCACGGTCGACGTCGACGGGCTGCTCGACGAGAGCGTGGCCGAACTCGGCACCGCGGTCGCCGAACTGCGCGCGATCGCCCACGGACTGCGACCGAGCAGCCTGGACGACGGCTTGGACGTCGCCGTACGCACCCTGGCCGGATCGCTGCGGCTGCCGGTCACGGTCGAGGTGGAGACAGGGCCGATCGCCGACGACGTCGCGACGACGGCGTACTACGTCGTCAGCGAAGCGGTGACGAACGCGATGAAGCACGCCGACGCCGGATGGATCGGGCTGCGGCTGATCCGGGAAGACGCAGCCCTGTCCGTGCAGGTACGCGACGACGGCCGAGGCGGCGCCCAGCTGCGGCCCGGCTCCGGCCTGGCCGGACTCGCCGACCGGGTGGCCGCCGCCGGAGGTGCGTTGCAAGTGCACAGCCCGAGCGGGCGGGGCACCACGATCGAGGCGGTGCTGCCGTGCGCATCGTGATCGGCGAGGACTCCGCCCTGTTCCGCGAAGGACTGGCCCGGCTGCTGGCCGACGCCGGGCACGAGATCGTCGCCAAGGCCGGTGACGCCGTCACACTCGTCGCCGCCGTCGCCGAACACGAACCCGATCTGGCCATTGTGGACATCCGGATGCCGCCGGACCACACCGACGACGGCGCCCGCGCCGCGCGTACGCTCCGCGACCGGTGGCCGAAGCTCGGCATCCTGCTGCTCTCCCAGCAGATCGAGACCCGGCACAGCGTCGAGCTCGTGGCCCGGGGCGGTTTCGGTTACCTGCTCAAAGATCGCGTCTTCGACGTCGACGACTTCCTGGAGGCGATGCGCCGGGTGGCCGCGGGCGGGTGTGCGCTCGACCCCGAGGTCGTCGCCCGGCTCCTCGGCGGACCGCCGCTACCGGGCCTGACCGCCCGCGAACGCGAAGTACTCGCACTGATGGCCGAAGGACGCACGAACGTCGGCATCGCCCGGCGACTCTGGCTGACCGACCGCACCGTCGAGACCCACGTCGGCTCGATCATGCAGAAGCTCGGGCTGACGAGTTCCGCCTCCGATGAGGACCATCGGCGGGTGCTCGCGGTGCTCGCTTACCTTCGCTCGGCGTGACCTTGCTCGGCCGGCTCCGCTCGGGCGTTTCGCGGCACCGACCCCGCCAGCGGTGAGCGGGTCAGCGCGACAGCACGTGCGTCAGCACGGCGAGGTGGCTGTGCTCCAGATCCTTGGCCGAGGTCAGCAGGGTGACCGGGCCAGCCGCCGCCCACTGCCGAAGCTGAGTCAGCGCCGCCTGCTCGGCGGATCCGCGAGGTTCCTGCTCGTAGCGCCGGACGAACTCGGCGTGCCGCGCCTGCGGATCTTCGTGGTACCACTTGCGCAACTCGGTCGACGGCGTGACGTCCTTGAGCCACTCGTCGATGTCCGCCTCGTCCTTGCTGATCCCGCGCGGCCACAGCCGGTCGGCCAGTACCCGCTTTCCGTCGTCGTCGCCCGGCGGGTCGTAAATGCGCTTCATCTGGACCACAATCCGGAATGTACCGCTCGGCGGGCCGTTCCCGGGCGCGTTCCGCGGCTCCACAAGTCGATCTAGGCGAGAAATGGCGGCCCAGGCAGCCGAAACTCGCCTAGATCAACTACTGGGCGGCGGCGTTGTGCTGAGCGACGAGACCGGGCAATTCGTCCAGCGATGCGATGTTGAACAGGCAGTCGCCGGCCACTGGCGCACTGTCGAGGATGTGGGCCCAGGGACCGCGCCGGATCAGGCAGGCGTGCATACCGGCGGCGATTGCGGGGGTTGCGTCGTTGTCCGGTCGATCGCCGACGTAGAGGATGACTGACGGATCGCCGCCGCCGACGCGTACGACGTGCTCGAAGAACTCCGGTGACGGCTTGGCCGCGCCCCAGCCCTCCGACGTGCCGATGACGTCGACGGCCAGGTCGAGATCCCAGAGGATCGCCTCGGCGTACGCCGGTTGATTGCCGGCCAGGCCGACCAGCAGCCCCTGCTCCTGCAGGGCGCTCAGGCACCGGCGCGCGTCCGGATAGAGGTCCTCCGCGCCGAATGTCTCCGCTTGACCCGCCGCTTCCCGGCGGGCCCGTTCGGTCGCGAAGTCGAAGCCGGGCCGGAGGATCTCGAAGGTTTCGTCGAAGCGCCCGCCCCGGGCGACCACGGAGCCGAAGACCGCCGACAACGTGTGCCGGGGTACGCCGAGCCAGTCGGCCCAGGTCTCGAACTCCCGGGACTCGTCGAGGATCGTCCCGCCCACGTCGAAGAAGACCGCCTTGATCACGGGCGCACCTCGTTCAGCAGCTCCAGGAGTGCGGAGTGGGTGGGTTCGTCGGCGGCGACGAGGAGCCCGCCGACCCCCGTATGCAGCGGCTGGCCCTGGATGCCGGTGACGACGCAGCCGGCCGCCTGGCAGAACGCGATCCCGGCGGCGAAGTGCACGCTGTCGCGCAGATCCCCGGCCGTCAGGTACGCCGAACGCCGGCCCGCGCCGACCCAGGCGACCGCGAGCGTGGTGGACAGGACGCGGGGGCGGAAGCGCTGGTTGAACGCGACACTCGCGAGCAGGGCGGTCGCCGAGAACTCGGGGCTGTCCGGATGCGGGTCGAGGTTGAGGTCGACCAGGCGCGATTCGGCCGACGGATGCGCGGGGCGGTCCTCGGAGTCGCGCCGGATCAGCGCCCGGTCGCCGTCGGTCCAGAAGATCTCGCCGGTGAACGGGTCGGCGCTGGCTGCTGCGGTGATCCCCGACCCGGTACGCAGCGCGACGTTGACCGACGCCATGGTGGTCTCGGCGGCGAAGTTGAGCGTGCCGCAGAGCGGGTCGACGAACCAGGTACGCTCGCCGATCTCGCCGCCGGTCTCCTCGCCGAGCACGGCGTCGTCGGGCCTGCTCTGTCGCAGTACTTCGAGGATCGCCTGCTCAGCGGCGAGGTCGGCCTCAGTCGCGAAGTCGCCGGGGGCTTTCGCATGTCGGGTCAGCGAGCTGCCGAACTTCGCGCGGACGACGGCTGCGCCCGCTTGCGCCGCGGCGACCGCGACTCCGTGATCAGTCAGGGACACCTGGCGAGGCTACATCGGTGCAGTTGTTGCTCTTCCGCCTGACCGTGTACTCGTGGTCGTCGGTCGTGATGCCGGACGGCTGGCCGTCGAAGTACGCCTCGACCTTCTCCCAGCCCCGGTGCTGTTCGTAATGCAGATGCGGCGCGCCGGAGTCGCCGGTGCTGCCGATCTTGCCGAGTTGCTGGCCCTGCCGCACCTCGTCGCCGACCTTCACGAGGGGCGGTTCCAGCATGTGCAGGTATTGCGTCGTCCATTTCCCGCCGTGGTCGATCTTCACCCAGTAGCCGCCGCCGCGGCCCTTGGGCCCGTTCGGCTTCTTGGGCGTACGCCCGCCCAGTTCGCCGTTGATCCCGGCTTCGATGACAGTGCCGCCGAACGAGGCGAGGATCGGACGGCCCCACGCAGTTCCCTTGGTGGGGAACAGATCCAGGTCGAAGTCGTCGTGGCCGGGATAGGTGCCGAGCTCCCACGTCTCTCCACATGCGACCGGCAGCTGGAACAGCGGGCGTGGTCCGGGCGGCAGCAGCATCGGCACGACCACGAACGCGGCGACGACGAGGGCCGTGGTGGCGGCGGCGAGCGAGATCAGCCAGATGGCACGGCGACGGTTCACCGGGCCGAGCGTACTCAACGTGATGTTAAGGAGATGTCAGCGCCCGAGCGCCGACATGATGATCCGCGCGGTGTTCTCGACGTGCTCGCGGGCGATCTTCGCGGCCGTCTCGCCGTCCTGCGCCCGGAGGGCGGCGACGAGATCCCGATGCTGCCGGTTGACGATCTCGTCGTCGGCCGGGGTGAAGACCACCGGCTGGTGGAAGTTCCAATAGTTCACCTTGGTACGCCGGAAGAACTGGCTCACCAGCGCATTGCCGGCCGCCTGGGCGACGAGGTCGTGGAACTCGTTGTTCAGCTCGTTCAGCCGGACTCGGGACGCACCTGGATCCTCCATGAGCTCGATCAGCTCGTCGAGCCGGGCGAAGTCGTCCTGCTTGAGCCGACCCGCCGCCAGGTACGCCGCATGCGCCTCGATCCCGGCCCGCGCCTCGATGATCTCCAGCATCTCCTCGGGGGCGTGATCGCGCACGATCCAGCCCCGGCGCTGTTCGACCAGTCCCTCCTGACGGAGCCGGAGGAGCGCCTCGCGTACGGGAGTGCGGCTGACCTTCAGCCAGTCCGCCAGCTCCTCCTCGACGAGGCGGTGGTTCGGGCGGAACTGCGCGGACAGGATCGCCTCACGAAGCCGCTCGTGCACGACGTCGGCCACGAACTCGGTGCTGCGCGTGGCCATGTCGGTGTCCCAATCCGTCTGAAGCAGGTCGTATGCGGGATCGTACACGGGTGGCGCCGATCTAGGGATCGACTGTGATTCGTTCGGGCGAATGCTCCTCAGCGCTCGCTTGTCGCGGAATCGGGGCACGCCGTTGTGCGTATCGCTTGGCGATCGGAACGATGGCGCGGGCCGTGAGCGGGCCGGTGACCGCGAGCACGAGCACGTACGCCGCCGCGAGCGGGCCGAGTTCGGAATTGACCCCGGCGGTGACCGCGAGCCCGGCGATGACGATGTTGAACTCGCCGCGCGGCAGCAACGCGGCCCCGGCGCGCAACCGGCCGACGGTCGAGACCCCGGCGCGGCGGGCGGCCCACCAGCCGGTGGCCATCTTCGTCAGCATGCCCACGATCGCGAGCCCGATCGCGATGCCGGCCACCGGCGGGAGATCCCCAGGATCGGTGTGCAGGCCGAAGAAGACGAAGAACACCGCCGCGAACAGATCGCGCAACGGTGTCAGCAGTTCGCGGGCCTGATGCGCGAGTGGCCCGGACAGCGCGATGCCGACGAGGAACGCGCCGACCGCCGCCGAGACTTGCAACAATTGGGCGACTCCGGCGACCAGCACTGTCAGGCCCAGCACCTTGAGGAGCAGCACTTCCTGGCTCGGCGAGGCGACCAGCTTCTCCACGATGTGACCGAATCGCAGCGCCACGATGAGGATCACGGTGATCGTGGCGGCGGCGATGCCGAGTGTGATCGCGCCCGTGAGGAATCCGGCCCCGGCCAGCATCGCGGTGAGGATCGGCAGGTAGACCGCCATCGTGAGGTCTTCGAAGACCAGCAATGACAGCACGACCGGGACCTCGCGGTTACCGAGCCAGTCCAAGTCGGCCATCACCTTCGCGGTGATGCCGGACGACGTGACGTAGGTGATCCCGCCGAGCGCGACGGCCGCGACCGGCCCCCAGCCCATGAGCAGCGCGACGGCGACGCCCGGGAGCGAGTTGAGCACGAGGTCGACGAGACCGGCCGGAGCGTTGGTGCGCAACGTGCCCACGAGTTCGGGCGCGGTGTACTCCAGGCCCAGGGTGAACAGCAGGAGGATGACACCGATCTCGGCCCCGGTCGCGGTGAACTCCTCGCTCGTGGTGAGCGGCAGGATGCCACCGTGGCCGAAGGCCAGACCGGCCAGCAGATACAGCGGGATCGGTGAGATGCTGAAGCGCAGCGACAACGCGCCGAGCAGCCCGAGGGCGAGGATGATGGCGCCGATCTCGATCAGCGTGAAGGCGGCGTGCATAGGCGGCCCTATCCGCGCGTGAAGATCTCGGCGGCCGCCGCGGTGCCGTCGGCGGTGCCGACGATCACCACGAGGTCACCGGACCGCAGGCGGGTGTCGGGGCCGGGGCTCGCGACGACTTCCGCGTCCCGCACGATCGCGACGATCGAAGCTCCGGTGCGCGTCCGCACTCGCGCGTCGCCCATGAACCGACCGGCGTACGGCGAATCGTCGGACACCTGCACCTGGATCGTGACCAGCCCGGTCACCTGCCGTTGCAGGTCCGCGAGCCGCTCGACCAGCCGTGCGGTGCCCAGCAGCTCGGCGACCCCGTTGGCCTCCTCGCTGGTCAGGGCGAGGCTCGCCAGGGTGGTATCGGGATCTCGTGGGTCATAGACGACCAGGTCCCGGCGGCCGTTGTGGTGGGAGACGACCGCGGCGTGCTGCCCGCGCGCCGTCCGGAACTCGTGCCGCAGTCCGATCCCCGGCAGCGCCGTCCGCTCGACCTCCACCTCGATCAGCCCCTCTCGCGTCGCGGTCCCCCATGATCGCATACTGCGCGTCGGCGGTCCGGGTCCGCTTTCAGGCGGGCACCGGCTCGGTCCGGGTCCGTGCTCCCCAGCGCACCAACGAGGGGTACGCGATGCCTGCGGTCGCGAAGACGAGCGCGACAACCAGCCACCCGGGTCCGCCGCCCCCCACGACAAGGGCCGTGAGCAGGGGCGGAGTGACCATGTTGCCGATCTGGCGGCCGGTCAGATACGCGCCCTGATACTGGCCTTGCGCCCAGTCCGGGGCGAGCCCGAAGATGACCGCCCACGTCGCGGTCGAGCTGAACAGCTCACCCAGCACGTGTACGCACGACGCGGCGAGCACTCCGGCGACGACCGCCCAGGCTGGCATACCGGTCGACGCTCCGAACAGGACACACGCGACGGCGATGATCAGCGCACCGCGGCGACCCGTACGCGCGGCACTCGCCAGGCCGTCGGTGCCACCGGAAGCCCACACCTGCAACAGGACGCAGCCCGTGGTGTTGATCAGCAGCGCCGCCGACACCAGCCACAGTGGACCGCCGGTGTGCACGGTCAGCCACAACGGCAGCCCGATCGTGAGCAGCTCGTTGTAGAGCGCGGCGACCAGCCCGTCGACGAGGGCGAAGCTGAGGAACGGGCGGTCCCGCAACGCCACCAGGCGCGGTTGCTCGGCCGGGCGCTCGACCACCGGTTGTTCCAGGTGCACCCGGGTGAGGACCGATGCCGCGAGCAGGAACGTGACGGAGTTGCCGAGCAGCATCGCCACGTACGCCGGCCGGCTGTCCAGCATCAGCGGAATGCTGCCGATCAACGCCCCCAAGCCGATCCCGGCGTTGTTGGCCGAGCGCAGGAAGGCGCGTACGCGCAACCGCTGCCCCGGTTCGACGGCCGCCGCGATCATCGCCCCGTTCGCCGCCTTCGCGCACGCCTCCCCGATCGCGATGAGGCAGGCGATCGGCGCGAACGACCACAGTCCGCGTACGCCGATCAGGCCGGCGAAACAGGCCGACTGCAGGATCAGCATCGTCAGCATGACGCGCTTGGGACCGTACTTGTCGGCGACGTAGCCCATCGGCGTACTCAGCGCCATGCCCGCCCCGGCCGCGATCGCCAGCCCGAGCGCGACTTCGGCCGGGCTCAGCCCGATCGAGCGCGTCAGGAACAGCGTGCTCGTCGTCAGGTACGCCCCGTTGCCGAGCGTGTTGACGAAGTGGGCGGCGATCAGGATGCGGGCGTTGCCACGGGGTGGGAGGAGCACGCGGGCAGCGTAACAAACCGTACGTCCGTCTTGCTACCGCGCTCTCGTATGCCGCAGATCACGCCCGCCGCCTTTCGCGCCCGCCTTTTCGCGCTGGATCAGGGTTCCGGGTCGAATCTTGGTCCGAGATTCGACCGAGATCCGTGATCCGGCGCAGATCCCTGCTGCGGCCGTCAGGGGACGAGGACGGCCCGTCCGCGGACGGTGCCCGCCTCGAGATCGGCGAACGCCTTGAGCCCGTCGGCCAGCGGATAGGTCTGCACGTCGACGGAGATCTTGCCCTGCTGGGCCAGCGAGAGAACCTGCCGCTGATCCGTCCGCGTCCCACCGAACGAGCGGCGTACGTCGACGCCCCAGGGCAACGGATCGGCCGTCCCGTTCGCCTCGTAGGTGAACGAGCCGCCGCCGAGCCCGACGACGCGCAGCGCGCCGTCCGGCGCGATCGTGTGGGTGGCGAGGTCGATGGTGGGCTGCACGCCGACGAAGTCGAAGACCGCGTCAGCTCCGTAGCCGCCGGTCTCCTCCAGAATCCGCTTCACGGCGTTCTCATCGCTCTTCAGAACGAGGTCGGCCCCGTGTTCCTGGGCGATCTCGAGCTTCTGCTCGCTGGAGTCGACCGCGATGATCCGCGCCGACGTCGTCGCGGCGAGGATCTGCAGCCCGACGTGGCCCAGACCGCCGACCGCGATGACGACCGCGGTCGAGCCCGGGCCGAGCCGATGGCGTGCGCCGTTGATCGCGTGCATCGGGGTCAGCCCGGCGTCGGCCAGCGGCGCGGCCTGCACCGGATCGAGGTCGCCCAACGGTTCCAGATACCGCGCCTTGACCCGCATGTATTCGGCCATGCCGCCGTCCGGGCCGAGCCCGGGGCACGGCGGGTACGCGTACCGGCCGCCCTGGTTGACGCAGACGTTGTCGCGGCCCTCGATGCACGGGCGGCACACGCCGCAGGCCCAGATCAGGTAGACGAGAACGGCGTCGCCCTTGGCGAATCCGGTCACCGTGTCGCCGAGTTTCTCGATGTGCCCCGCAGTCTCGTGGCCCAGCGTCATGTTCGGGATCGGCCACTCCGGCACGTGCAGCACGTGGAGGTCGGAATGGCAGAGCCCGGCCCCGGCGACCTTCACGAGCACTTCGTCCGAGGCGATCTCCGGCACCTCGACGTCGCGTACCTCGATCTTCCCGGGTGAGACCAGCTGCAAAGCCCGCATGCCCTCACCGTAACCGGGCCGACTCGGCCATATCCGGCGTTTGCCGAGGTCTTCAGGGACCGGGCCGGCCGCGCGATCACGACTTGGTGAGCCGCACGCTGCCGGCGACCGCGACCACCTGGTTCGCCCGGAAGGACCGTGACGCCATGAGCGTGAAGCCCGACCCGTCGGGCAGGACGGCGCTCAACCGCCAGAACTCGGCGGCCCGTACGAGCTTCACTCGCTTGCCCCCGACCGTGACGGTCTCGACCGACTCGAATCCCTCGATTTGATCGTCCCGACTCGTGTCGGGCTGCGGCGTCCAGTTCGCGGTCAGCACCCGACTGGGGGCCTTCGGATCGACGTAGGAGAGGATCGCTCCGTCGTCCTTGAACATCCCGAGCCGCCAGCCCTTCGGCACCAGGCCGATGGTGAGTTTGAAGCCGACGCTCTGCGGTTGGTCGACCACCGCGTGGGCCAGCGCCAGAACGAACTCTTCGGTGGCGTTGTGCCCGGCCTTGGTGAGCGAGAGCCATACGCCTGGCCGGTGTTCCCAGCGGAGGGCCACGAACATGACCTCTCCGGACTCCTTCTTCCCCGTGACGATGCGGCCTGGGCGGCCGTCGACCGTGATCTCCCGCTCTCCCTTGACGTACTCGTCCGGTGGCGCGGCCAGCGGAGCCAGCACGACTTCACTCCCGTCCGGCTGGGCGTAGACCGCCATGATGGGGCTGTTCGGCTCCGCCGTGAACGTCGGTTTACCCAGTCCGGGAACGGTGTAGGGGAACTCGGGAGTGCTCGCCGCGACCAGCTCCACCGAGCCAGCCGATTCGTCCGGCGTCGGTCGGGTGAGCCGAGGCAGCACGACCGCCGCCGCACCGGCGGCGAGGACCAACCCAGCCCCGGCCAGTGTCCAGCGGCGAGAGAATCCCCTGGTACGCCGCCCGCCCGCGCTCCGCAGCCGGGTACCCGCGCTCGGCGTCCGACACTCGGCGAGCAACCGTTCGCGAGCTGCGAGCCGAGCATGGTCAGGCAGCTCCGTCGCATCCGGGCCAAACGCGTCCAGCAACGAGATCTCGTTCATGATTCCTCCGGAAGACCAAGCGATTCCGCTGGCAGACCCAGCGCGGACCGGGTGACCCGACGGGCGCGGTTGATCCTGGACCGCACCGTCCCGATGGGGATGCCGAGCGTGGCGGCGATCTCTGCGTACGAGAGCTGAGCCCAGGCGAGCAGCAGCAGCGCGTCGCGATCCGGAGGCTTCAGGCTCGCGAGCGCGGCGGCGAGGGCACCGCGCAACGCCTGGGCGTCGAGGCGATCATCTAGCGCCTCGTCGAGGTGTACGCCTCGGTCCGACCCCGCCGAGCGGGCCAGCGCCCGATAGCGGCGCTCTTCCGCCCGCACATGCCGACGCAGCACGTTGGTCGCGATGCCGAACAGCCACGGCCGGGCGTCGATCCGCAGCGGTTCGAAGGACTCCCGCACGCGAAAGGCGACGAGGAACGTCTCGGCCAGCAGGTCGTCGGCGGATTCGCCGATCCGCCGGCTCAGATACCGGTGCACCGCGGTGGCGTGCCGGTCGAACAGCGGCGCGAAGCGTTCCGGCGCGCGGATCGACTCCCGGATCAGCACGTCGTCGGCGTACTGCACGGGCGAACGCAAATCTGTCACGTCTGTTCATGCCCGATCGCGACGGAGTGGTTCACGGTCGTCGCCAGTCCTAGTGAGGCGGCGGACGACGCTTGCGAGCGCTTCCCGGTCGACGGGTACGCCGGTGGTGAGCGCCTGCAGCACCGCACCGTCCAGCACCGCGCCGACGGCGTACGCGCATCGCCCGAACGCGGCTTCGAGCACCTCGCGGAGGCCGCCGAGCCGACGGTGGGCAAGCGGACGCAGCCGCTCGTCGCGCATCGCCGCCGCCGACAGCTCGTACGCGAGCCGGGCGGGCACCGCGTCGGCGGCGTACTCGGCTGCGATCGCCGCCAGCTCGGTGGCCGGGTCGGCCGCAGCGGCCAGCCGCTCGGCCCAGCTCGTCAGATCGCGATCGAAGATCTCGGCCGCCCGGCGCAGCCCCGCCTCGACCAGGTCGTCCAGGGTCGGGAAGTAGTAGGTCGTCGCGCCGAGCGGCAACCCGGCGCGGGTCGCAACACTGCGGTGCGTCGTACGCCCGATGCCGACGTCGGCGATGCTTTCGATGACCGCTGCCGTGAGGGCGTCCCGGCGGGCCTGCGGATCCCGGGGCCGTTGCACCCGACGCTGGTCGGCGCTCAATGGGCCGCCGCTCCGCCGACGTTGAGGATCACGACGCCGGCCACGATCAGCCCGATGCCGACCACCTTGACGACCGTGAGCGGCTCGCCGAGGAAGACCGCGCCGATGGCGACGATCGCCGCCGTGCCCAGCCCCGACCACACGGCGTACGCGACGCCGACCGGGACCGACTTGACGACTTGGGACAGCGCGATGAACGACAGACCGTAGCCGACGAGCACCGCGAGGGTGGGCCACAGCTTGGTGAACCCGTGCGTCGACTTGAGCAGACTGGTCGCGATGACCTCGGCCGTGATGGCGCACAGGAGGAAGACGTAGCCCATGAACTTGTACGGTAGTACAAGATGCCTTACGAAGCCCTGACAGAACGCGTCGGGGCTGCCGCAGCGGGCTCGGCCGGACCTACGCTGGCTACGTGACCCGATCCAGCTCGCCCGCCATCCTCGTCGTCGACGACGATCCCACCGTCGCCGACGTCGTGCGGCGATACCTGGAACGGGCCGGGATGACCGTCGAACTGGCCGCCGACGGCGACACCGCCCTGGCCGCGTACGCCGCCCGCCCACCGGATCTCGTGGTGCTGGACCTGATGCTGCCCGGGGTCGACGGGCTCGAAGTGTGCCGCCGCATGCGGCAGTCCTCCGCCGAGCTGCCGATCATCATGCTGACCGCCATGGGTGAGGAGATCGACCGGATCGTCGGCCTGCAACTGGGCGCGGACGACTACGTCACCAAGCCGTTCTCCCCGCGCGAACTCGTGCTCCGCGTGCAGTCGGTGCTCCGGCGTACCGGGGCGCAGCCGCAGCAGCCGAAGGATCTCCTGCACGACGGCGACCTCGTGGTCGACCCGGCGCGCCGCACCGCGACGCTCAGTGGTTCGCCACTGGCGCTGACCGTACGCGAATTCGACCTGCTCGTGGCGTTGATGTCGCAGCCGGGCGTCGCCTTGAAACGCCCGCAGCTGCTGGACCAGGTGTGGGGCTGGACGTTCGGCGACCAGTCCACGGTGACGGTGCACATCCGGCGGCTGCGGGAGAAGATCGAGCCCGATCCGGCGAATCCGTCGCGCATCCAGACCGTGTGGGGCATCGGCTACCGCTACGAACCGGTGGCCGCCGATGCGTGACGTCGTGCTGATCGCGCTCGCCGCCCTCCTCGGCGCGCTGGTCGTGTGCGTACCCGGGGCGGTCGCCCTGCGCCTGCTGCAACGCCGGTCGATCACGGCCAACGTGGGCGTGCTCGTGCTCGTCGTCGTGCTGGCGGTTGCGGCCGGAGTGCTCGCCGTCGCCGAGGAGATGTTCATCTCCGGCCACGACCTCCAGGTCGTCCTGATCGTCGTGCCGATCGCGGGCGCGATGTCACTCGCGATCGGGCTCTGGATGGGCCGCCGCATGGCCCGGGCCGCCGTGTGGGCCGCCGACGCCCGCCGCCGCGAACGGACGCTGGAGGCCAGCCGCCGTCAGCTCATCGCGTGGGTCAGCCACGATCTGCGTACGCCGCTGGCCGGGATGCGGGCGATGGCCGAGGCGCTAGAGGACGGCGTGGTGGACGACGCGGAGTCGATGCGGGAGTACCACCACCGGCTGCGCGTCGAGTCCGACCGGATGGCGCGGCTGGTCGACGACCTCTTCGAGTTGTCCCGCATCCACGCCGGGGCGCTGAATCTGACGGTGGCCGACGTGGGGCTCGGCGACGTCGTCTCCGACGCCATCGCCGCCGCCTCGCCCATCGCGGCGAGCCGCAGCGTCCGGCTGCGTACGCCGTCGCAGGCCGCCTGGCCGACGGTGAAGGCCAGCGAACGAGAACTCGGTCGCGTGGTGGCCAACCTCGTCCTCAACGCCGTCCGATACACCCCGCCCGACGGCACCGTCACGATCGACGGCGGGCGGGACGCCACCGGACCCTGGCTGGCAGTCAGCGACACCTGCGGCGGCATCCCCGAGGCCGATCTCGACCGGGTGTTCGACGTCGCCTTCCGGGGGTCCCGGGCGCGTACGCCGGACACCGGCTCGGGCGGCGGTCTGGGGTTGGCCATCGTCCGCGGCCTCGTGGAAGCGCACGGCGGCACGGTGGCCGCCCGGAACGCCGGCGAGGGCTGCCGGTTCGAGGTACGCCTCCCCGCCTGAGCGATCCCTCACGCCCGCCGCTTGAACCATCGCACGTAGGCGACGCGCTCAACGAATGCGAAGGCGACCACGGCGACGACCGCCGGGGTACCGGTGACGCCGATCGCGGTGAGGAGCGCGATGACCAGGATTTCGAGGCCGATCAGGACGGCGATCGCAGCGAAGGTCGACGGCGGCTTCTTGGCGGTCGTCAAGTCTGCAGGTTTCGGCACTTCGACTCCCCCTTGATTTGTGTTTACTTGTGTGAGTAACTATTACTCAGACGAGTAAGGTCCGTCAACCGCCGGCTCCGGCGACGCGGGCTTGATCGATCGGGGCCAGCGCCGCCCTGCCAGAACATGAGGAGATCACATGACATCGACCGTGACCGACACCCAGATCAGGGACCTGGCGGCGACTGCGAACCCGGCGAGCATCGTGATCCTGCGTTGGACCGCAGAGCGCCACCAAGACGGCGCTGCGGCGACCGAACTGGAGCATCAGCGCCGCATGGTCGCGCTGCGCGCCGACGGCGTGATCGCGGTCCTGTGCCCGGTAGTCGACGACTCCGAAGCCGGTATGGCCGGCGTCCTCATCATGAGCATCGGCGCCGACGAGGCCAAGGCATTGATCGCCGAGGATCCCTGCGTCCAGGCCGGAATGATGACCTTCGAGGCCCACACCTGCCTCACTTTCCCGGGCGACCCAGTGCCGGTCCATGATCATCGCAAGATCCGGGGATGACGCGGCTTAGATCGCCGACAAAGCCGCGTTATCCCGGGATACGTCGCAAAGTCGCCCGAGGTACGTCACGTAGACGCGGGAGTCCGTCGCGAAGAGCGCGAGCGGACGAACCGCCAGACCGAGGCCACCACGACCGCAGCCCAGACGAAAGCAAGCACGATGAGCAGCCCGCGAGGGTAGTCCCGCGGCAGCGCCGAGGGAAGCGAGGAATCGCGCCCGTACCCGAGAACAAGCGGAAGCGAAATGAAGGCGACGGCAGCGGACACGTAAAGTCCAGCCTGGACGGGCACGCGCAGCCAAGGCGGCAGCAGCCGGGCGGCGAGCACCCCGGCGAGCAGCACGAGCGGCATCACGAGCAGGTCGGCGTACACGGCGCTGACGAACAGGAAGCGTACGTAGGGCCAGAATCCGACCGACGCCGAGCGCAGCACACCGATCGCGCCGATGACGATCACCACCAGGCCCGCGGCGATGAGCAGACGACGGAGAAGTGTCATGCCGCGCCCACTGTGATCCGGGCCAGCCACTTCGTCTGCAACACGCCCGGCCGGTTCGGGGCGATCAGACGGCATGGGTAACCGTGGTCGAGATCCAGCGTCTCCCCGTGCAATCGCAGCGCCACCAACGTCAGCGGGTCTCGCGCATGGGGTTGCTCCACAGTAGACGTCCGATAAGGACTGTTCTCTTGCAACGACTCCACCGTCACGACGTCGTCCGCTCCCCCGCCGACCAGCGCCGTCAGGTCGCGCAGGCGTACCCCCGTCCACACGGCGTCCGCGCTCCAGCCCTCCACGCAGGTGATCGGCAGGCTCGCGGTGTATTGCGGCAGCGCCGCCAAGTCCGCGAGCGACAACAGCTTCGTGCCGCTCGGGCCGATCAGTTCCAGCTTGTACGCCGAATGCAGCGCCCGGTCCCGGACACCGGCCGACGCCGCCGACCCGTTCACCGGGACCCCTTGGACTCCGATGCGGGGATCGCGCGGCGCGAGAACGGAGATCCCGGCCAGCGGACGGATCGTCTGGCCGACCGTCGCGACGGTCACGACTCCGATCGCCGCCCCGACGGTGACGAGGAAGCCACGCCGGGTCCACCCGTCACCGGCCGGCGTCGGGCGTACCTTGGCCGTCAAGGCGCGCCGGAGGATCGGGAGTTTCACTCCGATGTGGATCAAGATCGCGCCGGCCGCTATCCAGGCGGTCCAGAAATGGGCGACCGTGAAGAAGAACCCCATCGGTGCATACCATCTGGCGATGTTGAGCAGGCCCGTGAGCACCTGGAAGCCGGCCGCGGCCACGAGGATCGCCAAGCTCAGCCGTTCAAGACCGTGCGCCAGGTCGCGAGCCGGCGGCCAGCGGAAGAGCTTGGGGTAGACGGACCAGATCTTCGCACCGAGCAGCGGGACGATGGCGAGACCGGTCGCGACGTGCAGGCCCTGCGTGACGCGATAGAGGCCGACCGGGCGCGAGGGCCAGAAGAACCAGCCGGGCGGATGCTGAATCGCGTGGCTGATGTAGCCGGTGAGCAGGCAGATCGCGAAGGCCGTGCCCAGCATCAGGCCGAGCTGGCTGGTGAGCCGGGGCGAGCGCAGGCGGCTCACCGCCCGAGGCAGGCGAACCATCGTCCCTCCTCATTCCAGGTCTCGCGGACGGTGAAGCCCGCGTCGGCGGCGGGCCCGGCGAGCCGGTCGGCCGCGACCAGCGCCCACGGGAACGGCGTGCTCTCGCGGTCGCCGTCGTGCAGGACGACCGGGCCCGACCAGCAGGCGGCACCCGGCGGATCGGTCTCCACCAGCACGGTAGCGTCCGGGCCGATCAGTTCGGCGCAGCGCCGCAGCAGACGCGCCGGGTCGCCGCCGATACCGATGTTGCCGTCGATCAGCAGCGCATGCCGCCACGTGCCCGCGCCGGGCACCGGGCCGAAGACGTCCCCGCTCACGGCATGTGCGCCCCGGCGGCGGGCCAGCCGGACGGCGGTCGGGCTGAGATCGATGCCGAGCGCGGTGATGCCGGTCGCCGTCAGCGCGGCGGCAAGCCGTCCCGGTCCACAGCCGACGTCGAGGGTCGGGCCGGCGCAGCGGTCGAGCACGCCCCGATCCCCCGGTCGCAGCCGATGCCACGCGCCGGTTTCGAGGTGGCGCAGCGACCGCCCGGCGAGGTCGAGCAGCCGCAACCGGGTGTCACGCCGGAGCGCGCCACTGTAGAGCGCGAGCGCAGTGATCATCCGAGGCACTCCGTCACAGCGGCCGCGAACCGTCCGTCCGGGCATCTGCGGGCGACTTCGACGGCGTCGGCAGCGGTGTCGACGTCTCGCAATACCGGCAGTTCCGCGACCCGCAGTCCGTACGCGCGCAAGGCGGCCAACGTCCGTCGCCCGGTGTCCGGCCTCGACGTCGGGATCTCCTGGATCAGCGTCGCGTGTGCGGGATCGCGCAGGGTCAGCGCCCACCAGCCGCCGTCCTCGGCGAGCCCGAGCGCCGCGTCCGCCTCATCGGCCGCCCGGACCGCCGCGTCGAGCAGGTCGGGCCGCACTTGCGGGGTGTCCATACCGATGAGCAGGGTCGCCTCTGCTTCCTCGGCGGCTGCGGTGAACGCCGACGCTATGCGTACGCCGAGATCACCGTCGCGCTGCGGGACGAGGCACCACCCCGGACGAGCGGTCATCACGCCGTCGGCGACCAACGTCCGCCAGCGCGCCGAGGTGGCGTCGACGGCGTCCAAGGTGTCCTCGATCGCCGCGTACGCCACCGCCGCCGCCTGCTCGGGAGTGCACGGCGGACACAGCCGGGTCTTCACCCGGCCCGGCACGGGCGCCTTCGCCAGCACGAGTACCTGCGTCCTCATCCGGCCAGCACCTTCGCCATGTCCCGGACGGCCCGTGCGGTGCCCAGCACGGTCCCGGTCACCTTCGACTTCGTTCCTTCGGCCCGGGGCGCGTACGCGACGGGGACCTCGGCGATGCGCCACCCGGCCCGGGCGGCGGCGACGATCATCTCCAGTGGATAGCCGAAGCGCCGGTCGCGCAGGTCCAGCTCCAGCAACGCCGTCCGCCGGGCCGCCCGCATCGGGCCGAGATCGTGGATGTCGACGTCCAGTTCGCCGCGCAGCCACCAGGCGAGGAACCGGTTCGCCTGCTGGGCGTGCCACGGCCAGGCGCCCGGGCCCGGCGTGCGCCGCCCCAAGGTCAGGTCCGCCTCGTCGGCGACCACCGGATCGACGACCTGAGGCAGGTCGCGCAGGTCGAACGAGCCGTCCGCGTCGGCCACGCAGACCACTTCGGAAGTGGCCGCCTCCAGTCCGGCGTGGACGGCCGCACCGAACCCGCGCTGCGGGGCGTGGACCACGTGGGCGTCGAACGCCCGGGCGACCGCGACGGAGTCGTCGGTCGATCCGTTGTCCGCGACAATGGCCCGATAGCCGGTCGGCAGACCGGTCAACACCTGCGGTAACGCGGCCGCTTCATTGAGACACGGCAATATAACGTCGACCATGAACGCACCGTACCGCCGGAATCGACCACATATTCTTACCGACTCCGGGGAAATCCTTACGAACCCGTGACGCCTCCCGGACGGAGCGCTCGCCAGCGCTTAGCGTCGAAGGCGTGAAGGTTCTCGTGACCGGCGGGGCCGGGTTCATCGGCTGTTCCGTCGTCGATCAGCTGACCGCGGCCGGGCACGGCGTACGCGTCTTCGACCGGGCGCTGCCCAGCGGCGAGGACTTGCGAGACCCGGCGGCCGTCGACCGGGCGGTGTCGGGCGTGGACGCCGTCGTCCACCAGGCCGCCATGGTCGGACTCGGCGTCGACCTGCAGGACCTTCCCGAGTACGCGGGCTGCAACGACCTGGGCACGGCGGTTCTCCTGGCCGCGATGGCCCGGCACGGCGTACGCCGGTTGGTGCTCGCCTCCTCCATGGTGGTGTACGGCGATGGCGCGTACACGTGTGGTGACCATGGACCGGTGCGCGCCCGGGTGCGCCACGAGCCGGACCTGACCGCCGGCCGGTTCGAGCCCACCTGCCCGCAGTGCGGCGCGCCCGTGACGCCGGAGGTGATCGACGAGGACGCGGCGCTCGATCCGCGCAGCGTGTACGCGGCCACGAAGCTGGCGCAGGAGCACCTCGCATCGGCGTGGGCCCACGCGTCGGGCAGCCGATGCGCGGCGTTGCGCTATCACAACGTCTACGGACCGGGGATGCCCCGCGACACCCCGTACGCCGGAGTCGCCGCGATCTTCCGGTCGGCGCTGGCCGCCGGACAGGCGCCCCGGGTCTTCGAGGACGGCGGCCAGCGCCGCGACTTCGTCCACGTACGCGACGTCGCCGCCGCCAACGTCGCCGCACTGTCCTGGTTGGACCGCTCGAACGCGGAACCGTTCCGCGCGTTCAACATCGCGTCCGGCGTACCCCGCACTGTAGGCGATCTCGCTGCCGCATTGTCGAGTGTCATGGCCGGACCCGATCCGGTGGTCACCGGGCAGTTCCGGGCGGGCGACGTCCGGCATATCGTCGCCTCCCCCGCCCGGGCGGCGGCCGACCTCGGCTTCCACGCCGCCGTTCCGTTCGAGCAAGGGATGGCGGAGTTTGCGGCGGGCTGAGCTCCTCGTCCTGTGCGGAGCCGCCGTCCTGGTCGGCGCGGCCATCGTGGTGGGGCGGCAGGTCGACGTTCAAGCCGCTGCGGCACCCCTGTACGCGCATTGGATTCCGCATACCGGGCCGGGCACCGTTCCAGCCATCCTCATCGCACTGCTGGTGATCTTCGCGTTCCCCCGGAACCTGCCGTGGCGGAGCCTGCTCGCGGTGTCCTATGTCGCCGCGTTCGGCTGGACGCTGAGCTTGGCGATGGTGGACGGCTGGAACCACGGGGTGGCCACCCGGCTGACCGTCGACGCGGAGTACCTCGCGGCGTTGCCTAGCGCCGGAGACATCCCCGCGATGATCCACGGGTACGCCGACCGCATCCTCGACTTCCAGCCCGATTCCTGGAACACCCAAGCGGCCGGACATCCGCCGGGCGCCCTGCTCGTGTTCGCGGTGCTCGACCGGGTGGGCCTTTCCGGCGGAGTCGCCGCCGCGCTCACGTGCATCGCGGTAGGCTCATTCGCCGCCGTGGCGGTCCCGTCGGCGCTGCGCTCGCTCGGCTCGGGCGAGATCGCACGAGCCGCCGTGCCGTTCGTCGTGCTCTTCCCCGGCGCAGTATGGGTCGGCGTCTCCGGCGACGGCCTCTTCCTCGGCGTCACCTCGGTCGCGGTCGCCTTGCTCGCCACTGGACGGGCACTGTGGACGGTGCTGGCCGGGGTGCTCTTCGGATTCGCCGTGTTCCTGTCGTACGGCCTGGTCCTGATGGCGTTCCTCGCGGTCGCGGTCGCCATTGCGGCGCGGCGATGGAAACCGCTCCTCTGGGCGTCCGGCGGCGCGCTGCTGCCGGTCGCCGGGTTCGCCTTGGCCGGCTTCTGGTGGTTCGACGGCTACTCCCTGGTACGCATCCGCTACTACCAGGGCATCGCTTCGCTCCGCCCTTACTGGTACTGGGCTTGGGCGAACTTCGCCGCCCTCGCCTTCAGCATCGGGCCTGCCGGGTACGCCGCACTCCCCCGTCTCGCTTCTACGAACCAGATCAGGGTTCTGGGTCGAATCATGGGGCAAGATTCGACCCAGAACCCTGATCTGCCGCAAGAAAAGACAGCGCCGGTCGCGATCCTCGCGCTGGGCGCGCTCGCCGCGATCGTCGTGGCCGACCTGTCCGGCCTCAGCAAGGCGGAGGTCGAACGCATCTGGCTGCCCTTCGCGATCTGGCTGCCCGCCGCGGCCGCTCTGCTGCCCCGGCCGAAGCTGTGGCTCGTGGCGCAGGCGGCTACGGCGTTGCTCGTCAACCACCTGCTGCACACCGTCTGGTGACCGCGTACCCGGCGCGCACCCGCGAGCGGGAAGCGCCGCGCACCCGCGAGCGTCAGCGAGCGGGAACAGCAGGCGGCGTACGCTTGCTGAACATCCGATCGGCCAGCCAGATGAACAGGATCGCCAGGGCGATCTGGATGAAGTGCCGGATCCAGTCGATGCCTCTGGTGTCACCCACTCCGAGCCAGTCGGCGATGACGCCGCCCAGCGTCGCGGCGACGATGCCGACGATCACCGTCACGAGCATCGAGATGTGCTGCTTGCCCGGCAGCAGCAGGCGGGCGAGGATGCCCACGATGGCGCCGCCGATGATCCCCCACAGAATTGTGCCCACCATGCGTCCACGCTAGATCACGAATTCCCAGCTGGGGCTGGTTTCCGGGCAGTCAGCAGCCGGGCGCTCGGCGTATGCCGCCAGGGCCGGTCGGCCGGTGCGGCCGCTAGAAACCGCCGCCCGAGTTCGGCCAGTGCGTCTTCGCCCTGAGTCAGGGCAAACGCCCGTAACGGCCCACTACTGGACATAGCCCGTCAGAACGTCGCCGCATCGGGATGCTCCATCGGGAAGGAGACCGCCCGATCCGCCGTCACCTCCGCGCCCGCGTACGCGATCGCCTCGGCCGCCCGGCGTGCGGCGTCGGGGTCGGCAGCGGCTCGCCCGCGAATGCGATGGGACAGCGCGAACGGCCCTTCCTGTTCGACCACATCGGGCCAGTACACGACCGACAGCCGCCCGCCCGGACGTAACAGGCCGACCCACGAGGCCAGCGCGGCCGGCGGGTCGGGCAACTGTTGCAGCCCGAAGACGGAAACCACCGCCGCACAGCGTCCGGTCCACTCCGGCCCGACCTCGACGGCGTCCCCGACGACCGCCTCGGCGAGCGGGAACGACGAAGCCCGAGCGGACGCGCGCGCCACCATGCCGGGCGACAGGTCGATCCCGACGATCGGGCGTCCGGGAAAAGCAGTCGCGAGCAAGGGCAATTCCGGAAAGGTGCCGCAACAGGGCACGAGGATCGGACCGTCCGGCAGGTCCCGGCCGAGCTCTTGCACCGCTAACTCGACCCACGGAGCGAACCGGGGTACGAAGTAGTCGTCGTAGCCTGCGGCGGCTTGATCCCAGGCTCGGGCCAGTGGCGATTCGTCGTCCTGCATGGCAATCCTCAGATCAGTCCGGCGTCGTGGGCGAGCAGTGCGATCTGCGTACGGTTGGTCAGGTCGAGTTTGGTCAAGATGTGCGACACGTGCGCCTTCACCGTCGTCAGGCTCATCAGCAGCTCCCCGGCGATCTCCGCGTTCGAGCGTCCCTGGGCGATCGCGAGCACGACATCCCGCTCCCGAGGAGTCAGTGCGGCGAGGGTCTCCCGGGCCCGTTCGGTTGCGGCGGAACCGGTTGTGACCTGGTCGACGAGCCGCCGTGTCACGCTGGGCGACAGGATCGGCTCTCCGGCCGCGACGCTGCGGACGGCCGCCGCGATGCGCTCCGGCGGCGTGTCCTTGAGCAGAAAGCCGCTCGCTCCGGCCCGCAGCGCCCGCACGATGTGGTCGTCGGAGTCGAAAGTGGTGAGCATGACGACCTCGGGCGGTCGCGTGCGACGCCGAATCCGCTCGGTCGCCACGATGCCGCTCACTCCCGGCATCCGGATGTCCATCAGCACCACGTCCGGGTCGTGCTTTTCGACCGCGACCAGCGCCTGCGCGCCATCGGCCGCCTCGCCCACGACTGCGATGCCGTCCGCGCCGTCCAGCATCATCGTCAGCGCTCCGCGTACCAGCGGATCGTCGTCGACGATCACAACCCTGATCATGCCGGTCACGGTAACCGAACGGTGAGCCGGAACTCGCCGTCCGCGTCGATCTCGTGCTCCAGTTCACCGCCCACGAGCGACACCCGCTCGGCGAGCCCGGCCAATCCGGTTCCGCCGCCCGGTCCGCGCCCATCCGGCACGGTGGAATTGCGTACCGTCAAGATTGTGGGTGGACCCGCAAGCTGAAGCGTCACCACCTGCCCGGGGGCGTGTTTGCGCGCGTTCGTCAGTCCTTCTTGGATCACGCGATACGCACACCGCCCGAGCGCCGGCGGCAAAGCGGCCGGGTCGAGCCGGTCGTCGAGCTCGACGCGCTGGCCCGCGGCCCGCGCCTCGGCGAGGAGCGCGGGCAGGTCGGCGAGGGTCTGGCCGGCCGGAGCGTCGGGATTGCCGTCGTCCTCGGACCGCATGAGGGTGATGACCTCGCGTAGGTCTTCGAGCGCCTGGTGCGCACCCGCACGGATGACGCGAGCCGCCTCGGTCAGACGTTCGGGCGGGGCGTCGGGCCGATACTCGACCGCGCCCGCGTACGCGGCGAGCAGCGACAGGCGATGAGCAAGCACGTCGTGCATCTCGCGGGCGATGCGGTTGCGTTCGGACTGCCGGGCCTCGACGATCCTTCGTTCCTGCTCCTCCTCCGCTCGCCGGGCGCGGTCGCGCAGCTCCCGCAGCAGGTTCACGCGGGCCTGAGCCCAGAATCCCCAGCCGAGCAGGGCCGCGTACGCCGCCGTCATGAGCAGCATCCACCAGCCGTACGACAATCCGGCCGGCGTCCGCCAGATCCCCTGGATCGCCTGCCCGAGGATGCCGACCACGGTGACCGCCAGTGCTTCGCGGAACGGCCGCCGACGGGCGGTGTGGAACGCGGCGAAGCTGGCGACCGGCGTCGCGACCGGGGAGAACGCGGCGAGCACCCCGGCGACGAGTCCACCGGCCAGCGGCTGCCGGAACAGCCAGGCGGTGACCCCGATCGACACGAGCGCGACGACGGCGTCGAACGGAATCAGGTCCGGGGCGGATTGCGTCGCGCCCCACAGGGCGTACGCGACGAGGCCCCCGATCACCACGACGGTGATCGTCAGGCCGGTTCGGCGGGCGTTCACGCTGGCAGGTTATCCAGGCACGACGTGGGCCGGCCACCTACTAAAGATGTAGCGCGCTTACTAAAGACGGTGTCCCCACGACCTCCGGAGCGATGACGGAGCGACCGGGCTCGGGCCAAGCTGCCGCCATGACGAAATCCGTACGCCGCCTCACCATCACCGCCGCCGCCACCGCAGTCGCCGGAGCCGGGTTCGCCCTGCTCGCCGGCCCGGCCGGAATCGACCTCGCCGTCCGGACCGGCACCTCCACCACCGAGGTGACGCTCGCCGCCGCGCTCATCGCCGGTGCGGTCGCCGCCCTCGCCGGTTGGGGCCTGCTCGCCCTGCTGGAGCGGCTGACCGCCCGGGCGCTGACCGTCTGGACGATCATCGCCGCCGGATTCCTGCTGCTGTCGGTGCTGCTCGGCCCGACCGGCGGCGTCTCCGGTTCGGCGAAGCTCGGGCTCGCCGCGCTGCACCTCGCGGTCGGCGCTGTGGTGATCCCCGGCCTGCGCTGGAGCACCCGATGAACGCCGCAGGCACCGTCGAGCGCTCCGTCGTACGTTCCAAGGGCGTCTTCGAGTTCGGCAACGCGACGCTCCAGACGAGTTGGTCGTGGCGGCGGGCCGTCATCCGGCTCGGCGACCGCGAATGGACGATCCATCCGACTGACCGGCGTCGCATCGGCGTCGAGGCGTACGCCGGAAGCGGCCCGGCCGTGCGGCTGCATCCGCAGCGCTCGCACGTCCCCGGGCCGGGCGGCCCGGTCCGCTGGCAGCGAGGTCACCGAGGAGCCCGGCTCGAGCGCGACGGCCGCAGCATCGATGTGCAGATCCCGCCGCTCGCCCGCCGCCCGATGCGAGTGGAGGTCACCGGCGACTGGCCCGACCTGGAGCTCGTGGTGCTGTCGATGGTGTACGCATTGATGACCAAGCGCCGTCGCCGGACCATCATGATCGTCGCGATCATCGGGGCGACGGGTCACGGTCCCGTCTTCTGATCCGGGCCGCCAGCAGCAACCCGGCCCCGAGGGCCGTCAGGCCCACCGCGTACGCCGCCACCCGTCCCACCGGCGTTCCCGTGACCGGGATGGGTGGCGGCGTCGTGCCGCTCGCCGTCGGCGTCGGTTGCCCGCTAGCGGACGGCGACGGCTCTCCGCTGGATGCGGACGGCGTCGGCGAGGTCGGTTGGTAGACGTTGGTGAACGTGCAGGTGACGTCCTGCCCGATCGCCGGGGTGAGTACGTCGCCGGGCGTGTCCACGACCGTGTCCGTGCCGGTGAGTACGCAGGTCACCGGGCCGGGCAGGTAATCGGTGGGACCACCGGACTCGCCGAGGGCGTACGCGATCCCCGGAACCGCCTCCGCGCCGGTGACGGCCGGCTCACCGTCCCGGCCGCTGATCGACGAGGCATCGCCGTCCGGGACAGCCTGAAGCAGCCACGAGCCGGGTTCGGCCGACCCGCCGCCGGTGTTGTCGACCTGCTTACGCAGCGTGAGCTTCGCGGGCTGGGCCTGGTTGACCGCGGTGCACTCGGCCAATTGACCCAGTTGGACGGTGACCCCGCCGTTGAGCCCGTCGTACTCCGGCCCGAGGGTGCCGTCGCGCTGCCGCAGCGAGCAGCTCCAACTCCCGGTCGCCGGCGGGACGATGACCGCGTTCGGCCCCCGATCCTGCACGTATCCAGGCACTGTCGTCTCGCCGAGCAGGTATCGCGTACGGGGCTCGACCTCCTGCTGCACGCCGGTTGTTCCGCTGAAGACCGGGCTCCCGCCTTCCGCGTACGCGGTGAGGGTCCAGCTGTCGGCCGGCTCGGCGGCGGTGAACGGGTTGATCACGCTCTTGAGCAGCGTCAGTTTGGTCTCACAAGTGACCGTGTTCGTCACGGTGAACACGTTGTCCCCGGCGACCAGCGTCTCCACGCCGACGTCGCCCTGAGTCGCAGTGAGCGAGCACCCCGGGGGCAGCAGGTCCAGGTTGACGTTCTCACCGATGGTGACGACGTCGCCGGCCAGGTATCCGCCGTAGGTCTGCCCCCAGACGGGATCGGTCTGCCCGGTCAAGGTCAGCGCCGATTGGAATTCGTCGGGCTGATTCGGCTCGTCATACGCCGTCCCCTGAATGATCCACTTCTTGTGCACGGTGACCGTGGCGGGAGGCGTCGGCGCTCGGTTGTACACGGTGCAGGTGACGATGGCGTTCCGCAGGGCCGAGACCGTGAACCCGGTGGCGCCCGAGTTCGTGACCGGCACCGAACTGCCGTCCGAGGCGCACGTCGCGTTGAGGCCGCCCACCTGGACCAGGCTGTAGCCGGCTTGCGGAGTCTCGGTGAGCGTCACCGGCAGTGCGGCGGCGCCGTCCAGGTCGGCGGTGAAGCTGACCGCCCCGGAGTCACCGGCGGTGGTGCCTGACGTAGGAGTGACCCCGGCTGTCGTGGTGCTGAACACCCAGTCCCCGGCGGGAACGGCGTCGTCGATCGTCCCGGTCGGCGGCAGCACCCGCTTGACCACGCTCACCGAGCCGGAGCAGGTACGCAGCGCGATCGCGCGGAACACCGCGGCGAGCTGGTCATACCCGGTCTGCACGTAGTCGGTCCCGGCCACCGGGCCCGAGACCGCCTGCAGATTGAGCGGCGAACCGCTGATCCCGGCGCCGACGCCGACCGCGACCACTTTGGTGCCAAGCGCCTTGACGGCGTTGGCCGAGAAGATCCCGTTCTCGACCTCGCGGAACCGGGTGAAGTTGCCGGGCCCGTCGGCGTTCGGCCCGTAGAACGTCGGATTGCCGTCGGTCAGCATGACGACCGCGTCGAAGGTAGTAGTCGCGGCGGCGACCGCCCACAGCCCCGCGTCCCAGTTCGTGCCGCCCCCGGCGGTCAGCCCGTTGACCACGTCCTTGACCGTCTGGGCCGAGCTGCTGTCGGGCACCGCCGTCGGCCCCAGCAGAGCGTCGGCGTTGGTCGCGAAGCTGTAGACCGCGATCCGCGACGGCGTACCGGTGAGGGCGTCCACGAAGCCGTTGGCGGCGTCCTTCACCGTGGGCAGCGACGATGCGATCGAACCGGAGACGTCGACGAGCAGGGCGATGTTCAGCCCGCAGTGGTCGGGCAGCGAGGGGTTGTCCCGGATGTCGGCCCAGTAATCGCTGCGCGCCGTGGCGTTGGTGTTGCCGGTCGAGGGGGTGGGCACCTGATAGCTCTGGTTCGCGTGCACGTTGCCGATGAAGTACCGGTTGTACGCAGTCGGCGTCGTCGTACCACCGCCGGTGTTGAGCTGCGAGATGATCGAGAAACCGGTCGGCGCGGTGCGCTCGACCACCCAATAGCCCTGATTGTTTCCGGTCCGGGCGGGCACCGTGACCGTGCAGGTGCCGTCGGCCCCAGTGGTGCACGAAGCGGCGGGCGTGCCGCTCGGAGAGCCCGTGGAGACTCCGGCGTAGAGGTCGAACACCGCGCCGGGCAGGCCCGCGACGGTCTGCGCGCCGGTGCGGTCGCCGCCCTTCTCGATGGTGATCGTGGCCCCGTCGGCTGCGACTGCCGGCCCGGATCCCCAGGTCGTCCACAGTGTCAGCAGGCTCAGAGCCAGCACGACGACGGCGTACGCCGCGGTGCGGCCGGAAGTCGGTCGGCGCAACACGCAACCCTTCGTCGGTGCCCGGCAAGGCACGGCTGACGAGGGATGCGGGAACAGCCTGCCATGCCAGAGACGCAACGATGCGTAGCGACACGACTACAGACCGTGTTACGCCAGCGTCAGGTGCGCGCCCTTGAGTCGAACACCGGCGTACGCAGTCCGCCCCGCCCGTGCTGGCGATCGCCGGGACCGCGAAGGCGTACGCGGGTGGTGACGGTCGTCCCGGCCGAGCTCGTCTCGATGGCGAACTCGTCGGCGACCATGCGGACGATCCACAGCCCGCGTCGGCCGGGCTGGCCGCCCTCGTCCTCGGCCGACGGGTCCGCCCCGGCCGACTCGGGCTCGGCGATGCCCGGCCCGGCATCCTCCACCTGGCAGTAGACGGCATCCGAGGTACGCCAGAGCCGCAACTGGCCGCGCCCGCCGCCGTGCCGGATGGCATTGACCGCCAACTCGCTCGCGATCAGCAGGACCGCCTCCACCGTGGTCGGCCCGGCTCCGCCCGACTGGGCGTGCGCCACCACGGTCTGCCGGACCTGATACAACTGGCCGGCCACGAATCCGATGTCGAGCAGGCGGTCGGCCTGCTCGGGCACCAGGCGCGCCCCTGCTTCGCGGTCGGCTGGGGAGCCGCCGTCCGCTCGGTCAGACATGGTCGCCCGCTCCTCCCGCTCACCCCCGATGGCCGCGTCACCGCCATGACACGCAATCCGTCGCACGGCCGACAATAGCGGCCATCCACGGTTTTCTCCTATGTCGGGAGACGTACAACTTTCCATGACAAGCGGGTCACGATCCGTCACGGACAGGGAACCGCCACGGGCCGCGAGCCCGAACGCGAGCGCGGATACCCCGAGCGGTACGGCCGCAAACCGCACTTGGAGAAAAGTCGCAAACGATTCCCGGGCGGCTTCACGCCGTGCGGGTGGCCTCGGCGTACGCAGGGGCGCGACGAGCCGCCGGGATCTCCGTCGTCGCCGGGGCGAGGACCACCGCGGTGCCGTACGCACACACCTCGAACCAGCTCTCGGTGACCTGGCGATGATCGAACCGCATGGCGACGACCGCGTCCGCCCCGAACTGCGCGGCGGCGGCCGTCATGTCGTCGACCGCTTCCCAGCGGCAGGCTATGAGCAGATCGCGGCGCACGTCCGCCCCGTTGCTCCCGCCCGTACGCAGGGACACGAATCCTTCGCCGTAGGGGTTCTTCGACCGGGCGGCGATCCCGAGGACCTGGCCGAGAACTTGATGGATCGCGCGGCCGTAGACCGCGTCGGTGGTCACCACGAGGACGCCGTGGCGCTGGGACAGCCGGTGAGTCGGGGCGGTCATGTCACACCCGCCTTTCGAGAGTGGTGCCGGCATTGCGCGAGCGAAGGACCGGCGGCTGGGGAGATGAGGTGAGCCACGGGCCGGTTTCCCAGCATGGCCCGACTTATCCGATATATGCCAGCGATTACCTCCAAAGAGGGACGACCCGTGTAGGAAGTTTGTAGTCGTCCTGAAGGTGATCTTTCTACGATCAGGCTCTCTGTTGATCAGTCCAAGGAGGACACTCACGTATGAACGCCTCCCCTCGCCACCTCGCGGCGAGCGCCCGTCACATCGCCCTGAGCGGTGCCTTGCTGGTGCTCACCGCCGCCGCCGTCCTCGCCGGTGACGTGCTGCCCGCCCAGGCCGCCCGGGTCAACGCCACGTGTGCCAACACGACGTCGGACGCGGCGACGATTCAGACCGCCATCAACTCCTCCGCCCCCGGGGACGAGATCGTCATCAAGGGCCCCTGCTTGATCAATGCGACGATCAAGCTCGCCGACGATCGCACCTACCGCGGCGACGGCGCCGGTACGCTGCTCAAGCAGGCGAACGGCGCGAACCTCAAGGCGATGCTCGCCTCTCAGGAGTGGGCCGACAACAACGCGTGGGTCGGATCAGGCGTACGCGTCGAGCGGCTCACCCTCGACGGCAACTCGGCCGCCAACACCGGCACGTCGCCGCTGGTGCTCCAGACCTGGGACAGCCGGGTCTACGACATCCGGATCTACAACGCCCCGGCCGACGGCATCCTGCTGACCACGGTGACGGCGAACGGCACGCAGATCGCCAACACGGCGGTGAACAACATCCTCAGCGACATCTACATCGAGAACGTCAAGGGCGCGGGCATCCACGGCTACGACCCCGCCAACCTGCTCACCGACACCGTGATCGAACGCAGCTGGATCGCCGGCACCGGCGGCAGCGCGGTCGCCACTGACAACGCGGCCGGCTGGCAGATCCGGGACCTGCACCTCTACGAGGTCGCCAAGAACGGCATCGACGCCAGCCGGTGTTACAACACCGGCATCCACGACAACTACATCGAGGACTTCGGCTCTCAGGGCACGTCCGGCACCACCTACTACGGCATCCGCTGCACCGTGCAGGACAAGGCGCCGTCGTCGATCAGCGGCAACACGATCAACCAGTTCGGCGCGTTCCCGGCCACCGGCACGTTCGTCTACATCGGACTCGACGGGGTCAACGGCGGCGGCAGCGGCTTCGTCAGCGTCACGGGCAACGGCATCCTGGGCCGCGCGACCAGCCGGGAGACCGGCTTGAACTATCAGAAGGGCAGCGGCACGGCGCTCACGGTCGCGTCGACCGGCAACATCGTGTCCTCCGTCGGCACCTCACGCACCGTCGGCACCGGCGTCACGGTCTCCGCGGGCGTCTGACCCCGCCGTGGGCCCGGTCCGCGGACCGGGCCCATGTTTGACCTGCTCATCAACGGGTACGCCGTAAGCTGTGGCCGTCCGGCGCCGCTTGAGCTCGGGGGTGCTCGCGTGCCGGGCAGCCACAAACGGACTCCCTTTGGCAGGCCCTCCCGTCTTCCGTCAGACGGCGCCCTTCCGTCAGACGAAATCGAAGATGGGCGGGAAGGCCAGCACCACGATCCACGCCCAGGCGGCGTACACGATGAGGTAGCCGGTCTGCCAGCGCTCCAGCCGCGAGAACGGCGCGCGCCGCCAGAGGAATGCGGCCAGGAGCCAGGCGGACCAGGCCAGATTCGCGAGCAGGATGAGGTTTTCGCCGAGTGCGGCCGTCTTGTTCGCGCTGAACCCGAACTCGGCGATCCGGCTGTTCACGGCGAGCAGCACCAACACGTCGATGACGAGGGCGCTGACCACGAGCGCGAACTGCAGCCAGTCGAACCACCCCCGAGGCGCTGCGGGTTCCCGCGCCGAGATGCCGTAGAGCAGCAACCCGAGCACCGCGACGAGCACGAGATCGAACAGGATCAGGACGTCCCGCTCGATGTCGATGCCGTTGCCGGTCCAGATCACCGCGCCGACGAAGGCCAGCAGCGCCACCACGAAGAGCGGCGTGAAGACGCGAGTCAGCACGGGCGCCATGTTCTCGATGACGCTCTGCTTCCAGCCGACCAGCCAGGCGGCCACCACGACGGCAGCCAGCGCGCCGCAGGGCAGCACCCATTGACTGACGAGGATCTCCGCGTCGATGCCGATGGCCCGGAACACGCCGACGGTGAAAGCCGTGAGCACGCCGCCGCCGAGCGCGATGAGGACGTAGTAGATCGCCACCTCACCGGTGAACCGGATGAAGTCCATCCGCCTTCGATCGGAGCGCCACTCCCCGCTCGCATACGCGATCCCGACGACCAGCCACAGGGCGATCGGCAGATGGATCGCGGTGAGGATGGTGGTATCGGCGTCGTTGTCCAGCGGGTAGACGTTGGCCCCGATCACCCCGAGCGCGAAGAGCGCCGCGATCACCCCGATCATCGCCGGACGGACCTGGTTACGCCAGATGAAGTACGCCGCCAGCGGCACCAGCGCGAACAGGCTGAAATTGCGGCCGTAGAAGCCGAGGTCGTTGTCGAAGGTCAGCCCGAACAGGGCGGGGATCTTGATCCCGATCGCGGCGACGGCCGCGCACGCGATCATGATCAGCAGGTCCTTGCGGACGGGCCCCGCCTTGGCGGGCTCCCCGCCGCCGGTCAGCACCAGCTGCTTCCAGAGTCGCTCCGAGTGCTCCCGGGCGAACTCCCGCGAGACTTCGTCGAGGCTGCCCATCCGCTTGACGGCGATCAAGAACGCCTCGTCGGGCTCGAGGCCGGCCTCGGTCAGCTCGTCGATGCTGTTGCGCAGGTGATCCTCGAGTTCGTCGGAGTCCGCCGCGCTCAGCTCGCGACGCCGTCGCATGTACGCGACCCATTCGCCGATCTGCGCCTCCAACGCCGCGTCCTCGGCGGTTCCGTGCGATGCGCCCCCTTCGGGCGCGGTGCCGTCCATGTCCACCGATCAGCCCTCCCAGGCGAGCTTGGGGCCACTCGCCTGCGCGTCGTTCCAGATGTTCTGCAGCGCGTCGACGACCGCCGACCATTGCCGGCGCTGCTCGGCCAACTCGGCCTGGCCTTGCTCGGTGATCCGGTAGTACTTGCGGCGGCGTCCGCCCTCCGGGCCCCGCCACACCGATTCCACGTGTCCCAGCCGTTCCAGCCGATGCAGCAGCGGATAGAGCAGTCCGTCCGTCCACTCCAGACGGCCGCCGGACAGGTCGCCGACCTGTTTGAGGATCGCGTAGCCGTAGCTCTCCCCCTCGGCGAGGATGCCGAGGACCAGCGGGGTCGCCGACGCCGCGACGAGGTCCTTCGTGATGTGCACGCCGCCTCCCGTAAACCTAGATACTCAATGCATCGTACTTCTAGGTATCCGAAGAACGCAACGATCATGACCAGTCGCGCGGATAATCGGGGAGATGAAGGTCCCGACCCCCATCGTTACGCTGCTTGTCGGCGTACTGATCGCAGTGATCGTGGCGGTCCTCAGCGCCCGGGCCAAGCCCGAGCAGCCGACCGAGCCCTACGGCGCGCCCTTTATGACGACGGTGACCCGATGACCAGTACGCCGACGCGCTCACCGGCCAGGAGCAGCCGCATGCTCGTCCCGCTGCTCGCCGGAGCCCTCGTGTCGGTCGCCCTCGGCGTCTACGGCAGCCGCCACAAGGGCGACAGCATCGTCTTCCGCGTGTCCGGCTTCGAGAACCTGATCGAGGTCAAGAGCTGGATGGCGTTGGCCGCCGGCGTCCTGGCGGTCGTCCAGCTCGGCTCAGCGTTGATCATGTACGGCAAGATCAAGGCGATCAGGCCGCCGTCTTGGATCGGCATCCTGCACCGCTGGTCCGGCCGGCTCGCCTTCTTCATCGCCGTCCCGGTCGGCGTCTTCTGCCTCTACGGCATCGGCTTCCAGGCGTACGACGCCCGGGTGCTCGTGCACTCGCTGCTCGGCTGCCTTCTCTTCGGCGTGTTCACGGTGAAGATGCTCGTGCTGACCAAGCCCGGCCTGTCCGGATGGATCCTGCCGGTCGCGGGCGGAGCCGTCTTCACGATCCTCGTCGGAGCCGTCCTGACCTCAGCCGCCTGGTACTTCAGCGCCCACTAGCCGCGTTCTGTCTCCGGCTAGCCGCGATTCTTCTTCGACGCGAACACGATCGCCACGACCGCGGCGACGATGCCCGTGACGCCGACCATGCAGCACAGCAGCGCCAGCACGTGCCACGGCTTGAGCGCACCCATCCGGCATCCCCCTTCGACGCACGTCAGCCTATCGCCTCGCGCATTGACCCGTCTCCCGCTGAGCCCGCGTCGGTGGTACGCCAGCGACCTCTCGCGCCACCGATGACGTGCGTGGCGTACCACGCGCGTCAGCACCGCCCGCGAAAGTCGGGCGGCGTCACGCAATCGTTATCACGGCGGGCCGCGCCCGGCGTACGTGTCGCGCACGATTGTCCGTCATGAGGCTGATCAACCCCAATTTCCGCCGGATGTGGGCAGGCTCCGCAGTCTCGATCCTCGGCGATCAGATCTTCGACACCACGATCCTCCTGTGGGTGGGCACCGTGCTGCTCAAGGACAGCGACCTCGCGCCGCTCGCCGTCGGCGGCGTCGCTGTGGCCGTCTCGGTGGCGACCATCCTCATCGGACCTTTCGCGGGGGTCTACGCCGACCGGTGGGACAAGCGGCGCACCATGCTCGTCGCCGACGTGATCCGGGCCGGTCTCGTGGGCGTACTCGCCCTGTTCGCGTTCCTCCCCGAACATGCGCTGGGGACGACCGGCCACCTGGTCATGATCTACGGGATCATTCTGCTCTGCGCGGCCGTCGCCCAGTTCTTCCGGCCGGCCTCGTTCACGCTCGCCCGCGACGTGCTCACCACCGAGGCCGAGCGAGCCAAGGGAATGGGCCTCATGCAGGCCACCGCTGCGACGATGTCGATCGTCGGGCCGCCGCTGGCCGCGCCGCTGTTGTTCACAGTCGGCTATCAATGGGCGCTCGTGGCCAACGCCGCGTCCTTCCTGGCTTCCTACTTGTTCCTACGCGGCGTGAAGCCGCCGGTCGCCGAGCCCGCGCCCGCACGCGCAGACGAACGGGCGAGCGTGTGGCGCGAGCTGCTGGCGGGCGTACGCTTCCTCTTCACCAGCCGGATCCTGTCCACCGTGATGATCGCCATCGTCATCGTGACGCTCGGCACCGGTGCGATCAACACGCTGATGGTCTTCTTCGTCACGGACAACCTCAGCACCGATTCGACGTTCTACGGCTTCCTCGGTACCGCCGAAGGCGTCGGGATCATCATCGGATCGCTGCTCACCGGGGTCATCGTCGGGAAACTGGGCGCGGTACGCACGATGTGGGTCTTCCTGATCGTGACAGGCGTCCTCGAGACCACCTTCGCGTTCCAGCATTCCTTCATCCCGGCATTGGTCTTGCTAGCGCTGGCTTGTTTCGCGGTCGGGCTGGTCAATGCGGCGCTGGGACCGATTGCGATGGGTGCGATTCCACGCGAGCTCCTGGGCCGGGTGAGTTCAGTGATCAATCCGGTGCAACAGGTCGCCGCGATCGTCGGCGCACTGGTCGCGGGCTGGCTGGCATCGAGCACCCTGTCGCGGGTTCGCATCCTCGACCCGGTGCGCATGAACGGGCTCAGCATCATTTTCGCCCTGGCGGGCATCACCATCGTCCTCGGCGGCATCTACGCCGGGATCGTGCTCCGTAAGCCCGCTCCAGTGACAAGCGCCGAGCCGGTCACCGACACTGCTTAGCAAGTACGAACCACTTCACTCAGCGGTCATCGAAGCTGACCTGATCGAGGCGTCGCCGCAGAAAGCGGCGCTCGATGTCGGACGGCGCGAGCTCGATCGCGCGGCGGTAGGCCATCGCCGCGCCGGTCCGATCACCGCGGCGGCGTCGCAGGTCGGCCTCGGTGGCCGGCAGCAAGTGATAGCTCTCCAGCCGGGGATCGGCGCCGAGTTCCTCGACGATGGCCAAACCGGCATCGATGTCACCGGCTGCGGCCACCGCCACCGCCCGGTTGAGCCGCACCACCGGTGACGGCACGAGCTCCTCGAGCTGGGCGTACAGCTGAGCGATGCGCGGCCAGTCACTGCCGGTCGGATGGTGACCGGCAGCGATCAATGCCTGCAGCTGGTAGCGACCGGCCGGCCGATCCCGCACGGAATCCAGCAACCGAAGGCCTTCCTGCCGATCGGCCGGGTCCCATCGTCGGCGGTCCTGTTCGTCCAGGGCGATCAGCTCGCCGTCCCCGCTGATCCGGGCATCGCGGCGGGAGTGGTGGAGGATCATCAACGCCAGGGCACCGATCACCTCGGGATCGCCGGGTAGCAGATCGGCCAGCAGCCGCGTCAACCGGATCGCCTCGCGGCAAAGGTCCGATCGAACCGGCAGCGAATAGCCCTCGTTGAAGAGCAGATACAACACGGCCAGCACGCCGGCCGTTCGCTCCGGCAGCAGATGTGCCGGCGGCACCCGATAAGGAATCCCCGCCGCGGCGATCTTGGCCTTGGTACGCGTCAGACGTTTGGCCATCGTCGACTCGGAGACCAGCAGCGCGCGGGCGATCTCGGCGGTCGTCAGACCGGCCACGGCCCGCAGCGTCAGCGCGACGCGGCCCTCAAGCGCCAGCGCTGGGTGGCAGCAGGTGAAGATGAGCCGCAAACCGTCGTCCGAAATGTCGTCAGCGCTGTCCTCTATCAGGGACGCGTGATCGGACTCCGCCAGCTGGGCGACCAATTGCGTACCCCGGGCGGCGCGCCGGATCCGGTCGATCGCCCGGTTGCCCGCGACCGTCGTCAGCCAGGCACCCGGACGCAGTGGTACGCCCTCGACAGGCCACCGCCGTACCGCCTCGGCGAACGCCTCCTGCGCGCAGTCCTCGGCGAGGTCCCAGTCGCCGGTGCGCCGGACCAGCGCACCGACGACTCGGGGCCACTCGGCCCGGAACGCCGCTTCGACGGGCGACTCGGTCACGCCGGCCCGTCGGGGTGGAACGGGCGAACCTCGACGGCATACTGCTGGGCCAACGGATGGCTCACCGCCCACGCGATCGCCTGGTCGCGATCGGGACAGGCGATGACATCGAGGCCGGCGACGAAATCGTCGAGCACCAGAAACGGGCCGTCGGCCAGTTCGAGCGCCCCGGCCCGGATCCGCAGCGTCGTCGCCGTCTCCGGGCCACCGAGCGCGTTGCCGAACAGGAACGCTCCGCGATCGGCGAGTTCGCGCTGCCATGCGTCGTACCGCTCGTCGAAGACCGGCGACTCGCTCGCCCACACGGTGAGCAGAAACAACGGGCCCGAGGCCGACCCCCGGCGCAGGCCGTCGCGGAACGGCCGGATCTCGAACGGCAGAAACCGGGCCACCGGGCTCTTGCTCTCAACCTCGATCGCCTCATCCAGGTCCGCGCAGTCGAGCAGGTCGAACCCCCCGATGAACTCCTTGGTCTCAGCAAACGGTCCATCGGAGATCAGCGGCTCCCCGTCGCGGACCCGCACCGTCACCGCGGTTGGCGGAAAGTCCAACTCCCGGCCGAACCGCTTCACTCCGCGCGCCCGCATCTCGGCCTGGTACGCCGGAAAGTCGCGGTTCATCTCGGCGACGGCTGTGGCCGGCATCGCTCCCTCTGTGCCGACAAATGCCACGTAATCCATGTCCATCCCGCCTCTCGTGTCGAGTATCTACCAGACGACGAACGGGACCCCGGCGATATGGACACCTACCTCGTGGCGCCGCGGCCAACACCGGGCGATGACGAGCCCGTCGAGCCGGCGTACACGTTGATCCATCCAGAACGGAGGTGCGGACCCTTCGAGCGATGCCGCCGCATCGGACAGACGTCACGATCCAGTGCCCATAGTGTGCGATTTCGGCACAGAACGAAGATCAAGTTCCTACGGTATGCCGAATCCCGCCTCGAAGCGCATACCAACGGAACTGGATCATCGAATCGCGTCGCAAATCGCATACTCAGGGAACTTGGTCTTGATTGGCGCCTACGGAGAGGCCGACGACGGCCGTCAACCGTTGGAACGCCGCGTCGTCGCCGAATGCCCACCGCAAGTAGTCGGTCGTGGCCTGTCTAACCACCGCCGTCCGCTCAGGATCGGTACCGAGGTAGGGGCCGCGATGGTCGCCGCCCTTCAACGGCAGCCACGCCTTCGGCCCGGGGAACGCCTCGTAAGCGGCGCGCCCGTCTTCCAGCGGAACCGCGCCGTCTCGATCCCCATGGACGAACAGCAGGCTGGCGTTCGGAGCGCGATAGCCGGTGCCGACGGCGTACGCGCTGCCGGCGAGCACGATGCCGGCTTTGATGCGGTCGTCGCGCTCGGAGGCGAACAGGGCGACCGTCGTGACCCCGCCCAGCGAGTGCCCGGCCGCCGCGATCCGGGTCTCGTCGACCCGCCCGAACAGCCGATGACCGTCGGTCCGACTGAGCTGGAGCACATGGTCCAGTGTGGACCGGACCGCCGAGGGCTGGCCGACGAAGTCGTCGAAGTCGAGGTCGGCCGAGTCGCGCGCGGTCTTCGGGAAGGTCGGGGCTACGACGAGGAAACCCGCCGCTACCCAGGCTTGGAAGAGCACTTCGTAGTCTTCGGGCAACCGGAGGTAACCGTGGCTGAACACGACGAGCGGGCGCGGGCCGGGCTGGGCCGGCAGCCGGAGAAGCGTCGGCAGTGGACGCTCACCGGTTGCGTTGATCATGGAGTCTCCCGTCACGACGCACCGTCCAAACCACAGCTAGAGCCTGTTGGCTTGGCGGAGATCAACGGAGAAAATGTGGGGTTATGGCACCGCGAATCTTCCGCTGATCATGGGCCGAAATCGTACTGGGTATGCGCGCAGGAAGGGGTCACGAGGAGGACGATAGGACGGCGGGAGACTCGGCGTCTGCGAGGAGTAGCGAAGGCGTACCGGAGCCGTCGGCGGGCACAGCCCAAACGTCCGCGCCGCCGGGCCGGCGCAGGGCGTACCCGACGGTGGAGGTGGACAGCCACACGGCCTGGTCGTCGACGCTACGCGCCTCGGCGAGCGGCACGACAGCCCCGGTCGACAGGGTCAGCACCGACAGTCGCCAGCCCCGGGCCGGATCACCGTCCACAGCGGACTTGAACGCGATGCGCGTACCGTCGGGTGACAGGGATGGGCACTCGACGCCGTCGCGGACGACGGAAACCGAACGGCCGGAGACGGAGCCGTACACCAGGTAGCGGTGGCCTCGCGTCGACATCGTGGCGTAGAAGTGATCGTCATCGCTGGTGAAGGTGATGCCCCAGAAGTTGCGGTCGGCCGCTGCGGAAGGCCTCACCGTGAAGTCTTCGAGCGTACCGACGAGATCGCCGGTGGCCGTGTCGAGGATTCCGGCGCGGGTGGAGAACTTGCCGTTGTTGTAGGAGTCCCCCGTGACGAAGACGGTCCAGGCCAGCAGGCGTCCGCTGGGCGAGACCCGGGCCCGGTTCGGCAGGCCGACCAGGGGGAACTTGTCCTTCTCGCGCAGCTGATCGTCGACCACCACGACTTGGTACGTCGCCAGTGGACCGTCCGGGCGCAGGCAGATCCCGGTGCCGGCGGCCGCGTGGAAACGGCTGCAGGACAAGGCCGCCACCCGACCGGCCGAGATCAGGTGGCCTTGGGTCGCCGGTGCGGTGCTCACGGCGTACAAGCCGGAATGAAGCGTGAGCGGCGCGGATTCGGAGAGGGCCGGCTGCCGCGCGTGCCGGATCACGCCGATGCCGACCGCGATGAGCAGCGCGAAGGCCGCCGCCGCGACCACGAGTTTAGTGCGCACGCGGCCGCACCAGGAAGCCGGTCGTGACCCCGGCGGCGATCGTGAGCGCGAGCGCGACGAGCACGGCAGCGGTCGTGTCCCAGGTCTGCCAGACGAGTCCGAACAGCAGTGACGAGCCGAGATAGGCGACGGCCTGGCCAGTCTGGATCATCGACAGGCCGGTCGTGCGCAGCGTCGCCGGCAGCACCGGCCCCGCCAGCGCCATCAGCACGCCGTCGGTGCTCGCGTAGAAAGCGCCGTTGAGCAGCAGAATCAGCGCGATCATCGGCATTCCGTGCCAGGGCGTGGCCAGCGCGAGATAGATCGCCGCGAGCAGCAGGTAGCCGCCCAGCAGCACCCGCGCGCGCCCGACGCGGTCCGCGACGGCCCCAGCCAGGCCCGCGAGCAGCAGATACGCCAGGTTCGTGCCCACCGCGAGCACCGGGAACCAGCCGACCGCCAGCCCCGATCGCCGCTGAAGCAGCAGGTAGACGAAGCCGTCGCCGATCGTCGCCAGCCCGAGCACGCAACCGGCCGCGGTGAGCCGCCGGGCTCGCGGATCACGAGCCAGCGCGGCCAGATCGCGGGCGCGAGGCCGCGGCGCGGCTAGTGGATCGCGATGTTCTTTCACAAACAGCACGAGAAGGAGTACGCCGAAAGCAGCGACCGCGAAACTAAAGAGGAAGACGGCGTCGAACGCGTCCCGGGAGGCGGCCGTCAACGCCGCGGAGCCGGTGGCGGTCAGGATGCTCAGCGCGACCAGCGGCCCGAGGAAGGCGCCGGCCGCGTCCAGGGTCCGGTGCACGCCGAACGCCCGGCCCAGCAGAGCGGGCGGGGCGGACAGCGTGATCAACGCGTCCCGCGGCGCGGTACGCAGTCCTTTGCCCATCCGGTCGGCGGCGATCACTCCGCCGATGGCGGTGACCGGCGTACCCACGGCGAGCAGGCCCAGCTTCGCGATCGCGGAGATGCCGTAGCCGACGCCGGCGACCGTCTTGCGACGCCGGGTCCGGTCGGCGAGCCACCCGCCGGCGAGCCGGAGGACGGCGGTGGCTCCGGTGTAGATCCCGTCGACGGCCCCGTACGCCAACGGCGTCATCCCGAGCCCGAGCACGAGATACGCCGGAAGCACCGCCGTGACCATCTCGGCCGAGACGTCGGTGACGAGGCTGACCAGGCCCAGTGCGACGACGTTGGCCCCGATCGCCGTCCAGCGGCGACCCGAGGAGGCCGCCGCCGGACGATCTATCGTCGACAGGTACACGTCACTGCCAGATGTCGGTGATGGGGGTGGCACTCGCGGCGTTGTTGATCGCCGAGAGCCCGTACGCGTCCTCGATCGTCCGCAGAACCGTGTAGTGGTTGATGGTCTCGGAATAGTTGCCGATCTTGACGTGCTGACCGACGAACACGGTGAAGATCTGGTTCACCGACGTGTTGCTGTCCTCGTCGAACGTCACGATCAGCAGGCTGTTGTGCGTCTTGGCCCATTGGGCGTACGCGTCGAGCTTGTTCTTCAGCCACGTGTCGCCGGTGCTGATCGAGCAGTCGTGCATGTCGTTGCACATGTCCGGGGTGACGAAGGAGACCGTCGGCAACGTGGTGAAGTCCGTGGGGAACCTCGAGTACCGCAGGTTGCTCGCCGCCGGGACGTTGTCGAAGTCCACCCAGCTGTTGTGCTTGCGCCGGTACGTGCCGCTGGAGCAGCCGGTGTAGCCGTCCGACGGCATCGCCTCGGAGTAGCCGGTGAAGGTGAACCCGGCCGCGATCAACTGGTGACCGAGGTTCTCCTTGCCGGTGAAGTTACGCGGGCAGCTGTCATCGGTGATGCCCTGGGGTGAGCCGGAGAACAACGCGACGTAGTTCGGCTGGCTCGGGTGGGTGATGGCAAAGGACTTGGTGAACTTGGCCCCCTGCCCGGCCAGGGAGTTGAAGTAGGGCGCACTCGAACTGCCGTTGATCGACGAGTACTTCTTGTTCTCGAACATGACCAGCACGATGTGGTCGGGCCGCGGAACGGCGGCGGCGGTGACCGCTGCGGGCACCGGTTTCTGAGCCGGCGCGGGGGCGCGCTGGACCGCGTACGCTCCGCCGGCCACCCCCAAGGCCACCAGCGCGGCCAGCAACGTAGTGACGCGTTTGACTGTCATCGGACTCCTTCGGCCGCAGGCGGATCGCTGTAGGCAATGTTACATATCGATGTCTGCTGGATCGATGCCTGCTGGACGAATCCTCGGCATCCGATAAATGAACGACACGGTCGCCCGGCGCGGCACGTTTCGGCTCTTGACACCACCCCACACCGAAAGACCGAGGAGTGTCTGTTGTCCGAACCACAACGCCCGGGTGCCCGGCGTCCCCGCCTCGTCCTCGCGGCTGCGCTCACGGCCGTGCTCGCGACGACCCTGTCCGTCCTGCTCCCGGCGACGGGCGCGGCGGCGGGCGACCGCCACCCGGGCCCGAAGCCCACCATCGTCCTCGTCCACGGCGCGTGGGCCGACGGCTCCTCGTGGTCCGCCGTCGGCGACATCCTGCGGCGAGCGGGGTATCCCGTGCGCATACCGCCGAATCCGTTGCGCAACCTCACCACCGACGGGCAGACGATCGCGGACTTCCTGTCCACCATCAGCGGGCCGATCGTCCTGGTCGGGCACTCCTACGGCGGCGCGGTCATCACCCAGGCCGCCACCGGCAACGCCGACGTCAAGGCGCTGGTCTACGAGGACGCGTTCGCGCCGGACGAGGGCGAAGTCATCTTCCCGCTCGCCGGGGCGGACTCGGCGCTCAGCGTCGATCCGGCGACCGTCTTCGACTTCGTGCCCTACCCGGGCGCTCCGGCGAGCGACGTCGACCTCTACCTGAAGCGGGACACCTTCCTCGGTCCGTTCGCCGCAGGCGTACCCCGGTCGAAAGCGCTGTCGCTGTACGCCGCCCAGCGGCCGCTGACGTTGAGCGCCGGGTTCACCCCGGCCGGCGTACCGGCGTGGAAGACGATCCCGTCCTGGTACATCCTCGGCACGCAGGATCAGATCATCACGCCGGCCGCCCAGCGGTTCATGGCCGAGCGGGCCGGCGCACGGATCACCGAGGTGAAGGCGGGGCATCTCGCCCTGATCACCCGGCCGGACGTGGTGGCCAAGGTGATCGTTCAGGCGACGCGCTGAGCGACTCCGTCGAGGATGAGGTCGAGGCCGAGCAGGAAGTCCGTGTCGGCCACGGCCTCATCCGGGCGGGACCGGCCGAATTCGTCCTGCGGCGGCTCGCCTACGGGCGGCGGCCGAGAAGCCGGAGCACCGAGTAGAGAGCGAAGCGCTCACGTATGAGATAGCGTTCCCCGCGGGACAATGATCTCACGGTCGGCCGAACGGGGGGAGCTCATGGACATCGCCACTACACAGCGAGACGGCACGGTCGCCGTCAAAGTGACCGGCGATGTGGATCTGCTCTCCCGGGAACTGCTGGCGCGGAGCCTCGCCGACGCCGTGGGGCAGGCCGAAAGCGGTGTCGAGGTCGACATGGCCGGCGTCGCGTTCCTGGACTCGTCCGGCATGTCGGCCCTGCTCAGCGGTCGCCGGGCGGCCGAGGACGCGGGCCTGACGTTCCGGATCATCGCCGCCGGTGACCTGGTCCGGCGGGTGATGGAGCTGACGGGAGTGTGGCCGCTGCTCACCGGGCAGGGCCACGAATGACCACGAGCCGCGATCCGGAGATCCTCGACCGCATTCGGGCGGTCACCGACGCCGAGCTCTCGCACCTCCCGGCGGACGCGCTGCTGTCGGAGCTCATCACGCGGACGAAGCTCCTGCTCAACGTCGACACTGCGACGATCCTGCTCCTTGACCCGTCCGGCCATGAGCTGATCACCGCGGCCACCGCGGGGCTGGAAGAGGAGCTCCAGCTGGACATCCGGGTGCCGATGGGCGTCGGCTTCGCCGGCCGGGTCGCCGCCAGCGGTGAACCGCTGGTCATCGACCGCGTCTCCCATGGCGACCTCTACAGCCCCGTACTGATCGACAACCATGTGACCTCGATGGCCGGCGTACCGGTGATCGTCGCGGGGCGGGTCGTCGGCGTGCTGCGCGTGGGCACCATCGAACCCCGTTCGTTCACCGAGGACGACATCGAACTGCTACGGCTGGTCGCCGACCGGGCCGGTGTCGCGGCGCACGCCCGGCTTTCGCAGACCGAACGCGTCGCGACTCTCGCGCTGCAACGCAGCCTGCTGCCCGCCCGGCCGCCGCAGATCGCCGGGCTCGACATGGCCGTCCGCTACATCCCCGGTGCGGAGGTCGGCGTCGGCGGCGACTGGTACGACGTGTTCTCCCTGCCCTCAGGCCATGTCGGGCTCGTCATCGGCGACGTCGCGGGCAACGGCCTGCAGTCCGCCGTCGTCATGGGCCGCATCCGCAGCGCGCTGCGGGCGTACGCGCTGGAGTCGGTCGACCCGGCGGACGTGCTCACCCGGCTCGACCGGAAGATCCAGCTCTTCGAGCCGGGCGCGATGGCGACCGCGGCGTACGCCGTCGTGACGCCGGACCGGACGTCCGTCACGTTCTCCGTCGCCGGGCATCTCATGCCGGTGGTCCTCGAACCCGGGGCGGCCCGGGGACACCTGCTCGAAGCCCCCGTCGACCTGCCGCTCGGCGCGCTGCCGGACGCCGACCGCCGGATCACGACGCTGGCGGTGTCGCCCGGGCTCGGGCTGCTGCTCTACACCGACGGGCTGGTGGAACGCCGCCGGCAGTCGATCGACGACGGGATCGAGAAGCTGCTGTCCGGGCTGACCGGCGGCGACGCCGAGGAACTTTGCGCCGCCGCGACCGCGAACATGCTGCACAACGAGGCGGTCAGCGACGACGTCGCCGTGGTCGGCGTACGCATCAGGTGACGGGTCTCGGCGGCGTCGGGTGGGACCGCAGCCGGACCCAGACCCGCTTGCCGTGCTCGTAGTCTTCGACGCCCCAACCCGCGGAGAGATTGTCGATCAGCGCCAGGCCATATCCGCCCGTGTCGTCCGGCGTACGCCGCCTGGGCGGGATCGGAGTGCTGTCGGCCGCGCTGATCGTGACCTTGTTCTCGTGCGCCTGCACGGCGACGTCCAGCAACCCGCCGCCGTGCCGGACGGCGTTGGCGACCAGTTCGGACACGACGAGATCGGCGACGTCCAGCCAATCGCCGTCGGTGAAGCCCCACGCCGTGAGCAGCTGACGGACGGTCTTGCGAGCGCCTCGGGGGGCGTCGGCCCCGGACGGCACGTCCAGCCGGGCACGCAGCTCGCTCACCGCTCCCCTTCCCTCCCCGAGGTGGCCGGCGTGTTCGCCGCCCATTCTGCCGGTTCTTTCCTGGGAAAACGAGGCGTGCGCCAACTGGAGGCGGTCCGGCCCCGTCCTTCGCCGTATGTCGTACGCTTCGCCGGTGATCAGTCCATATGCACAGTCCGCGTACGCGGTGCGGTGTGACTGGGGTCCGGTCGGCGCGGACGCCGTCGGTCCGGGTGCCGCAATCGTCGCGGTGGTCGACGTGCTCTCCTTCACCACCGCGCTGACCGTGGCGGCCGACAACGGCATCGAGGTCTTCCCTTATCGCTGGCGCGACGAACGGGCCGCAGCGTTCGCCGCCGAGCACGACGCGATGCTGGCGGTCGGACGCCAGGCAGTCAGCCCCGACCAGCCCGTCAGCCTCTCGCCCCCGACGATCCGGGCCGCTCGGGGGATCACGCGGCTGGTCCTGCCCTCGCCCAACGGTTCCACCGTGGCCCGTCGCCTGGCCGAGACCGGCGCGACTGTCATCGGGGTGTCGCTGCGCAACGCCCGGGCCGCCGCGACCTGGGTCACGCGTACGCTGCCCGCCGGAGCGGCCGTCGCCGTCATCCCGGCCGGTGAACGTTGGAAACACGACGATTCGCTGCGACCGGCGGCCGAGGACCTCTGGGGCGCAGGCGCGTTTCTCCAAGGGCTCTTCGACGAGGGGCTCGACGGGTTCTCGCCGGAAGCAGAGCTGGCAGCCGCAGCCTACCGCCAGGTCGCCCCGCACCTCCGAGACGCGCTGTACGCCTGCGCCAGCGGTCGTGAGCTGACCGGTTACGGATACCCGGAGGATGTCGGGATAGCGTCCGAAGTGGACAGCAGCAACGTGGTGCCGGTGCTCGACGGGGAGGGCTTCCGGCCCGTCCAAGTCTGAACCGCCTCGTTCAGCCGACGGTGACATCCAGCTTCGGCTTTCCGCCGGTGATCCGGGCGGCCTCCGAGGCGATCTGCGTCTTCGGCACGTCGGCCCGCTCGGTGAACAATCGGACCGAGACGGTGTCGCCGTCGCTCTCCCAGACCCCGGCGACCCGGCCCCGATGGACCACCACCGGGGAGATCCATCCCGCCGCCTTGCTGATCTCCGGCCGCCGTCCCGCGCCGATCAGCTGCTCGTCCTGCGTACCGGGGCCGAGCACGTACTGGTCGAAGGCGGGCAGCAGGCGTACGTCGTCGAACGGTTTCGCCATTGCGATCGCGTCCAGCTCACTCGTCAACGCATACGCGGGAGTCCCCTCGACGTCGACCGCGGTGATCACGCCGTCGGCGGTGAGTTCGGCGTACCACTTCTTGAGGTCGGTCTTCTTGAGCGTGCCGCGAGTGATCCACTGGTTGAAGGCCTCGATCGTCGCCGGCCCGAACGCACCGAGGTACGCCGGCACTGCGGTCCGCGCGGCCTCCGCCGGATCGGGCAGGCCGGGCCAGCCGTCGAGATAGGTGTCCGGCCGGGTGAACGTGACGCGGCTGCCGTCGCTGGGCCCGTAGACGAGCAAACCTTGATAGGCCAACGGTTTCAGCACCGCACCCCAGCCGGAGCCGAGGTGCTCGGCGAGCGCGACGTCGCCGCTGTGCTCCAGAACCGCCTCAGTGAGCTGCTCCCGGGTGAGGACCGCGCCGTCGAGCGCTGTCCAGGCGGCTTCGGCGATCGCCTTGAGCTGCGCCGCAGTGACGAAGTTGCGCTGCCAGATCGGCTTCTCCCAGACCTTGGTCGCCGCCATGAGCGCCAGGAACGCCGGAGCGTCGGCCGGGCACAGTAGGTGCAGCGTGCCCCGCATCGCCCAGGTCTTGACGAGCTCGCGGTTCGCGAGAGCCTTCGCGACCTCACCCGACGCCGTGGTCTGCCGGCGAGCGGCGACGGCCTGCTCGGCGCTGGAGGCGACCTGCGCCTGTACCCCGCAGAGCCGGTGGGCGACGTCCACGGCGGACGTGCCCTTCGGCCGGTCGAGCAGGTGCCGTCGCATCCGCCAGGCGAAGACCTGGTCCCAGGTGATGATCACCTGGCCAGACTAAGCTGCGACTCCGACAAGTTCGGCCAGGGCGGTGATCCGGTGCTCCGGTGCCTCCCGCATGCCGTCGGCGAGCCGCTCGGCCACCGCGGTGGCGTCCTGTTCCCGGTCGAACGGCTGCCACATCGTCCAGCTCGCCTGAGCCGAGCCGACGAACCACCGCCCGTCGGGCAGGACGCCCAGCGTGATCGTCAGCTTCTCGTCCGAAAGCCTGCCCCGGCCGATCCAGCGGCGCACCCGTCGGGTGCCGTCGGACCACGGGGTCAATTCCCGTTCCGTGTCCACCCGACGACTATCGAACATAGGTACGACATCGTCAAGAGCCGGCGCCGCGTGTCGGGAACAATTGTTCGAACGGTCACTCGTTGCGCGCCACCTCGGGACCGGTCATCCGGGTGAGCAGCGGGAGCGTTCCGGCGATGACCGCCAGCGACAGGACGAGACCGGCCGCCACCATGACGTAGTACTCCCAGCCGGGCGGTACGAGCGTGGTCTCCATCTGCGCCCGGAGGAACAGTTGCGCCGACACGAGCCCCATGACGATCGCCACCGCGGCCACTACGAGAAGCGGCATCACGCTCTCCAGCAGGACGACCCGCCGCAGCGTACGCAGTGAGACGCCGGTCAGTCGCAGCAGGCTGAACGGGCGCTTGCGATCGCTGAGACCACCGGCGACGCTCGCGGCGAGACTGCACCCCGCGATCGGCAGGCTCGCCAAGATGACGACGTTGGCCAGCTGGACCCAGCCGGCGAACATCTTCGTCGAGTCGGTGGTGAAGTCCTTCTCGGAATACGGTGGGCGCACGTCCGGGTACGCCGCCTCCAGCAGCGTGCGGGTTCGCTCCACCGCACCGGTGGACCCGTCGTTGGCGACCTGGATCGACGCGATCGGCAGCTGTTCGAAGTCCGACGGGGTGACGGGGACCGCGGGCCAGACCGGAGCAGGGCCGCCACCGATGACGGCGAAGTCCGTGGGAGCGACGACCGCCGCGCCGGCGGGGCAGCTGCCCAGTTCGGGATGCCGGGCCAGGTCGGAGCAGGCCATCACGTAAGGCCCGGCCGCCGGGTCGGGGACCTCCGACGCGAAGTTCGGATTGGCCCGCAGGAAGAAGACGTCGGTCACCCCCGGGACGCCTTCGATCTGCGCGGTCACGGCCGGTGTCCCGGTGGGGCCGGCGTACCGGTCGCCCGCCCAGAACATGTGCCGCACATAGCCGTCGTCGAAACGGCTGGTCCGGCTGCCGTGGTCGCTGGTGATCGTGCCGATCACGCCAACCGCGACGCTGGTCACGAACAGCGCGAGCACGAGGCCGCTCACCGCCCGGAACCCGCCCTGCGGGTTGTCCGACAGCCGCCGCGCGGCGATCAAAGTGGACGGCGTCTGCGCCCGCCGAGCCAGGAGTCGCGACCCGACCATGGTGAACCAGGGCCCGGCGATGACCAGCCCCGACATCACCACGAGAAACCCGGGGAGGAAGACCGCTACCTGCTCGATGCTCGTGCGCGGCCGGTGCCCGTTCAGGTAGTACAGCCAGGCGAGTCCGGCCAGCAAGGGAATCAGGCGGTACGCACGCGGCGGCTTCGGGGTGACCCGCCTCGTCACGCCCAACGGCGATACGCGTACGCGGCGCAGGGAGAGCCAGGCGACGGCGAGCGCCGCGACCGGTACGCCCAACGCCACCCACAAGACGTTCGCGACCGACAGCGTCATGTCCTCCGGATAGAAGGGGTCTCCGGTGAACGGGATCGCCGCCAGCGGTTGCCGTACGAGGAGGAACACGGCGAACCCGGCGAACGTGCCGATGACTGCGGCGACGGCCGCCTCGACGACCGCCATCTTCGAGATCTGGCCGCTTGTCGCGCCGATCAGGCGCATCGCCGCGTACCGCTGTTCCCGGCGAGCTGCGGTCAACCGGGTCGCGGTGCCGATGAAGATGAGCACTGGGAACAGCAGGGCACCGGCGACGACACCGAGGATGAGGTCGAATCCGGCGGCCCGGTAACCCACGAGGCAGCTCGCGCAGTCCTCCGGCGAGGTCCCGAAGATGCTGCTGACCTGCCGCGCTTCCGGCAGCTTCGCCGCCTCGGCCGGATCGTGCCCGATGATGATCACGAGTGAGGTCGGCGACGGCAGCGCAGAATCGCCGATGATGCCCACCTCGTGACCGGGGTAGCGATCGCCGAGCTGCTCCGCCGGAGTGGCGGCGAGGAGATCGTGGAGCTTCGGGGAGACGAAATACTCACCCGGCCCGGGCAACCGGGACAGCCCCGGCGGCATCGGCGAATCCGGGCCGGTCGCGGCGAGGTCGATCCGCGCGATCGACTGCGCGTCGAAGTAGTCCTGCCGGGGAGCCCACCACAACGGGTCGGCGTGCACGGAATCCGCCGACGTCGCCTGGGCGAGGCCGGTGTTCATCCAGGCGTACCGGTGATTTAGGGAGTGCACCGCGTTCATCGCGGCCAGCGTGGCGAGCACGAGGCCAACCCCGAGCGCGACGGCGGCGGCGATCGTGATCAGCCGGACGAAGGCTTCCCGGCCACCGGCGATGGCCAGCCGCAGACCGAGGCGGATCACGACGCGAGACCTTCCGGCACGGCCACGCGACCGTCGCGGACGATGATCTCGCGGTCGGCGTACGCGGCGACCCGGGCCTCGTGGGTGACCAGGACGACGGTGGTGCCCTGCTCCTTCGCCGACCCGACGAGCAGGTCCATCACGTGCTCGCCGGTCAGCGAGTCGAGCGCGCCGGTCGGCTCGTCGGCGAACAGCACCTGCGGCTGGGCTACGAGAGCCCGGGCCAGTGCGACGCGCTGCGCCTGCCCGCCGGAGAGCTCTCCCGACCGGCGACCCTCCATTCCGGACAGATCCAGGCGCTCGAACCATTCCTGCGCCCGGCTCATCGCCGCCGTCCGGCGTACGCCGCCGAGCAGCAGCGGCAGCGCGACGTTCTCCTGCGCCGTCAACTCCGGAACGAGCTGGCCGAACTGGAAGACGAAGCCGAAGCGGTCGCGCCGCAGCGCGCTACGCCGGGTCTCGGACATCTGGTCGATCCGGTCCCCCGCGAACTTCACCTCGCCGGAGTCCGGCACGAGGATGCCGGCCAGACAGTGCAACAGCGTGCTCTTGCCGGAGCCGCTCGGGCCCATGACGGCGACGATCTCGCCCGCCTCGGCCCGGAAGGACGCGCCCCGCAGGGCCGGCGTCTCGCCGAAGGACAGCGCGACCTCGCGCGCCTCGATCAGGGCGGTCACTTGCGGACCTCCTTCGCCAGCGAGTCCAGCCGAGCCGCCGTCAGGTCGATCCAGCGCAGGTCCGCCTCGAGGTGGAAAAGGCTGTGGTCGGCGAGCAGCGCGTCCACCAGTCCCCCGGTACGCCGGACTTCGGTGAGCTCCCGCATCCGCTGAAGATGGGCGCGCCGCTGCGTGTCGAGGTACTCCTCGGCGGGGCGGCCGAGCATGAGCGCGAGGACCACCTTCGAGAAGAGGATGGTCTGAAGGTGGGGCTCGGGCTCGACCGGCTCGGTCAGCCAGGCGTCGACCTCCGTCGCGCCCACCTCGGTGATGATGTACCGCTTGCGGTCGGGGCCGTCGCCCTTGCCGACGTCGCTGATGACGACCTTGCCGTCCCGGGCCAGCCGGCCGAGCGTGGCATACACCTGCCCGAACGGCAGCGGCCGCCCGCGGCCGAAGTACGCGTCGTAGTCGCGCTTCAGCTCGTAGCCGTGGCTCGGCTCGCGTTCGAGCAGGCCCAGGAGGGTCAGAGGCACCGTCATGCCCGAGACTATACACCCGGCGTATACACCCGGCGAACATGGGTCGGGGCGCGTTCCCCGGGCGCTCGGGGTTCCCGCGCGCTTCGCGTCCCCGCCCGCTCGCGATCCCCGCGCACTTCGCGTTCCCCGCGCACTCCGCGTTATCCGGCATAACGCGGCTATCCCGCGCGGAATAGCAACGTTATCCCGTGATACGCACGCACCAACCCACGCCGGGAAGGGCCCCGGGGGGCAGAATGACGGCATGCTGCCGACCGACGGACACGTGCACAGCGAATGGTCGTGGGACGCGTTCAGCGGGGACATGGAGCAGACCTGCGCGCAGGCGGTGGCCCTGGGCCTGCCGGCGATCGCGTTCACCGAGCACGTCGACCACACGAAGTGGACGGTCGACCCGGGCGAGCTGGATCCGTTCCCCACGCTCAAGAAGCACCTCGACGCCGATGACCGGGTGGTCCCGCCGCGGTTCGACGCGTCGGGCTATCTCGAGTGTCTCGACCGATGCCGGGTGCGCTTCCCGGATCTGCGGATCATCAGCGGCGTCGAGCTCGGCGAACCGCATCGGCACCGCGACCAGGTCGCCGCCCTGCTGTCGGTCGGCGAGTTCGAGCGGGTGCTGGGCTCTCTGCATACGATTGGCTGGGAGGACAAGGCTTCCGAGCCGCCCTTCCACTTCCGCCGTCGTCCGGCCGTCGAGGTCATGCGGGACTACCTCGCTGAACTGCCGCGAATGTTCGCCGAGGCGCCCGAGTTCGGCGTGCTGGCCCACGTCGACTACGCCGTGCGCTATTGGCCTGCCGACGCCGAACCCTTCGACCCGTACGCACTCCAGCCCGAGTTCCGGCACGTCCTGCGTACGCTGGCCGCCAGTGGCCGGGTGCTCGAGGTCAACACCAAGGGACCGATGCGGCCGGAGATCGTCCGGTGGTGGCACGAGGAGGGTGGCGAGGCAGTCTGCTTCGGCAGCGACGCCCACGAGCCCACAGCGCTGGCGTTCCGGTTCGCCGAGGCGGCCGCGATGGTGGAGGCGCACGGATTCCGCCCCGGGCGGCACCCCTACGAGTTCTGGGTCCGGTGACCCGAGCCTCACGCCCGGGAAGACATGACCCGGAGCGGATTGGCCATCAGGTCGGCGAACCCTAGTTCGGCCGCACCCATGAGCGTGGTGTCCTCGCCGAGCGCAGCGAGCTCCAGGCGTACGCGAGGCCGGGAGACCGGCAGGACATGCGCGCCGATCCGGGCGTCGACCCGTTCGCGGGCTCCCGAGTAGATGTCGCGCATGATGCCGCCGAAGACGAGCATCCCGGGGTTGAACAGGTTGATCAGGTTGGCTACGCCGATGCCGAGCCAGTCGCCGACCCGATCGACGGCTCGCCGGGCCACCGGGTCGCCGCGGAGCGCCGCCTCGACCACGTCGCGGACGGCTTCCCGGCCGATGACGTCGGCAGGCAGACCGGCCTCGTCGAGCAGCGCCCGCTCCCCCACTTCGGCTTCCAGGCAGCCGCGTGCGCCACATGAGCAGGGCCGCCCGTCGTGCGGGTTGACCACCATGTGGCCGACTTCGCTGCCGTAGCCGCTTTCGCCGTCGAGCGCTTCGCCGCCGACGATGATCCCGCCGCCCACGCCGACGTCTCCGTGCAGGTAGATGAGGTTGCGTACGCCGACTCCGGCACCCCTCAGGTGCTCAGCCCACGCCCCGAGATGCGCCTCGTTGCCCACCCGGACCGGGAGGCCGAGCCCGAGCTGGTCGCGGAGTTCACTGCCGAACGCCTGGTCGACCCAGCCCAGGTAGGGGCCGTACCGGACGGTCCCGTCGCCGGGCCGGATCATCCCGCAGTAGGACGCGCCGAGGCCGACGCAGCTCGCCTCCGGCCGGGCGGCCTCGTGCAGCTCCCGGCCGAATTCGGCGAGTACGCCGACCACCGCGTCCAAGTCGGGCCCGGACCGCGATCGGGCGGCGACCCGCCGATCCTGTACGCGTCCGCCGAGCGACACGCGGGCGGCGGTGAGCCGATCCACCGCGACGTCGAAGGCCAGCACATACGCACGATCGGCGGCGGGCGTGACGACCAGCGATGGACGGCCGGAGCGCCCGAGCCCGCCCGGCTGCCGTTCGCGGACGAGACCGGCGGCGCTGAGTCGCGTGGTCAGCGCCATGATGGTGCTGCGGTTGAGGTTCATGCGCTCGGCCAGTTCGGCCCGCGACGTCGGCCCGGCCAGGTGCAGGTGCTTCAGCAGCGCGCCGAGATTCCGCCGAGGACCCTCGTCGGGGGTGGCCTCGGCCCCAGGCGCGGTCGGGCTGGTCAGCATCGGCGGACCCACCATACAATGCTGTCGTCGCGACCTCGGCGGGCGTCAAGGACCGTGCGGGCTGAAACGTCGACTCCTCTGACGAAGGGGGCGTCGATGTTGCGACGCTTGGACGAACTGGCGGCTCACCTGGCGACCCGGGGTGACGTGCTCGGGGTGCTCGGCCTCGGCTCGGCCGGGGCGGAGTCGGACCGGTTCGACGAACACTCCGATCTGGACTTCTTCGTCGTCGTGGCCGACGACGCCGCGAAGCAGCGGTACCTCGACGATCTCGGCTGGCTGAACGCGCCCGCGCCGGTGGCGTACAGCTTCGCCAACGATCGCAACGGCCGCAAGGCGTTGTACGCCGACGGAGTCTTCTGCGAGTACGCGATCTTCACGCCGCCGGAGCTGAAGCAGCTGCCGTTCACGGGTGCGCGGGTCGTCTGGAGCCGCCCTGACGCCGGCCCGATAGCCGAAGGTGCGCCGGTAAAACAGCCGATCCCCTACGACACCGTGGAGTTCCACCTCAACGAGGCGCTGACGAACCTCTACGTCGGCCTGCATCGGGAGCTGCGCGGCGAGCGGCTGACGGCGGCCCGCTTCGTCCAGTCGTACGCCATAGACCGGGTGATCGCGCTCGCCCGGCTCACCGATCCGCGGGCGTACCAGCGGGACGTGTTCGATCCGAGCCGCCGCGTGGAGCGGGCGTACACCCCGGATGAACTGCCGTTGGCCGGGATGGTGGCCGGCTACGGACGTACCTTCGAAGCAGCCGCGGTGGTCTACGCCTGGCTGCGGCAGCGGTTCGAGATCCATCCCGTCATCGGCGCGGCGATCGAGGAGCTGCTGGAGACCCGGGCGCGGGGTGCGTCCGCGCCCGGGCCGGTCCGCTAGAGACAGTCGCCGCCGCCGTTGTTGTTCTGCGCCGGCTCGGTGTACTTCTCCTGCGTACCGAAGGTCGCGTGGACCCGCATGTAGTTGGGGTAGTCGACGTCGCCGTAGTAGGTGGCGGTCTGGTTGTCGTAGTACGCGCTCCACTGCGACCACACGATCCACTGGCCGTTGCACAGCGACTGCACTTCGGTGTCCACCGTGCCCGCGCACCCCGACAGGCCCTGCGACCACATGACCATGTTCGCGCCGTTGTAGATGTACTTGGAGAGTTCAAGCGTGCACGTGCCCGCGGCCTGCGCGGGGGCGGCCGTGCCGACCAGTCCGGTGGCGGTGAGCATGGCGGCCGCCGCGACAGCTGCGATTCTGCGCATCGGTAGTACCTCCTTTGTGGATGCCTCCCAGGTTGTCGATCACCCTAGCTGCGTCCGTGAGGGTTTGTCACCATGTCACGATCTAGTGAAAATCATTAACAGCGGCCTGTGAGCTGGACTCTCCCACCGTGGGAGGGTCCAGCATGGGAACCGTGCCCGACGAGATGACCATCGGCCGCTTCGCGCGGCTGTGCCGGCTGAGCGTGAAGCAGCTGCGCCACTACGACGAGGCGGGACTGCTGCGGCCCGCCCGCGTGGATCCGGCCACCGGCTACCGCTACTACGCGCCGGCGCAGGCTCGCGACGCGCTCACGATCGCGTTGCTGCGCGAGATCGATCTACCGCTCGCGGTCATCACGGCCGTCCTGGCCGCGCCCGAGCCGGACCGTGGGCGGTTGCTGTCCGCTGAACGCGACCGGCTCGCCGACCGGATCGACCGCGATCGGGCCCGGCTCGCGCTGCTCGATCGGCTCGCGTCCGGTCACGCCGACCATGAAGTGATACGCACAACGGAGCCGGCGAGACGGTTCGCCGTCGTCCGGGCGACCGCCGATCCCGGGCGCATCGGATTGGCGTACGGCGAATGTGCCGCTCAGCTGCTCGCGACGCTCGCCGGACAGTCCTGGAAACCGCCGTTGTGGGGGCTGTACCCGCTGGACCTCCCGGACGACGTGGCCGACGGCCTGCTCGTCACGGCCGCTGCCGAGACGGATGCGATCACAACCCTGGAAACGGTGGAACTCCCCGCCGCCGACGTCGTCACCACCGTCCACGATGGACCGTACGCCGAGCTGCGGCTGGCGTACCACACCTTGTTCGCCTGGATCCACGAGCGGGGACTGACCCCCGTCGGCCCGGTGCGTGAGGCCTATCTGATCGGGCCCGGCGAGGCCGAGCCGACCGACCTGCTGACCCGCCTGATGCTGGAGGTACGCGCGTGAAACCGGAGATCGTCGACCTTCCCGAGCAGGAGTTCTTGATGGTCGACGGCCATGGCGACCCGGACGGGCCGGGCCACGCCGAGGCGGTCGCGGGGCTCTACAAACCCGCGTACACGCTCCGGTTCGCCCTGAAGAAGGCGGGCGTCGAGCGGAAGGTCGCACCCCTGGAGGGGCGCTGGTGGGCCGACGATCTCGAAGTCTTCGCCGCCGGGGGTGACCGGTCGCGCTGGAAGTGGACGCTGATGATCGGGCTGCCGCCCGAGGCCGCCGAGCTGGCGGTCCCGTTGCCCGGCGGCGTCCGCCGCGAGTGGTTCACCGAGGGACTGAGCGCGCAGGCGCTCCACATCGGACCGTACGCCACCGAGCCGGAGACGCTGGAAGTCCTGCACGCCTTCATCACCGAGCAGGGGTACGCGATCAGCGGCGACCACCACGAGATCTACCTCTCCGATCCGCGCCGGACCAAGCCGGAACGGCTCAAGACGATCCTGCGCTACCCGATCAGCCCGCAGGACTAATGTCTCGCGGATGGGGCGTACGCATCTGTCGGTGACGTTGGCGGTCGATCCGCGCGGCGTGGCGGTGAAGTGGCTGCTCAGCGGGGTGACCCTGGACAAGGGCGAAGCACTCGGACAGCTGCCGGTCACCATCGCCGGGGCGCCGACGCTGCGGCCGGAGGCGGTCGCGTTGACGGCGACGGACGAACTCGGGCCGGTGCCGCTCAGCCTCACTCCGCCGGACAGCGGCGACGGCGAACCCGTTCACCGTTGGATCGTGGAACGCCCGACCCGTGGCCCGGTCGGGGTGTCGTACCGGGCGGAGGCGGTCGTCGGCGAACCACGGCCCGCCACTGCGCCCCTGGAGCTCCGAGCGGAAAACGGCGGTCGCTCCGGAGCGCTCAAGAACTTCGTGATCCTTCCGCCCGGCCCGGAGGATCTCACCTTCGAGGTGCACTGGGACGAACCGGAGGGCGAGTCCTCGACGGCCGTCTTCAGCCTGGGCGAGAGCACCGGCGGCGCACAGAAGGTGGCCGCGGATACGGGGCTCGAGCTGCTCGGCGACACCTACCTGATGTGCGGCGACCTGGCGGGCCGTCATCGCCGCGACGGCGAGCTGTCCGTCTGGTGGCTGACTCCGCCCGGCATCGACGTCGAAGCCTTCACCGCCCGGCTCGGAGCCACCTACCGGGTCATGGCGGAGGCGTTCGACGCTCCCGCCCATCCGTATCGCGTCTTCCTGCGTACGCACCCGCACCGAGGAGCCACCGCCTCCGCTCACCCGGCCTCGTTCGTCATGGCACTGAACCCTGACAACCCGCTCGACGAGGCGTCGATCTACGAGACCATCGCTCACGAGCTCGTCCACGAATGGGTACGCCTCGACGGACCGCCCGAAGATGTGACGTGGTTCGTCGAAGGCGCGGCCGATTACTACTCGCTCGTACTTCCCCTCCGCGCAGGCATGCTCGACGAGGACGCCTTCCTGTCCGCCGTCAATTTCGAAGCTCGCGAAGGCTATGCGAATCCCCGTCGAAGCCTTGACCTCCGTGCGGCACAACGGTTGTTCTTCTCCGACTTCCTGGCCCACCGGCTCGCATACGCCCGCGGCCTGTTCTATCTGGCCGACCTCGACGCCCGGCTGCGGCAGGCGACCGCCGGCCGACAGTGCGTCGACGACATCGTCCGGTTCGTGATCCGAAGCCGCCGGGCGGGCGTACGCGTCGGCATCGAACATTGGTGCGCCCAGGTTCAGGAAGTCCTGCCGGACGCCGAGCTGCCGATGCTCGACGCGATGGTCTTCGCCGGCGTCGGACGCCCCGGCGAAGACTGCTTCGGGCCGCGGTTCGAACAGACCACGGTCCAGGTACCCGTCCTCGACCTCGGGCTCGACCCGGCGACCTTCATGACCCGCCGAGTCCAAGGGCTGGTCCCCGGCGGAGTCGCCGAACGCGCCGGCCTCCGCGAAGGCGAGATCGTCGAGCTGCCGCGGTACCCGGAGATCGTCCGGCTGAACGCGGGAGACGTGCTGGACGTCGGCGTCACCCGGGACGGCGAGCCCACCCGCGTCGCCATTCCCCTCACCGGCGAGACCGCTGCCGTTCCGCAATGGCGGATTCGCTGATTTCCCACTATGCCGATAGGCTTACTGCGTGTTGCGCTTCCACTGGTTCCTCCCGACCTCCGGCGACGGCGATCAGATCGGGGCGGCCACCGTCACCGCCGGGGCCGCCGACCACCGCCGCGCCGCTACGCTGGACTACCTGGCCGAAGTCGCCGAGGCGGCCGAGGACAATGGGTTCGTCGGTGCACTCACCCCCGTCGGGTCCGGCTGTCCCGACCCGTGGATCGTGTGCTCAGCCGTCGCTGTGCGTACCAGTAGATTGAAGTTCTTGGTCGCTTTGCGACCGGGCTTCGCGTTGCCGACGCTGATCGCGCAGCAGGCGCAGGCCTTCACGCAGTTGGTGGGCGACCGCCTGGCGCTCAACATCGTGACCGGCGGCGACAGCGCCGAGCAGCGCGCCTATGGCGACTTCCTGGACCACGACGCCCGGTACGCGCGGACCCGCGAGTTCGTGCAGGTGCTCCGGCAGTCGTTCGCGGGCGAACCGTTCGACTTCCACGGCGAGCATTACCGGATCGAGCGAGGCGGCCTGAAGCAGCCGCAGAGCCCGGCGATTCCCCTGTACTTCGGCGGCGCGTCCCCAGCGGCCGAACAGGTCGCCGCGCAGCTGGTCGACACCTACCTGATGTGGGGCGAGCCGCCGACGGCGATCGCGCAGCGGGCCGAGCGGATGCGGCAGCTCGCGGCGGCGCACGGACGCGAGCTGAGCCTGGGCATTCGGCTGCACGTCATCGCGCGCGAGACGGCCGACGAAGCGTGGGCGGAAATGGACCGGCTGCTGGCGGGGATGAGCCCCGAGCGCATCGCCGCCGCCCAGCGTCGTTTCTCCACTATGGACTCCGTCGGGCAGACCCGGATGGCGGCCTTAAACGGCGGCAGCGCGGAACGGCTGGTGATCGCGCCGAACTTGTGGGCGGGCGTCGGCCTGGTCCGGGAGGGCGCCGGAACCGCGCTGGTCGGCAGCTATGCCGAGGTCGCCGATCGGCTTCGCGAGTACGCCGACCTCGGGCTGTCGGAGTTCATCCTGTCCGGCTGGCCGCATCGCGAGGAGGCCGAGCGGATCGGCCGCCACGTCCTGCCACTGCTCACTGCTACGGCGGAGGCCATTTCGCATCGTTAGGCCGACGCCCAGGTCAGCCGGCCGGATCGGACGTCGTCGACCACCGATCCCACCCATTTCGCCTCGGCCTCCGTCACCGTGCGCAGATACTCGAACTCCAGCAGCCCGACGCGGTCCAGGCCGCCCCCGCTCTGGTCGGCGAGCCGGACCTCTAGCGCGCCAAGCTGTTTCGTCAGCGCGTCGAACCGGCGTTGCAAAAGGTCTGCCGCCTCGGCCGGAGTGATCATCAGCAGATAGGACAACGCGGCCGGAAACCGCGGGAACTCATAGCGCGTGTCCGTCAGCATCTCCGCGAGCCACGTACGCGCGATCTCCCGGCCGGTGTCGGTGATCTCGTAGACCGTCCGCTCCGGGTACGCCTGATGGCGCTCGGTCTCTCGCGCGGCGACCAGCCCCTGGCCCGCGAGCCGTTCGACGGTGCGATAGAGGCTCGTCCGCTGACCGACGTTGACCACCAGATCCTTGCCCCACTCGCGTACCAGACGCTGAATGCCGTAGATGTGCTGGGGCTTGTACATCAGGAGCGCCAGCACCGTCAGAGCGAGCGGAGAACTACGCACGGTCATGGGTAGACCCTACTACTTGCGACGTAACTAGTGGCTGTGCAACTATCGGCGGCATGACGGGGAAAATTCGAAATGCGTTGATCATCGGTGGCGGCGTCGCGGGGCCCGTCCTGGCCATGGCACTGCAGAAGGCGGGCATCGACTCGGTCGTCTACGAGGCGTACGCGGGAACGGCGGACGGCAAGGGCGGCGGCCTCAGCATCGCCCCCAACGGCATGGAAGCCCTCAAAGTCATCGACGCCGACGAACCGGTACGCGCACTGGGCAAGCCGATGACCGGCATCGTCCTCCAGGACTGGAAAGGCGATCGGCTCGGCGAGTTCGGCAACCCGCCCGGCATCGCGCCGATGCTGTTCATGTTCCGCCACGAGGTCTACCGCGCCCTGCTCGACGAGGCCGCGAAGCGAGGAATCCGGATCGAGACCGGCAAACGCCTGGTCGACGCGGTCGAGACCACGGACGGAGTCACCGCCCGCTTCGCGGACGGCACCGAGGCGACCGGCGACATCCTGATCGGGGCGGACGGCATCCGCTCGGTCACCCGCAAGCTCATCGATCCCAACGCGCCGGAACCGGCGTACACCGGGCTCATCAGCTTCGGAGCGCTCATCCCTCAGCCCGGCGTCCCCTCGACCGGCGGCAAGATGAACATGCCGTTCGGCAAGAAGGGCTTCTTCGGCTACCAAGTCTTCGACGACGACACCGCGGTTTGGTTCGTGAACCTGCCGAATCCCGAGCCGCTGACGCTGGCCCAGGTCAAGGAGACTCCGGCCGAGGAATGGCTGCGCCGGCTCCCCCCGCTGTACGCCGAAGACCGTACGCCCGCGGCGGACCTGATCGCCCGGACCGCTCCCGAGGAGCTGATCCTGGTCGGCCCGATGGAGAAGATGCCCCGCGTTCCCAAGTGGAGCCGCGGCCGCCTCGTCCTCGTCGGCGACTCGGTGCACGCGCCCTCATCCAGCTCCGGCCAAGGCGCTTCGCTCGCCATCGAGAGCGCGATCGAACTCGCCCGCTGCCTGCGCGACCTGCCTTACGACGAGGCTTTCTCGGCGTACGAGCAGACGCGGCGGCCTCGGGTGGAGCGGGTCATCGCCGCGACCGACCGCAAGAACGCCGCCAAGGCGGCCGGTCCGGTCATGCGGGTGATCAACGCCTGGGCGATCAAGGCTTTCGCGCGGATGGCCAAGCCCGAGAAGATGGCCTGGGTCTTTCAGAACCGGATCGACTGGGACTCGCCTGCCTGACCCCTCCCGGGGTCGTCGCGGGGCACATGATCGTCGCCGACGGCCCCGACGATCATCCCTGGGGGTCCCGCGCGTGATCCTCCCCGGCGTCCCCGGGCATGATCATCGCTGGGCGTCCCGGGCATGATCGCTGGCGTCCCGGGCATGATCATCGCGTTGTCCCGGGATGACGTCCCCTTCTCGCGCTGGAAGGCCGCGTTATCCCGGGATAACGCGACGTGTCGCCGCCCGGAGACCCCGCCCC
>NZ_JABFVK010000089.1 GCF_013362815.1 Hamadaea sp. | reverse complement strand
GGTGTAGGGGACGCCGTTGTCGCGTTCGATGTTGTTGGGGTACAACCACAACGTCCCGTCAGACTTCCGGCCGATGAGGTCGGTGTAGCCGTCGCCGGTGACGTCGGCTCCGACGATCTGCGTGAAGGCGCCCCAGCCGGTGCCGATTTTGTAGGCGTCTTCGGTGGTGTAGGGGATGCCGTTGTCGCGTTCGATGTTGTTGGGGTAGAGCCAGAGGGTGCCGTCGGTCTTGCGGCCGACGAGGTCGGTGTAGCCGTCGCCGGTGACGTCGGCTCCGATGATCTGGTCGAAGACGCCCCAGCCCTTGCCGATCTGATACGCCTCATCGGTGGTGTAGGGGACGCCGTTGTCGCGTTCGATGTTGTTGGGGTACAACCACAACGTCCCGTCAGACTTCCGGCCGATGAGGTCGGTGTATCCGTCGCCGGTGACGTCAGCGCCGACGATCTTGTTGAAGACGCCCCAGCCGCTGCCGATCTGGTACGCCTCGTCGGAGCTGTAGGGGATGCCGTTGTCCCGCTCGATGTTGTTCGGATACAACCACAAAGCGCCGTCAGTCTTCCGACCGACGAGGTCGGCGTACGTGTCACCGGTGACGCTGTGGCCAGGCGGCCGGATGGCGGTGTTCGCACCCCACTGGCCGAAGTCCGTGGCGCGCGCCTCGTTGCGGTCGCAGTCGGCGCCGTCGACGGTGATGCCGTTCTGCACCTGGCGTAACTGTGCCCGGCTGTCCCAGCTGCCGCCGGACCAGGCGTAGGTCTGCCAGCCCCAGGTGATCTTGCCGGCGTCGAAGAGACGGTCGATGACGTAGTAACCGCCGTAGGCGCCGGTGCGGCTGCGACCGAGCACCGAGGCCACACCGTCGAAGTAGGAGTTGATGGCGGACTGCTGCGCCTCGGTGGCGTCGAAGTCGACACTGAAGTAGATCGGCCGGTTCGCCGGCATGCCGCAGGCGATCGCCTGGCGGTGCGCCTCCTTGGCGTTCGCGACCCCAGCGGAGTACCCGTTCAGCGCCTCGTTCGCCGAGTACTCCCAATTGGTGACGATGTCGAGCCCCGCAGCACGCAGCGCCTCGGCCTCGGTGCGCGTGAGATTCTTGCCGGAAGTGCTCCAGCTGACGTAGCGGCAGACGAAGGAGTATCCGGCGGCGACGATCGCACTGGGATCAGGGCGACCCCACGAATAGTCGATGCCTTTCCGGGTCGCCGCATGCGCGGGCGCGGCCAGCGACAATCCGGTGGCAGCGCCGAAAACGGTCGCGCCGGCGGCGCCCAGCAGCGCCCGGCGGGAGATTGATGTCATGCCATGCAGGGTTGGGCACCGGGCTTGAGCAATTCTTGAACGCGAATTGAATGCCCTGCGTCAGGCGTACGCGCACCTTCCCGCGCATGGCAGGCAACCGATGGGGGCCGCTGTGCGTCAGCGTAGGCATAGGGAAGCCTGCCGAGTCGAGAGCGGTGCTGGTCTACGCCGGACTGCTCGGCGTACTCGCTTCCACGGCGTGCGGGGGTGCGCCGCGGGAGCAGACCACGACGGCCGCGCCTCGGCTCGGCGCCATCCGGCCCCCTACCTCGGCGATCCCGTTGCCGTCCGATCGGGCGGCCGGCGACGGGATCGCCGTCCATCGGTCCGGGCGCACGCACCACTCGGAACTTGCACGGCTACCCGGAGCCGCAGGTCATCTTCCCTGCGGGCACCCTGGTCCAGTTCGCCGGGCGCAGGTTCGCCTGATCTACCCTTGACGGATGAGCCCGCGTCGTAACCTGCCTCGCAAGAGTGCCAAAGCGGGCCATCGAGACCTCAACGAGTCGGCCGCGCGCGGGGGCGTGGAGCTGGAATACGGCGCGGACGGCACTGACGGCGACTGGAATGTGCGCCACGTCACGGCGGGTGCTGCGACGAAGGCGTACCGGTGTCCCGGGTGTGATCACGAAATCCCGCCCGGTGTGGCGCACGTCGTAGCCTGGCCGGCCGACGGCCGGGGAGACTCGTCAGATCGGCGGCACTGGCACACCGCGTGCTGGCGGGCCCGCCACCGTCGTCAGCCGACCCGAAAGTTCATGTGATGACGCTGATCCGCGCGAACTCCATCCTGCCCGCCCGCCGTGAGGCGATCGAGCTGCATACGGCCGACGGGTTGCGGCTGATCGGCGAACTGTCGCTGCCGCTGGAGCGCGACCCGGTGGGCACGATCGTCTGCTTCCACCCGCTGCCCACGCACGGCGGGATGATGGACAGCCACATCTACCGCAAGGCGGCGTGGCGGCTGCCGGAGCTCGCCGGGCTGGCGGTGCTGCGGTTCAACAGCCGGGGCACGGAAAGCGTCCAGGGCAAGAGCGGAGGCTCGTTCGACGGCGGCGTCGGGGAGCGGTTCGACGTCGCTGCCGCCATCGAGTACGCCGAATTCGCCGACCTGCCGAACATCTGGGTGGTCGGGTGGTCCTTCGGCACCGATCTGGTGCTCAAGTACGGGGCCGAGCCGGGGATCGCCGGGGCGGTGCTGCTCTCGCCGCCGCTGCGGTTCTCCACCGACGAGGATCTCGCCCGCTGGGCCGTATCGGGACTGCCGATGAAGGTGCTGGTTCCGGAGTTCGACGACTACCTGCGGCCGGACGAGGCTCGGGCCCGCTTCGCGGCGATTCCGCAGGCTTCCGTCGTCGGGGTCGACGGGGCCAAGCACCTCTGGGTCGGGTACGCCGAACGGATCCTCGACGAGATCGTCCAGCTCGTTTCGCCCGGTACGCCGACTCCGCTGCCCGAGGAGTTCGACGGGCCCATGACGTCTGGCGATGCTTCCGCGTACGCGGATCGGACTGTTGCTGCTTTCGGCGGGCCACTCCCCAGCCCGGGGTCTTCGGGTTCCCCAGGGACGACGCAGGCTGCCGGTCCTGCGCAGGATGGCGCTCCTGCGCAGGATGGCGCTCCTGCGCAGGATGCCGGATAACGCGGCTATTCTCGCGAACTTAACCGCGTTATCCGGCATCCCGCGTCAGGAACTGAAGCGAAGCGTCGCCTTCGAGCAGGAGAAGGCTTCGGCGTACCGGGTCCGGCTCTCCATCCCGCGTACGCGCATGAGCCCGAAGAAAACCTCGTCGTCCCACCAGTCATGGGATTTCTGCGACGGGAAGGCGTCGTTCAGCACTTCCACTTTCCGCCGCGCGATCTCGTCGGTCAGCGGAACGTAGAGGTTGGGCCGGCCGAGGTCGCCGTCCCACTTCGGGATCTCGTAGTGCAGCACCAACTGGTCGCGGAAGGCCGACAGGGCGAGTTCCCCGATCAGCCGGTGATCCTGGTGGGCGTCCTGGGGTGACGGCACCAGAACCAGGTCGGCGGTGACCGTGGCGGCGGCCGACTGCAGGACCTGCTTGGTCTGCGCCCAGTGCCCCGGGAGTCGGCCGTCCGGCAGGTCGTGCAGGTCGAAGCTGAGTTCGGCGCCCGGCAGGCAGGCGGCGGCCGCTGCGCGCGCCTCCGCCTGCCGGTTCGCCGTGCCGGTGCAGAGCACATAGTGGACGCGTACGCCGGGGACGGCTGCCGCCAAGGTAAGCAGCAATCCACCGGCCGCGATCTCGATGTCGTCCGGATGGGCGCCGATCGCCACTACGGTGCGTACTTCGTCGGTCCCGAGGGAGAGCATCAGCCCACCAGCGCCGGGTTGGTCCACAGCATCCACGGCGCGAGACCGCGGTTGACGAGTTCTTCCATCTCGGCGCGGTCCTTGAAGGTGTCGACCGCGCGCCAGAAGCCCTTGTACCGCTGGGCCATCAGGCGGCCCTTCGGGTGCAGGCGGTCCAGCGCGTGCGGGACGATGTCCTCGCCTTCGCGCAGCTCGTCGAAGATGTCCGGCCGCATGATGAAGTAGCCGCCGTTCTCCCACTGGGTAAGCTCGTGGAAGCCCCGGATGCCGGTGACCTGGCCGTCGTCGTCGATGTCCAGGTAGTGGTGGGTCGAGAACGGCGGCACCGCCAGCATGCTGACCGTCTTGTCGGACGCGGCGAACTTGTCGATCATGTCCGGCAACGGCGCATCGGTCAGGGTGTCGGCGTAGTTGCACAGGAACATCGGCTCGTTCTCGACATGCGCGCGTACGCGCATCAGCCGTTCACCGATCGTCGACTGGTGCCCGGTGTTGATGAACGTGATGTTCCAGTCGGTGATGTCCGAGGAGAACAGCCGCACGTCGCCCGCGCTGCCCGACATGGTGAAGTCGTTGGACAGCGTCTCGTCGTAGTGCAGGAAGTAGTCCTTGACGACGTTCGCGCCGTAGCCCAGGCACAGCACGAAGTCGGTGTGCCCGAAGTGGGCGTAGTACCGCATCACATGCCACAGCAGCGGGCGCTCGCCGAGCAGCGCCATCGGCTTCGGCACCGCGCTACCGCCTTCGCGCATGCGCATGCCGAGCCCGCCGCAGAACAGGACGACCTTCACGGCCCTACACCACCTCGAGGTCGGGGATCGGGAAGACCAAGCGGCCGCCCCAGTCACGGATGTAGGAGAGCTGGGTGGTGATCTCCGCCCGCAGGTTCCACGGCAGCACCACGATGAAGTCCGGCCGGTCCCGCTCGATGCGCTCCGGCTCGTAGATCGGGATGTGCGTACCGGGGAGGAACCAGCCCTGCTTGTGCGGCGAGCGGTCCACGGTGTACTCGATCAGGTCGGACCGGATGCCACAGTGGTTGAGCAGCGTGTTCCCCTTGCCCGGCGCGCCGTAGCCGACCACGCGCTTGCCCTCGGCCCGCGCCGCGAGCAGGAAGCCGAGCAGGTCGCGCTTGATCGTGAAGACGCTCTTCTCAAACCCCCGATGGCCCTCCAGCGTGTGCAGCCCGGCGGCTTCCTCCACATCCAGGAGCGCCTTGACCCGCGCGATCGGCTCACCCGCCGCGTCGGCATGTTTCGCGTGTACGCGCAGCGAACCGCCATGGGTGGTCAGTTCCTCGACGTCGACGACGCTCAACCCGGCGGTGCCCAGGGCTCGGCTTGCGGTGAGCAGCGACAGGTACTGGTAGTGCTCGTGGTAGATGGTGTCGTACTGCCGCTGTTCGATCAGCCGCAGCAGATGCGGGAACTCCAGCGTCACGAGGCCGTCCGGCTTCACGAGCGCGGCCAGCCCGGCCGAGAACCCGACGAGGTCGGGGACGTGGGCGTACACGTTGTTGCCGGCGACCAGATCGGCACGGCCGAGGCGACCGGCGATCTCGGCGCCCGTCTCAGCGCCGAGGAACTGGACCTCGGTGCGAATCCCCTTGGCCCGCGCGACTTCGGCGATGTTCGCCGCGGGCTCGACACCGAGCACCGGCACCCCCGCCGCGACGAAGTGCTGGAGCAGGTAGCCGTCGTTGCTCGCGACCTCGGTGACGAGACTGTCCGGGCCGAGCTGGAGCCGGTCGACCATCTCGTCGGCGTACCGCTTCGCGTGCGCCACCCAAGAGGTGGAATACGAAGAGAAGTAAAGGTAGTCCGAGAAGATGTTCTCTCCCGCCACATGGGCGGGGAGTTGGACCAGAAGGCACTGCCCGCAGATCCGGACGTGCAGGGGATAGAACGTCTCCGCCGAGTCGAGCCGGTCCGCTGGGACATAGCTCTCGCACAGAGGGGACATCCCCAGGTCGACAAAGGTCTCAGTGACGTCAGCCCCACAAAGCCGACATTCCACCGCGTTCAGCGCGTTCAACGTCCCCCCAAGGGTGGTGGTGCCTGGGAATTCCCCGACTTTCTATCCAACGTCGGGGCCCAAGTGGGGCGTTAGTCGGCAAGTCGACAGGCGTCTAGACCCTGCTCAGACCGCGTCCGTACCTTGCTCATCGTGGCCGTTGCCGACCTTGCCGCCGGGCCCGAGCGAGTGCGGGTCCAGCCCGACCAGACGCGACTGCCCTCCCTGACCGGTCTTCGTTTCGTCGCCGCCGCTCTCGTCTTCGGCTTTCACGCGTACGTCCTGCATCTGGTGGACACCGGGACGACCGGGCGCGTCCTCGGCTGGTTTCTGGAGCCCGGCTCGTGCGGGGTGACCTTCTTCTTCATCCTCAGTGGATTCGTGCTGAACTGGTCGGCCCGCGACGGCGACACCGCGCGGCGCTTCTGGCAACGCCGGTTCGCCCGGATCTATCCGAGTCACCTGGTCATGCTGGCCGTCGCCGTCGCGCTGTTCCTGGCGAGCGGCAAGGCGGTCACAATGCTCGAATTGGCCGCCAACGTCCTGCTGATCCAACCCTGGTTCCAAGATCCCGGCATCTACTACGGGTTGAACACGGTCAGCTGGTCGCTCGCCTGCGAAATGTTCTTCTACCTGCTGTTCCCCCTGCTGGCGGTCGGCGTACGCCGAGTGCCCGCGCGCTGGCTGCGCTGGGCCGCTGCAGGCGGACTGGCCCTGGTCTGGCTCGTGCCGCTGATCACGCTGCTGCTCCCGGAGTCCGACCGGTACTGGGTGTTCTGGCTCTTCCCGATCGCGCGTACGCCCGAATTCGTCACCGGGATGCTGCTGGCTCGGGTCGTCCGCCAAGGACTGTGGCCCACCACCGCAATCGGTCCGGTGATCGGCGTCGCGGGACTCGGCTACCTCGCCTCGAACCTGCTGCCCTCAGAGTTCCAGCACGTGGCGTGGCCGGCGATCTTCTTCTCGGCGGTGATCGCGACTGCGGCCGCAGCCGACGCGGCGGGCAAGCCGAGCGTGTGGGGCGCCCGATGGGCGGTGTGGCTCGGTGAGGTCTCGTTCGCCTTCTACCTCGTGCACCTGCTCGTCCTGCGTACGGTGCTCAAGGTGACCGGGTACGAGCGCCCGCTCTGGCTGGAGGCCGGTCTGGTCCTGGGCTGTCTGGCGATCGCGGTCGGGGCGAGCTGGGTGCTGCATCGGACCGTCGAACTGCCCGGGATGCGCCTTCTGAGTCCCCGTTCGCGGCGACTCGCCGACCGGTCCGGCCACCTGCCGATGGCTGGTCATCCGACCCCCGCCGACCGACTGCCCAGATAGGGAGTCGGCAAGCTGACAAGCGCCTGGACCCTGGTCGGAGCGGTTATCAACAATGTCGGTCGGTCGAGACTCCGAGGGGACAACAGGGACTCATGCGCGTACTTCTCACTGGGCACGAGGGCTACATCGGCACCGTTCTGGCGGTTCGGCTGCGGGAGGCGGGCCACGACGTCGTCGGCCTGGACACCGGCTTCTTCGCGGACTGCATCCTCGGCCCGGCTCCGGCGGAGATCCCGGGGCTGCGGCTCGACCTGCGCGACGTCACTCCGGAGCCGCTGGCCGGCTTCGACGCGGTGATGCACCTCGCGGCGCTGTGCAACGACCCGATCGGCAACCTGAACCCGCAGCTCACCTACGAGATCAACCACCGGGCGACGGTACGCCTGGCCGACGCGGCCCGGACTGCGGGCGTAACCCGGTTCCTGTTCTCCTCCTCGTGCTCGCTCTACGGCGCGGGCTTGGGCGACAACGAGGGCGGCGACGAGGGCGATCGTGCGCTGACCGACCGCCCGTTCCTCGACGAGAACGCGGGCTTCGCCCCGGTCACCCCGTACGGTGAGTCGAAGATCCTCTCCGAGCAGGACATCACCGGGCTCGCCACCGACGACTTCTCGCCGACCTTCCTGCGCAACGCGACGGCGTACGGGTTCTCGCCCCGGCTGCGCGGCGACATCGTCGTCAACGACCTGACCGCCTCGGCCCTGCTGACCGGCCAGGTCCGGCTGCTCTCCGACGGGCGCGCCTGGCGTCCGCTCATCCACGTCGAGGACATCGCCGCCGCCTTCGTCGCCCTGCTGGAAGCGCCGCGCGAAGTGGTGCACGGCAAGGCGTACAACATCGCCCAGACCAGTGAGAACTATCTGATCCGGGATGTCGCCGAGCTGGTGGCCGAGGTGGTGCCGGGCAGCCGGGTCACCTTCGCCGACAACGCCGCGACCGATCTGCGCGACTACCGGGTGAGCGGCGATCTCGTCGCGGCCGAGGTGCCCGGATTCAAGCCACAGTGGACGGTACGCACCGGTGCTGAGCAGCTGCTCGAGGCATACCAGCGGCACGGGCTGACCGAGGAGGCGTTCCGCGGCAAGTTCCAGCGGATCCGGCGCATCCAGCAGCTCACCGCGGACGGCCGGGTCGACGGCGAACTGCGGTGGAGCGCCTGATGACCGACTGCGTCGCGTGCGGCGCGGGCACCCTGGTCGAGTTCGCCGACCTGGGCGGGATTCCCGTCCTGTGCGGCGTGCACTATGCGACCCAGGACGAGGCGGTCGCCTCGCCGCTCGGCCGGATGCTCCTCGGCTACTGCGAGAACTGTGCGTACGTGCGCAACCTCGGCTTCGATCCGCAGATCATGGTCTACGACACCACGATGGACACGAATCTGCACCACTCGGCCGCGTTCCGCAGCTTCTCGACCGATCTGGTCGAGGGCCTCGCCGAGCGGCATGAGCTGGCCGGGCGCCGCATCCTCGACATCGGCTGCGGGCAGGGCGAGTTCCTACGCGAGCTGTGCGAGCACACCGGCGCGACCGGGTTCGGCTTCGATCCGATGTACGCCGGAACGCCCGGCTCCGACCCGTCGGGGGCGTTCTTCGTCTCCGGGCGGGCGCCGCTCGACGAGCCGGACCAGCTGCCGGACTTCGACTTCGTGACCTCCCGGCACTGGTTCGAGCACGAGGACGACCCGGGAACCTTCCTCTCGGCGCTGCGTGAGCGCGCCGGCGATCATGAGGTACGCGGCTACCTCGAGGTGCCCGATGCCGGATACGACCTGGCCACGGCGGGCTGGGAAGTGATCTACCCGCACGTGTCGTACTTCGACTCGGTGGCGCTCGCCGCGATCGTCGAACGGTCGGGCTGGCACGTGATCGCCGAGGGGACCTGGTTCAGCGGCATGTTCCGCTACATCGAGTTCTCGACCCGCCCGGGCGACTTCGCCACACCCGACCGCACGGCGGCCCGGGATCGGCAGCTCGTCGCGGTACGCGGCTTCGCCGAACGGCATCGCCAGGAGCTGGACCGCTGGCACTCGACCCTGGCGGCGCTCCGGGACGCCGGTCAGCGTCCGGTGCTGTGGGGTGCGGGTTCCCGGGGCGTGCAGTTCCTGACCCAGGTCGACCCCAAGGTGGAGCTGTCGGCGGTGGTCGACGTGAACCCCCGCAAGTGGGGGCGGTACCTGCCGGTCACTGGTCATCGGGTCGACCCGCCGGAGAGCCTGCGCGAGATCCGGCCGGGCGCGGTCGTCATCACCAACCCGGCGTACACCGCCGAGATCGCGCGGTCGCTGGCCGAGCTCGGTCTCGACGCCCAGATCCTCACCGCGTAGGCCGCCGTCGTCCTGCGCCCTAATGCCTTTCCAACCAAGGAGCGCCGCCATGCAGGCAAGCTCAGCCAGCACCGAGAAGACCACGGAATATCGGGTCGGCCAATGGGTCGAGGTGCGTACCGCCGAAGAGATCATGGCGACGCTGGACGACAAGGGTGACGTGGACGCCCTGCCGTTCATGCCGGAGATGCTCCAGTACTGCGGCCGCCGTCTCCGGGTGGGCAAGGTCGCCAACAAGGTCTGCGACACGATGACCCGGAGCGGGATGCGCCGCATGGAGAACGCGGTTCACTTGATGGGTGTCCGGTGCGACGGTTCCTCCCACAGTGGATGTCAGGCTGCGTGCCTCATCTACTGGAAGACCGATTGGATCAAGCCGGCCGACGGACCGGGCGACTCGGCAGAGCCGATCGAGGCCGATCACAAGGTCTTCGTGCAACTCACCGAGCGCGCTCAGGTGATCGCGCCGGACGGCAGTGACGTCTATCGTTGTCAAGCGACGGAGATCCTGCGCGCCGCGCCCGAAGTCCTCCCGTTGCTCGACTTCGGGCAGTACGCCCAGGACATCCGTACGGGCAACGCCGGAATCCGGGCGGTGAGCCGGGCGTTTCTGGTCGGGTTCTTCAACCGGTACCAGCAGTTCAGCGCGCGGAAGCTGCCGAAGTGGCTGCGGATTCGAGGCGGCCTCACGTGGGGCTTCCTGCGTGGTTCCGAGGGGCCCACGCCGACCGGGCGCACCGACCTCCAGCCCGGCGAGCTCGTCCGGGTGAAGTCGAAGGAGGAGATCATGAAGACGCTGAACACCGATCTCCTCAACCGCGGCCTGGGCTTCGATGCGGAGATGGCCCGGTTCTGCGGGCAGACCGCGCGAGTGCTGCGCCGGATCGACACCATCGTCGACGAGAACACCGGGAAGATGTTGCGGATGAAGAGTCCCTGCATCGTCTTGGAGGGCGTCGTCTGCGAGGGGGCGTTCAGCGCCAACTGTCCCCGGGCGATCACCGCGTACTGGCGCGAGATCTGGCTCGAGCGGGTGGAGCCGGCCGAGCCGGTCCGCGGGCTCGAGCGGGAGGCGGCGACGGCATGACCACGACGGTGTCCGAGCAAGAGCAGCCGGGCGGCCTGCGCCGCTTGGCTGGTAAGGGCCTGAGCTGGAGCCTGCTCGGCACCGTCGGCACGAAGATCGCGTCGTTCGGGGTGGGGCTGATCCTGGCCCGCCTGCTGACCCCGGCCGACTTCGGCGGATTCGCAGTCGCATCGGCCGTCGCGTTCTTCGCCACGCACATCAGCGACATGGGCATCATTGCCGCCGTCGTGCAATGGCGCGGCCTCAAGACCGATTCGACCCGGGACGAGCGCGCTCAGCTGCTTCAGGTCGCGCCCACCGCGACCAGCCTCGCCCTGCTGTTCAGCGTCGTGATCTACGGCGCGGTCTGGGTCGGCGCGCCCGCCCTCGGGGCCCTCGCCGGTGGCGACGTCGACGCGGCCAACCTCATCCGGCTGCTGAGCCTGGCCGTGCTGATCGACGGACTCACCGCCGTCCGGGCGGCTGCGCTGATGCGGCAGTTCCAGCAGGACAAGCTGACCAAGGCCAACTTCGCCGGCTTCGCCGCGTCGGCCGTGCTGTCGATCGTCCTGGCGCTCGCCGGGTCCGGGGCGTACGCCTTCGCCGTGGGGCAGGTCGTCGGAGCGGCGGTCACCGGCGTCATGGTGCTGGCGTACGCGAAGGTCGGCTACGGCATCGGGTTCGACCGGAAGATCGTCGGCGCGTTGATGAAGTTCGGCCTGCCGTTGACCGCCAGCATGGGCGTGGAAGCCGTCGTCACGAACGCCGACTACATCATCGTCGGCCGATACCTCGGTGGTGTCGCGCTCGGGTACTACCTGCTGGCCTTCAACATCTCAGGCTGGGCGCAGGGGATCGTCGGCTCGGCGATCCGCTACGTTTCCATCGCGGCGTTCTCCCGGTTGGCCGGTCGCGGCGACGACTCGTTCGCGCGAGGAGTGCAGAAGTCGTTGCGGCTGCTGATCCTCGGCGTGATCCCGATCTGCGTACTGATGGCAGTGCTCGCGCCGCAACTCGTGCACGTCCTGTACGGGCCGAAGTGGCTGCCCGCCGTCATCGTGCTGCAGTTCCTCACCGTTCTCACCGGCGTACGCCTCGTGACGTCGTTCGCGCTGGACTCGCTGGCCGGAGCCGGCATCAGCCGCTCGGCCCTCTGGGTCAACCTGGGCTGGACCGTCGCCCTCGTCCCGACGTTGATCATCGCCACGCAACTCGGGGGCACCCGGGGAACGGCGATCGCCCATGGGGTGGTCAGCGTGCTGGTGGCCCTGCCCTTGTGCGCGATCGCCCTCCGCAAAGCCGGCGTACGCGTCTGGCCGGTGATCCGCTCGGCCGGCCGGCCGCTGCTGGCCGGGGCCATCGCCGGGCTCGCCGCGCACGCCGTCGTCGCGACGACCGGGTTCCAGCCCGTCGTCGACCTGATCGCCGCCGGGATCGCCGGCCTCACCTCCTACGTCGCCGTCGCGATCGCGCCCAGCACGCTGCGGCGATGGGCCCTGCGCCTGTCCCGGAAGACGGCACCAGCCGTCAGTTAGCTCCGTTCCCTGGTGTTCGGCCGTATCTCGGCCCGCGCTCTGACGCCGATCTGCTCAAGAGTCGGTGACCTCCCGTGCTTCGTAACACAGCAAAGATCTCTAAACGTCACTGTCTGGAACCCGACAGTCCGTCTCGTACGAATGGATGATCGCCATAGAGATTGGCATCCATCAAGATCTCTACCACATATTTGAATACTCACGGGGAGGTCGCTGTGTTACACAGCCCTGTCGTTGTCGTATCCGCAGGTAGACGGTCGAGGTGGCGCGGGGCTCTGGCTGCCGCGATGTCTTTGGCCCTGACGGTTTCGCTGGGCGTGTGGGTGCCTGAGCAAGCGAAAGCCGTAAACGCTTCCGCACCGAAGAAAGAGTGTCCAGTGTCGCGGCCGGATGAGGCAGCCGCGCATGCTACGGCCAACGTTTGTGGCGGCAAGGTGGAGATCTTGTCGTTGACGTCGGAGACGCAGCGGGTGTGGGCGAATCCGGACGGCTCACGGTCGGTGGAGCAGACGGCGGTGCCGGTACGCACCCAGAAGCCGGACGGCTCGTGGGCCGACATCGATCTGACCCTCGTCGCGGGCGCGGATGGGACGGTCGCGCCTCGGGTGCATCCCGGTGATCTGCGGATCACGGGTTCTCAGCCGGCGGGGGAGCACACCCTCGCCGCGTCGGGCAAGGGCGACGACCGGGTGGCGATGCTGTACACCGGGGCGCTGACGACACCGACCCTGGAAGCGAATCGGGCCACCTACGCCGATGTCCGCCCCGGGATTGATCTGGTGGTGGAGGCGACCCGGACCGGGTTCGAGCAGCTGTTCGTGGTGCACGACCGGGCCGCCTTGGCCGAGGTGGCCAGCCTGTCACTCCCGGTGGTCGGGGCTGGCCTGGCGTCGCACAAGCTGCGCGCCGACGGCGTGACCGAGCTGCGGAACAAGGCGGGCAAGGTGTTCGCGACGGTGCCGCCGGCGCGGATGTGGGACGCCGCGACGGACGCACGTGGGCTGCCGAAGAACGAGAAGGTCGTAGCGACCAGCGTGTCGAAGCGGGTGGCGGGCAAGCGGGCCGGTGCCGGCGATCAAGCGCTGACTGCCAAATCCGGCCTGGCGTTGGGGCTGAAGCCCGATGCTGCTTGGCTGGCTGACAACTCCCGCCAGTTCCCGATCACGATCGACCCGTCGCTGTCGTTGCAGTACCCGTCCAGTGACCTGTTCTGGGTCGAGGGTTCGTCGACCGCGCACACCGGGGACAACAATCTGCAGGTCGGGTTCCTTGACACCGATTCGAAGATCCGCCGGTCAGGGATCGCCTGGTCGTCGTCGGCGTGGACGCACTCGTACATCACCGGGGCGACGATGTCGCTGTACAACTACTGGTCCGGTGCCTGCGCCGCCGCCTCGTGGGAGGTGTGGCGGCTGACCGGCGCCTTCGGCACAACCTGGGCGACGATGCCGACGTGGTCGTCGCTGGAAACGTCGTCCACTCTCACGCGTGGCTATGACCCCGCGTGCGCCAACGGGGCGGACGGCTATGTGACCGTGGACGTGAAGTCGTTCTTCCAGAAGGCCGCCAACGCCGGTGAGACCACTGCGTACATGGGTTTGAAGGCCACCAACGAGACCAGCGTCTCGGCCTGGAAGCAGTACCGGTCCACCGAATGGTCGGCGTCGTCGGCCTGGCCCTACATCAACATCACCTACTGGCCGCTGTCGAAGGTCGCCGCGATGGGCACCACCCCGTCGACCGCGTGCGCCACGTCCGGCACCCTGCCGCGGGTCAACACCCTGACCCCGACCCTCGCCGCGACGATCAGCAACCCGAACGGCGGCAGCATGTACGGCCGGTTCGAGGTCCAGACCGCCGACGGCACCAGCACCGTGATCCCGACCGTGACCACTGCCCCGGCAACCTCGGGCGCCACCGTCACCTACGCAATTCCAGCAGGCAAGCTGACTGAAGGAGCATCCTATCGGTGGCATGCCGCTGGCGACGACAACCACATCTGGTCCGGTGACGGTCTCACACCGCAAACCTGGTCCGCGTGGTGCGCGTTCACCGTCGACACCACACCCCCATCCAGCGTGTCCGTCACGAGCACCAGCCACGCGTCGCCAGCCAACTGGTACGCCGCCAGCACGTTCGCGGGCACGGCATCAGCGTCGGACGCCTCGGCGATCGCCGGATACTCGATCGTCTGGGACAAGGTTGCCACCACCCTGCCCGGCACGACCGTGACGCAGACCTCGGCGAGCATCACCAAGACAGGTCTGACCGACGGCACGAACTACGTCCACGTCCGGGCGATCGATGCGGCCGGGAACTGGTCGGCGACCGCGGCGCACTTCGCGGTCAACGTCGACACCACCGCTCCCGGCGTACCCGGATCGCTGGCCTCGTCGACGCATCCGATCGCGACCCAGTGGTACAACTCCCGGACTGTGACAGCTACGTGGACCGCGCCGACCGACACGTCGGGCATCAACGCGTACGCGGTCACGATCGACCAGAACGCCACGACGATCCCGTCCTCGACCGGCTCCGGATCCACCCTTCTCGGCTCCGGTACGCGGACGTTCACCAACACGGTGGCCTCTGACGGTGTCTGGTACGTGCACGTGCGGGCCAAGGACAACGCCGGAACCTGGTCGGCGTCCGCAGCTCATTTGAAGGTGCAGATCGACACCGCTTCCTTGTTGGGTGCGGTGATCACCTCCAGCACCCACCCGGACCAGACCGCGGCCTACGACGCGACCAGCTTCACCGGCTCGTGGACACCGCCCAGCGGCACCATCGTGGGCTACTCGGTCGCGATCGACCAGACCGTCGGCACCGTCCCGGGCACCACCGTCACGCAGACGGGCACCAGCTACACCGGCACCTACGCCAGCGGAACCTGGTATCTGCACGTGCGCGCCAAGACTTCGGCGGGCAACTGGGGCGTGACCTCGACGTTCATGTTCACAGTGGACACCGTCGCTCCGGTCGCCCCGACGATCACCTCCGACACCGTGACCGCCAACGCCTGGACTGGCGGCGCCGGCGAAACGGGCACGTTCACCGCAGCCCCCGGCACATCGACCGACGTCATCCACTACTACTACGGCCTCGACACCGACCCGTCCGGTACGCCGGTCGACGTGTCCACCGGTGAATCAGGAACGATCACCCTCGCGGGGTTGACCATAGGCGAACACGTCCTGAAGGTCGTCTCCGTCGACAGGGCCGGCCACTGGTCACCCGTCACCTCGTACGGGTTCGCGATCGGCTCACCGGGCACCGTCACGTCCCCGACAACCTCCACCACCACGGCGGGAACCACGCTGGTCAAGGTGACCGGAGACGCGGCGACAACCGGGCTGACCCTGCAATGGCGGCGTGCCGACGCCGACACGTGGCAGACGGTCCCCGCCACCGACGTACGCCTCAACACCGGTGGCACAGCGGTGACCTGGCCGGTCGCCACCACCGGAAGCGGCGCTTACCCGGCGTTGAAATGGGACCTCGCCGCCACCGTCAACGCAGCAGAAACCGGAACGGATCCAGTCGACGGCCCGCTTCAAGTACGCGCCCTGTTGACCACCGCGGCCGGAAACACCGGGGGCAGTGATGGCGTCAAGTTCGCGCTGGATCAGGCGATGGGCGACGCGGCCAGCGCGTCCGTCGGACCGGCCTCGGTCAACCTACTCACTGGCAACGCCACACTCTCTGGTGCCGACGTGTCGCTTGCTGGCTTGGGTGTGACCCGGTCCTTCAACACTCGTAAGGCGTCTCTCGCCGACGGGACTGGCATGTTCGGTCCGGGGTGGACCGCTGGGTTCGGCACGATGTCCGCTCCCTATACCGACCTGTCGCGCAACGGTTCCATGGTCACGGTGACGCTGCCGGACGCCACGACCTTCGCGTTTACCGAGAAGTCAGACGGCACCGGCTACGCTCCGCAGCTCGGCTACGAGAACCTCTCGCTGACCTACGACAGCGCCGCCAACACTTACACGATCACCGACAAGTCCACAGCGATCACCGTGTTCAAGCGGCAGACGCCCGACCCGGCCGACACCTGGTACCCATACGTGGTCACGCCAGCTGGATCGAAGGACACGGTCAGCTATTCGTGGGAGAAGACCACGGTCGACTCCGCCACCGTGGTCCGCCCGACGCGGCTGCTAGGCCCGATCCCCGGCAACATCGCCTGTGACGCAACCTTGACCGCCGCGTCGAACCGGGGCTGCCGAGCAATCTGGTTCACCTACGCCACCTCCACGACGGCCACGTCCACGAGCGAGTCGGGCTGGGGCGACTACACCGGCCGGGTCAAGAACATCAGCTTCACCGCCTGGGACCCGGCGACTTCCGCAATGGTCACCGTCGAAGTCGTCCACTACACGTACGATTCCAACGGACGCCTGCGTGTCGCCTACGACCCCCGACTGGACCACGACGGCGGCCAGCACCTGGTCACCAAGTACGGCTACGACGGCGATGGGATCCTCAACCAGATCACACCTGTCGCTCAGGAACCGTGGAACCTCGCCTTCACTACGCTGCCGGGCGACTCCGGCAAGGGCCGTCTCGCCTCGGTCTCCCGCAGCGCGCTGACGGCCGGCACCGCGGTGTCGACGATCGTCTACCGGGTGCCCACCTCGGGCAGCGGTGCACCCTACGACCTGTCCTACGACCAAACCAAGCGCTGGGCACAGGACATTCCGCCGGTCGCCGCGACCGCGGTCTACCCACCCACCCAGACTCCCAGCGGCAACCAAGCCAGCGGGACAATGCCCGGCTCCTACGAGCGCGCCACCATCACCTACATGGACGCCGACGGCCGAGAGGTCAACACTGCGGAGCCCGGCGGCGGAATCTCTACTACCTGGTACAACGCAAAGTGGGGCGCGGTTTCGGCGGAGTTGACTGCGGGCAACCGGCAGGCTGCTCTCGACGCCTCGCCTTATGATGACGCGACCAGCGAGTATTGGCAGGCGATCTTCCGGCAGACGATCAACGAGTACGATGACTTCACCGGATGGCATGTCTCGGAGATTCAGCCTCGTCACTGGGTGCTGCTGACCAACGGTACTCTGGTGTGGGAAAACGTCCGTACTCACGACACCCATCAGTATGAGTTGTTGGTCGAGCAGCGGACGGCGGTCATGCAGTGGGACGCCAGCGGCTACCACGAATATGACGCCCGTATCAACACTACGGACTACGACTGGGCGCTCAAGCAGCCGATCAGTCAGGTCACGGATCCGGACGGGCTCGCACTGACGACCCGCTACTCCTACGACAGCGCTGGCCGGGTCGTGTCCCAGACGAACCCCGCTGGAGGGTCGTCTGATACGACGCCATCCACGCGGATCACCGTTTACTACACCGCGATCGACAATGAGACCTACCCCCAGTGCGGCGGCCACGCCGAATGGGACGGCCTAGTCTGCATCACAAAGACCGGCGGACAGCCTGCTTCGGGCCCCGAGTTGCCGATCACGACCACTACCTACAACTTCTACGGCAGCCCCGTAACGACAACCGAGTCGACCAATGGCGGGACGTTGCGTACTGCGACGGTCGTCTATGACACCGCTGGCCGGGCGGTCGACACCACAATTAGCGCACCGGGTCTCGGCCAGGCTCTGGAGAAGCGCCGCGCGGTCTACGACGCATACAGCGGACAGGCGGTCCGCAGCCAGACCCTGGACGGCTCGGGAACAGTGACGGCGCAGATCATCCGCACTTTCGACACCCTCGGGCGTCAGACGTCATACACCGATGCCGACGGCAACCTGTCTACAACCACCTACGACATCGCGTCCCGAGTCGCTACGACCAACGATGGGCTTGCAACGCGGGCCTACACCTACGACGGCGGTTCGGAGCGCAGGGGTCTGCCGACACAGGTCGTCGACTCGCTTGCTGGGACCTTTAGCGCCGCCTATGACGCCGATGGCAAGGTGACGAGTCAAACCTGGCCGAATGGGGTGCTTGTCGAGACCGTCTACAACGAGGTGGGAGACGGAACCGGAATGACCTACAGACTGCCTAGCTGCGGCACATCCAACTGCACCCTCTACGCGGAGTCTGTACAGCCCGGCGTCCATGGCCAATGGCTGTCCCGCAGTTCTACCCTCTCTAACCAGGATTTCGCGTACGACGTTGCCGGCCGACTCGTTCAGGTAAAGGACACCGTGAGCGGGCAATGCACCGTGCGGGCATACTCCTATGGTGCGGGAACGAACCGTACGGGCCTGACAACCTATGGCCCCGGTTCGAATGGAGAGTGCCAGACTTCGACCGCGGCTGGAACAACTAATTGGAATTACGACGCGGCCGACCGGCTCGGCACCAACGGCTATGCGTACGACGATCTCGGTCGGACAACGACGATGCCCGGCGTTGACACGGCCATCCCAAATCAGGGATCTGCGACCATGACCTACTACGTGAACGACATGACTCACACAGTCGGCCAGGGCAACCGTACGACCACCTATACGCTCGACGTCGTCTCCAACCGGATCAGGTCCTGGACTGATGACGTTGCAGGGACGATAACAGCGAAAGGTAACCACTATTCAGAGGATGGCGATCGTCCTATCTGGACTGACGAGGGTAATGGCTCGATGTCACGAATCCTGGTCAGCATCGGCGGAATGGTCGGTACGCAAAGCAGCAGCGTCAACCGAACCTGGATGATTTCCAGTTTGCACGGTGACCTCGTGGCTGGCATTGCCGAGGGCGCCGTCGGGTTGACCTACACCGGAGAATACGATGAATCGGGGAAGCCGAGGAACGCCAGCGATGCTGGGACCCGGCGCTATGGCTGGCTGGGATCGGCACAGCGCGCAGCCGATAACCCTGCTGGTCTCGTGCAGATGGGCGCGCGATTGTATGCGCCAGGCAGTGGACGCTTCCTGTCGACCGACCCGATATTCGGAGGAAACGCAAACCCCTACGAGTACTGCGCGGGTGACTCATTGAACTGTGCGGATACATCTGGTAAGTGGAGATATCTCTACAAGCACAAGCACTGGTACTGGGTGCCGTTCTTCGGTTGGGCGGGCTATGGCGATGTGGCCATCAAGCTTACCAAGAAGGAGACGTTCGAGGTCTACGACTGGGGTCAGGTCACTCTGTTCTGGCTTGGCGTGATCGGCGGATTGGTCGGGGCATTCACGGCAGGTATCGGAGCTATCATCTACACGATGATCATGGGTATGCTCGGCTGGATCTGGACGGTTGCCTGGTACGCACAGAAGCGTGGCAAATGCGAAGTAATCTGGGCCTACGGAGCCAAGGCTCCGGCTAATGCGGCCGTCTATGGTGGAGGCGCCTGGTGGACGAGCTGCTGATTCGCGGGCCAATCCTGCTCGCCGGGTTCATGGGCGTGATTGGCGTGGTCGTCGGCGCGGTGGCGATTGTACTCGGGCGTACGCCGCGGGTTCCCTCTCGCCTGGGTCAGCCAACCCCGCGACAATTCGGCACGGCTGTGATCCTGTTCGGCGGTGGAGTCGCGGTTCAGTCCGTCGCATTCACTGTTGTTCCTCGCGAATCCGTTGCGGTTGTCCTGATGTGGCTGGTCGGAATAGCTGCGATCGTGGCTGCTCTGGCGGTGATTTCGGTGAAGTGGGGCAACCGCGTGTAAGGAGACCGCTGCTCGGTTCACGCCTTGGGTGAGAACCGAGCAGCGGCATTGAGCTTCCCGGCCGATGCAAAGCGGGGCGCGCCGATGGATTGCGGCGCGCCCCGCTGCTCGCGGCGGTGATCGCACGGCACCGATTCCTTGCGGATCGACAGTGTTGGGTTCCGTCTCCTGCTGCACAGGCAGCGGATTAGTGACGGAGCGTAGCGACGCGAGGCATGCTTGACAGAGCTCGGCGGTACGCGTCCTCCTATCAGCGGAGTTGGGCGAGGCGTACGAGCTTGCGGCTTCGGCGGCCCCAGTCGTTCCGCTGCCGCCCGGCGTACCAGCGATAAACCAGAGCACGGGCGCGCCGGCGCTGGTCCGGCTCGAGGTCGTCGAGGGAGTTGACCCACCGCATCAGTTCGACGCCCTGCAACGTCGTTGCTGCGTGCGCCGTCCATCCGGGTACGCCAAGACGGCGCGCCAACACCCGGCGGCTTTCGCCTCGCCAGCCTCGTCGTGCCAGTACCTCGCGAGTGTGGCCCCACGGCCCGGCGAGCGCCATTTTCGAGGCGAAGACTTCGTCCTCACGGAGCATGTTCCGGCGCGGAATCGGGATGATGGCTTCGCGGCGCATTAGCCCGTACAACGGGTCGATCAGCTGATAACCGCTGTTGAGGAGCCTCAGCATTTCGGCCAGGCGCTCGATCGGGTCGTCGGAGGTCAGTGCGGTGCCGTGGTAGGGCGTCGTCTCGCTCGCGCCGTTCTCGAGATCGTAGAGCACGCCCATCGTGACAAGGACCAGCCGATCATCGGCTTCGAAGACCTTCAGGCACGAGGAGAGGCAGTTGGGCGCGAGCCAGTCGTCGTCACCGACCCAGCGGAAGTAGGTGCCACGGGCCTGACGTCCGGCGAACACGAAGTTGTTGAGTAGGCCGATGTTCTCCGGCTGGCGGAAGTAGCGGATGCGGTCATCGGCCGAAGCCAGATCACGGCAGACACTCTCGGTGTCGTCGGTCGAGGCGTTGTCGGTGATGACCAGCTCAAGGTCGGAGTGATCCTGGGCCAGGATCGAGTCCACTACTGCCGTGATGCGCTCGGCCCCATTGCGGACGGGCAGGCATACCGAGATCAGCGTGCTACTCGGCGGCATGAGCTTCCTTTCCGGAGGCGGGGCGCAGCATGCGGCGTACCTGGCTGAGGTCGACCGCTGTCACGGCGTACGCGATCAGGCCGGCGATGCCGCCGACGAGGAGTGCGACCAGCGGAACGCCGAGGAAGTGTGTGGCGAGCCAGGCCAGCACTCCGGCGAGGAGACCGCCGAGCACCGGACGAACCAGTTTGGGCAGGACCGGTCGCAGGCGTACGCCGAGTCGGTGCAAGGCGATGATCGTTGTCGGCAGGGCGACGAGCACGGCCGCGGCGGCTTGCGCGATCGCAGCGCCGGCGATTCCACCGCGATCGGTCGCGAGAAGGAGAACCGGGATCAACGCGGTTGCCCAGATCAAGTAGAGGCGCAGCGCCGCCTTGGTCGCGCCCGAGCCGATCAGGATGTCCAACGCGAATCCGGTCAGCACCCGGACCACAGTGAGGACCATCAGGAAGGGCAGCACCGGAGCGGCGGCGGACCATTTCACGCCGTACAGGACGGCGATCAGCGGGTTGGCGAGAATCGCCATGAGCACCGCGACCGGCACGAGGACCGTGACCAGAATCGGCAGCGACGCCTGTACGCCGGCCGAGAGAGTCTCGGTGTCCACTTCGGATAGACGGGAGAAGCCGGCGACCGAGACGTATCGGACAGCGGTGCTGAGGATGCTCAAGGCCCAGGTCGAGATGTTGAAGGCGAGCAGGTAATAGCCGAGCTCGGTGGCCCCGGTGATGTGGCCGACGATGATGTACGCCGCGTTGATCAAGATAGCTTCGACGCCGAGGCTGGCCGCGAGCGGCAGGCCGAACGCCAGGAGCTTCCGGGCGATGGCGCGGTCGAAGCCGATCCGCAGTGGCAAGGCTGTCCACACGAAGACGAGTACGCCGGTGATGGCGGTGCCGGCGACGAGGCCTCCGGCGAAGGCGTACGCCCCGGCCCCCGACACGGCGAGTGCGATCGCGACAGCTGCGTTGACGAGCATTCCAACGAGGTTCGCCTGGATGAGCTTGTCCTGCCGGAAGGTACGCATCAAAGCCGCGCTGCGGACGGCGGTGGCTCCGTCAATGAGGATGACGACCGTGAGCAACCGGATCACGCCTGTTGCTTGAGGAACGGCGGACACCTCGGCGATCACCGGCGCGGCAAGCCAGAATCCCAGATAGATCACCGCGCTGAACGCAATCGCCATGGTCGTCGCGGTCGCCGAGATCTCCTCCAGCTCTCCGCGCCATTGCACAGTGGCCGCGATGAGGCCGACATCGTTGATGACCATGACCAGCTGCATCGTGGCGAAGGCGACCGCGAAGACGCCGAAGTCGGCCGGGGCCAGCAGCCGTGCGAGGGCCAGTCCCAGTGCGAAGGAACCGGCCTTGTTCAGCAAGGTCCCGGCCAGGCTCCACTTCAACCCGCGCGTCGCCTGCCGTCCGATCGATTGGGTGGCGGATTCGGCGGTTTCAGTATCCTCAGCGGCGATGTCTGCGGTAGTCATAGCGTCGCAATTCTCCCGGGCCAGTCGCTCCGGCCGTCCGGACTGACGGATGTGCGACTAGTTCTGCGGCGGAACCGGGCTGCCGTCATCCCATTTGTTGTTGGCCCACCGATTTCCGGTGCCGTTGACGTTGAAGCCGGTGACCGCGCCGTAGGCGGCGCACTTGCGATTCGGGCCGCGTTGAAAAACGTTGTTGGTGATGACGACGTACGTGGCGCGTGGGTACGGCTTGCTGGGCGCGTCGCCGCCGTAGAGGCAGTAGGACGAGGTCTTACTCCACGGGAAGTAGTTGCTGTCGATCACGACGTCGGTGATGGGGCCGAAGTCGCCCAGGAGAGCTAGATCGGCCGTGCAGCCTTCCCCGGGGGGAGCGGTCGGCGGATCGCAGGCGATCGTGTTGTGCCTGATCCGGATGTTGCGGCCGCCGTTGGAGAGGAAGCCGTCGAGGTGCCAATTGGCGTTGTCGGGGATGAGCTGGCTGTGCAACCACGAGTCCTCGACGGTGCAGCTGATCGCATGTTCGCCGCACTGCACGCTGGCCCCGCCGCCGCGTACCTCGGTGCGGATGACCTTCATGTTGCCGTAGCTCACCGCGGGATACTGCCGCAATCCGGCGTCGACCTCGGAGTCGACCAACGTGTACGACCATTTGCTCGATCCGGAGGCGTCAGTGTCGAGGCTTACGGCACCGTTGATCTTACTGCGCTTGATGGTCACGTTCGCGGCGCGAATGTCGAGGCTGTCGCAGTTCACGGTCTTCGCGTCGATGACGGTTCCCGCCGACGTGATCGTGCACGGGCCGGTGTAGGTGGTGAGCTTGGTGCCGCTGGGAACCCCGGTGTTGGCGGCATTGGGCCAGGGTCCGCCCGCTGCCGGGGGAACCGCCGACGAAGGGCTGGGCTTCGGCGTGGCGGTAGCGGAGAGTGACGAAGACGCGGAGGGGGCTGGTGTCGCTGAGGCCGACGATGGGTCGGACCCTGCGCCAGAGGAAGCCGGACCAGATGCGGAGGCGCCGGTGTCCGCTCCCGTGTCGTCGTCCGGCCGTTGGACGGCGTACGCGACGCCGATCACCCCGATCACGACGAGCGTGATGCCACCGGCCAGAACCGCTCGGCGGTACCGATCGAACCAGCGGATACGACGATGGGGTGGCGGTTGCGGCGGGCGCACGGCGGCCACGATATCCCCCCGGCAGATCGACGACGCCGGACTGCTTGTCCGGCGACTTAGGAAACTACATCGCAGGCTTCGGGGTACACGTCCAGCCGAAATCCGACAGGAAAGAATGATCATGATGAATTGCTGGTACGGTCGGCGACGTCATGTCACCCCTTAAGCCGCAGCGGACTCCGCGCCGTCTTTGGTGGGCGGTTGCTGCCGCCACCGCTGGGACGCTGCTCCTCGGCGCTGGCGCATACGCGCTCACGCGTTCGTCGTCCGGCCTGGAGGCCTCGCCGTCGACCTCAGCAGCGGCCAGCGATCCGGCGATCTCGCCGTTGTCACCGCCGTCGCCGAGTATCAGCGCGAGTCCGTCCCTCACGGGAGCACCGTCTCGATCACCATCGAAGTCTTCGGCCGCGAAGCCAGTGGGGCCTCCGGTTGCGGCGGCCGCGGGCAAGTCCTGGCGGCTGGCCTTCAGTGAGGAGTTCACGGGATCTGACTACGACCACGGCAAGCTGAGTCCGTGCTTCGACTGGAACACCGGCGACTGCACGTCGACCTTCAACAACGGCCGTGAGCACTATCAGCCGTCGCAGGTGACGGTCTCCAACGGGACGGCCAAGCTGACCGCCGCTCCGCTTTCCCCGGCGTTCGCTGATGACGCGTGCCAGAGCGGGAAGTGCACGTACAAAGCGGGTCTGTTGTCGACGGCCCGGCCGAGCGCCCAGAACGGAGCGAAGTACCTCTACGCCTTCACCTACGGCTACGTCGAGGCGCGGATCAAATTCCCGGCGACTCAAGGCTTCTTCACAGCCTTCTGGATGCTGCCCGCGAAGACCGACTACCAGTATCAGACCGAGCTCGACATCCTCGAACTGCTGGGCGACGACCCGTCGACGATGTACATGACCTACCACTACGCCGGTCGTGATACGTCGTACACGCCGAATTCCGGCAAGCACAACAACGGTGCCTGCGCGGTCAAGGACTACTCCAAGAACTTCGTCCGGATGGGCGTCGACTGGCAGCCTGACCACATCGCCTGGTACATCGACGGAAAGAAATGCGGGCAGTTCACGAACAAGGCGCAGATCGCCAAGGAGCCGATGCAGCTCATCTTGCACATGATGGTGGACAACGACTGGCAACGACGCTGGAATGTCGGCCTGAAGGACCCGACCCTGACCCGGCGGCTGGAGGTCGACTACATCCGGGTCTTCCAGCAGGTTTGAGCTAGAGCCGAGCGAGGACGGCGGCGGCGGCGATCGGGTCGCCCCCGAGGTGGAACTGGTTCAGGCCCAGCACTTCCCGCCATTTGTGCAGCTGCTCCGCGCAGTACGCGGCCGGCCCGTGCAGGACCGCGGGACTGGCCGCCAAGACCTGGGGATCGACCCCCTGTGCGAGGCTGGACGTCCACCGTTGGGCACCCGGTACGTCGGTGACGTCGAGCGACAGCACGCTGAGCTGGAAGTCCAGTTCGGACGGATCGCGACCGGCGGCGACCGCGCCCGCGCGGGCCCACGCGATCTTCTCCGCGACGCGATCCTCGGTCAGGTCGAGCACAGCGGCACCGGGAGCGGCCTCCGGCTTCAGACTCGGGTTCACCCCGACGATGTCGGCCAGCCGCCCGGCCAACCCCAGTACGCGACGGCTCCCGCCGCCGATCAGGATCGGCGGATGCGGCTGTTGCACAGGTTTGGGCAATCCGTCGAGGTCGGTGATGCGGTAATGCTCCCCGGTGAAGGTCAGCGGTTCCACGCCGAAGAGCCCCTTGACGACCTGCACCGACTCGGCCAGCCGCGCTATGCGTACCCCTGGGGCGTCGAGCGGAAGACCCGCGGCCTGATAGTCGCCCGGGAGCCAGCCCGCCCCGAGGCCGATCTCCACCCGCCCGCCGGACAGGACGTCGAGCGTGGCCATGGCCTTGTGCAGCAGCACGGGATGGCGGTAGTCGTTGCCGAGCACAAGGCTTAGCACGCGCAAGGTGGTTGTGGCCTCGGCCGCCGCGGTCATCGCGACGATCGGCTCCATCAGCCACCCCTGGGTGAAGTGATCGGAGACAGCGACTGTGTGAAAGCCCAGGTCCTCCAGGCGGCGCAGCTCGTCGCGCCAGTGCGGCGGAGCAACAGTGAGGCGCGGCATGGGGGCGAGGAAACGGAACGGGCGGGTCACCGCGTCACCTCCGACCGGTACGCGCCGCCGAGGAACCAGCGCGGCGTCGACGTCCTGATCTGCGGTTCGGGATGGGTGAGTCGCCAGGCGGCGCCGCAGAAGCCAAGCGAGAGAGCCATGATCACCGCATAGGTCGTGAATCCGAGTGAGTCGAACGTCCCAGCGACGAGCAGCGCCATGAGCTGCGTGGACAGCGCGACCGTGCTGAAGTGTCTGTACTCGTCGGTGGTCGCGCGCTTGAGCGCCCGATATGCCAGGACCATTCCGGTGATGTGGAGAGTGGCCAGTGCCACCACCCCGAGGACCCCGTTGGTCAGAAGCGTGACCAGCCATTGGTTGTCGAGGATTTGATACTGCGGAGGCAGCCACGTGCCGGTGCCTCTACCAAGCCATGGATGTTGCCCGACGTATGCGAAGACCATGGGATAGCGCTCATAGCGGGCGGAGACCGACGTATCGGTCCCGGCATCGGAGAACATCGCGAAAATGCTGCGATAGAGTCCCGGGCTCACCGCCGCCAGAACGCCGAGCATGATGACGCTGAGCACGGCCACGTTGAAGCGCATTCGCCAGTTCCAGACCGGGAACAGGCACAGGAACATGACGCCGATCGCGAGGATTCCGGTACGCGAGATCGTCGTCCCGACGCCGGCGGCGATGACTCCTGCCGCCAAGAGTGCCAGCTGGCGATGGCGGCGGCGCTCGGCGAACCGGGCCACGTGCACGGCGTAGGGGAGGACGAAGGCGAGCACTGTCGCGAGCTCGATGTAGTGCGCGGTCGTGCTGGCGACCCGGTAACTGCTGCCTCGTGCCATGAAGCCGAGCGCATCAAGCTTCGACTGCAATCCCGGTATAGCGATGTACTGGGTGACATCCAGATGGAACACGTACTGCATCAGCCCGATGATCGCCATCACGGTGGCGACGAAGACGAGCACGTTCACGACGACTCGGATGCGTTGCCAGTTCGGCAGGCCATCGGCGGTCATCAGGATGACTCCCGCCAGTGCGCAGAAGAAGAGCAGCGCTCGGTCGGCGCCGTTCGCCTCGATCGTGGTCAACCCGCGGATGAAGCCGACGGCGTAGGAGATCAGCACGCTCATCATGAAGAAAAGCAACGCCCAGCGCAGCGGTTGCGGTCCTCGCATGGACAGATGCGTGGTGAACCGGGAGATGAACCACCAGCCGAACAATCCCAAGGCCACGATGATGCCCGGTCGCCCGAGGTCGGTCATGCCGGGCACGATCAGGTTGAACGGGATGAGCCCGATCGTCACGATCACGAGGCAGAGGACCAGCGCGGCGTCCACCTTGCCGACCCGGCGGCGAGTGGCGTACGTGCGCCGGGAGACGAGCGACGGTTCCAGATCCGCTCGGTGGCCGGCGACGTCGGTCACTTGCCGCTCGGCCAGGCCGTCGGTCACTCTTTGCTCGGCCAGGCCGACGGGCGCGGGATCTCCACTCCGTTCACGGGAGTGAACGACGGAAGCACCAGCGTCGCGTCTTCGACCTCGGGCTTCTCCTCGTCCTCAGTGGCCTCCGCGATGTCGGCCGGCTCGATCACCTGGTCGACGGTCCGGTAGACCACCGTTTGATCGGCGCCCGACCAGGCGGACCCGTCCTCCGGCGGAGAACCGCCGGACGGTCCGGCCGTTGTGATGGCGCGGGGTCGGTAGAGCGTGCCGACGCTGCTCAGCCGAACGCCGGAGGCCATGCCGACGGCGCGTTCCCGGGCTGCGGCCAGGTCGGCGGCCGACATCGTCCCGGCCCGGCGGCGAGCCCGCGAGCGCAGCAGCGCGTCGAAGCCGACGGTGGCGGCCACGGTCAGCATCAGACCGGCGACGAACACCGCGACCAGTGCGCGCTTGACGTTGGAGTTCGACTTCTCGACGTTCGTCCCCCGGTCGAGGCGACGGGCGGCGATGAGGTCGGCGTCGATCACGCGCTCGTTCTTCTGCAGCGTGGTGACGCTCTCGGTGTAGCGGGCGACCAGCTCGTCGGCGGTGCTGGAGGCCTGCGCCTTCGACTTGCCGACGGCCTCGATCTTCACCATCGGGCTGTCGCCGCCCATTTCGAAGGTGAAGGAATCGGTGTAACCCGCGGCCTTCATCGACTCCACGACGGACTGTTCCTGCACAGTCACGATGGCGGCGTTGCCGAGCGTCTGCAGACCCTGGCCCAGCCACGGATTCACCTGTACGCGAGCCGGTTCGCCGACCTTGGCCGGCACGGGCGTCGCCGGCGGCACGAGCTGGACGAAGGCGGTGGCGACGTAGTCGGGCTTGATCGCGCTGAAGGTCAGAACCGTCAGCCCCGTGGTCAGCAGCAGCATCGGCACGGCGACAACCCAGTTCCGGAAGAGCACCTTCGCGAGGTCCCAGAAGTCCACCGTCTTCCTTCCATAGATCGGCATAGATTGAATCAGGTCGCATCCGCGAGCGGCGCTGCTTGCGTCTTGGGTCGCGGCCGAGGTGAGCGGGTGTTCAGCAGCTCGATCGTAGATGAGCGGGGCCCATGATGGCATGGCCCGACCAGGCGTGAGGCAATCTTGGCCGTGTCGGCTTGCGGACATTCGGTCCGCCCGATTCGCCGATGGCCCGTTGAGACGACGAAACCCCACGATCTAACGGTCCCGGTCGGCTGTGGCCCGACCTGAGCGAAGAACGATAGGCGATTCATTGCACAGCTCAGATGCCCTCGATGCATCGATCACCATGATTAACGTGCACGGTGTCGGGCCGACCGACCGCGTCCTCGCGCCCGGCGAGGACCGCACGTGGGTGAGCGTGGCGCAGTTCGAGCAGATGCTCGACCTGGCGGTTCAGCGTGAGCACGTCCGGATCACCTTCGACGACGGCAACGCGTCCGATCTGGAGATCGCGCTGCCGCGGTTGCTCGAACGCGGGCTGACCGCCGAGTTCTTCGTGCTCGCCGGGTTGCTGGGCGAACCGGGCCGGCTCGACGCCGACGGCGTACGCGAGCTGGCCAAGGCCGGGATGCCGATCGGCTCGCACGGCTGGGCGCATCGGGACTGGCGGCGCATCGACGACGTCCAGGCGCAGGAGGAGTTCACCGAGGCCCACCGGGTCATCGGCGAGATCGTGGGCGAGCCGGTGACGACGGTGGCCATCCCGTTCGGCTCCTACGATCGGCGGGTTCTGCGGCGACTGCGGCAGACCGGGGTGAATCGCGTACTCACCAGTGACGGCGGAACGGCGCGGACCTCGGCGTGGTTGCAGCCGCGCAACAGTCTTCGGCACGACATGGACGCCGTTTGGCTTACCTCTGTCATCGACGGTCGGCCAGCTTTTCAACAGCGCGCGCGTTCCTTCGCGGCGCGTGCGGTGAAGAGGCTGCGCGGCGGGCCTCCCATGATCAGAGTCAATTCTGCGGTGCCATCACCCCACGAAACTGACTCTGATCATGAAGGTGTCAGCGAGAAGAGCGCCCGATGAGGATCGCCGTCGTCATCGTCACGTACAACAGCGCAGACGTCCTCGCGGGCTGCCTGCGCTCGCTCGAACACCAGCGGGGTGTCGAGATCGTTTCCGTGGTGGTCGCCGACAACGCCTCCCGGGACGACTCGCTGGCCGTCGCGAAGGACGCCGATCTGCCGGTCATTCCGCTCGCGGTGGGCCGTAACGGGGGGTTCGCCGCCGGGATCAACGCGGGTGTCGCCGCAGTGGACGCCGCGTACGACGCGGTCATGGTGCTGAACCCGGACTGCCGGCTGCGGCCGGACACCCTCGCCCGGCTCGCCGCGACGTTGCAGCGCGCCTCCTGCGGGATCGCCGTGCCGAAGCTGCTGAACTCCGACGGCTCGTTCCAGCCGTCCCTGCGGTACGCGCCCACCCTGCGAAGGGCGTTCGGTGAGGCGTTCCTAGGCCGGGCGGCCAGCCGTCTGCCCGGGTTCGGCGAGCTGATCACCGATCCGCGTGAGCGCGACCTGCCCGGCGCGTACGCGTGGGCGACCGGAGCGGCGATGCTCATCTCGGCGTCGACGCTGCGCGAGGTAGGTCCCTGGGACGAGAGCTTCCTCCTCTACAGCGAGGAGACCGACTTCGCGTTGCGCGCCGCCGACCACGGCTGGACCCTCTGGTACGAGCCGTCCGCCGAGATCACTCACATCGGCGGTGAGCAGCAGGTCAATCCCACCCTCAACGCGCTCAGCGTGGTGAACAAGGTGAAGCTCTACCGCCGTCGCCACTCGGCGCTGGCCGGTGGGGCGTACTTCCTGATCGTGCTCGCGGGTGAGGCGATGCGAGCCGCCCTCGGCCGGCGGCGTGCGTGGGCGGCTGTCGTCGCCCTGGTGCGGCCGTCCCGCCGACTTCGAGCGCTCGCCACCTGACCGGGCAGATCTGGGGGGAACGGAAATGCCGATCACGAATCTGAGCTTCGACGAGCTGACCGCGCGGCAGCTCGACGCCTGGCATGCCTTGCGGGCGGCGAATCCACGGTTGGACAGCCCGTACTTCCATCCGGGTTTCGCGGCGGCGGTGCACGCTGCGGGCGTACCGGTGCGGGTCAGCGTCGTCATGGACGCGTCCGGCGAGGTGCAGGCATTGCTGCCCGCGCATCGGGACGGCGCGGAATTGCGGCCCGTCGGCTGGCCCGGTGCGGACTTCCAGGGCCCGATCCACGCGCCCGGCTTCCGGTTCGCGCCGCTCGATCTGCTCACCGATGGGGTACGCGGATACGCGTTCGACCATCTCCTGGAGTCCGGTGACGAGTTCACGCCGTGGATCGAGTCCCGGCGTCCGTCGCCGTTCCTCGACGTCACCGGTGGTCTCGACGGTTACCTGGGCCGGGTGTCCAGCAGCGGCAAGAGCAACATGGGGCAGGCACGCCGGCACACCGCGAAGGCGGAGAAGGCGTACGGGACGGTGCGGTTCACCGCCGACGTCGTCGACGATGCGGCTCTCGACCAGCTCATCGAGCTCAAACGCGGTCAGTACGCCGCCACCGGCGCACCCGACTACTTCGCGGATCCGCGCCGGGTGGAGCTGTTGCGGTCGTTGATGCGTACGCGGACCCCGGAGTTCTCCGGCGTTTTGTCGACTTTGCACGCCGGGCAACGCTTGGTGGCAGCGCATTTCGGACTGCGTTCGCCCGGCGTACTGCACTGGTGGTTCCCGGTCTACGACCCCGAGTTCGCCCGGCTGGCCCCCGGCTGGATGTTGCTGCGCGAACTGGTGGCCGCCGCGCCCGGCCTCGGCGTCGACCGCATCGACCTCGGCCGGGGTGAGGACGAGTACAAACGCCGGGCCAAGACCGGCGAAGTCTTCGTCGCCCAAGGTCTCGTCACCCGAAGTTCGGCCCGCCGCGCGCTGCGCCGCCTGCACGGCACCGTCGTCGGCGCCGCCAAGTCGTCTCCGCTCGCTCCCGGTCTGCGCCGCGCCGTCCGGGCTTTCAAAGGGACTGCCGTCTCGAAGGAAGGCAAGTGATATGAGGATCAGCGTCATCGGCCTGGGCTACGTGGGCAGCGTCTCCGCCGCCTGCCTGGCCGCGCGGGGCCACGAGGTGGTGGGCGTCGACGTCAGCCCCGTGAAGGTGGAGCTCATCAGCCGGGGCCAGGCGCCGGTCGTCGAGGAACGGATCGGTGAGCTGACCGCCGAGGTGGTGGCCTCCGGGGCGCTGCGGGCGACGGTGGACCTCGCGTCGGCGATCCGGGCGACCGACGTGTCGCTGATCTGCGTCGGTACGCCGTCCGCGCCCAGCGGCAGCCTCTCGACGGAGTACCTCGAACGAGTGTCGACGGAGATCGGCGAGGCGCTCGCCGAGCTGGACCGCTGGCACACCGTCGTCTTCCGCAGCACGATGTTGCCGGGTACCTGTGAGTCGCTGCTCGTCCCGCTGCTGGAGAAGTTCTCCGGACTTACCGCCGGGGTCGACTTCGGCGTCGCGTACAACCCGGAATTCCTGCGCGAGGGCTCGAGCGTCAAAGACTTCCTGGACCCGCCGAAGACCGTGATCGGCGAGTACGACACGGTGAGCGGCGACGTGGTCGTGGCGCTCTACGAGGGTCTGCCCGGCGAGGTCTTCCGGGTGCCGGTGGCGGTGGCCGAGATGGCCAAGTACGCGGACAACTCGTTCCACGGCCTGAAGATCGCCTTCGCCAACGAGATGGGCGCGATCTGCCGGGCGCTGGGCGTCGACTCGCACCGGATGATGGACGTCTTCCTCGCCGACCGCAAGCTCAACATCAGCCCGGCCTACCTGCGCCCGGGGTTCGCGTTCGGCGGGTCCTGCCTGCCGAAGGACCTCCGGGGCCTGGTGTACGCCGCCCGCCGGGCCGACGTCGCGGTCCCGCTGCTCTCGCACGTGCTCCCGTCGAACGAGGAGCACCTGAAGCGGGCGGTGGAACTGGTCATGAGCACGGGGAAGCGCAAGGTCGGACTGTTCGGGCTGTCGTTCAAGCCGGGCACCGACGACCTGCGCGAGAGCCCGCTCGTCGAACTGGCCGAGCGGCTCGTCGGCAAGGGCTACGAGCTGCGGATCTACGACGCGAACGTGGCTCTTTCCCGGCTCGTGGGAGCCAACCGCGAATACATCGACAGCCACCTGCCGCACCTGGGTGAGCTGCTGAGCGACTCCGCCGACGACGTCCTCGACTTCGCCGAGGTGTGCGTCGTCGGCTTCGCCGACCCGGCGCTGAGTCCGGTCCTCGACCGGGCCGGCGACCGGCCGATCATCGACCTCGTCCGCCTTCCCGACGCGGAGACGCGCCGGGCGCACCCGGGATACGTGGGCCTTGGCTGGTAAAGCGCTCATCCTCGTCGAGAACCTGTCCGTGCCGTTCGACCGGCGCGTGTGGCAGGAGTGTTGTGCCCTGCGTGACGCGGGCTGGACCGTGAGCGTGATCTGCCCGATGGGCACCGGCCGCGACACAGAGTCCTATGTGGAGCTGGACGGCGTACGCATCCACCGGTACCCGTTGAAGGCGGCGACCGGGGGACCGCAGGGCTACTTGCGGGAGTACGGCGCGGCCTTGTGGCATACCTTCAAACTGGCGCGCAAGGTCGGCCCGGTCGACGTGGTGCACGCGTGCAACCCACCGGACCTGTTCTTCCTGCTCGCCAAGCGGTTCAAGCGGCGGGGCGCCCGGTTCGTCTTCGACCAGCACGACCTCGTTCCGGAGCTCTACGAGTCCCGGTTCGGCCGGGGCCGCGACTTCCTCTACCGGGTGGTGTGCTGGCTCGAACGGCGTACCTATCGGGCGGCCGACATCGTGATCGCCACCAACGAGAGCTACCGGCAGGCGGCGCTCACCCGCGGCGGCAAGCGCGAGGACCAGGTCTTCGTCGTCCGCAGCGCGCCCAAGGTCGAGCGGTTCCACCAGGTGCCGGCCGAGCCGGAGCTGCGCAAGGGCAAGCCGTACCTGCTGTGCTACCTCGGCGTCATGGGACCGCAGGACGGCGTCGACTACGCCCTGCGGGCACTGGCGAAGCTACGCGACGAACAGGGGCGGACCGACTGGCACGCCGCCTTCGTCGGCGGCGGCGACACCTTCGAGGCCATGAAGGAGCTGGCGGTCGAGCTGGGCCTGGCCGACGACGTGACGTTCACCGGCCGGATCAGTGACGAAGACCTGCTGCGTTATCTGTCCACTGCGGACGTATGTCTTTCGCCCGACCCGCTCAACCCGTTGAACGACGTCTCCACGATGAACAAGATCATGGAGTACATGGCGATGTCCCGCCCGATCGTCTCGTTCGAACTCCGCGAGGCGCGGGTGTCGGCCGGTGACGCGGCGGTCTACGCCCCGGCCAACGACGAGTCGGAGTTCGCCAAGCTCACGGCGTACCTCCTCGACTCGCCGGAGGACCGCGAGCGGATGGGCGAGATCGGCCGGGCCCGGGTCGCCGGTCCGCTGTCGTGGGAGCAGTCGAAGATCTCGCTGCTCGCCGCGTATGAAGCGGCGGTGGCGGGGCTAACCGTTCCCCGTCCCCGGGTGCACGCGACTGCTGAGATCCAGACCCCACGTCGTTCCGCCTCGCCGGCCGCGCAGGATCGTCCAGCCCCGGTCGAGGAGCAGGACGGCCAGGTAGCAGCCGGCATCCAGCGGGCGTACCTCGCGTCGCGCAACGAGCGAGAGCAGGGCTCGCGGTCCGAGACGGCCCTCGGCGGCGACTCGGCCCAGCTCGGCGAGCTGCCGGTTGCCGGCCCGGACGCGGACCCGGCGACGCAGGTACGCGGAGACGGTCCGGGCCGGGCGCACGAATGAGCGCGCCTGCCGCACCACGACGCGTTCGCCGGGAGTGAAGCTGTTATGGACGTAACCATCGTCGGAGAGCACCTCCGGCATCGGGAAGACCCGGGCGTGGCCCGCCTCGGTCAGCACGTAACAGCCCGCTCCGGCGAGCGCCCGGGTCGGCGCCATCAGCCGGTCGTGCACCGTATGCACCCGGCGCATCACGAAACCCGTCCCGTTCAGGTCGAACTCCGGGGCGGGGGCGCAGGCGAGCACACCCTCCTCGGCGCAGGCCGCGACGAGTGCGCGGACGGAGTCGGCGGTCAGGCGTACGTCGGCGTCGAGGTAGATCCGGGGAAACGTCCGGCACTCCCGATCGGCGAGGCCGATGGCGTGCACCTTGCCCGGCACGGGCGTCTCGACGACGCGTACGCCGGCCCGCCGGGCCGCAGCGGCGGTCTCGTCGGCGCACGCGTTCGGGACGACGATGACGTCGAACTCGCCCGGGGCCGAGTCGCCCAGGAGGATCCGCAGGTTCTCCTCGATCACGGCCGCCTCGTTGTGGGCCGGGATCACGATGCTCACAACCGCTTCGCTCACGCACCGAGGATAGGGGCCTAGCCCGGCCCGCCGCGCCGCCCGGAACCGTCGGCAACCCGTCAGTCCGCCAGCAGAGGAGATCGCGAGATGACCGCGCAGTCCGTGCGCACCGTGCCCGCTTCCGACGCCGGGCCCGAGGCCGCCGACCGGCCGCGCCGGGACCGGCTGTCCGGGCTCGACGGCATCCGTGGTCTCGCCGCTCTCTTCGTCGTGCTGCACCATTGCTACCTGGTCAGCTTCGGGGGCTATCCGAAGATCACCGGGCCGGGTTGGGCAGGCTGGCTCATCTACGGTCATTTCGCGGTGGTGGTGTTCATCGTGCTCTCCGGCTTCTCGCTGGCCGTCTCGCCCGCCCGCCACGATTGGCAGCTCGGAGGCAAGGCCCGGTTCGCCTTCCGCCGAGCCTGGCGCATCCTGCCGCCGTACTGGGCCGCGCTGGCGTTCAGCCTGCTCATCGCGTGGACGATCGTGCCGCAGCCGGGGGAGGGCGAGCCGACCGCCAAGTCGGTCGCGGTCTTCGGCCTGCTACTCCAGGACGTCGTCGGATCGCCCAGTCCCAACGGCGCGTTCTGGTCCATCGCCGTCGAAGCCCAGCTCTACCTCGTGCTCCCGATCCTGCTCGTGATCATCCGCAAGGCGGGGACCGCCACCATGCTCGCGGCGGTCGCGGTCCCGGTCCTGCTCGTGGGCATCTTCGCGCCGAGCGTCTCGCTCGTCGCCAAACTCACGCGCTTCACGCCCCAGTTCGCGATCCTGTTCGCGGCGGGTGTCGCGGCCGCGGGGGTCATTGCAGCTTCTGATCGTGTACGCCGAATGCCGTGGCACTGGTTCGCGGGTGTGGCCGCACTTCCCGTCATCGGCATGATCGTCGTCAAGGGTTCGGAGTGGACGGTCGAGCACTTCTTCTGGGTGGACGTCTCGTTCGGCCCGGCGACCGCGATGTTGCTGGCGGCGGTGGCCGTCCGGCGTCCCCGGCCGTTGGTACGTTTCCTCGACACCCCACCCGTACGCGGACTGGGCTCGTTCTCCTACAGCCTTTACCTGATCCACGCCCCGATCGTGGTGGCCGTCGCCGATCAGGTGGTCGATCCGCACATCGCGCCCGGAGTGCCGTCGTTCCTCGTCACGCTGGCGGTAGCGGCTCCGTTGTCGGTGCTGAGCGCGTGGATCTTTGCGTCGGTGTTCGAGATCCCGTTCCAGCGTCATCGGGGCTGGCAGGAGCTGAAGGCGGCGTACTCGGGTCGAGATCGACTCCGTCCATGAGGGCGAGCAGCGTCGTCAGTGTCCCGACGGCGGCGGCGAAGACAAGCGCCCGGCTGATGCTGAATCCCGAAATCCCGGTGATCAGCAGACCGACGATCACCGCGGCGACCAGCACGCCACCCGCCACCGCCACGACGCGTACGCCGCGGGGCCGGGTCGTCTGGCGTACCCGGCCGGTCCGGGCGAGCAGGAAGACGGCGGCACCGGCGTAGGCGAGCACGATCAAGTCGCTGCCCAGGGTGTCGCTCGGCCGGTGCCATCCGGCGGTGACGGTGGCGACCCCCATTCCGAGCGACCACGGGGCGAGCACGACGGCGGCCATCAGCCGATATCGGGCCGGCACGACGAGCACCACTCCGGCAAGAATCGCCATTGCCGTCGCGGTGTGCCCGCTCGGAAAGCTCTGGTCCTCTCGGCGTACGCCCCCGGCCAGCAGCACCGGCCGGGACACCACCTTCTGCAGCACCTCCGTCGTCAGCGCCGACGCGGCGATCACTGCGGCTGCGAGCCCGCCGAGACGCGTACGCCCCCGGACCACCCCGAGGACGAAGACGCCGACCAGAGCCACCGCCAGCGTCTTGAGGCCGACCGTGCTGAGCAGGCGGATGGCCAGCGCGGCCTGATCGGTGCCGGGCATCTTGGCGGCGGCCGCCCCGAGGACGGCGTCTTCCAGCGACTGTCCAGTGTGTGTCCACAGTGCTGTCAGGTAGACCAGGCCGAGCAGCGCGGTGCAGGTCAACCCGACGATCGCCGAGCGTCGGGCGAGCCTGCCGTCCACTAGCGCGGCGCCGGTGCGGCGGCCTCGGTGTCGGCCGCCTCCGCTTCGGCCTTCGGCTCCGCCTTCAGCTCGGCTTTCGCGTCGGACTTCTTCTCCGCCTGCTTGTCCAGCTGAGGTGGCGCCGACTTCTTCGGCGTCTTCGAGGCCAGGTCGACCGTCTGCTCGGCTTCTGCCGCAGCGGTCGTGATGACGGTCGTGGTCTCCGGCTCGTCCGCCTTCGCGGGTGCGGACTCGGCCGTCGGCACTCGGAGGACCGTCGTCTCCTCCGGGTCGGCTTGCGGCTGAGCCACCGCAGGCTGGGCCACCGCAGGCTGGGCCACTGCAGGCTGGGCCACTGCAGGCTGTGCCGCCTCAGGCTGTGCCGCCTCAGGCTGTGCCGCCTCAGGCTGTGCCGCCTCAGGCTGTGCCGCCTCAGGCTGTGCCGCCTCAGGTTCTGCCACCGCAGGCTGGGCCAGCTCGATCCGAGTGGTCTCCTCGATCTTGGCGGCTTCGAGTTCGGCGGCTTCGGCGCGGGTGGCGGCCAGCCGGCTCTCCGCCTCAGCGGCGGCGCGTTCGGCGTTCTCGGCGTTCTGCTTGGCCGCCTTGGCGTTCTGATACGCGTCGTGCAGCTGCCGGCGCGCGCCTTCCAACTCGGTCTGGGTCTCGGTGAGACGGGCCGTCGTGTGGTCGGCTTCGGCGCGGGCGGCGGCGATCTTCTGCTCCAGCTCGACGAGCGTGGCCTGCGCGGCGGTGGCGGCCTGACGTTCCGCCTCGGCCAGCTGCGCTGCGCGTACCCTCTCCTGTTCGGCAGCCTCGGCGCGCGACTTCGCCTCCGCGACCTCGCGCTCGGCGGCCTCGCGAGCTGCGCGGACGTCTTGCGCGGCGGCCTCCTTGAGCGCCGTGATCTCCTGCGTGGCCTGAGTCCGCAGCGCGGCGAGCTCCTGCTCCACGGCCGCGCGCTGGTCCGCCGCCTCCTTCGCCGCACGATCGCGGAGGTTGGTGGCCTCCTGCTGGGCGGCCGCGAGCGCCCGGGCTGACGCGGTCCGTCGTTCCTCGTCAGCGCGCTGCTCGTCGGCTCGCCGGGCCGACAACGCGGTCTCGAAGTCGCGGATCGCGGCGGCGGCGCGCTCGCGGGCGTCGGCCAGTACGCGCTCCGCCTCGCCATGGACGTCGGCGGTCTGCCGGTGCGCCATGCGCGTGATCTCTTCGGCCTGCTCCTCGGCGAGTTCCAGGATTTGCCCCACCCGAATGCCGAGATGCTTGAAGGAGACCTGAGCCGGTAGCTGCGACTTGCGACGGAGGTCGGCGAGCTCGTCCTGCAGCAGCTGGACCTGTCCGGCCAGCGCCTGGACCTGCTGGTACGCCTGCTCGCGTTCGGCGGCCAGGGTGGCGATCTCCGCCTCGGCCTGCGCGACGTAGTCGTTGACCTGGCTCTTCTTGTAGCCCTTCAGCGCATCGTCGAAACTGGGCTGACTGGCTACGCCCTCACCGAGCGCGAAAAGATCTCCGCCTTGCGACATGTGCCCCATCCTCACATGTCTCGTCCGCTCTCGCACCACGCCCCACCGCAGTCACAGCAGATCCGCAGGAAACCCTTGAGCCACAGTGGATACGTTTGATCGGGCCCGCCGGACGAGAATCGCCTGACGGACCCGATGTGCCCCGGTTGTTCAGGATCAGGCCGAAGCCTTCTCCTCCTCGGACTTCTTGCCCTTGTCGGCCGGCGCCTGCACCGGCACGATGCCGGCCAGACCGGACAGCATCTGACCGAGCTGCGAGGTGACCGCGTCCTTCTGGCGGGTCAGCTCGTCGACCTCGCGGCGGGCCGCAGTCGTGGTGAGCTCGGCCTCGTTGCGGGCCTCGGTGACCATGCGGTGCGCCTCGGCCTTGGCCTCGCCGACGGCCTTCTCGGCCGCAGCCTTCGCCTTCTCGACGGTCTCGGTCGCGCTGCGCTCGGACTCGATGCGGCGGGTCTCCGCGCGCTGCTCGATCTCCTTGGCGCGGTCCTCGGCAGCGCGAGCGCGCTCCTCGGCCTCGTTGACCATCTTCTGCGTCGCGGCGACCTGAGCGGCGTGCCGCGCAGACTCCTCGCGCTCGGTCTTCTCGCGACGCTCGGCCAGCTCGAGCTGCAGCGCCTGGAGGTCCTTGTCGCGCTTGTCGCGGGCGTCGGCGAGCATCTTGGACGCCTCGGCGCGCTTCTCCTCGGCCTCGCGGGACGCCTTCGCCCGCAGCTGGGTGATCTCCCGCTCGGCGGTGGCCCGGAGGGTCGCGACCTCGCGCTCGACGGTGGCCTTCAGCTCGGCGACCTCGTGCGCGGTGGCGGTACGCAGCGCCTTGGTCTCCCGCTCGGCGTCCGCGCGCAGCGTGTCGGCCTCGCGGCGAGCCTGCACCCGAACCTCGGCGGCCTCCCGCTCGGCGGCGGTACGCACGTTGCCGGCCTCGCGCTCGGCGGTCGCCTTCATCGCGGCGGCCTCGGCGCGGGCCTTGTCGGTGATCTCGCGTGCTTCCAGCCGAGCGGCGGACAGGATGCCCTCGGACTCCCGCTTGGCCTCGCCGCGGTGGTCGTTGGCCTGCTCCTCGGCGAGCCGCAGGATCTGCTCGACGCGAGTGCCCAGGCCCGACAGGGTCGGCCGGCTGTTCTCCTCGAGCTGCTTGTTCGTGTCGGTCAGCTTCTGCTCGACCGAGTTGAGGCGCTGCTCGGCCTGGCGAAGCCGGCGCTGCGCGTCGTTCATCCGCTGCTCGGCCTCGGTGCGGGCCTGCTCGGACTGGATCAGCTGCGCGTTGATACGGCCCAGATGGGCCGTGACCTGCTCACGGTCGAAACCGCGGAGCACGACCGTGAAGTCTGCTTGAGTGTTCGCGCCGTCGAAGAAGGCGACGTCAGATTGCGGCTGGGGCATTGGGACATCCTGACAGACGTACCCCGGTGCTTCGCAAGAGCATGGGGCCTGTTTCGCCGACAAAGGCATGGTCAACTTGCGGGGCTTGCTGTATTGGCGGCGTTTATTCCGATTTGTAGCAACTTGCTAGGGACTCACGGGTGACGAAAAGCGGCGCAGGCGCGCCGTTGCGCCTGCGCCGGGTCACCCGCTCGGAGGAGGTCACGCTGGTGTGGTTTACGCGCCACGGAAGCGGTTGATCGCTTCTTCGTGCCGTGACCGCTTCTCCGAGTCGTAGATCCCGAGCCCCTCTTGGGGAGCCAGAGCGAGTACGCCCACCTTGCCCTGATGCGTGTTGCGATGCACCTCGTACGCCGCCTGCCCGGTCTGCTCAAGAGTGAACACCTTGGACAGTGTCGGGTGCACGAGACCTCTATCGATCAAGCGGTTCGCCTCCCACGCCTCGCGATAGTTCGCGAAATGGCTGCCGACGATCCGCTTGAGGTGCATCCAGAGGTATCGGTTGTCGTAGTGGTGATCGAACCCGCTGGTCGACGCACAGGTCACGATCGTGCCGCCGCGCTTGGCGACGAAGACGCTGGCCCCGAAGGTCTCCCGGCCGGGGTGCTCGAAGACGATGTCAGGGTCGTCGCCGCCGGTCAGTTCGCGGATGCGCGCGCCGAACCGCTTCCACTCGTTCGGGTCAGGAGTGTTCTCGTCCTGCCAGAACTGGTATCCCTCGGCGCTGCGATCGATGACCAGCTCCGCGCCCATCCGCCGGCACAGCTCGGCCTTCTGCGGGCTGGAGACGACGCACACGGGGATCGCTCCGCCGTTGACCGCCATCTGGGTGGCGTAGCTGCCGAGGCCGCCGCTGGCTCCCCAGATCAGCACGACGTCGCCCTGCTTCATATCGGCGCCGTGATGCGACACGAGTTGCCGGTACGCCGTCGAGTTCACCAATCCCGGTGACGCCGCCTCCTCCCAACTCAAATGGGCCGGCTTCGGCATGAGCTGGTTCGCCTTGACCACGGCCAGCTCGGCGAGCCCGCCGAAGTTGGTCTCGAACCCCCAGATCCGCTGCTGAGGATCGAGCATGGTGTCGTCGTGCCCGGCCGCGTCCTCCAGCTCGACGCTGAGGCAGTGCGCCACGACCTGGTCACCGGGCTGCCACTTCGTCACCCCCGGACCGGTACGCAGCACGACGCCGGCGGCGTCCGACCCCACCACGTGGTACGGCAGATCATGCCGCTTGGTCAGCTCGGACAACTTGCCGTACCGCTGGAGGAAGCCGAACGTGGACATCGGCTCGAAGATGGACGTCCACACGGTGTTGTAGTTGATCGCACTCGCCATGACCGCGATCAGCGCCTCGCCCGGACCCAGCTCCGGAGTGGCGACTTCCTGCACATGCAAGGACTTACGCGGATCCTTGTCCTTCGTCGGAATGTCGTCGAACATCGTCGCCTCGTCGGCGCGTACGACCACGCCGCGGTAACTCTCCGGGACGGCGAGCTGCCCGAACCCCTCGATCCGGCCCGCGCCCTCGGCCGCGTTGATCGCTTCCAGGATGTGGTCCATCTCCCGCTCCTTCGCCTGACTACCGGGGATGCTCCCGGGTGGGCCGTGCCGGATCTATGTGGGTCACCCCCTGAACGACCGTTGAGGCGGTGTTGTGCGGAGGTTACTGCCCAGTAGCTTCGGCCGGGAACGCTTCTGTGAAATAGTCCACCGGCTTTCGGCATACCGTGCTCGTCCGTGCTCGGTGGCGCGCTCCCGTGGGCGCTTTCGCGCTCCCGGCCCTTCCGCGCTCGGGGCGCTTCGGTCGGTGGTGCGCCATCGACGTGATCATGGCGGCGATAGGTGCATGGCGTACCACTCGGTTATCCACAGCCCCTGTCGCGCGGAGCCGCCGGCGCGCATCGTTGGCGGAATGCCGCGTCCAGCTCGCATCCCGCAAGCGCTCGCCGTCGCACCGTTTCGCGGGAGCGACGCGGTCCGGGCCGGGTTGCTGACCCACCGCCAACTGTCCGGCCCGACGTGGACCCGGCTGTTCCCCGATGTCTATCTGCTCGCCGAGAACCCGGTGGATCACCGCGTTCTCTGCGAGGCGGCAGCTCTACTGCTTCCCGAGGGCGGCGCTATCGGTGGGCTCAGCGCCTTACGTCTCTGGGGTCTTGCGCCGCTCGGCGAGCCTGACGCCGTGACGTTGCTGGTTCCTCGTGGACAGCACATGAGGCGCCACGACGGACTGGACGTCCGGCGTGGTCGGCTGGCTTCCGACGAGGTCACTGGAGTACTCGGGCCACCCGTGACCACGTCGTTGCGGACCGCCTTCGACATCGCGCGCCTCCAGCCACGGACGCATGCGCTGATCTGCCTCGACTCCATGCTCAAGCAGAAGAAGGTCTACCTGGACGGGCTGACGGCCTTCTTCGCAGCGCATCCAGGCTGGCCCGGGCGACGTCGAGCCGACGCGCTGTTGACCGAGGTGGAGCCGCTCACCGAATCCCCCATGGAGACCCGGCTTCGACTGCTCATCCTGGATGCGGGTCTGCCCCGCCCGGCCGCGCAGTACAAGATCATGAACGGAAAGCGGTTCGTCGCCCGGGTCGATTTCGCGTACCCGCAGTACCGGATCGCGATCGAGTACGACGGGGACCACCATCGTGAGCTGGTGACGCATCGCTTCGACATGGAACGGCAGAACGAGCTGAGCGCCCTGGGCTGGACCGTGCTCCGGTTCCACGCCGACGACGTCCTCCGCCGACCAGCCGAGACGGCCGCCAAGATCCGGGCCGTCGTGGAACGGACCGCGCGGAAGGCATCCCGCTAGAGGGTGTCGGTGGTACGCCATAGACCTCACCGCGTCATGATCACGTCGATGGCGTACCACCGAGCCCGGCCGACCGCGCGGCCGCCCGGCGCCGACCGCGCGCCGGACGGCGGCCAGTCAGCGAGCGGGTTCCACCAACTCGACCAGTACGCCCCCGGCATCCTTCGGATGAACGAAGTTGACGCGTGAATTCGACGTCCCCCGGCGAGGCTCCTCGTACAGCAGCCGCAGGCCACGAGAACGCAGTACGGCGGAGGCATGCTCGACCGATTCGACCGTGTACGCCACTTGCTGAACCCCGGGTCCGTTTTTGCCCAAGAACTTGGCGATTGTCGAGTCGGGCGACAAGGGTGCCAACAACTGGACGCAGCCACCCTCCGGGGTAGGCCCGACGGACATCATCGCCTCGCGTACGCCCTGCTCTTCGTTGGTCTCGACGTGCACGCAAGTCATGCCGAAGACGCGCGTGTAGAACTCGATCGCCTCGTCCAAGTCGGCCACGGCGACGCCGACGTGGTCGATGCGGAGGAGGCCGATACCCTGTGACAAACCCGACTGCTCCGGATGCTCAGACATACGGCATAGTCTGACTGAACGATAGCTAAGCCGAGTCGGAGGGCCTGGAGATGAAGAGTTCGGTGATCGTCGCCGGTGCGCGTACGCCTATGGGCCGGTTGCTCGGCAACTTGAAGGACTTCAAGGCGACGCAGCTCGGTGGTGCTGCCATCTCCGCTGCGCTGGAGCGCGCCGGAGTCGCCCCCGACCAGGTTCAGTACGTGATCATGGGTCAGGTGCTGCAGGCGGGTGCGGGCCAGATTCCGGCCCGGCAGGCCGCGGTCGAGGCGGGCATTCCGATGACCGTGCCGGCGCTTACGATCAACAAGGTGTGTCTGTCCGGATTGGACGCCATCGCGCTGGCCGACCAGCTCATCCGGGCCGGCGAGGTGGACATCGTCGTGGCCGGTGGCATGGAGTCGATGACCAACGCGCCGCACCTGCTCATGGGTCAGCGGAGCGGATACAAGTACGGCGACGTGACGGTCAAGGACCACATGGCGCTCGACGGGCTCACCGATGCCTGGAAGGGCATCCCGATGGGTGAGGCCACCGAGTACGACGGGCAGAAGTGGGGCATCTCCCGCGAGGAGCAGGACGCCTTCGCCGCCGCGTCGCACCAGCGGGCCGCGGCCGCGCAGAAGAACGGCGTCTTCGCCGAGGAGATCGCGCCGCTGACCATTCCCCAGCGCAAGGGCGACCCGATCGTGCTCGCCGAGGACGAGGGCGTACGCCCCGACACCACGGTCGAGGTGCTGGCCAAGCTCAAGCCCTCCTTCACCAAGGACGGCACGATCACGGCCGGTTCGAGCTCGCCGATCTCCGACGGAGCCGCCGCGGTGGTGGTCATGAGCAAGGAGAAGGCCGAGGAGCTCGGGTTGACCTGGCTCGCCGAGATCGGCGCGCACGGCAACGTCGCGGGGCCCGACAGTTCGCTGCACGCGCAGCCGTCCAACGCGATCAAGCACGCGCTGAGCAAGGCCGGGATGACCGTGGCGGACCTCGACCTGATCGAGATCAACGAGGCGTTCTCCGCCGTCGGCATCGCCTCGACCCGGGATCTCGGGGTCGACCCGTCGATCGTGAACGTCAACGGCGGTGCCATCGCGCTCGGCCACCCGATCGGCATGTCCGGCGCTCGCCTCGCCCTGACCCTGGCCCTGGAGCTGAAGCGCCGTGGCGGTGGCACCGGCGCGGCCGCGCTGTGCGGCGGTGGCGGCCAGGGCGACGCGCTGATCATCAAGGTCCCCGCGCAGCAGTGAAGCCGGAAGGTCCCCGCGAAGCAGTGAACCAAGTAGCAGGGCAAGACGTCCGGAAGCTGGTCGACGCAGCGCGGAACGGTGATCCGCGCAGCGTCGCCCGGCTGATCAGCCTGGTCGAACGCAATGCCGCCGAACTGGCGGAGATCGCTGCGGCCTTCGGGGCGGACGCCCAACGGGCGCACGTCGTCGGCCTGACCGGTTCGCCCGGCGTCGGCAAGTCCACGACGACGAACGAGCTGGTCGCGGCGTACCGGCGACTGGGCAAGCGGGTCGGCGTACTGGCGATCGACCCGTCCAGCCCATTCACGGGCGGCGCTATCCTCGGCGACCGCGTACGCATGCAGGACCACGCCACCGATCCGGGCGTCTACATCCGGTCGATGTCCAGCCGGGGGCACCTCGGCGGGCTGTCGGCCGCGACGGCGGCGGCGGTACGCGTACTGGCCGGAGTCGGGTGCGACGTCGTCCTGGTGGAGACGGTCGGAGTGGGGCAGGCCGAGGTCGAGATCGCGAGCCTGGCCGACACGACGCTGGTGCTGCTCGCGCCGGGGATGGGCGACGCCATCCAGGCCGTCAAGGCGGGCATCCTGGAGATCGCCGACGTCTTCGTGGTGAACAAGGCCGACCGTGAGGGAGCCGACGCCACCGTACGCGACATCAACGGCATGATCGCGCTCGGCGAGCGGGGAGCGGGCCAGTGGCGGCCGCGGGTCGTCAAGGCGGTCGCCGCCCGGGGCGAGGGGATCGACGACGTCGTCAAGGCGATCGACGAGCACCTCCACCACCTCGAGAAGACCGGCGAGCTCCGCAAGCGCCGGGAAGAACGGGCCGCAGCCGAGATCGAGGCGTTGGTCCTCGGCCGGATGCGCGCCCGCATCGGGTCGCTGCGCGGCGGCCACAGTCTCGGCGAACTCGCCGCGAAGGTAGCGGAGGGCGTCCTCGATCCTTACCGCGCGGCCGACGAGTTGCTGTCTGGTCTCGGCTGATTCTCCGGTCTTCTCCCGGTCGGCCGTTCTGGTTAAGGTGTTCCGCGGCCGTCACAACGGCCGGGGAACTACCGAGGGGACGAGACCGTGACGGGTTGGACCGTGCTGTTGCGCGGCGTGAGGCACCGGACCGGGCGATCCCTGGTGGTGCTGCTCCTGGCCGCGATCGCCGTTACCGCCGCCGTGCTGACCCCGGCGTACGCGCGGGCGGCGCAGCAATCGGTGCTCACCGACACCCTGCGCGACGCTCCGGCGTACGCCACGTCGGTGACCGTGAAGGCGAGCGGCAGTGACAGCCCGGCGTTCGAGCCGGCGCTCGAGTCCAGCCAGAAGGCCGACGCCGCGCTCAAGGCGCGCCCGTTGCTGCACAGCCTGGTGGGCCGCCCAGTCAGCACCGTCGAGACCGAGGCGATCGTCCCCACCGGTGAGCTGAAGGCGCGCTACGTCTTCCGCAGCGACCTGTGCAAGCTCGTCACCGTCACGGGGGACTGCCCGACCGACAACGACCAGGTCATCGTCAGTGACCGGACGGCCAAGGCGCACGGCCTGGACGCCGGGGACCGGATCACCCTGATGATCGGCGGCAAGCCGCAGCAGCGGGAGATCGTCGGGCTCTACACGCCCCGGGACGCCAACGCGCCGGCCTGGGGCGCGCACGGCTACTTCCGGGAGGGAGCCCCGGCGGACGAGCTTGAGCGCACACCGGTCGACGCGATCTTCGCGGGCAGCGAGGAGGATCTGAAGTACGTCCCGGCCGCCCAGGTCACCCTCGAACTGGTCTACCCGGTACGGATCGATGACATCCGGCTCGACGACGCCGACAAGCTCGCCAAAGACCTCGAAGGCGCTTCGCTCGGCCTGCTGCAGCAGGACCTGAGCCTGTCGTCCGCGCTGCCGGGCCTGCTCAACGACGCCAACACCGACTCCGACGCGATCGCCAAGACCATTCCGGTGGTCGCGGTTCCGTTGCTGCTGCTCGTGGTCGGCGTACTGATGCTGCTGGTCGCCTCGCTGACCGAGGAGCGTGGGCCGGAGATCGCGCTGGCCAAACTGCGCGGCTACCCGTCCGGCAAGGCCGCCCGGTTCGGCCTCGCCGAGGTGCTCTTCCTGATCCTCCTGGCCACACCGATCGGCCTCGTCGGCGGGCTCGCGGTCGCCGAGTTCGCCGCCCGCGCCGTGCTGGCTCCCGGCGTACACGTCGAGGTGCGCTTCGAGCCGTTCGCCGCGGCGGCCGCCGCGCTGGTCGTCGCCTTCCTGGCCGCGTGGGCGGGCTCCCGGCAGACCGTGCGCTCGGGCGTGCTCAGCCTGCTCCGCCGGGTGCCTCATCGGACCGGCTGGCGTGCGGGTCTCGGTGAGGGCATCGCGGTGGCGCTGGCGGCGGCCGCGCTCGTGGCCGCCTGGCAGGACCGATCGTCGGCGCTGGCGATGCTGGCCGCGCCGTTGCTCGCGCTGGTCGCCGGGATCGCGATCGCCCGGCTGCTCAGCCTGGGCGCCGGGGCTCGGCTCGCGCTCGCGCGGCGTACCGGCAACGTGGCCAGCATGTTCGCCGCGGCCCAGCTCGCCCGGCGTCCCGGCCGCCATCGGGTGGTCGCGGTGGTCACGGTCGCTCTCGCCCTGCTCGGCTTCTCGGCCACCGCCTGGGACGTCGCGGCTCAGGCCCGGCAAACTCATGCCGAGCTGGAACTCGGCGCGGCCCGCGTCTACACCGTCGGGTCCGTGGATCCGCAGCTTCTGATCTCAGGGGTACGCACAGCGGCGCCGGACGGGTCGGCCATGCCGGTGTTGCGCCGAAACGGCGAGCGGTACGCCGGCCAGCCCCTCGACATCGTCGCGCTTCCGGCATCGCAGCTGGCGAAGGTGGTGACTTGGCCCGGTCACTCCGCGGCGGACCTCGCGGCGCTGGCCGACCGGCTGCGTCCGCAGGCCGCCCCGGCGGCGCCGGTCAGCGGTGAGCTGACCGTGCGGGTGAACGTCAGCCAGCTCGGCAAGAGCGGCGTACGCCTGGCCGCGATCGTGGCGGTGCCCGGAGCCGAGCCGAGGTACGTGACGCTGGGGACGCTCAAGTCCGGGCTGCGGGCGTACTCGGCGACCGTTCCGGCCGGCCGGTTCGTCGGGCTGGCCCTGATCCGCCCGGCCGCCGACAGCAGTGCGATCACGGCCAAGCTGGAGATCCTCGACATCAAGGCGGGCGGCTCGCCGGTCGTGTCGTTCAGCGACGACAAGGCGTGGAGCGGTGAGCAGCGTGGCGGCGTCACGGGAGTGACCGTCACGACCGGGGACACCCTGAAGGTCGATGTTCAGGCCGAAGGCAACGCCGACCTCCTGGTGACGTATGTCGATACGCCCGCGGCCCTGCCGGTGGCGCTGGCCGGGGAGACGCCCGATGACAACCGGTCGGGCGACTCGTTCAGCTTCCTCGCGTACGCGGAGGAGCCACAGCCCTTCGGGGTGGTGGAGCGAGCCGGCGAACTGCCGAGCGTCGGCGATCGCGGCTTCCTCGTCGACCTCGATTACGCCGTCTCGCGGGCCGAGGCGACGACGGGCATGCCGGACGCGAGCCGGTTCAGCGCCGAGGTGTGGGCGAACGCCAACGCCCCCGCCGACTTGCCGAAGCGGTTGGCAGCGGCCGGCTTGACGGTGCTGCAGACGCGGACGGTCGACGCGACGGTGGATCAGCTGGGCCGCCGCGCACCGGCGTTGGCCTGGCGGCTCTACCTGCTCGCCGGGGTGGTCGCCGCTGCGCTGGCCCTGGGGCTGGTGCTCCTGGTCGCGCGGCTGAACGCGGCGGCTCGACGGCACGAGCTGGCGGCGTTGCGGGTCACCGGCGTTCCCGCCCGCACCCTGCGTCGCGGCGTACGCCGTGAGCATCTGGCCCTCATCGGTCTGCCGGTGCTGACCGGATTCGGTGTCGGGATAGGCAGCGCCTGGCTGATGTTGCCTGGCATGCCCCTGGTGGCCGTCGGGCAGACCGCCGCGGTCAGCTGGACTCCGCAGGCCGGCGCGCTGCTCTTCGCGGCCGCGGCGGGGCTGTTGTGCCTGCTGCTGGCCGTCTTCGTCGCGGTGCGGCTGGTCCGCCGGGCCGCTCCCGAACTGCTGCGAGGTGATGCGTGATGGCCGCGATCGGGGTGTCCTGCCGCGGACTGGTCTCCATCTACCGGCTGGAGGGATACGACGTCGTCGCCCTGGCCGGGGTCGACCTCGACATCGCGCCGGGCGAGTCGGTGGCGCTGCTCGGCCCGTCCGGTTCGGGCAAGTCCACTTTGCTCTCGGTGCTCGCCGGGCTGCTGCGGCCGGCGGCCGGCCGGGCGTACGTGGGCGACGTCGACCTGGCCAAAGCGTCGGAGGCGGAGCTGGCCCGGATGCGGGCGACCGACGTCGGCGTGGCACTGCAGGGCGCGCGCCGCAATCTGCTGCCGTATCTGACGGCGGAGCAGAACGTTCGGTTCGCCCAGCGCGCGGGACGCAGCCCGGACGGGCTCAAACCGACCGCACCGCGCGAGATCCTGTCGCTGGTCGGCCTGGCCGTACGCGGCCGGATGCGGCTGAAGCCGGGCGCGTTGACGCCGGGCGAACGGCAACGGCTGGCGTTGGCCGTCGCCTTGGCGAACCGGCCCGGCCTGCTGCTCGCCGACGAGCCGACGAGTCAGTTGGACACGGGTGCTCGCGACGAGGTGCTGGCGGCCCTCGAATCCGTACGCCGCTTCGGCACCACCGTCGTCGTCGTGACCCACGACCCCGACGTCGGCGGGCGGATGGCCCGCACGGTGACCATCCGGGACGGCCGCGTCGGCGGGGAGGGCCATTCCGGCGAGGAGTTCGCGGTCGTCGGCCGGGACGGTTCGGTGCATCTGCCGCCGGACGTGCTCGAGGCGCTGCCGCCCGGCACATACCTGCGAGTGGAGCTGCAACCGGACGGCAGCGCGCTGCTCGTCCCGGCCACCTCTCCGGGGAACTCTGCCAACGGAGCAACCACTGTGCCGGTCCAGAGCGTTCCATCGCAGTGGAACGGGTCGACCCGGGCCTTGGGTTCGTCCGTTCCGATCGTCGGAGACGGGGTGCACCTCGGCCGCAGGCCCGGGGACTATTACGGAGAGGATCGCTGATGGGCTCGTCGGTGCAGGTCGACCGGATCACGGTGGCGTACGGCAAGGATCGCCCGGCGCTTCGGGACGTGACGGCGATGGCCGTTCCGGGGCGGGTGCTCGCGGTGACCGGCCCGTCCGGTGCGGGCAAGACGACGCTGCTGTGGGCGATGGCCGGGCTGGTGAAGCCGCAGAACGGCGCGGTGACCGTCGACGGCAGGCAGATCGGCGACCGGGATCAGGCCGTCGCCGGGGGCGTCGTGCTGGTGCCTCAGGAGAACGGGCTGGCCGCCATCCTCACCGCCAGCGAGAACGTGCAGGTGGCGTTGATCGCCAACGGGACCACCCCGGCCGAGGCCCGGCGTCGCACCGCCGAGGCGCTCGACCAGGTGGGCCTGACCGGGCAGGCCGATCAGCTGGTCGAGGAGTTGTCCGGTGGCCAGCAGCAGCGTACGGCGATCGCCCGGGGGCTGGCGTTGCGCGGGAACGTGCTGCTCGCCGACGAGGTCACGAGCGAACTGGACGCGGCCAACCGGCAGAAGGTGCTCGACCTGCTGCAGGCCGAGGCCCGCCGGGGCGCGGCGGTCGTGTTCGCGACCCACGACCCGCAGGCCGCGGCCGCCTGTGACGGCGAAGTCCACCTCGTCGACGGTGTGGCCACCGTCGTCCGTTGATCATGAACCTATGGTCCGGCTCATCGGCGTGTCGGCCCCCTCAGGTTCATGATCAACCGGCTGCCCGGTGCTGTCCGGTGCCCGGCTGGACCATCGTCGAGTTCGCCTCCAACGGCTATGCTGCCCGCGTTACCGCACTTGACCAGGGGAGCACCGAGAAATGAGCGAGAACACCGAGGCGCCCGCGACGGTCGTCGCCACCGCGCCGGTCCAGCCGTCGTCCACTATGGAAAACTTCAAGGCCGGCGCGAACGAGTTCGCCGACCAGGCCGAGGCGAAGTTCGCCGTGGCCGCTGACGCCGTCAGTGACGCCGCCGACCGGGCCGTCGACGCCACGCGTACCGCCTTCGACAACGCCGCGCGCCGCATCCGCAACAACGCCGAGCTGGCCGCCGACCGGGGCAAGACGCACATCCGCCACGAGGTCGTCGAGAAGATCGCCGGCATCGCCGCTCGCGAGGTGCCCGGGGTCTACGACCTCGGCGGCGACGTCGCTCGCATGTTCAGCGCGGTCAAAGAGCGGATCGGTCTCGGCGACGCCGACGCCGACCAGGGCGTGAAGGTGACCCTCGAAGGGCGTACCGCTCAGATCGACGTCACCATCGTCATCGAGTTCGGCTATGTCGTGCACTCGGTGACCGACACCGTCCGGGTGAAGGTCATCAACTCCGTCGAGAACCTGCTCGGTCTCGAGGTCACCGGGGTGGACGTCATCGTCGACGACGTCCACGTGGCCGACGACGGCCCGGTGGGCGACGACGAGTCGCGGGCCGCCGACTACGTCGCCTGACCAACTCAGCCAGCCCCGTTGATCATGAACCTAGGGGGTCCGACGCGCCGGCTGACCGCACTCCTGGCGGCTCGCGCAAGCGCTCCCCGGCGCCGGAACCCTAGGTTCATGATCAACGGTCACTCAGAAGCGCGCGGGCTCCCGGTATACGCCCCAGACGTCGCGGAGAGCGTCGCAGATCTCGCCCAGGGTGGCCTCGGCCCGGCAGGCGTCCAGCATCACCGGAACGAGGTTGGCGGTGCCCTGCGCGGCGGTGGACAGCGCCGCGAGCGCGGTGTCGACCGCGGCCTGGTCCCGGGCGGCCCGCCGTTCCTGGAGCAGCTTGACCTGCTCGGTCTCCACCTCGTGGGAGACGCGCATGATCTCCAGCGGCTTCGCCAGGGTGTCGGTGTTCCGGGTGACGCCGACGATGTGCTTCACGTCGTTCTCGAGCGCACGCTGATACGTGTACGCCGAATCGGCGATGGCCGAGGTGAACCAGCCGTTCTCGATGCCACGCAGGATGCCGGCGGTGAACGTGCCGTCCTCGCCGAGCGCCTTGATCCGGGTGAAGATCTCCTCCGTCTCGGCCTCGATCTTGTCGGTCAACGCCTCGACGTACCACGATCCGCCGAGCGGATCGGCGACGTTCATGACCCCGGTCTCGTGCATGATGACCTGCTGCGTTCGCAGGGCGATCTCGGCCGACTCGTCGGTGGGCAACGCCAAGGTCTCATCCAGGGCGTTGGTGTGCAGCGAGTTGGTCCCACCGAGGACTGCGGACAACGCTTCCAGCGCTGTGCGTACCACATTGTTGACCGGTTGCTGCGCGGTGAGCGAGACGCCCGCGGTCTGGGTGTGGAACCGGAGCCATTGCGCCTTCTCGCTGGTCGCGCCGTAGACGTCGCGCAGGTAGCGGGCCCAGATGCGGCGCGCGGCGCGGAACTTGGCGATCTCCTCGAAGAAGTCGACGTGGGCGTCGAAGAAGAAACTGAGGCCGGGCGCGAACGTGTTGACGTCGAGCCCGCGGGCCAGCCCGAGCTCGACGTAGCCGAAGCCGTCGGCGAGGGTGTACGCGAGTTCCTGCGCGGCCGTCGACCCGGCCTCGCGAATGTGGTAGCCCGAGACGGACAACGGCTTGTAGCGGGGGATGCGCTGAGCGCAGTACTCCATGAGGTCGCCGATGAGCCGAAGGTGCGGTTCGGGGGCGAACAGCCACTCCTTCTGGGCGATGTACTCCTTGAAGATGTCGGTCTGGAGCGTGCCGTCGAGCACCGCGGTGTCGGCGAGGCCCTGCCGTTCGGCGGCGACCAGGTACATGCAGAAGATCGGCACGGCCGGGCCGCTGATCGTCATCGACGTGGTGACCGCCGCCAGGTCGATGCCTGAGAAGAGCACCTCCATGTCGGCGACCGAGTCGATCGCGACGCCGCAGTGGCCGACCTCGCCGAGCGACCGGGCGTCGTCGGAGTCGCGGCCCATCAGGGTCGGCATGTCGAACGCGACCGAGAGGCCGCCGCCGCCCGCGTTGAGGATCTGGTGATAGCGCGCGTTGGTCTGCGCCGCGTTGCCGAACCCGGCGAACTGCCGGATGGTCCAGGTCCGCCCGCGGTACCCGGTGGGGTAGAGGCCGCGGGTGAACGGGTACTCGCCGGGCCAGCCGATCCGCTCGAAGCCGGGCACGGTGGCGCCCGCCGGCGGGCCGTAGACCGGCTCGACCTCGGTCCCCGAGAGGGTCGTGAAGTCGGCGTGCCGGGTCTTGGCGGCGTCGTACCGGGCCTGCCAGCGGTCGCGGCCCGCCCGGATCTCGTCTGCGTCCATGGCCCGATGGTATGCGACGCGCCTGAACGATCGCTAAGTCGTCTCGTACCCGCTGGTAACCGCGCTTACATTCGATGCAGATCACGGTTACGCATGTGATCATGGGCCGGTTTAGCCTGCGTATCCATGATCTGCATCGAACGGGACGTACGCGGTGTGGATCACGAAAAGATAACGATCACCTCGGATTGACAAAGGAAAGGCGCGGCAAGGCTGTCCTTCCGGCGTGATCCGACTCCTCTGGGACGCGGTGTGGGGCCGCCGGGCTCAGGCGCTCACCGTAGGCGTCCTGACCGCGCTGGCCGTCGGGACGGCAGCGGCCGCGCCGTGGTACGTCTTCGCCTCCGCCGAGCAGCTCGCCGCGCGCATCGTCGCGGGAGCGTCGACCCAACAGCGCATGGTGCATGTCAACGCGTACGCCCGGACTTCCGACCTGCCCAACGGCCGGGTTCCGGCGGCCAAGGTCCTGAAGGTCGTCGAGAAGGCGACGGGCACCGATCACGCCCCGCCGATCACCGGCCTGCGGTTGACCGGACCGGTGCTGCGCCCGGGCGCTCCGGCCAAGGGCGCGCTGGTGGCTCGCGAGGGGATCTGTGAGCATTCCGTCGTCGAGGGCGCCTGCCCGGCCGCGCCCGGTCAGATCCTCATCAGCGACGGAGTCGCCCGGTTGCTGGCCCTGGCGGTCGGCGACAAGTTCTCGATGAAGATCGACAACTCGAGCGAGGTCGCCGAGTTGACGGTCACCGGCCTTTACCGTCCGGTACGCGCGGACGACCGCTACTGGTCCGGCGTGTGGGACCACGACGCCCGGGTCATCGACCCCTTCGTGACGGCGGCGTCGACCTTCGACCACCTGCCGAGCGCTCGTCCGCAGACCACCGTCGACCTGGAGCTGGGGCTGGGGGCGTACACCCCGGGGCTGGGCAGCCGCCTCGGCGCGCTGGAGTCCGGCGAGGCGAGCTGGACGTTCGACTGGTTCTCCGGGGCCGGTGAGGTCCCCAACGTCATCAACTCGGTCCAGAACGAGATGAGCGCCGGAATCGTCGCCGCCACCGGCCGGTTCGTGCTGCTCGCCTGGTTCGCCCTGCTGGTGGTGGTACGCCAGACGGTGGGCGCCCGGCGTACGGATCTGGCGTTGGTGAAGCTGCGGGGCGTACGCCGTTGGCGCGTGTGGATGGCGACGATGGGGCAGACCGTCGGCGTGATGCTCGGCGGGGCGGTGCTGGGCGCGGCCGCCGGGTACGCCTGGGTGCGCGCCGTCATCGGGCCGGTCGTCTTCCCGGACGATCTCGATCTGGCGGTGACGCAGAGCGCCGAGCTGTTCGGCGGGGTGCTGCTCGCCGCCCTGGCGTTGGCGTGGCTCTCCGAACTGCGGTCGCTGCGGTCGCCGGTCGTCGAGTTGCTGCGCAACGTGCCGCCGCGCGTACGCGGACGGGCGGTCGACGCCGCCGAACTCGTGATCGTCACGCTGCTCGCGGTCGGCGTCTGGCAGCTGACCACGGTCGAGTCCCTGCGTACCGGGTCGGTGACCGCCACGATGGTCCCGGCGCTGCTGGCCATCGCGGTCGGCCTGCTGGCGGCCCGCTTCGTCCTGTGGTTGTCCGGCCGAGCCGGGTCGGCCGCGATGCGGGCCGGGCGTCTCACGATGGCGGTCGCCGGTTTGTCGGCCCGTCGCCGCCCGACACTGCGCTGGGTGGTGACGTTGCTAGTCGTGGCGGTCGCCGGGCTCACCACGGCGATGGGCGACATGGTCCGGGGCGAGGAGGCGGTGACCGCCCGAGCCGAGCAGCATCTCGGCGCCGACCGAGTGCTCCAGGTCGAAGGGGTCAGCCGCCGGAACCTGCTCGACATCGTGAACGACATCGACCCGGCCGGGACCCGGGGCATGGCGGTCAGCTACTTCGGCAGCACCGTCGGCTTCGCACCGCAACTGCTCGCGGTGGACACCTCCCGGCTGGCCGCCGTCGCCGACTGGCTGCCGGAGTACGGCCCGCTGCCGGCATCTCCGTCCGTTGTGGAGGATTCGGTCCGGGTCGCCGACGGCGCGCTGGAGCTCACGGCGTCGTTCGACCGCAAGGTGTACGCCCTCGGCGATCGAACCCAGCCGGTGAAGTCGGAGAACCCGGACTTCCCGCCCTACGACCAGACCGTCCCGCCGCCGACCGAGATCACCGGCGACGTCTTCGCCCAGGTCGCGCTGACCTCAGCCACGGGTATCCGGACGATCGCCCGGTTCGGCCCGCTCCAGGAAGGCCGGCACGACTACCAGGCCACCGTCGCGGGCTGCGCGGCCGGTTGCCGGGTGACCTGGCTGGGACTGTCCGCCAGCCGGGACGGCTCGGCTCAGGCGGCCCTGCTCTGGGGCACCCGGGTGAAGCTGCACGCCGTCCGGCAGGAGGGCCGGGAACTGCTGGACGCGGCCAAGCTCGGCGATCGTCCGAAGTGGATGGGCAGCTCGAACACCCGGGTCCTCGGTCCCATCCTCGACGGCTCCGCCGAGGGCATGACGCTCACTGTGCCGCCCGCATGTGACGACCCCAATCACACCCGCGGCGTCTGCGAGATGCGGGCGTACCCGGCGCAGCCGGTGCTGAAGGCGGTGGCGACCGGCGTACTGAGTCGCGGCGGCCGCAACAACCGGCCGCAGCTCGACCTCTCCGGCGCCGACCCGGCCGACGTCGAGCTGACCGGCGTCGTGGCCCGGCTGCCGCGCTTCGCCGAGGACGGCTCGCTGGTCGACCTGGCCGACTTCGACCGGGTGGTCGGGGTGTCGGTCGCCAACGAGCAGCTGGAGGTCTGGCTGTCCGACGCCGGGGACGAGGCGTTCGTCGCCGCGCTCAAAGAGCACGGAGTCAAGGTGCGCGCCAGTTCCACGGTCGACGCCGAACGCGCTGCGCTGAACCGGCAGGGGCCGGCCGGCGTACGGCGATTCCAGCTCGGCGTCTTCGGACTCGGCGTGCTCATCTCGGCCGTCGCGCTGCTACTTCTCGCGGGGGTCGAACGGCGTACGCGGGCGTCCGAGCTGTCCGCGCTGCGCCGGCAGGGCATGCCGGCCAAGACGGTCCGGCGGATCAGCCTCCTCGGGTACGCCGTCCCCACGGCGGTCGCCGTCCTCGCCGGGTTGGCCGCCGCGGCTGCCACCGCCTGGCTGCCCGTGCCGAAACCGGCGATCTTCTCCGACGGCTGGAAAGTGCTGGCGCCACCGGACGGCTTGTCCACCATTCCGTTCGTCCTCTCCGCGTTGGCCGCGGCCGCTCTCCTGGCCGTCGTCCTCCTCTACGCGGCTCGCCGCCTGGCCCGCCAGGCCCTGATCGACGGAGGCGCCCGGTGATCGCGCTGCTGATGTTGGCCTTGCGGGAACGCCGCCGGGCGTACGCCGCGATCGCGCTGCTGTGCTTCGCGATCGGGGCGCTGGCCGCGCTGGGGGCGGCGTACCCTCGCGCGGTCGCCGACGGGATCGCCGACGACGAGATCAAGACAGCCGCCGCGAACGAGCGCATGTTCCAGATGTCCGGCAGCGACGACACCTCCGGGGCCGCGGTGCTGGCGGTGGCCGAGGCGACTCGGCGGCTGCCCGACTACACCACCGTGTACGCCGCGGGCGTGTCCGTCATGGGCTTCGGCGCTGAACGCAGCGTGCTGACCTACCGCGAGAACGCCTGCGCCCACGTACGCCTCGTGTCGGGCCGGTGCCCGATGGGTTCCGGTGAGGTCATGGTGCCCGCCGGCCTCGTGCAGCAGACTCGCGGCATCGAGGTCGGCACCCGGCTCTTCCTGGTCGAGGCGATCAAGCCGGATCCGAAGAATCCCTGGATGGCGTCCAATCGGGGCCGGGCTCCGATCGACGTCGTGGGCGTGTATCAGCAGTCGAATCCCGGCGAGGATTACTGGGGCGTACGCACCTCCGAAGACGCCGCCGGCGTACCCGTCGTCCTGACTCGTCCCGAGACGCTGAACTCGCTGCCCCACGAGACCGAGGTGCTCACCGTCACCGCCATCCCGGCCCGGCCGCTGCTGAAGACCGGTGACTACGACGCGATCCTGCGGTCCAAGCTGGATCCGAACATCATCAAGAGCAGCCCTGACGTCAAGGGGATGCTGGATCGGATCGCCGCCAAGCGGAAGTACGTCGAGACGATGACCCCGGCGGTCGTGCAGCCCGTGCTCGGGCTCGCCTGCTGGGCCCTGTTCCTGCTGGTCTCCGGCCGTCTGCAGCGGGACCGGCCCGAGGTCGGCATCCAGTCCTTGCGCGGTCTGCCCCTGGCTCATCGGTGGGTGCTGGCGGCCGGGGTCTCCGGGTTGCTTGCGCTCGTCGCCACTCCGCTCGGCGGGCTTGCGGTGACACTAGCGACCCCGGGTGCGGGCGGCTCCTCGATGAGCGCCGCGCTGATCATCCTCGCGGTCGAACTCGCCGTGATCGCCCTCACCGCGTTGGGGCTGCTGCGCCTGCGGCCGCTGGATCTGCTCCGCCGGGTACTGCCGACCGGCAGCAAGGTGCCGTTGATCGAGATCGCCGTGCTCACCGTGGCCGGTGCGGGCTTCGCCCAGATGAAGTCGGGCGACCGCAGCGGGCTGGGCATCCTGGCCGCGAGTCTGATCGCGGTCGCCGTGGCCGTGGCCGTGGCCCGCGTACTGCCGTTGGCGTTGCGCCCGGCCGCGCGGCGGCAACTGCACCGCGGCCGGATCGCCAGTGGCATCGCGCTCGCCCTGGCGACCCGCCGGCCCAGCGGGCGGCACCTACTCGCCCTCGTCTCGACTGCCGCGGCACTTTTCACCCTGGTCGTCGGAGCGACGGACGTGTCGAGCACCACCCGGCATACCCAGATCGACCTCACCTTGGGTGCGGACCGGGTGCTGATGGTGCAGAGCAGTCCGGCACAGGCCTTGGCGGCGGTACGCCAAGCCGACCCGGATGGCGCGTGGGCGACCGTCACCGGGCGGCTCGCCGTCTCCGGAACCGACGTCCTCGCCGTCGACTTGAGCCGGGCAGCCGTGATGCGCTGGCCCGAAGCGACGGCGGTAGCCGCGGCCCTGAAGCCCGGTGGCCCGGCTCCGATCGAGGTGAGCGCGGGCAAGCTGGAGGTCTTCATCGACGCCACTGTGCAGGCCATCCCCGTTCAAGGCGAGCTGCCACCCGGCGCCTACGCGCCGAAGGCGCGGGTGTTCGCCGTCGTCGAGTTGCCCGGGGGCGAGTTCCAGGAGCTGGATCTCGACAACGGGATCGAGCCCGGCGTGCACCCGTACGCCGTCACGCTGCCGCCCGCCTGCGCCGAGGGCTGCCGGCTCGCCGGGTTGAGCCTGCTCGCGTTCGGAGCGGAGCGAGGCAACCTGGCGATCCAGCGGATCACCGTCGACGGCCGGCCGGTGGCCGACGGCAAGGGCTGGCACACCCCCGGCACCGACGCCGGGCAGTGGTCGATCGACCCGGCGATGACGATCGGTCAGCCGACCTATCTCCTGCCGCCGGACGTGCCGGCGGGGCTGCCCGCCGCGTACACCCGGGACCTGGGGGACAAGGGACCGACTTCGGCTTCCTTCAGCCTCCGGGGCTACCAGCGAGCACCGATCAAGCCCGCGGTCGCCACCGACATCGTGCCCCGCGTCGGGCACAAGGCGATGGTGGTCGACCTGCCGAGCGCACTCCGGGCGACGCTGGGGTCGACGACGCCGAGCAAGATCGAGGTCTGGTTGTCGGCGGGAGCTCCGGCCGACGCTCAGCGGAAACTGACGGACGCGGGGCTGGCCATCGTCGGCACGGAGAGCCGCGCGGACGCGGTGGCCCGCGCCGACCGGACGCCGCCCGCGCTCACGCTGCGGATGCAGCTCGGTGCGGCCGTCGCCGGCGTACTGCTGCTGCTCGGCGTACTGCTGGTGGTGTCATCGGGGGACCGGCGGACCACCGAGCTGGCCGGTCTGCGGCAGGCGGGCGTACGCGCGGCGACACTGCGCCGGGCCACCCGGATCACGTACGCCATGATCAGCTTGCTCGGCGTGCTGATCGGCGTGGTGGCCGCCGCCGTCGCCTGGGCGGCTGCCCAAAGCGTGCTGCCCATTGTGGACGGTACGCCGTGGCTGCCACCGCCGTCGTGGCCGAGCCCGCTGCCGCTGGCGGTCGGGGCGGCCGGAATCGCGGTCTTGCTGATCGTGGGAACACACCTGATATTCGTGGGAGATCGGAGAGGGAGGGGCCTGGAGTGAGTGAGCACGCTGGTCTCGCTGTCGCCTGCCGGCGAGTCGTGCAGATCTACCGGGGCGAGGGCGGTGACGTTGTCGCGCTCTCCGGCGTGGATCTGACCATCTCGCCGGGCGAGATGGTGGCGCTCGTCGGCCCCTCGGGTTCCGGCAAGTCGACCCTGGTCGCGCTGCTCGGCGGCCTGCTGCGGCCGTCGGCCGGGCGGGTCACCGTCGGGACGTACGACATGGGGCGGCTGAGTGACCGGGAGATCTCCCGGCTACGCGGTACGCGTATCGGCATCGTCCTGCAGGGCGCGGCCCGGAACCTGTTGCCGTACGCGTCGCTCTACCGCAACGTGTGGCTGGCGCAACGGCGTGCCGCCTCGACGTCGGGCATCGCGCTCGAGGACCCGGAGCGGGTGCTGGACCTGGTCGGGCTGCCCGGCCAGGGCAAGACGCGGCTGCACGAGCTGGCCCCGGGCGCCCGGCAGCGAGCAGCGCTCGCGGTCGGCATCGCCGCTTCCCCGGGTCTGCTGCTGGTCGACGAGCCGACGAGCCAGCTGGACACCGGCGGCCGCGACGAGGTGATCTCCGCCCTGGAGACGATCAACGCCGAGCGTGGCACCACCGTGGTCGTCGTCACACACGACGGCGACGTCGGTACGCGGCTCGGGCGGGTGGTCACCATCCGGGACGGCCGGGTCGGCGCGGAAGGCCGTAACGGCCAGGACTTCGCGGTGGTGGCGGGCGACGGCACCGTGCAGCTGCCGCCGGAGGTTCTCGAGGAGTTCCCGCCCGGCACGCTGTTCACCATCGACCACGCGGAGGACGGGAGCGTGACGCTCGTCGTCGGGTCGTCATGAGCCTGCCTAAACTAAGGGCATGACGGATCCCCGAGACCCGAGCCGCGGGCAGTCGATCTTCACCCGAGGTGCGGTGGACCTCAGCGCGCTGCGGTCCACCGCTTCGCAGCCGGAGGCGGAAGCGCCGCCTGCGGCGGGCGCGCCGGACGGCGGCGACACCGGGATTCCGCGGTTCGCCGGGGCCAACGCGCCGGTCGACGTCACCGTTCAGACGTTCCAGCGGGACGTCGTGGAACGGTCGCGGACGATTCCGGTCGTCCTGGAGTTCGTCGCGAGCGGGCAGTACGCCGGCGACCCCGCGCTGGAGCAGTTCGCCGCGGACGGCAGCTTCGTGCTGGCCCGGTCGGATGTGCGTACCGACCCGCAGCTCGCTCAGGCGCTTCGCATCCAGGCGCTGCCGACGATCTTCGCGTTCGTCGGCGGGCAGCCCATCGACGGCCTGCCCGGTCAGCTCCCCGAGGCCCAGCTGCGGCAATGGCTCGACGCGGTGCTGCGCGCCGGTGGCGTCGAGGTGGAGACACCCGAGGACCCCCGGCTCGAAGAGGCCGACGACGCCCTGATGATGGGCGACCTCGACGCGGCCGAGCGGGCGTACCAGAAGATCCTGTCCGAGTCGCCCCGGGACGCCGCTGCCGAGGCCGGTCTGGCCCAGGTCGTCGCGAACAAGCGGATCAAGGGCCACGATCCCCGGGAGCTGCTGGCCGCCGCCGCGGCCGCCCCGGACGACCTGGAAGCCCAACTGCTGGCCGCCGACGTCGAGGCGCTGAGCGGTCAGGCCGACGAGGCGTACGCCCGGCTCATCGCGCTCGTCCGCCGGGTGTTCGGTGACGATCGGGAGAAGGTACGTCAGCACCTAGTCTCTTTGTTCACCATCGCGGGGCCGGACGATCCGGCTGTCGTCGCCGCTCGGCGGGCTCTGGCCAGCGCTCTTTATTAGGTTGGTATAGATCGCTATCCTCGGCCTGCAGGCATCGGTCGCACAACAGGGGGTTCACGCGACGCGTACGCGAGGGGGGAGGGCGGCAGATGAGACGGATCGCGGTGCTCGACGCACCGACCAATCTCGGCTTGCGCCCACCCACGGCCACCTCGGTTCCGGGGTGCGCCAAGGCACCCGGCGCACTGCGTGACCACGGACTGGTCGACCGGCTCGCCGCTCGGGACGCGGGTTGTCTCACTCCGCCGCGCTACGACCCGGGCGACTGGCGTCCCGGCGACGGCGTCGCTCAGGCGGCGCAGATCTCGGCGTACTCCCAGCGGCTGGCCGACCGGATCGGCGCGATCGTGGACGCGGGGGAGTTCCCGCTGATCCTCGGCGGTGACTGCTCGGTGCTGCTCGGCTCGATGGTGGCGATGCATCGGCTCGGTGACGAGGTGGACGGCCGGGTCGGGCTCGTCTTCGTCGACGGGCACTCCGACTTCCGTCATCCGGGAAACGCGCCGTACGTCGGTGCCGCCGCCGGTGAGGACTTGGCTCTGGTGACCGGCCGGGGCCAGATCGAACTGGCCGGGATCGAGGCACGCCGTCCCTACGTCCGCGACACCGACGTGGTCGTCCTCGGCATCCGGGAGCACGACGAGTACCGCCTCGACCTGGCCGCCGGTGGATTCTCGGTACGCCCGGTGACCGCACTGCGCTCCGCGGGCGCCGCCCGCAGCGCGCAATGGGCTCGCGACCAGCTCGCCCAGTGCGCCGGCTTCTGGCTGCACGTCGACGTGGACGTGCTCGACCCGGCGGTGATGCCGGCGGTGGACGCCCCCGACCCGGGCGGCATCGCCTTCGCCGAGCTGGAGATGCTGATCGCCGGGCTGGTCGGCACGCCCGAGTGCCTCGGCATGGAGCTGACCGTCTTCGATCCGGATCACGACCCGGAAGGCTCGTACGCGCGCGAGGTCGTCGAGATGCTGGTCGCCGGCCTGGCTCCGCTGGTGCAGCAGCCCCGCCCGGTGGCTCGGAAGAAGGCCGTGCCCCGGCCGCGCAGGTCGAGCGACCAGACGCAGTCCGCCTGACCGGCACCGGCCCGCGGACGGGACAAGATCAGGGTTCTGGGTCGAATACCGCCCAAGATTCGACCCAGAACCCTGATCCAGCGCCAAAAGGCGCGAGCGCCCAAAGCGAGTACTCCCGGGGGAGTACGAGCAAGTGTCGCCCACGGTGCGATGAAAAGAAGGCGGCGAAGAACCACCCTCGAGGTAAGAGATGAGGGAGGGAAGAAATGGTTCTCGCACATGCAGGTTACTGGGGCGGCTGGTGGTTCTTCGGGCCCTGGCTGTGGATTCCGTTCTGGATCCTGCTGTTCGTCGTCATCCGGGGGCTGTTCTGGCGGCGTCACTGGCGAAACGGCCACGGCCCGCACGGTCACTGGCGTTTCGGCGGAGACAGCGACCCGCGCGTCATCCTCGCCCAGCGCTACGCCCGGGGTGAGATCAACGAGCAGGAGTACCGCGAGCGCATGTCCGTCCTGGACGCTCCGCGTACCCCGTGATGGCAGGATGAGGGCGATGGAGCAACCGGAACGGTGGCACGGGCGGCGGCGTGGCTGGCCGCTCGGGCTCGCCCTGATCCAGGTCTTCATCGCCCTCGCGGTCAGCGGCGTCCGGCAGGTCCCGGTGACGGCGGTCCAACTCGGACTGCTCGTCGCCGGGCCGCTGGCGCTCGTGCTGCTGCGCCGGTGGCCCGTCGTCGCCAGCACGGTCACCGGCTTGGTCAACGTCGCGTACCTGCTGCTCGGGCTGCCGTTCCCGCCGATCATCCCGAGCACCGTCGTCGCCATCGCCAGCCCGTTCGCCCGCGCTCGCCGCGAGGCGTACCGCCGGTATCAGGCCGAGGAGCGGCGGCGGCGCAGTGAGCAGGAGAAACGCCAGGCCGCGGACGAACGCGTCCGGATCGCACGCGAACTCCACGACGTCCTGGCTCACAGCTTGTCGCTCATCAATGTCCGCGCGTCGGTCGCGCTCGAGGTCATGGATGTTCAGCCACAGGAGATACGCCCAGCGCTGCAGGCGATCAAGGAGGCGAGCCGGGACGGCCTGGCCGAGGTGCGGTCGGTGCTGGCGAGCCTTCGTTCCGACGAGGCGCCCCGGTCACCCAACCCGGATCTGTCCCGAGTGGACGATCTGATCGAGCAGGCCGGAGCGGCCGGATTGAAGGTCGAGGTGGAGACGCTCGGCCCCCGGCAGACGTTACCGGCGACGGTAGGGCTTTCGGCGTATCGCATCATTCAAGAGGCCTTGACCAACGTGATGCGGCACAGCAGCGCGCGGACCGCGACCCTGGTCGTGCAGTACGCGGACCGTGCGGTGACGGTGGGGGTGGCCGATCCCGGGCCGGCGAGTCCGAAGCCCGACGGGCATGAGGGCGGGCGCGGTCTGATCGGCATTCAGGAGCGGGCGGCGTCGGTGGGGGGCCTGGCCACCGCGCAGCCGGACGGGCGCGGCGGTTTCGAGGTGATGGCGGTGTTTCCCCTGTGATCCGAGTGGTTCTGGCCGACGATCAGGCGCTTGTGCGCGCAGGTTTTCGCGCTCTGCTGGACGCGCAGCCGGACGTCGAGGTGGTGGGAGAGGCGAACGACGGCGCGGAAGCCGTGCGGGTGACTCGCGAGACGCGGCCGGACGTCGTGCTGATGGACATCCGGATGCCGCAGCTGGACGGCCTTGCGGCGACTCGGCGGATCGCGGACGACCCTGAGCTGGCCGACGTGAAGGTCATCATCCTGACGACGTTCGAGCTGGACGAGTACGTATTCACCGCGTTGCGCGACGGCGCGGCCGGTTTCCTGGTCAAGGACACCGAACCGGCCGACCTCGTACGCACGGTGCGGGTGGTCGCCGCGGGTGACGCCCTGCTGTCGCCGGGCGTCACCCGCCGGCTCATCGCCGAGTACGCCACCCGCTCCCGAGCGCCGTCCCCACCCACCGGCCAGCTTGCTCAGCTCACGGAGCGGGAGCGGGAGGTGGTGGCCCTCGTCGGGCTGGGACTGTCCAATGAGGAGATAGCGAACCGGTTGGTGGTGAGCCCGCTGACCGCCAAGACGCACGTCAGCCGGGCGATGGTGAAACTCGGCGCCCGCGACCGGGCGCAGCTGGTGGTCACGGCGTACGAGGCGGGACTGGTCCGGCCGGGCTGGATGGATTGACTTCGCTATTCGCGGATGCTACGAATTGCTGGCTGCGCGGGACCCCTCATCCCATCTCCCTCCCCGGAGGAACACGATGTCGGTCCCCACCTCACCGAATCCGTTCGATTCGGCCGTCTCCCGGCGCGCGATGATGCGCGGCGCGGTCCTGCTCGGAGTCGGCGCCACCATCGGCGGAGTCGAGCTGCTCTCGGGCACCCCGGCGTTCGCCGTCACCACGCCCACCATCGCCAGCTGCGCGACTTGGGGCGCTCGGAACCCCTCGTCGACGTTGACCCAGATCTCCACCAACCCGGACAAGATCCTGATCCACCACACCGCGACCGCGAACTCGACCGACTACACGCAGTCGCACGCGTACTCGCTGGCCCGGACGATCCAGAACTACCACATGGACTCCAACGGCTGGTCGGACACGGGGCAGCACTTCACCGTGTCCCGGGGTGGCTACATCATGGAAGGCCGGCACTACAGCCTGTCCCACCTGACCTCCGGCAGCGGCATGGTCGTCGGCGCGCACTGCCCCGGGCAGAACGACAAGGCGATCGGCATCGAGAACGAGGGCACCTACACCAGCGTGACCCCGACGACCGCGCTCTACAACAACCTGGTGCAGCTGTGTGCGTACATCTGCAGCAAGTACGGCATCTCCGCGACGAAGATCTACGGTCACCGCGACTTCTACTCGACCGAGTGCCCGGGTGACGCCTTCTACGCGATGCTCCCGCAGCTGCGGTTGGACGTCGCGGCCGCGCTGGGCAGTACTCCGGCGTTCACCGTGACGGTCGACAACACCTCCAGCTCGTTCCGCGCCTCGGCGAACTGGGGCACCTCCACCTACTCGACTCAGCGCTATGGAGCCGACTACCGGTACGCCGACCCCGTGGCGGCCAGTGACGCGGCGTACTACAGCGCCACTTTGCCGAGCGCCGGCAACTACAAGATCGAGACCTACTACCCGGCGAACACGGGCTACAACGCCACCACGCCGTACGTCGTCTTCTCCTCCTCCGGCAACCAGACCGTCACCGTGAACCAGCAGGCCAACGGCGGCAAGTGGAACACGGTCGGCACCTTCGCCTTCGGTGCCGGTGCGCAGGACGTCGTCGCCGTGAGCCGGTGGACCTCCGGCACCGGTTACGTCATCGCCGACGCCATCCGGATCACCCAGGTCTAATTGCGCTGCAGATCACGGTTACGCATGCTTCCCACCCCGGTTTTAGCCTGCGTAACCGTGATCTGCATGCATCAGGCGAGCGTCAGAGTTGGGCGCGCAGCCGCCGAGCCTCGTCGAGGTACGCGGCGGCGAGCTCCCGCTGACCGGCAGCGCCGTGCAACTGACCGAGCCGTTCGGCCGTGTCCGCTTCCGCCCGCCGATCCCCGAGCCGCTGGTAGATGTGCAGCGCGCGGGTCAGCCGGTCGGCCGCCTCGGCCGGGGTCTGTTCCAACCGGCCCAGTTCGACGAGGGCGTACGCCTCGCCGTGGATGTCGCCGATCGTCGTGAACCCCGCCAACGCCTGATCGAGCAGCCCGCGGGCGTCCTGTTCGCGGCCCTCCCGGCGGGCGACCGAACCGAGCGCCTGCCGCAGATGGGCGGTGCGATGGCGATCGCCGATGGAATCGGCGAGTTCGAGGGCGCTGGAGAGCCACTCCTGCGCCCGGCCGAGGTCGCCCCGAGCCAGCCAGACCTGGCCGATCGCGCCGCGGGCGTACGCCTCTCCGGAGGGTTCGGCGCACTCGACAAACGATTCCAGCGCACGGCTGTAATAGTCGACGGCGAGATCCAGCTCTCCGCGTACGCGATGCACCGCCCCGAGCCCGGACAGTGCGGCGGCCACTCCGGCCGGCTGCCCGAGCTGGGCGAACAGCAGTCTCGCTCGGCCGAACGCCGCGTCGGCCATGGCGTACTCGTCGCGATAGAGGTGCAGCTGGCCGAGGCCGCGGAGGGTGACGGCGACGCCGAGCTGATCGTCGAGGCGACGGCAGATGGCGAGGGCGGTCTGATGACTGGTCTCCCACACTTCCGGATGGCCGGCCAGATCGCACCAGGGCACGAAGGCCAACGCCAGCTCCCAGGCGAAGTCGGAGCGGTTGAGCCGTCCGGCGACCTCGATGCCGGTGAGCAGCGTGTCCTGCTCGGTGACGAACCAGGCCACCGGGTCGTCCAGCCCGATCGCCGGGGGTTTCCAGCGAGGTGCGACCGAGCGCCCCGGCCCGAACGGGCTGTGCGGCAAGGCATGCCCGGCCTCCTCGGCCAGACTGAGCAGGCCACCCAGTACGCGCACCAGCCCCGCCTCGTCGGGCTGCGGCCAATTGCCGGACTGGGCGTCGGCGAGCATCCGCACCAACACCGGTACGCGATACCGCCGTTGCCCGAG
>NZ_JABFVK010000072.1 GCF_013362815.1 Hamadaea sp. | reverse complement strand
AGGGGCGGTCCAGTGGAACAGGGCCATCGCCACGCTCGTCGCCAGATTGAAGCTGGAGACGCCGGCCCGCATCGGGATCGCCACGAGTTCGGTCGCCACCGCCCGTAGGCGGGCCGAGACGCCGTGCCGTTCGGTGCCGAACGCGAGAACTGCGTCGTCTGGGATCTGCAGGCCACGGATGTCCGCGCCGTCCGGATCGAGCACGTAGACCGGGCCGGTGGGGCGGCTGTCGAGGTCGACGCGGCCGACCGCGGTGGCGAAGTGGAGCCCGGCGCTGCCCCGCAGGACGGCTGGATGCCACGGGTCGGTCACCCCGGTGGTGAGCACTCCGGCGATGCCGAACCCGGCGGCGAGGCGTACGACGGCTCCGATGTTGCCGAGATTTCGGGGGTCCTCCAGGAGGACGACGGGACTCGTACGCCCCGCGAGCGCAGCGAGGTCGAGCGACGGCCGGAGCGCGAGCGCGGCCACCCCGGTCGGATGGGGCCGGGGCACCAGTTCGGTGAACAGCGCCGGTTCGACCGGGACGGCCAGGATCTCGAAGGCCCCGGCGAGATCGGGCGCGAGCTCGTGGGCCAGCGCCAGCGCGGCCGACTTGTCGGAGGCGAGCACCACCAGCACGTCGGCTCCGAAGCGGAGCGCGTGCTTGACCGCATGGAAGCCGTCGACCAGCACGACGTCCGGGCGGTCGCGGTGGGCGTACCAGCTGTCGAGCGTTGACGGCATGGGCCCGAGCGTAACGGCCGAGCCCGCCGTGGCAGGCGGGCTCGGACCGGTCAGGGTTGCAGGGCGCGGTTCAGATCCGCGAGGAACGCGGTCTCGGCGTCGCTCACCCGGTGCCCGAAGACCCCGGTACGCGCGGCGCCGCACACCCGGGCGGCGATGTGTTGGAGCCACTGCCGGTAGGCGGCGGCGTCGGCGGGATCGGCCCGCCGGGCCAGCACGAGACTGGCGGCGCGGCAGTTCACCAGGACCTCGGTGATGCCGGCGTGACGATCGCGGAACTGCTCGGCACTGGGCGGATCCGGATCGGCTTCGGCGTAGATCGCCGCGACCACCGCCCGGACCAGGTCGGAGTCGGACACCGTTCCGGCGGCGATGGCGTCGATGCCGGCGAGACCCTCGGCGACCGTACGCCGGTCGCTGTCGGGCTCGGCCGACGTAGCGGCGATCATGACTCGAGCGGGCAGCCGGGTGAGCAGGTCCCACTCATCCGGTGCGAAGGCGATCGGTGGCGCGGATCGGGCCCACGGGCCTGCCGTTGGTTGGCTCGGCATGACGACCTCCTCGAGCTCAGCATATGCCTGCGACGGGGGCCCGCACGCCGATGCGAGCGAAAGGCATTCTGATTACCCTCAGTGATGGTCAGCTATCCGTCAGCGATGTGATCTGCCTAACGCGAACAAACCTCTATACAGGTCAAGCCATATTCGGGCAAGATGATTTCTCAAGAGCGTGGGCGGCGGGTGCGTTAGGGCCCCGCCGCTCATTGCGTTCCCAGGCGTCTCGTTTCTCAGGCGTCCGTAGGACCGTCAGGCGGCGCGCCGGGTCCGGACGTGGACATCGTCGTCCAGCACCCGAAGGATGGTCCCATGCAGTTCGGTCGGTACTTCGAGGAGTTCGAGGTCGGCGCGGTCTACAAGCACTGGCCCGGCAAGACGGTGACCGAGTACGACGACCATCTGTTCTGCCTGCTGACGATGAACCACCATCCGCTGCACATCGACGCGCACTACGCCGAGACGCAGACCGACTTCAAACGCAACGTGGTGGTCGGCAACTACATCTACTCGCTGCTGCTGGGCATGTCGGTCGCCGACGTCAGCGGCAAGGCGATCGCCAACCTCGAGGTCGAGTCGCTGCGCCACGTCGCGCCGACCTTCCACGGCGACACCATCTACGGCGAGACCACCGTGCTCGACAAGCGCGAGTCCGAGTCCAAGCCCGACCGCGGCGTCATCTCCGTCGAGACGCGCGGCTACAAGCAGGACGGCACGATGGTCTGCATTTTCAAGCGCAAGGTCATGGTGCCGAAGGCCCCGATCTCCGCGGAGTAGTCTCGGTTCGTGCGACCCCTGCTCACTCCCCGCTGGCTGGCCGGCCACACCCTCGCGGTGCTCATGGTCGTCGCGTCCGCCGGGCTCACCTGGTGGCAGGTCACTCGGGCCATGGGGGGCAACGTCCTCAGCTACGGGTACGCCTTCTTCTGGCCGGCGTTCGCGGGTTTCGTCGTGATGATCTGGGTACGCGAAATGCGTATCGCCCTCGGGCGAGCCCCGGCGGAGCCGACGAAGAAGGCCCCCACCTCGGGATTCGGCCGACCGATAATCACGTTCCGATCGAGCCCGGTCCTCGCGGCTCCCGGAGCCGCCGCATCGAGCCGGACCGTTCAGGTTCTGACGAATCAGCCGGTGACCGAAGGCACCGGGACGGTCCCGGCCGACGAGGACCCTGAGCTGGCCGAGTACAACCGACTTCTGGCCTGGTTGGCGGCGCACCCCGGCGCCCGCCCGGCCGACTATCCCGGCGAACAGATGCAGGAGACGTCATGAAAGCCGCGCACACCCGCTATCGCGTCGCCGCGTACGTCGTCGGAGTGATGCTGCTAGTGCTGGTGCTGATCGCCATGCCGATCAAGTACATCGGGCACAACTCGCTGCCGGTGCAGATCATCGGCCCGGTCCACGGCTGGCTGTTCGCGATCTACCTTGTGATCACCTTCGACCTCGCCCGGCGGACCACCTGGCCGTTGACGCGTACGCTCGGCGTCATGATCGCCGGGACGATCCCGTTCCTGAGCTTCGTGGTGGAGCGGAAGGTCGGTCGCTGGCTGGCTGTGCCGTCAGAGGGCGCACAGCCGACGGCGCGGCCGACCGCGTCCGAGGACGAAGCCGACCGCGCCGCGGTCTGAATACTTGGGTCAGGCCTGCGACTGGGCGGCGAGCTGCTGGCGCACCTCGTCCATGTCCAGCTCCCGGACCTTGCCGATGAGCTCCTCCAGTGCCGCGCCCGGAAGCGCGCCCGGCTGAGCGAAGACGATCACGCCGTCCTTGATCGCCCAGATCGTCGGGATCGACCGGATGTCGAACTTCATCGCGATGTCGGGGTTCGCCTCGGTGTCGACCTTGGCGAAGGTGATGTCTTCGTGCTTGGTCGACGAGGCGTCGTAGACCGGCGCGAACCGCATACACGGGCCGCACCAGCTCGCCCAGAAGTCCACCAGGACGATGCCGTCCTTGTTGGTGATCTCGTCGAAGTTGGCGGCGGTCAACTCCACGGTCGCCATGTCACGCTCCGATCTATGCCAATGGTTGCGTCTATCGCAACGAGCGGGGGTCGTGGGGCATTCCCACCCGTGCGGTGGCGCTGCTCACCCTACCCGTCAGCGGGTGGCATACCCCGCATCACAAGCGGTAATCCCGCAGTAGACCGCGCGAGATGATGGTCTTCTGGATCTCGCTCGTACCCTCGCCGATGAGCAGGAACGGCGCTTCCCGCATCAGCCGCTCGATCTCGTACTCCTTGGAGTATCCGTAGCCGCCGTGGATGCGGAACGCCTCCTGCACGACCTCGGCGCAGTACTCGCTGGCGAGCAGCTTGGCCATGCCGGCCTCGACGTCGTTGCGCTGGCCCGAGTCCTTCAACCGCGCCGCGTTCACCATGAGCGCGTGCGCCGCCTCGATCTTGGTGCCCATCTCGGCGAGTTTGAACGCCACCGCCTGATGCTCGGCGATCGGCTTGCCGAAGGTACGCCGCTGTTGTGCGTACGCCACGGCGAGTTCGAAGGCACGCAGCGAGATGCCGCAGGCGCGGGCGGCCACGTTGACCCGGCCGACCTCGATGCCGTCCATCATCTGGTAGAAGCCCTTGCCGGGTTCGCCACCGAGGACCGCCGACCTCGGTACGCGATGGTCGGCGAGCACCATCTCGGTGGTCTCGACGCCTTTGTAGCCCATCTTCTCGATCTTCCCGGGGATGGTCAGACCGGGCGCCGTCTCCCCGAAGCCGGGGGTCTTCTCCAGCAGGAAGGTCGTCATGTTGCCGTACACGCTGGGCGCGCCGAGTTCCGTCTTGACCAGGGTCGCCACGACGCTGGAGTAGCCGCCGTTGGTCAGCCACATCTTCTGTCCGTTGAGGACGTAGCCGTCGCCGTCCGGCACCGCCCGGGTCTTGATCGCCGAGACGTCGGATCCGGTCTCCGGTTCGGACATCGAGAAGGCGCCCCGGATCTCGCCGGTTGCCATGCGCGGCAGCAGCCGCGCCTTCTGCTCGGCCGTGCCGTGCTGCGACACCAGGTACGCGACGATGAAGTGCGTGTTGACGATGCCGCTGATGGACATCCAGCCGCGCGAGAGCTCCTCGACGACGAGGGCGTAGGTCAGCAGCGACTCGCCGAGCCCGCCGAACTCCTCCGGGATGGTCAGGCCGAACAGGCCCATCTCCCGCATGCCGTCGACGATCTCGGTCGGATAGGCGTCATCGTGCTCGAGCCGCTGCGCCCGCGGGATGATCTCCTTGTCGACGAACTCGTGGACCGTGGCCAGGATGGACTCCTGAATGTCGGTGAGTCCGTGCGTACGGGCGAGGCGGGGCATGGCGAACCCTCCAGGTGACGAAGTTACTAAACGGTAACTCAGGTCCGATGAGTATCTCGCGGCGATCGATCCTTCGAGAAGGTGGGATGCGACCAGAACCTCTGTGAAAAGCTTCACCCGGTCTAGTACCCTGCGCCAGTACGCCACCCCGGGAGTGGCCGCGCATCCTACGCGGTTCGCTCCGATGAGGAAATCAGGAGCCGACGATGACCTACCCCCCAGCGGGTAACCCGGATCCATACGGCCAGCAGCAGCCCGACCCGTACGGGCAGCAGCCGCAGCAGCCGCAGCCGGACCCGTACAACCCGTACGCGGCACCGGGTTCGCCGGCTGCCCCGCAGCAGTACGGCCAGCAGCCGCAGCCTTACAGCGCGCAGCCGTACGCCCAGCAGCCGTACGCTCAGCCGTCCGCGCCGACCAACACCATGGCGATCCTGTCCCTGGTCTTCGCGTTCGTCTTCGCGCCGCTCGCAATCGTCTTCGGCCACATGGCCAAGAAGCAGATCAAGCAGACCGGCGAGGGCGGCGACGGCCTGGCCACCGCGGGCATGGTGATCGGCTACATCTTCACCGGCCTCGGCGTCCTGTTGTGCTGTGTCTACGGCATCATCTTCGTCGTCGCGCTCAACTCGACGGGCTCCACTTACTGACCGCATGACCATCGTGCGATCACCAGCCTGCGGCCGGCGCTCGCACGATGAAGACTGAGCCGGCCGATGTCCGGCCTGCGGTCGGCATGAGCGGGCGCGGCCGGGCCGCGCCCGCTGACACGCGTTCGTACGATGGTGCTCGACCGCAAGACGATCATGTCTGGCGCACCCCGCACGACGTGCATACCTGGAAGGAACTCGCGTGACCTACCCGCCGCCCGGCAACTCCGATCCCTACGGCCAGCCGCAGCAGCCGCCGTCGCAGGATCCCTTCGCGTCGCCGCCGCCCGCATATGGCCAGCCGGCCTTCGGCGAGCAGCCCCCGGCCGCCACGCCGAACCCGTACGACCCGTACGCGCAGCAGCCGCCGGCCGCCCCGCAATCGCCGGCCTACGGCCAGCAGTCCCCGGCTGCGCCGCAGAACCCCTACGACCCGTACGCCCAGCAGCAGTCGCCGGCTCCGCAGTACGGGCAGCCCTACGCCGCTCCGCAGTACCCGGCGTACGGCGCTCCGATGGGCGGCCCGGCCAAGAAGAACGGCATGGCGATCGGCGCCATGGCGACCGGTATCGCGAGCATCCCGCTGGCCTGCTGCGCTTTCCTGGGCATCATCGCCGGAATCGTGGCCATCGTGCTCGGCATCGTGGCCAACAAGCAGATCGCCCAGCGTGGTGAGGACGGCAAGGGCTTCGCCCTCACGGGTCTCATCTGTGGTGGCGTCGGTCTGCTGCTCGGCATCGTGAACGCCATCGTCGGCGTGGCCATGAACCTCACCTGAGGTCGCGTCACCGCACGACCTTGAAGGGCGGCCCACCGGACTCCGGCAGGGCCGCCCTTCGCCACGCCAAACGGCCTACGCCGTCAGAAGGCGGCTTGGCGGACGCTGTTGCCGCCGTCGATCACGAGCAGCTGTCCGGTCACGTAGGACGCCGCCGGGGAGACGAGGAACGCGATCGCTCCGGCCACCTCGTCCGGCGTGCCGGGGCGGCCCATCGGGGAGCCGTAGCCCTGCTTCAGCTCGACCAGCGTCGACGCCGAGGTGTGGATGAGACCCGGTGCGACCGCGTTGACGGTGACGCCGTCCGCGATCAGCTCCATGGCCAGCGCCCGGGTCAGGCCGAGCACGCCCGCCTTCGCCGCCGCGTACGCCGCCTCGGCGGGCAGCGCGTTGACCGGACCGGCGGTGGCCGACAGGTTGACGATGCGGCCCCAGCCTCGCTCGGACATCCCGTCGCCGAAGGCCCGGCTGCACAGGAACGCCGTGGTGAGGTTCCGGTCGATCTCCGTACGCCATTCCTCCGCGGTCAGCTGAGCGACTGGCCGGATGATCTCCGGCGAGGCCCGGCTCGCGAGGCCGGCGTTGTTGACCAGGATGTCGACCTCGCCCAGCTGATCGCCCACGGCGTCGGCGAGCGCGGCCACCTCGGCCTCGTCGGTGAGGTCGGCGACGAACCCGGTGACGCCCAGCTCGACGGCACGGTCGTGGATACGCCTGGTGGTCGAGACGATCGCGACCTTGGCGCCCTGCGCCTTGAGCAGCCGCGCCGTGGCGAAGCCGATGCCGTAAGGGCTGCCCGCGCCGGTGACCAGCGCGACCCTCCCGGCGAGGGCGAACGGACTGTCGACGGTTTCCATGCTCTGATCCTCGCCGATCGCGGCAAGCGGCAGCAACCGGGGCGGGCCCTTCCGCCGGGGGATGCCCGCACAAGCGTGGACGCACTACCCTGCGTCCATGACCGAGCCCACGCCCGCCGAGGGGCAGCCGCCCGCGACCGGCTACGTCGTCCCGCCTGGTTACGGCACGCCTTATGTGTTGCCGTACGCCCCGGCCCGCAAGACGAACGGCCTGGCCGTCGCCTCGCTGGTCACCTCGATCGTGGCGCTCAACTTCTGCTTCCCAGCGACGATCGTCGGCGCGATCATGGGCCACATCGCCCGGCGGCGCATCAAGGAGACCGGCGAGGACGGCGAGGGCCTGGCGCTGGGCGGCATCGTGGTCGGCTGGATCGGCTTCGGCATCACCGTCGCCGCCATCGCGCTGATCATCATCCTCGCCGCCAGCGGCGCCTTCGACGGCCCGTCCCGCCCCGACATCGTCTACTGACCCGGAGTCGATCAGGCCACGGGGGGAATGATCAGGCTCGCGCGGACACGACACGCCGCGCGATCATGCCCGAAGGTTCATGATCGCGCGAAAAAAGCGGGAGGGCAGCTACGGCGTGAAGGCGGAGGTCCGGGTCATCCCGGCCGCGCGTCCCTTGCCCGCGATGACCAGCGCCATCTTGCGCGAGGCCTCGTCGATCATCTCGTCGCCGAGCATGACCGCGCCGAGCTTGCCGCCCGCCTCCGAGGTGTAGTGGTCGTACGCGTCGAGGATCAGCTCGGCGTGGTCGTAGTCCTCCTGCGACGGGGAGTAGACCTCGTTGGCCGCGTCGATCTGGCCGGGGTGCAGCACCCATTTGCCGTCGAAGCCGAGCGCCGCCGAGCGCTTGGCCACCTCGCGGAACGCGTCGACGTCGCGGATCTGGAGGAAGGGACCGTCGATGGCCTGCTTGTCGTGCATACGAGCGGCCATCAGGATGCGCATGAGGATGTAGTGGTAGGGATCGCCGGGGTAGTCCGGATGCAGCGCGCCGACCACCAGCGACTTCATGTTGATGCTGGCCATGAAGTCGGCCGGGCCGAAGATGATCGTCTCCACCCGGGGCGAGGCCGCCGCGATCTTGTCGACGTTCACCAGTCCGGCCGCGTTCTCGATCTGCGCCTCGATGCCGATGCCGCCGATCGGCAGCCCGACCGTCTTCTCGATCTGGGTCAGCAGCAGGTCGAGCCAGTGGATCTGCGCCTCGTCCTGCACCTTCGGGAGCATGATGCAGTCCAGGTTCGCGCCCGCGCCCTCGACGATCTCGATGACGTCCCGGTAGGTCCACGGCGTGGTCAGGTCGTTGATGCGTACCACCCGGGTCTTGTCACCCCAGCCGCCCTCGTTGAGCGCGGCGACGATGTTCTTGCGGGCCTCCGGTTTGGCCAGCGGGGCCACCGCGTCCTCCAGGTCGAGGAAGACCTGGTCGGCGGGCAGGCCCTTGGCCTTGTCCAGCATCTTGACGCTGGAACCCGGCACGGCCAGGCAGGATCGACGGGGACGGCCGATGGCACCCATGCGCGCTCCTTAGCAACCGTTCAGTAACTTCGACAAGGTAACCTTCCGCCGTGGCTGAGGAGAACGCTTCTGTGGAAGATCTCACCGCGCCGACCGCCGTCGTCACCGGGGCCAGCTCCGGGGTCGGTCGCGCGGCCGCGGTGGAGTTCGCCCGGCGTGGGTGGCGGGTCGCCCTGGTCGGGCGGGATCACGACCGTCTCACTTCGGCATTCTCACTGGTACGCGATCAGGCGACCGGGCCGGAGCCGATCCAGGTGCGGGCCGACTTCGCCGACTTCGCCTCCGTCCGGGAGGCCGCGCTGGAATTGGCGAAGCTGGATCGGATCGACGTTCTCGCCAACAACGCGGGCATCGTGGCCGGCCGCCGCCAGACCACTGTGGACGGACACGAGCTGACCATCCAGACGAACCACTTGTCGCCGTTTCTACTCACCGCGCTGCTGAAGGAGCGCATCCCGGCCGGCGGGCGGATCATCTCGACGGCGTCGATGGCGCATTCGTGGGGCATGCTGCGCCCGGACGATCTCGATCGCAATCGGGGGCCCTGGAGCGCCTGGCTGACCTATGGCGCTTCCAAGGCGGCCAACATCCTCTTCGCGGCGGAGGCCGCCCGGCGCTGGCCGGACCTGCTGTCGTTCTCGTTCCACCCCGGCGTCATCCGTAGCAACTTCGGCACTCCGCTCGCCAAGCTGTTCTTCCAGATCGCGCCGGGGCTGTCCACCCCGGAGCAGGGCGCGGACACTCTCGTCTACCTCGCGACGGCACCGGCGGATGAACTCGTCGACGGGGCGTACTACTCCGAGCGGAAAGTGCTGCGGCCCAAGGCGTACCTGGCGGACGAGGAGTTCGCCGCCCGGTTCTGGGAGGCCTCCGAGCGCGCGATCGACGGCTAAAGCTCGGGATAGACCGCTCGTGGGGTGCGCTTGGCGGACCCGAGGATGACGAAGGCGACACCGCTCACCAACAGCACGATGCCGGCCCAGGCCAGCGGGGCCGGGCGCTGACCGAGCCAGAGCCAGCTGATCAGCGCCGCGCCCGGCACTTCCAGCATCACCAGTACGCTGACCGCCGTCGCCGACAGCTCGTGCAACGCGTAGTTGAACATCGAGTGCCCCAGCAACTGGGTGCCGACGGTCAAGCCGAGGATGGCCAGCCAGGTGCTCCAGGCGTATCCGTGCAGGGGGACCTGGAACAGCACGCAGCCGCAGAGGAGCACGGCCGCGCACACGGCGTAGCAGATGGTGGTGTAGCTGGTGGTGCTGGCTTGCGCGCGGGCGCGTTGGCCGAAGACGGTGTAGACCGCGGCCGCGAGCCCGCCGACCAGCGCGAGCACGTCGCCGAGAAGCGCGCGGCCGGAGCCGCCGACGTCCGCGCCGGTCGCGAGCGTGACGCCGAGGACGGCCGCGAGGATGCCGAGCCACATCGCACGGGTCGGCCGATCGCCTTGCCAGTACGCGATGAGCCCGGCCCACACGGGTTGGGTCGCGGCGAGCGCGGTGGCCGTCGCGACCTTGGTGAGTTGCGCGCCCGCCATCCACGTGGCGAAGTGGACGGCCAGGGCGAGCCCGGCGAGGATGCTCCACCGGAATTCCTTGGCACGCCACAGCCGCACGAGTTCGGTACGCCGAGTGACGAGCGCGGCGGGGGTGAGCACAGCGGTGGCCAGCGCGTTGCGCCAGAAAGCCAGCGCCAGGGCCGGAGCCGCGGCGTATGCGATCAGCGGGCCGGACGTCGAGATCGCGAAGACGGCGAGCGTCAACGCGAGCAGGGTCGGCCAGCTGATCTTCACGCCCGTGACGGTAACAGTCGCCTTACCGTCGCTTCCCCGCCGCTTTGGTGGATGCACAGCCGGTGAACGAGTCGCTACGCTCGGACAGTCGCTTGCAATTTGCAACTTTCACAATGGGACTTTTTTGCTGTGTTCGGATCGCATGGATCTCCACGAGCCGTCCTCTTCGACTTCTTCGGCACCCTGACGCAGGCCGCCCCGCGCGGCGGCGGGCACGCCGAGGTGGCCCGGTTGCTCGGCTGCCCGCCGGCCGAGCTCAACGCCGTTCTCGACACGTCGTTCTACCGGCGGAGCCGAGGCGACTACGGCGACGGGCTGAGCACCCTGCGCTGGGTGGCCACCGAGCTCGGCCTTCGACCGGACGACACCGTTCTGCGGGCGGCTTACCGCGCCCGGATCGCCGCTCTTCGGGCCGACATCCGGCTCCGCCGGGACGCGTACGCGGTCCTCAGCCGACTGCGCGCCGACGGCCTCCGGATCGCGGTGGTCAGCGACTGCACCCACGAGTTGACCGAGATCCTGCCGACGCTGCCGATCGCTCCCCTGCTGGATACGGCGATCTTCTCCGTCCACATCGGAGCAGTGAAGCCGGACCCGACGATCTACCTGGCCGCCTGCGCCGCCCTGCGAGTCGAACCGCAACACTGCCTCTACGTGGGCGACGGCGGTTCCCGTGAACTCACCGGCGCGACCGCGCTCGGCATGTACGCCATCCGCCTGGCCGCCCCCGACCTCGGCGATCACCTCGTCTTCCGGCCCGACGAGGAGTTCTGCGGGCCGTCCGCTCGGTCGCTCACGGAGATCTTCGCTCCCGCCCTCGTCTAGCCCCCTTCGCTCGCGCGCTCCGCTCGCCGGGCGCTCCGCCTTTCGGCGCTGGATCAGGGTTCTCGGTCGAATCTTGCTCCATGATTCGGCCCATAACCCTGATCCAGCGCGGAAGCGAGCGGGCCGGACGGGAGAGCGCCCTTAGGATGAGCGCATGAATCCGCTCGTGGAGGAGGCGTCGAAGAAGGCCGCGATCGCCTGGGTGGCGTTCGGCGGCCCGGCGTACGCCGTCTGGTGCCTCCCCTTGGAGGGCAAGCTCTACGTCGTCGCCGGTCCGGGCGAGCAGGAGCTCCCGGGGCTCGCCGAGGCGCTCGAAGCCGATGCGTACGCGACCGTCAGCCTGCGGGGCGACCACGGCGGGCGAATCGTTTCGTTCCAGGCGGCGATGACGCAGTTGCACTCGAACGACACCGAGTGGGAGGCGGTCGCGCCACAGTTGGCGCAGAAGCGACTCAACGCGTCCGGCACAACCGAGGAGGTCGTCGCTCGCTGGGCTTCGACCTGCATCCTCGTCGCCTTGGCCGCTCAGGAGACGGTGAAGACCGCCGACGACAGCGAGGCCACCGCGCCCCGGCCGGCGAGCGTACTTCGCGAGACTCGTAAGCCGTTCCGCTTGCACAAAGTGAAGAAGCGGTAGCGGGGGTCAGGAAGCGACAGCCCGGACGGAACGCTTCTGGACGACCGTCCCGAGCAGGTGCATCTCGATCACGTCGTAGAGGATCTGCTGCGCGTACGGGTCGCCGTCGGTGAAGTCCTTGCCGTCGGCGCGGGCGATCACGCAGTAGACGAGGAAGTGTCCCCGGTAGTCCCAGCCGAGATGGGTCGAAGCGAGCGCCAGCGGCTTCGCCGCGTTCGTCGGGACGTACCCCTTGAAGCGGCCCTGCCGGTTGTCGACGATCTGCTTGATCCGGTCGTACGCCGTCTTCGCAGCGTCCACGGTGGCCAGGTTGAACACGCCCCCAGTGACGAGGTACTCGCGCGTCGGTGACCGGAGCGTCGCCCGGACGACCTGCGAGCAGCCCAGCCCGGCGAGGAGAGCAGTGATCCCGCCGTCCGCCGCGTTCTTGCAGCCGGTCTGGTTCTGCGCCCCGATCAGCTGGTACGCCGGTTGCGCCGGGTCGATCGAGAGCTGCCGGCCGGGGAACACCTCCGTGGTGGTCAGCGGCGCGGGGTCGGCTTTCCGCGTACCGATGTCGCGGGGCAAAGCGGTGGGCTTCGGCTCGTTCGCCGTGGCGCGCGTACCGGTCTGCTCGTCGCGCAGGATCTGCCAGCTGCCGAAGCCGCACACCATCATCAGCACGAGCGCCGCCAGCCCAGCCAGGCTCGCCTTGAACCATGCCGTCGGGAACGCGTCCCAGAAGCTGAAGGCCGGCGCCCGATGGGAGCGAGGGGTGCGGCGGGCGGCACGGCGCGTCTCGACTCTCGTCCGGGGGGATGTTTCGGACGAGTGCACTATTCCCATAGAAAGGGAGAATAGAGGATAATACCGATCTTCAGCCCCCGACAAGCCCGCTCGTCGGGGTGATGGTGAAATGTGGCGTGACAGGCGAGCACTACTTCACGCCCGCGCCCGGTTCGGTGGCGCGCCCGCGCGAGGTCTCCTTCAGCGTCGGCGGGCAGGACTACACGCTCGCCGCATCGACCGGCGTCTTCTCCTCGGACCGCCTCGACCCCGGCACCGCAGTCCTGCTGCGCAAGGCCCAGCTGCCCGGTCCGGACACCCGCGGCACCCTGCTCGACCTCGGCTGCGGCTACGGGCCGATCACCGCGGTGCTCGCGACCGTGGCGCCGCTCGCCCAGGTGGTCGCGGTGGACGTCAACGAGCGAGCCCGGGAACTGGCCCGGCGCAATGCCGAGTCGCTCGGTCTGGCTCAACGGGTACGCGTGACGGGGCCGGACGAGGTGGGCGACGAAGTTCGGTTCACCCAGATCTGGTCCAACCCCCCGATCCACGTCGGAAAGCCGGAGCTGCACGCGTTACTGCTGCGCTGGCTGCCCCGGCTGACTCCGGACGGCGTCGCCTGGCTGGTCGTCGGCAAGAACCTCGGCGGCGACTCGTTGCAGCAGTGGCTGATCGACCAGGGCTGGCCCACCGAACGCCACGCCTCCCAGAAGGGCTTCCGCATCCTCCGCATCACCGCGCGCTGACCCCCGGCCACCCCCGCCGGGCACCTTTCCCGTTGATCATGAACCTAGGGTCCACCTTTGCGGCGTGTCGCACCCCCTACGGTCGTGATCAACCGAGGCGGGTGCGGATGCGGCGGGTGGCTTCGGCACGATCGGCCAACGCAGCGGCGTCTTCGGGATAGCCGACCTCGACGAGAGTCAGCCCATGCGGGCCCACGACCGGAACGTCGTCGGCTCTCTGCGTACGCGTGAGGAGGGTGGCGGGCCACTCGATCGGCCGCCGCCCGTCCCCGGTCGTGAGCAGTCCGCCCATCAGACTCCGGACCATGTTCTGGCAGAACGCATCCGCCTGCACGGTGGCCACCAGGATGCCGTCGGGATCCCGTCGCCAGTCCAGCCGGGTGATCCGCCGGATCGTCGTGGCGTTCTCCTTGCGTCGGCAGTACGCCGCGAAGTCGTGCTCGCCGAGGAGCCCCCGAGACGCCTCGTTCAGCCGGTCGAGATCCAGCCGTCGCGGCCAGGCAAGCGTGTCGCGTCGGCGCAACGGCTCGGCCCCGAACGGCGCATCGGTCACGCGGTATTCGTAACGGCGGTACAAGGCCGAGAACCGGGCGTCGAACTCCGGCGGCGTTTCGTGCGCTGTGCGTACCCGTAGATCTGGCGGAAGAAGACCGGCCAGCCGCCGGACCAGGGTGTCTTGGACCGCGGACCAGGTCTCTCCCGGAAGATCGACATGCGCGACCTGGCCGGTGGCGTGGACGCCGGCATCGGTACGCCCCGCGACCGTGAGCCCCGTCGCGGTGCCCGAGCCGAGGATGCGATCGAGCTCGGCCAGGAGCACGCCGGCGACGGTACGCCGATCGGGCTGAACGGCCCACCCGGAGAAATCGGTGCCGTCGTAGGAGATGTCCAGCCGGATGCGCGTCATCGTTCCCCCTCCGAGGCCGTCCGCCAGGACACACAGCGAGCCGGCACCTGTGACAGATGCCGGCTCGCTGACGGGTCGTGCTTACTTCTTCTCGTCGGCCTCGGCCTCGATCGCCTCGACCTCGGCGGCGGTCTCCTCGTCGGAGACGTTCGCGGTGTCGTCGGCGTCGTCGGCCTTGCTCGCGACGGCCGGGGTCTCCTCGTCGGTGTCACCGGCGAGGGCCGCGACCACATCGGCCTTGGCGGCCTTCCGCTTCTCGGTCTTCGCGTTCGAGGTGGTCGCCACCTCGAGCTCCTCGACCAGCTCGATGATCGCCATCGGCGCGGCGTCGCCGCGGCGCGGGCCGATCTTCACGATGCGGGTGTAGCCGCCCGGCCGGTTCACATACCGCGGCGCGATCTGCTCGAAGAGCTCCACGAAGGTGTCCTTCTCGCGGATGACGCGACGGACGCGGCGGCGGGCCGCCAGGTCGTCACGCTTCGCGAAGGTCACCAGACGCTCGGCGATCGGGCGGAGCCGCTTCGCCTTCGTCTCCGTGGTGGTGATCCGGCCGTGCTTGAACAGCGAAGTCGCCAGGTTGGCGAGCATCAGCCGCTCGTGCGCGGGGCTGCCGCCGAGGCGGGGACCCTTGGTGGGCGTGGGCATGGTTCTGCTCCCTGTGTGGTGGCGGCAGCGGGTTACAGCTGCTCGGTCTCGCGGTAGTCGTCGACGTCGGTGTCCGAGTCGGCGTCGTCATAGTCGGCGTCGCCGAAGGAGTCGACGACGTTCGCCGGGTCGAAGTTGGGCGCCGAGTCCTTCAGGCCCAGACCCATCCCGGCCAGCTTCATCTTGACCTCGTCGATCGACTTCTGCCCGAAATTCCTTATATCGAGGAGGTCGGCCTCGGTACGCCCGATGAGCTCACCGACGGTGTTGATCCCCTCGCGCTTGAGGCAGTTGTACGAGCGAACCGTGAGGTCCAGCTCCTCGATCGGCAGCGCCAGGTCGGCAGCGAGCTGCGCGTCCTGCGGCGACGGACCGATGTCGATGCCCTCGGCGGTCTCGTCCAGCTCCCGGCACAGCCCGAACAGCTCGACCAGGGTCGAGCCGGCCGACGCCAGCGCGGTACGCGGAGAGATCGAGGCCTTGGTCTCGACGTCGATGATCAGGCGGTCGAAGTCGGTGCGCTGCTCCACACGAGTGGCCTCGACGCGGTACGTCACCTTGAGCACGGGCGAGTAGATCGAGTCGACCGGAATCCGGCCGATCTCCGCGCCGCCCTGCTTGTTCTGCGCCGCGGTGACGTAGCCGCGGCCGCGCTCGACCGTCAGCTCCATGTCCAGCCGGCCCTTGCTGTTGAGCGTGGCCAGCTTGAGGTCCGGGTTGTGGACCGAGACACCGGCCGGGGGCTGGATGTCACCGGCGGTCACGTCGCCCGGGCCCTGCTTGCGCAGGTACATGCTGACCGGCTCGTCGTGCTCGGAGCTGACCGACAGCTCCTTGACGTTCATGACCAGCTCGACCACGTCCTCCTTGACCCCGGGGATCGTGGTGAACTCGTGCAGGACGCCGTCGACCTTGATGCTCGTCACGGCAGCGCCGGGGATCGAGCTGAGCAGGGTACGACGAAGCGAGTTGCCGAGCGTGTAGCCGAAGCCCGGCTCCAGCGGCTCGATGGTGAACCGGGAGCGAACCTCGCTGATCGACTCTTCGGTAAGAGTCGGCCGCTGCGTGATGAGCACTTCTTATCTCTTCTCGTTCAGGAGCGCCCGCTATATGACGCTCGCCTATGAGGATGTCTGCTCAACCAATAGAACGAGCCAATGACGTCCAACCCCAATGGCTCTGACCTATTTGGTCGCGCTTAACCCGCTGGTCTTCGGGGGCGTGGGTGACCCGCGGAGGGATCAAGCCTGACCGCCCGGTGCGGGTCACCCACGCCCCCGAAATACCATTGCGATTACTTCGAGTAGAGCTCGACGATCAACTGCTCCTGGACCTGGGTGTCGATGACACCCCGAGCCGGAAGCGAGTGGACCAGGATCTTGAGCTGGCTGGGAATCGCCTCGAGCCACGCCGGGACGGTGCGGCTGCCCGCCTCGCCCTGCGCGACCTGGAACGGGGTGAGCTCCTTCGACTTCGTCCGGACCTCGACGATGTCGTGCTCCGTGACGCGGTACGACGGGATGTCGACCTTCTTGCCGTTCACCGTGAAGTGACCGTGCTTGACGAGCTGACGAGCGTGGTCACGGGACTTGGCGTAGCCAGCCCGGTAGACCACGTTGTCCAGCCGCGACTCGAGGATCTGCAGCAGCACCTCACCGGTCTTGCCAGCCTTGCGGTTGGCCTCCTCGTAGTAGGTGCGGAACTGCTTCTCGAGCACGCCGTAGATCCGGCGCGCCTTCTGCTTCTCGCGCAGCTGGAGCAGGTACTCGGTGTCCTTGGTGCGGCCGCGACCGTGCTGCCCGGGCGGGAACGGCCGGGACTCGAACGGGCACTTCGGCCCGTCGCACTTGCTGCCCTTCAGGAACAGCTTGGTCTTCTCGCGACGGCAGCGGCGGCAATCGGCGCCGGTGTAACGAGCCATCTTCTTCTATCTCCCCTTAGACCCGACGACGCTTCGGCGGACGGCATCCGTTGTGCGGCTGCGGCGTGACGTCGGAGATGACTCCGACCTCGAGACCGGCAGCGGTCAGCGAACGGATGGCGGTCTCGCGGCCCGAACCCGGGCCCTTGACGAACACGTCGACCTTGCGCATGCCGTGTTCCATCGCGCGGCGTGCGGCAGCCTCGGCGGCCAGCTGCGCGGCGAACGGCGTCGACTTCCGGGAGCCCTTGAAACCAACCTGGCCGGCGGAGGCCCAGGAGATCACAGCACCGGTCGGGTCCGTGATGGACACGATCGTGTTGTTGAAGGTGCTCTTGATGTGCGCCTGCCCGTGGGAGACGTTCTTGCGTTCCTTACGCCGGACCTTCTTGACGGCGGCCCCAGCGCGTGCCTTCGGCGGCATAGCTTTATGCGCTCCTTCTCGATCCAGCTACTACTTCTTGCCGGGCTTCTTCTTGCCCGCGACGGTCCGCTTCGGACCCTTGCGCGTACGCGCGTTGGTCCGCGTGCGCTGACCGCGGACGGGCAGGCCCTTGCGGTGCCGGATGCCCGCGTAGCAGCCGATCTCCACCTTGCGGCGGATGTCAGCGGCGACCTCGCGGCGCAGGTCGCCTTCTACCTTGAAGTTGGCTTCGATGTGATCACGAAGCTGAACGACCTCTTCGTCGGTGAGGTCCCTCGCCCGCTTGTTGGGGTCGATACCGGTGGCGGCGAGCGTCTCAGCCGCTCGCGTACGGCCAACGCCGAAGATGTAGGTCAGCGCGATCTCCATGCGCTTCTCGCGCGGGAGGTCGACGCCCAGAAGACGTGCCATGTGTGGGCTAGCTCCTCGTGGATGTGGCGGAGGTCTGTGCCCGGCCCCTTCCCCACCTGCCCGGGTGGGGCCCCGGCCTCCGACCGGGGGTCAGCCACGAGAGTTTCCCTCTTGAGGGACGTCCCCGCGGCCGGGACGAGCTGTTTCTGAGGTGCGCGATCTGCGGGCGCGGTCAGCGCCGGGGCTCAGCCCTGGCGCTGCTTGTGGCGCGGGTCGTCACAGATGACCATGACCCGGCCGTGCCGGCGGATGACGCGGCACTTGTTGCAGATCTTCTTAACGCTCGGCTTGACCTTCACGGTTCGCCTTTACTCCGGTTTTGGACACGGACGAACGCATCCGATGTCGCTGTACTGATAAGCGGTACTGCTACTTGTAGCGGTAGACGATCCGGCCCCGCGTGAGGTCGTAGGGCGACAGCTCTACGACGACCCGGTCTTCGGGCAGGATGCGGATGTAGTGCTGACGCATCTTTCCGCTGATGTGGGCCAAGACCTTGTGACCGTTGGCGAGCTCCACCCGGAACATTGCGTTCGGGAGAGGCTCGATGACACGGCCCTCGATCTCGATGGCACCGTCCTTCTTCGGCATGTCCTCCGCTACCTGACATCGGCTGCATTGACTGGCTCACGTTGTCCTCGCGCAGGTCACCCGGTAACCCGGGAGCCGGCACGCCAGCCGCGGCACTGTCATCCGCCGGAGCAATGGCGGGCATGACAGAGGGGACGCGGTGCGCCGTTGAGCCAGTCTACGCGGCCATATGCATCGACGCCAAATCAGGGTCCGCTGCACCCGCGGTCGGGCGCGTCACAGCGGAGTCGCCGTGATCTCCGTTACGCGGCGGACGCGGTCACCAGGTCGCCGAGACGCTCCCGGCCGCCGTCTTCGGCGGTGAACACCCAGACACCGTCCTCGTAGAGGCCGATCGAATGTTCGACGTGGGCGGCGTACGAGCCGTCGACGCTCACCACCGTCCAGCCGTCGGCTAGTTCGAGCGTACGCGGCGAGCCCATGGTGATCATCGGCTCGATCGCCAGCGCCATCCCCGGGACGAGGTTCGGGCCCTTGCCGGGCCGCCCGTGATTGAGGATGTGCGGGTCCTGGTGCATCTCGGTGCCGATGCCGTGACCGCCGTAGCCGTCGACGATGCCGTAGCGCCGCCGGGCCCCGGTCACCCGGCCCACGAGGGCCGACTTCTCGCCACGGATCGACGCCTGGATGGCGTACGAGATGTCGGTGAGCCGGCCACGGCCGGACCGTACGCCGCGCGCGGCGGCCGCGATCCCCGCCCACATGGCGTCCTCCGCAACCGCGGCCATGCGCTTGAGTTCCGGCGCGACGTCACCGACGCCCACCGTGATCGCCGAGTCGCCGTGCCAGCCGTCCAGAATCGCGCCGCAGTCGATGGAGATCAGGTCGCCGTCCGCCAGGAGCTGCCGAGTCGACGGGATGCCGTGGACGATCTGCTCGTTCACCGAGGCGCAGATCGACGCGGGGAAGCCCTGATAGCCCTTGAACGACGGAATTGCGCCGGCGTCCCGGATGACCTTCTCGGCGATCGCATCGAGGTCGGCGGTGGAGATCCCAGGTCGCACGGCGTCCCGCATCGCCGCCAGGGCGGCGGCCACCACGAGACCGGCCTCGCGCATCTTCGCGAGCTGGTCCGGGGTTTTGACCTGAATGTCGGGCTGGTGACGCATCAAACCAGAGTATGCGGCCGTCAGCCGCCGTAGGAACGCAGGGCGTCGATCGCGCGAGCGGTGACGTCCTCCACCGGTCCGGTGGCGTCGATGCCCACGAGCTTGTTCTGAGCCCCGTAGTAGTCCGCCAGCGGGGCGGTGTCGCGCTCGTAGACGCGCAGCCGCTCGGCGATCGTCTCGGGCTTGTCGTCGTCGCGCTGGTACAGCTCGCCGCCGCACCGGTCGCAGACGCCCTCCTTGGTGGGCGGGTCGAACTCGACGTGCCAGATCTTGCCGCAGTTGTGGCAGGTACGCCGCCCGGACAGCCGCCGGATCACCTCGTCGTTGTCGACGACGAGCTCCAGTACCAAGTCGAGCGCCGTACCGGCGTCGGCGAGCATCTTGTCGAGCGCAGTCGCCTGCGGCACCGTACGCGGAAAGCCGTCGAGCAGGAAGCCGTCGCCGGCATCCGGCTCGGCCAGCCGGTCGCGCACCATGTTGATGGTGACCTCGTCCGGCACGAGGCCACCGGAGTCCATGTACCGCTTGGCTTCCAGTCCCAACGGGGTGCCCTGGGAGACGTTCGCCCGGAAGATGTCGCCGGTCGAGATCTTGGGCACGGAGAGGGTCGAGGCGATGAACTCCGCCTGCGTACCCTTCCCCGCGCCCGGCGGGCCGACGAGAACCAGCCTCATCGCAGGAAGCCTTCGTAGTTCCGCTGCATGAGCTGGCTTTCGATCTGCTTCACGGTTTCCAGGCCGACACCGACCATGATCAGCACCGCGGTGCCACCGAACGGGAAGTTCTGGTAGCTGCTGCCGCCGAGCCACATGAAGAAGAAGTTCGGCAGAACCGCGATGATGCCCAGGTAGAGCGCGCCGGGCAGGGTGATCCGGGTCAGGATGAAGTCAAGGTAGTCGGCGGTCGGCTTGCCCGGCCGGATGCCCTGCACGAACCCGCCGTACTTCTTCATGTTGTCGGCCACCTCAGTCGGGTTGAAGGTGATCGACACGTAAAAGTAGGTGAAGAAGATGATCAGCAGGAAGTAGGTCAGGATGTAGACCCAGTCGCTCGGGTTGGCCAGGTGCCGGTCGACCCAGGTCCAGACCTTGCCGGGGTCGTCGCTCTTGGTGAACTGAAGCGCCAGCTGCGGCAGGTAGAGCAGGGACGAGCCGAAGATGACCGGGATGACACCGGCCTGGTTGACCTTGAGCGGGATGTACGTCGAGGTGCCGCCGTACATGCGCCGGCCGACCATGCGCTTGGCGTACTGCACGGGGATCCGGCGCTGCGCCTGCTCGATGTAGACCACGGCCGCGATGATCGCGACGACCAGGACGAGCACGCCGACGAACCAGTACGCGCCCTTGGACTTGTAGATCTGCCAGCCTTCGGCGGGGAGCCGGGCCGCGATCGAGGTGAAGATCAGAACGGACATGCCGTTGCCGATGCCGCGGTCGGTGATGAGCTCACCCAGCCACATGATGACGCCGGTACCGGCGGTCATGGTGATCACCAGGGAGGCCAGGGTCAGCCACTGCGGGATCGCGGTCTGCGGGATGATCTCGACGCCGGGCGGGCAGGCGTTGCCGAACAGCTGGCCGGACTTGCCGAGGGCGACGAACGCCGACGACTGCAGGACGGCCAGGCCCAGGGTCAGGTACCGGGTGTACTGCGTGATCTTCGCCTGGCCGGACTGGCCCTCCTTGCGCAGCTGCTCGAGCCGCGGAATGACGACGGTCAGCAGCTGCAGGATGATCGACGCGGTGATGTAGGGCATGATGCCCAGCGCGAACACCGACAGCGAGAGCAGCGCTCCGCCGGAGAAGAGGTTCAGCAGGCTGAAGATCCCGTTGGTGTCCCCCGCCTGGGCGTTCTTGATGCACTCCTGGACGTTGCCGTAGGAGACGCCGGGGCTGGGAATGGTGGCACCGAGCCGGTAAAGCGCGATGATGGCCGCCGTGAACAGCAGCTTCTTGCGCAGGTCAGGCGTCTTGAACGCACTGAGAAACGCGGAGAGCAACTCAATCCTCCTGCGCGAGGCGACCCTCGGGGGGCCGGTGGCGGGGGCGTGACGGGATGGCTACAGGACGAATCCCATAGCTGGGTTTGGACTGTAACAGTCCAAGGGGGGTTCTGCTCAGGGGTGCCGACACATTATTTGCGCCGATGCCCCTCGGCCAGCTCAAGACCAAGGCGCCGACTGCCGGCTTCACAGAAGGAAGCAGCAGCCGGCGCCCTGATTGCCCGTGCTCGACAGCTCGATGGCTTGCCACCGAGGCTGCCTGGCTTACAGTTCGGTGGCGGTGCCACCGGCGGCGGCGATCTTCTCCTTCGCCGACGCGCTGAACGCGTGCGCCGAGATCTGGAGCGAGATGCCGCCGAGGTCGCCGGTGCCGAGCACCTTGACCGGCTGGCCCTTGCGGACCGCGCCGGCCTCGGCCAGCTCCTGCGGGCCGACCTGGCCGCCGTTCGGGAACAGCTCGGCCAGCCGGTCCAGGTTCACGACCTGGAAGACGACCTTGAACTTGTTCTTGAAGCCCTTCAG
>NZ_JABFVK010000008.1 GCF_013362815.1 Hamadaea sp. | reverse complement strand
GCCAGCGCGAGCGCCCGCGCCCGTGAGGAGAACACGCACTTCCCGAGACAGCCATGTGGGGGTACAGTGGGGTTATAACCCCACCATAACCCCCTAGGAGCGGTCGTGATGCCGAAGATCAACGTCTACCTCTCCGACGAGCTGGCCGACGCAGTCAAGCAGACCAACCTCCCGGTCTCCGCGATCTGCCAGCGAGCCTTGGAGCAGGCGGTCCGCCGGGTCACCGCCATGCACGAGTCGCTGCACGACGAGGTCAGCCTGGAGGCCAACGTGCAGTTCAGCCGGTTCACCAAGCGAGCGCAGTCGATCGTCTCGCTCGCCGTGGAGGATGCGCGGGCCGACAATCGCCCGGCGTCTACTGCGGATCTGCTCGCCGCCATCGTGGACGAGAAGGAGAACTTGGCGGTACGCATACTGCGATCGATGGAGATCGAGCCCGAGGATCTCACCGCCGCGCTCGCCGCCCGGCACGCCCAACCCACCGAGTCGTCGGGTCAGCGGTATGAGGACTCGCTCAAGGAGGCGCTGCGCCTGGCGGTCACCGAAGCGATGAGCCTCGGGCACAACTATGTGGGTTCCGAGCACCTGCTGCTCGGCCTGATCGCCGAACCGGCCGGGTCCGCCGGTCACCAGCTGCGCAGCGCGGGCGCCGACCTGCGGCTGACTCGTCGCGCCGTCACGGCCGTGCTCGCCGGCTGGGCCGCCCGCAACGAGACCGCGGCTCAGCCCATGGCCGACGTGGTCACCGCTTTGACCTCGGCGGTACGCGAACAGCTCATCCCGATCACGGAACGTCTCGACCGCCTCGAACAGCGCATGTCTTAGCGTTGATCATGAACCTAAGGTCCCGGATGACGGCGTGTCGCCGCCGATTTGGTCGTGATCAACACAGCATCGTCTGCGTGGTTGATCACGACGATAGGTGGACGACACGCCGCACTGGCGGGACCTTAGGTTCATGATCAACGAGGGCCGGCGCGAGCACGATAGGGTCGGCGGATGTCGCGCGATCTTGCCCGCCCGCCGTTGCCGGAGCTCTTGGCGGGTGGCCACTCGGGAGCCCTGCTGTTCGGCATCACGCCGCCGCGGAGCAGCGCGACACCGGAGCAGATCCGCGAGATCGCCGCGGTGACGACCGCCCGGCTGTCGGCGCTCGACGTCGACGGGCTGGTCCTCTACGACATCGACGACGAGAGCGATCGCAATCCGGCCGAGCGGCCGTTTCCGTATCTGCCGACGATGGATCCGGGCGCGTTCCACGCTGAGCACCTGACGGGCTGGGACCGGCCGGTGGTGATCTACCGGTGCGTCGGGAAGTACGCCGAGGAGGATTTGCGGAGCTGGCTCACTGCAGCAGATCCGCAGCGCGTACTGAGCGTCTTCGTCGGCGCCTCTTCCAGCCGGAAAGCCGTGCGTACGGGGTTGTCGCAGGCTCAGAAGCTGCGCCGGGAACTGCGGCCGGACCTGCTGCTCGGCGGGGTCGCCATCACCGAGCGCTACGTCGGCGGCCGGGACGAACACCGGCGGATGCTCGCCAAGCAGGCCGACGGCTGCACCTTCTTCATCTCGCAGGTCGTCTACGACGTCGACTCGACCAAGAGCATGGTCTCCGACTACTTCTACGCCTGCGCCGAGCAAGGGATCGCACCCCGGCCGCTGTTGTTCACGTTGTCGGTGTGCGGGTCGCTGAAGACGCTGGCCTTCCTGAACTGGCTCGGCGTCGGCATACCGCGTTGGCTGGAGAACTCCCTGCGGCACACGGCCGATCCGCTCGCCGAGTCCTATCGGCACTGCCTGGCCGCCGCCCGGGAACTCAGCGACTACTGCCGCCGGCTCGGCATGCCGTACGGATTCAACGTGGAGAGTGTGTCGATCCGCAAGGTCGAGATCGAGGCGTCCGTGGCGCTGGCTGCGGAGGTACGCGAGCTTCTCTGATCGATCTCCCGCCGGGGGCACCCACAATGGACGGCGCTTGGCAGAATCAGCCCCGGGAGGTCGATCATGAGGGCTCGTTCGCGTACCGGTGGCTTGGTCGTCATCGCGATCCTGCTGTCCTCCGTGGTGCCGATCGGCCTGTTCGCCTCGCCGACGGCCGCCATGGAGACGCTGCTCGTCCTGCTGTTCGGCATCCTCATCGGACTGATCACGCAGGGACTGCTCAACCGCCGGACCACCGGGCGGTTCCGGCTCGCCTGGCGGCGGCGTCCGGCGTACCTGGTCCCGGCCGATCTGCCGCCGCCGCCCGGCCTGCTCGTGGGCCGGGAGGCCGAGCTCGCCCGGATCTGCGCGCTGCTCCGCCCGGACCGCCCGACCGGCGAGCCGCCGATCGTCGTGCTCACCGGCGACGAAGGCGTGGGCAAGACGGCTCTCGCCGTGACGGTGGCCCATCTCGTCGCGCCCCACTTCGCCGACGGCCAGATCCTGGTCCGGTTCGACACCCAGCGTCCCGACGGCGACGACTACGCGCGGATGTACCTGGCCCGCGCGTTGTCCGAGGCCGCCGCCGAAGCGCCGGCCGAGGGCGAGTTCGACCGCTGGTATCGGCGCCATACCGCGCATCGCCAACTGCTCGTCGTGCTCGACAACGTCGCGGATTCAGTGGACGTACGCCGTTTCCTGCCGGCCGGTCGCCGTTGTGCGGCCATCGTGACCTCCCGGGCGGCGGTGCGCGACCTGGACGACGCGTACGCCGAAACGGTGCGGCCGTTGTCCGACGAGGCGGCCGGGCGGCTCCTGCACGTGCTCGGCGGGGACGCGGCTGACGGAGTGGAACCGCGGCACGCCGATCGGATCGTGGCCGCCGCGGACGGCTACCCGGCCGCGTTGCAGATGGCGGGTGCGGTGCTGCGTACGCGCCGAAGCTGGGACCTCGACGTCGCCTTCGGTGAGGCAGAAGCGCTCCTCGACGACGCTGTGCCGACACCGGAAGCGGGCACTGGACCGGCCTTCCTCGGGGTGCTCAACCTCGCTTGCGCGCTGCTGACCGATCAGGAACGCCGTTGTCTCGCGCTGCTGTCCTTGTTGGACACTCGGCGGGCCGCGCCGTGGATGCTGGCCGCGCTCGCCGGTGGTGCGTACCCGGACGAGGGCGAGGTCGACGAGGTCACCGCGGCCCGCATCCTCGACCGGCTGACTCGCGTACGCTTCGCGGAGGTGCGGGTGGACGAGCGCTCCGGTGTCACCGTCTACCGCGTGCCCGGCTACGTCAAGGCGTACGCCCGGCACCTGTTGCCGTCCGAAGTAGACAGTGCGGCGGTCGCCCGGGCGATCGCGGCGTACAGCGAGACCTATCGAGCCCGGCTTCAGCGGTCGCCCGAGCGGGCCGCCCGGCTCACCGTCTATCACCTGCTCGACATCGGTCACCTCGACGAGGCGCTGGCCGCTGCTCGGGAGAACCTCCAGCTGGCGCAGGAACGCCGCAAGGCGGCCGAACGCGGGGCCGCCGATCTCGACACCGCGACGGCCGACGAGCGGCTAGCCGAGGTCGCCCTGGCCGAGGTGTTCGCCGAGCTCGGCTGGATCGACGACGCCCTCGCGTACGCGGTGGCCGCCGAGCGCAGCACCCTCGCCTCCACCCGGATGCGGTCGCTGCGGATTCAGGGCCGCGTGCGATGGCGGCTGCGGCAGACGACTGCGGCGATCGAGAAGCTGCTGCTGGCCCGCCAGATCGCCGAGACGCAGTTCCCGCACGATTACCCCGAGCGCATTCGCATCCTCCGGGAGCTGACCGTCGCGTACGCCCTCGACGGCAAGACGGCCGCCGCCCTCGACGCGGGCGAGCTCGCCGTCCGGCTCTGTGACGAGACTCCCCGTGAAGCTCGGCGGCGACCCGGCGCGCTGTGGGCGTACGGCATGGCGTTGACCGCTGGCGGGCACCTCGCGGAGGCCGAGGCGGTGCTCGGGCAGGCCGACGCGCTCAGCGGGAACGAGGAGCTGGAGCAGGGTCTCTGGCGGCCGTGGATCCGCTATCAGCGGGCCGAGGTCGCGCTCGCGCGGCGGGAGTTCGACGCGGCTCGCGGGCTGGCCGCGAGCGCCTTGAAGGGCTTCACCGCGCTGATCCACCGGTACGGCAGCGGACATTGCCGGGAGTTGACGGGCCGCGCGTATTTCCTGGAGGGAGCGTTCGATCGCGCTGTGCCGATCCTGGAGGAGGCGCTGCAGACGTTCGAGCGCTGCGGTGACCGCTGGATCGAGGCCGACACCGCGTACTGGCTGGGCCGGGCGTACGCCACCGAGGACGGCCGGTCGGAGGACGCACTGTCCATGATGGAGGCTGCGCTGACCGTGTTCGAGCGGCTCAAGGATCAGGCTGCGGCCGCCCGTACGCAGTCGGCCCTGCGCGAGTTGGAGGGCAGCCGCCCGCCCTGGCTGGTACGCCGGAGCGGAACGGTCCTGCCCGACACCCCGAAGGCGCTCGCATGACCGGCCCGGGGACGGTCATCAGCTGGCCCAGTCCGCCTGCGAGCACCGGCCGCAGGATGGTGCTCGCATGACCGCCGGAGCCTATGGCCGTCCCCTGCCCGGCTGGCGGCGCACACTTCGCCGGGTACGCCGCAAGCTGCGGCCGTGGCGCGTTCCGCTCGCTGTGATCGCGAGCGTCATCAGCACGGTTCTGGGCCTGGTCTACGAGGACATCTCGGCGGGTCTCCGGATTCTCGTGCTGATGGTCGTCGGCGTGCTCAGCGGCGTGGCCCTGCTGCTGACGGACACGGGTTCGACGGCGACGGCCGAGCGGCGGGACGAGAGCGGCGACTGGCCCACCAGCGTCGGCGGCCAACGCCGGGCCGGGCGACGCCGGCGCAACGCCCACGGAGTCAGCCCCGGCACCGAGCTGTTCACCGGTCGCGAGGCGGAGTTGCGGCGGCTCGTCGAGTCGCACGACCGCCAGCGCGCTCTGCGTACGCCGGGCGCAGAACCGCCGGCGATCGGGTGCGTGACCATCTACCTGCACGGTCAGCCCGGCGTCGGCAAGAGCGCGATCGCCCGCGAGCTGGCCGCCCGGTTGGCCCCCCGCTATCCGGACGGCGTCATCGCGGTCGACCTCGGCACCGCCGGGACCGCCCGGCCGCCGGGCGACGTGCTGCGCGACATGTTGTTGCAGCTCGGCTGGTCGGAGCAGCACATTCCGGCCGATCCGCGCGGCCGGACGATGGCGTTCCGCTCGCACGCGGCGCACAAGCGGCTGTTGTTCGTCTTCGACGCCGCCCGCACCGCCGACCAGGTCAAGATGATCCTGCCGACCGACCCGGCGAACGCGGTGATCGTGACGAGCCGCCGCGATCTCACCACCGACCCGGAGATGCAGGCGACGCCGTCCATGCTGGTCGACGTCCCGACCGCGCCGGAAGCGCTGGAGATCTTCCGGGTCATGTCGCATACCGACGATCTCGATCGGCCGGAGTGCGCGGCGGAGATCGTCGACCAGTGCGGCCGCCTTCCGGTCGCGATCCGGTCGGCCGCCGAGCGCATCGCCGCCGAGGACACCGACATCTGCGCGGTGTCGACCTATCTCCGCGAGCCGGCGACCCGGCTGTCGCGGCTGGAGCAGCCCGGCCGTCCCGTGCGGGCGATCCTGCAGACCGAGTTCGACCGGCTGCTCCCGGCCGAGCAACAGGCCCTGATGTACTTGGCGTTGCTGCCGTCGAAGTCGTTCTCCCCCTGGATCCTGATGCCGCTGCTCGGCGTACGCGCGGGCGAGGCGGAGGCGTTGGCCGACCGCCTGGTCGCCGCACAGATGCTGGAGGTGCCGCCCGGCAACGCCCGCCCCCACGTCGCCCGGTACACGATGCACCCGCTGATCTGGCTGTTCGCCCAGCACAACGCCAACGATCTCCCGGCCGCTCGCCGGGAGGCCGCGGTCGCCGACGCCGATCGGGCGTACCAGGCGCTCATCGCTGCGGTGCTGACCTTGGTGACACCCGCCGAACCGGTCGCCGGACCGGCCGGTGTCGTGGCGGACGAGCAACTCGCCCGGCGTATCGCCGAGGACGTCCCCGGCTGGGTCGCCGCCGAGTACGACAACCTGCTGCATCAGGTGCAGGTGGCGTACCTGAGTCACCGTCGCACGCTGTGCTGGCGGCTCGCTGAGCTCCTCGGCGGGGCGACGCCGCCCGGGCTCGACTACGAGTCCACCATGGACGCGTACCGCAGCGCCGTCGTCGCGGCGGGCGTCACCCGGGCGGCCCGGGCTCGGTCGGCCGCGCATACCGCGATGGGCCGGTTCTATGCCGCCGTCGGGCGCTACGACGACGCCGACGCGGAGTTCGACAACGCGCTCGACTCGGACCCGCAGACCGACGACCCCCGAGTACGCGTCGAGATGCAGCTCGCTCTCAGCGAGACGCTGATCCAGGCGGGGTCGCACGACTTGGCCGGGGAGAAGCTCGAGCGCTGCCTGCGGCTGGCGACCGCGGCCGGCCTCGACGGGTTGGTCTACCTCGCCGAGATCATGATCGCCTTCAACCATCACGTCGAGTGTCCCTACTGGGTGCACGATCGGCTGCTCGACGGCACACTGGACACGGGCGGCCGGTTCTACGCCCGGCTCGCGTACGCCGACTCCGCCGGGCGCGGCCGCGAATGGAAGACTGCGCTGTCGCATCTGGAGGCGGCTGCTCAGCTGGGCGCGGACAGCGTCGCCCGGACCGCCTTCGTCGCCGTACGCACCGCCGAGCTGCACCTCCACCACGCCCGGCACTCCGCAGGCAAGGGCGACGACGCGACCGCCCGGCGGGAGATCGACCTGGCGATCGAGTGGGCCTCCAGTGCCCTGCGCTGGTATCGCCAGATGCGCTATCCGGGCGGCGAGCACCGGGCGCGGTGCCTGCTCGCCCGCGCGTTCGGGGCGGCCGGCCTGCTCGGGGTCGCCGAGCAACTCGTGGATCGGCTGCGCAGCGACACCGAGTCGCTCAACCGGGAGGACGACAAGATCCACCGAGGGCTGCTGGCCCGGGTCCACCAGGTCCGGGGCGAGCTGCTCTACCGGTTCGGCGACGCCGGCCCCGCGCGTACCGAGCTGATCCGGGCGGCGGCGTTGTTCGCCGCGCTGGGCGACCCGATGTCGGAGAACGAGGCCCGCGAGACCATCCAGCGCCCGCCGATCCTGCCACGCCCCCGAGTCGGCCGGACGTGACGGCCACGCCGCAGGTCGGCCGGAAGTGATCGCCGCGCCCCGAGTCGGGCCTGGAGGCACCGGCGGGTCATCCGGCGCGTCCCCGCGCGCCGCGACGGGCGGATACGTCATGATCACTGGGTGGTTCTGGCGGAAGACATCGACACCTCGATCCTGACCCCGCGGCAGCGCGGCATCCTCGGCGTGATCCGGGACTGGGTGGTCCGGCACGGCTACCCGCCCACCGCGCGCGAGATCGCCGATCGCGTCGGGCTCAGCTCGACTTCCACGGTCGCCAAGCACCTGCGCGACCTCGAGGATCGTGGCTATCTGCGCCGGGGCCGGGCGGCCACCCGGCCGGTCGACGTCCGCATGTTCCTGCAGCCCACCGCGTCGGACGCGGCTGACGCGTCGCCGCCCGCGATGGTGCCGCTGCTCGGCGCGATCGCGGCGGGCGGTCCCATCCTGGCCGAGGAGCATCCGGAGGAGGTGCTCGCGCTCCCCCGCGAGCTGGTGGGCCGGGGCACGCTGTTCTGCCTCCGGGTCCGCGGCGAGTCCATGATCGACGCGGCGATCTGCGACGGCGACATAGTGGTGGTACGCCAACAGCCGGACGCGTACAGCGGAGACATCGTCGCCGCGATGATCGACGGTGAGGCGACCGTGAAGGTCTATCGCAAACGGGGCGGGCACGTCCTGCTGGAACCCCGGAATCCGGCGTACGAGGTGATCGACGGGGACGAGGCGGTCATCCTCGGCAAGGTCGTCTCCGTCATGCGGCGGGTCTGACCTCCTTCCCGTTTCCCGCTGGATCAGGGTTCCGGGTCGAATCACTCTGCATGATCCGACCCGGAACCCTGATCCAGCACCCAGGCTCCTACTCGGTGCGCAACGCGGTAGCGGTCCGGATCCGCGCCGCCCACCCCGCCGGCATGAGTGCGCCAAGGATGGCGATGACCAGGCCGCCCAAGGCGAGCAACGCCATCACCCAGGGGTGATAGACGTCGAGGAGCGCTGCGGGAAGGCGTACGCCCGCGCTGTTGCCCATCGCGGGGACCATCACGCCGTGCAACGCCATTCCGGCCGGCACTCCGGCGATGCCGCCGACGAGTCCGATGAGGAATACCGAGGCGAGCACCACCGTGACGGACTGCTTCGGGGTCATCCCGATCGCCTTGTGCACCCCGAGTTCGCGTACGCGTTCCCGGGTCTGCAGCACCACCGCGTTGAGTACGCCGAGCGCCGCCACCGCGACGAGAATCAGCGTGAGCAGGCCGGTCAGCGTGCTGATGGCGACCAGGGTGTCGCTGTGCCCGCCGGGGTTGACGTTGGCGTGCAGGCTGAACGGCGTCAGCGCGGTTTCCAGCGCGTTGGCGTACGCCGTCGCGTCGGTGCCGTCGGTCAGGCCGACGTAGTACTCCGTGGGAGTCACCTTCGGTATGACCGCCGTCAGGGTGGTGAGATCGGTGAAGACCTCCATTCCTTCGTTCTGCGTCGAGAAGACCTCCCCGACGACGCGTACGGAGATGTTGTGCCCGTTCACCGTCAGCGTGATCGTGTCACCGATCTTCGCCCCGGTCGCCTTCAGCATCGGTGTGGGCAGGATCGCCTCGCCCGCTGTGGCGTACCAGCGTCCTTCGGTCATCTCGAAGCCTGCCCACCGCGGATCGCCCCGGTACGCGAGCACGTCCACCTCGGCCGCGACCCCCGCCACGGTGGCGGGCGCGCTCAGCACGCCGTAGCTCGCCTTGGTGCCGGTCACCGTGGCGATCGCCGACGTCACCGCGGCCGGATCGGGACCGCCCTCGTCGAATGGACCGGGCGGCGGACCTTGCTGGTTCACCGGCGGGCCCATCGCTTCGCCACCCTCGGGCGGGCCCATCTTCATCGGGCTCACCATGATCTGGGCCTTGTCGTGCGACCGCGCGGTCTCGATCAAGTTGAGCGACGAGGTCAGCCCGATGGCGAGGGCGACCGACGCGGCGCCGAAGACGACCGTGGCCAGCATCGCCGTCATCCGGGCCGGCCGGGCGAACGGCTGCGCCAGCCCGAGGGTGACCGGACGCGGCAGCGGGAGCCGGGCGGACAGCGACGCGGCGAACCGGCCCCGCCCCGCCGCCGGAGCGCGACCGACCGCGAGCGCGTCCACCGTACGCAGCCGTCCCGCCCGGGCCGCGGCGACCAGCGCGGTCAGCGACACGACGCCCAGCGCCGCGACCACCACGAGGGCGTCCACCCAGGGCTGCACCACCGACGGGGCGGTCTCGTAGACCACGTCGGTCTGAGCGAGGACCGGAATCGTGAGCAGGTTGCCGCCGACGACGCCCAGCACGATGCCGACCGTGGCCGGAATGAGCGCCTGCAACAGGTACGCCCGGACGACCTGCGACGGGGTGAACCCGATGGCCTTGAGCACCCCGATCCGGAAGGTGGCGGCGCTGACCGCCCCGGCGACCACGCCGCCGACGCTCAGCATCGCCATGACCAGTCCCAGCAGCCCGAACGCGATGAGGAACGGCACGAAGAGCGCGGCGGTGCGGTCGGCGGCCTCCTTGACGGTGAGCCACGACTGACTGCCCAGCATCGATCCGCTCGGCGCGGCCGCCACGACGGCAGCCTTGGCAGTGTCCATATCGGACACCGTGGCCGAAGCGGTGAACCGGTAGAGCATCTGGTAGCCCGGCTTCGTCCCGGCCGAGGTCAGCGAGGCGATCGCACCCGGCAGCACCCAGGCGTCGGCGGTACGGCTGACCGATCGGGCGTGCCCGACGACGGTGAGCGTCGGGCGGCCGGGCAGCGCCTTGAAGATCAGCTTCGAGTCGAGCGGGATCTGCTCGGTCAGCACGATCTCCGTGTCGGAGGTGGGCCAGTGGCCGTCGCTAAGCGAGACCTTGTCGATGCCCGATGTCGGCTGGGCGCGCCCGGCGATGGTCAGCGGCTGCAACTCGAAAGCACCGTCGCCACCGCCACCCTCACCGAGGTTCGGCGTCTGGGTCACGACCTGGAACGGTCCGGAGCTCTCGGCGACGCCGGACGCCGCGGCGGTCGCGGCCGCCTGAGACTCGGTCACCGTGGTTCCGTCGAACAGGGCGCTCAGATGCGCGCCGTGCTGGTCGGTGAACCCCCGGTCGAACGGCGCGGTCGAGGCGACGAGCAGCGATCCCGCCAGGACCGCCGCCGCGACCGCCATGAAGGTGGCGAGTCCGATGACGACGGTCTGCACCCGCCGGCGACCGACGCCGGAGCGTACGACCTTGCTCAAGCTACTCACAGCGTGACCCCCCGGCGGCCGTCAGCGTCGAACCGCGCAGTCTCCGTCCGGCCGTCAGCGCCGTGCGGCACGCCGCTGGCCGCGAGATGAGGGCCGAGGGGCCGGATGCCGGGGCCGGTGTCGGTGGCGATCCGGCCGTCGACCAGCCGCACCGTACGCGTGGCGCAGGCCGCGGCCAGCTTCTCGTCGTGGGTGACGAGCACCAGCGTCTGGCCTTCCCCGTTCAGCTCGATGAGCAGTTTGCGGACGTCCTCGCCGGAGGCGCTGTCGAGCGCGCCGGTCGGTTCGTCCGCCAGGAGCAGCGTCGGCTTGTTCATCAGCGCCCGCGCGACCGCCACCCGCTGCCGTTGGCCACCCGACAGCCGTCCCGGGTACGCCCCGGAGTGGCGGGCGATGCCGAGCGCCTCCAAGAGTGAGGCCGCCCGTTTGCGAGCGTCGGCGCGGCCCATCCCGGCCAGCTGAGCGGGCAGCACGACGTTGTCGGCGACGGTCAGGTCGTCGAGGAGGTTGAAGAACTGGAAGATCATCCCGACGTGGGCCCGGCGATACCGAGCCGTGGCCGCTTCGCCCAGTTTGTCCAGGCGTACGCCGGCGACGGTCACCGTGCCCGCGTCAGGCCGGTCCAGCCCGGCGATCAGGTTGAGCATGGTCGACTTGCCGCTGCCGGACGGGCCGAGGATGGCGAGCGCCTCGCCGGCCTCCACGCTGATCGTGACGTCGTCGAGCGCGGGCGGTCCCTGGTCGTACCGGCGGCTCACGCCGCTCAGTTCGATCACAGCCATGGGTGTGCTCCCTCATATCGAGATCAAGTGACGTCACGGTAGGAACCGGGCAGGCTCGCCCGCGTCCGCGCGTGGAGCGATATCGCGTACGCCGTTGGGCGGGGGTCATCCTCCCGGCGTAGTCCCCGGGCTGATGGCAACGTCGCGACCAGCACGGATAATGGCCGCGTGGCGGAGACCGAGGAAGAGCTGACCGAGCGGATCAAGGCCGCGCTGCGCCCGAGCGGGCCGGCGTGGCGGATGACCCTGCGCAATCAGCTCTTCGACATCGCGCTCGCGCTGGTCTGCGCGTTCGGCGGGCTCGACTACGTCTTCGACAAGGCCGGCGACGACACGATCGTCCCGCTGCCGGGTCCGGACGGTCCGGTGTTCGTGCACCAGGACGGCCCCAACCTCGGCGTCTTGATCTTCGTGACCTTGCTCGCCTGCGTACTGATCAGCCAGCGCCGCCGCTTCCCGCTCACGATCTTGTGGGCGATCGGCTTACTGACGATCCCGGTCATCGACTCCATCCCGCGCGTCTGCTACTACGGCTGCGTGATCGCGGCGTACGCGGCGGCCGCGTACAGCCGATATCGCCTGCCGACGCTGATCACCATCGGCGTGCTCGCCCTGCTGACCTGGCGCTCCACCAGCGCCGGCATGCCGTCCATTCCGGACCAGTACGTCGGGATCGTCGTGCTGGCGATGTTGGTGCTCGCCGGTCTCGCGCTGCGGCTCTGGCGCGCCCAGAACGCCGAGAACGCGCGCAGACTCGCCGCCGCGGACGAGGAACGGGCCACCGCGCTGCGCCGCGCCGTCGAGTCCGAACGCTCCCGGATCGCCCGCGAGCTGCACGACGTCGTCACCCACAACGTGAGCGTCATGGTCATCCAGGCCGGGGCCGCCCGGCGTACCCTCGACCTCTCGCCGGAACAGTCCCGGGAGGCGATGCTCGCGGTGGAAGGCGCGGGACGTACCGCGATGGCGGAGTTGCGGCACGTCATGGGGCTGCTCGCACCGGCCGCCGATGAAGCGCCGGACCTCGCTCCGCAGCCTGGTCTCGACCAGCTCGACAAGCTCGTCGGGCGGGTGCGGGACACGGGGATGCCGGTCGCGCTCACCGTCACGGGCACGCCGCGTGCGGTCGCGAGCGGCGAGGCGCTGGCGGCGTACCGCGTGGTCCAGGAGGCGTTGACGAATGCGGTCAAGCACGCCTCGGGCGGAGCCGCAACGGTCTCCGTCCACTATGGAGAAGAGGAGCTCAGCATCGAGGTCACCGACACCGGCGGTCGCGCCACCGGCCAGGGCGGCTCGGGCCGCGGCTTGCTCGGCCTCCGCGAACGGCTCGCGGTCTACGGCGGAACCCTGCGGACCGGTCCGCTGCTCACCGGCGACGGGTGGCGGGTCACCGCCGTCATTCCGATGAGTACGCCGTGAGCGCGCTTCGCGTCGTGATCGCCGACGATCAAGCCTTGGTACGCGCGGGGTTCCGGATGATCCTCGCCAGCGACGGCATCGACGTGGTGGCCGAGGCGGTCAACGGCGTCGAAGCGGTGCAGGCCGTCCGGCGTACGCGGCCGGACGTCGTGCTCATGGACATCCGGATGCCGGAGATGGACGGGCTGGAGGCGACCCGACGGATCCTGGCCGGCGACAGCCCGGATCAGCCGCGCGTAGTGATCCTGACGACGTTCGACCTCGACCAATACGTGTATGCAGCGCTCTCGGCCGGAGCGAGCGGCTTCCTCCTCAAGGACGTCACGCCGGAGCAACTGGTCGCGTCGGTACGCCTCGTCCGGGCCGGCGACGCGCTGCTCGCCCCGAGCATCACCCGCCGCCTCGTCGACCGGTTCGCCCGCCGGGACTCCCCCGCCGCCACGGCACATCGGGACCTGGCCACGCTGACGCCTCGGGAGCAGGAAGTGCTGACCCTGATCGCGCACGGGCACACCAACGCCGAGCTCGCCGGGCAGCTGCACCTGTCGGAGGCGACCGTGAAGACGCACGTCGCGCGGATTCTCGGCAAACTCGGTTTACGCGACCGCGTCCAAGCGGTCATCCTCGCGTACGAGACGGGGATAGTCGGCCCCGGACGGACCGAAAGCGAGTGACATGCCGGCACCTTCGGGGTTCGATTACCTGGTACGCGCGGACGGGACCGTGGTGATCACCCACCGCGGACGCGCGGCGTCCACGTTGCGCGGCGGGCGGGCCGCAGAGTTCCTGGCCGAGGTCGACGACGACCCGCAGGAAGTGATGGCGCGCTGGACCGGCAACTATCGGCGTGGCAACGAGCGCACCGCCCGCAACCACCCGCGCAACCGCGGCTAGCCCGCGCGATAGCCCCAAGGGCCGGGGTTGAGCAGATCGGGCGGGATGGGCTCGGCCGGGCGGTATTCGGCGGGCGCCTCACCGTCGGCCAGCGCCGCCGCCGCGTCGGCCAGCCCGAACCGGTCGCGAACCCGGCTCAGGAAGTCGAAGTCGCCGACCCGGGCCAGCCGGGCGGACCGGGGCGCGGCGTAGACGGAGACCCAGTCGCCGGGCTCCAGTACGCCCCGCAGCTGACCGTCCACAGTGACCGCCACCCGGCCGGAGCGTTCGAGCACCAGGACGGCGACCCGTTCCCGCCGGGCGTCGAGCAGGATGCTGCGGTTGAACGCCATGTGTGGGGCGACCGGGGTGAAGATCAGCGCGTCGATGCCGGGCGACACCACCGGGCCGCCCGCCGCGAAGCTGTACGCCGTCGACCCGGTCGGCGACGCCACGACCAGGGCGTCGGCCGAGTAGGACGCGAAATGGCGGCCGCTGACGTAGACGGCGAGGCTGGCCAGCCGGTCCCGGGCCAGCTTCTCGAAGACGACGTCGTTGAGCGCGGTGATGTCGAGCGCGACGCCCCAGCCGACCTCTTCCGGCGTACCGAGGCGGGGTTCGGGCGGCGGCAACATCGGTCCCCGGCCGAACTTCAGGTACGACTTGATGTCCGGCGGGATCGACAGTGGCCGGGAGGCTCTCATCGTCAGCGTCAGCCGCTCCTCCACCTCGACGTCGCCGGCGAGGATGGCGTCGAGCGCCGCTACCACGTCTTGTGGGCGTACCTCGGTGAGGAAGCCGACGCGGCCGACGCTCACCCCGAGCACGAGGGCGTCGGCGTGCATCGCGACGCGTACGCCCCGGAGGAAGGTGCCGTCCCCGCCGATGGTGACGATGAGGTCCGGGTTCCCAGCCCTGGCCGCCTCCTCGGCGCTGTGCAGCCGCCCGTCGCCGGGAGCGGCGTTCCACACGTCCACTTCGACGCACGGTATGCCGTGCTCGCGGGCCCACGTGCGAACGGCGGCGGCCGCGATCGCCGCCTGCTCCCGTCCACCGTGCACGACCAGCCCGATCCGGCGAATCATCGGCCATCCCCTCGCACTTCTCGCTCCGTCGGCTTTCGCGATCGAGCCTAGGTGACCGGGGGCGGCCCGCCCCGGGAACGACACCTATAGACACAGTAAGGAAAGTTTATTAATAATGCACGCATGAGAAAGCTTCGATTCATCGCGCTCGCCCTGGTGCTGGCCGGTTCCCTGTTCGTCGAAGCACAACCGGCGTACGCGGCCAACCTGCTCACCAATCCGGGCTTCGAGTCCGGCGTGTTGTCCCCATGGTCGTGTACCGGGGGGCTCGGCTCGGTCGTCACCACGCCCGTCCACAGTGGCAGCCGTGCCCTCGCGGGAGCCGCCTCGGCCTCCGACAACGCGCAGTGCACCCAGACCGTCACGGTGCAACCCAACACCGCGTACGCCCTGACTGCCTGGGTCCGCGGCAGCTACGTCTATCTCGGGATCGTCGGCGGAGCCTCTACCTGGACGCCCTCGGCGACGGCGTACACGCAGCTGACCGTGAACTTCACGACTAGTGCCACACAGACCAGCGTCCAGGTCTTCCTGCACGGGTGGTACGGCACCGGCACCTACTACGCCGACGACGTCTCGCTCGACGGTCCCGGCGGCGGAGGCGGCACCCCGACCGGTCCGGCCACTCCGACCGGGCTCGCCGTCACCGGCACCACGGCGAGCTCCGTCTCGCTGAGCTGGGCCGCGTCGACCGGCGCGACCGGGTACCGCGTCTACGAGGGCACCACCCTGCGCAGCACGATCACCGGCACGACCGCCACCATCAGCGGCCTGGCGACCTGTTCCAGCCACAGCTACGGCGTCTCGGCGTACAACGCGGACGGCGAATCGGCCGTCTCCACACCGGTGAGCGTCAGCACCTCCGGCTGCCCGACCGCGCCCGGCCTGCCCGTCGCGCCCTATGTGGATCTCGGGGCCTGGCCCACTCCCCTGCTGACCGACCTGTCCAGCGGCAGCACGCTGAAGAGCTTCACGCTCGCCTTCATCACGGCGTCCGCGTGCAAGGCGATGTGGTTCAACGCGTACGACCCGCGGCAGGCCTGGAACCTCGACCAGATCCAGGCGATCCGGGCGGCCGGTGGCGACGTCAAGGTCTCCTTCGGCGGCGCGACCGGCATCGAACTGGCCCAGGCGTGCTCGACCGTGGCTGCGACTCAGGCCGAGTACCAAGCGGTCGTCTCGGCGTACAACTTGAAGTACATCGACCTCGACATCGAGGGATCCGCGACCGCCGACCCGACCTCGGTCGCCCGGCGTTCGCAGGCGCTGGCCGGATTGCAGCAGGCCAACCCAGGCCTGAAGATCTCGCTCACGCTCCCGGTCCTGCCCGAGGGCCTCACCGCCGACGGCCTCAACGTCGTACGCTCGACGCGTGACGCCGGGGTGAATCTCGACCTGGTCAACGTGATGGCGATGGACTACTACCGGACCGGGGACTACGGCGACTTCGCGGTTCAAGCGGCGAATTCGACGTTCGCCCAGCTCAAGACGCTCTACCCGGGCAAGACCGACGCCCAGGTCTGGAAGATGGTCGGCGTGACGCCGATGCTCGGCCAGAACGACGACGGGCACGTCTACGACCAGGCGGACTCCCGGCAGATGGTGACCTTCGCCCAGTCCAAGCACCTCGGCCTGCTGGCCTTCTGGGAGACCACCCGCGACCGCAACGCGTGCACCGGCGCGCTCTATCGATGCACGAACGTCGCTCAGGCCCCATACGAGTTCAGCAAGATCTTCGCCGGCTACTCCGGCTGAGTTGTATACCTGGCTGGGCTGTTAGCGCGGATCAGGGTTCTCGGTCGAATCTTGGCGCTTGATTCGACCGAGAACCCTGATCCAGCTGCGGATTTGGCGGGCCCGCACGGGCGCGACCAGCGTTGCGTCACGGAAATACCGCGCAATTGGCGTAGGTTCATCCGTTGTGTTGAGAATTAGCCGCATTCGCCACATCGTCAGCGGGCTCGCCGGACTCCTCGCAGCCCTGACCGTCGCGACCGCGGCCGCCGCCGACACGGTGCATACCCTGCCCGGCGGCAACTGGAGCGTTCTTCCAGACACGACGGCGGGCGGATCCGTCACGATCGTCACCGGCCCCGGTACGCCGCCCGCCGGCATCGGCAGCCTCAAACTGCACGTCGACGGAGCCTCGGATCGGGCCCTGGCCGGAACCGACCTCGGCGCACTGGCCACCCGTCCCTGGTCGGGGCTCTCCGCGTCCTATTCGACCTACATCGCCGACGGCGACCCGGACGGCTTCACGCCGACCCTGCGGTTCGCCGGGTTCCAGGTCGTGACGCCGGCACCGGCGAACTTCACCACCTTGAGCTTCGAGCCGCGGCACAACGGGACGATCACGCCCGGCGCGTGGCAACAGTGGACGCTCGGGCCGGACTCGATCGTCTGGCAGACCAACACCGGCGACGGGTTCTGCGGACAGGCCGCCAAGTGCACGCTCGCCGAGTTCGCCGCCCGCTATCCGGCGGGCGCTTGGGGCCAGGCGCAGCTGGGCCTCGGCTCCGGCGTCGCCGGACCGGCCGACGGGTACGCCGACGCCGTCACCATCACCGACGGCACGACCAGCCAGTTCACCGATTTCGACCCGACCCCGGTCCCGTCGCGTACGCCGTCCGCCCAGCCGTCGCCGACCGGGCCGACGCTGCCGGACACCGGAACCGACGCTGTTTCACCGGCGCTCGTCGGGGGTCTGCTACTCGCCGTCGGGACCGCGTTGGCGTACGGATTGCGCCGCCGGCGCCTGCGCTGACGAGCGGTCCTCCCGTCGAGAGGCAGGCGCGCTCGGCTCCGCGCGTTATCCGGGATAACGTGCCTAAAATCCGCGCCAAAGCCGCGTTATCCCGGGATAACGCACGAAAACCATGAACCACCCACGAACCCAAAGCCGGGTAGAGTCGATCTTCATGGAGCACCGTCCCCTCGGCCGAAGCGGCCTGCAGGTCAGCGCGATCACCTTCGGCAGCTGGCTCACCCACGACTCGGCCGCCGCCGACTCCGCCAAGGCGACGCTGCGTACGGCGCTCGACGTCGGCATCACCACGTTCGACACGGCCGACGTCTACGGCCGTCCCGAGTTCGGTGCCGCGGAGGAACTGCTCGGCGAGGCCCTCCACGGCGTACGCCGGGAGTCACTGGAGATCCTCACGAAGGTCTGTCTGCGTACCGGGCCGGGGGCCAACGACGAAGGCCTGTCGCGCAAGCACATCCTGGAGAGCTGCAACGCTTCGCTACGCCGGTTGCGGACCGACTACGTGGATCTCTACCAGGCGCACCGGTTCGATCCGAAGACGCCGCTCGAGGAGACGATGACCGCCTTCGCGGACCTCGTACGCCAAGGCAAGGTGCTCTACATCGGAGTGTCCGAGTGGACCGCCGCCCAGATCGAGGCGGGCGCGGCGCTGGCCCGGGAGTTGCGCATGCCGCTGATCTCCAATCAGCCGCAGTACTCGATGCTCTGGCGGGTCATCGAGGCCGAGGTCGTCCCCGCGAGCCTCGAAGGCGGCCTGGGCCAGATCGTGTTCTCACCGGTGGCGCAGGGTGTGCTGACCGGCAAATACCTCCCGGGTACGCAGCCGCCGGCGGGCTCGCGCGCGGCCTCCGACAAAGGCTCCGCCTTCGTCGGCCGCTACCTCGCCGACCCCGTGCTCCGCGCGGTCCAGCGGGTCAAGCCGATCGCCGACGAGCTCGGCGTCACGATGGCTCAGCTCGCGGTGGCCTGGGTGCTGAGCCGCCCGGGCGTCAGCGCTGCCATCGTCGGCGCGTCCCGGCCCGAGCAGCTCGCGGAGAACGTCGCCGCGCTCGACGTCAAGCTCGACGCCGAGACGCTGGCCCGGATCGACGCAGCGCTCGTCGACCCCGTCCACGGCGACCTGGTGGAACGCGATCCGGCGAAGACCGCCAAGCCGTTCGACGTCATGCCCGCCTGGCGCCGCTGACCACCTGCCCGAGCGCCCGCCGCCAAGCCCTCCGCCGGGAGCGCCGCCGCCGCCGACTCATGCGGATCACGGTTACGCATGCCTCAACCGGCCCGGGAAGTATGCGTAACCGTGATCTACAGGGAAGGAAAAGCTACAAGAAGGATCGAGCGGCAGCGTCGACCCGAGAGTAGTGAGCAGCCCAGAAGGAGCCGTCGGTCGAGGGCAGGTTCGACACGTCGGCCCGCAACCCGACCGAACCGTCGATGAGCTCGCGAACCAGGTCGGCGTGCCCGGCATGGCGCTGCGCCTCGGCCGTCATGTGGCACAGGATCTTGTGCAGGGTGACCTCGTTGGTCGCCGGGTTCCACCACGGCACGTGCCCGATCGCGTCCAGCGGCAGCTCCGTGATGGTGGCTTCGGCGTGCGCCCAGGCCCGCTCCCACAGTCCGAGGATGTCGTCTCTCGTCTCGCCGGTGTTCGCCCACATGTCCGCGTTCTCCTCGGCATCGTCGCTCAGCCAGGGGGCGACTTCGGGGAACGGCCGGTCGAAGGTGTCGCCGAAGTACCCCGCGGTCACGATCGCCACATGCTTGATCAGGCCCAGCAGGTTGGTGCCGGTGGGCACCAGGGGTCGCCGCACGTCGTACTCCGACAGGCCGTCGAGCTTCCAGATCATGGCATCGCGGGCGGCGTACAGGTATCGGACCAGGTCATCCTTGGGGTCGCTCATCTCGACAGCATAGGTTGCAACCGTTCGGGAGCCGGACCCGTGTCCATCGGCGAGAACACCTCTACTACAGGCGGTTTACGTGGATTTCGTCGAGTTCTACCGGTCGACCTCGCCCCGGACCTTGCGCTACGCGTACGGTCTCACGGGCGACCTCCCGCAGGCCCAGGACGTGGTCCAGGAGGCCTATGCCCGCGCCTGGCAGCGCTGGCGCAAGGTCCGGGGGTATGACGACGCCGAGGCGTGGTTGCGCCTGGTGGTCACGCGTCTGATCTTCGACTGGTGGCGTCACTTGGCGGTACGCAGAAAGTCGCCGGCTGCTCGGGTAGGCGTCGTCCCACCACCCTCGGAGGACACGGTTCTCCTGACGACCGCCCTACGGCAGCTGCCCGAACCGCAGCGCCGGGCGCTCGCGTTGTACTACCTGCTCGACCTGTCCGTCGGCCAGATCGCCGCCGAGACCGGGGTGGCCGAGGGAACGGTGAAATCGTGGCTGTCCCGGGGCCGGGCCGGCCTCGCCGAGGCACTGCGAGAGGAGTCCGACGCTGCTGTCATCCCGCCCGTCGAGGACGTCACTCACCGCGCCCGCCGCCGCGTGCGTACCCAGATGATCACCGCCGCGGGCCTGGCCGTGCTCGCGATCCTGGTGCTCGCGACGGTGATCTTGCGTGGCACCGCCCCGGATCCCAACCCACCACAGCCCGTCGCCCCGACCAGCAGCCCGATCGCCTTCCGGAAGATGGAGCAGGCGGGCGGCGCGGGGGTGAAGGTCCCGAAGAGCGTCGATTTCACGATGAGCTCGGTCGTCGGTGACCGAGGGTTCGTCGCCTGGCGCGGGCCGACCGGCCTGCTGGGCATCGGCGCTCTCGACGTACGCACGGGCGACCCGCTGTGGCCGAGCCTGACCTTGCCCGGCGTGTTCGACGACTGGAACGGGATGATCGCGCTGCCGAATGCTGTTGTGAGCATCGGTGAGCGCAATGACGGCTCCGCCCTCGATCAGGAACTGTTCGTCGTGGACCCGGCGACCGGCAAGCTGCGCTGGCACCGGGGCATGAACATCAACGGATTCGACATGCTGGCCTACCCGGACGTGCTCGTGCTCGCCGATCGCGACGGCAAGAAGACGACCGCCTACGACTGGCTGACCGGGCAACCAGCCTGGACCTTCGACGGCGAGATCGCGTCGACCTTCAGCATGCGCACCGCGAGCGACCTGACCGGACCGGCCGGACGCCGATCGGGGCCGTTCGCGGCCGAAGATCACGGCGACACGTTGTTCCAGGTGGACGGCGCGGGCACGCTGACCGAGTACGCCGTCGCCACCGGCAAGCCGACCGGGCGCTCCTGGCCGGATGCGGGTTCGGGGGACTTCCTGGCCTATGAGGGCAGGGTTTACCAGACCACGGGGACGTCACTGCGTGCCTTGACCTTGGAGCCGGGCCGGAAATGGGAGCGGCTTTACGAGGCGCAGGTGCCGGTGGAATCGGCCGACAACGCGAACCGGCTGCAGAACCTGACGCCGTGTGGCCGGCTGATGTGCCTGGTCGACGGCGACTTGTTCCAGGCGGACGTCGTGGCGCTGAACTGGTCCAAAGTGGTCTGGCGTACGCGGGTCAAGGACACCGAGGACCTCCTCGCGGTCGGCGACCATCTCGTCGTCTACGGGGGCGGCCCGGACCGCCCGAGCAACCTCCTTCTCGACAGCCAGGGCAAGGATGTCCTGACCGAGGCCGAGCGGGCCGGATACCCGATGCGAGTCAACGCGAGTTCGATGTTCCTCTACCACGACGGGCATTTGTTCGGGCTGGATCTGGGCACGCTGGCCCGGACCGATCTCGGCGCGTTCGAGGTGACCGGCCTCGGTCCGGGCATCGGTGCCAAGGCACTGATCACCCAGATCGGCGACCACTTCGTGGTCTATCGGTTCAGCGACTAGCCCGGCCGTCGGCGCGTACGCGATCCGGCGACTGAGCGCCGGACGAGCGCGCTGAGCCCCGCCCGGGTGCCGACCACGGTCAGCCGATCGTTGGTCCGCATCCGGCGGGCCGGCGCGGGCCGCCACAACGGCCGGGGCTCGCCGAACTCGTTGACGGCGATCACCCGCAACGCCCCCGGGTCGTCGGCGTCGGCGATCCGGCCACCGTCCAAATCGGACCCGCTGGCCACGACGACCTCCGCGATCAGCAGAACCCGGCGCTCGACCGGGATCGTGCCGATCACCTCGCGGTCCATCAACGCCTCGGCGAAGGCGGGCGCGGCGAGGTAGGAGACGCTGTGTGAGTAGGGCAGGTTGAACGTTCGGCGTACGCGCCGGGCCAGATCGCCGTCGAACAGCCGGAGCACCACGTGCAGGCTGGAGCGCAGGTTCCGCGCCCGCAACGTGGTCTCCAAATTGGACGCGTCGGAGCTCGTGATGGCCAGCAGCGCCCGAGCCTGGTCCGCCCCGGCGGCTCGCAGCGTGGACTCGCGTCCGGGGTCGCCGATGACCAGCGGAATGCCCAGTTCCCGGGCGAGCGGCACACCCCGGGACTTCTCGTCGGCGGCGATGGCGACCATGCGTACGCCCCGGTCGTGGAGCAGTCGCAGGACGCGGGTTCCGACCCCGCCGAGCCCGGCGACGACGAGGTGGTCGGCGTGCGGCTGCCGGAGGCGTACCTCGGCGACGGCCAGCCGCGCCCGAACCATGCCCTCCACGACCAGCGCCGTGATCAGCGGCACGAGGGCCAGCCCGGCGACGCCGAGGAGGATCTGCAACGACTTCTGCCAAGTCGTGTAGTCGTCGTTGACCTCGGTGCCGCCCAGCACGGTCGCCAACGCGACGTAGAGGGCGTCGCCCGGACCGATGCGCAGACTCACCGCCAGCGCGGTCGTCGCGAGGATGATCAGCCCGAAGACGACGCTGACCGCGATCCGCGACTTGCGGGAGACCAACGCGCCCAGGAACGTCCGGATGACGCCGATCCGGTGGCTGCGGGCGGGCGCCGGGCGAGTGCCCAAAGTGGACTCCAGATCGGGCAGCCCCCGCAGATCGGCCAGCACCAGATCGGCCGTCTGCTCGTCACGCGGCAGCATCGCCGGGCCACCCTCGGCGGCGGTGTCGGCCAATCCGCAGATCACATAGCGGTCGCTGACATCGGATCGCCGAGCCACGACGAGCGTACGCTGAGCGACCTTCACCGGGTTGGCGGCCACCTCGCGCAACGCCGAGGCCACGAGGGCCGGCGCGGCGATCTCGGAGTCGGAGAGCACCTTGCAGTCGCCGAGCAACGGCTCGATGCTGTGCGCCAGGCTGCTGTTGTACATCCGGATCACGATCCGCAGTCCGGGCGCCGTCTCCCGGGCCTGCAACGCGAGGTGGATGTTGCCGACGTCGTCCTGGAAGGTCAGCGCCAGTCCGGCCGCCTCGGTCACGGCGGCCTGCTCCAGTGCCTTCTCGCTGATGCGTTCGACCACGAGGACGCGTACGCGGTCGAGTTCGGCGAAGTCGCGGGCGGCGGCCTTGCGTTGTTGCTCCTCCGTCATCAGCACCACGACATCGGTGTCATAGCGGGTGGTGAGCTGCTCGGCGAGCCGGTACGCCAGTCCGTCGAAGCCGCAGACGACGAAGTGTGCCGGGGCGGGAAGGGTCACGAGGCGATCGTATAGAGCCCCGTCCCCTCCTGCTGGACCACAGTCGACAGTGCTACTTGGCCGGGGCCCGCCCGCCCCCGCCCGCCTTCGTGCCGGTGTCCACGCCGACGTTCAGCGCCACCTTGTAGCCGTTCGTGGCATCGCCGGTCACCGTGCCGAGCTGGGACGTCCCGGAGTCGTCGCCGAAGACGTTGTCCGTGCTCAGACTGACCTTCGCGAGGTTCGTCACCGACTGCTCGTAGCCGGCCGTCGCGTACGCCGTCTTGCAGACGTCGGCGGGCAGGGCTACCTGGGAGGTCGCGATGGCGTTGGTCGAGTCGGTGAGGCCGGCCTGGTCCGGATAGACCTCGAAATGGATGTGCGGCCACCGGCCGTCATAGCACGCCGGAAAGACACTGGTGAAGGTCACCTTGCCCGTCGAGTCGGAGACCTGTACGCCCCGGAGGTAGTTCTGATCCGTGACGCCCTCGGAGTAGAGCGAGTACTTGCCGTCGCGGTTGGCGTGCCACACGTACACCGCCACGCCCGCGAACGCGCCGCCGCCGTCGGCCAGGTCCTTGATCGTCAGTTCCAGGGTCATCGGGACGCCCTCGGCCGTTCCGCTCGCACTGCCGAAGCTGGACCGGATGTCGCTGCGTACGATGCCGCTCTGCGCCAGGACGTCGGGCCCGTTCGAGCCGTCGCCCGGGTAGGGACCGGCGGTCTCCTCCGGGATCTCCCCGGCCGAAGTCGAAACGTTGTCGGCGGAGGTGCCGTCCGATCCGCTGTCCTCGGACTTCCCGCAGGCGGCGAGCCCGAGCCCGGCGACGCCCAGCCCGAAGGCGGCCAGCAGCTTGCGCCGCCCGAGGAGGGTCTGCATGTCGAACCGCAGTCCCTGGTCGTAGATGTCCTCCTCGGGCTTGGGCAGCGGACGGCCCTCGTAGGTCGGCGGTTGCGCTGACGGCCCGGCTGGCGCTGTCTTGCCCATCACGTCTCCTCTTGTCTCGGCGTTCACCCCATCCTGGGTGCCGTTCCTCGGGGAACTCCGGGACGAATCTCGACGTGACCTGTGAGTCCGCTGCTCAGGCGGTGGGCGTACGCACGGGGAACGGGTCGTCGGGGAACACGGCCGACCACACCACCCGTTGCTGCTCTGCCAGGGCCGGCTCGGCCCGCGTTCCGACGGCGGCGCACCAGTCTTCGGCGGCGTACGCGCCGTCCCGGACGGCCTGGGCGAACTCGTCATGGAACCAGCCGTGGCGGCCGGCCGCGATGGCGGCGCGCAGATCGGCAAGCGTATGCGGATCGAGGTCGTGGGCGTAGACGCGGAGCACCTGCTCCAGCCGGAGGCTGACGCCAGCGTGCGAGAACTGCTCAGAAGAGATCATGATTATCGCCGTGAGGGGTCGGCGCCACCGGCGGTACGGCGGCGGAAATGGCCGGTCCGTAAACGTCTGATGACACCTTACGCACAAGTCCGGGCACCCCGGCAACCCCACGTACGCAATCGGGGTCGCACATTCGGGCACCCGGAACCGCTCTCCTTGTCACATGGCGACGGCGAGCCAAACGGTGACGGCGGCCAGCACCAGCAGGACGATGTTCAGCCCGATCAGCCGCGCCTCCCCGCGCGACAGATGCAAGGCGATGCCGCCGACCTGGATCAGCACCAGTCCGACAGCAGCCGCAATGGCAAGTCCCGGGAGCACTCCGGTCAGTTTCGGCAGGATCAGTCCGATCGCGCCGAGGACCTCCAGCGTCCCGATCGTGCGGACGAGCGGCAGGGGCACCTGATCCACCCAGCCCATCATCGGCCGCAGCTGATCCTTCGACTGCGTGACCTTCTTGCCGCCGGCGTACGCGTAGAACAGGGCGAGCAGCCCGGCCAGAATCCAGTAGGCGACGTCCATGAGGGGCCTTTCCAGGATGGTTACCGTTGGTAAGTAGCCTCATCATGCGTGAGTTTCGGAGGGCCTACAAAAGGCACACAGATGTGCGTAAGGCACAAGGAGGCGTCATGTCGGAGTATGAGCACACGTGCCTTATCCGAGGCGACGGCGGCGCGACGCTGCGGGCGATCCTCGACCAGATCTGCAACAAGTGGACGTTGCTCGTCGTGGCGACCCTCGATCAGGGCCGGCTCCGGTTCACCGACCTGCATCAGCAGATCCCCGGCATCTCGCAGCGCATGCTGACCCTGACGTTACGCAACCTGGAACGGGACGGCCTCGTGCAGCGAGAGGCGTACGCCGAAGTCCCACCCCGCGTCGAGTACTCGCTGACCGCCGTCGGCGAGAGCCTCATCCCGCCCGCGTTGGCGCTGGCCGGATGGGCCATCCAGCACGTACCGCACATCGAGGCCAGCCGCGCGGCGTTTCAGCCGCGTACCAACAACCGCCCGGGCGCGGGTGGTACGCCAGCTACGTCATCCGGGCCGCGAGACGTCGCAGACGTACCACCCGCGCCCGGACCGTCCGCGACCCCGGCCGCAAAGCCCGCGACCCGCGTCGCAAAGCCCCCGGCCGCAAAGCCCGCGGCCGCGAAAACGCGGGTATAGCCTGGTGGACGGCGGGATCGTCCGGTCGGGCCTCGGCCGTGTCGTGTACGCCTTGTCCGCCGACCAGCTCGTCGAGCTCAACCCGGGTTCGGCGTGGCCGACGGTGCCGCAGGACGGGCCAGCGTTGTTCGACGAGGCCCGGATCCCCATCGAGACCTACTACAAGTAGGGAGTTTCGCCGGGCGTTGGGCCGGAAGCCATCCAGAAGTCGGCCGTAGTTGGCCGAGCTCCAAGACGGTGAGCGCGATACCTAGTCAATGGAGGTCTAGATGACGTCGCGCCGCCGTGCCGCCGCGCTCGCCGTACCCACCGTCGCCGCGCTGGTGGCGACCGCCGCGCCCGCTGCCGCGAACGACTGCCCGCCGGACGGGCCGCGGGTCGTCCAGCAGGCCACGCTGCCCCCGATCGCGCTGGGCGCATTCAGCAATTCGCTGCTTCCGGGCAGTGTCGCCGACGACCGCGGCGTGAACCTGGGCGGGATCGGCAGCGACATCTTCCCGGCGGGCCGGCCGAACGAGTTCTGGACCGTCACCGACCGCGGTCCAAACGGGCAGATCAAGATCGGCAAGGAGAAGCGGCGTACTTTCCCGGTCGCCGGGTTCGATCCGGCCATCGTGAAGATCCGCCTCCGGGGCGATGTCATCGAGGTGCTCGACGCCATCCCGATCACCACCGCGTCCGGGCAGCCGGTGACCGGCCTGTCGAACCAGGCCACGCGCGACGAGCAGCCCTACACCTATGACGCCGCGACGCCGCTCGGCTTCAACCCCAACGGTCTGGACACCGAGGGCATCGTCCGGGCGCACGACGGCACCTTCTGGCTCGCCGACGAGTACGGCCCGTCGCTGGTGCACGTCTCGGCGCAGGGCCGCGTCCTCGCCCGCTACGTCCCGCAGGGCCTCGGGCTCACCGGCGCGGACTACCCGGTCGTCGAGGCGCTGCCCGCGATCTACCTCACCCGCAAGACCAACCGCGGCTTCGAGGGCCTCGCCTTGCTGCCCGACGGCGACCTCGTGCTCGCGCTCCAAAGCCCACTGCTCAACCCCGACAAGAAGACCGGGGAGGCGTCGCGCACCACGCGTCTCTTGCGCTTCTCGCCGCGCAAGGCTCAGGTGATCAGCGAGTACGCGTACCGCTTCGACCCGGTATCCATTGTGGATCCGGGGCAGACCGATCCGGCTGAGTTGAAGATCTCGTCCATCGTCGCGGTGGGGCCGTCGACGCTGCTGGTCGAGGAGCGCACCGACAACGCGGCCCGGCTTCATCGCGTACGCCTGCCGAAGGGCGAGGGCATCCTGGGCGGGCAGTGGGACGATCTCTCCACCACTCCGTCGCTCGAGGCGGCCGACGACGACGCGTACGCCTTGCCCAAGGAGCTGGTGATCGACCTGAACACCATCGCCGAGGCGCCGAAGAAGATCGAAGGCATCGCGGTCGTGGACCCGCACACCATCGTCGTGATCAACGACAACGACTTCGGGATGTCCGACGGCACCGGGGCGTTCGACGCGAACGGACGGCTGATCGACAGCGGCATTCTGACTCGCGTTGTCGTGATCCGGCTCAACGGCGTACTCGAATAGAAATGCAGGGGGCGGCCGGAGACTCCCGGCCGCCCACCCCCCGTTGAACTCCACAACTCTGTCATGGGCCCCGGGCCGTGACATCGCCGTGGAGATCGACTTCTGACTACCGCAGAAGTTGTAGAGAGGGTAAACCTACGTGGTAGGTCCCTCGGGGATCGGAAGCGTGAGCGCCACCTCGAAGCCGCCGCCGGGACGCGGCCCGGCTCGCAGGCTGCCGCCGTAAAGGCGCGCCCGCTCGCGCATGCCGATGAGCCCGTGGCCCTCGTGCGAGGCCTCGCGATCCGGCCGCGTGCCCGATCCGTCGTCGGCGACGGTCGCCTGGAACTCCGCGCCCCGGAAATCGAGGGTGACGGTGGCCTTGGCCTCGCCCGCGTGCTTGAGCACGTTCGTCAGCGACTCCTGGATGACCCGGTACGCACAAAGGTCGAGCCCGGCGGGCAGCGACCGGCGCGGGCCGAGCACCTCGACGGTGGTGGCGACGCCGGCCGCCCGCATCCGATCGGCGAGCCGTTCGACCAGCTCGACGCCGGGGGCGGCCTCTTGCGGCGGCTCGCCGACGCCGACCGTGGGGGCCCGCAGCAGGCTGAGAATGCGGCGCAGCTCCTCGTTGCCCTCCCGCGCCGCCCCGGCGATCACCGACAACGCCGACCGGGCAGTCTCGGGCTGTTTGTCGAAGACGTACCCGGCGGTGCCGGCTTGGACGGCGATGACCGACATGTGGTGCGCGACGATGTCGTGCAGCTCCCCCGCGATCCGCATCCGCTCGTCCGCGACCGCGCGCCGGGCGCGGTCGGCCTGCTCCCGATGCAGCCGTTCGGTGACCGCCGCGAGCTCGGCGTTGCGCAGCGACAGCTTGCGGGCGTTGTCGCCGAACTTCCAGACGACGGTGAAGAAGACGACCGCCATCGCCACGACGCTGGCCATCGACGAGTGCGGCGTACGCACGCCGGAATAGACCCACACCCCCGCCAGGGCGACCGCTGACGTGATCGCCATCCACCGGGGTCGTTCCGCCGTGACGGTGTAGAGAGCCACGAGACTCCCGTACGCGTTGAGCGCCGGGTAGTACCCCAGGCCGATGAAGGTGAGCCAGGAGAGCCCGCAGATCACCAGCACCGTCATTGGGGCCTTGCGCCGGAACGCCACGGGCAGGTTGGCCGCGAGCGTGAGGAGGTACGCCGTCAGGTCGAGGGTCGGCCACTGATCGTGCGCTTCCCGGCCGATGAGGATGGCGACGGTGGTGTAACCGACCGCCAGCAGCACGTCTAGCAGCGGCGGAATCTTCGGTGACCGGGCAGGCAGCGCGAAACGGCGCCGGGGGTGGGCGTCTGGCACGCGCCGAAGCCTACTCGCGGGTCTACTACAGAAGTTGCAGACGAGGTTACCCCGCACGGTACGATCCAGCGCGTGGTCCGGGTTCTCGTCGTCGATGATCAGATTCTGATCCGGGCCGGTCTCGTCGCCCTTCTCAACGCCGCGCCCGGCATGGAAGTCGTCGGTGACGCCGCCGACGGCAGGCAGGCGATCGCGATGGCCGCCGAGCACAATCCCGACGTCGTGGTGATGGACGTGCGGATGCCCGGCCTCGACGGCATCTCGGCGACCCGGCAGATCGTCTCGCAGGGCGATCCACCGCCCCGGGTGCTCATCCTGACGACGTTCGATCTCGACGAGTACGTCTACCAGGCACTTCGCGAGGGCGCGAGCGGCTTCCTGCTCAAGGACACCCCGCCCGAACGGCTGCTGGCCGCGGTCACCACCGTCGCCTCGGGCGACATGCTCTTCGCACCCACCGTCACCCGGCGGCTCATCGAGGCGTACGCACCGTCGGGCGTGCCCGGCGCCGGCGAGTATGCCGAGCAGCTCGCCACGCTGACCGCCCGGGAACTCGAAGTCCTCCGGTGGGTCGCCAAGGGCATGTCCAACCAGGAGATCGCCGATCAGCTGGTCGTCTCCGAGGCGACGGTGAAGACGCATCTCAACCGCGGCATGGTCAAACTCCGGTTGACCAACCGCGCCCAGGCGGTCGTGTACGCGTACGAGGCCGGGTTGGTCACGCCCCGCCGGATGCAGGCTCCTTGAGCAGCCAGCCGCGCCCGAACTTCACCGGTACGCCGGGCGAGTAGAGCACGCTCACCGGTGGCCCGTCCGGAACCGGTACGCCACTCGCACTGATCAGCTTGTCGTCGAAGGCGAGCAGTTCGGCCCGGTGCAGCGGCCATTCGGGGTGCTCGTTGGGCAGGTACAGGGTCCGCCCGTACCAGGCGACGTGCAGTCCCCAGCGTGCGGTCACGAACTGCTCCATCGGGCTCGGTTCGGCGATCCGCTCGCCGATGCGTACCGCGACCCGGCTCGGCAGTCCACGCGGACCCGGCCAGCGACGGCGGCCGGTGTAGACGAGGCGGTCCCCGGTGTGCTCGATCTCCATCGACGACCAGATGTACGGCAGCCGCAGAGCGGCCCGGCCGCAGAGAACGGGGATCAGCCGGGCGGCGTCCAACGATCGGAACACCACCCCGCGACGGCCGGCTTCGTCCACCGAGTAGAGGCGTACGTTGGTCTCGGGGAAGGTGCCCAGGTAGGGCAGCCCCGGTCCGGCCAGCAGCCCGACCCGGTACATCTCGAAGGGCACCAGGCCCACGTAAGTCACGCCGTCGAGGGTGTCCGGGTGCGTACCGGGCGGGAGCAGGTTCGCCACCGACGCGGGATCGACCGCCCAGTGCAGCATCGCCAGCCGACGCCACTGCTGCACCAGCAGCGGTACGCGTACCGGTCGGGGGGTCAGCGGTGTCACCGGCTCGGCAGCCACACCCCGACCATACGCGTTGGAGTGGGCTGGGAACCGGGCGAACCCGGCTCCCAGCCCGGGCGCTCACCAACCGACGGCGACCAGGAGGTACTGCGGGTTGCCGTGGGAGACGAACGACGACTGCCCGGCGTAGTCGTCGTAGGGGAACCCGTACGCGAGCCGGTCGATGGCGTGGTCGTGCCAGAACTTGGCGTAGTAGTTGGCCGGAGAACCCTGGTAGTACAGGCTCGGCGTGGACCATTGGGACTGCGGCAGATGGGCGACGTGCCGGTTGAGCGCCGAGCACATCCCGGCGTCGTTGGCGAGTACGCCCGCGCAGCCGAAGATGTCGGAGGTGGGTGCGGACACCCCGACGGAGTTGGCGTAGCTGGTGAAGTAGTTGGCATTCACGCCACCGGTCCGGAAGCTCGGGTCGCTGCCGGGCGCGATGATCCGGTACGGCGCCTGGGTCTGCGCCAGCACCTTGAACTCCTGCGGCACCTCGTTGATGAACTTCTGGAAGGTGACCGCCCGGTCCTCGGCGAAGGTGGCCTGGTCCTCGCCGACGGAGACGTCGTATCCGTCGTGCGCGTGCAGGCGCATCGCCAGCTTGACGCCGAAGGCGTCGACCCGCGTGGTGTTGCCGTTGAAGACCGACGCGCCGACGGTGAACTCGATGAAGTCGTAGTACTGACTGGTCGGCGAGCCGAGGTAGAAGTACATCCGGCCGGCCGAGTTCACCGGCATGTCGAGATACTGCTGCTCGGCGATGGAGTGCGTCTGGCCGTTGAAGCTCCAGTACACCTGGCTGTCGGGGTACTTGCCGTTGGTGCGATTGAGCACCTTCACCATGACGACGTTCGTCGCGGGCGGGATCGTGCTCGTGTCACCCCAGAAGGAACCGCTCGTCGGGGAGGGGGACGCCGTGGGGCTCGGCGACGTCGTGGAGCCGGTCGTGCGTACGGTGAATTCCCAGAGCGAATACCCGTACGCAGTCGCCCGCGCGGTTCCGTTCATCCGCACATAGCGGCCCGATCCGTTCACGGCGAGCGTCTGGGTTCCGCCCGTTCCCGTGGTGGTGCTGTAGACCGTCGTCCAGGGACCGCTCGCCGACGCGGCCACCTGAACCTGGTACGCCGTCGCGTACGCCGCTTCCCAGGCCAGCACGACCTGGCAGACGGTCTGCGTCGAGCCCAGGTCGACCTGAAGCCACTGTGGATCACTGAACGCGCTCGACCAGCGCGTACCGGTGTTGCCGTCGACGGCGGCGCTCGCCGGCGTACCGGCGTTCTCGGTCGACGACGCCGTAGCGGGTTTGCCGAGCGCGGCGTTGCCACTGCCGCACGACGACGTCGTGAACTCGCCGTAGACCTGGAACTCCCACAGCGAATAGCCGTACGCCGTCGCGCGGGCGGCGCCGTTCATCCGGACGTAGCGGCCGGAGCCGGTCACCGTCAGGTTCTGCACGCCACCTGTTCCGGTGGTGGTGCTGTAGATCGTCGTCCAGGGACCGCTCCCCGAGGCGGCGACCTGGATCTGGTACGCCGTCGCGTACGCCGCTTCCCAGTTCAGCGTGACCTGGCTCAGCGTCGCGGTGGCGCCGAGGTCGACCTGGATCCACTGTGGATCACTGAACGCGCTCGACCAGCGCGTACCGGTGTTGCCGTCGACCGCGGCACTCGCCGGCGTACCGGCATTCTCGGTCGACGACGTGGTGACGGGTTTGCCTTGGGAGATCAGGGTCGGCGCGGCTCCGGCGCTCGTGGCGAGGCCGACGGCCGTCGTCAGACCGAGCACGAGCGCGAGGGACGCGAGGAGAGCAAACGTTCTCCGAGAGCGGGCGGGCATGGGCGGCTCCCTGGGGACGAGAGGGACGGGCGGACGGGAGAGCGCTCTCTCGCAAGAGACTCGCGACCATCGCCGTCGATGTCAAGCCATCGACCCAAGTTGGCACCCCACCCGCCCGTGAGCGTCGCGGCCGCGGCGCTCACGACAGCTGTAGATCACGGTTACGCATGCCTCCCAGCGCGGAGAAGCATGCGTAACCGTGATCTACAGCTAACAACTGGGGCTAGCAGCGCCCGAGGTCCTCCCACTGAGCGGTCCAACCCGGCTCGGAACCCTGGGTCCACCACCGAGCCCGCCACAGGTGCAGCCCGTCCCCGGACGGCGGCCCGGACGGGTCACCGTACTTGCTGCGCTCGTGCACCACCCGGTCGCCCGTGTTGTAGACGCCCGAGATCGTCCACGCGGGAACGCCCGAGCACCCCGCTGGAACCGAAGACGACGGCGAGACCGAAGCCGACGGAGAGACGGAAGGCGAAGCGGACGGCGAGTGGGACGCACTGGCCGAAGTGGACGGTGACGGGTTGGTGCACGTTCCCGAGGAGTCCACCGTGTCGGTGAAGCCCGTCCCGGCGCTCCGGTAGGAAGCGGCCCGGGTCACCGCGTCGGCCGGCGCGACGACCTGGTTCTTGGCGAAGTACAGCCAATCCACCTGCTCGATGTATTTGCTCTGCCCACCGGTGTGCGCGGCGGTGTCGATGAACCACAGGTTGTAGTTGATCGTCATCGTCTGCCGGGGGTAGAACTTCCCGCTGTGGTCGCCCACCAGCGTCCCGTCGATGTAGTACTTCACGTGGCCGCCGGACACCTGCGCGACGAGGGTACGCCAGCCGTCGTAGCTCTGGCGCTCCTCTGAGTGCACGTTGTCGGCGTACCAGGGCTCGTTGCGGTAGGTGTACCAGGTGGTCTGGTAGTTGATCGGGCCGGTCTCGCCCCATCCGCCATTGGGCAGGTACTCCGAGATGTCCAGTTCGGAGTAGGTCGGATCGAGGTCGCCGTTGAGTGGGCTGATCGTGAAGAACGTCTCGTTGATGTGATCGCCGTCGTTCCCGCCGGCCGCCGCGTCGGTGAATCGGATGCGGGTGGCGTAGGTGCCTTCGAAGTAGCGCTTCTGACTGGTGTAGATCTCCGCGTGACTCGTGCCGGCGGCGGTGCCGTCGGTGGCCGAGTTCAGCTGCATGATCCCCGAGGACGGGAAGGTGATGTTGGCGGCGCTCCAGGTCGCCCCGGGCACGCCCGGGCCGCCCTGGTAACTGCGCGGCACCCAGCCGTGCGCGGTCAACGACGAATCCGCCGACGACGTGTAGTTGAAGTCGTCGAACAGGATGCCGCAGTCGGCCGCTACTGCCGCCGGGGCGCCGATGCCCACGACGGCCGCCAGGGAACCGGCGACGAGCGCCGCCGCACTGGCAAAGGCAGTGAGTTTGCCGGACATGATGGACTCCTCAAGGGGGGATGAGGAACTAACGGACAGCGCCGGCGGTCAGACCGGCGCGGAGGTGCCGTTGGAACGCGACGTAGGCGAACAGCACGGGCAGCATCGCGATGACGAGCCCGGCGAACAGTCCGCTCCAGTCGCTGCGGTAGCCCTGGCTGACGGACAACGCCGCCAGCCCCTGTGCCAGGACGTACCGATCGGGGTCGGGATTGAGGACCAGCGGGAGCAGGTACTGGTTCCACAGTCCGAGGAAGTTGAAGATGCCGACGCTGACCAGCCCGGAGCGGGCCATCGGCAGCATCACGCGGGCGAAGACCCGCAGGTGGGAGCAGCCGTCCAGGAACGCCGCCTCGGCGACGGCGGACGGCAGGGTGCGGAAGAACGAGTGCAGGAAGAACACCGTGAACGGCATCGCGTACGCGGTGTAGACGAGGATCAGCCCGGGATAGGTGCCCAGCAGCCCCATCTTCTGCACGATGAAGAAGAGCGGGACGAGCGCCAGGAACACCGGGAAGAACATCGACGCGACGAAGGTGTAGTAGACGAGCCGGTTGCCGGGGAACTCATACCGGGCCAGGGTGTACGCCACCAGCGACCCCAGCGCCATGGTGAGCACCAGAGCGCCGCCCACGACGATGAGGCTGTTCAGGAAGTACCGCCCGATGTCGGCGGCGTTCCAAGCCCGAGCCCAGTTCTCCAGCCGGATCGACGACGGCGGGGACCACGGGCTGGCCAGGATCTCCGCGTCGCTCTTCACCGAACTCATCAGCGCCCACACCAGCGGGAACGCCGTGACGATCGCCCACGCCACCATGACGCCATGCAAGCTGACGCGCCTCACGCGATCTCCAACCGCTCGGTACGCCGTCCCCGCAACGCGAGCAGGGCCACGGCCAGGGTGAGGAAGAACAGGGTGACCCCCATGGCGGAGGCGTAACCGAACTTCCCGTAGGTGAAGGCGTTGCGGTACAGACTGAGCCCGATGACCTCGGTCGCGCCGTCCGGCCCGCCGGGGCCGACCGTCATGATCTGCACGATCGCGAAGCCGTCGAGCGCTGCGATTCCCAAGTAGACGAATGCGACGCGGACGTTGTCGCGTACCAGGGGCAGTGTCACCTTGCGGAACGTCGCCCAGGCGCCCGCGCCGTCGATGAGCGCCGCCTCGTAGAGCTCTCGGGGAATGGCGTCCATCGCCGCGCTGAACAACACCATGTAGAAGCCGACCGACGACCACACGATCACCGCCATCACGGCCGCCAGCGCGAGGTGCGGCTCGGCGAGCCAGCTGTGCGCCAGCCCGCCGAGGCCGATTCCGCGCAGACTGCCGTTGAGCAGCCCGTTCGTGGGGTTGTAGACGAACTGCCAGAGCACCGCGACGATGGCCAGCGACAACAACTGCGGGAAGAAGTAGACCACCTTGTAGAAGGCCGTCCCGCGTACGCCGTCGAGGCCCCGCCGCCCGCCCAGATGCAGCACGCTGGCCAGGAACAGGCCGATGGCGATGGTCACCGTCGGCACGACGATCAGCATCACGGCGTTGTTGCGCAGGGCGTCGAGGAACAACGCGTCCTCGCCGAGCCGGGCGTAGTTGCCCAGCCCGACGAAGTGCGCGCCGCCCGCGACGCCCGTCCAGTCCGTCAGCGACAGGTAGAACGCCTGCGCGTACGGCGACAGCACGAACAAGGCGTGCAGCACCAGCGCCGGAGCGAGCGCGCCGGCGACGAACCGGAGTTTCCCGTGACGCATCAGCGCTGGTACTTCGTGACGCTGGAGTCCTTGGCGACCGCGTCGGCCGCCTTCTGGATGCGCTCGGCCCACGCCTGCGGCGTGATCCGCTTGTTCGCCAGCTCACCGGTCGCGTCGTCGACCGCCTTCGCCAGTGGTGCGTACCAGGATCGGAAACGGAAGCTGAAGGCCTCCTTGCCCGCGCCGGCCACCGCGTCGCGTACCGACGAAAGCCCTGACGTGAGAGTGAGCCCGTCGGTGGCCCCGGCGATCGCGGGCAAGGTGGCGTTCGCCTCGGCGAACGCCTTCGCGGACGCCTTGGAGAAGAGGATGCGCAGGTACTCGAGGCCGCCGGCGGAGTTCTTCGCCTTGGCCGGGACCAGATAGGACTCGCTGCTCGCGGCCTGGACCGCGGTCCCGGCCATCTTGTCGCCCGCGGTCAGTGCGGGCACCGTGCCCATGACCATGTCGAAGCCCGCGGGCACGACGCCCTTCTGCTCGCTCTCCAGCCACGATCCACAAGGGATGAACGCGGCCTTGCCCTGGCACCACGCGGCCTGAGATTCGGTGTGCGACAACGCTTCCGACCCGGGCATGATGTATCCCTTGCCCGCGAGTTCCGCGATCGCGCTCGCCGCGCCGATCAGCGCGTCGCTCTTCCACGCGTTCGGCTCCAGGTTGTCGACGGCCTTCAGCAGGTCGGTCCCGCCCGTCTTGGCGGCCATCGTGAGCAGCGGGTCGTTCAGGTATTCGGGATACTTGCCCTGGTAGGTCCACGGTGCGATGCCCGCGCGCTTGATCTGGTCGCACAGCGCCAGCATCTCGGTCCAGTTTTTCGGGTACGCCCAACCGTGCTTGTCGAATAGGGGACGCGAGTACCACAGCCCCCAAACCGTGTACGTCAGATTGAGCGTGACCACCTTTCCGGCCAGCGTGCCGTCCTCGATCACCCCGGGGAGCAGCGTGTCGCGGACCTTCGCCGCGGAGTTGTCCCAGGCGGGCGCGTCGAGCAGTTCGGTCAGGTCGGACAGCTTGCTCGCGGCGGCCAGCGTGGGCAGGTCGAGGCGGCCCGCGCCGCTGTTGTCGACCACGTCGGGCGGGGTGTCGGCGACGAAGCGGGGCTGCAGCGCCTCGCCCACTCGCTGGATGCCCTTGTGGTCGATCTTCGCCTTCGGATACTTCTGGGCGTACTGGGCCTCGGCGTTCTTCGCGTAGTCGTCGCCGTAGCCGCCTTTGAAGACGACCACTTCCAGGGGCGCGTCGGGGACGACACCCAGCGGATTCTCGGCCGTCTTCGCCCCGGTGGCGGTGCCGTTGCCGGAGTCGCCGCCCGAGGTCACGCACCCGACCAGGGCCGGAGCGGCGACGCCGGCCAATGCCGCCCCGAGGACGGCCCGGCGTGGAGTGCCATACTTCGTAGTGGGGATCTGAACCATCGCAGCGGTTCTCTTTCTCCTAAGCGGTACGCCGGATGCGCCCGGCGTACCGCGCCTCTGTCTGAGCGTTGTGTTCGCGCCCGCCGGGCACGTTGTCGGACAGGTAGACCGGCGGGGTGATCCCGGCGTCGAGCAGCCGGGCGACTACGTCGGCGACGAGCTGTTGCGCCAGCACCGCCGCCGTGATCGAGGAGACGGCGCCCACGCTGCCGCCCCCAGGCAGGGGCAGCGCGGCGTCGCCGTAGGGAGCGCCGTTGTCGAGGACGACGTCGGCAAGGTCGAGGAGCTTCTGGCCGGACGGGTGCCGGGAGTCGACGCCGGAGCTATGGGCTAGCGAGGTGATGGCGATCAGCGGATGCCCGGCCGCCTTGACGACCCGGGCCAGTTCGACCACCGAGCCGTTGACCCCGGAGTTGCTGGCGATCACGAACGCGTCGTCCGGCCCGATCGGGGCCAGATCGTAGAGCCGCCGCGCGATCGTGTGGTCGCGTTCGAGCCCGGGGTCGGCCAGGATCGAGGCCGGTTCGCCGCCGTAGTGGACGAGGTCGCGCAGCGCGATCCGGTTGCTGGGCACCAGTCCCCCGGCTCGGCCGGCGATCTCCATGGCCAGCGCCTCGGAGTGCCCGCACCCGAAGGCCTGGATCACCCCGCCCTTGCGTACGCAGTCGGCCAGGATTCCGGCCGCCGCCGCCAGGCGGTCCGGCTGATCGGTGCCGACCCGTTCGATCGCCTCCCGGATGACGCTGAGAAATTCAGCGCTACTGATGGTCACGTGGTTGTGCCTTTCTTCGTCCGCTTCGGGGTTTCGGGCAGCCGATGGGCGTCGACGGCGCGGACGGTGACCTCCAGCGCTTCGGCCGTGCGGTCGAACGTCTTCTGCGCGACCGCGACGTAGATGAGATCCAGCACGACGAGCTGCGAATGCAGCGCCGACAACGCGGCCAGCCGGAAGGTCGTCTCGTGGACCGAGGTGGTCAGGACGATGTCGGCGACCTCCGCCAGCGGCGACCGCCCGAACGAGGTGATCGCGACAGTGGTGGCACCATGGTCGCCGGCTTCGGCCAGCGCCTCGATGACTTCCCGCGTACGCCCCGAGTGGGACAACCCGACGGCGACGTCCCCCGGCCCGAGCAGGGCGGCATTGGTCAACGCCCGGTGCGTGTCCGGCCGGTACCAGACCGGGATGCGGATGCGCTCCAGCCGGAACGCCATCTCCTGACCGGCCGTGCCACTACTGCCCAACCCGAAGATCTCGACGCGGGAGGCTGCTGCGATCGCAGTCGCCACCTCGTCCACCGCCACGAGGTCGAGACCGGCCGCCGTCGACTGGATCGCCCGCGTGTCGGCGGTCGCGATCACGTTCAGCGCACGGTCGAGCGAGTCACCCGGGGCGATGTCGCCGCTGATGTCGGTCTCCCACCGAGCCTGCTCGGCCCGGCCGGTCTCGGTCGCGACGGCGACCCGGAGATTGGCGTACCCCCGGAAGCCGAACATGCGGCTGAACCGGGTGACGGTGGCCGTCGAGGTGCCGGCCCGCTCGGCCAGATCCACGATGGACGCATGCGCCGCCGCCTGCGGATCGGCGAGGATCTGCTCGGCGATCCGGGCCAGCGCGTCGGGCAGGCCGGGCCCCTCCGTCTTCAGGCGCTCCATCAGGCCGCCGCTCACCACCGTCATCGTCTTCACCTTTTTCATGTTCTTCTCGGTGCGATGAAAATTACGATCGCGACCAGGTCTTGTCAATAGTAGTTTTCGCGTGCTTCGATGACCTGCGTGAACGCGCTGATGGTGGGAGTCGACGCCGGTGGGACCGGCACCCGCGCCGTGGTGGCCACGGTGGATGGCGTCGTCCTGGGCCGGGGCCAAGGCGGTCCCGGCAATCCGCTGCGCCATCCCTCTGCCGCGGTCTCGTTCGAGCAGGCCGTCGGGGCCGCGCTCGCCGGGCAGGATGCCTCTCGCGTCGTCTCCGCCGGGCTCGGGGTCGCCGGTCTCACCGGCCTCCGGTTCGCGGACTACTCCGGCGCTTTGGTTCGGCTCGGCGTTTCCGCTCGGTTGTGCGTGTACGCCGACGCGGTCACGGCGTTCGCCGCAGGCACCACGTCAGACCACGGCGTCGTGCTGATCGCGGGCACCGGAGCCATTGCGGCTCGCGTACGCGATCGGCAGGTCACCGCGACCGCCGACGGATTGGGCTGGCTACTCGGCGACCGGGGTTCCGGGGTGTGGCTCGGCCTATCCGCCGTACGCAGCATCGCCGTTCACTGGCCGGGAACGCCGTTCGCCTCAGCCGTCGCGTCACACGCGGGCGTGGAAACCGTCGACGAACTGCTCGCCTGGGGCAACCGCACTACCCCGGACCAGTACGCCGCCCTCGCCCCCGTCGTGTGTTCGCACGCCCTCTCCGGCGATCCTCTTGCCCAGTCCCTTGTGGACTCCACCGCCACCGAGTTGCTCCGTACGCTCGACGAACTCGGCCCACCGGCCGGACCGGTGGTCCTCGCCGGCGGCCTCCTCAGCGGGCGTACGCCCGTGTCCGCCGCCCTCACGCGCGCCCTGGCACGGCGTTCCGTCTCTCACGCCGTCGCCGGCGACCCGGCGCTCGCCGCCGCCCGCCTCTCCCTCCGCGTTGATCATGAACCCAAGGTCCCCCTTGACGGCGTGTCGCCGCCCCCAATCTCATGATCAACGGGGTAGCAGCCAACTATCCGGTCAGGACGCCTGGCGGACCGGCATCCCGGCGAGCCAGGCTTCGGCCAGCTCACCGAGGGAGACGTCGAGCGCCTGGCTGAGACAGACCACCGTGCCGAACGCGGGGGCCGGAAGACGGCCCGCCTCGATCTTGCGTAGCGTCTCGGGAGAGATCCCCGCCGCCAGAGCCACCTCGACGAGGCTGCGATCCGCTCGCGCCGCACGGAGCGTCGCCCCGAGGCGGCGGCCTGCGGCGATCTGTTCGGCGGTCAACGGGTGGCGAACCATGCCCGTAGGATAGCCCGCCCTACCCGGCTCGGCCTGGCGTGGTATAAAAATACCGTACGTCAGAGGGAGGGTGTCGTGATCGAGCTCAAGTCGGCTGACGAGATCGCCAAGATGGCAGTGACCGGCCAGTTCGTCGGCGAACTGCTGGCCGAGCTGGGCCGCCTCGCCGCCGTCGGCGTCAACCTGATGGACATCGAGCACCAGGCCCGCCATCGGATCACCGAGCGCGGCGCGAAGTCGTGTTACTGGGACTACGCTCCCTCGTTCGGCCGGGGCCCGTTCCGCAACGTGCTCTGTCTCTCCGTCAACGACGCCGTACTTCATGGCCTGCCGCACGACTACGTCCTGCGCGACGGCGATCTGCTGAGCATCGACATGGCAGTAGAAATCGACGGCTGGGCCGCCGACTCCGCGCTCTCCGTCATCGTCGGTACGCCCGACCCGGCCGACCGGAAACTCATCGAAGCCACCGAGGTCGCCCTCGAAGCCGGCATCGCCGCCGCCCAGCCCGGCGGCCGTCTCGGAGACATCTCCGCCGCGATCGGCGAGGTCGCCCACTCCTACGGCTATCGGGTCAACGGCGACTTCGGCGGCCACGGCATCGGCCGCACCATGCACGAATCGCCCCACGTCGCCAACGACGGCCGAGCCGGGCGCGGCATGAGACTCCAACCCGGGCTCACCATCGCCATCGAACCCTGGTTCTGCCGCACCACCGCCAAAATCCGCTACGACAAGGACGGCTGGACGATCCGGTCTGCGGACGGCTCGCGTACTGCTCATTCCGAGCACACCGTCGCCGTCACGGCGGGTGGACCCCAGGTCTTGACACGCCGTCCCGCTCCGAGCGCTCCCCCGGCAGAGCCGGCTTCCGACCGCACCTCCGCCAGCCACTGAGCCTGCCCCGGCGACTTGCAAGATCCAGTGCCCGAGGTCAGCGTTCCATGGCCGATTTCGTAGATCAAGTACCCGCCATCAGCGCTCAACGCCTGGTTTTGCGCTGACTACCGGTACTTGATCACCGAATCGGCGCGGCACATCGCTGATCACTGGCACTTGATCACCAGACTGCTGCGACGGCCCGGTCAACGCGGCGAGGTCGTCCGCGATCCGAACCACGTCCTCATGGAAGGCAACGTGACGCCCTCGTCTGTCTGCCCAGGTCAGGCTGTCGAAAACGGCTTTCTTCGCGGCTCCCGGCGGAAGGATGCCGGCCTTCGCCAAGACCCACATCGAGTCCCCGAAGTCGACACCGTGACTTCGGAGGTGAGCGAGGATCTCCTCCAGACCGAGGCCCGACTGAGCAAGTGTTCTCGCTTCGGAGACGGCGTCCACGCGCTCAGGCTAGACGACTTCGAAGTTGGCCATCATCATCATGTCCTCGTGCTCCAGGTTGTGGCAGTGCAGCACGTACTTTCCGCGGAACCCGGCGAACTTCACGAGCAGGTCGACGCTGCCGCCGTTGTCGAGGTTCACGGTGTCCTTCCAGCCCTGCTGAGCACCATCCATGATCTGGAAGCCGGCGAGGTGGATGTGGAAGGGGTGCTCGACGTTGAGCGCCCGGATCGTCCACTTCTCCACGGTGCCGAGTTTTGGCCGGGCGACGATGTAGTCCTCGCTGAACGGCTTGCCGTTGACCGTCCACAATGTCATGCCGTGTGCCTCGGCCCCGCCACGGGCGAAGACGATCTGCCGCGAGGTGACGGCTTGGTTGGGCGAGAGCTGTTCGCGGGCGGCGAGTTTGTCGGGGATGCGGCTGTCGTCCGACCCCGTACGCGCAACGACGAAACGCATCACGTCAGCAGTCCCGCCGCGGCCGTTGCCGTTGCGCATCGTGATCTGTTGACCTGGCCGGAAGCCGGAGAAGTCCACGATGACGTCGTACCGTTCGGCCTGGGCGATCTCGATCTTCTTGCGGCTGATCGGCCGTTCGAGCAGGCCGAGGTCGCTGCCGATCTGGACGAAGTTCGCCCCGGAATCGAGCGTCAACGAGTAGCGCCGGGCGTTGGAGGCGTTGAGGATGCGGAACCGGTAGCGGGCGGCTTCCACTTCGAGGACCGGCCAGGGCGCGCCGTTCACGAGGATGCAATCGCCGAGGACTCCGCTGACGTAATCCCTGGTGACGCCGGGCGTACTGGTGAGCGACGGGTCGACTGAGGGGTAGCGGAAGGAGCCGTCGGCTTCGAACGCCCGGTCGGCGATCATGAGCGGGATGTCGCGGTCACCCGAGGGCAGCCGGAGAGACTCCTCGAGGTCGTCCTTGATCAGGTGGAATCCGGCGAGGCCGCGGTAGACCTGCGGTCCCGTGAAGTCCATGCGGTGGTCGTGATACCAGAGGGTGGCGGCGGGCTGGTCGAGGTCGTAGACGTAGTCCCGGGGGCCAGTGGTCATCGTCCCCATGTGCCCCGAGTGCGGCCCGGTGCCCATGATGAGGTCGGCCGGGTAGCCGTCGTGCTGCGGCGCGACCTTGCCGCCGTGGAGGTGGACCGAGACGGGCACGGGCAGTTCGTTGCGGTGGGTGACGACCGTACGCCGGCCGGCCCGCGAGACGAGGGTGGGCCCGGGGAAGATCCCGTTGTAACCCCACACCGTCGTCGAGACGCCGGGCAGGATCTGCGCCTGCGCGACCTTCTGCGTGATCTCGTAGTAATCGGTGGTGCCGTCGGTGCGTACGGGTGACAGGACGGGCGGGATCGGCAGCGGCACCTTGAACCGGCCCGGCAGGTCGAGCTTGCTCTCCAGCAGGCTGCCGGCGCTGCCCTGGGCACTGTTGTTCGCGCCGCCGGACGCGATGATCCCGTCACAACCGGCCAATCCAACGGAAGCAACGGATCCCAGCAGCAAGGCTCGGCGAGAGACGCTCATCGCGTACCCCGCATCCGCTGGACGAGCAACGCGATCAGGCCGGTGACCGCGCCCCAGATCCCGTTCGTGAGCAGCACCGGGATGAGGGCGAAGCCGAGCAGCGCCGGGTTCAGCCCGGCCGACGGGTCGTCGGCGAAGATCCCGACGACGCTGCCCATGGCCAGCTCGATCACCCCGTACGCGGCAGCGGCGGCGGTCAGCGTGAGGACCGGGCGCTCGACTCGGCTGAGGCCGACGACCGCGATCCAGATCACCGAGATCGCCGCCAAGACGCCGAGGTGGGTGACGGCCTCGCCGAGGGTGTCGTCCATTCCGGTCACGCTGATGAGCGGGTGCACCAGCGCGAGCCCGCCGAGCCCGAGGATCAGCGGCCACGGCAGCCGCCGGAGGCCCTCGGTGAACTGTTTGACGTCTTCCATGCAGGCAACGCTAGGAATCGGCGGCCGCCGGCACATCGGACCACGATCGCGTACCGGGACTCGAAAACGCGGCCCTTAGGGGTCGTCACCGGTTGACCCCGGAAGTCGTCGTCAGGCGACGTTCAGCAGGTCAGCTGCCCCCTAACATCGACCTTATGGAGGACGAGACGGCGCCCTGGGTGGTCGACGTGCTGTTCGGCGTCTTCGTCACGCTGGCGATCGCGTTGATCATCGCCACCGACCGCGCCGACGCGCCGCCCGGCCCTGCGGCGTACGCCTTCGCCATCGGGTTCGGCGCCCTCATGCTCGTCCGGCGGCGTACGCCGAAAGCAGTGCTCGTCGCGACGACGCTCGGCCTGTTCGCGTACTACACGATGGGGTACCCGGCGATCGGCGTCGCCATCCCGGTCGTGGCCGCCTTGTATTCGGCAGCCGAGTTGGGGCTCCTGCGGCCCGCGATCGGAACTGCCGTCGTAGTGGTGAGCGTGTCGTGGTTCTTCCGCTTCCAAGGCGGCGAACCCGCCGCCTACCTGCTCGGCTACGAACTGATCTCCAACGTCGCACTACTCGCCGCCGCGATCGCGCTCGGCGACGGCGTACGCTCCCGCCGGGTGATCCGGCGCGACGAGCAGGAACGGCTGACCCGGGAGGCCGAACGCCGGTTGCAGACGCAACGCGAGATGATCGCCCGGGACCTCCACGACTCGGTCGGCCACACGATGTCGGTGATCGCGTTGCAGACGAACGTCGCCGCCGAGGCGATCGCCCGGGGTGACTCAACAGTCGCAGTGAAGGCCGTCGGAATCGTCCGAGACACGGGCGAGCAGACGATGCGGGAGCTGAGGAGCACGGTGAAACTGCTGCGCACGCAGGAGACAGCCGTCGTGTCACTCAGAGACCTCGACGGCCTGATCGCGTCGGCCGAGGCGACCGGCCTCACCGTACGCTCCGAAGTGGACACCAGACTCGATCGGATCTCCCCCGCCATCGACGCGGCGGCGTACCGGATCGTGCAGGAGGCGTTGACGAACGTGATCCGCCACGCGCAAGCGCAGAACGTACGCATCGCGCTGAGCCAGGACGAGCACAGCCTCCGGCTGGAGGTCAGCGACGACGGGCACGGCGGGCCGGTGGCGACGACCGGGCACGGCCTGCGGGGCATGAGCGAACGCGCTCGCCTGCTCGGCGGCAGCCTGACGGCCGCGCCGGAGAACCCCGGGTTCACCGTCACCGCCACTCTTCCCGCGAGGCTGGCATGATCCGGATAGTGATCGTCGACGATCAGGAACTCGTCCGCGCCGGTCTGCGTACCCTTGCGGAAAGTGAGGGAGACATCGCGGTCGTGGGCGAGGCCGCGACCGGAAGTGACGCGGTCTCGCTGGTGCGGAAAGAGCGGCCCGACGTGGCCCTGATGGACATCCGCATGCCCGGCCTCGACGGACTGGAGGCGACCCGGCGCATCGTCGCGGACCCGGAGCTGCGCGAAGTCCGGGTGTTGATGCTGACGACCTTCGATGAAGACGAGCACATTTCGACGGCGCTCCGCCACGGCGCTGCCGGTTATCTCCTGAAAGACATCCGCCCGGGTGATCTGCGGCATGCGATCCGCGTGGTGGCGGCGGGCGAGGCGCTGCTGTCCCCCGCCGTGACCCGCAAGGTCATCGCGAGTTACACGAGCGTCCGCACCCGCCCTGAGCTGCTCAGCGCCCTCACCGAACGCGAGCGCGACGTGCTGCGGGAGATCGCGCTCGGTCACTCGAACACCGAACTGGCCGCGCGCCTGCACATCAGTGCCGCGACCGCGCGCACCTACGTCAGCCGCCTGCTGGCCAAACTCGCCGCGCGCGACCGCGCCCAGCTGGTCGTCCTCGGCTACGAGAGCGGGCTGGTCAGTCCGGGCGAGCTCAGCGCCTTGGCATAGCAGAGGCTCAATTCCCATTGGTCATAGGGCGGATAATTCGGAATGCGGAGGAATCCCGCCCGCTCGTAGACCGCGATCGCCTCGGGCTGGCGCGGCCCGGTCTCCAAGCGCATGCTCGTCAGTCCACTTGCGACGGCCAGCTCCTCGGCCGCGCCCATGAGCCGCTTGCCGATCCCCAGACCGCGGTTGCCCGGCCGCACATACATCCGCTTCAGCTCCGAGTCACCGCCGTCGAGCGACTGCAACGCGCAACACCCTTCCGCGCGACCGTCGACCAGCGCGAGCAGGAACCGCGCCCGCTCCTTCACCTGCGGGTGATCGAACTCGATCTCCTCGGGATATCGCGCGTCCAGCTCCGCGCGCAACTCGCGGACGAGCGGCGCCACGCGAGGATCGCCCTCGTCGGTCTCCACGATCTCCACGGTGGTCACGCCGCGTCCTTTCCACTGGTACGCCGAAAGCCATGATCGGCCGAACCGTTCGACCGTATAGCCGCCCTGTTAAGGGCACGTTTCACAGCCAAGATCCACGAAACTGCTAGCGTACTACCGAAATTTCAGTAAGATGACGTGGTGATTCCTCGGTTGGCGACGAACCGCCTGATGCTGCTGGCGAACGGTCTTCGAGCCGTGGTGATCAACGGACCTCGCCAGTCCGGCAAGACCACACTCCTACGCAGCTTCCAAGCCGTTCACGGCGGCGAGTTCTACTCGCTGGACGACGAAGCGACGCTGACGGCCGTCCGGGCCGATCCCACGACCTTCGCGTCCTACGGACAGCGCCCTCTCATCATCGACGAGATTCAGCGCGCGGGCGACCCGTTGGTGCTCGCCATCAAGCAGGTGCTCGATCGGAGCACCGACCGCGGCCAGTTCCTGTTGTCCGGATCAACGCGATTCCTCACCGTGCCCACGCTCTCTGAATCGTTGGCGGGCCGGGTCGGATTCATCGAGCTGTGGCCGCTGGCAGTCGCGGAGCGCGTGGGGCAGCCCGGTGACTTCTGCGGCCACGCCTTTGCCGGACCGGAGTCGTTCCTGGGCGCACCTTCGTCGCCCTGGACTCGCGATCAGTACATCGATCTCATCTGCACTGGCGGCTATCCCGAGGCGATCTTCATTCCCGACGCTCGCGTACGCGCTGCCTGGTTCGATGGTTACCTGAACACCGTGGTGCTACGCGATGTCACCAACTTCGCCACGATTCAGCACGGTGCCCTGATCTCCCGCCTGCTCGGATTGATCGCCGCCCGCTCGGGTGGGCCGATGGTGCCCTCCGACCTGTCTAGGGTGGTCGAGCTGTCGCTGACGACCACCAAGAACTACCTTTCCTACTTGGAGATCGTCTTCCTGCTGAGCACGGTTCCGGCCTGGTCCACGAATCTGGTGTCCCGGATCGCCAAGTCACCCAAGGCATACGTCAACGACTCCGGATTGGCCGCTCATCTGCTCGGCGCGAGCCCGGAGAGTCTCCGACGACCCGGAGACCGCTCACTCGGCGGCCTGGTCGAGACATTCGTCTTCAGCGAACTCACCAAGCTGCTCAGTTTCGGTGCCAGTACGGCGACGATCTACGGGCTGCGCAATACCGATGGCCGCGAGGTCGACTTCATCCTGGAGGAGCGGGACGGCCGCGTCGTCGCTTTGGAGATCAAGGCGGCGGCCTCGGTCGGCCCGAACGACGCCCGGCACCTGATCTGGTTACGCGACAAGCTCGGCGATCGCTTCGCGATGGGCGCAGTCGTCTATCTCGGCCAGCAGACCGTCCCCCTGGGCGACCGGCTGCTTGCGCTTCCGTTGTCGACTCTGTGGGGAAACCAGGCCATTACTCCGTGAGGAGTTCGGTGAGGGCGTGGTGGGACTCGTCCTCACGCGGCGAGCCGGTGCCACGGCTGTCGGCGTACACGATGAGCGCTTTCCAGAGCGCCCACCCGCGTCCGCGCGCCCAGGTGCCGTCGTCGACCCCGAGCGCCTCCCGGTACGCCGCCCGGCTGGACCCGGTGAACATGCCCCACGCGATGGCGAGATCGCAGGCCGGATCGCCGACGCCGGAGGTGCCGAAGTCGATGACCGCAGCGAGCCGCCCGTCCCGGACGAGCAGGTTGTTCGGGGAGATGTCGCCGTGGAACCAGACGGGCCGGCCGTCCCAGGTCGCGTCGAGCCCTTCCTGCCAGATGCGACGGCAGAAGTCGCCGGGGACTGCGTCGCCGAGCTTGGCGATCGCCTCGACCGTCTCGTCGTGATACGTCGTGAGCGGGCCGCCGCGGAAGAAGTTGTGCTCGCCGGGCCCGGGAGCGCCGGTGGTGTCCGCTTTCGCGAGCGCGACCAGGAACTCCGCGACGTCGACGGCGAACTCCGTCAGGTCGCGAACGCGGTCCGGCCGCGCGAGGTCACCGTCGATCCAGCCGTAGATCGACCACGGAAACGGGTACGCCTCATCCGGCCGGCCGTGTCCGAGCGGCACGGGGATCGGCAGCGGCACCGAGGCGGCCAGCTTCGGCAGCCACTCCTGCTCTTTGGCGACCTGGCGGGCGTACCAGGGTCCGCTGGGCAGCCGCACGGTCATCCGGTCGCCGAGGTGATAGGTGCGGTTGTCCCAGCCGTCCACGGCCACCGGCCGGACGGGCAGGCCCGCCCAGTGCGGGAACTGCGTACTAACGAGGTGCCGGACCAGGTCAGGGGTGATGTCGGGGCGTACGTCGGGGTAGATCATCGTGACCATTATGCCGGGTTGATCATGGCGTACGCCCCGGGATTGAAGCGGTCAGCCTTTGATCGCGCCCTGCATGATGCCCCCGATGATGTGCCGGCCGAGGATGCCGAACAACGCCAGCAGCGGCACGGTGGCGATGAGCGTGCCGGTCAACGACAGCGAGTAGTCCTGGACGTAGCCACTGGCGAGAGTGGACAGTGCCACCTGCACCGTCGGATCCTCGGGGGTCAGGACGACCAGCGGCCAGAAGAAGTCGTTCCACGCCGTCATGAAGGTGAGCATCCCCAGTACGGCGGCGGCGGGGCGGGCGGCGGGCAGCACGACGTGCCAGAAGATCCGGATGGTCGAGCAGCCGTCGGCCCGGGCCGCCTCCAGCAGCTCGGTGGGGACCGCCTCGCCCAGGAACTGCGTCATGAAGAAGACGCCGAACGCGCTGACCAGCGACGGCGCGATCACGGCGTACATGGTGCCCGCGAGGTGTGCCTTGATCATGATCAGGTATAGCGGGATGATGCCGAGCTGTGTCGGCACCATCATGGTGGCCACGATCATGAGCAGCATCGCGTTGCGGCCACGGAAGCGCAGTTTGGCGAAGGCGAATCCGGCGAGCGTCGAGAAGAACACCACGCTGATCGTGATCGCCCCGGAGACGATGAACGAGTTGGTCAGCGCCCGGAAGAACGGCACCGTCCCGAAGGCGCGGTCGAGGTTCTCGAAGAGGTGGCTGCCGATGCCGAACGGCGGTGGCACCGCCCCGAGCACGGAGTTGTCCTGCGAGGCGACGACGAGCGACCAGTAGATCGGGAACCCGGAGAAGACGGCCAGCCCGGCGAGCGTCAGGTACGCCAGCTTCCCCGGGCGGCGCTCGGCCCGGTAAGGCTTGCGGCGCGGTTCGGCCACTGGGCGGACGGCGGCCCGAGAGAGCACGGTAGTCATCAGGACCTCCGCAGACGGCTGGTGAGGAAGTAGTTCGCGACGGCGGCCAGCACGATCACGCCGAACATGGCCCAGGCCGCCGCGGCGGCGTACCCGAAGTCGAATCGGGTGAAGCCGGCCTCGTAGAGATATAGGCCGAGGGTCTGGAACTGACGGTCGGAGCCGCCGGTGGTCGACGAGCCGCCGAAAAGCAGCGGTTCGGCGAGCACTTGCATGCCGCCGATGGTCGAGACGATGACGGTGAAGATGACCGTCGGCCGGATCGCGGGCAGCGTGATCCGGGTGAGTTGCTGGAAGCCGGTCGCGCCGTCGAGCTCGGCCGCCTGGTAGAGATCGCGCGGGACGGCCTGCATCGCGGCGAGGTAGATGAGCGCGTTGTAGCCGGTCCACCGCCAGATGATCATCACGGAGATGGCGACCTGGGACGAGGCGGTTCCGGCCTGCCAGTCGATGTGGCCCGCGCCGAACAGACCGAGCACCCAGTTCACCAGCCCGTATTCCTTGCCGAAGACCTGGCTGAAGATGAGCGCCACCGCGGCGACCGACGTGATGTTGGGCAGGAGCGCGGTCAGCCGCCAGAAGGTGGGAGCGCGGAGCCGCTGGTTGAGCGTATTGGCGAGGAACAGCGCGGCGACCAGCTGGGGAACGGTGGACAGCACCCAGATCTGAGCCGTGTTGCGCAGCGCGTTCCAGAAACTCGAGTCGGTGAACAGCGTGGTGTAGTTGCCGAGGCCGATCCAGGGGTGGGTGTCCTCGAGCAGGTTCCACTCGTGCAGCGACACCCATCCCGTGTACGCCAATGGGAACAGCCCGAAGCTCGCGAAGATCAGGAAGAACGGCGTGACGTACAGGTAGGGCGAGCCTTTGACGTCCAGCCGATGGAAGAACGACCGCATGCGGCTCCTTCGGAGTGAATCGGAGAGCGCTCTCCGAGCGAGCATGCGACCGCACGCTTTCCGTGTCAAGGGGTCAGGCGGACCGGCGCACCACGAGCGTGGGTTCGAAGACGACCGACGCCGTACGCGCGGCCGGGTGCTCCAGGTGGAACATGAGCATGCGGGCCATCTCGGCGGTCATGTCCTCCACCGGCTGGCGTACGGTCGTCAGCGGCGGACGGCAGGACACCGCGGCACTGCTGTCGTCGAAGCCGACGACGGCCACGTCCTCCGGTACGCGTTTGCCCGCCTCCCGCAGGACGTGCACGGCTCCCTGCGCCATCACGTCGCTGGCCGCGTACACCCCGTCGACTTGGGGATGCTTCTTGAGCAGACGCTGCATGGCCTGCTCGCCGCCCTCCTGGGTGAACCCGCCCTCTTCGGCCGGCACGTCGGCGATTCCGTGGTCCGCGAGCGCGGCGCGGAAGGCGGTCAGCCGGTCGTGCCCGGCCGGCATGTCGAGCGAACCGGCCACCGAAACGATGCGCTTGCAGCCCCGGGTCAGCAGGTGTTCGGCCGCGAGTTTGGCCGCCGCCGCCTGGTCGACGTCCACGTAGTCGATGGCGGTCGGGGTCGACGGCCGTCCGAATAGGACAGCGGGTGCCTTGGCCTCGGCGAGCTGTCGCGGCAGCGGGTCCTGCGGGTGCAGCGAGATGACCAGCGCGCCGTCGAGCTGCCCGCCCCGCAGGTCCGAGATCAGCTTTCGGCGCGCAGCCGCCGAGCCCACGAGCGTCAACGGCACGTGTACGCCGAGCGGTGCGAGCACGCTCATCGCCCCGCCCAGCACCCGCCCGAAGAAGGGGTCGCCCAGGAACCGGCTGTAGAACGGGTCGTCGGCCGCCCGGTTCTCCGCCTCGGACACCACCAGGGCCACGACGTCGGTACGCCGTGTCACCAGCGACCGGGCGGCCCGATTGGGCACGTAACCCGTGGCGGCCACCGCATCCCAGACGATCGAGTGCAGCGCCGGATCGACGTTGCGAGTGTTGTTGACGACGCGCGAGACGGTGGCCCGGGACACGCCCGCCACCTTCGCCACGTCCTCCAGCGTCGGGGCGCGCCTCCCCGCAGGCTCTCCCAAGACCATGCGGTCTTTATAGCACGAGCGGAGAGCGCTCTCCATCGCGCTCTCCGGCTACGGCGACGGGGCGGCGCGCGACGTGGGACGCGGGACGGGGCGGCCGCACGGCGGCGGAGTTGGTACGCGGGGCGCTCGGGCAGGAGCGCCCCGCGTACCGGCGTCACGGCTTGTAGACGCCGAACTCCCAAAGGGAATAGCCGTACGTGGTGGCCCGTTCGGTCCCGTTCACCCGGACGTAGCGGGCCGAGGCATTCAACGAGATCTCGTCGAATCCGCCGTCGCCACTGGTCGTCGAGTACACCGTCGTCCACGTGCTGCCGTCAGTCGACACCTGCACCTGGTACGCCTTGGCGTACGCCGATTCCCAGGCCAGCTCGACGTGATTGATCGCGGTGACCAAACCCAGGTCGACCTGGAACCACGCCGTCGCCACCCATTCCGAGGCCCACCGCGTGGTCCAGTTCCCGTCGACCGCGTAGGAGGGCAGTTGCGGCCCGTTCGTGCCGGTCGGCTGGTACGACGAGGCGGTCGCGGTCTTGCCGAGCGCCACGTTCGTCCCGGGGATCGTCGGCGGCACGACCTTGACCGAGCGCTGCTCGATCCCGACGTTGCCGTGGCCGTCGAAGGCGTACACGTAGATCTTCCAGACGCCGAGCGCCTCCGGCGCGGTGACGGTGAACTGGCCGTTGCCGGTCTGGGTGAAGCGGAGGTTGCTGAAACCGGTGCCGCCGGTGATGTGCTTGTCGCTCGCCATGAGGTTGTACCGGATGGCATCACCTTGCGGATCGCTCGCGGACACGTTCACGGTGAACGTGCCGCCCGCCGGGACGGCGGTCTGGTTCGACACCGTCATCGCGGTGATCTCCGGTGGGGTGTTCGCCGCCGTCGTCCCGGTGTAAGCCTTCTGCAAGGCGTAGAAGCCGAGCCGATGCCAGCCCCCGGGATAGGTGTTGAGCCACACGCCACCGAAGTCGTTCTCTAGTCCATAGTGGAACTCCGTCGCACCGAGCGCCACTCCCGGATGGGACTTCACGGCCGCCCAGCTGGCCGCGTACCCGTCTCGTTTCTGCAGGTCGGAGGGCTCAGTCGGGACGCCGTTGACATCGTTCAGAACCTCCCACTCCCCCGCCGGTCCGCCTTCGGTGATGATGTAAGGCTTCGTGTAACCACCGTCGATCCAGGCCTGCTTGACCCCGCCGATCGCACCATAGGAATTCACCGCGAGCAGATCCAGCGCCGGGGCGTACTGCTTGTAGTAAGGCCACGCTCCGGTCCAGGCATCGGTCGAGGTCACGGGGTGGTTCGGGTCCGCCGCATGGATCGCGACCGCGATCTCGTTCACGAACTGGGCGTACGCGACGCGCCGCGCTTCGACTTCGGCGGCGGGGAGGCCGTGATCCTGCATGGTCAGGATCACCTCGTTGCCGACGTCCCACAGCAGCACGCCCGGATTGTTCTTCAGGGCGTTCACCCTATTGACGATCTCCGCCTTCGTGTTCGCCTTGTAGGTCGCGTCGTTGACGTAGTCCGCGCCCTGGTTGAGCCAGTGCCCGACGACGACCTTCAGACCTTGGCGGGCGGCCGTGTTCAGCAGCGTCGGCGTGTTGGCGTCGTCGACTCCCCACGTACGCAGAGTGTTGACGCCGGCCGCCTTCAGATCCCGGACGTAGCCGTCGGCGGCACCCTGCGGCGGCCCGTAGGTCAGCCCGCGTACCTCCCACGGCGATCCGTTCACCTGCAGCTGCCAGTTGCCTTGCGTACCGACGACTTTGACGACGCTCGGTCCGGCCGGGATCGGCGGATCGGTCATGGCGGGAGCGGTCGAGCCGGTCTGCTTCTGCACGGTCACCGAGTCGACGACCATGACGCCGCCCGACGTCGTGTCCGGGGTCGGCACCGTACGCCCGGCGACCGCGCTCGGCCACGCGCCACCGATCGGCAGTTCGAGGCGGAGGTAGAAGCCATGGTGGACGGCGGCGTCCCAAGCGGCCACGCCGACCTGGCTCTCCTTGACCACCCAGGTCTGCACGCCGTCGAGGTAGAACCGGATCTCCTCGTCGGTCTTCGTCCGGTCGATGACCTGGGCGTACTCGTGCAGGCCGGTCTGGCAGCCGGCGCAGGTGGCCAGGCCGCTGCTGCGACCGGTGTACTCGCCGCAGACCCCGTCCGGTGCGGTGCCGCAATGCAGGGTCTGGGCCAGTTGGCTACGTCCGTTGACCCCGGCCATGATGTCGGTCTCCCCCACCCCTGGCCAGTTGGTGAAGTTCCCCCGGTACGCCGCCCCCGTCGCCCGGAAGGCCGGCCAGTAGCCGAGCGCGTTGGCGACGTTGGGCTGCTGGATCACGGCGGCGAAGCGGACGAGTTCGCCCGGGTTGGCCGCGAAGTCGGTCCGCTGCGTCTCGAGCCGACCCGAGGTCCAGTTGCCCGAGCCATCGCGGATCGCCTTGACGTTCAACTTCCCGCTGCCGTCGAGGTACACGTTCGCGGTCGTGGCGCTGGCGGTCTCGACTTCGCCGGTTCCCCAGTTCGCCGCGCCACCGGGGTACTGCGTACCGGTGCGGAGCAGCCAGTTCGCCGAACTCGGCGAGGAGTTGGCCGCGCCGGTGAAGTCGTCGCTCCACACGGTGGTCCAGTTCCCGCTGGGCGACGTGCTGGGCGTCGGGCTCGGACTGGTCGTGCCGCCGGAGCCGGTGAAGACCTGGAGTTCCCAGATCGAGTACCCGTAGCCGGTCGCCCGGGCAGTGCCGTAGACCCGCAGATAACGGCCCGATCCGGAGACGTCGAGCGTCTGGGTGCCACCGGTTCCAGTCGTCGTCGAGTAGATCGTCTGCCAGTTCGTGCTGCCGTCGGCCGACGTCTGGATCTGGTACGCCGACGCGTACGCCGCCTCCCACTGCACGACGACGCGGCAGATGGACTGCGTACTGCCGAGGTCGACCCGAAGCCATTGGGGATCGGCGAACAGACTCGACCAACGCGTACCGGTGTTGCCGTCGACGGCCGCCGTCGCCGGGTTGGCCGCGTTCTCCGCCGAGGAGGCGGTCGCGGGCTGGTTCAGCGCCCGGTTCGTCGCGGTGTCGCAAGTGGATGCGCCGAGCGTGCCGAAGACCTGAAACTCCCACAGCGATACGCCGTATCCGGTCGCGCGGGCGGTGGCGTAGACCCGGACGTAGCGGCCGGTCCCGCTGACGGTGAGCGTCTGAGTGCCGCCGGTGCTCGTGGTCGTGGAGTAGATCGTCTGCCAGTTGGTGCCGTCCGCCGACGTCTGGATCTGGTACGCCGACGCGTACGCCGCCTCCCACTGGAGGACGACCTGACTGATCGTGGCGCTCGAGCCGAGGTCGACCCGCAGCCATTGCGGATCGGCGAACACGCTCGACCAGCGAGTCCCGGAGTTGCCGTCGACGGCGGCTTCGGCGGGGGTGCCGGCTCCTTCCGAGGACGAGGCGAGGACCGGCTTGCCTTGGGAGAGCAGCGGATCGGCCGCATTGGCGGACAACGGGAGGACCGTGAGCGCAGCGGCTAGCGCTGCCGCCGCGATGGAGACGAGGGGTATGCGGAGGTTCATGGGCGGTCACCTGCCAAGGACGGGGGCAGTCGGGGTTTGGAGAGCGCTCTCCGTTCGTACGCTCATGTTTCGTCCTTGTCAAGGTTCGATGTCTTGACAAGCCACCGGATCAGGCGGAATCCTCTGCTCCATGAATGGAGAGCGCTCTCCGGCATCGGTGGCCGGACTCGCGAGTCAGTTCCCTCCCGGCTTCTGGTGGGGAGCGGCGACCGCGGCGTACCAGATCGAGGGAGCCGTCGCCGCCGACGGGCGTACGCCGTCCATCTGGGACACCTTCTGCGCCCGGCCCGGGATCGTCGCGAACGGGCACACCGGCGAACATGCCGCCGAGCACTACCACCGGTACGCCGACGACGTCGCGCTCATGGCCGAGATCGGGCTGACCGCGTACCGGTTCTCCGTTTCGTGGCCCCGAATCGTGGCCGACGGCGTCGGCCCGGCGACCGAGGCCGGGCTCTCCTTCTACGACCGGCTCGTCGACGCGCTCTGCGACCGCGGGATCATGCCCGTCGCGACCCTCTACCACTGGGACCTGCCGCAGGCATTGGAGGATCGCGGCGGCTGGCTCGAACGAGACACCGCGTACCGGTTCGCCGAGTACGCCGAGATCGTCGCGAACCGGCTCGGCGACCGCGTCGGGCTGTGGTGCACGCTCAACGAACCCTGGTGCTCGGCGTTCCTCGGCTACGGCTCGGGCGCGCACGCCCCCGGCCGGGCGGAGGGTGCGGCTGCCTTCGCCGCCGTCCATCACCTGCTGCTCGGTCACGGGCTGGCCACCCAGGCGATCCGGGCCGCCGCCCCCGAGTCCCGGGTCTCGATCGCGCTCAACCAGGGTGCCGTGCGCGCGGTGTCCGGCGATCCGGCCGACCTCGACGCGGCACGCCGCATCGACGGGTTGCTCAATCGCATCTTCACCGACCCGGTACTGCGGTGTGCGTACCCGTTGGATGTGCTGGACGACACTGCGGCCGTGACCGACTGGCGGTTCGTGCGGGACGACGACCTGAAGGTGATCGGTACGCCGATCGACCTGCTGGGCGTGAATTACTACCAGCCCGACCTCGTCGGAGGCGCCGCCGAACCGGTGAGCGGGCCGTGGCCGTTTCCGAGCGCGGAGCGGGTGGCGTTCCACAAGCCTGCCGGGCCGGTGACCGCGATGGACTGGACCGTCGATCCGACCGGGCTACGCGAGATGCTCGTACGCGTCACCCGCGAGTACGGGGTGCCGATCGTCGTGACCGAGAACGGCGCGGCCTATGACGACACCATTGTGGACGGACAAGTGCCGGACGCCGATCGGACTTCATATCTGCGATCGCACGTCGCCGCGGTGGCCGAGGCGTTCGCGTCCGGAGTGGACGTACGCGGCTACTTCGTCTGGTCGCTGCTGGACAACTTCGAGTGGACGCTGGGCTACGGCAAGCGGTTCGGCCTCGTCCACGTGGACTACGCCACTCAGCGGCGTGTGCTCAAAGACAGCGCCCGGTGGTACGCCGACCTGATCGCGCACCACCGGGCGAGCAGGTAACCCACCGTTCGACTGATCTATATGTCGCTGCCACGTCGCGAATGTGCGACATGTTGTGGCGTACGCGTCACGGGGGCGGCCGTTCGAGCAGGTCGCCATAGGTGATCACGGCGCTAGCGTCAACGAGCGGCGGCCCACCACATGGGATTGACAGGCCGCGACTCCTCAGGAGGTATACCCCCGTGAATCTCCAGCGCCAGGCGGCCCACCGGCTTGCCGTGGGCGCGCTCGCCGTAGTCACGATGGCCGGTCTGACGGCCGTCCTGAACGGCAGCGCCACCGCGGCTCCCGGCGACGCCACCGAGATCAGCACCTACATCGTCCAGACGGCCGGCCAGCCGATCGCCACGTACGCCGGTGAGCGGAGCGGCTTCAAGGCGACCAAGCCGGGCAAGGGCAAGAAGGTCGACGCCCACTCCGCCGAGGCGAAGGCGTACGCCCAGCGGTTGACGAGCGACCACGACGCGACCCTTCGCGCCGCCGGGATCAGCACGTCCCGCAAGGGGTACGACTACCAGACGGTCTTCAACGGCTTCACGGCCCAGCTGACCAAGGCCGAGGCCGCTCGCCTCACCAAGACCCCGGGCGTGACGGGGCTGTGGGCGAACGAGACCGTCCAGGTCGACACCGTCACCACGCCGAGCTTCCTCGGCCTCACCGGTGACGACGGCGTGTGGCAGAAGCAGTTCGGCGGAGTCGCCAACGCGGGCGAGGGCGTCATCGTCGGCGTCATCGACACCGGCATCTGGCCGGAGAACCCGGCGTTCGCGGCGCTGCCCGAACCCCGGCCCGACGCGGCGACGATCGCCTCGAAGTGGCACGGCACCTGCGACGCCGGCACCACGGGCGCTCCCGTGACCTGCAACAACAAGCTGATCGGCGCACGATTCTTCCGGGGCGCCGGGCAGAGTTCGATCCAGCCGGTCGAGTTCTGGTCCCCGCGCGACTACGACGGTCACGGCTCGCACACCGCGTCCACGTCGGCCGGCAACAACAACGTGTCGGCCAGCATCAACGGCGCGGCAGTCGGCTCGATCAGCGGCATGGCCCCGGCGGCTCGCGTCGCGGCCTACAAGGCGCTGTGGGAGAACCCGCCCGGCTCCGCCTCCGAGGCGAGCGGCGCCGTCTCCGACCTCGTCGCGGCGATCAACGCGGCCGTGACCGACGGGGTCGACGTCATCAACTTCTCGATCTCGGGCTCGACGACGGCGCTCTTCTACCCGACCGAGGTCGCGTTCTTCAACGCGGCTGCGGCCGGTGTCTTCGTCGCCGCCTCGGCGGGCAACAACGGCCCGGGTGCGAGCACCGTCGCGCACATCGCGCCGTGGGTCGCCACCGTCGCCGCCAGCACCCACCCGCGCGGCAACCAGAAGACAGTCGTCCTCGGCAACGGCGCCCGCTACACCGGCGTCGGCGTCGTGCCCGGCGCGGTCCCGACGTCGCCGCTGGTCGACTCGGCTGCCATCCCGGCCGCCGGGCGGACCGTTGCCGACGCCACGCTCTGCATGCCCGGATCGATCGACCCGGCCCAGGCGGCCGGAAAGATCGTCCTCTGCACCCGGGGCTCCAACGCCCGGGTCGAGAAGAGCCAGGTGGTCAAGGCCGCCGGCGGTGTCGGCATGGTGCTGGCCAACCCGGCGGGAACCACCGGACTGGTCGGCGACTTCCACTCCGTTCCGACCGTGCACCTCGAAGCCGCCTCGGGCGGTGACGCCGTCAAGGCGTACGCCGCGACGCCGGGCGCGACCGCCTCGCTCACCGAGACCGACCCCACTCCGGTCGAGGCGCCGATGATGGCGGGCTTCTCCTCCGCCGGACCGTCCCTCGCGGGCGGCGGTGACCTGCTCAAGCCGGACATCACCGCACCCGGCGTCGACGTCATCGCGGCGATCTCGCCGGCCAAGGACGGCAACAACTTCAACGCCGAATCCGGCACCTCGATGTCGAGCCCGCACATCGCCGGTCTGGCCGCGCTCCTCAAGAGCGCGCACCCCGACTGGGACCCGATGACGATCAAGTCGGCGCTCATGACCACCGCCGGGCAGACGACCAACTTCGGCAACCCGATCAAGGCGTCCGACGGCACCGTCGCCAACCCGCTGAACTACGGCTCCGGGCACGTTCAGCCCGGTGCGGCGTTCAACCCAGGCCTGGTCTACGAGTCGGGCCCGGTGGACTGGCTGGCGTACGCGTGCGCCATCGGCCAGGCGGCCAGCGTCGGCGTGGACTGCAGCACCCTGCCGGTGATCGACGCCAGCGACATGAACTACCCGTCGATCTCGGTCGGCGACCTCGTCGGCTCGCAGACGATCACGCGTACGGTCACCAACATCACCGACCGCGACTCGAAGTACACGCCGACCGTCGTCGCCCCGGCCGGATTCACCGTCTCGGTGAGCCCGTCGGTGCTGAAGGTCGACGCCGGGCAGTCGGCCACCTACAAGGTGACGCTGACCCGGACCTCGGCCGCGCTGGGCGCCTGGGCGTTCGGCTCGATCAGCTGGTACGACAAGGCCACGGGCCACCGCGACCACACGGTCCGCAGCCCCATCGCGGTCCGGCCGGTGGCGTTCGCGTCGCCGACCGAGGTCACCGGCACCGGCTCCGCGGCGATCTCGGTGAAGGCCGGTTACACCGGTACGCTGACCGCGTCGCTGGCCGGTCTCGCTCCGGCGACGGTCACGAACTACCCGCTGACCACGAGCGGTCCCGCGTTCGTCTCCACCGCGCCGGCCGCGTCCTCGCGTACGGCGAAGGTGACGGTCACGGTGCCCGACGGTTCCATCGGCCGGTTCGGCACGTACGCAGCGGACTACTCCGCAACAACGGACATCGACGTCTACGCGTACAACGCCGGGACGAACAAGGTCGCCGGACAGGCCGCCGATGGTGACTCCGAAGAGCTCATCACGCTCGGGCCGGGCACCTACGACGTCTACTACGACCTGTTCGCCGGTGACACGCTCACCACGATCAAGGGTCACGTCTTCCTGCTCGGCACGACCGCGACGGGCAACGCCACGGTCAGCCCGGCCAGCACCGCGGTGACCACCGGGCAGTCGCTCTCGGTGACCGTCACCGGCAGCGGCCTCACTTCCGGCCTGCGGTACCTGGGCCGGGTCACCCTCACCGACGGCACGTCCACGCTCGCGCGGCCGTTCGTCACCATCACCGGCTAACTCCTCAACCCCACCGGAGCGGCCCGCGAGGTTCTCTCGCGGGCCGCTCTTTTCCACTTGTACGCCGAAAGCCGCGGTCGTCATGATCGTCGGCATCCGACATTCTTGGCGCGGGCAAGCCCCATGATCGTCGGCTTCCGACAATCGTGGGCGTTTCCGTGCACTGATCGTCGGCATCCGACGATCTTCGCCAGCGGCCGCGGGGACCGCCCTCCACTTCAGTGCTCCGTCGTTGTCGCAGGCGCTCCACCCATGAGTCGGACAGCTGCCGCCGGAAACGTCACGTGGCGACGACCGGCCGTCAGCCCGCCGCCGCCGAGTCGAGCCGCGAACCGCCGGAATCGGCGACTCCCCGCGTACGCCGCCGGCCCTAGCATCGGCGCATGCAGATGGGCTGGGCATGATCGCGCCCGCCGGCTCACCCTGGCGATTCAACGCGCCGCCGGGCTGGCCGGTGCCGCCGTCCGGCTGGACGCCGCCGCCCGGGTGGAAGCCGGACCCCTCGTGGCCGTCCGCGCCTGCCGGCTGGACGTTCTGGATCCCGGCGCAGCGTGCCCCGCAGAGCACAGCGCAACGGGCTCAGCGAGCCGCGTCGAGAATCACGCCGTCGCCGGTCACCTACACCCCGTCGACGTACGCCTCACCGAAGCGATCCGGCATCAGCACGGCCGTCAAGATCCTCGCCGGGTTCATCTCGCTGGTCGCCGCGCTGGCTTCGATCTGGTTCGGCTACCAGGCGCTGCCGGAGAAGTACACCGCCGAACAGTGGCGGCAGAAGGCATTGGCCACCTGCGAACGCGACTTCGCCGACGTACGGTTCTCCGTCAACGGCGTACTGCTCAAAGTGGCGGCTGCGATGACGACCCTGCCACCGCCCGGTCAGGTGGACCAGGGCATGACCGAGGCGGGCAACGCTCTCGGCGATCTCGCGAAGGCATTGCGGCGGTTCAGCGCCGACCTCCGGGAGATCAAGGTACCCGACGACCTGCCCCGGGACGACCTCACCGCGTACCTGACCGTGACCGGCCAATTGACCGGCGGCATCGAGCAGATGGCGGATCTGCTGGTCCAGTATCAGATCGGCCGGGCAACCCCCGAGATGATCCAGCAGACCATGACCACGATGGACACGATGTCGCAGACGACGATCCCGGAGTGGGGCAAGGCCGCTCAGCGACTCGGTTTGGACACCTGCGTCCCAACCTCTTGACCAACGGTCGGCAATAATCTTCAATGTGTCTCTGTCAGATGAAATCTGGCACCGTCCATCCAGGACGGCATCGCGCAACTCCCGCCCGCAACCCCCACGGAAACAGGAGTCAACGATGCTCAGACACGCCCTGAAACTGCTCACCACACTCGCCCTGGCCGCCGGGTTCTCCGTCACGGCCCTCGTGTTCACCGGCGCGCCCGCGCACGCCGACGGCTGCTACACCTGGGGCCGCACGCTTTCCCAGGGAATGTCCGGTGAGGACGTACGCCAGCTCCAGATCCGAGTCTCCGGTTACCCCGGTTATGGCGCGGTGCTGGGGCTCGACGGCGCGTACGGGCCGGCCACCGCAGCCGCTGTCACCCGCTTCCAGCAGGCCTACGGTCTGTCCGCGGACGGCATCGCCGGCCCGCAGACGTTCAATCAGATCTATGCCCTGCAGGACGACGACTGCACGCCGATCCACTTCTCCTACGCCGAGCTCAACAAGTGCAACTCGGACTGGTCCGGCGGCGCGGTCTCGGCCAGCACCGCGAAGTTCAACGCGCGCGTCACCATGTGGAAGCTCGAAGCGCTCCGCAAGGATCTCGGCACCGCCCTGTACATCAGCAGCGGATTCCGCAGCTACGCCTGCAACAGCGCGGTCGGCGGCTCGTCCACCAGCCGCCACCTCTACGGCGACGCGGCGGACCTGACCGGCGCGCCGTCCTTCTGCACCATGGCTCTGCGCGCCCGCTACCACGGGTTCTCGGAGATCCTCGGCCCCGGCTACCCGGACCACAACGACCACACGCACGTCGCCAACCGCGCGAGCCAGTACTGGTCCGCGCCTAACTGCGGCATCTGATCGCGCGGGTCATGCTAGGAGCGGCGGCATCAGGCCGCCGCTCCTTCATTTCAACTAGTACGCCTGACGCCACGGCCCGCCCGGCTGTGGCTGCGCGGGGTTCACCGGTTCATCGGCAGCCGCCTCGGGCTCGGCCGACGCGTCCGACTCTTCCGCGGGCGGCTGAGCGGGCTGCGGAACGACCGGAGCGCCGTACACCCCGCCGACCGGAACCGGACCGCCTCCGTGGACCGGCGGCTGCTGACCGCCACCGTACACAGTGGACGTCGGCCGGTACGCCGCCGGAGCACCTCCGGCGGGGAAGCTCGGTGCGGCCGGCTGTACGCCCGGCACCGAAGCGGTCGCGACGAACACTGCGGGAGCAGCCTTCTCAGCCGCGACGACGGCGTCGCCGTCCCCCTCGGCGGCCGTCTCCGCCGCCACCTCCGCGGCCTCTCCAGCGGCCGCGGTGCCGCCAAAATGTGCAGCCTCACCGTCCGTCGAATCCTCGTCGCCGTCGGCGGTCACAGCCGCTTCACCGCTGTCGGCCGCGTCCGCCGTGTCGGCGACTTCGGCCCCGTCAGCCTCGGCGACCACCTCGGCAGGCGCACCCGCAGCCTCATCCGACTCGCCGCCCGCGTCCTCGCCGTCACCCTCAGCGTCGTCACCCCCGGCGTCGTCGGCCTCCGCGGCAACCTCGCCGACGTCGCCATCGCCTTCCGCGTCAACGGCCTCCGCAACGACCTCGGCGGGTTCGCCCTCAGCCTCATCCGACTCGTCGCCCGCGTCGTATGCCTCCGCCTCCACGGCTTCGACATCGTCGCCATCGCCTTCCGCGTCAGCGTCAGCGTCAGCGTCAGCGTCAGCGGCCTCCGCAACGATCTCACCGGAGTCGCCCTCAGCCGCTTCGCCTTCAGCAGACTCATCAGCGCCGTCAGTGTCCTCGGACGCGACCTCAGCCTCCGCGTCCACGGCTTCGACATCGTCGCCATCGCCTTCCGCGTCAGCGTCAGCGTCAGCGTCATCGGCCTCCGCAACGATCTCACCGGAGTCGCCCTCAGCCTCTTCGTCCTCGGAAGCGGCGACAACCGCGGCCACCTCAGCCGAACCGTCGGCATCCTCAGCCCCAGAGTCAACCGCGTCGACCTCGTCGCCATCGCTGTCAGCGTCATCGGCCTCCGCGACTACCGCGCCGGAGTCGCCCTCAGCCGCTTCGCCTTCAGCAGCCTCGTAAACGCCGTCAGTGTCATCGGTCGCGACCTCGGCCTGCACGCCGACGGCCTCGACCTCGTCGCCATCGCCTTCCGCGTCAGCCTCGTCGGCCTCCGCGACCACCTCGCCGGACTCGCCCTCAGCCTCTTCGTCCTCGGCAACGGCGACAACCTCGGCTACCTCAGCCGCGCCGTCGGCATCCTCAGCCCCAGCGTCAACCGCCTCGGCGACCGGCTCGACAGGCTCGTCGTCGCCTTCCGCGTCAGCCTCGTCGGCCTCGGCGTCGACCTCGGCGGCGTAGCCCCCGGCTTCTTCGTCTTCGGCGGCCTCGTCGGAGCCGCCGTCATCGGCCGCTGCGACCAGTTCGGCGGCCTCGCCGCCCTCCTCGTCGCTCGCTTCGGCCTCGTCGGCCTCGTCGGCTGCGGCCTCGGCGTACACCGACTCGTCGTCGGCTTCGGCTTCATCTGATACGGAGTCTTCTTCGCCCGTGGCCTCGGCAGCGTCCACAAGCGACTCAGCGACGACGACTGCGGCAACTGGAGCGACTTCTTCCGAGACCGTGGACTCGGCGGTCTCAGCAGAATCGTTGTCCTCAGCGGATTCGGCGGCCTCTACGACGGCCGACTGCCAGGTTACCTCGATCTCGATGGAGGTCTCCGAGCCTTCGCTCTCGATCTCAAGTTCACAATGGACATTGTCGGCCACGGACACGGTGCCGCCGGCGCCGAAGAACACCTTGCCGCCCGAGTCCAATTGGTCGGCGATAGCCCGCAACCAGGCCGCCAGATCATGCCGCGAGATGACGCGCGAGTCCTCGAAGATCTCCATGGCGAGCATGTTTGCACAACCGTGCACGTACCGCGTCCACCCAGCGGAGGAACAAACGGGCGCGATCATGAACTTGGGTACACCGACACGCCGTCGAGAGCCCCCAAAAGTTCATGATCGCGCCCAAGGGATGGGGCGCGCGACCGCTAGAGCGGTACGCGTACGATCTGGCCGCCGCCGGCGCACACACCGCAGTTGCTGATGTAGGCGTACCCGTCGTGCAATGCGAAGCCGCCCGGGAGAATGAGGCCGCCGACGACCGTGACCGGCGACTGGCCGGGGCGGATCTTGAGCAGACGGCCGGACGGTGCCGGGTTGAGCAGGCCCTCGTGGGCGATCTCGAGCGCGTAGATGGTGCCGTTCGACGTGACCGCGACGTCGATCAGATTGGTCAGCCCGGTGGCGACGATCTGCGGCTGGTGACCGGGCACGACCTTGTAGATGCGCGCCGCGCCCTTGGGGAACGGGAAGCCGGTGAGCTGCCCGACGTAGTACGCGCCCTGGTAGTAAGCGACGCCGGTCGGCACCGCCTGGAAGCCGTCACGGTCGGGGAAGACCGCAAGGGTCTTGATTGCGCCATTGGCCGAGACGCCGAGCAGGCTGTTGCCGCCCGCGTCGGAGACGGCCAGCCCGCCCGGGCCGGGGACGACGCTCTCCGGATTCGAGTCGACCTCGCCGCCGTCCGGGTTGTGCGCCGCCTCGTACGCCGAGACATCCGCGACCCGCTTGAACGTCGGCGCGGGAGTGACCGGCCCGGGGACGAACGTGTTGAGCGTGCCGAGCTTCTTGCCCGCAGGCGGCAGCTGGCCACGCAGGGCCGGGTTCGCGCCGAGGCCGATGGTGAGGAAGCCGATGCCGAGGAAGCTGACGTCGGACGGGCCGATCGCACCGGAGCCGTCGGGGTCGGCCACCGAAGGCAGACCGGTGATGACGCGGGTCAGCGCGCCGTTCTTGACGCGAGCCAGGGCACCGCTGGTGCCGAAGCAGGCTTCGCCGCCCTCGGGGCCGGGGAAACAAGGCCCGGCTCCACCCTTGCCCGCTTCGGCGACGTAGAGTGCGCCGTCCGGGCCGAACGCGAGTCCGCGGGGATTGTTCAAGCCTTGGACGACGACGGTGGTCGGCGCCGCCAGGGCGGGTGTCGGGGCGAACGCGGCCGCCAGGGCGACCGCGCTCGCGATCAGTACGCGCACGAAGATCCTCCGGTTTGTCAGGCCCGCCGGGCCGCGGGCTCTCCCCGGGATCAAATCGCACCAAAAAGGACCAGTCGCGTCACCACGCCGGAGCAGGTCGTCAGCAGTCGTACAGCGAGTTCGGGTGGATCTTCTCGCAGTAGCGAATGTGAATGTGGTTGTCGTGACCCTCGTACGCCGAGGTCAGACCTTCGCTGATGAGAGTCGGGTCGTTGAACCAGATCGCCGCGATGTGCCCGGGCGCGGCCGCCCGGATCATCTGCACGAGCTGTCTGGTGGCCGCCCGGTCATAGGTGGACGACTCCCACGTGATGCGCCCGGCCGTGCACTGGGCGTCGTCGGTGCGGATCGGCCAGACGTCGACATCCAGCCCGACCTCGTGACTGGCGTGCCCGGGGATGTCGCCACCGTGCTCGAAACTCGCGTCGCCGAGGGGCACCTTGCCCTGCGCGGTCGCGGCGAAGTCGGCAGTCGCCTTCTCCACCTGGCCGATGGCGGCGGCGGTGGCCCAGTTCGCCGTGCCGTTGCCGTCCGGGTCCTGGTCGCACATGTTCGTGAAGACGGGATAGTCGTAGTGCCAGACCAGGTTCTTCCAGGTGATCGGCCCGGCGATCCCGTCGACGCCGATCCCGGCGTGGGACTGGAAGGCGCGTACGGCGGAGTCGGTGGCGGCGTCGAACGACCCGCTGACCGTCAACGAGAGATTGCGTTTGGCGTTCAGCTCGACCTGAAGCGCCTTCACGGCGTTGTTGTCGGCGCCCAGGCCGACCTGCACGACCAATGCGCCCCACGTGGCCGGGCCGACGATGCCGTCGACACCGAGACCCTTGGCCGTCTGGAACGCCTTGACCTTCGTGACGGTCGAGGAATCGAAGACACCGGTCAGTACGGTCGCCTGCCCGTGGTACGCCAGCAGGTGCTGGATCGCCAGCACGTCCGCGCCACGGTTGCCGCTGCTCTGCGTCGGGAAGAACGCGTTGGCGTACGCCTGTGCCGGTGCGGCGGTCAGCAGGCTCGCGGGGACTGCGGCAAGCAACGCCGCGATGAGGAGAAGGAAGCGTCTCATGGGAGGGATTTTCATCTTCGCTGCCCAATATGTAAATGCATAACATTGACGAACTTCCCCGGGGAGCTCGGCGGATCGGGCGCGTCGTCACGGATGACGTCCTCTTCCGCGCGCGCAAGGCCGCGTTATCCGGGGATATCGCGCAACCGCCCCGGGATAATGCGCAAAACGTGCATAACTACACGGGGGTGGAGATGTCCTTACGAAGAGACCTGCTGGCGGGCGACCTGCCGGCGTCGATGACGGTGGCACTGTTGGCGGTGCCGTTGTCGCTCGGCATCGCGGCGGCGTCCGGTGCGCCGCCGATCGCCGGGCTCGTCGCGGCAGTCGTCGGCGGCATCGTGGCGGGTGGCTTGAGCGGCGCGCCTTTGCAAGTCAGCGGCCCGGCTGCCGGGTTGACCGTGATCGTGCTCGGATTAGTGGCCGACTACGGCTGGGCCACCATGTGCGCGATCACGTTGTCGGCCGGGCTGGTGCAGGTGGCGGCCGGGTTCACCCGGCGCGGCCGGTTGGCGCTGAACCTTCCGCCGGCGGTCGTTCACGGCATGCTCGCCGGGATCGGCGTCGTCATCGTGCTCTCGCAGTTGTGCGTGGTGCTGGGCGTACCGGGGAAGGAGACGCCGCTGCAGAATCTCGTGCACTTGCCGATGGCGCTGAGCCTCGACCGGATCGAGTCCATCGCGGTCGGGGCGATCACCATCGGCGTACTGCTGGGCTGGCCGCGCTTGCCGTATGTGCGGCGGATCCCGGCTGCGCTCGCCGCGGTCACCACCGCGGCCGCTGCCGTCGCGGTGTTCGGCTGGCCGGTGCCGCGGCTGAACCTGCCCAGCGATCCGTTCGCCGCACTGACCCGGCCGGTGCTGCCGACCGGGGACTGGGGTGGCATCGCGCTGGCCGTGCTCACCGTGGCTCTCATCGCCAGCGTCGAGACGTTGCTGTCGGCGGTCGCGGTGGACAAGCTGCACAGCGGACGGCATGCCGACCTGGATCGGGAGCTACTCGCCCAGGGTGCGGCGAACACAGTCAGCGGATTGGCGGGCGGGCTGCCGATCACCGGAGTCATCGTGCGCTCGTCGGCGAACGTCGCCGCAGGCGCGCGTACGCGGTTGTCGGCGATCCTCCATGGAGTATGGGTCGCCGCGTTGACCCTCGCCGGGGCCGGCCTGCTGGAGATGGTCCCGCTCGCCGCGCTGTCGGCCCTTCTCGTGGTGGTCGGCGCGCGCCTGGTGAACCCCGGGCACCTGCGCGAACTGCGCCACCACCGGGAGATCCTGCCGTACCTGGTGACGGCGATCGGCGTCGTCGCCGTCAACCTCGTCGCCGGGGTCGCGCTCGGTGTCGCAACCGCGGCCGCACTCGGCCTCTGGCGGCTCAGCCACAGCCAGATCAGCCTCGACGGCGA
>NZ_JABFVK010000116.1 GCF_013362815.1 Hamadaea sp. | reverse complement strand
AAACCGAGGCCCTCCCAGCGGTCGAGCAGATGCCCCTTGCGGGCGACCCGGTCGCGGATGATGCCCATGTCGTAGTCGGCGGGCAGACGGATCGCGTACTGCATGGCGTGCAATGGGTGCCTCCTCAGACGGGACGGTCTTCAGGCGCGACGGGCGCGACGGGCGCGACGGGCGCGACGGGCGAGAGGCACGGCCGCGTCCCGTCGGGCGCGACGCAGGCCTGGCATACGCCGATGCCGCAGAAGATGCTCATGCAATCACCCCGTTCGCGACGGCGAAGCGAGCGGGCGAGAAGGGCGCCGGATCAAGCGCCGGCGTAGCCCCGGTGAGCAGGTCGCCGATCAGTTCGCCGGTGGCCGGGGCCAGCCCGATGCCCGCCCCTTCGTGCCCGTGCGCGTGCCAGAGCCGGGGGTTCACCGGATCGGGTCCGATGACCGGCAGGTGGTCGGCGCAGTACGGCCGGAATCCGTGGTAACTCCGCATGATCCGGACGTCGGCCAGGAACGGGAACAATGCAGCCGCTCCGGCCGCCAGCTTGCGCAACGCTTCCCGATTCGGCGTACGGTCGAATCCGACGCGTTCCCGGGTTGCTCCGATGAGGACCGGGCCGCCCGGCGTACCTTCGACGACGGTCGAGGTCTGCAGGTCGGCGTCGCCGCTCGCGACGTTCTCCAGATACTCCGCCGAGTACACCTTGTGCCGGATCAGCACCGGCAGCGGCTCGGTGACCAGAATGAATCCCCGGCGCGGTTCGACCGGCAGCGCGATGCCGAACTGCCCGGCCCAGGCCCCGGTGGCGTTGATCACCGCGTCGGCGTCCGCGGGCAGGTCGCGTACCTCCGTGTGAAGCCGCACCCGCGCGCCCAGCGATCGCGCCGCGGCGAGCATCGCCACTGCTGCCCGCGCGGGCTGCACCTGCATGTCCTGCGGGAAGAACGCGCCGCCCAGGATGTCCGCCGCCAGGTGCGGCTCCAGTTTGCGCACCGCTGCCTCGTCGAGCAGCTCACCCGCCGTCTCGGCCAAGGCCCGCATTCCCCGACTGGTACGCGTGACGATGAGCCCGCCTTTGCGTTCGAGTTGTACGCCGCCGGCGAAGTGGCGGTCGAGTTCGGCTTCCCACTCCCGCCAGAGCGTGTTCGAGCGCAGCGCGAGGTCCAGTTCGGGACCCGGTTCCTTGTCGGAGACGAGGATGTTGCCCTCGCCGGAGCCGGTGGTGCCCGCGACGAGCCCGCCTCGATCGACGACGGTGACTCGCAGCCCCCGCTGGGCGCACGCGTACGCACAGGCGGCGCCCACGATGCCGGCCCCGATCACCGTCACTCTCACGACTTCGACCCTAGGCCTGGGCAGCGCTCCGGTCTTCCAACAGCTGTCGGATCTGTGGCGTATCGGTTCCTACACTTGTCGTATGCGCGACGAACTGCAGCTGCTGGTGGACCGGATCGCCGACCGGATGGGCCGCCCGGTGCTGGTCGAGGATCGGCGGCAACGGGTGGTCTGCTACTCCGCCCAGGCCGAGCCGCTCGACGAGGTACGCCGAGACTCCATCCTGCGGCGGAGCACCACCCCGGAGGTGATCGCGTTCTTCGCGCGCTTCGAGATCTTGCGCGCCCGCCATCCCGTACGCACTCCAGCCGAGCCCGTCCTCGGCCTGCTGCCCCGGGTGTGCGTACCGGTGTGGCACAGCGACCTGCTGCTGGGCTTCGTCTGGTTCGTCGACTCCCCGGCACTGTCGGACGCCGACGTGAACCGGGCGGTCGGGTTGTCGGCCGATCTGGCGTTGGCCCTCTACCGCGTCAACCTCCTCGGCGAACTGACCGCACGGCGGGAGGCCGACGCCGTACGCGGACTGCTGGCCGACGATCCGGCGGTTCGGGCCGACGCCGCGACCAGCGTCGTCGGCACGGAGATGCTGGAGTCGGACGGGCCGTGCACTGCGCTCGTCGTGCCGGTCGGCGACCCCGCCGTGGTCGAGCAGGCGCTCGTCGCCACTCGGCGCTACTGCGGGCACCGGTACGCCGTCCACCTCGTACGCCCAGCGCAGGGGCTGCTCCTGGTGCGTTCCGGCTCGATCGCTCCGGCTGACGCCGCAGCTCACCTCGCCGAGCAGGCCGAATCCGCCGTCGGCGTCGGGGACACCGTCTCCCGGCTGGCCGACGCGTACCGGTCGGTCGCACAAGCCGCCCAAGCGCTCGCGCTGCCGACGACCTCCGGCGATCCGGCGTCGAGTCGAGTAGCACTGTGGTCTCAGCTCGGGGTGTACCGCGTACTCGCCGCCGCCGGTCTCGGCCCGACTGAGCTGCATCCCGGGGTCGACCGATTGCCGCCGGACTTGGCCGCGACAGTGGAGGCGTACCTGGATCTGGCCGGGGACGCCGCCGCGACCGCCGCCCGCCTGCGCATCCATCGGACGACGTTGTACTACCGGCTGACCCGGGCGGCCGAACTGAGCAGTGTGGACCTACGCGACGGGCTGCAACGGCTGCAACTTCACCTGGCGCTGAAGGCGACCCATCTTGGTTCCCCCCGTTGATCATGAACCTAGGGGGTCCGACGCGCCGTCGGACGGGACCCTAGGTTCATGATCAACGCGTCGGAACAAGGACGCGATGTGGCTGTCAGAACATTGACAGAATACTTAAGTTCCCCTATATGGGGCATCACGCCGGAGACGGACGGCCGGTTTTCCCGGTCATGGTGGAATCGACCACGCGTCTCCGCCGCGCCCTGGGCGCGGCGTTGGCCGCGTTCGCCCTGACGGCTCTCGTCAGCGGCATCGCAACCCTCGCCGCCGGCACAGCCGGCGCGGTTCCGGCCATCGAGGCCGGCTACACCGGCAGCGGTTATGGGGATTACTCCCACTCGCCGTCGCCGAGTCGCAGCAAATCCAAGTCGCCGTCGGCGACTCCGTCCGCCACGACGTCTTCACCCTCGCCGCGGCCTTCTCACAGCAAGTCCAAGTCGCCGTCGGCGTCACCGTCCTCGTCGCCCTCGCCGTCTTTGTCGTCGTCGACGTCGGTCTCCCCGACCACGGCGACGCCCAGCCCTTCGGCCCTGCCCACGACGGGTACGCGGACGGGCAGCGTGCTGCTGATCGGGGCGATCCTGCTCGCCGTCGGCGTGGTCCTGCTCGGCGGCGCCAGGCTGCTCCGGCGGGCGCCCGTTCGCTGAACCGGCGGCGTACCGCCGTGTCGTCCCAGCGTGTGACATGGCACGCTGGGACGATGCGAGCAGTGGTGCAGACGGTTTCCCGGGCGAGCGTGACGGTCGGCGGCGAGGTCGTCGGCAAGATCTCGGAGGGGCTCCTGGTGCTGCTCGGCGTGACGCACGGCGACAGCGAGGCGACCGCCGCGACGATGGCTCGCAAGGTGCACGAGCTGCGCATCCTGCCGGAGGAGAAGTCGGCGTCCGAGCTAGGCGCACCGCTGCTGGTGGTCAGCCAGTTCACCTTGTACGCCGACACCAGCCGGGGTCGACGCCCGGGCTGGAGCGCGGCCGCGCCCGCCGCCGTCGCCGAGCCGTTGTTCACGGCGTTCGTCGAGGCACTGCGAGCGCGGGGTGCGACTGTCGAAACTGGACGGTTCCGGACGCACATGCTCGTGGAGAGCGTGAACGTGGGCCCGAACACGGTCATCATCGACCTCTAGGCGGGAACCGGCTCCGGCTTCGGAGTCTCCTCCTGCACCACGTCGGTGGCCGGCATCCGCAACGTGAACGCGAGGATCATCGTCAGCCCCATGCATACTGCGGCCACCAGGAAGACGCGGTCCAGACTCGTGACGAACGCTTCGACGGCGGCGGTGCGTACGGGGCCGGTCAGGCTGGTGATCTCCGATGTGGACAACCCCGGTACACGCGCGGTGAACCCCCGGGTGAGCAGCGTTCCGAAGAGCGCCGCACCCAATGCGCCGCCGAGGTTCTGGAAGAACCGGATCGCGGTCGTGGCCACGCCCAGCTGCGTACGCGGAGCGGCTTGCTGCACGATTCCGATGAGCAGCCCGAGTAGTTGCCCGAAGCCGATGCCCAGGACGAACAGAGCGCCGCGGATGAACCACAGGTTGGTGTCGGCCCCGATGGTGGCGAGCGAGCCGATGGCGAGCGTGCCGAACGCCGTACCCGAGACGCACAGCGCCTTCTGGGAGAACCCGGCCTCGGTCAGCTTGCCCGTCACGATGCCGACGACGGTCAGCCCCAACGCCATGGGCACGAGATACATGCCGGCCTGCGCCGCCGGTACGCCCCGCACGAGCTGCAGGTAGACCATCACGTAGACCATCGAGCCCATCATCGCCAGGCCGATCAGGCCTTGAATGGCGAAGCCGACCCGGATCGTGGCGTTGCGGAACAGGCTCAGCGGCAGGATCGGCTCGGCCGCCGTGGCCTGCCGCCACAGGAAGCCGGCGAACAAGGCGATGGTTCCGCCGACGAGACCGAGGATCTGCGGGGAGCTCCAGGCGTACTCCTTGCCGCCCCACTCGCTGACGAGCAGGAGCCCGACGGCGAACACGGCGGCCAGTCCCGCGCCCAGGAAGTCGATGCGGTGCGGCCGGCCCTTCGGCAGCTTCAGGAGCAGCGCTGACGTGACCAGGACCACCAGCCCGATCGGGATGTTCAGGTAGAAGATCCACCGCCACTGACCGTGATCCGCCAGTACGCCACCGAGGAACGGGCCGGCGGCCATGCCGGCGCCGGCGACAATGCCGCCGAAGTTGCCCACCCGGCCACGTGCGCTGCCGGGCCCGCCGGCGAGCTGCACGAGCACGACCATCGTGACGCTCATGAGCCCGCCCGCGCCGGCGCCTTGCAGCGCCCGGAACGCGATCAACTGCCCCATGTTCTGGGCGACGCCGCAGAGCGCCGAGCCGGCCAGGAAGGTGAAGATCGCGCCGAGGTAGACGCTCTTCGCACCGAAGACGTCGCAGAGCTTGCCGTACAAGGGCAGCATCGCCGTGGCGGCGAGCGCGAACGCGCTGATCAGCCAGGGCAGCCGGTCGACGCCGTGCACCGGGTCGAGTTCGCGCACGATCGGCACCACCGCCGCCGAGACGATGTTGTTGTCGATCACCGCCATGACGATCGTCAGGAAGCCCAGCAGCATCCCGATCTTCTTGTGCTTCTCCGTCATCACCTTGTCCATGGAGGTAAGCATGCCCGAGATAGTTTTACTGAGTCAATACTTTTTCTGAGTCCAATTTTTGATCTGGTACAGTCCGATCTCATGGCAGAGATGAGCCTGCGGGAGCGCAAGAAGAAGGAGACCGGCGTACGCCTCTGGGTGGCGGCGGTGAAGCTCTTCGCCGAGCGCGGCTTCGACGCCGTGTCCACGGCGGAGATCGCGGCGGCGGCCGACGTCTCGAAGATGACCTTGTTCAACTACTTCCCGACCAAGGAAGACCTGGTCCTCATGCCGATGGAGGACCACCTCGACGAACCCGCCCGGGTCGTACGCGCTCGGGCCGACGGGCAAACGCCGGTCGCCGCCCTGAAGGCGCAGTTCCTGACGGCCCTGGCCGGCCGGGATCCGGCCACCGGCCTGAACGACAGTGATTCCTTCGTGCAGATCCAGCGGCTCATCCGCAACACGCCGGCCCTGCTGACCCGAGCTCTGCGCTACGAGCTGACCCGGGTCGACACCCTGGCCGAAGCACTGGCCGAGCCGGGACCGGTGACCCCGCTGGACCGCGTACGCGGCCGGCAGATCATGGGCGTGATCGGCGGCCTCGTCGAACACAACGTGGGGCGTGTCCTGGCTGGAGAGAAGGCCGACGACGTCTACCCGGACGCCGTGGCACTGGCCGAGAGCGGATTCGATCTCCTCCGCTGAGTACGCTCCGTGAGGATTTCTCGTCACGGGCACCATCTACGTAAAGATTTAACAACACGGCACCCCGAAACGATTGACTCTCCCCTCCGGCCGGTCCAGATTGGCCCGAAGAGGATCACATCCATCTTCCGCCGGAGGCACGATGCAACCCCCACAGCGCCGTTTCCGGCTGCTGGCCTCAATCAGCGCACTCACCTTCGTCGCGAGCGGGCTCGCCGCGACGCCGGGTGCCGCCGCCGAGACCACGGCCTCTTCCCGCCAACAGGCCTACTCCGACGCCGCCGCCGAGTACGGCGTACCGGCCGACATCCTGCTCGCCGTCTCCTATCTGGAGTCCCGCTGGGACGTCAACGGCGGGCTCCCCAGCACCAGTGCCGGGTTCGGCCCGATGCACCTGACGGACGCGGCGTACGTGGCGTCGCTGCCGAAGGCCGAGGAGCTGGTCGCCGACGCCCCCGCCGAGGACTCGCGCGGCGACGACTCGCGTACCACGGTCAAGGCCCCGATCGAGCAACCCGCCGAAAGCGGAGCCGACCCCGCCGCTCTGCAGACCCTGGACGCGGCCGCCACGGCGACCGGCCTGTCCAAGGAGGACCTGCGTACCGACGTCGCCGCGAACATCCGCGGTGGCGCTGCGCTGCTCTCGGCGTACCAGCGTGAACTGAACGCCCCGACCGGCGCGGACAGTGACGTCGCCGAATGGTATGGCGCGGTGGCCCGCTACAGCGGCGCGACCGACGACACCGCCGCGGCCGCCTTCGCGGACGAGGTGTACGCGACCCTGGCCGAAGGCGCGGCCCGGACCACCGACGACGGCCAGGCGCTGGCCCTCGCGCCGCGCGCCACCACCCCGAACCGGCAGTGGCTCAACGGCCTGGGCCTGCGGCACCTCGCCCGGCCCGACGGCCTGGAGTGCCCGGTGGGCCTGGACTGCGAGTGGATTCCGGCGCCCTACCAGGAGCTGCCCGGCGACGACTACGGCAACCACGACCTGGGCAACCGCCCGGCTCAGCAGAAGATCGAGTACATCGTCATCCACGACACCGAGGGCTACTACCCGGGTGTCATCAATCTGGTGCAGGACCCGACCTACGTGAGCTGGAACTACACGCTCCGCTCGGTCGACGGCCACATCGCGCAGCACGTCAAGGCCAAGGACGTCGCCTGGCACGCCGGCAACTGGTACGTCAACTCGAAGTCGATCGGCCTGGAGCACGAGGGCTTCGCGGCCAACGGCGCCTGGTACACCGAGGCGATGTACCGCACGTCGTCGAAGCTGGTCCGGTACCTGGCGCTGCGGCTCGGCATCCCGCTGGACCGCCAGCACATCATCGGGCACGACAATGTTCCCGGCATCGGCCCGGCCAACGTGGCGGGGATGCACTGGGACCCGGGCCCCTACTGGGACTGGGCGCACTACATGGAGCTGCTCAAGGCTCCGATCCGCGGGATCGCCACCCCGCAGGGCGGCATGGTGACGATCGACCCGAACTACGCAACAAACCAGCCCGCCTTCACCGGTTGCGTGAAGAAGGGCGTTCCGTGCACCCTGCACGGCTCTGGTTCGGTCGTGCTGCGTACGGCGCCGGACGCCGCCGCTCCGCTGCTGACCGACTTCTACCTGAACGGCACCAAGCCCGCGACGATGCACATCTCCGACCACGGAGCACGCGTCGAGACCGGCCAGCAGTACGCCATCGCCGACCGGCAGGGCGACTGGGTCGCCATCTGGTACCTCGGTCAGAAGGGCTGGTTCTACAACCCGCCGTCGAACCCGGCCGCCGTCTGGTCGACCGGCTTCGTCATCACTCCCAAGGCGGGCAAGGCCACCATCCCGGTCTACGGCCGGGCGTACCCGGAGGCGGCGGCCTACCCGGCCGGCGTACCGGTGCAGGCGCTCGCCCCGCTGACCGGATACAAGCTGGCCGCCGGGCAGAAGTACGTCGTGGGCAACATCCTGCCCAGCGAGTACTACCGCGCGGTGACCTTCGACGGCTCGAGCCCCGGTGACTGGACGGTCGTCCGAGGCGAGATGACCTACGTCCAGATCCAGTTCGGCCACCGGATCATGTTCGTGAACCTGGCCGACGTGGACATCCGTCCCGCGGTGCTCTAGGTCCCCACCGCTCACAGCGAACGCGGCCCCCGACAATGACGTCGGGGGCCGCGTTCTTCGGGCCTTTTGGCGCTGGATCAGGGTTCCGGGTCGAATCTTGGGGCAAGATTCGACCGAGAACCCTGATCCAGCGCAAAGAAATTCAGCCGCGCGGGCCACCGGCCACGTAAATGACCTGGCCGGTGACGAACCCGGCGCCCTCGCTGACGAGGAACGAGATCGTATGCGCGATGTCGGCCGGGTAGCCGACTCGGCGTACCGGGGTCTCGGCCGCGCGGGCCGCCTGGAACTGCTCGAAGTCCACGCCCACCCGGGCGGCGGTCGCGGCCGTCATCTCGGTGACGATGAAGCCCGGCGCGACCGCGTTGGCGGTGACGCCGAACGGGCCCAGCTCGATCGCCAGCGTCTTGGTGAAGCCCTGGAGACCGGCCTTTGCCGCGGCGTAGTTCGCCTGACCTCGGTTGCCCAGCGCGGAGGTGCTCGACAGGTTGACGATCCGGCCGTACTTGGCCTGCGTCATGTGCGCCTGCACGGCCCGGCTCATCAGGAACGCGCCCCGCAGGTGCACCGAGATCACGCTGTCCCAGTCCGCGTCGGTCATCTTGAAGAGCAGGTTGTCGCGGATCACTCCGGCGTTGTTGACCAGCACTGCGGGCGTACCGAGCTGCTCGGCCACCCGATCGACCGCGGCCGCCACGGCGTCGGTGTCGCTGACGTCGGCACCGACCGCGATCGCCTCGCCGCCGTTCTTCCGGATCTCGTCGACGGTCGCCTGGCACGAATCCTCGTCCAGGTCGACCACCGCGACCTTCATCCCGTCGGCGGCCAGCCGCTGAGCCGTCGCCGCACCGATCCCCCGGGCCGCCCCGGTCACGATCGCCACGCGCATGTGTCTGCCTCCCTCGTCGCCGGCAATAACCTGCCCGCGACCTTACCGACCAGTAGCCAAATTAACTACCGGCGGTAGTTTAACGATCGGCAGGAATCAGTACGCGCCACGGGACCGGACGACCGCGCCGACCGTCTTCCAGAGGATCGACAGGTCCGAGGTCAGCGACCAGTTCTCCACGTAGTACAGGTCCAGCCGGATGCCGTCCTCCCAGGTGAGGTCGGAGCGCCCGCTGACCTGCCAGAGGCCGGTGATGCCCGGCTTGACCAGCAATCGTCGCGCCACATCCCCGTCGTACTGGGCGACCTCGCGCGGCAGCGGCGGCCGCGGCCCGACCAGGCTCATGTCGCCCCGAACGACGTTGACCAGCTGCGGCAGCTCGTCCAGGGAGTACTTGCGCAGAATCCGGCCGACCCGGGTGACCCGGGGGTCGTTGCGTACCTTGAACAGCAGGCCGTTGGTCTCGTTGAGGGTGGACATCTTCTCGACCATCTGGTCGGCGTCGACCACCATGGTGCGGAACTTGAAGACGTCGAACTCGAGGCCGTGCTGACCGACGCGGCGCTGCCGGAACAACACCGGCCCCCGGCTGTCCAGCTTGATGGCGATCGCCACCAGCAGCAGCACGGGCAGCGCGGCGAGCAGGCCGCCGACAGCGAGGATTCGCTCGACGACGTTCTTCACGATCTTGGTACCGCCGGCGAAGTCGGGCTGCTCGACGTGGATCAGCGGCAGACCGGCGACCGGGCGCGTGTGGATGCGCGGTCCGGCCACGTCGACGAGGGCGGGCGCGACGACGAGCTCCATTCCGGAGCCCTCCAGCTGCCAGCCCAGGCGGCGCAGACGAGAAGCGGTGAGCTCGTTCGACCCAGTCACGGCGATGGTGTCGGCGCGCGCTCCGGTGGCGGCTTCGACGATGTTGCGGAACGAACCGACCACCGGCACGTCGCCGAGGTGCTGCTGCGCAGCGCCCGCCGTCCGGGGCACGATCAGGCCGTCCGGGATGCACGCGCCGACCACCCGGTAGCCCGTGTAGGGCTCGCGTCGCAATTGGCGTACCAGCTCCAAGACGTGGGCCGCGTCGCCCACGACCAGGACCCGATGCGACCAGCCGGCGCCACGAGACCGGGCCCGGTGCAGCCGCTTGCGGGCCACCCAGCGGGCGGTGATCAGGCCGACCGTGCCCATCAGGAACGCGATGGCCAGGAAGCTGCGCGAGACGCCGATGTCGACGATGTAGCCGAGAATGGCCACGGTGCCCGCGAGCCGCCCGCTGGCGCCCGCGACCCGGCGGTACTCGTCGGTGCCGTAGCCGAGCACGCGCTCGTCGTAGCAGCGCACGGTCCGCAGCCAGATCAGCCAGGACAAGCCCAGGCCCACGCCGATCAGTCCATAAGGGAGGCCGGTGCGCGGCGGGCTCGCGGTGGAGAATCGCGCGAGGTAGCCGCCGAAGATCGCGGCCGCGATCACCACGGCGTCGCAGGCGACAAGGGTACGCACATAGATGCGCCGCCGCTCGGCGAGCCGGCGCACCTCATCCGCGGCTGACGGCGTGGTCGCGTCGCGCAGCGCGGAAACGGAAGCCGTGGTCATCGCACCCCCTCGATGCCTGTCCCCGGTAAGGGCATCATCCTCACCTGGAATGTGCCCGCCACCAGGCGATGAGACGGGAACCTGTCAGTTGCCGCCGGACGCCTGACCCGGGTCTGCCCGATCGGACCGTTGCCACGCGGGCCTGGCCCCGGATGCCTTGCCCGAGCTGCGTTCGGGCGGCGATTGTCCGTCCTAAGGGGACACGAAAGGCGACGGCGGAAGCGGCCCGATCACCCGGTTCCGCACCCGCCGTCGCCTTTCACTCATCCAGATTTCACCCGGTGAGCCGATCCTCCGCCGCCCGTACGGGCGACCGGGATCGCCGAGTGTGTCAGCCGGTGAACCCGGCGGTGATGCCGGTGAACGCCCAGTCCGTCTGCGCGATGCCGGAGCAGGACTCCTGTACGCCGCCACCGGCGCAACCGCGGTCCCGGTTGACCGACCAGAACGCCAGCCGCGCGATGTGGTTGGTGTTGGCCCAGTTCCGGATGTTGGTCCAGATTGCGGTGGTGGTGATCTCGGACTGGTCCGAGTAGCCGTTCATGCCCGAGATGCCGAGGTGGGCGTACGCCTGGGCGTCGGTCCAGCCGAACGCCGTCTTCAGCGCGTTCTTCAGGCCGTTCGCGGCGTTGACGGTGTTGCCGTACATGTCGGAGCCGCCGCCGAAGTCGAACGGCATGATGGTGAAGACGTCGATGTTTGCGCCGAGCGCCGCCGCCTGGTTGATCAGCCGCGTCCCGTAGTACGTCGGGCCGGTCGTCGCGGTGCCGAAGGTGACGATCGTCTTGATGCCCGGGTTGTTCTGCTTGACGATCTTCAGCGCGCCGAGGATCCGGTCCTGCACGGCCTCGTTCTCGAACTCATCGGTGTTCTCGATGTCGATGTCGATGTACTTCAGGTTGTACGCCGAGATGACCTGCTGGTACGCCGCCGCCAGAGCCGACGCGCTGGAGCAGTTCGGGCCGAGCTTGTTGCCTTGCCAGCCGCCGAAGGAGATCTCGACGTCGCCGCCGGCCGCCCGGATCGCGTTGATCGTCTGCTGGTCGACCCCGCCGGTCAGCGGACGAGAGCTGTCCCAGGCCGGGGTGCAGCCGCCGCCGGAGAGCATGAAGGCCATGGTGAACTGCTTGATCCCGGTCGCCGACATGACGGTGCTGATCGACGGCGGGTTGCCCCAGCCGTTGTAGTAGTACGGCGCGCCCATCGCGCCCGTGCTAGTGCAGCCAGTCGTGCTCCCGGTGGTGGCACCCGACTTCCCGGACTCCCCGGAGTTGTTGTACGCCGCCACGGTGTAGGTGTGGCTGGTGCACGACCCGAGACCGGAGACGGTCGCGGTGGTGCCGGTGACCGTCGCGCGTACCGTGGTTCCCTCGTAGACCCGGTAGCCGGTGACCGTGCCGGACGAGGCGCTCCACGACAGCGAGATGCTCGACGAGGTGGAACCGGTCACCTGCAGGTTGCCCGGAGTCCCCGGTACGCCGGGCGGAGCCGACGTCGTGGGGCTCGGCGACGGGTTGCCGCCCGGGCCGTCGAGCGAGAAGTCGTCGGCGTAGTAGGTGCCGGTGCCGTACCAACCCTGCACGTAGATCTGCAGCGAGGTCTGCGAAGCACCGGTGGTGTACGCGACCGACAACTGCACCCAGTTGCTCGCCGCCGACGGGTTCCAGACCTGGTTCCCGCCGGTGACGCCGAGGTAGACGTAGCCACCGCCGCCGCGAACCCAAGCGGTCAGCGTGTACGCGGTGTTCGCCTGGACGGCCACCGTCTGCGTGCACTTGGCGTTGTCCGAGGCGGAGGCGGCGCCCTGCAGGGCCCGGCTGCCACTGTGGACGGGAGTGGTGACGACCGAGCCGAGGTTCCCCGAGCACGACCACGGGCTCAGAGTTCCGCTTTCCAGGCCGGGGTTCGGCAGGATGTTCGCGGCCGAAGCGGAGGTGGACGCGACGAGCACGGCGGCGCCGGCCAACAGCGCGGCCCCGGCGACCGCCAGGATGCGTCGATACATAGGACTCTCCTAGATCAGTTCCGCGCGCCGTTCCCCCGGCAACCGGCGCGCGGAGATCGATGGAATCACGCGCGCAGATGAACCCTAAAGGAAAAAGTCCTAACAGTAAATATGGTTAACAGTGCCTTCTCGGCTGTTCGGCGGCTGCTCGCCGGCGGGCGTCGGCTCCGCTACAGGCGGCGCGTCGGCACCGCAGATCTTGGCCGTGGACTGGTCGTTGAACCGGTATGCCGGAGACGCCGCCGCCTCACCAGACCCGACCGCTGGCTGCGTCGGCGTCGGACCATCCGTTCAAGATCGGCATCTGGATAGGACTCGCGCTGCTCCTGGTGGTGGTGGCGGCGAACCTGGTGCAGGCGGCCGGAACCGTGCTCACCATCGTGGCGGCGGCCGGATTCTTCGCCATCGGGTTCAACCCGGTCGTGAAATGGCTGATGCGCCGGGGCATGTCCCGGGGGCTCGCCGTCTTCCTGCTGTTCGTCGGCTTCGTCTTACTGGTCTGCGGGTTCCTCGCGCTGCTCATCCCGGTCGCGGTGAGCCAGTTCGGCGCGCTCGTCGACGCCATTCCGGGCTGGATCCAGCAGATCCTCAGCGATCCGCGGTTCGAGGAGCTGACCCGTAACGAGGACCTGATCGCGAAGGCGGAAGCGCTGATCACGCCGGCCAACATCAGCCTCGTGCTCGGCGGCCTGGTCGGCGGCGCGACGACGGTGGCGGCCGGCGTCTTCAACTTCGTCACCGCCTTCATCCTGATGTTCTTCATCCTGGCCGGATTCGACCGGCTGCGGGACGGGGCGTACCAGCTGATTCCGTTCTCGCGGCGAGAGCGCGTCGGCGGCATCGCGGACCAGATCCTCGACAAGGTCGGCGGATACCTCGTCGGTTCGCTGAGCATCGCCTTCGTCGCCGGCACCACCGCGCTGATCTATCTGTGGATCATCAGCGTCCCGTACGCACTCCTGCTCGCCCTGGTCGTGGCGGTCTGCGACCTCATCCCCCAAGTCGGGGCCACCCTGGGCGCGATCATCGTGACCCTGGTGGCCTTCGGTACGCGCGGCCTCGCCGTCGCGATCGCGACGATCGTCTTCTTCGTCGTCTATCAGCAGCTCGAGAACTGGCTGATCTATCCCCGGGTGATGCGGCAGGCGGTGCAGATCTCCAATCTGGCCGCGATCGTCTCGGTGCTGATCGGATTCGCCATGTTCGGCGTGATGGGCGTGTTCATCTCCGTTCCCGGGTACGCCGCGCTCCAGCTGATCATCCGGCAGGTCGTGCATCCCCGGCAGGACTCGCTGTGACGCTTGCCGACAGGTTTACGAATCGCCGCGACGGCCGTCGATTGCGCAACGTTGTTGCGCGGTACGCAACCTTCGCGCCTGGTTTGCGCTGCTCAACCGGCCTAACTTGGTTCGCATGCCGACACGCCGTTACCTGATGTGCCGACCGACCCACTTCGCGGTCACGTACCGGATCAATCCCTGGATGGATCCGGCGGCCCCCTATGACACCGCGCTGGCGATCTCGCAGTGGACCGAGCTGAAGCGGGTCTACGAGGAGCTGGGCCACCAGATCGAGGAGATCGACCCGCTGCCCGGGCTGCCCGACATGGTGTTCGCCGCCAACGGCGGGACCGTGATCGACGGCAAGGCGCTGGCCGTGCAGTTCCGCGACGCCGAGCGCGCCGACGAGGGTCCGGCGTACGCCGAATGGTTCCGGGGTGCCGGATTCGCAGTCACCGAGGCGAAGGCCATCAACGAGGGCGAAGGCGACATCCTGCTCGCGGGGGACTACATCTTGGCCGGGACCGGCTTCCGGACGTCGCACGCGTCCCACGCCGAGGTGCAAGAGCTCTTCGGCCGCCCGGTCATCACGTTGCAGCTGGTCGACCCGCGGTTCTACCACCTCGACACCGCTCTGGCGGTGCTCTCGCATGGCCGTGATGAGCGCTCGCGTGAAGAGCCAGGAGTGCAGTCAGTCGGTGGCCCGGTGAACGTCGCGTACCTGCCGGAGGCGTTCTCGCCCGGCAGCCAGGCCGTGCTGCGGCAGTTGTTCCCCGACGCAGTGATCGCGACCGTCGCGGACGCGGAGGTGCTCGGCCTCAACGCCGTCAGCGACGGCGAAACCGTGGTCCTCCCGGTGCAGGCGGTGGCACTTACCGCCGCTCTGCAGCAGGCTGGATACAAGACCATCGGTGTCGACGTCAGCGAGCTGCGGCTCGCCGGCGGCGGCCCCAAGTGCTGCACCCTGGAGCTGCGTTCATGAGCAAGACCCCGGAAGCCGTCGCCGCCGCCGAGCGCTGGACCGCGCACAACTACCACCCGCTGCCCGTCGTGATCGCCGACGCGGAGGGTGCCTGGGTGACCGACGTCGACGGCAAGCGCTACCTCGACTGCCTCGCCGGCTACTCGGCGCTGAACTTCGGCCACCGGCATCCGTCGCTGATCGCCGCCGCCCACGCGCAGCTCGACCGGGTGACCCTGACCAGCCGGGCGTTCATCCACGACCAGTTCGCCGAGTTCTGCCACAAGCTCACCGACCTCACCGGCAAGGACCTGATCCTGCCGATGAACACGGGCGCGGAAGCGGTGGAGACCGCGATCAAGGTCGCCCGCAAATGGGGTTACCTCGTCAAGGGCGTACGCCCCGGGCAGGCGAAGATCATCGCGATGGAGGGCAACTTCCACGGGCGTACGACGACGATCGTGTCGTTCTCGACCGACCCCGACGCCCGCGACGACTTCGGGCCCTACACGCCCGGCTTCCAGCTCGTCCCGTACGGCGACCTCGCTGCCCTGGAGGCGGCGATCGACGCTGACACGGTCGGCGTACTCGTCGAGCCGATCCAGGGTGAGGCAGGCGTGCTCGCTCCCCCGGCCGGCTTCCTGCGGGGCGTCCGGGAGCTGTGCACCCGGAACAACGTTCTGATGCTCGCCGACGAGATCCAGAGCGGCCTCGGGCGTACCGGGGACACCTTCGCCTGCGACCACGAGTCGGTCGTGCCCGACATGTACATCATGGGCAAGGCGCTGGGCGGCGGGATCGTTCCCGTCAGCGCGGTCGCGGCCGACCGGGACGTCCTCGGCGTCCTCAAGCCGGGCGAGCACGGTTCGACCTTCGGCGGGAACCCGCTGGCCTGTGCGGTCGGCATCGCCGTGATCGACTTGCTGCGTACCGGGGAGTTCCAGGAGCGCAGCCGCGAACTCGGTGAGCGTTTGCACACCGGGCTCGCGAAGCTGATCGGCGACGGCGTCACCGAGGTACGCGGCCGTGGACTGTGGGCCGGTGTCGACATCGACCCGAGTCTGATGACCGGTCGGCAGGCCTCGGAGAAGCTGATGGAGCGCGGCGTACTGGCCAAGGACACGCACGGCTCGACGATCCGGCTCGCGCCTCCGCTGACCATCACGGCCGACGAGGTCGACTGGGCTCTGGAGCAGTTCCACGCCGTCGTCGCCTGACCGACCGCATCGTGATCACCCGGCGCACACCGCGCCGGGTGATCACTCGTTTCGGAAGTCGATCACCCGGCTGCGGAGTCGATCACCCGCAAACCGGAATGGTGTCCTGCGGAAACGCCGTCGATCACCCCGATTAGTTCATGATCGCGCGGAAAGGGGCGGGCGGGCGCGCGGAAGGGGTGGGCGCGCGGAAGGGGTGGGCGGAGGCGTCAGGAGGGTGGGAGGCGGAAGGACATCGTCGGGGCGTCCACCAGGACGGATCCGACCGCGCCGTTGCTGCCGGCCAGGCTGCCGGGCCGCCCGATCTCCACGCCTGGGTAGAGCTCGATGTACTCGGCCGGCCCCAGCGCCCGCGGCTGCCGCGGGGTGATCTTGTCGCCACCCGGGTAGATCCAGGCCCCGTTCATGCTGACGTCCTTGACCGACAGCCCGGAGTGGTCGAATGCGACCACTATGTGGTTGCGGCTGACCGCCTTGACCGCACCCTCGTCCAGCCAGGGACCGAGGACGATCGACCGGCTGTCGCTGTCCCAGTTGCCCTCCGGCGCGCGCCCGACCGTCACCGGTCCCGCCCCGGTCACCAGGAAACGCTGCTTGATCACGCCGTTCACGCGTACCGCCAGAACGTCTTGAGCCGGCGCGGGCCCGGTGTCGGACAGCGGCAGGTCGTGGCGCGGGCAGAGGGGGTTGCCGCGGAGCTTGGGCAGTGGCTGACCCACGGCCACCCGCATGCCCGCGAAGAGCGCGCACTCGGGGTCGGGGCAGCGCCACCGACGGGACATCAGGCGGCGGCCGAGGTCGGAGGGAGCGGTCGGGACGGGTCCCCGGACGGCGATCACGGCACCGCCCGCACCGGGCAGCGCGGCCAGGCCGGGCAGATTGCGGGAGATCACCGGCAGCCCGGCGACCTCGTTCAACTCCCGTACGCGCATGACCGAGCCCTGCACGACCTCCACGTGCCCGTCGTCGGCCCAGCGCCGGATGACCATCCGCTCGCTCGAGGGTTGATCGAGGTCGGAGAGCAACTGCTTGTCGACGACGCAGTAGACCTGGATGCCTTCCTCGGCGAGGTGCCGGGCGAGCGCGTCGACGACCATCCCCAGCCGGAGCAGCGTGGCCGGGCGGCCGCCGTCGAGATCCACGTAGCGGACGATCTCCGCCAGGTCCAGCACACCCCGGGCGAGCGCCGGCTCGGTGGTGAGGCGGCGCTCGATCGCGTCCAGGACGTGGCTTACCTCAAACCGCATGCTGGAACCCTACTGGCCAGCGCGAGCAGCGGCCAGATGCGGTACTTGTCAAGAAGCGGCCGACTGGTGCTGCCCTTGATACTTCGGGTCGTGCGCCAGGACGCGGCCCTTCTCGGCGGCGAACTCCTCGTCGCTGAGTTTGCCCCGGTCGTGCAGGTCCGACAGCAAGGTCAGCTGCTGGGCCGAGTCGGCCGGGGCGTACTTCTCCACGAAGTCCCGGCTCGCCTGATCCATCGCCTTGCGCTCGTCGGGCGTCGCGCCGGGCGGGCGGAAGATCAGGTAGATCAGCGTGCCGAAGAACGGCGCGATGACGACCACCACGACCCAGAGGGCCTTCAGCCAGCCCGCCAGGTCGTCGCGCCGGAAGATGTCCACCAGCGCGAAGCCCCAGACCAGCAGGAGCGGGATGAAGATCAGCAGGAGCCAGAACGTATCCCAGAAATCCATGGCATCCATTTTGCATACTTTTCATCGGAATGATGCCAGCTTCATGCGAAGCACCCGAAGATCACGGAGTCGCCGCTCGTAGGTGATCGCCAGGGCCAGCAGAATCGCCCCGCCGAGCCCGATCGGCAGCCAGAGCGGCAGCCGGGTCCAGTACAGCGTCAGCTCGTGCAAGGCGAGCACCACCAGCACGCCCCCGCCGATCACGACCGGCGCCTGCCGCCGCCGGATCGCCCCCACGATCACCACCGCCAGTCCGGCCACGCCGAGCGCCACCCGCCGCACCGGGTCGCCCTCGCCCGGCAACACCGCCAGTAACGTGGGCCCGAAGGCCGCCGCCAGCGCCGGGCCGTAGCCGATCCAGCTCGACAGACTCGGGTCACGGCGGGTCGCCAGCAGGCCCACGGCCACCGCGGTCAGCGCGAGCGGGAGGGAATAGGCCTCCACGGCTTTGATGTCGTACGCCCAAAGCAGCGACCAGAGAGCGAGAAGTTCGAGCGCAGCAGCCACCGCTGCGCGTGCGACGGGGTTCCGCTTGCTCAGGACGGTGGCTCCGACGACGAGACCCCAGCCGAGGTAGACCTTGGCGACGTGGATCGCCGGGTTCGGCTGGGCGTACGCCGAGAGCAGCAGGACCGCCGCGACGGCGTGGGCCAGTGGCTCCAACGCCCGCACTTCCCGCTTTCCGCCTCGCCAGGCGGGCAGGTAGCTGACCGCCACCAGCACCGCAGCCGCCGCGAGGACGACGAGTCCGGTCGGGCGCGGCGGCAGGTGTGCCGCGTGCGCACTGACGGCGGCCAGCCCGGTCCAGGCGATCCCGGCCAGTGGCCAGGCGAACCAGCGGACCTCGGCGGCGGCGCTCCGCTGGCCGATGACCGCGAACGCCGCCGTCACCAGGGCCAGCCCCAGAATCGACGACCAACTCGTGGCGGACAACCCGGCCAGCCCCGAACCCGCGATGATCACGGCGTACGGGACGACGACGAAGTCGGCGCGCGCCGGCCGCAGTCCACTGCGGACGATCCGGGCGAGCCCGGCCACCAGCATGATCAGCGGTACGCCCGGCCAGCGTACGTCGAGCCAGACGAGCGCGAGGACGGCTGGCACGGGTGCGACCGAGACTGCGGCGCGGAGCCCGAGCTGGAGTCCGAGGGCGAGCGTGAGCACAGCGAACGCGAGCACGTCGCCGAACCCGACGGCGATCCCGTCGCCGGGGGCGAGACCCGAACCGCCCGGGGTGGACGACCAGCCCTCACCGAGCCAGCGATACGACTCGACGAGTACGCCTAGCGGCGGCCGGGCCAGGAGCAGGGCGATCGCCAGCACCGCCCACCCCACGACGGTGTCCACGCCGATCCGCCCCGCGCCCGCCTCGGTCGGCTTCAGCGCCGCCGCTCCCGCCGCGGCAGGCTTCAGCGCTGGATCAGGGTTCTGGGTCGAATCTTGGGGTGTGATTCGACCCAGAACCCTGATCTGGCCGGAATCCACAGCGGTCCCAGGCACGCGGGGCAACAGAGCGAGCGCCAGCAAGCCGAAGGCCACGTACAGCGACTTGCTCCAGCCGTCCTCGGAAACCGCCAGCACTCCGGCGAAGACGGTCACGAGCACCGTCCCGAAGGCGGACCACCGCAGCACGACGGCGTACGCCGGAACCGGCCGGAGCAGCCAGGCGAAGCCGGGCAGCGTGAGGGCGGCGAGCGCAGCCGCGTGGAGCACGGTGGCGTCCGAGGCGTCGGACGCGTACGCGTACGCGGCGGCGAGCAGGACGAGCAGCGGCGGAGCCGCCGCGAGGGCCACCTCTCCCGGCGTACGGTCCCCCGGCCGGGCCGCGACTGCGGTGGCGAGCGCCAGGACGAGGACGGCCCCGATCGACCAGACCGGCTGCGGCGGTTCGCCGAACGGCGCGAGGATGGCGTGCACCGACAACCCGAATGCGCCCACCCCGGCGATGAGCCGGGTGGCGAGGTGACGACGGACGAGCGCGGTCGCGAGCAGCACCGCGACGGCCGCGAGGTCGGCGGCGGGCGGCAGCCAGTCGTCGACCGGCGGCCGGCCCGGGACGGCGAGCGCCAGCGGCACCACACCGGCCGCTGCGATCGCGATCGCGGCAGACCACCGCGGCGACACCAGCGCGACCGCCGCCGCAGTGAGCAGTGCGATCGACGTCGGCAGCGCCCAGTCGTACGGTGCCGGGCTCTCGTGCAGGCCGATCGACACCAACCCGGTCCAGGCCGTGAGGAAGACCGCGACCAGGACGGCCACGCCCCCGCCGATCGCCGTCCCGACCAGTACGCCGATCGCAACCGCGCGCGACGCGAGCCGCACAAGCTGATAGGCCCCCGCCAACACCAGTACGCATACCGACGTCCACAGGAGAACGTGCGGCGAATCGGCGAGGTCGGCGATCCGGGCCTGCCCGAGCAGGAGAAGCAGGACGAACCAGGCCACCCCGATGACGGTGAGTACGCGCTGGCGAGCGACCGGACCGGCGGCGACCCCGACCGCCCCGACGAGGAGCAGCAGCGCCACTCCGGCAACAGCCGAACCCATCGGGTCGGCGACGGCCAGCCGGACGAACGCGAAAGCGTGCGCCATCAGCAGGCTCACGGCGTACCCGAGCCAGGCGAGGATCTGGAGGACGACGGCGAGCGAGCGGCCCGCGAACCGCCGCAAGCTGCCCACGGCCAGCAGGTTGCCCGCGGCGACCGTGGCGAAGACCAGCGCGAATCCACCGGTACGCCCATCGGTGACGTCGACGAAGAGCAACGGCAGCGCGGGTTGAGCGAGCAGCAGGCCGCCGACGGCCGGGCCGGAGAGGCGGGTGAGCCAGGCGTAGCCGAGCGAGACGGAGGCCGTCGCCGCGACGACGAGCCCGGTGTACGTCCAGCCCGAGAAGAAGCCGTGTACGCCGAGCAGGTTGACGTTCCACACCGAGTAGCCGTCGAGGATGACCAGCAGCAGTCCGATCGCGGCGAACGTCTCGGCGGTGCCCCGCAGCCCACGGCGTTGCGCGACCAGCGGAACCGCGAGCGCGACGCCGGTGACGACGGCCAGGATCGCCGCCTTGCCCGCCATACCGAACGTGCCCCAGGCGAACGCGGTGAACACGATCGCCGCGATGCCGATCAGGATGCCACCGAGGACGAACAGGACGTTCTTGACCGTCTGCGTCGACGCCTCCGGCCGGGCCGGCGCTTGCGCCGTCACATACACGGGCGCGGGGGCGGGTGTCGGTGGAGGAACCGGGGCGGGCCGAGCCGAGGCCCAGACCTGAGCGGCGAGCCGGGCCCGCCGTTGCCGGGCGACCTGAAGCTGGGTCGACACGTCGGCGTACGCCAGCCGGGCCCGCTCGGCCTGCGCGGTCAGCTCCACGATCTGCGTGTCGAGTTGGATCACCTCGGCCGCGACCGGGTCCGGCGGGCGGCCGCAGCCGGGACAGCCGGACTCGAGCGAGGCTTCGGTCAGGCAGGCCGGGCACGGATAGGACGTCATGCCAGCGATGGTCGCAACCGCGGCGTACTCGGGTCTTGAGCGAAACAGCTCATCTGTGATGCGCTTTCAGCTTTTCCCGAGGTAGCTCCGGCTGCGCTGTCGCTTCAGCGCTGGATCAGGGTTCCGGGCCGAATCTTGCCGCAAGATTCGACCCGAGAACCCTGATCCAGCGTTGACGAACCGCCGGGGCTCAGCACGCGCAGGAAACCCCGGTCACGGGCGCGGTCAGCGGGTCGATGCTGTTGCTCTGCTTGCCGAGGAGCGACTCCGTGTCGAACCCCTCCCGCACCCAGTACTCATATCCGCCGATCATCTCCTTGACCCGGTAGCCGAGCCGGGCGAAGGCGAGCGCCGCCCGAGTCGCGCCGTTGCAGCCCGGACCCCAGCAGTAGGTCACGACGACCTTGTCGCGATCGATCAGAGCGGCCGCCTCGGTCGCGATGGAAGCCGTCGGCAGGTGCACCGCGCCGGGGATGTGGCCCTGCTCCCAGGCGTCGATCGACCGCGAGTCGACCAGCACGATGCTGCCCAGCGGCAGGTCGGCGTGGACGTCGGAGACGTCGGCCTCGAAGCTCAGACGCGAGAGGAAATGGGCGGCGGCGACGTCGGGGGCGGCGGGCGGGGTGTTCAGCACTGCACTCATGGGAAGAATCCTGCCGATGATCTTCCGTCGGCAGAAGTGGCGGTATCGCCGCTGTGCGCTAACATTCCGCCATG
>NZ_JABFVK010000117.1 GCF_013362815.1 Hamadaea sp. | reverse complement strand
GGTCGCGGCCGCCGTCGGGCTGGGTGCGGCCACCGGAGTCCCCGCGCACTTCGGTACGCCCGGCGTGAAGGTGTCGAACCCGGTCTTCAAGTAGTGGTCGGCGACCCAGAGGTTGTCGACGGTCTTGTCCCAGATGTTCGACCCGTACGCGTTGGCCCCGATCGTCTGGCAGGTGATGTAGACGGTGCTGCCGGCGGCGTACGTCTTGACCTCCTTGGCCGAGACGGACTTGGCGTCCCGTCCGGCGAGGTCCACAGTGGCCTTGAAGCCGAACCGCGCGGGGGTCGTGTCGGCGCAGCGGGCGATGCCGGGCGCGAAGTTCTTCTCGACCCCGGTCTTCACGTACGCATCCGGCACGTACACGCCGTCGTCGGTCTTGTCCCAGATCGTCGACCCGTACGCGACCGTCCCGGCGATCTGGCAGACGACGACCACGTGTTCGCCCTTGCGGTACATGTTCTCCTCGACCACCCGGGCAGTGAGCGAGGGACCGGCCCGGCCGTTCAGATCGGCCGTCGCCGGATACGACTTGCCGCTCTGCGCGAGGTCGGAGCAGCGGGCGACGCCGGGGGCGAACCCGTCGGTGCCCGTCTTCACGTAGGCGTCGGGGACGTACACCCCGTCGGAGGTGCGATCCCAGATCGCCGACCCGTACGCCATGTCGCCGCGGTCCTGGCAGACGACCTTGACGGTCTCGCCGGCCCGGTACATGTCCTTCTTCACGACGTTGGCGTCCATCGAGGCGCCGTCGCGTCCGTTGAGCGTCTCCTTGGCGGTGAACGACACCGCAGTATGCGTAGCGGCGGCGGCCTTGCCGGCCGCCACGAAGGTCAGGTCGGCGGCGGCGGTCTCGGCCGCAGCGCTCGGTTCGCCCGCGGTGGGAGTGAAGGTCACGGGGGCGGAGCCCGACCTCAGGACGACCGCCGAGCCGACGGCCACCACGAGGAGGGTGGCCGCGCCGATGAGGAACCAGGGTTTCTTGAGCAGATCTGCCACGGGTCGTTTGTAGACCGGCGTGGGTTGCGCGGGAACCCCGTGAGCTGCCGATCAATCAATTCCGGACAACGGCCCGGGTTCCCCGCTGGGTGCACCCCGAGGCGCACCCCGAGTGTTGGCGCCCCGGTGTTGGCACCCCGGTGTTGGCGCCGGATCACGGATAACCATGCCATCTCGGCCCAAGATTCCATGGTTATCCGTGATCCGGTGCCAAAACCATGGCCCGAACCCGGCAGCGAAACCGTAACCGATAACGATTCCGATAATTTCCGGAAGGTCATTGACGTGTTACGGCGCACCCTAAATACTGAGGGTCGCTTCCATTGATGCGCGCCTGTCTGCCCCGTGCTGACCTGCGCGAACGCCCCATCAACGCAGGAGGAACAGATGTCAGTCCGCACCCGCCGGCTCGGAGCAGCGACTCTCACGCTGACCGCGCTGGCCGGTTTCACCGTCAGCCTGCTCGCGGCGCAACCCGCCGCGGCAGCCGACCCGTTGCGTACGCTCGCGGCGGCCAAGGGCAAGTTCATCGGCACCGCCGTCGCGACTAACCAGCTCGCCAACGAGACGGCGTACCGGACGATCGCCGGTCAGGAGTTCAACCAGGTCACCGCCGAGAACGCGATGAAATGGGACGCCACCGAGCCGAACGACAACCAGTACAACTTCACCGGCGCGGATCAGGTGGTCGCCTTCGCCCAGGCGAACAACCAGATCGTCCACGGGCACACCCTCGTCTGGCACCAGCAGACGCCCGGCTGGGTGCAAGGCCTGTCGGCCAGCGCGATGAAAACGGCCATGCTGGACCACATCGCGACCGTGGTCGGCCACTACGCGAACAACCCGGCGGTCCAATCGTGGGACGTCGTGAACGAGGTGTTCGACGAGAACGGCGGCTTCCGGACCAGCTTCTGGTACAACACGCTGGGCTCGGGCTTCATCGCCGACGCCTTCCGCGCCGCGCGGGCCGCCGACCCCGACGCCAAGCTCTGCATCAACGACTACAACGTCGAGGGGATCAACGCGAAGTCGACCGCGATGTACAACCTCGTGTCGTCGCTGAAGTCGCAGGGTGTGCCGATCGACTGCGTCGGCTTCCAGTCGCACCTCGCCACCCAGTACGGCTTCCCCGGCCAGGTCACGGAGAACGTGGCCCGGTTCGCGGCGCTCGGCGTACAGGTGCGGTTCACCGAACTGGACGTGCGCATCGTGCTGCCCGCCGACGCCGGCGAGATCAACACGCAGAACCAGTACTACACGAACATCATCAACGCCTGCCTCGCGTCGACCGCCTGCCCCGGCGTGACGATCTGGGGCTTCACCGACAAGTACTCGTGGGTGCCCGACACCTTCCCCAGCGAGGGTCAGGCGCTCATCTACGACGCCAACTACAACCCCAAGGCGGACTACACCGCGATCGCGACCGCGTTGGGCGCCGGCACCGGTGGTGGCGACACCACCGCGCCGAGCACGCCGACCAACCTGGCGGCGTCCGGCACCACCTCGAGCGGCACGACCCTGTCGTGGACGGCTTCCACGGACAACACCGCCGTCACCGGGTACGACATCCTCCGCGCGCCCGGCGCGAGCGGCGGCACGTTCGCCGTCGTCGGCACATCGACCTCGACGTCCTACACCGACAGCGGGCTCTCGGCCTCGTCGGTCTATCGCTATCAGGTCCGCGCCAGGGACGCGGCCGGCAACCTCTCCGCGGTCTCCACCACGGTGAGCGTGACGACGCTGTACGGCGGCGGAGGGACCGGCGGCTGCACAGCCGTGGCCACCACGCAGACGCAGTGGCCCGGCGGCTACGTCATCCAGCCGGTCACCGTCACGAACACCGGCTCGGCTCAGATCAGCTCCTGGACCGTGACCTTCACGCTGCCCGCGGGCCAGACGATCACCGGCTCCTGGAACGCGGTGCTCACGGTCAGCGGCCAGACCGTGACCGCCAAGAACGCGAACTACAACGGCACGCTCGGCCCCAACGCGAGCACATCGTTCGGCTTCCAGGTGGCGCGGTCCACAAGCGACACGACATTGGCCAGCGGGTACGCCTGCGCAGCGCCCTGATTCGCCTGACGCGTCGGCGGTGCCCCCGGGTACCGCCGACGCGCTCGCCCCGAGAACCCCCTCGCCGGCGCACATCGACGTGACGCCTGCGCTCCACGGAATGAGGTGATCATGCAGAATCGCGTGAAAGCCCTGCTCGCCGTCATCGTGGCCGCCCTGGTCGCGGTGTCGGCCGCCCTGATCAGCGCCCCGCCCGCCCAGGCGGCGACGCTCACCGAAGTCACCGGCTTCGGTGCCAACCCGACCAACCTGCGGATGTATGTCTACGTCCCGGACACCGTGCGTGCCCGGCCCGCAGTGCTGCTCGCCCTGCACTACTGCACCGGCTCCGGACCTGCCTTCTACTCCGGTACGCAGTTCGCGTCCCTGGCCGACCAGTACGGCTTCATCGTCATCTACCCGTCGGCCACCCGTAGCGGCAGCTGCTGGGACGTGTCCTCGCCGCAAGCCTTGTCGCACAACGGCGGCAGCGACCCGGTCGGGCTGATGTCGATGGTCAACTACGTACTGCAGACCCGCAACGCCGACGCCGGCCGGGTCTACGTCACGGGAGCCTCGTCCGGCGGCATGATGACCAACGTCATGCTGGGCGACTACCCGGACGTGTTCAAGGCCGGCGCCGCGTTCATGGGTGTGCCGTTCGGCTGCTTCGCCACCACCGACGGATCCAGCTGGAACAGCGCCTGTGCCAACGGCACGATCATCAAGACGCCGCAACAGTGGGGCGACCTCGTACGCGCGGCGTACCCGGGCTATTCGGGGGCGCGGCCACGGATGCAGATCTGGCACGGCACCGATGACACGACGCTGCGCTACCCGAACTTCGGGGAGCAGATCAAGCAGTGGACCAACGTCCTCGGGGTGAGCCAGACGCCGGTCCTGACCGACACTCCGCAGTCCGGCTGGACGCGCACTCGCTACGGCGCCAACAGTGTGACCGCACCGGTGGAGGCGATCAGCATCCAGGGTGTCGGGCACAGTCTGCCGCTGAGCGGGCAGGCTGCCATGGCGATCGCCTTCTTCGGCCTGAACGTGCAGCCCACGTCCTCGCCATCGGGGTCGCCGTCGAGTTCCCCGTCGTCCTCCCCGTCGTCCTCCCCGTCGACGTCGCCCTCGACTTCGCCGTCGACGTCACCGACCTCCTCGCCGCCGCCCGGTGGCGGGTGCAAGGTCGTGGACACGGTCAACGCCTGGAACACCGGCCTGACCTCGGACATCGCGATCACGAACACGAGTTCGTCCGCGATCAACGGCTGGACGCTGACCTTCACGTTGCCGTCCGGTCAGGTCATCACCAACGGCTGGAACGCGACCTACTCACCCACCAGTGGTGCGGTGACGGCCCGCAACGTCAGCTACAACGGCTCGATCGCGCCGGGTGGCTCGACGAGCATCGGCTTCCAGGCCACGCATACCGGAAACACCGCCAAACCGACGTCGTTCGCGCTCAACGGCGTGACCTGCACCGTCGGCTAGGCACCGTGGACAGCGAGGTCCCGGGTAGCGTCCACCCGGGACCTCGCCACCTCGAACATCACGGCTTGGCGGGCTTCTTCGTGCCGTACAGCCAAGCCTGGAACAACGCGTCGAGCTGCTTGCCGGAGACCTGCTCGGCGAGCGCGATGAACTCCTCCGTCGTCGCGACGCCACCCGCCTTCTGCTCGGCCCACTTCTTCAGGATCTCGAAGAACGCCTTGTCGCCGACCGCTTTGCGGAGCGCGTGCAACGTCATCGCGCCGCGGTCGTAGGGGGAGTCGCCGAACAGCTCCTTCTTGCCCGGCTTGGCCGGCGGCGTACGCCAGATCGACGCGTCGGAGGTGGCGTAGACGTTGTCGAACATCTTCTGGGCGGTCGACGTGTGCTTGTACTCGGCCCACAGCCACTCGGCGTACGAGGCGAACCCCTCGTTGAGCCAGATGTCCGGCCAGGTCTTGACCGAGACGCTGTCGCCGAACCACTGGTGGGCCAGTTCGTGGACCACGACGCTGTCGTTGACGCCGCGCCGGAAGAACCCGGCCGAGTAGACGGGCCGGCTCTGGCATTCGAGCGCGAAGTGCAGGTCGTCGTCCTTGACCACCACACCGCCGTAGGAGTCGAACGGGTACGCCCCGAAGACCGACTCGAGATAGTCGGCGATCGCGACGGTGTGGCTCATGGACGTGTCCGCCGCGCCCGCGGCGACCTGCTTCGTCACGCCGAGCACGACGGGCTTGCCCTTGTGGGTGGAGTTCACGACGCGGTAGTCGCCGATCGCGAGCGTCGTCAGATAGCTGGCCATCGGCGTGCTCTCCGACCACTTCCAGGTCGTCCAGCCCGCCTCGGTCTTCTGCGGCCCCGGTACGCCGTTGCTGATGGCGGTCAGGCCCGCCGGGACGGTGACCTCCACGTCGTAGACGGCCTTGTCCTGCGGATGGTCGTTGACCGGGAACCACAGGCTGGCCGATTCGGGCTCCCCGACGACGAACGCGCCGTCGGCGGTGTGGAAGAAGCCCATCTTCCCGACCTCGGGATCGGTCACCGACCCCGGTACGCCGTCGTAGACGACGCGTACGGTGAACTTCGCGCCGGTCGCCAAGCCGCTGTCCGGCGTGATCACGAGCTCGTCGCCGGTGCGAGCCTGGGTGGCGGGCTTCTCGTTGACCTCCACCGACTGCACCGTCATGCCGCGCAGGTCGAGGTCGAAGGCCGACAGATCCGAGGTCGCCGTCGCGGTGATCGTCACGTCGCCGGTCAGCCGGTCGGTCTTCGGGTCGTACTTGACCTTGATCGCGTACGAGGCGACGTCGTAGCCGCCGTTGCCGTAGGTGGGGTAGTAGGGATCACCGATCCCGGCCGCACCCGGCTGGAAGTTCAGGCTCGGCGTCGGCGTCGCGGCCGGCGCGGACGAGCCGACCGCCGTCGGTGAGTCCTTGTCATGACTGGTGCAGCCGGTCGCGGTCACGGCGAGCGCCGCCGCCGCGAGGGCAGCCGCCACCGTCTTCCCCCGTGTGGTCAACTCTTCCTCCTGGACGAACGAAGTCCGCCGCAGCACGCGGCGGACTTCGAGGAGGTTAGGCCGACAACATCACACCTAGATCACGGCGACCGACTCGGCTCGGGCGGTGCTGTCGCGGACGACGAGTTCGGTCGCCAGCTCCACCCGGGGGCTCTCGACGTCCTCGCCCCGAGCGAGCCGCAGCACCGTCCGGGCGGCGAGCATCCCCATCTCGGCCAGCGGTTGCCGGACCGTGGTCAGCGGCGGCGAGGCCCACCGGGCTTCGGGAAGATCGTCGAAGCCGACCACGCTGATGTCGTCCGGCACCCGCAAGCCCTTGCGGCGTACGGCTTCGTAGACGCCGAACGCCATCTGGTCGCTGGCGGCGAAGACGGCGGTGGGCGGATCGGGCAGCTCGAGGAGCGCGGTGCCGCCGGTGAAGCCGGACTCGTGGTAGAAGTCGCCCGGCTGGATGAGGGAGTCGTCTACCTCGATCCCGGCCGCCTCCAGCCCGGCGCGGTAGCCGTCGAGCCGGGCCCGGCTGCACAGCAGCCGGCGCGGCCCGGAGACGAAGCCGATCCGCCGATGGCCCAGCGAGATCAGGTGCTCGGTGGCGGCGAGCCCGCCCGCCCAGTTGGTCGCGCCGATGGTGGGCACGTCGAACGACGGCACGCCGGCCGGGTCGATGACCACCAGGTGCACGTCGAGGCGGCGCAGTTCGGCCTGCACCGGCGGGTCGAGGACCGAGGTGACGAGGATGACGCCGTCGCTGGCCCGGGCGCGCAGGTTCTGCAGCCACTGCCGGGTCGACGAGGTACGCCGATGGATGGCCGACACCACGGTGCCCGCCCCGCTCGCGTGCGCCACGTCCTCCACCCCGCGGATGATCTCCACCGCCCACGGGCTGTCGAGGTCGTTGAAGACGAGGTCGATCAAGTCCGCCCGGTCCCGCGTACGCCCGGTGCGCCGCCGATATCCGTGCCGCCGCAGCAGATCCTCGACCCGTTGCCTGGTCTCGGGCGCCACGTCGGCGCGACCGTTCACCACCCGCGACACGGTCGGCACCGAGACCCCGGCCTCCCGTGCGATCGCGGTGATGGTGATCCTCTGCTCGTCCGCCGCCACTACGTCTCCCTACATCAACTGTCGGTTCAGCGTACGACCGGAATGTTGCGGAAGGCCATGGCCGCCCCGGTGCGCCAAAGTTTCGGAGGGCTATCGTAAATTTTCGGTGCCATGACGTACGCTATGTCCGCCCGTGGCTCGGTCACAAGCGTTGTCGCGACGAAAACCCGGGCCGAATGTTCCGGAAGACAGTCAGGAGCCGCATGCTCACGGAGAAGGCCCCCGGCGACGCCGCGCAGGAAATCTGGCGGGAAGTCGCCCGACCGGCCGCCGACCGGGTCGCCGATCTGCTCGCCCGGATGACCCTCGAGGAGAAGGTCGCCCAGCTGGGTTCGGCCTGGGTGGCATCGTCGCCGGACCCGGGAGCCGAGGTCGCGCCACACCAGTACGAGTTCGCGGAGCCGACGATCGACTGGGCGAAAGTGGTCCAGCACGGCCTCGGCCAGCTCACCCGTCCCTACGGCACCGCGCCGATCGAGCCCGCCGAGGGCGCACGCTGGCTGCTGCGCCGTCAGGCCGAGATCGTCGAGGCGAGCCGCTTCGGCATCCCCGCCCTCGTCCACGAGGAGTGCCTCGTCGGATTCATGACCTGGCGCGCCACCGTGTTCCCCACGCCGCTCGCCTGGGGCGCCACCTTCGACCCGGCGCTGATCGAACGGATGGCCACGCACATCGGCGCGACGATGCGGTCCGCCGGTGTCCATCAAGGACTCGCGCCCGTCCTCGACGTCGTCCGCGACGCCCGCTGGGGGCGTACCGAGGAGACCATCGGCGAGGACCCGTACCTCGTCAGCACGGTCGGCTCGGCCTACGTGCGCGGCCTTCAGCAGGCCGGGGTCATCGCCACTCTCAAGCATTTCGCGGGCTACTCGGCCTCGCGCGCCGGGCGCAACTTCGGGCCCGTCGCGGTCGGCCACCGCGAACTCGCCGACGTGCTGCTGCCGCCGTTCGAACTCGCGCTGCGCGAGGGTGCCGGTTCGGTCATGCACTCGTACGCCGAAATCGACGGTGTGCCCACCGCCTCCGACGTTCGGATGCTCACCGAGGTTCTCCGCGACGAGTTCGGGTTCACCGGCACCGTTGTGGCCGACTACTTCGGAGTGTCGTTCCTCGAAACGCTCCACGGCGTCGCCGCGGACTCGGCGGCCGCCGCCGCGCTCGCGCTGACCGCCGGAGTGGACGTCGAACTACCCGCCACGCGCTGCTACGGCGAGCCCCTCCGGGACGCGGTCCGATCCGGCACGGTCCCCGAGACGTTGATCGACCGGGCCGCCGCCCGGGTCCTGCGTCAGAAGATCGACCTCGGCCTCCTCGACCGTCCCGACGCGCCGGCCGCCGTCGACTTCGACACCGCGGACGGGCGCGACCTGGCTCGCCTCGTCGCCGAGGAATCCGTAGTGCTCCTGGCGAACGACGGCACCTTGCCCCTCAAAGCGACCCGAATCGCCCTCGTCGGCCCGTATGCCGACGACCCGGCCGCCATGCTCGGCTGCTATTCGTTCCCAGCGCATCACGGACTGCACGCCGACCCCGGCGTCGAGGTACGCACTCTGCGTACCGTGCTCCCCGAGGAGCTTCCCGGCGTCGTCTTCACCGACGACCCGGCCGACGCCGACCTCTGCGTCGCCGTCGTCGGCGACACCTCCGGACTCTTCGGCCGGGGCACCTCCGGCGAAGGATGCGACGTCGAAGACCTCACCCTGCCGGGCGACCAGGATCGGTTCCTGCAAGAGCTGCTCGACACCGGAACCCCGGTCGTCCTGGTGCTCCTGACCGGCCGGCCCTACGCCCTCGGCGCGTACGCCGACCGCTGCGCCGCCATCGTCCAAGCCTTCCTGCCCGGCGAAGAAGGCGCATCCGCCGTCGCGGGAGTGCTCTCCGGCCGTGTCAACCCCTCCGGCCGCCTCCCGATCGGCATCCCGCGCCATCCCGGGGGACAGGCGGCTGCGTACCTCGGGCCGCAGCTGGCACACCGAACCGGGGTCAGCAGCGTCGACCCGACTCCGTTGTACGCGTTCGGCCACGGTTTGGCGTACACGTCGTTTGAATGGAACACGATCCCGGCGGAACCCACGGAGCTGGCCACCCACGAGCCGATCTCGGTGACCCTGACCGTGACCAACAGTGGCGACCGGCCCGGCGCGGAGATCGTGCAGCTGTACCTCCACGATCCGGTGGCGCAGGTCACCCGTCCGGTGCAACGCCTCGTGGGGTACGCCCGCGTCCCGCTCGAAGCCGGCCAAACGACGCGAGTGAGTTTCCGATTCCACCCGGACCTCGCCGCCTTCACCGGCCGAGACGGCCGCCGCATCGTCGAACCGGGCGACCTCGAACTCCGCCTCGCGGCCTCGAGCACCGACATCCGGGCGACGATCCCGCTCCGCCTCACCGGCCCCGAACGGGAGGTCGGTCACGACCGGGTCATGGTCGCCGACGTGACCCTGAAGGTCGGCTGATCCCCAGTACAGGACCAGGGTTGTCCATGTGATCTTGGGTCTGGATCGCATGGACAACCCTGATCCGCGGAAAAGCGCGCCGATGGTGGGTGAAATACGCTGGCCCCGGCGGCTACTCTAGGGACCACGCGAAGGTCGACCGGCCCGCCGGCCGACCGCCGTGCATTTGGGGCCGTAGCTCAGCCGGTCAGAGCAGGGGACTCATAATCCCTCGGTCGCGGGTTCGAGCCCCGCCGGCCCCACCGTGGGCGTATTCGTATGGGTATGTCCAATTTTGTGATGCGCTCGCATCGCCGTGACCTGCGGCGATGCGGGGTTCGTTACTACATGGACCCCGTGAACCTGCCTTCTGCGAGTAGTTCGGCGAGGAGGGCCTTCACCCGGGCCTGGATGTCGTCGCGGATCTTGCGGACGGCCTCGATGCCCTGTCCGGCGGGGTCGTCGAGTTCCCAGTCCAGGTGAATCTGTCCGGGGAAGTAGGGGCAGACGTCGCCACATCCCATGGTTATGACCACACTGGACGCTTCGGAGTCTTCCGCAGTGAGGATCTTTGGCTTCAAGTCTGTGATGTCGATGCCGACTTCAGCCATGGCCGTAACAGCGGCGGGGTTGATCTGGTCGGCGGGCGCGGACCCGGCGGAGCGGACTTCCACGGCATCGCCTGCGAGGTGGCGCAGAAATCCCGCGGCCATTTGGGAGCGTCCGGCGTTGTGGACGCAGACGAACAGCACACTCGGTTTGGTCATGATCTGCTCCTGGCGGGTACGCGCTGGGTAGCGGCGGGTTCGGTGGGGGCAGTGTCACCGGTGACGGTCGTCTGCCGGGGATACAGCACGAGGACCAGCGCGAGGCCGACCGCGGCGCCGACGAGCTGGAAGGCGATGAAGCCGGGCACCGATGGGGGGCTGATTCCGGCGAAGGTGTCGGTGAAGGCACGGCCGATCGTGACGGCCGGGTTGGCGAAGCTGGTGGAGCTGGTGAACCAGTAGGCCGCGCCGATGTACGCGCCGACGGCGGCTGGGGCGTACCGGGTGCGGTGTGTACGCACGAGCGCGAAGATCAGCAGGATCAGTCCGCCGGTGGCCACCGTTTCGCCGATCCACAGGTGCGGCGTGGTCCGGGTCGTCGTTGCCCAGGACACCGCTGGCAGGCCGAACATCAGGTTCGCCAGGACCGCGCCACTGATCGCGCCAAGTACCTGTGTGCCAACGTATCCGGCCACCTCAGTCACGCCGATGGTGTCGGGGTCGTGGCGGTGCAGCCACCAGTCGGCGAGCGTGACGACGGGGTTGAAGTGCGCCCCGGACACCGGGCCGAGGGTCAGGATGAGCACCGCCAGGGCGAGCATGGTGGCGACGGAGTTCTCCAGCAGTTGCAGGCCGACATCGTTCGGGGACAGGTTGACGGCCGTGATCCCGGAGCCGACGACGGCGGTGACCAGCAGCAGCGTGCCGAGGTATTCGGCGATCAGCCGGCGGGCTTGAAGGGGTCGCCTCGAACTCACGGGTGGTGCTCCTCGATGGTGGGGGCGAGCCGCTCGATGCGGTCGGCCAGGTCGGTGTAGGCGGCCTCGAACGCGTCGTCGCTGTCGACCGGCACGGGATCGGGCACTGACCAGTGCAGCCGGGTGCAGTCGGCGGGCAGGGTCTCGTGGACGTGGTCGCAGACCGCGATCAGCAGGTCCCCGTCACCGGTGACGTCGTCCAGGTGGTGGGTCGCGGTCGAGTCGAGCCGCAGGCCGTGGCGCTTGGCGGTGCGCACGGCGCGGGGGTTCACCCGCTCGGCGGGTTCGGTGCCTGCTGAGGCGGCGGGGATCGGGCTGCGCTCGCCCCACAAGGCGGCGGCCAGCTGCGATCGGGCGGAGTTGCGGGTGCAGACGAACACCACCCGGCGGGGCGCGGCGAGCCGGGGTGGGTGCAGCGCGGCCAAGGCTGCGGGTCGCAGCTGCAGGTAGCTGCGGCGGCGGTCGTGCTCGGAGCGGCGCCGGTCGATCACCCCGGCTTCGGTGAGCACGCCCAGGTGGTGGGCGACCAGGTTCGTGGGCATGCCCAGGTGTGCGCCGATCTCGCCGGGTGAGGCGTCGCCGATGGCGAGGATGTCCGCGATGGCCAGGCGGGTGGGGTCGCCGAGTGCGGCGTGGATCTTCGCCCGTGCCTCTATGGAGGAAAGCTCAACGTTCATCGCCTCAAAAACTACTGAGGTATCCTCCGAGCGTCAACTTCCGACGCGGCGTGCTATGGCTGCGGCCACCGCCCAGTCGGGTGGTGGCCGCAAGAGTCTCAGCTGCAGCAGGAGCCGCCGGACTGGCTGGCACTTACGTCTACGAGGGGCAGCGACAGCAGGCCGCCGCTGATCCCGGTGGTTAGACCGCGCTTGGCCTCCGGTCCGGGGTTGGCGGCCGGGGCCGGGCCGCAGCAGTCGCTGTCGGCGGCGTCAGCCTCAGCGGCGAGGTTGGAGCTACACACGCCGGTCTCGGGCAGTTCCAGCTGCACGTCGCGGGCGGCCTCCCAGTCGCCGGCCAGGGCCGCGACGACCGAGCGGGCTTGCTCGTAGCCGGTCGCGAGCAGGAAGGTGGGGGCGCGGCCGTAGGACTTCGCGCCGACCACGTAGAAGCCGGTCTCGGGGTGGGTCAGCTCGTCGACGCCGTGCGGGGGCACGGTGCCGCACGAGTGCTGGTTCGGGTCGATCAGCGGTGCCAGGGCCCGGGTAGAGCCCAGGATCGGGTCCAGGTCCAGCCGCAGCTCGGTGGCCGCCGCGTAGTCCGGTCGTGCGCCGGTCGAGTTAACGATGACCTGCGCGTCGAGCTTGCGGCCGTCGGCGGAGACCAAGCCCTGCTCGGTGACCTCCTGAACCAGGAAACCGTTGTGCACCTGCACCTTGCCCGCGTCGACCAGAGCTTTGATCCGGGTGCCGATCGCACCCCGAGCCGGGAGCGCGTCGGCGTCGCCGCCACCATAAGCCCGCGATGGGTTCGGCGCCCGCAGAACCCAGTGCAGGACGGTGTCCGGCTCGGTGTCGGCGAGCTCGGCCAGGGCGAGCAGGGTGCCGGTGGCGGAGTGGCCCGCGCCGACGACGGCGACCCTCTGACCGGCGAACTGGTCGCGCAGGCCGCCGAGCACGTCCGGCATGCCGTTGTGGACGCGGCCTGCCGCAATGGCGTCGGTCTCACCGTGAGCGGGGATGCCGTTGCCGCCCAACGGGTTGGCGGTACGCCAGGTGCCGGATGCGTCGATCACGGCGCTCACGAGTAGCTCGGTGCCGTTGGACAGGCGGATCAGGAAGGGTGCGGAGTCGCGGCCGGCGGTGCGTACCTTGTCGAAGCCCTGCCGGGCGATCGCGGTCACCGCGACGCCGAGGCGCACCTTCGGCGCGATGGCCGGGTGCGCGGCCAGCGGCGCGAGATAGCCGTCGATCAGGTCGCCACCGGTTGGCAGCTTCTCCGGGTCCGGCGCGGTCCAGCCGGTGGCCTCCAGCAGGGTACGGGCGGCCGGGTCGGTGTCGTAGCGCCATGGGGAGAACAGCCGCACATGCGCCCACTCCCGGATCGACGCCGCGACTTCGTCCCCGGCTTCGAGGACGACGAAGTCCATCCCGCGGGTAGCGAGCTGGGCGGCGGTGGCCAGACCGACCGGTCCGGAGCCGATCACCGCGACGGGAAGGGGCTCGGTGCTGGTGCTCATGACGTTCTCCTCCGGCTGTGCCGCAACTTGGCGAACATGACTCGCTCCCTGTCTAGACGACTGTCGAATCAGTCGAGCGAGAGCCAGCTTGCTCCCTGATTAGAAATCTGTCAACCTAGAGCCATGTCGAAACAGCTCGTGGTCTTGGATGCCGCCTCCGAGCAGGCATGCTGCCCGCCCATCGCCGAGGCATCCCTCGATACTGAGCACGCGACCGACATGGCCCGGATGTTCAAGGCCCTCGGCGATCCCATCCGGCTCCGGCTGCTCTCGCGTATCACCTCGGCGCCCGGTGGAGAGATCTGCGTCTGCGACATCACCGGAGACGATTTCAACGTCACCGGCCCCACCATCTCCCACCACCTCAAGGTCCTGCGCGAGGCTGGGCTCATCGACGGCGAACGCCGCGGAACGTGGGTTTACTACCGAGCCGTGAAAGCCAACATGCACCAACTGGCGGCCCTGCTCGCCATTGACGAGTCCGTCGCCCTCGTATCAGCCTGAGGGACGTAAAGGTACGGCGGGCTCAGCTCGAGCCTGCCGCCACCGTTTGGTCTAGCCAACCCGTCGCCGTACGGCTGTAACCACTACCGCAGGCCCCTGAGCAGTGTGAATGCGGTTCGGGTTGTGCCACATCGGGTCCACCGTGGGATAATTGTATAGGAATGTCCGAATTTGTAGGAGCCTGTGTCGCTGCTGAGCTGCGGTGACGCAGGTTCGTCGCTACATCGACCCTCGACAGTAGTAGCGACCGTTACGCCGTCGGATTAGAACAACGCGCGGCACGGCGGCGGCCAGGCCGACTGGTCTTGGGCCTATCACCGCGACCGGGGAGCCGCTCAGTGCTGGCGCTGAGGACCTTCTCCCCCCCGGCACTCGGCAGGGTCTGTTTACAGGTTTCTCGAAACAACTCTGTCTAGACTGGTGCCTGGTTAGGTGTGGCAAATCAGTCGTCGAGGCGGCCAGTCACCGACTCCGCTGGCAGGGCTGCGGCGCTCGATCATCAGCACGTCCCGCTGGCGGTCGAACGGGAGGCGGCCGGCCTTCTTCCGTGCGCCGACGATCCGGAACCACGCCTGTGCAGGCGGACGCTGGCCGTGGTGTGAGGGAAGATGCCGGACTGGACGGTCCAGATCCCGGCCGCCTCGGTCGAGATGAACAGCGCCGCCAGCAGGAGGAGCCGATTCCTGGTCGTGCGCGGCCGAGTCGTCGGAGACAGAGCGCTCTACGACGCCCGCCGACACCGGCCGAACAGACACCGCGGATGTTGCAACGCAGCCGACCGCCCGCCGGCGGACGTCTGCAGGACGAGGAGGGCCCGGACCCGGATGTCTTCCCGGCCCGGGTACGGCGCTGGACGGCTTCCTGCATGCGGTAGCTCGATAGGCGCGATCGGCACCTTTCAGGAGCACGTCCACAAAGGCCTGGCCGACCCTGGCCCACGACTCCGTGGTCAGGGTGATCCCCGTGCCCGCCACGTCGAAGTCGTCGAGCTTGTGCCGGTAGCCCTGCCACACCAGGTACCGGTCGCCGTTGGTCACCAGTTCGACGAGCAGCGCCCGCCCGAACCCCGGGTTTCGCCCGTTCCTCAGCTGATCGGTCTGCGAGGTCAGCCGGAGATGAATCCAGCGTCCAGTGACGTACAGTATTCGTCGATTTCCCGGAGAATGATCGACTTTTCCCAGTCGCCGGCGAACGATTGCCTGACTGCGGCTCTTGCCAGATCCGCTAGGCCGGCCTTGTCCAAATCGAGCATCTGGCCCGCCAGCACGTACTCATCAATCAGCGTCGTCGAAAACATCGACGGATCGTCGCTATTGATGCTGACGGGTACGCCGGCGGCGACCAGCTCGGCGAGCGGGTGGTCCGCGATGGACGGTACGGCTCGCGTGCAGAGGTTCGAGGTCGGTGATATCTCCAGCGGAATCCGATTCTCGGCGAGAAACGCCACCAACGATGGATCTTCTACCGCGCGGATTCCATGCCCGATGCGCTCCGCCCGGAGAAGGCGAATCGCGTCCCACACCTCGGCCGCGCTCGTCGTTTCGCCCGCGTGGGGTGCGATGTGAAGGCCCGCCGCTCGTGCGGCGGCGAATATGTCGCGATAGGGACTGCGGGCTACCTCGGCACCGCCAATGCCGAAGCTGACCAGTCCGGCCGGGCGCTGCCGTAACGCAATGTCGAGCGTCTTTTCACCGGAGTTCAGGGTGGCTTCCCCTGGGATGTCGAAGCACCACGCGAGCGAGAGATTCAGCTCTCGCGCTGCCGCAAGACGTGCGTCTTCGATTGCTTCGCAAAAGGCCTCAGCCGGGATGCCTTGCCTGACGCTGGACCATGGGGTGACGGTCAGCTCGGCATAGCGAACGTTTTGGCCAGCCAGGTCTCGGGCCACGCCCCACGTGAGCGCGCGTACGTCCTCCGCGTCACGGATGAGGTTCACCACGCTGAGATATACCCGGAGGAAATGCTCAAAATCGGTGAAGGCGAAGTATTCGGCGAGCTCCTGAGGGTCCGCGGGTACGGGGGAGTCGCTCTCGTGTCGGGCTGCCAGCTCCGCCACTGTGACCGGCGATGCCGACCCGACATGATGGACATGGAGTTCCACCTTCGGCAGTCCAGCGACGAACTCGCGCACGGCGATCATCTCCTACAATTCCACGGCGGCGCCCTCAGGGGCGGGTGCCTTCACCGGTTCAACGGCGGGTGGCGTCCGGTCGACAATGGGCATTCTGATGTCCCGAATGGGTGCGTAGGCCATCGCCACTGCTGCGATCACGCAGCCGATCGCACATGACCACAGGTAAAGTCTGTCCGCCGGCACGACGCCGAGCAGCGCCGCGATGACCGCGTTGGCAACCGGTAGCAGAGCGTACGAGCCCAGCAGGTCAATGCTGTTGACCCGGCCAAGCACCTCCCGTGGCACGAGCCGCTGCAGGATCGTCGAGTAGACGATGCTGCCGATCGCGGTCCCCGCCCCTGCGGCCAGGGCGAAGACGAGCGCGACCCCGGTGCTGTTCGACAGAACAACGAAGGCGTACGCGCCCGAAGTCGCGAAGAGGCTGATCAAGAAGACTGTTCCCGGCCGGCGCAAATCCGGCGAACGCGCGAGGAACGAGCCGGCGATTATTCCGCCGATCGCTGACGCCATAAGCACGAGCCCGAGCGTGACCGGACCGTGCGGCCGTTTCGACAGCACGATCGGTAGGAGCGTGAAGGCTCCGGCGAACACGAAGACGATGCCGACGCAGCACACGGCGATGAGAGCAGACAGCCAGCGAGCCCTCCATACGAAGGCGATCCCGGTTCCCAGCTCGCTGAGGATGTGCTTCCGAGCGGCTCGCCGCTGGTGTGGGTACGGCCACCTACCGCCGAGTAGCAGGCCCACACCCGCGAGCAGGAAAGAGATCGAGTTCAGCGCGAAGGCCGATGTCGCGTTGCTCAGCGACAGAAGCCCGCCCAACGGAGCACCCACGAGCGTGACGATCCGCATGCCTACGCTTTTGATCGCGTTCGCACGGCTGATCAGGTTCGCCGGAACGAGCTCGGGCATCGCGGCACCGAAGGCTGGCTGAAACGTTCCGTCCACGATTCCGAAGAGCAGGCCGAAGACCACGAGGTGCCACGGCTTGGCGGCGTGGCCGACGAACAGGATCACTAGCGCCGCCACGATCGCGAAGCGCAGCAGATCGGAGCCAAGCACGACCACTCGAGAGGAGCGGCGATCGACGATGACGCCGCCGGCAAGTACCGCGACAATCAAGCCCAGCCCTTGGGCCAGGAACACGTTGGGCAACAGGCGTCCGGAAGGCACCAGCTCTAGGCTGGCGAAGGCAAGCCCTACTCGGAACGCCGAGTTTCCCAGCTGGCTGATCAACTGGCCACCGACGACGAGGGCGTACGCCCGATGCCGCACGAGAGCGACGAGCCCTGATCGATCGGCCGTTGATTCGGGGTTGTGATTGCTCACCGTCGATTCCTCTCGGCGCTCGCAAGAACTGCCAACTCCGCCATATCGACCTTGCCATTGGCGGTCAGGGGCATCTGGGACATCCAGATGAGTCTTTGCGGAATCATGTATCCAGGCAGCTTCTTCCGCAGGGCGTCCTGGATCTCATTCTCCGGCGGCTCGACTCCCGTAAACAGGCCGCAAAGAAGCACCTTCTGACCGTCGCCGACCGCAAGGACCACCGCTTCGTCTATGAACGGCAGGTTACGGAGGCACGCCTCGATCTCGCCCAGCTCAATGCGATGCCCCAGGATCTTGACTTGTCGATCAAGCCGACCGTGATGTACGAGTAGTCCCGCCTCGTATCGCACCCGGTCGCCCGTCCGATACCAATACTCGGGTGGCACCGGATGCCGGCCGGTGAATGGCTGCGACTGGCCGCCGGTGAGGCGAATGAACGATCCAAGGTTTTGCGCATCGTCTAGGTATCCTGCGAAGCGTTGGATGCCCCGCAGGCACAGTTCGCCCTCGACGTCGACGACCTTGCCCTCGTCCAGCAGAATGTGCTCTTGACGTGCATGGACCGTACCGATCGGTACCGTGCCGTTGCTGGTCTTGGGCCACTCCGTGATGGACGGTGGCAAGCGGTAGGAAGCACAGGCGATTGTCATTTCGGTGGGGCCGTAGGTGTTTTCGATGATGCTTCCGGGCGCGGCGGCGCCCCACGCAGCGGCCTGCTCGATGGTCAACTGTTCCCCGCCGAAGACGCTCCAGCGAAGGCTCGGCAGGCAGTTCGGGGTGAGTTGCCCCAGCCGTTTGGCCATGCTGATCGTTGACGGGACGGCTGTCCAGTGTGTGATCGCATGTCTCTGGGCGAAGGGAGCTGGCCGCATGATGTCGACGCGGTCGCAGACGACGAGTGTCGCGCCGGCCGCCCACGCTGTGAAGATGCTGTGCACCGAGGGGTCGAAGGTCAGATCGAACGTCTGCGCGACCCTGCTGTCGGCACTCATCTCCAATCTTTCGACAACATGTTGAACGTAGGCGACCGCGGCCTGATGGCTCTGGGCTACCCCCTTGGGTTCGCCGGTTGATCCCGACGTGAACAGGATGTATGCGGGATCCTCTTCGGACATATCCGGAGTTCCGGCGGGGCGTGCCAGTTCCATGCGGCCTTCGTCCGACCTTCCGATCAGGATGGTCACGTTGTGCTCGGCCAGCTCGGCAAGTATCTGGGGAGAGGGGTCGGATTCGGAGAGGACCGCATCGAGATCTGCTGCTTTGATGATGGAGCGTACGCGCGCTGGTGGAAAGTCCGCACCGAGGGGTACGACACTTGCTGCGGCCCGCAGGATGCCGAGGTAGGTCGCGTAGGTGCGGCAGTCATCCCGCTCGCCATAGAGACCTACGCGGCGGGCGGGTCGGCTAAGCGTCTTGAGTGTGGACGCGACTCTGCCGGCCTCCTCCCACAGTTGGCCGTACGTGAGACAGTCTCGACCGGACCGAACGGCGACGTGGCCTGGCAGGCGTTCCGCTGTAACCCGGACAAGATCTACCAAGGTTCGACCGCCGGACAATGATTTTCCCCCGGTTTCTGCGTCTCGGCACACGTATAAATCTCGTGGTCCGCGGACTCTAACAGTCGGTCCCGGTACCGACAAGCAATGGAGAGCCAGCTCTGGCCCCTGCGTGCTGCGGTCCACAAGGGGGTGGACGCGCAAGATCTACCGGACTAAGCTCTCCTCCACCCACGCGGTGATCAGCTACATGGACACCGCGATTAGCTCGATTGCTCGGCTATGCAGGCTCTGGGGGACTCGGTGACCGACGCTATGCCGTTGCGTGGCGACTTCTTGCCCGCGGTTCCGGTGACACCCCGACTTGTGTGGGCAGCAGGGATACCGCGGCGCGATTCGCAGCAGGCGACCAGCCAACCAGCCCATCACGAAGCAGCCTTCGAACGCTCCAAAAGACGAGGGGATCGGTATGGAGACTAAGCCAGTCATTGATGACCTGATGGACTGCATGGCCAGCGCGCTGCCGGATGCGCGGTCCATTAGAAGCCTGGTGATGCAGATGGCGGAGGGCTGGCTCGACTCCGAACAAATGCCTGCGGCCGTACAACACCCGCTGGGTTTCCTGTACATGCCACTGTGGAAGGCTGATGGCACGGCCCTCAGGCTGCATCTCTGGAGCGAACTCGGCCAGCGACCGGCCCCACTGACCTCGCCGTACCATCGGCATGCCTGGTCGCTTGTCAGCCACGTACTGGCCGGAAGCGTTACCAACGAGCTGCCGAGCGTCGTCTGCCAGCACGCGGGGGCCGACTTCCGCCTCTACGACATCTGCGGTGATGGTGGCGTCGACGTCATCACGCCTACGAACATCACGGTGAAGCGGAATGATGCGCGCCGAGACACGTACGCCCAAGGACAGACTTATACGACGGATGCTGGCGAATTTCACGCCACGACAAGTCCCGACGGCGGATTCGCCGCCACTCTCTGTCTGGTCCGAGCCGTTGCCGGATGCACAGAGGTGACCCTTGGCCCGCTGGAGGAGACGGTGATCGAACAGCGGCGCGAGCCGGCCTCGAGCGAGGCGGTGAGCCGCGGTCTTCGCACACTTTTGGAAGCGCTGCGCAACGACGGAGAGTACGCCCGTGACCAGCTCTGATCAGGTCAGGGTGCCGCGTCCGCGGACTTCATCCGAGGCCTTGCACGTTTACGATCACTCGAAGTACGCAGCGCTCAAGGGCTGGACTGACGAGCAATTCCGGATGGTGCGTCAGATAACCGAGGTCCTGAGCGGTCACGAGTGGGCGACCGCCGGCTTTCTTGTCGGAAGCCTGGCTCGTGGGACGTGCGATCGGTTTAGCGACGTCGACTATCACGTGCTGGCCGATCCGCGCGCCGACTGGAGGCCGCTCGTTGAAGCCATCGCACCGGGAGCGTTCGTCGGAGCCTTCGGCCGTGCGCACGAACCCGGGTTCCTCCCCGGCGCATTCGGGCTCCTCCCCAACGGACTTAAGTTCGATGTCTTCATTCACGACCCTAACGACTTCGATCTGGCTTCTCTGAGTGATCACCTGCCGCTGTTCGATACCCAGGCCTCCCGGTTCACCGGCATCCCGACGACCTCGAGCCCTGGGTACCGGGTCGTCGGCCCGTACTTCGTTCCGCACGCCGCCAACAGTTTCTATTTCGCGATGGAAGCTCTGGTTCAGCTACTCTGCCGCTCGGAGATCTACCTCGTGTTTCGAAACAACGGCGTCCGGCTGGACACAGCCTGGATTCCACTGTTCCTGGCGGAGAACGGCATCGAAAAGTTCGATGGAAAGCGGCGGATCTCAGCCTGTCTTCATAGCGACCAACTCGATATTCTTAGCCAGCTGATCTCCCTTCCCTACGGCGACATCCCCTCGTTGCTCGAGCGCATTCAATGGGAGCAGGCCGAATTCTCCCAGCGTGGACGCAAGCTCGCCGCCGACACCGGCGCCACGTGGCCTGACGAACTCGAACGCATTGTCGTCAACAAGTTCCTCGCGCATATGTCAGAACTGCTCTGATGAACACCGACGTCATGACCGGTCCTGTGAACGATCCCGATCTGCTCCGTCGATTGGCGGGACGCATCGGAGCCGGGCATCGTGTGGCCAACCCCGTCTTCCTGGCGTATAGATATGAGGGAGACGACCGAGAGCGGGTCGTGGCCGAGTTCCGGCGAACCATCGAGGAAATCGGCGCGTTTCGGTGCACGTTCGTCATCAGTCCGTCCGGCGGGATCCATTACGGCTCGCCGTGCGAGGCTAGTCTGACGATTGAGCTTGACTGCACCGGCGCGCCTCCATGGCTCGTCGAGGACATCGTCTGGTCGATGCTTCGGACCAACTTCCGACTCGACGCTGGACCTGCTGGCCTCGGTTTCGTCGTTCACACGAGGGATGCAACCTACTTCGGCGTCAGCGGCGATCACGCGGTCGCCGATGGTGTGCTGATCGACGAAATCTTCCGCAGGTTCTTTGACCGGTTGGAAGGTTCGCCGACACCGCCCTCTCGCGCTGCTCGGAACTCCTCGCCGAGACCCTCCTCTGCGGCTCGCGCTCGTTACCGTGAGTCGTCTGACCTGCCAGCGTGGCAACCGGAGGAGCTCGCACGCCGCCTGACAGAATCCGTACAGATATTCCAGGAGGGTGAGCACCGGTCCAGCCTCTCGGAGTCGATATATGTCGACAACCCTGGGCTCAACAACGGGCGGGCCCGTTACGGGGTTTCTGACGTTTGCCTCCTCGCGAGCGCGTACGCGCTCGCTATGATGGAGGTCAATGGGCGAGAACGAGCCACCTTCGTCATGCCGTTCACCGGCCGGCTGGCAGATGCGGCCGAGATACGGGCCGAAACATCTCGGCTCATGCCGATCAGCGTGGTCACTGCAGGCCCCCCGACGGTGTCGGCGGTGGTGAAGCAAGTCCAGGCGGCCATCAGTCGGCTATTACGCGACGGCCGATCGGTGACGGAAGTCTGGCAGAACACCGATATCAACCGGACTCATCGGGTGCCGTGGGCATTCTTCGTTTGGCGCAGAGCGTTGAAGTCGCCCAGTGAGATGACGCTGATAGACGTTCCCGTAGGTCAGCTCGTGTCGGTCCGACCCGGCGTTTCCCTGGCGGCCACCGCCGAGCCGCTGGGCACCCGACTGACCCTTCGAGCTCAGTACACC
>NZ_JABFVK010000104.1 GCF_013362815.1 Hamadaea sp. | reverse complement strand
GGGCGGCGCGGGCCGGGCGGCACGGCTCGAGCGGCGCGGGTGGATCTAGCGGCGGAGGCGGGCGACGAGGGGGACGACGTACCACAGTCCGATGTAGAGCGCACCGAGGACTGCGGTGACGGCTGCCGCCCAGGGTGCGTCGACCACGAGGTCCAGCACCAGGAACACCGCCCCGCTGACGGCCAGCAGCAGCATGATCAGTCCGGCCTCGGTCATCGCCGACGCCGCGCGTACCACTCGGGGCTTATAGCCCTCGCCCATGAGCCGATGGAGGCTGACCGGGGCGATGAGGAACGCCGTGGCCGCCGCCGATGCGATCAGCGTGCCCACGTAGAAGCCGCGCTGGAGCTGGCTGATGTGCTCGAAGCGGTTGGTGAACGGCAGGGTCAGCATGGACGCGAGCAGGATCTGGATGCCGGTCTGCATGACCCGCAGCTCCTGCAGCTCCTCGGAGAACCGCCTATTCCAGTCCTGCTCGCCCACCAGGGATGAATACCCAGGTCAAACGGTACGCAAACGAGCGGCCGGGCCGAACAGGACCACCCGCGCATCGGTCAGCGAGCGCGGTTCGAAGGCGTCGATCGCGCCAGTCGCGCGACGGAAGGCGTCCTCCAGCGGCCAGCCGTAGATGCCTGACGAGATCAGCGGAAACGCGATGCTCCGCGCCTCCAGCTCGTCGGCGATCCGCAAGGAGTTCTCGTAGCAGGCCGACAGGAGAGCGGAGCGGTCCTCGGTGGAGCTGAAAACCGGTCCCACCGTATGCACGACCCAGCGGGCGGGCAGCTTCCCGGCAGTGGTCGCAACCGCCTGTCCCGTCGGCAGACCCCGGCCGTACTTCGAGGCACGCAGCGCCCGGCATTCGGCGAGGATCTCCGGGCCGCCCTTGCGATGGATCGCGCCGTCCACTCCTCCCCCGCCGAGGAGGGAGGAGTTCGCCGCGTTCACGATCACGTCGACGTGCTGCTCGGTGATGTCACCTTCGACCAGGTCGTAACGCATACTGCCCACTGTCCCACGGCTCGCCCCCCGGCGCCGCGGGGCTGCGGCGCGGGCATCGCCATGGGTTGATCATGCCGTCGCGGAGTTGATCAGGGCCATCGGGACATGACACGCCGGTCGATCACGCCCGTTAGTTCATGATCGGGCAGAAAGGTCGGGGGCAGTGGGGAGGGCGCGGAGTTCGAGGACCAGGGACTCGGCCGGGTTGAGCCGGGGCGCCCGCAGGCCCACGGTCGAGAGCACCGCTCCGGATGCGGTGATCCCGTCCCGCCAGGCCGGACTCCGGCTCGGCCAGCCGACCGGCGCGCTCACTTCGGGCAGGACGCGTACCTCGTAGGACTGTGCGGGATCGAGGCCGGGCAGGCGCAGCGCCGGCGGCGCGAAGTCCAGCGGCGAGGTCAGTTGGGCGTAGCAGTAGACCGCGTGCGCCTGATCGGCCGCTACGACGCCATGCAGCCAGCCGGCCGGATCGGGGTGGTCGGCGTGGACCACATCGCCCCCGTGCAGCAGCGACCGCAGTCGCTTGTAGAGCGTGATCCAGGCGGTCAGCTGCGCCAGCTCCGGCTCGCTGAGCGAGGTCAGATCCCACTCCAGTCCGGCGTGGCCGAACAGGGCCGTCGCCGCACGGAACGGGAGGTCGGCGTACCGGCCGGTGGTGTGCGCGTGCGGCGGGCCGACGTGCGCCCCCATCAGTTCCGGCGGCAGCAGGAGACCGGTCCAGCGCTGGATCGCCTGGCGCTCCAGGGCGTCGTTGGTGTCGGAGGTCCAGACCCGGTCGGTGTGCTCGAGGATGCCGTAGTCGATCCGCGCGCCACCGCCCGAGCACGACTCGATCTCCAGCTTCGGGTGCCGGCGGCGTACCTCGGCTAGCAGGCGGTAGACGGCCAGCGTCTGGGCGCGTACGCCCGCCTGTCCGGAGTGGACGGCCTCGACGAGGTCCCGGTTGTGGTCCCACTTGATGTAGTCGATGCCGTACTCCGTGACCAGCGACGAGATCCGGTCGAGGAGGTACGCGTACGCGTCGGGGTGGGCGACGTCGAGGACCACTTGGTTGCGGGCCGGCACCGGCCATCGGCCCGGCGTCGCCAGCACCCAATCGGGGTGCTCCTCGGCCAGCCGGGAACGCGGATTCACCATCTCCGGTTCGAACCACAACCCGACCTGCAGGCCCAGCCCGCGTACGTGGTCGACGAGGGGGTGCAGGCCGTCCGGCCACACCTCGGGGTCGACGTACCAGTCGCCGAGTCCGGCGGTGTCGTCCCGGCGGCCGAGGAACCAGCCGTCGTCCACGACGAACCGCTCGACTCCGATCCGGGCCGCCACGTCGGCCAGCTCCTTCAGCCGGTCGAGCCGGTGATCGAAGTAGACCGCCTCCCAGATGTTCAGCACCATCGGGCGGGGGCTGTGCGGATGGTGGGGCCGAGCCCGCAGCTCGCGATGGAGAGCACTGCTCAATCCATCCAGCCCGGCCGCCGAGTACGCGAAGTACGCCCAGGGACTCGCGTACGCCTCCCCCGGCGCCAGCCGTACCTCGCCGGGGAAGAGCAGCTCACCGCCGCCGAGCAGGCGTACGCCTTCGCTGAACCGTTCGGCGACGTGGACGTGGTCGCCACTCCATCCGATGTGGACGCCCCAGACTTCCCCGCTGCGGAAGCCGAAGCCCGGCGTACCGGCGATGAGCAGGCCGGTCGCGTCGTGCCCGGTATGCCCCCGGCGGTTCTCCCGGACATGCGAGCCGTGCTGGAACTCCGAACGCTGCGGCTGCTTCTCCCGGGGCCAGCGGCCGGAGAAGTCGAGCAGTTCCTGGGCCTGACCAGGCAACGGAAGCAGTGCTTCCAATCGGTCGAGGGTCCATACTCCGGCACCGGCGTTCGTGACCGTGTGCCGCATCCGCAATACGCCCCGCGGGCTCAGCATCAGCTCACTCGCGACCGCGATCCCGGCGTCCTCATCAGCCGAAGCGATCACGATCCGGCCACCACCGGCCGGGTCGAGCTCGACGAGAGGTTCACCGGTCAAGGTCAACCGCTGAAACGGCCAAGCGCCGTCGCGATGACCGGCGAGCCCGGGCCGTCCCTGCCAGCCGTCCGCCTGCGCGGGCAGCAGCGTGATCGGCATCGGCTCGTCGACCTGCATCGGGAACGGCCGCGTCGCGAGCTCGAAGCCCGTCAGCGATCCCAGGTCGGCTCCCCAATGCAGCACGCGCGGCAGCTTCGGTCCGGCGACGTCGAGCACGAGCGCGGATCCGTTCGCCCGCAAGCACACCAAGGTCATGACGGCGAGCCTAGCCGGGGCGGGCTTTGTGCGTACAAGTCAGGAACAGACGGGACGATCGACGAGCCGCGCGCCCGCCGGCGTGAGCAGATGGCACCGCTCACGCCCCGCGTTCTGGGTTACCACGAGCCCCACGGACCGCAGCACCGCGACGTGCTGGCTGACCGCGGCCAGGGACAGATCCGCGCGGCGCGCGAGCTGCGTGGTCGTCGCGCCGCCCGCGAGCATCAGCATTTTGATCAATTTCGCCCGGGTACGCCCCATGAGCGCGCCGAGTTGCTCGTCCGCGAGATCCTCCAACTCGCAGCTGACGGGCAGCACGAGAACGGCCTGGCCGGCGCGGCGGACCAGCATCGGGTGGTGCCCCGTGAAGACCGACGGTTGCACCAGCAACCCGCCCTCAGCCGTCATCTCATCGGCAGAACCGTTCACCCGCAGCCTCGGCGAGTCCCACCGCACCTCTGGATGCAACGTGGCGAGCAGGGTGTCCAAGCCACCGTCGAGCAACGTACGCCCCAGCCGGACCCGTTCCGCGGCGACGAACTTCTCGATGCGATCCCAGTAGGGCTCGATCGCAATCCGCTCATAGCCGGAGCGGTCGGTCAGCTCCCGATAGCGGAAGCGCTGCGACATCTCGCCGTGCCAGTCGACGAAGCACGGCAACGACGGGCGGCGCAGCATCCGCAGACTGAGCCGGTACTCCAACTCCGGATCGGCTCCTTGCGCGACGGTGATGCGGCCGAGGTCCGCAGCGGACAGACGCAACTCCATGCGTTGGGAACGCTGTGGGGCCCTAGTTCCGTTGTCTCGCCTTTTCCGCGCGATCATGAACTATTGGAGGCTCTCGACCGGCGTGTCGCGTCCCCGGCGCCCTGATCGTTCCCCGGACGGCATGATCGACAGCCGCCCAGGGACCGCGGAGCGGGTCAGCGCAGCGTCACGGGAAGGTGCGTTACGCCGTGCATGAGCAGCCCAGGCCGCCACTCGAGGTCCGCCAGCGGAACCGCCGACTGCATCCGGGGATACCGCCGGAGGAGCGCAGACATCGCGATCTGCCCCTCGAGCCGGGCGAGCGGCGCGCCGAGGCAGTAGTGGATGCCGTGGCCGAAGGCGACGTGCCCGCCCGCGTCCGAGCGCGCCGGGTCGAACTCGTCGGCGTCGGCGAACGCCTCGCCGTCGCGGTTCGCCGACAGCAGCGAAATGATCACGACCTCGTTCGCCGGGATCGTGATGTCGCCGTACGTGACGGGTTCGGTGGTCAGCCGCAGCGTCGAGGCCTTCACCGGGCTCTCGTAGCGCAGGATCTCCTCGATCGCACCCGGCACCAGCGACGGGTCGGTCCGCAGCTCCTCGGCCCAAGTGGGGCGCTGGAGCAGGATGTAGACGGCGTTGCCGATCAGGTTGACGGTGGTCTCGTGCCCGGCCAGCAGGAGCAGGAAGACGAGTGAGCTCAGTTCGTCGGCGGTCAGCCCCTCACCGGCGTCGCTGGCCTGAATCAGGCTGCTGAGCAGTGCGTCGTCCGGTTCGGCGCGCTTGCGGGCGACGAGGTCGGCGACGTATTCGGCGGTCGCGGCGACGGCCTGGTACATCTCCTCCTGAGGCGCGGCCGGACCGGCCACCATGGTGTTCGACCAGCCGCGGAACGCCTCCCGATCGATCTCCGGTACGCCGATCAGCTCGCAGATGACGGTGAACGGCAACGGAAAGGCGAAGTCGTCGATGAGGTCGACGGAGTGGAGTCCGTCCAGCCGGTCGAGCAGTTCGTCGGTGAGCTGCTCGATCCGGGGTCGCAGGCTTTCGACCCGGCGGGCGGTGAACGAAGCGGACACCAGGCGGCGCAACCGGGTGTGCTCGGGCGGGTCGAAGTTGAGCATGTGCTCGCTCATCGCCTTGCGTACCTCGACCGGGAAGGGCGCGCCGCCGGTCGGGCGGAGGGTCAGGGCCTGCTTGGACAGTCGCGGATCGTTCAACGCGCGCTTCACGTCGGCGTACCGGGTGATCAGCCAGCCGACCGCGGTCGGGCCGATCGGGATCTGGTGGGCTGGACCGGATTGCCGCAGGTGGGCGAGGGTCTCGTGCGGACTGGCGGCCGTCGATGTCATAGTCAGAAGTGTGTCACGGCGCACACTATGTGTCGGCTGTGCCCGAAGGGTGATTTACGCCGACCGCCTGTCGGTGGCATGCTGTCGCAGTCTCGCGGGGAGGAACGAACATGTCAGGCGTTCAGGCGCTACGTCCGGGCGATGTGGTGGAAATCGCCGGATACAAGCTGCTGGGACGTCTGGGCCAGGGCGGCATGGGCACGGTCTACCTGGCCGAGTCGTCGACCGGTCAGCAGGTGGCGCTCAAGGTCATCCAGGATCATCTGCTCGACAAGCCGGAGTTCCGGACGCGGTTCAGCGGCGAGGTCGAGCGGGCGAAGAACGTCCCGCCGTTCTGCACCGCCGAGGTGATCGACGCCGACCCCGAGCACGAGCCGCCCTACCTGGTAGTGGAATACGTGGACGGGCCGACGTTGGCGGAGATCGTCCGGGAGTCGGGGCCTTTGTCGGGGGCGGCCTTGCACTCGCTGGGCATCGGCATGGCGACCGCGCTGACCGCCATCCACAATTCCGGCGTGATCCATCGCGATCTCAAGCCGGCCAACGTGCTCCTGCCACGCGGCGGCGTCAAGGTGATCGACTTCGGGCTCGCCCGGGGCAGCGCCGACGGGACCCAGCTCACCCAGACCGACCAGGTCATGGGCACGATTCCCTACATCGCGCCGGAGCGCCTCGGGCCGATGGACCGGGTCGTCACGCCCGCCGCCGACGTCTTCGCCTGGGGCGCGGTGATGGTCTACGCCGCGACCGGCCGCACGCCGTTCGGCGGCGACACCCCGGCCGCCACCGCCGTGCGGATCATGACCGAGGAGCCGGATCTCGACGGCGTCGCGTCGGCCTTGCGGGACATCGTGGCACAAACCCTCCAGAAGGATCCGGCCAGCCGCCCCACCGCCCGGGAGTTGCTGGATCGGCTGGTCTCGCTCGGCGCCACCTCGCACGTGTCGAAGGAAGTTCTGCGCCCGGCCGCCGCCGCTCAGGCGATGGAGTCGTCCTCGCTCGGGCTGCTCGACGACGGCGGCGACACCGGCCCGATGGTTCGATCCACCCGCCGCCGTCGGTCGATGGTGCTGATCGCCGGGCTCGCCACGGTCGCGTTGCTGGCCGCAGGCGGCGTCTTCGTCTCCAGCTACCTGCTCAAGAAGACCAACGCCAACGCCAACACCCCGACCACCCCCACGGCCTCGCCGTCCTATGTGGCCTCGGTGACCGAGTCGCCCACGCCCGCGGTCACCGCCAGCACGGATCCGTTGCCGCAGCTGAAGGCGCCGATCGGCTGGTACGAGATCATCCCGCCGGCCACGCTCACAGCGCCGCAATACTGGCAGGAGAGCGCCGCGTGCAAGTTCAGCCCGGCCGGCTACACCGCCACCACGACCAGCGGCGTCGCGCAGTGTCAGATCAGTCCGCCGCGCAACACGCGCGACGTCGCGATCGGCGTCCGGCTCAACCTGCTCACGCCGAAGACTTGCGCCGCGCTGTGGTTCCGCTTCTCGCAGAAGACCGGCGGGTACGCGATCAGGCTGTGCTCTGATTCGGTAGCCCTGTACGACTACCGGCCGCCCGTCAAGGCGGGCGGGAAGTGGACTTCGGTGAAGGTCGACGACTGGCCTCAGCCGGCCGGGACGTCGCTGGCGTTGAACACGCCGATCAACGTGGAGATGATCGTCGAGGCCGATCGGGTGTCGCTGTCGCTCAACGGCCGTCCGCAAGGCGCCCGGCCGCTGTCACGAATGGATTCCGGGACGGTGGCGATGGGGATCTACCAGCTCGGGACGGCCAAATCGGCGTACTCGGTGATCTTCACGGACTTCACCCTGTGGGAGGGACCGACCGTCGCGACCTCGCCGTCGCAGTCGGCGAGCCCCACCACCTCCTCGCCCTCGCCGAAGGTCTCGAAGAGCACCTCGCGTAGTCCCACGGCCGGGCCCACCGTCAGCCCGTGAGACGACGAAGCCCAGCGCCGGAGCGGCGCTGGGCTTCTTCAGCACGGAGCGTCAGTGCCAGATGTAGTACCGGTTCCAGGGAGCCTGGTTGTCCGGGTCCTGCTCGTCGTCGTAGCCGTAGCCGCCGTACCCGCCGTGCGAGTGGCTAGGCCGGGGGCTCCCGATCGGGCTGCGGCTCGGGCTCGGGCTCGTCGACGCGCTCGGGCTCATGCTCGGGCTCTTCGACGGGCTGGGGCTCGAGCTGGGACTCATCGACGGGCTCGGGCTGGTGCTCGGGCTCATCGACGCACTCGGGCTGGTGCTCGGGCTGGTCGAGGGGGACGGCGACGGCGAGGCGCTCGCCGGGCAGGTGTGGGTCAGGTTGATGAAGTCGGCCGTCCCCGTGATCACCGCGCTCGCGCCGAAGAGGGTCCAGCCCGCCGGAGTGATGATCCACGCCTTGGAGACGTCGGGTCCACCGTTGGAGAAGTTCCCCGGGTCCAGCGCGGCGGTCTTGGTGACCGTCCCGTTCGGGCCGAAGTCGGCCGTGATCGAGACGAAGTCGCCGCCCGTCGCGTACCCACCCGGGATCACGAAGACCCAGACGTCCTGGCCGGCGTAGGGGCCGCCGCCCTGGTTCGCGGCGCAGTGCTGATCTTCCTTCTTGTACGCGGCCGCGGTCGTCGGAGCCTGGCCCGCGTGCAGCTGTACGACCGTCTGCGCCCAGGCCTGCTGGGGCTGGTGGTTCGCGCCGGCGAGCGCGATCAGCCCGATCACGAAGATCGCTCCGGCCAGTGCGGCAGCTGCCAGGGCCCGCCCCACCGTCTTGTTTATCTTGAGCATGATGCCTCCAGAATGAGTGGCTTCTCGTCGAGATAAACGACAACTCGGGCATTTCGGATGCACCGAACAACCGACTCCCGCCCCGCCGATCAGTCGTACGCTGGAGGGATCGAACGGGGGGTGACCTGCATGAACACCATCGAAGTGAAATCGTTCGAGAAGCCCGACGAGACGCGGATGTTCCAGGGCAACGGGATGGCCGACATCGTGTTGCTCGGGGGCAAGCCGGTCGCGCGGGGCACGTTCGAGCCCGGCTGGAAGTGGTCGCTGAACGTCAAGCCACTCGCCGGGACCGATCTGTGCGAGGTCCAGCACCTCGTCTATCTCCTGCAAGGCCGGATGGTCGTCCACATGAAGGACGGATCCGAGCAGGAGATCGCACCCGGTGAGGTCGCCTTCATCCTGCCCGGCCATGACGCCGAAGTGGTGGGCGACGAGGCCTGCATCGCGCTCGACTTCGGGGAGATCGCGACGTACGCCCTGTCGAGCTGACGGCGAACGAACCGAAGGCGTAGGCCGGGGTGGTCTACGCCTTCTTCCGGGTGCTCACCTTCGGCTGGTTCAGGCGGATCATGTTCCCGGCCGGGTCGCGGAACGCGCAGTCGCGTACGCCATAGGCCTGATCGGTGGGCTCCTCCAGCACCTCCGCGCCGGAAGCCTTGATGTGTTCGAAGGCCGCGTCGACGTCGTCGGTCGTGAAGACGAGCCCGCGCAGCATGCCCTTGGCGAGCAGGTCCGCCTGCTTCTGCTTGTCCTCAGGGGAGGCCTCCGGGTTGGAGTCGACGGTCTCGATGGTGATCTGCAGCTCGGGCTGACTCGGCGGGACGACCGTCACCCAGCGCATGCCCTCGAAGCTGATGTCGTTGCGGACCTCGAACCCCAGGACGTCGCGGTAGAAGCCCAGCGCCTTCTCGTGGTCGTCTACCAAGATGAAGCAGTGCGAGACCTTGATGTCCATGGCCGTCAGGTTACGCCGAGGCCCCGGTCCGGGCCGGGCGGATCGGCCGCGTACGCATCTTGGTGAAGCAGGCCGGAATGGCCGCCACCGCGGCGTGCTCCCGGGCCCGGTACGCACTCGGCGTCTCGCCGACCAGTTCGGTGAACCGTGAGCTGAAGGAGCCGAGCGACGTACAGCCGACGGCGAAGCAGACCTCGGTGACGCTCAGATCACCCCGTCGCAGCAGAGCCTTGGCCCGCTCGATCCGGCGCGTCATCAGATAGCTGTACGGCGTCTCCCCGTACGCGGCCCGGAAACTGCGCGCGAAATGCCCCGGCGACATCAGCGCCTGCCGGGCGAGCGCAGGCACGTCAAGCGGCTCGGCGAAGTCGCGATCCATCCGATCACGTGCCTGCCGCAGCCGGACGAGGTCCTCCCGGTTCACCCGTCCAGCATCGCACGCCGCTCCCGTCAACCGGCAGTACGCGCTGCGCCGGCTGTCGGCTCGATCACGCCCGCTCGTCGGCCGTCCGTTTCGACGGCGGCCAGACCGGTTCGCCGTGCCGGCCCGACTGGGCGTTCTTGAGCGGCTTCGGGATGCGAAAAACGCCCTGATCGGAGGGCTGTCCTCTGATCAGGGCGTTTGCTACGGGTGGAGACGAGGGGACTCGAACCCCTGACCCCCACACTGCCAGTGTGGTGCGCTACCAGCTGCGCCACGTCCCCGCAGGTCGCGCTCGGTGGCCCGAGCACTCGCACGATATTACACGGCCGCCGGTCAACGGCGAAATCGGGTATGGCTAGTTCAACGACGGGTCGGACGGGTAGTGGGCGACCGCCGCGAGCAGGCCGCCTTGGCGTCGCCAGACCATGCCCCAGAGATCATCCGGGCGGGCGGAGAAGGCGTCCGAGGGCAGCGACTGGCATACGTGCCAGGATCCGGTCGCTATCTCCCCCTCCAGCTGGCCGGGCTCCCAGCCGGCGTACCCGGCGAAGACGCGGACGGTCTCGAGCCGCTCGCGCATGCCGGCCGGGTCGCGGGAGAGGTCGACGGTGCCGATCTGACCGACCACGCGGCTGAAGCCGAGAAACCCGGCGACCCCGGAGCGGGCGCGGGCCACGCAGATCGCCGAGTCGGGCTGGACCGGGCCGCCTTCGAAGAGGACCGCCGGGTCCGGGGTGAGGCTCTCCCAGCCAGGGAGGACTTCGCGGACCGAGGTGCCGGTCGCGCGGTTGAGGACGACGCCGAGCGCCCCGGACTGTTCGTGGCCGAGGACGAGGACGACACTGCGCTCGAAGTTGGGGTCGCGCAAGCTGGGCGTAGCGACCAGCAAGTGACCCGTCAGCTCCATGCGCTCCACGCCCGATGTCATGGCTTGCACCATATCCGTCCGCCCCGGTTGCGGATAAGGTCTGCTCCATGAGCCGGAGCGCAGACCTCGCAGTGATCGGCGGATCAGGACTATATGCACTGCTCGCCGACGCCGTCGAGCAGAAAGTCGACACTCCTTACGGCGACCCGTCCGATGTGATCACGATCGCAGACGTAGGTGGCCGGAGCGTCGCTTTCCTGCCGCGTCATGGCCGCGATCACCGCCTGCCGCCGCATCGGATCAACTACCGGGCCAACCTGTGGGCGCTGCGGTCGCTCGGCGTACGCCAGATCCTGGCTCCCTGTGCGGTCGGCGGGCTCCGGCCGGAGTTGGGTCCGGGCACGTTCGTCCTGCCGGACCAGGTGGTCGACCGCACGGCGTCGCGCGTACGCACCTTCTATGACGTCGGCGCGGTGCACGTGAACTATGCCGATCCCTACTGCCCGGCCGGGCGGGCGGCGGTTCTGCGTACGGCGGCGGAACGGGAGCACGCGATCGTCGACGGCGGGACGATGTTCGTGATCGAGGGACCGCGGTTCTCCAGCCGGGCCGAGTCGCGTACCTACACCGCTGCCGGTGGCAGTGTGATCAACATGACCGGCGAGCCGGAGGCGACGCTGGCCCGGGAACTGGGCCTCTGCTACACCTCGATCGCGCTCGTGACCGATCTGGATGCCGGCGTCGAGGGCGATCACGGCGTCACGCAGGAGGAAGTCTTCCGGGTCTTCCGGGAGAACACCGAGCGGTTGCGAGACCTGCTGCTCGCGACGCTCGCGCAGCTGCCGGCGGAGCGCACGTGCCCGTGCCCGTCCACCTTGGACGGGTTGGCACTGCCGTTCGAGCTGCCCTAGCCGGGTTCTCCCAGGTCGGTGCAGTAGGCCTCGTAGAGCAGGTTGGCGCCGCGTTGGCGATGCGAGCTGACGTCTTCGACGATGTCGCGGGCCCACTCACGAACGCGGTCGACGTCCGTCGGCTCGGCCGAAGGCGACGCGTCCAGCGCGGCGAGGATCGCTCGATGGTCTTCGACCAGCGCCTGTACGCCTGGCGCCAGCCGTGGCGCGTCCCGCAGCACTTTCGCGTACGCACCGCCGGGACCTTCGGTGTCGCGTACGTGGGCGAGCAGTTCTTCGCGAAGGGCCTGTACTCCGGCCGCGACCCGATGGGTCCAGCCGTCCCCGGCGGGTGGCATCGCCACCGACTTGGCCAGGCCTCGAACGGCGAGTGGAAGTTCGTATGACATTCGCAAGCACCTCCCCGGAAACAGCGGGGCTGGAACTTCGATGGTCCCGCGCTCCAGCCGCGCTGTCCAGGGTTCGAGCAGGCCATAACAGAGTTGATCATGAACTTTCGGGCACGACACGCCGGACGGTCGGGACCCTAGGTTCATGATCAACGCACAGAGGGGGTTAGGAGGTGTAGCCCAGGGGGCCGCTGATCGCTTGGCCGACGGCGGTCTCGGCGGCCGCTGGCACCCCGGCGCCGACCACGTACACCGTGTCGATCGACCCGGACGTCTTCACCAGCCACTGCGAAGTCGCATCGTCCACACCGGACGCCGTGGCCAGCACCAGCTGACCGTCGAACGAGTGGGCGAGCGCGACCGCGATCGCCACCTCGACCGGCGAGGCGGGGTCGGCCAACACCGCGAGGCGCGGGCTGGCCGCCAGCGCGGCGAGCACGCTGCTGAGGTCGCCGTCGGGTGCGACCGGAGTGACCTCGATCTTGGCCGACTTGCCCGGCCAGCCACCGGCCAGTGCCTTCTGCGCCGCCGCTCCGACGACGTATACGTGCGCGCCTTCGTAGATCGACTGCAGGGCCGCCTTGCCGGCGTCGGTCAGCGTCTCACCATCGGTGAGGATGAGGCCACCCGCGCGACCCGCGCCGGCGACCGTGGCGGCCAGCTTCGCGTCCTTGCCGTCCACGACGAACACGTCGTCGATGTATCGGGTCACCTTGGCGGCGGAGGCGGCGACCGCGTACTGGTCGGCACCGGTGACCCGCTCGACCTGGTAGCCCGCCTTCTTGAGGGCCTGCTGGGTCGCCGCCGACAAGGCGTCCTCCCCGCCGACCAGGTACACCGTCGGGCCGTTCCCGTAGGACTTGTCGATCGTGCCGAAGAGCCGCTTCAGCTCCGCCTCCACCGGGGCGTCCAGACTCGGACCCGAGGTCATCAGCATCGGACCGTGCGCGGCCCAGGCCAGCTGAGCGGCGACGAGGGCGTACTCCGGTTTCGCGGCGGAGGTCAGGACGACGCCGTTCGCCGGTTCCTGGGCCTCGGACGGCATGTACTTCTTGACGGCCGGATACCGCAGCTTCGAGGCCGCGATCGCGGTGGCCACCGGGTCCGCGCCGGTCACTCGCGTCACCTTGTCGCGGGCTACCGGCAGGTACGCGGCCGCGCCCGGGGTCGAGGACACCTCTTGCTTGTCACCACCGGCCGCGGCCACGCTCTCGATTCCAGTCGAGGTCGAGTACGCCACGCGCTGGCCGTCCGCGGACCAGACGAGATGGCTCGGCGACATAGCTCCGGTGGTGACCGGGTGGGACTTGATCGTCTTCTTGTAGCCGAACTCCACTGTGGCCACGGCGACCTGGCCGTCCTTGCCGACGTACGCGACCTGCTTGCCGTCGGGCGAAAGTGCCGGATCCGTCCCGGCGGCGATCTTCACCCCGTACGGCTCACGCTGGTTGACGTCGATGACCCAGACGTCGCTGCCCTTCGAGGTCTTCGCCACGAACGCCACTTCGGCGGTCTCGCCGACGAGGTCGGCGCTGATCACGGCGTTGGCCTGGGAGGCACCCGTCTCGGGCAGATCCGGGCCGAGGTAGGCCTGGGTCACCGTCTCCTTCGAGTACGCCACGACCGCCCCGTTCGCGCCGGCCTGCATCAGCCGGGACACGCCCTTGCCGTCGGTCTCGGTGAACACGACCCGGTAGCCGAACCACGTCGGCTCCGATCGCGTGGTGCCCGCCTTCGCGCTGGTGAGCACGGCCCGGGCCGAACCGTCGGGGCGGCTGGTGGAGATGTTGCCGTCACCGTCGACGTAGGCGATCCGGCTGCCGTCGGGCGACCAGGCGGCGTCCTTGACCGTCGTCGGGAAGGTGACCTTGCGGTCGCCGATCCGGACGACAGCGGTGCCGTCGGAGATGAGCACCGCGCCGGCGGCGATGGCCGGGGCCGCCGAGGCGCTGGGGTCGGCCGACGGGTCCTTCTTCTCGCCACAGGCGGCCAGCACGGCCACCGAGGCGATGAGGACCGCAGCGGTGGCGGCACGTTGACGAGTGAGCAGAGTACGCATGGAGTCTCCTGGCTGAGGGGGCACCGCATCCGGATTTCGAGTCGGCAGATGCCGAGCGGAACGGTATCAGCGACCGTCCAGATAGGTGGTGAAGCGGCGGGTCGCCGATTCCTCGTCACACAGGAGGTACTCAGGGCATTCGGCCGTTGCCGGGGTCGACTGCGATATTGCCGACACCAGCCGCGGCAACTGTTCCTCGCCGGTGTCGTGCGGGAGGAACTCGACGACGTCGGCGAACCGGAACATCATCACCTCGGCGTACCGGAACTCCATGGCGGCGAAGCCGACGACCGCCCCACCGGCGCCACGACGTTCGCCGCGCGCCATGCCCGCCTGGGAACCCGTCTGCTGCCGGCGTGCGGTCGGCTCGGCGAGATAGGGGCAGACCACGGCGGCGTACAGCATGCAGTCCCGGTGTCCGGGAGCCTCCACAGTGGCCGCCTCGTTCCGGTACGCCTGACCGGCCGCCATCGCGGTCGCGATGGCCTCCGCCTCCGCCCCGCCGACGACTCGCCAGACCGGTCCGGCCGCCATCGGCGTACCACAGATGGAACAACGCCGTTCGACCGCGCAGAGATAGCTGCGCGCGGTGCCGGTGGCCGCGAAGCGTGGACGGCCCTCGGACCAGGGCGTGATCGCGAGAACCGGATAGCCGCGATCGTCGCGGGGCCGAGCCGCGACGGCGGCGGGCATGGGGACGTCAGCCGGGCGCACTCGCCGTTCCTACCGGCCGTCGGCGGGTGACGTCAAGCTCGGGCCGGGCAGACCAGGAGACCGGGCGGCGCCGGCACGCGAGCCTCGTCCGAACAGTCGAACTTGGCCGCCAGCAGCGCCCGGACCTGCGGGGACGATCCCGCGACGCGGAACCACACGGGATTGATCAGCACGTAGCGCGCAGTCGTGTCCTCGGTCAAGCAGCGCAGGTTGTCGGCGTAGCTGGGATAGTCGCGAACCGCGGGCAGGTAGGCGCCGCGTTGCAGCCACTGCGGCGAGGGGTAACGGCAGGCCGTCGGATTCTCGAGCCGGTACGCGAGATTGCCGAAGGTCAGATACAGCACCGGAGTGTCCGCACCGATCTGGGAACGGAGATCCTCCACGGTGGTCTTCGGATACCCGTAGAAGATCCGGACAGTCGCGTTGTAGCCGGTGAACGCGTACCCGCTGGCCGGGAGGGCAGCCGGAAGCATCGCGATGACCACCCCGGCGGTGCCCGCCGCTGTCGTCCACCAGCGAGTTCGATCCGTGTTCTGGCCGGAGCGTCGGGTGACGAACCAGAGCACCACCGCCAAGACGACCGCCACCGCCAGGTACGCCTTGCTGACCAACCCGAGGTGGCTCGCCCGCCAGGCGTACGGCTGGCGCAGCAGGATCTGGCTCGCGACGGCCACCGCCACCAGGCCGATGCCGAGCGGCAACCGGGCACGCCGGTCGGCTCCGAACGCAGCCCCCCAGACTCCGGCCGCGAGCACGGGAAGCACTGCGAAGTGGTACATGAACCACTCGCCCTGGGCGTACGCCGACGAGACGGACAGCCCGGCGATCACGATCGCCAACGCGTACCACCGGAGTTTGCGGCGAGCCAGCACCACGACCGCGGCCGGGGCGAGGACGACGATCGGGCTCAAGATCATGACGTCGTACATCGCCATCCGGAACTTCCGGAAGTCGGCCAGGTTGGGCGCGTGGTGGATCGGCGAGTTGTGCACCAACGCCGCCTGATCGGCGAACCAGGTCCACTCCCAGGGCAGGAACTGCTTCGTCAGTACGTACCAGAGGCCGGTGAAGCCGACCGCGGCCACCGCGGTCCAGACCGCCCGGCGCAGGCACAGCACCGCGATCAAAAGCACCGCGATCGCTGCGATCGGGGCGGTCGCCAGCTTCACGGCGAGAGTCAGGAACGTGGCGAACCCGCCGAGCACTGCGCCGAGCCACAGCCGCTTCGGCGCGAGAGCCGCCCCGACCGCCAGTACGCCGGCCAGCGCGGCGACCCAGTCAGGCTGCAGGAAATGCCAAGGCGGCGAGACGATCAGCGCCGCCGTAGTCGCGAGAGCGCCGACCGACGCGATCGACGGCCGACAGAACCGGCGCAGGCCGAGGAAGAGCGCGACCCCGATCAGCACGATGACGAGATCGGTCTCCAACCGGACGATCGCGTTCTTCGCCGCCCAAGAGCCGGTGCCGGGGAAGAGTTCCCGGAGACCGTCGAGGCCGCCCACGAACAGCCGGTACGCGATCGGCCGCGCGACGAAGACGTCCCAGACGCTCACGCCGCCCCGGCCCGCCGCTTCGATCCCGCCCAAGGCGTACTGGACGTCACCGTTGAGCGGCAGCCACAGGGTCATCAGCAGGACCGGGAAGAGCACCGCGGCGGGCAGCCAGCGTGCCACTACCCGGTTCGCGGGCCGATCCGACTGGGCAGCGGTACTCGCGCCTGCCTGAGCAGGGTCACTGAGCGTCACGTCTGAGAAACTCCGTCTAGCGGTAATCGGGAACCCGACGTCACGGTAAGTTAGCCGCCTCGCTGTTTCCTGAGCGTTACCTACCAGTTGACGCAATCAGAGTATTATTACCGATTTGGGCGGTGTGACGGGGATAACGGGATGACTTCCGAGCGCGCAGACGTTAACCTTGACGAAGTCGCCCACCCGGGCGGCGCCCTCACTGGGGGTGACAGGTTTCGACCGCGTACGTTGCGGCAGGAGAAGCGAGCCGAGGAAGTCGACGCCGTCTCGTTAATCGACGTCGAAAACCTATAAGCGCCAAGGTTAATCGCGCTGACCTCGCTCTCGCCGCCTGAGGCGAGTAGCAGGTCTGTCGGTCTAGGGACGCCTACGCCCTAGTTCACCGGCATCAGTTAGTAGGCTGGCCAATCCGGTCCTGTCGCGGGGCTGGGGCGGCGAGATCAATCGCGACTGGGCCCGTCACACCGACTCGCTCGCGTGATCGGTGGGGCCGAGAGAGACACAGCGAGCTGCGCTCGGAGAAGCCCTGCCAAGGCGGCGAGGGACCGGGGTTCGATTCCCCGCACCTCCACTTGGCGAAGGCCCCGGACCACCCGGTCCGGGGCCTTTCTCGTGCCCGCACTCCCGATTGGGCACCGAATCAGGGATCTGGGTCGTATTCCTGCCAAGATTCGACCGAGAACCCTGATCCAGCGGCCGAAGGGGCGGCCAGCGCGCAGGAGCGAAAAGGCAGCGGGGTTCAGGCCTTGGTGCAGGTGACGCCGTCGACGGTGCAGCCGGTGACTCCCCCGCTGCCGATGCCGAGCAGCGCACCGCCGCTGAACGTCACGATGAAGGCGACGTCACTGCCGGAGTTCACGACCTTGCTTCCGTCCTTCGGCGTGATCGTGACCTGCCCGCCCGACTTCGAGACCTGCACCGAGCCCGAGTTCGAGTCCACGGTCGCACCGGACGGCACGGTCAGGACGACGGTCCAGCCACTGTGGGGTGACGTGCCCGGATTATGCACGGTCACCGTCACCGCGACCTTGTAGCCGAGGAGTCCGGTGGAGCTCTGCGTGGCGTACTCGGCGGTGAGAGCGGGCTGCACCGGCGGGGTGCCGCTGGTCGACGTCTCGACGGTCGGCGATCCAGACGGGCTCGCCGAGACGCCCGGCGTGCCGGTGGTGCTCGGCGCGACCGTGCCCGCCCCGGTGGGAGCACCGCTGGGCAGCACGAACGGCGACTGCGCGGGCAGGTTGATTCCGGGCTCGTGAGTGGCCACCGGATAAGCGTCGGACGGTGCGTCCACATGCACCGGACGGGTGAGCCACAGCCAGCCCACGGTCACCACGATCAACGCCACGGTCACCGTGATCGCCGCTGCGCGTACCCGTTCCTGAAGCGGAAACGCGGTCGCGAGCCGCCCCGCGAAACCGTGCGGCGGCGCGGTCGTGGCGAGACTGTCCTCGTCGACGGGCGTGGGCGCGTGACCAACCCCGGCCATGACCGAAGGGTCGCTGAGCGCCCACGGATCGGACGGGTCGCTCAGGTCGTCGCGCGGCGCGGCGGAGGGCAGCTCGTTCTCGACCCCCACCGCCGCGACCACCGGTTGCTGCACGCGCTGGCGCGGGATCACGCGGGGCTCGCCCGTCACGGCGCGGTCCAGGACCGCGGGCAGTTCTTCCCCGAAGAGCTGCTGGTACGCACGACGCAGTTCCCGCCGCCGGAGCGTTCCGTTCACCCCGAGAAAGCCGGTCTGGCTGACCCGCAACCGGGTTCCGCCGGTGAGCTCCTCAAGCTCCCAGCGCACCTCGACGTGCAGTTGGTCGCCGCGCCACCGCATGACCAGCAGCCGCTCGGGCCCGACCGAGACGACCTCGATGTCGAACGGCCCGGTGAAGCCGGGAATGCCGCTTGGGAAGGCGCGGCCGACCGCGCCGGGCAGCGCCTCGAGATCGGTCTGCATGAACCAGGTGGCGAGTACGCGGCGATCGGTCAGCGCCCGCCACACTCGGTGCGGCGGGTGCGGGAGATCCACATCAACGCTTATCTCGCTCACGAGGTGAAATATATTCCGTCTTCGGTCGGCGTCGCTGTCCGGCATTCGCCGGATGTGCTGTCACGTCAGCGAGCAGGGGAACTGCTTTCCGTCGATGGCGCAGGTGACCGGAAGGCCGAGGTCGGCACCGCGTGTCCGGTACGCGACGAAGCCGAAGTCTATCGACTGACCGGCCGCCAGGGGTTGATCGGCGGTGAACGTCATCGTGGTTCCGGTCCTCGTGTCCACCTTGGCGTTCCAAGGCTGGTCGATCACGACGGCAGCCGAGTAGACGATCTTCACCTGCCAGCCGGCGGCCACCGCTGTCTTGTTGGTGACCGCGAAATGGACGACGAACCCATCCTGCCACACCCGCGAGTCGAACACCCGGGCGGAGATTCCGCTGGTGATCGACTCCGTCGACGGGCTGGGCGAGACCGACGGGCTCGGGCTGGCCGACCGGCTCCGCGTCGGGCGGGGGCCGGCCGAACTCGGACTGGACGACGGGACGACGGTCGGCGACGGCAGAACCGTCGGCTCGAAACTGACCGAGAGGTCGATCGGTCCCGGCGACTCGGAGCTCCACGGGTAGACGAGCGGGTCACCCCCGTCGCTGTGGCCCCCGGCCAGCGCCCAGCCCCCGACGACCAGCACCAGCGTCAGGGCGACACCACCCGCACCGACCAGCAGCGGGCTGACCGTACGCCCGCCCCTACGCACGCCGCGGCCGGTGTCGGAGCGGAGTTCCTCGCCGGTGTCGACGCCGATGTCCAAACCGACGTCCTGGTCGGCCGGGACGACCGCCGGCAGCACCACCGTCGGGTCCGCCGCGGCGAACTCGTCGTCGTCACGCCGGTGCCTAGCCACTGCGCACGTCCTCCCAAGGCCGAGGGGATCAAACCTCAGCGGAGATTACCGTCTGCACGCGCCGAGAACCCTTGCCCGGTCGGCTATTCGATTCCCTTGTTCCGGCGGCCCAGGGACCGCTGGATCTCCCGGTTGGCGTCCCGGGTGGCGATGTCCTGCCGCTTGTCGTAGGACTTCTTACCGCGTGCGAGGCCGAGCTCCACCTTGGCCCAGCCGTCGGAGAAGTAGAGGCTGAGCGGGATCAGCGTCAGGCCCGACTCGGTCAGCTTGCCGAGCAGCTTCTGGATCTCGGTGCGGTGCATCAGCAGCTTGCGCGTACGCCGAGGGTCGTGGTTGGTCCACGTGCCCTGGGTGTACTCCGGGATGTGCAGCTGATGCAGGTAGATCTCCCCGTCGCGTTCCTGGCCGAACGCGTCGACCAGCGACGCCCGGCCCATCCTCAGCGACTTGACCTCGGTGCCGGTCAGCACGATCCCGGCCTCGTAGGTTTCGAGGATGGCATAGTCGTGGCGGGCCTTGCGGTTCGTCGCTACGACCTTGCGGCCCTTCTCCCGTGGCACGGCTGCTCATCCTCCTGCTGCTTCATCAACCGTGCGAGTCTACTCGGGCGCTAGCAGAGACACCCAGGCAAATACGGGAGCGGGTTCACCGGGCGGCCGTCGAGGCGTACCTCGAAGTGCAGATGGTTGCCGGTGGAGGCGCCGGTGGTGCCCACCCGGCCGATCAGCTGCCCCTGGCGTACGCGCTGCCCGTCGCGTACGAGGATCCGGGACTGGTGGCCGTAACAGGTGCTCATCGACTTGCCACGCGACTGGCCATGGCGGATGCACGTGTAGTTGCCGTAGCCCCCGGCCCAACCGGCGTAGGAGACCACCCCGTCGGCGGCCGCGTAGATCGGCGTACCGCCGTCGGCGGCCAGGTCGACCCCGGCATGCAGCTGCCAGACGTGGTAGTACGGGTCGTACCGCATACCGAAGTCACTGGACTTCCAGGCGTTGCGGACGGGGATGATCAGCCCGGCTCCCGGACGTAGGACCGGCCCCTTGTTCTGCTGAGCCGCCTCCCACGAGCGCAGCTTGGCAGCGATTCGGTCGGACTCCTCCTGCTGCTCGCGGTACTGCCGCAGGACCGCGTCCTTCTCCGAGTCGGCGACGTCGCTGGCGGCCTTCCGCTCGGCGACCAGCCGCACCAGGTCGGCCTGGGCGGCGGCCGCCTCCTGCTGGGCCGCCTGGGCCTCGGTCAGCCGGTCGTGGGCGAGCTGCTCGGCGTCGGCCGCCGCTCGCCGGGACAGCTCGGCGGCGTTGGCGGCGGATCGGGCTGCCAGCCGGGCCGCCCGCGCCTGCACGATCGCGGCCTGCTCGTGATCGGCGATCCGTTCGAGGTAGCCGACCCGTTCGATCATCTGCTCAGGTGACCGGACTTCCAGCAGCATGTTGAACTCGGCCACCGCGCTGCCGGTGTACGCCGCCACCGCGAACGCGCTCAGCCGCTGCCGCGCGGCCGCGACGGCCTGCGTCTTCGTCTGGACCACCGATTCGGCCGCCTGATGCGCCGCAGCGGCCTCGGCGGCCTTCCGTTCGGCGGTCTGGGCCTGCACCGTCGCAGCCGTCACGGTTCCCTTGGCCACGGCGATCCGGTCTTCTGCCGCCGGCAGGGCCGCGACAGCCGCCTGATACCGGGCGACCGCGTCGGCGGCACGCTGGGTGGCGCCTTCCAACGCAGCCCCGGTCCGCTTCAGCTCGGCCTGGATCCGGTTGTAGTCACCGCGCGGGTCGTCCGGTCGCGCGTACGCGGACGGCATGCCCGTCAGCAGCGTGACTGCCAGGGCCACGAACGCGATGACCGGTCGCTGAAACCGGTTGCGGCGTCGCATATCGGCAGCTTACCGATATACGACGCCGCAGCGGCGAAATACCCCTAAAAGGGAGCTACTTCTTGATGTACGCCCGAAGTGTGACCCAGCCGGTAGTCGCGCTGATCGCGGCACCGATGGCGGCCAGGACCGGGAGCATCAGCAGCACTGTGCCCCACTTGATCGGAGTGATGATCTCTTGGAGGCTCTTGAGTGATCCGTCCATGAGGAAGACCTTGCCGCAGACGAGCAGCAAGAAGGCGATCACGGAGCCGAGGACCGCGGCGAAGACCGCCTCGAGCACGAACGGCGCTTGGATGAACCAGTTCGACGCGCCCACAAGCTTCATGACGGCGACTTCTCGCCGTTTGCTGTACGCCGCGACCTGGATCGTGTTCGCCACCAGCAACAGCGCCGCGATACCCATGACGATCGAGACGATCAGGGACATGTTCTGGATCGAGCCGATGATCCCGAAGATCTTCTCCAGCAGCTTCTTCTGGTCGACCACCTGTTTTATGCCGACTATCGGCTGGTCGGCCCCGCTTGCCGTGGTGTTGGTGGTCGTATCCGTCCCAGTACCGGTGGATGCCCCCGGCGAAGCGCTCGCCGAGGCGGACGGCGACGGGGTGGTCTCCGCGTCGGCCTGGTCCAGCCCGGCCGCCGCCTCGAGCGCCGTCGCGAACTGGGCGGACTTCTCGGGGTCCTTGAGAGTGACCCGGAACGACGCCGGCAGCGACGTGGGCTCCACCGACTTGACCAGGTCGGGCAGATCCTTGAACTGCTCCTTGAAGCGGTTGTACGCCGTCTCCTGGTCCTCGTAGAAGACCTTCTCGACGGCCGGGTCCTGCTCCAGCCGGGCCTTCAGATCGGACCGCTGCTGGTCGGTGATCTCCGGCGTGAGGAAGACCGAGACCTGGACACGGGCGTAGTACCAGTCCTTCATCTCGCCGACCTGCCAGTACAGCATCAGGCTGGCACCGAGCATGGTCAGCGAGACCGCCATCGTGATGATCATGGCGATCGTCATCGTCACGTTGCGCCACAGACCGACGAAGACCTCGGTCAGGACGTATTTCGCGCGCATCGGGGATATTCCTCCGCGAGGTAGGGGGTTCGGATCGGTCTGGGAGGTCAGGCTCAGCCGTAGACGCCTCGGGCCTGGTCTCGAACGATCCGGCCGCCCTCGATCTCGATCACTCGGCGGCGCATCTGGTTCACGATGTTGGAGTCGTGGGTCACCATGACGACGGTGGTCCCGGTCCGGTTGATGCGATCGAGCAGACGCATGATCTCGATCGACGTGTCCGGGTCCAGGTTACCGGTCGGCTCGTCGGCGAGCAGGATCAGCGGGCGGTTGACGAACGCCCGCGCCACCGCGACGCGCTGCTGCTCACCACCGGACAGCTCATGGGGGTACCGGTGCTCCTTGCCGCCCAGGCCGACGAGCTCCAGCACCTCGGGCACTACGCGCCGGGCGACGGCCTTCGACTTGCCGATCACCTCGAGGGCGAACGCGACGTTCTCGTACGCCGTGCGGTTGGGCAGCAGCCGGAAGTCCTGGAACACACAGCCGATGGAACGACGGAACTTGGAGATGCCCCAGCCCCGGATGGAGGTCACATCCTTGTTGTTCACGTAGACCTTGCCCCGGTTCGGGGCGATCTCGTGGAGCAACATCTTGATGATGGAGGACTTGCCTGAGCCGGACGGACCGATGAAGAAGACGAACTCGCCCTTCTCGATCGAGACCGACACATCGTCCAGTGAGGGCCGGGACGCCTTCGGATAGGTCTTGGTCACATGCTCGAGCCGAATCACGGGACGAGAGTCTAGCCGGTCCTGCTCGGCTGTGAACCGCCGCGGCCACCCAGCCGAGGACAAACCTTCACCCTTTCGAACAGAACTAGCTGTCCGATCAGCTGGAGGCGGACTCCATTTGCTGCTGTTTGCGCCATCGGATGCCCGCCTCGATGAATTCGTCGAGGTCACCGTCGAACACCGCGGTCGGGTTGCCCGTCTCCTGCTCCGTCCGCAGGTCCTTGACCAGCTGGTAGGGGTGCAGGACGTAGTTGCGCATCTGGTCGCCCCAGGAGCCGGCCGCATCGGTCTTCAGCCCCTGCAGCTTGGCCTGCTCCTCCTGGCGCTTGCGTTCGAGCAACCGGGCCTGGAGTACGCGCAGCGCCGCCGCCTTGTTCTGGAGCTGCGACTTCTCGTTCTGACAGGTGACGACGATCCCGGTCGGGATGTGCGTGATGCGTACGGCCGAGTCGGTGGTGTTGACCGACTGGCCACCCGGGCCGGAGGACCGGTAGACGTCGATCCGCATCTCGTTCTCGGGGATGTCGATGTGGTCGGTCTGCTCCACGACCGGCAGCACCTCGACGCCGGCGAAGCTGGTCTGCCGACGGCCCTGGTTGTCGAACGGGCTGATTCGGACCAGCCGGTGCGTGCCGGATTCGACACTGAGCGTGCCGTACGCGTACGGCGCCTTGACGGCGAAGGTGGCCGATTTCAGGCCGGCCTCTTCGGCGTACGAGGTGTCGTAGACCTCGGTCGGATAGCCGTGGCGCTCGGACCATCGCAGATACATCCGCAGAAGCATCTCGGCGAAGTCGGCCGCGTCGACGCCGCCCGCGCCGGCCCGGATGTTGACCAGGGCCTCCCGGGAGTCGTACTCCCCGGACAGCAGGGTCCGGACCTCGATCTCCTCGATCGCCTTGCCGAGCCCGGCCAGCTCGGTGCCGACCTCGGCGATCGCCGACGGGTCGGCCTCGGCCTCGGCCAGCTCCAGCAGCACCTGGGCGTCGTCGAGCCGGCGGCGCAGGCCTTCGATCCGGGAGATCTCGCTGTTGACATAGGAGAGCTGTGACGTCACCTGCTGCGCCTTGGCCTGGTCGTCCCACAGGTCCGGGGCGGACGCCTGCTCCTCCAGCCCGGCCTTGTCGCGGCGCAGCCGGTCGAGGTCCAGGACCTTCTCGACATTGCGCAGCGTGGCATCGAGCTGCTTGAACTGATCGGCGTAATCGGCGACTGTCACGTCAAACAAGACTACGCGGACCCGCAATCAGAAATACCTCGGTGTGGGCAGTCCGCAACCGCCCACACCGAATTAATCATGTCTACCTGGTCTTACCGGGTCGAATCCCTACTTCGAGGGCGCCGTCTTCAACCAGGCGAGAGCGGCCTTGTGATAGGCGACGGCGAAGTCCAGCGCAGCGGCGCCGTACTCGTCCCCCTCCTTCTTCGCCTCCTTGGCCTGTTCCCTGGCCGTGGCCAGAGCCTCGTTGTGGTACTCGTTCGCGCCCGCGACCAGCTCCTTGAGCTGACCCGCGGTGTGCTGCGAACCGAAGGCCACCCGCAGAGCGGTGGGGTTGCGCAGCAGATCGCGCCCGGGCGGCTCGGCGAGCCAGCGGGTGAACGCCCGCTTGCCGGCTGCGGTGATCGCGTAGGGCTGGCTGGCCCGGGGACCGGGCTTGCCCAGCTTGACGTAGCCCAGCTCGGCCAGCGCGGGCAGCTCGCGATAGACCTGGCTGCGCGTCATCGACCAGTATGCGCCGAGGCGCCGGTCCGCGGCGGCCATGAGCTGGCCGCCTGTCATGGGTCCCTCATGCAGCAGGCCGAGAACGGCTGCTGCGGTTGCGTTGATTCCTGCTTCCGCCATGCCTCTACGCTGCCACTTTGTCGGTCCTCTGTCCACTATTTCCGCTCATTCCACTGTGCACTGTCTTGCGGAGACAGTCCAGGACGGACCAGACGTCCGGACGATCCGCTTGTCACGGTGTCCGATTTATCCTCTTGACGGTGTCATCCTGCTCGTTTACTCTGCCGCTATAGTTAGTCAGTTTGCCTAACAGTTCGAACCTACTAGGATCGCGCACGACAGGCGGTGAACACGCGTGCCGCTGCGCGAGGCGAGAGCGAGGGAGCGGGAGATGCTGCGCCACCAGCCGCGGACCGAGTCTGCGGGAAGACTGGCCGGTTCCTCGAAGCTCCTGCGCGCCATGAACGAGAGCGCCACCCTCGCCCATCTGCTCGATCGGGGCACTCTGACCCGAGGTGACCTGCGCGAGCTCACCGGCCTGTCCAAGCCGACCACCTCCGACGTCCTCCGCCGGCTCACCGACGCCGGTCTGGCCATCGTGGTGGGTCACACCCGGGGCGGTCCAGGCCCCAACGCCGAGATCTACGCGGCGAACCCGGCGGCGGCGTACGCGGTGGCCGTCTCCGTCAAAGAGACGACCGACCTGGCCCGCCCGGAGTTCACCGCAGCTCTGGTCGACCTCGTGGGCACAGTGCACGCCCGCGTACGCGATCGGGTGGATCTGGTGAAAGTGGATCCACTGGTCGCGATCGAGGAGATCGTCGGCCGGCTGATCGCCCTCGCCGGGCTGGACCGGACCGGCGTCTCGCACGTCCACCTCGGAGTGCCCGGTTCCTACGACGCCTCCGGCGGGGTGATCCGGCACATCGACATCGCCGGGTTCGACCGAGTGGGCCTGATCGCTCAGCTCAGCGAGCGACTCGGCGCATCGGTCGCGGTGGAGAACGACGTCAACCTGGCCGCCATCGCCGAACGCGGCCGCGGAGTGGCCGCCGGGCTGGCCCGCGACCGCGCCGACGCGGAGCCGGCGAGCAGCTTCGCACTGCTCTGGTTCGGCGAAGGTCTCGGTCTGGCCATCGATCTCGGGGGCAGCCTGCTCCGGGGTGCCCGGGGCGGGGCCGGCGAGATCGGTTACGTCCCGGTCGGCCTGCCCGGCCAGGGTCCACGGGACATGCAGGAGCTCGTCGGCGGTCCCGCCGTCGTCGAGCTGGCGGCGGCGTACGGGCTGACCGCGTCCGGGGCGGCCGCCGCCGTCACGGCCGCTGTGGACGCCCGGTCCGCCGACGCCGAGAAGTTCCTCGACGAGCTGGCCTGTCGCATGGGCCAGTGCGTCGGCGCGGTGGCCGGCGTACTCGATCCCCCGTTGATCGTGCTCGCCGGCGAGGTCGCCCAGGCGGGCGGCGAAGAACTGGCGCGTCGGGTCCGCGCCGCCATCTCCAGCACCATCCCCCTCGACATCACCATCGCGGTCACCGGCATCGCCGACGACGCGGTGCTGCTCGGCGCCGTCGACGCCGGGCTGCGTACCGTGCGGGACTCGCTGATCGACGCACTGCGCGCCAACGTTCCAGTCGGCTGACCGGCCGACCGCCCCAGCACCTCACACCCATCCGGCGAGGCCATCGGCCGCCGCCGCGTTCCCCCATACCTTCTTCAGGTCTCTTCCGAGAGGAGCACCTTCGATGCGTCGTACCCGGATTCTGGCCGGGCTCGCGGTTCTGCTGGCCGTCACCGCGGCCTGCACGCCGGCGCCCGAACCGAAGCCGATCGCCACCCCGGGCGTCGAGCCGTCCGGCGAGGTCGAGCTCTGGCACTTCTTCACCGAACGCGAGGCCAAGGCGATCGACGGGATCATCGCCGACTTCCAGGCGAAGTACCCGAAGGTCAAGGTGACCGTCAAGGGCGGCCAGGACGACAGCAAGGTGGTCCAGGCGATCGGCGCCGGGACCGGCCCGGACGTGGCGATCAGCTACTCCACCGACATCGTCGGCAAGTTCTGCGCCACGGGCGGCTGGGTCGATCTGAACCCCTACGTCCAACGAGACGGCGTCGACCTCAAGGTGATGCCCGAGGTCGTGCGGTCCTACACCGAGTTCCGCGGCAAGCGTTGCGCGATGCCGTTCCTGGCCGACGCGTACGGCTTCTACTACAACAAGAAGATGCTCGCCGACGCGGGCATCGCGAACCCGCCCAAGACGCTCGACGAACTCACCGAGGCCGCGAAGAAGCTGACGGTACGCAAGCCGGACGGCACCATCGAACGAGCGGGATTCCTGCCGCTGTTCGGGTTCTACGAGAACTCGCCGTCGCACCTCGGCCCGATGGTCGGGGCGCAGTGGCTCAAGCCGGACGGCACCTCCGCCATCGGCAGCGACCCACAATGGCAGGCCCTGCTCAAATGGCAGAAGGATCTCGTCGACTGGTACGGCTACGACAAGCTGGAGAAGTTCCGGGCGAGCCTCGGCGACGAGTGGTCGGCCGACAACGCCTTCCAGAAGGGCCAGATCGCGATGGCCGTCGACGGTGAATGGCGGCAGGCCTTCCTGAAGGACCAGGCCCCGAACGTCGAGTACGGCGTCAGCCCGCTGCCGACCGCCGACGCGAGCCGCTACGGCTCCGGTTACATCTCCGGCAACGTCATCGGCGTCTCGCGTACGGCGAAGAACCCGGAAGCCGCCTGGGCGCTGGTCAAGTACCTCACTCTCGATCAGAGTGCGCAGGTCAAGCTCAGCAACGGCATTCGCAACGTCCCGACCCTGACCTCTGCGCTGACCGCGTCCGACCTTCAGGTCGACGACAACTTCAAGGTCTTCCTGAGCATCTTCGCCCATCCCCAGAGCAGTACTACTCCGCCGAGCGCGGTCGGGCCGGCGTACCAGGAGACCTTCGGGACCTTCGTCGACGCGTACCAGTCGGGTCAGAAGAAGGACCTCACGGCCGGTCTGTCTGAAGTGGACAAGCAGATCAACGACGTCATCAAGCTGGCCGGTTGACGATGGCAACGGTCACTCTGACGGAGGGCCGCGACACCGCGGCCCTCCGGCGGGGTGCGCGCGGGTCGCGCCGCCCCCGCCTGGTCGTGCTCACCTTCATCGGACCGGCGTTGCTGGGACTCATCGTCTTCCTCGGCTATCCGCTGGTCGCCGCGGTGTACTTCTCGTTCACCCGGTTCACCCTGATCAACCCGCCGGAGTGGGTGGGGCTCGACAACTGGCGGCACCTGGCCCAGGACCCCCTGGTCGGCGTCGCCGCCAAGAACACGTTGTGGCTCACCGCCGTCATGGTCCCGGCGCGCATCATCGGTGCCCTGCTCACGGCGATGCTGCTCAACGCGATGAAGCGATCGCGGAGTGCGTACCGCACGCTGTTCTATCTGCCCGCGCTCGCGCCGCCGGTGACCGCGACGATCGCCTTCGTCCTGCTCTTGAAGCCGCAGACCGGGCCGGTCGACACGATGCTGCGGTGGCTGGGCATCGACGGGCCGTTGTGGTTCAACGATCCGGCGTGGGCCAAGCCGGCGCTGGTCCTGCTGAGCCTGTGGGCGATCGGCGACCTGATGATCATCTTCGTGGCGGCCCTGCTGGACGTGCCGGTGGACCTCTACGAGGCGGCCTCGCTGGACGGCGCGAACGCCTGGCAGAAGTTCCGGTTCGTCACGCTGCCGACGATTCAGCCCGTCCTGGTCTTCGCAACCATCACCGGCATCATCGGTTGCGCGCAGTACTTCACGCAGGCCGCGGTCGCCGCGAGCGTCGCCTCCAACCAGGTGACGGGCGGTGGCGGCGTCTCGGGCACGTTCGGCTATCCGCAGAACTCCATGCTCACCTATCCGATGTGGCTCTACACCGAGGGCTTCCGTTACAACCTCTTCGGGTACGCCAACGTCCTGGCCCTGTTGCTCTTCGTCGTCTCGATGAGCATCACGGTCATCCTCATCCGCCGGTTCAAGGCCTTCACTGGGAGCGACCGATGAACCGAGCGCTCATCTTCGTCGCCCGGCACAGCGTGGCCATCGCGTTGTCGGCGATGTTCCTCGCGCCGGTGCTGTTCCTGGCCCTCACCTCGATGATGACCAGCAACCAGACCTTCACGTCCGACTTGTGGCCGCATACCTGGCATCCGGAGAACTACGCGGAGGTGTTCTCGAAGACGCCGCTGCTGAAGTACCTCGGGAACACGGCGATGTATGCCGGGCTCGCCACCGGGGCGATGCTGCTGTCCAGCGTGCCGGCGGCGTACGCGTTGGCGAAGCTGCGCTGGCGCGGCCGCAACCTGATGATGACCCTGATCATCTGCATGATGATGCTGCCGCCGCAGGTGACCACGGTCCCGGTGTACATGCTCTGGGCCAACGGGCATCTGACCGGCACGTTGTGGCCGCTGATCCTGCCGATGCTGCTGGGCGACGCCTTCTCCATCTTCCTGTTGCGGCAGTTCCTCGTGACGATCCCGGACGAGTACCTGGACGCCGCCCGGATCGACGGGTGCGGCGAGTGGCGAACCCTGCTGAAGGTGGTGCTACCCATGGCCCGGCCGGGTATCGCCGCCGCCGCGATGTTCCAGTTCTTCTACGCCTGGAACGACTACTACGGCCCGTTGCTCTACACCAACGAGAACGAGGAGAACTGGACCATCTCGCTGGCGCTGGCGTCGTTCCGGACGCTGCACCACGTGGAATGGCACCTCGTCAGCGCCGCCACTCTCATCACGATGGTTCCGGTCATCGTGCTGTTCTTCTTCGCGCAGAAGGCGTTCGTGCAAGGCGTGACGCTCACCGGAGTGAAAGGTTGACATGAAGATCGCAGTGGTCGGCGGAGGATCGACCTATACCCCCGAGCTGGTGGACGGGGTGGCCCGGATCGGGCTGCCCGTCACCGAGCTGGCGCTGATCGATCCGGCCGCGGACCGGCTCGGGGTGGTGGGCGCGTTCGCGGCGCGCATCTTCGCCCACCGGGGTCACCCGGGCCGGGTGACGTGGACGAGCGACCCGGTCGCCGGGCTCAGCGACGCCGACGCGGTGCTCATCCAGCTCCGCGTCGGCGGTCAGGCCGCCCGGACCAGCGACGAGACGTTTCCGCTGGAGTGCGGCTGTGTCGGGCAGGAGACCACGGGCGCGGGCGGGCTCGCCAAGGCACTGCGTACCGTGCCGGTCGTGCTCGACGTGGCCGACCAGGCTCGGCGGCTGGCCAAGCCCGGCGCGTGGATCGTCAACTTCACCAACCCGGTGGGCATCATGACCCGGGTGCTGCTGGACGCCGGCCACCGCGCGGTGGGCCTGTGCAACGTCGCCATCGGCCTCCAGCGCCGGATCGCCGCCCACTACTCCGTGGACCCCGACGGCGTACGCCTGGACCACGTCGGGCTGAATCATCTGACCTGGGAACGGGCCGTCCACGTCGACGGGGTCGACGTGCTGCCCGGGATGCTGGACGAAAAGCTGGACGTCGAATTTCCCACCGAGGTGATCAGGGCACAGCGCGCCATTCCCTCGTACTACCTGCGGTACTTCTACCACCACGACGAAGAGGTGGCCAAAGAACGGGGTGCGCAGACCCGAGGTCAGGCGGTCGCCGAGATCGAACGTGAGCTGCTCGCGATGTACGCCGACACCACCCTCGTGACGAAGCCGGAGCTGCTCGCCAAACGGGGTGGCGCGTTCTACTCCGAGGCGGCGCTCGGGCTGCTGCAGTCGCTGCACGGCGTACCGGGGTTCCACTCGGTCAACGTGCGCAACCGGGGAACACTGCCGTTCCTGCCGGACGACGCCGTCGTCGAGGTGACCGCGCCGGTGACGGCGGACGGCCCGGCTCCCGAGCCGCGCGGCTGGCTGGAACCGTCCCAGCGCGGGCTGATCTCGCACGTCAGCGCGTACGAGGAGCTGGCGGTCGAAGCAGCCGTCCATGGTGGACGGGATCGGGTCTACCACGCGCTGCTGGCTCATCCGCTCGTCGGCCAGCACGACCTCGCCGAAGGGCTCACCGATCGGCTGCTCGCGGCCAATCGCGCGCACCTGCCGTGGATCGACCGGTGAGCGCGCCGCTCATCGTCGCGATCGACGGCGGCAACTCCAAGACCGACGTGGTCCTCGCCGACGGCCACGGCGCCGTGCTGGCGGCGGTACGCGGGCCGTCCTCATCGCCGCACAACATCGGCGTACCGGGGACGATCGCGCTGCTGGGCGACCTGATCCAGCAGGTACGCAAAGAGGCCGGGCTCGGCTCTGAGGTTCCGCTCGATCGGGCGGAGGTCTACCTCGCCGGGGCCGACCTGCCCGTCGAGGTGGCGACGCTGATGACGGCAGTCGGTGAAGCGGGCTGGGCCGCCCAGCACCGAGTCGACAACGACCTGTTCGCACTGCTGCGAGCGGGCACCGACAATCCGGACGCCATCGCGGTGGTCTGCGGGGCCGGCATCAACTGCCTGGGGCGGACGGCGGCCGGGGCGTACGCCCGGTTTCCGGCGTTGGGCGTCGTGACCGGTGACTGGGGCGGTGGTCACCACCTCGCGCAGCTCGCCCTCTGGCACGCCGTACGCGGTGAGGACGGCCGCGGCCCGGGCACCTCGCTCGTCGAGGCCATCGCCGGGCACTTCGGTCTGCCCACAGTGGAGGAAGTCGGGATCGCCCTGCACTTCGGCGACATTCCCGGCGATCGGCTGACCGAGCTGGCCCCGATCCTTTTCGAGGTGGCCGCCGCCGGTGACGGGGTCGCCACCGGCGTGGTGCAGCGACAGGCCGACGAGATCGTGGCGCTCGCCTCGGTCGCGGCGGGCCGGCTCGGTCTACGCAACCGGCCGGTGGACGTCGTCCTCGGCGGCGGCGTCCTCCGAGCTCGCCACCCGATGTTGCACGAGGCGATCCTCGCCGGGCTGGCCGGCGACGTGCCCCAAGCCAACCCGGTCGTATTGGACGCTCCCCCGGTCACCGGAGCAGTCCTACTGGGGCTGGACGCCTTGGCTGCGACCGACTCGGCGAAGGCGGCGGCCCGTCACTCCATCCTGAACAGCCGCTCCAGGTAGTCGATCTCCGCGAGATCGTCCGCCTGCGGGCGGCGACCCTGATGGCGGTGGCCCTCGACGGAGCCGGTGGACGGTTGCGTCAACAGCCGCTCCGCCAGCTCCTCCGGGTCGGCCAGACTCCAGCTCACCATCTCCGGGAGTTCCAACGCCGAGGCCGCGAGACGTTCGGGGGTCGCCGCTCGGCGTACGGGTCGGCGGCTCACCATCACCTCGCCGTGATCGCCCTCCTCCACCGGGGCGAACCCGGCCTCACGCAACCGCCGCAGGGTCTCCTCGGCGGCAGCAGACGAGATCAGCACGCCTTCGGCGGGTTGCCACAGACCCAGGTCCCGCAGCCGGCTCGTCGCCGCTACTTCGGCCAGCAGCGCGTCGTCGGACGACCGGATGACGCAGCCCGCCGCGCGTACGCGGACTGCGCCGTGCTGCCGGGCCAGGTCGCTGATCAGATACCGCAACGGTTGTGGCAGCTCGCCGGACTGGGAGACTTCCGTGAGCGCCTTCTCCAGTTCCTCCGGGCTCATCCCACCGTCCAGCGCCCTTCGCACCGATCCGGCGCTGAAGCGCCAGACCGACGCCGCGCCCCGGCCTTCCCGCTCAGCGGTGGAGTCCAGCAGATCGACCAAGGCAGCGGACGGGCTGCCCGGCACCACCACCGTCAGGTCGGCCTGGAAGATTCCGGCCGCCGTGGCCGGGCTCAGCAGATGTTCGGCGGCGATCCGGACGGGACAGTCGGGTTCGGCGGTGGCCAGCACGGCCAGCCCCACCGTCGTGGGCGCATTGTGGGCCACCAACCCGAGCAGTTCGGCCTCCGACCAGAGCGACTCCAGTACGCCGTCGGCGAGATCGGTCGAGAGCACCGGGGCGAACCACCGCACGGCCTCGGCCAGATCGGCGAAGTCGGACAGTCCACGGGGTTCGCCCGCCGACCCGACCAGCGTCTGCCCGGCGACCCCGAGGACCGTCAACCGCAACGCGGGCAACGGACCACCGGCGAAATAGGACAGTGGCGGCTCCTGCCGGCCTTCCGGGGGCACCCAGGTCGGCAAGGCGCCCGCGGCCAGCCAGGCATGGACGATCCGGTCGGCCTGCTCGGCCGGGGGCAGCCGCCGGAACGTGTCGAACTCCTCGGTCACCAGCACGGCGGCTTCGGCGGCGTCCATCGCCAGGACCAGGCCCAACTCGCCGGCGATCTCCAGCCACAGCCGGGCCTGCTGCTCCGGGACCTCCAGCCGCTTGGCGAGCCGCCGGATCTCGCGTACGCCGACGCCGCCCGCCTTGAGCAGTGCCACCGGCTGCTGATCGCAGGCTGCGACGATGCCGACGACGCGGTCGACCGCGGCGGTCAACGCGGCGGCGGCCGACCGCTCGGCCAGCCCACTCGGAATCTCCACAGTCGACACCGGCGGCGGCTCGGCCGAGAACGGCGCCTGATAATCGTGCCCGCGCAGGGCCAGCCCCACCTCGGACGGCATCTGCATCGCGTATCCCCAGCCGTGGAGGCGGGTCAGCAGTCCCCGTTCCTCCGCCCAGATCACCTCGTTGGCCGCCGTGGCGTACGCGTCGAGCAGCACGCCGAAGGGCGGGTGCACACCCCGGACGGCGATGCCCTCCAGCAGCATCCGCGTCGTCTCGGGAGCCTGCGCGACGAGGCCCCGGACACGGTCGGCGTCGGCGAAGAAGTCCAGCAACGACGCCATCGTGTCGGCCCGCGTACGCCGGGCGGACGGCAGCCCGAGGGCGTGGGCGATGGCGGTCAACTGCGGTGCGGTCAACGGATGCAGAACCTCGGCGGCGGGCGGGCCGAGCCGCAACGGTTCCCGGAAGACGAGCCGCAGATCAGCCGGGGCCAGCAGCATGCCCCCACAGGGCACCAGTACGCCGATCTGCTCGAGTCGCCCGAGCGCCAGGTCCAGCCCGGCGTCGTGCTCGGCGAGGCCGAGCAGCGCGGCCAGGCGATCCCGCCCGACGGGCGCCGGTCCCAGCACTGCGGCCGCCTCAGCCACCTGCAACACCGGCGTCGGCATCCCGGCCAACGCCTCGCTCGCCGACTCGGGTTCGGCCAGCCGGCCGGCCAGCTCCGTCAGCGAGGCGACGGCGCCGGACGGGTCGAGCCCGAGCAGGCCGGGCCGCCCACGGAGCAGTCCGGCCAGCCGGTCGCGGTCCATCTCCGTCAGCCAGTGCAGCAGAACGTCATCGGTCACGCCGCCCACTTTCACGGCACAGCCCCCGCCGGTCAATCGCCCGGCGAGGGCTGTGGACAACATCGGGGGTGACGTCACCCCGGCGGACCTGCGCGATCGCGTAGCGTAGCCCCACCGAGGTGACGCTCGAGATCACCCCATGTGGGGATAGCGGTAGTCCGTCGGCGGGACGAACGTCTCCTTGATCGTGCGCGGCGACATCCACCGGACGAGGTTCTGCCACGACCCCGCCTTGTCGTTGGTGCCCGACGCGCGGGCTCCGCCGAACGGCTGCTGGCCGACGACCGCGCCGGTCGGCTTGTCGTTGATGTAGAAGTTGCCCGCCGCGAAGCGCAGTTCGGTGGACGCCCATTCGATGACGCGGCGGTCGGTCGCGAAGATCGACCCGGTCAGCGCGTACGGAGCGGCGCTCTCGGCCTGGCGGACGGTCGCCTCGAAGTCGGCGTCGTCGTAGACGTAGACCGCCAGGATCGGGCCGAAGTACTCGGTCGTGAAGATCTCGTGCGTCGGGTCGGTGGATTCCACGACGGTCGGCCGCACGAAGTAACCGACGCTGTCGTCGCAGGTGCCGCCGGCGATGACGGTGCAGGAATCGTCCTTGGCCACCATCTCCAGCACGTTCTTGTGCTTGGCGAAGGCCCGGGCGTCGATCACCGCGCCACCGAAGTTGCCCAGGTCGCTGACATCGCCATAGGTGATCGCCTCGGCCGTGGCGGCCAGCTCGTCGCGTACGCCGGACTCCCAGAGCGAGCGCGGCACGTAGGCCCGCGACGCCGCCGAGCACTTCTGCCCCTGGTACTCGAACGCACCCCGGACGAGCGCCGTCGTCAGCGCCTTCGGGTCGGCGCTGGGGTGGGCGACGACGAAGTCCTTGCCGCCGGTCTCCCCGACGATCCGCGGGTAGGACCGGTAGCGCTCGATGTTCTCGCCGACCGTCCGCCACAGGTGCTGAAACACCCGCGTCGACCCGGTGAAGTGGATGCCCGCCAGGTCCGGATCGCTCAGCGTCACGTCCGAGACGGCGATGCCGTCGCCGGTCACCATGTTGATCACGCCGGGCGGCAGGCCGGCCGCCTCGAACAGGCGCATGATGAAGTGGGCCGCGAACTGCTGGGTGTGGGCCGGCTTCCAGACGACGGTGTTGCCCATGAGCGCCGGCGACATCGGCAGGTTGCCCGCGATCGCGGTGAAGTTGAAGGGCGTCACGGCGTATACGAAGCCCTCGAGCGGGCGGTGGTCGAAGCGGTTCCAGATCCCGGCCGACGAGTTCGGCTGCTCACCGAGGAGCTTGTGACCGAAGTGGACGTTGAACCGAAGGAAGTCGATCAGCTCGCAGGCGGAGTCGATCTCGGCCTGGTACGCCGTCTTCGACTGGCCGAGCATCGTGGCGGCGTTGAGCGTGCTGCGCCAGGGTCCGGCCAGCAGCTCCGCCGCCTTCAGGAAGATCCCGGCGCGGTCTTCGAAGGAAAGTTCGCGCCACATCGGCGCGGCTTTCCTGGCCGCCGTCACCGCCGCCACCGCATCGGCGTTAGTCGCATTGTGGGTGACTCCCAGCACGTGCGCATGCTTGTGCGGCTGGACGACGTCGATCGCCTCTCCGCCCGCCATCCGCTGCTGCCCGTCGACCGTCATCGTCAGCTCGACCTGATCGGCCGCCAGCTCGGTCAACCGCCGTTCGAGGTCGGCCCGCTCCGGGCTGCCGGGCGCGTAATCGCGTACCGGTTCGTTGCGGGGTTCCGGCGTGACGAACAGGGCATCCATGGTGTGCTCCCAGACGTTGGCTGCGGTGGCAAGGTCTCGCATACATCCTTGCATGCCCGTTCGTTCCTGACACGGGGTCCCGCAGGCCCCTGTGACAACCACCATCCGTCTCCCTCAGCCCGGCTCGATACGCTTGGGCCGCCCCTCATCAAGGAGATTCCATGAGCAAGACCGGCATCGCCGATCGCGCCCCCGCGCCGAGCGCCCAGGACACGTCCGCGATCAAGACCGGCGTACCCACGGCGATCGCGGCCGTCGGCCTGGTCTGGCTCGCGGTCACCCTGGCCGTGGCCCGCGGCACGCTGCACGGCAGCACCGGCGACGTGGCCCTGAGCACGGCCGCCCTCTCGCTCCCGGCCCTGATCCAGGCGGCGTTGTTCGCCGGGATCGCCGCCGGGTTCGCGGTGACGATCGGAATCGTCCGGAGGCGTACGCGGATCATCGCGGGCTTCGGGACCGGGCTGGGCGTCGGAGCGCTCGCGTTCGGCACGGTTCTCCTCGGCTATGGGTTGCAGCAGGGGCTGGAGACGGCGGTCGCCGCGTCGATCGGCGTCGCGGCCCTGCTCGGCGGCGGGATCGGCACGCTACGGCCGGCCCGGATGCTCCAGACGGGGCTGACCGCCACGTTGCCCGTGATCGTCCTCGGCTATCTCGTGGGGCACTTCTCGGAGCCGTTGCTGAAGCTCTTCGGCGACAACGGAACGGTCGCCTCCCGGTACAGCGCCTCGGGATACATCGGCATGACGGAGGCGCTGGTCCAAGGGCTGGTCGCCGGGATCGTCGCGTTCGTGCTGCTGCGCCGAAGCGGCCCCATCAAGGTGAAGGACAACCGGCTCGTCTTCGCGGCGTACGCCTTCGCCGGAGCGCTGCCCGGACTGATCATCGGCCTGAGCGAGATCTTCACCCGAGTCGGGGCGGCCTGGCTGATCGACATGGCGACCGAGTTCAGCGACTACGACAAGATTCTCTTCGGCTGGGGCAACGGCAACCGGACCAACCAGGCGCTGGTCGTCTTCTTCATCGGCGCGCTGGTGTCCCTGATCCTCTACGGCCGGACCATCAAGAAGCCCGCCGCCTGACCGATGTGACGGCGGTACGCGCGAGCGGAACCGCTCAGAGCAGCACGGCGGCGGTGGCCAGCCAGGCCCCGTCGTCCTGCCGCTCGATGCGGAAGGCGAACGCGATCACCGTGCCGTGCGCGTTCAGCACGACCGCCGCCTCCCCGATGCCCGGGCGCGGCTCGCACACCCGCAGGCGGCGCGGCTTGACGGCGGCCCCCCGGGCGGCGTTGCGCGGCCGCAGCTCGCCGACCCGCTTGGCCAGCCGGGAGATCTCCTCGGTGATCTGGACGGCTTCGGCCGGACGGCAGATCCGGGCCAGCTGGGCACTCGGCCGGAAGCCTTGGCACACCTCGAGGCAGAGCATGAGGAAGCGGCGCGCGGCGGTCTGGCACACTCCAGAGGCACCGACGAGCGCCGCCAGGGGCAAGGCCTCCTCGGGCGCAGCGACGGCCACGGCCCCCGTCGTGGGTGCGACCTCGTCTGCGCAAGGCGGCTCGTGGGCCGGTGCCGGGAGCAGCCGGTGCACGGAAGTCATCGCAGACCCTCCGGTTCGCTTCAGTTGCCTCTGTTTGCCTGTGGTGTGAACAGACTAGCGCGGTTTGTCAAGCTCCGGTAGATCGCCGCCCACAAATGGATTGTCGCGGATGAAATCGGCCGTCTCGGCGTACATGCGGGTGATGAAATCCTCGAGCTTGCCGCGCTCGACGCGCCACTGACCGCGCCCACCGATCTTGATCGCGGGCAGATCGCCACGCCGGACGAGCGCGTAGACCTGGGCGAAGGAGATGTTGAGCTCCTCGGCCACGTCGTTGAGTTCGAGGAAACGGCGTTGTTCCATCCGGATGACCTCACCAGCCTGCGTTTGCCTAAGTTTGCCACGTGACGGCGAGGATGCAAGCCGGTCACACCACCGACTCGCGGCGCCGGGGTGTATGAAGAGCGGGGTAACCGACGACGTGGAGGAGGCAGGGGTGGCCGAGGACAAGGTCCGGGTCTACCTGGCGGCGACGCTGCCGATGCTCGCCCAGGCGCGCACGGCCGGCGAGGTCGCGACGGTGACGGCGCACGCGGTCACACCCGCGCTGCGGGAGTGGTACGTCGAAGGCGACGAGGAGGAGCTGGAGTACGTCGCATTCACCCGGGCGGCGCAGGACGCGCTCCGCCTGCTGCACGCGGACGCCGGAGCAGTGCGCCGCCGGGTGGTGCTCTCCGCCGACGTGCCGGGCCGGTCGATCCAGCCCGTCAACGGCGATCTCGGTTCCAGCGAGATCCACCTCGCCGGCCCGGTGCGGCTGGCCGACGTGGCCGCGATCCACGTCGACGACGCGGACGCCGAGACGGCGGTCGCGGCGGCGGCGGAGGTCGTCGACCAGGCAGCCGCGGGCGATCCCGACGCACAGTTCACTGTGGATGGCGCGGAGGATCACGAGCTCCTCTGGTACGCCCCCAGCGAACTGGCCGACGTGCTGGACCTGTGACGCCGATCGGCCCCCCTCCGTAGTGGAGAGGGGCCGATCCGGTGTTCGATCAGGAAGCCGCGCCGTGGCAGCGCTTGTACTTCTTGCCGCTGCCGCACGGGCAGGGCGCGTTGCGCGAAGTGGCGACGACGGATTCGTTCGAGACGGCGGCCTTGGTCTTCGCCCCGCCGCGCGGCGACGGCTTGCGCCCCTGGGCGGCGGCGGTGCCGAGACCCAGCGCCGGAGCCTGCTCCACCTTGGTCCCGCCACCCTCCGTCGGGGAGGTGTAGCTGAGGTTGCGCGGCTGCGAGCTGCCACCGAGGCCCTTGGCCTTGATCTCGACGTTCGACTCGAAGTGCGGCACCGCGAGACCGGGCTGCACCGGCTCGGCCGGAGTCGCCGGCTCCTCTTCCTGCACCTGGACTTCGAGGTTGAAGAGGAAGCCGACCGCCTCCTCCTTGATGCCCTCCATCATCTGGGCGAACATGTCGAAGCCTTCACGCTGGTACTCCACGAGCGGGTCGCGCTGGGCGTACGCCCGCAGACCGACGCCTTCCTGGAGGTAGTCCATCTCGTAGAGGTGCTCGCGCCACTTACGGTCGATGACCGCCAGCAGCACCTGACGCTCCAGCTCCCGCAGCGCCTCGGTGCCGAGCTGCTCCTCGCGGCTGGCGTACGCCTCGTGGATGTCTTCCTTCAGCTGCTCCAGCATGAAGTCCGAGTCGAGGTTGGACCGCTCGCCGCCCGACTCCTCCACCAGCTCGTCGATGGTGATCCCGACCGGGTAGAGCTGCTTGAGGCTGGCCCAGAGCTGCTCGAGGTCCCAGTCGTCGGCGTATCCCTCGGCGGTCGCGCCTTGGACGTAAGCCGTGACGGTGTCGTCGAGCATGTTCTGGATCTGCTCGTGCAGATCCTCGCCGTCGAGGACCCGCTTGCGCTCGGCGTAGACCACCTGGCGCTGCTTGTTCATGACCTCGTCGTACTTGAGGACGTTCTTCCGGATCTCGGCGTTCTGCGCCTCGATCTGCGTCTGCGCGCCCTTGATCTGCCGACTGACCATCTTGGACTCGATCGGCACGTCGTCCGGCAGGCCCAGCCGGTCCATGACCGCCTCGACCGCGCCCGACCGGAACCGGCGCATCAGCTCGTCCTGCAACGACAGGTAGAACCGGGACTCGCCCGGGTCGCCCTGCCGGCCGGACCGGCCGCGCAGCTGGTTGTCGATACGGCGGGACTCGTGTCGCTCGGTGCCCAGGACGTAGAGGCCACCGGCGTCGGCGACTTCCTCGGCCTCCCGCGCGCAGGTCTCCTCCCACACCGGGAGGATCTCCTCGAGAGCCTTGTAGTACTCGTCGCCGCTCTCCTCCTCCGTCAGACCACGCTGACGAAGTTCGGCTGCGGCGAGGAACTCGGGGTTACCGCCGAGCAGGACGTCGGTGCCTCGACCCGCCATGTTGGTCGCGACGGTGACGGCGCCCCGCCGACCGGCCTGCGCCACGATCTCGGCTTCCTTCGCGTGGTACTTCGCGTTCAGGACCGAGTGCGGTACGCCGCGGCGGCGCAGCATCTGGGAGAGGATCTCGGAGTTCTCCACGGAGACCGTGCCGACCAGGACCGGCTGGCCCTTGTCGTGCCGCTCCGCGATGTCCTCGACGACCGCCTCGAACTTCGCCTTCTCCGACTTGTAGATGACGTCGGGCTGGTCCTTGCGGACCATCGGGCGGTGGGTCGGGATCGAGACCACGCCGACGTTGTAGACCTTGTTGAACTCGGCCGCCTCGGTCTGCGCCGTACCGGTCATGCCGGAGAGCTTCTCGTAAAGGCGGAAGTAGTTCTGGAGGGTGATCGTCGCGAGGGTCTGGTTCTCCTGCTTGATCTCGACGTTTTCCTTCGCCTCGATCGCCTGGTGCATGCCCTCGTTGTACCGGCGGCCGTGCAGGATACGGCCGGTGAACTCGTCGACGATCAGGACCTCGCCGTCGTTGACGATGTAGTCCTTGTCCCGCTTGTAGAGCTCCTTGGCCTTGATCGCGTTGTTGAGGTAACCGACCAGCGGGGTGTTCACCGACTCGTAGAGGTTGTCGATGCCGAGGCGGTCCTCGACGCGGCCGATGCCGCGCTCGGTGATCGCGACCGTCCGCTTGGACTCGTCGACCTCGTAGTCGCCCTCGCCGTCGACGCCGCGCTCCAGCCGGGCGACGACCTTCGAGAACTCCTGGTACCACCGGGCGGACTGCTCGGCCGGGCCGGAGATGATCAGCGGCGTCCGCGCCTCGTCGATGAGGATCGAGTCGACCTCGTCCACGATCGCGAAGTTGTGGCCTCGCTGCACGAGTTCGTCCTGCGACCACGACATGTTGTCGCGCAGGTAGTCGAAGCCGAACTCGTTGTTGGTGCCGTAGGTGATGTCGCACTCGTACGCGGCGCGGTGCTCGGCAGCGGGCCGGTTCGGCAGGATCACGCCGACGGTCAGGCCGAGGAAGCGGTGCACGCGGCCCATCCACTCGGCGTCACGCTGGGCGAGGTAGTCGTTCACCGTGATGATGTGCACGCCCTTGCCCGACAGAGCGTTCAGGTACGCCGGGAGCAGCGCGGTCTGCGTCTTGCCCTCACCGGTCTTCATCTCGGCGATGTTGCCGAAGTGCAGGGCCGCCCCACCCATGATCTGCACGTCGTAGTGACGCTTGTGCAGAACCCGGCGAGCGGCCTCCCGTACCGTGGCGAACGCCTCCGGCAGCAGGTCGTCGAGGGTTTCGCCGTCCGCCAGCCGCTCTCGGTACTGGACCGTCAGGTCGCGCAGCTCGTCATCGGTGAGGTCGGTGTAGTTCTCCTCAATCGAGTTGACGGCCGTCGCGATCGCCTGAAGGCGGCGAACCATGCGACCCTCGCCGGCGCGGAGGATCTTCTCAAAAATCGACACGGGTCAGCGCTCCCCTATATGGTCTGCCGACCCATCCTAGGCGGAGTTTCGCCGTTCACCCACCCCCGCCCGGCCGGGTGCCCCTAAAGCGGCATAAACCTCGCGTCTGGGCACAGACTTATCGGCTTGCCCGAGCTGGCAGACTCGACCCATGAGCAGCCCCTACGACCAGCCACAACCCGTTCTCGGCGCGGTCACCGACCGTGGCGAGAAGATCCTGCTGCGGCCGGCCGAGATGCGCGACGTAGACGCGATCTTCGCCGCCTGCACCGACCCCGAGAGTCAGCGCTGGACCACCTTGTCCGCCGCCTACGACCGCGACCGCGCCGTCGGCTTCGTCACCGACTACGCCCCGGGCTGGTGGGCCCGGGAGCAGGGCGCCACCTGGGTCGTCACCGACGCCGCCGGGGCGTACGCCGCCCAGATCGACCTTCGGGTGCTGGCGGCCGATCCGAAGATCGCCGACGTCGGCTTCCTGACCGGCCCGGACGCTCGCGGCAAGGGCTACATGACGGCCGCGTTGCGGACGGCCGCCGCCTACGGACTGCTGCACCTGGGACTGGAACGGGTCGAGTGGAAGGCCCACGTCGGCAACGTCGCCAGCCGCCGGGTCGCCGAGAAGGCCGGCTTCACCTTCGAGGGGACGCTGCGGGCGTACGGGAGCAAGGACGGTCGCCGGGTCGACGAGTGGATCGCCTCTCTCCTCCCGGCCGACCTGCCCGTCGACGCCACGGTGGAGGTAATCGCGTGACTTTTGCGTACCCTGACGTCATCGAGGCCGACGACCTGGTTCTGCGTCACCCCCGGCTCGACGACGCCCCGGCGGTCGGGCGGGCGCTCGACAACCCCGAGGCCGTGCGCTTCCTCCCGAACGTGCCCGTCCCCATGACGACGGAGTTCGCCGCGGACTGGGCCGCGCCGGAGAGCAACGCCCAGCTGATCGCGGCGGGCGGCGTGCGGTACGTCGTCACCGACCGGCGTACCGGGGATCTGCTCGGCGCGGTGAGTCTGCAGCGCTGCCAGGCCGACCGGGCGCAGGCCGAGACCGGCTATTGGGTGGCTCCCCAGGCACGCGGCCGCGGCGTTGCAACCACCGCCGTACGCGCATTGGCGGCCGCTGTGTTCGAGGCCGGGCTGGCCCGCATCGAGTTGTGCACCGAGTGGGAGAACGTCGGTTCGCAGAAGGTGGCGCTGGCTTCCGGTTTCCGCCGCGAAGGCGTACGCCGATCGGCCGCCCCCGGCCGCGACGGCGGACGCCACGACCTGATCACGTTCGTACGCCTCGCGGCCGACAGCGGCGACCCGATCGCGCCCGGCTTGCCACCGTTGCCAGGCGGGCAGCTCTCCGACGGAGTGGTGACCCTCCGCCCGCAGCGTACGCAGGACGCCGCCGACCTGTTCGAGCTGTTCTCGCTGCCGGAGGTGGCCGAGACGAACTTCGGCGACACCACGCTCACCTTGGAGAACCTGACCGCTCGGGCCGCCCGGGTCGGGGCGCTCTGGCTGGCCGGCGACCGTGCCGACATGACCATCCTCGACGCCGAGACCGGGGAGTTCGCCGGAGACATCGGCTTCTACTACTTCATGCGTTCACTCCAGGAGGGCATGATCGGTTACAGCCTGCGCCGGGAGTTCCGCGGCCGGGGGTTCGCCACCCGGGCCGCCGATCTGGTCGCGCGCTGGGCCTTCGAGTACGCCGGAGTCGCCCGGGTGATCGCCGGAACCGACACCCGCAACGAAGCTTCGCAGAAGGTGCTGCAACGGGCCGGCTTCGAACGGGAAGCGCTCATGCGACACCGGCTGCCCGGCCCGGACGGGACCCGGATCGACGACATTCAGTGGGTACGCCTGCCCTGACGCCCGCGCCAACCCGCCGTCCTTGGCGGAGATCAACGGAGAAAATGTGGGGTCATGGCACCGCGAATTTTCCGCTGATCATGAAATTCGGACAATTCGGCAACGCGAAAGGGCAACGCTAACGCGAACAGCGTCGCCTCGCGCCATGGCGCGGGGCGACGCGTAGCGGGCGGAGCGAAGAAGTCAGGGCGCGAGCGTGATCACGCCGTAGTCGTAGGCCTTACGGCGGTACACGACGCTCGGGCGACCCGTCTCCTTGTCGTTGAAGAGGAAGAAGTCGTGCCCGACCAGCTCCATCTGGTACAGGGCGTCGTCGATCGTCATCGGCTCGGAGGAGAACTCCTTCTCGCGCACGATGGTCCACGGTTCGTCGTCGTTCTTGTCGATGGATTCCTCGAGAACGGCTGACTCCATCGGCGGCGGCTCGGCGAAGGCGAGCCCGGCGGTCGCGGCGGCGACCGAGACCGGCGCGCGTCGTCCGCGATGCACGCGGCGGCGGTCGGCCGCCCGGCGCAGGCGCTGCTCCAGCTTGGTGCTCGCGAGGTCCAGCGCGCTGTAGAAGTCTCCCGAGATCGCCTCGGCCCGCACGACCGGCCCCCGGCTCACACACGTGATCTCGACATGCTGGCAGCGCTCCACCTGACGGGGATTGCGCTCGTGGAATAGTTCGACATCGATTCGCTGGATCTTCTGGTCATACCGCTCGACCTTGCTCAGCTTGTCGGCGACATGCACCCGGTAGTGATCGGGCACCTCGACGTTGCGTCCCTTGACGACGATGTCCACGCCTGACCTCCCACGGTCTACCTGTGGTGGCGCCCCGGCGTCCACGCGCTCGGGGCGATGTGCTCTAAACCCCTCCCGCTGGTCCCTCACCCTCTCGGGTGGAACTGCTCTGGACTCTGACGCTAGCCGTTCGTCGCCCGATCGTCATCCTTTGTCTCAAGACCGTTTTACTCGGATTCGCCCGTTCGGGTCGGCACCTCTCATACGCCGTGAATGGGAACGTCGCGCCGGAGTTCGGTGGCCGCCAATGTCACCCCCGCCGCCACCTCGACACCTGTCTCGGCAAGGCGTTCGGAGATCACGGCGAGCGTCGATCCGGTGGTCAGTACGTCGTCGACCACGAAGATCAATCGGCCGCGGGCCACCGCGCGCAGACCGGTCACTCGCGCCGGGCGTACCGCGAACGCGTCCCGCGCCGTCCTCGCGCGGTCCGCGGCGGACAGATGCGTCGAGTCCGCGCGGGGCATCGCCTTCAAGGGGTACGCGATCAGGGCGGCCGTTCCCGCAGCGCGCAGCCGCCGGGCGGCGATCCGGGTCAGCCGGGCCATGTGGTCGCCGTGCCGTTCACGGGCCGCGCCCGGCGTGTCGGGCACCGGGATCAGCAGCACCGGGCGCCGGGCGGCCACCTCGGCCACGACCGCCCCGAGCAGCGCGCCGAGCGGCTTGGCCAGCCGATGGCGATTCCGGTCCTTGTAGTTCACGATCATCGAGCGCAACGGGTCGGCGTACGAACCGAGACTGACGCACAGCGGCAACCCGTCCGGTGCGGGGGTCGGCCGGGTTTCCCGCGGTCGCATGGCCGCCACGGCGGCGACGCAATCAGCGCATACCCCGCTTCGCAGGGAGACCCCGGAAACGGCGCAACCGGCGCACGAGGTCGGCAGGATCAGGTCCGCCAGTGCCTCGTACGCCCGCATGCGTCACTCCAGGAAGAACGGGTTGATCACTTTGCCCTCGGGCTTCGTCCCGACGACGTCGGCCGACAACGAGGTCGTCGGGACCTCATAGGCGCTGCTGTTCGCGGTGTAGACGACCCGGCCGAGCTTCGTCTCGCGCTCGGGGTCCGGGTTGTCCGCGTACGCCATGAGCGAGGTGATCGACGGGAAGCCCTGATACTTCAGCCAGGGCTGTCCGCCGGACCGGCCGATGATGCCGCCGTCCAGCGAGATCTCCATGATCCCGGCGTTGCCGCGGTAGAAACCCGAGACGGCCAGCCAGGACTCGGCGGTGAACCCGACGCCGGTCAGGTTGCTCGGCACGGTGGGCACTCGGCGTACGCCCGCCGCAGTGATCTTGTCGCCTTCGAGCTCGCGGCTCAGCGCGACCATGAACAACCCCTTGGCGGTGACCACGGCCAGCCGTCGGCGCTCCGGCGACAACGCGAAGGCCGTGATCGGACTGGATACCGACGGAATCGTGATCCGCCGCGGATCGGCGTCGACCGTCGTCCGGACCTGGTAGAGCGAGCCGTCCGCGACCGCGAGCAGCGTCTCGCGATCGATGAAGATGGGCCGCAGCACGGTCTCGGGCGTGGTGGCGAACTTGATCTGCCGGCCCTCGGACGACGCATCTGTCCGGGGATAGACGATGAGCTTCGGCCGGCTGCCCTCTCGGCGGACGACGGCGATCGTGCTGATCTCCTTCGGATCCTTGGTGTCGGCCAGGCAGGCGGCCCACTCGATGCCCTGGTTCTGATTCGGCGTGGTCCCGTCGAGGAAGGTGACCGCCGGCTCGACCGGTTCGCCTAGCCGGATCCGGCGTACCCTGCCGTCGGCGACGGCGAACATGCGCTCGGCTGGATGCCTTGCCGCAGCGACGTTGTACGCCTTGTAGGGCTTGCCCGCCTCCGCCTTGACGACGCTCTCGACCTTGATCTGGATCGGCGAGCTGTCCCGCGTCGTGATCGTCTTGACCTCGGGCAGGAGCGTCCAGCTCAGCTGGGCGACCAGCGGATCGAAGACCTCAGGCTCCTTGCCGTCGAACTGGTTCAGATTCACCACGATCTTGCCGCCGTCCGTGGTCGGCGTGTCCTTGAGCTTCATGTCGATCGGCTGGTTGACGATGTTCGCGAGCCAGTCCGACGGGCCGGCCGCGAGGAGTTCGATCGCCTTCCGGGGCGACAAGGTGTCCGGCGACTTGTACACGTAGCGGGCGTCGGGGACGAGTTCCTTCGTAGCCGTCGCCGAGAAGAAGTAGAGCTCCCGATAGTCGTAGAGCTGCGACAACGCGAACGAGGACAGCAGCATCGTCCCCTCGACGTCGGCGGCGTTGTTGTTGTTGCCCTTGTATTGGATCTTCGTGATCACGAAGTCGTTGCCGTTCGGCGTACGCGGTGTCACCCAGACGTCCGCCGTGATCGGCCGGGTGGCCGGCAGCGGTGTGAGCCCCTTCGCGGTCAGCCGGCCGAGCCCGTAGAACTCGATCGGGACCACCAGGGAGTCGAGGTTGACCGTCGGGATCACGGCGTCCAACTGGTCCTGATCGAGCCAGATGACGGTGATCTCGTTTCCCGGCCGCCAGGTCGGCGCGATCTCCCCGCCCAGATACGCCCGGCACCGGGCGCGGGCCTGATCGGGGCCGTCGTCGCCGGCGGGCTGGTGGAAGAAGTCCCGGATGAGCGCCTTCACGTCCAGCCCCGGACCCCAGGTGGGACGGCGAGCCGGGGTGTCACTCGCGCCGCCGATCGGAGCCGGGCCGGTGCCGTCGACGACGATCCCGTCGTGCGAAGCGATGCCACAGGCGCTCAGCCCACCGGCGGCTGCGCCCAGCCCGGCCAGGCGCAGAAGCGTACGGCGATCCATCAGGCGACTCCGGCGGGGTGTGCGGGGGCGGACGGTCCCGCAACCTGCGGCGGAACGGAGTCGAGCAGTTCGGTGGTGACCGTGCCGGACGGCATCAACGGCAACGGCGACGAGGTCAGCCGATCGCCGGCGCGCACGGGGAGGGTGATCCGGAACTGCGCGCCCTGGCCGGGCTCGCCCCAGGCCTCCAGCCAGCCGCCGTGCAGGCGCGCGTCTTCCAGCGCGATCGACAAGCCGAGGCCGGTGCCGCCGGTCTGCCGGGCCCGGGACGGGTCCGCTCGCCAGAACCGGTTGAAGACCAGCTTCTCCTCACCGGGTTTCAGCCCGATGCCGTGGTCGCGCACGGTGACCGCGGCGGCATGCTCGTCCACGCCGAGGGTGACCACGACTGGGCGGCCCTCCGCGTGCTCGACGGCGTTGCCGATCAGGTTACGCAGGACGCGCTCGATCCGGCGCGGGTCGACCTCGGCGATGACCGGTGTCTCCGGTACGGCGATCTCGACCTCGACACCGGCGCGCTCAGCAACCGACTCCAGCCGGTCGACCACGCGCAAGACGATCGGGCCGAGGTCGGTGGGCTCGGCGTCGAGCATGGCGAACCCCGCGTCGAACCGGCTGATCTCCAGCAGGTCGCTCAGCAGGTTCTCGAACCGGTCCAGCTCGTGCTGCAGCAGTTCGGCGCTCCGGGCGACCGCCGGGTCGAACGTGTCGCGTTCGCTGTGCAGCAGGTCGGCGGCCATCCGGACGGTGGTCAGCGGCGTACGCAGCTCGTGGGAGACGTCGGAGGTGAAGCGGCGTTGCAGGCGGGACATCTCCTCCAGGCGCACGATCTGACGCTGAAGGCTGGCCGCCATCTGGTTGAACGAGGAGGCGAGCATCGCCAGATCGTCTTCACCCCGGACGTCCATCCGCTGGTCGAGCAGACCGGCCGAGAGGCGTTGCGCGGTGCGGGCGGCGATCCGGATCGGGTTGACGACCAGCCGGGTCACCAGCATCACGACGAGGACCAGCAACGCCACCAGGAAGAAGCCGAGCAGGGCCATCGAGGTGCGAAAGTCGCTGGTGATGCTCTCGGCGTTGTCCATGGGCTGGAAGTAGTAGAGCTCCAGATAGCCCCAGCGGGTCGGCACCGGAGTGCCGTACACCAGGTAGGTGCGGGTGCCGTTCTGGCCGATGTCGGCCGACACGATCTGGCTGGCCACCTTGTGGTTGACCGCCACCTCGCGGTGCAAACCCGAGCTGATCGCATTGTCGACCGGGGCTTTGTCCGGGTAGACCGCGTCGGTCGCCTGGCCGCTCTCGTCGAGCATCGCGACGACCACGCCACCGCCCTGCTCCGGGGTGATCTTGAGCTGGTTGACGATCTCCTTGATCTGCTGGTTCGCCGCCGCCGAGCCCGGGGACTGGTAGTTGGCGAGCTGGTCGCGGGCGTACTCCGCGCCCAGGCGCAGCTGCTCCCGGGTCGCCTGGCGTACGCCGTCGATCTGCGCGGTGGTGTTCCGGTCCGCCACGAGCAGCCCGAATCCGGCGACCAACGACCCCGACAGGACGAGCGTGATCAACCCCATCCGCAGCTGAAGCGACCGCCGCCAAGCCCGGTGAGCCGCGGTCAGCGCCCGCGCCGTACGCCGCCCGGCCGGACCGGCCGCCCGCAGCGCCCGTTTGACGCCCACGACGACGGCCCGGCGCACCTGCTGGGCCGGGCTGGACTCGGGTGGAGTGGAGGGGTTGTCCATGGGGCACCCAGCCTAGTTCCGTTTACGCGCCGAGCCACCTGGACATTTGGGTGAATCTTCGCGTAGCGCGCGAGGGGAAGACCGCGAAAGGGACGATCAGCTAGTTCCGGCCTTGTATCCCACACCCCGGACGGTGAGGATGATCTCCGGCCGCTCCGGGTCCGGCTCGATCTTGGCACGCAACCGCTGCACGTGCACGTTGACCAGGCGGGTGTCGGCGGCGTGCCGATAGCCCCAGACCTGCTCCAGCAGCACCTCGCGGGTGAAGACCTGCCGGGGCTTGCGGGCCAGCGCCACCAGGAGGTCGAACTCCAGCGGGGTCAGCTTGACCTCTTCGCCGTCCCGGGTGACCGTGTGCGCCGGGACGTCGATGGTGATCTGGTTGCCGGGCGGGCCGATGGTGAGCAGCTCGGGGGCGGAGTCCTCACCGCGGCGCAGCCGCGCCCGGACGCGGGCGACCAGCTCCTTCGGCTTGAACGGCTTGACGACGTAGTCGTCGGCGCCGGACTCCAGGCCGAGGACCACGTCGACGGTGTCGCTCTTGGCGGTCAGCATCACGATCGGGATCCCCGACTCGGCCCGGATCGCCCGGCAGACGTCGATGCCGCTCATCCCGGGCAGCATCAGGTCCAGCAGCACGATGTCGGGCCGGGCCTCGCGGAACGCAGCGAGCGCCCGCTCGCCGTCGGCTACGAAGGCGGGCAGGAATCCCTCACTGCGCAACACGATGCCGAGCATCTCGGCCAGTGCGGGATCGTCGTCGACTACCAGGACCCGGGGTCTCATGGCGTCCAATATTGCACCACGCGCCGGAAATCCCGCAGCCGCCGAGCGGATCTTCCGTGTCGGCCGAACGGAATACCCCGGATTTTCCGGCATTTCGCCCAGAAGACCTGTGCCGGTCCCCACGATTGGCGCCATCGTGCCACGATGTCCGCCGTGCGCTCCCCCTCCCTCCCGCTTCGCCCGTTGACGACGGGTGAACTCCTGGACGCCGCCATGGAGGTGACCCGTGGCGCCGGCCGGGTGCTGCTGCCGCTCGCCTTCGGGCTGGCCGTCGTGGAGCAGCTGGTGATGGTGTGGGTACGCGAGACGTTCTTCGGCGGTTCGATCTTCCCCTGGATCGGCGACATCGTCGGGCCGGCCTGGCTCGGGGTGGCTCTCGGCACCGGGGTGGAGTCGGCCATCATCGCCCTGCTGGGCGTACCGGCCGCCCGGGCGGTCGCGGCGACGGCGGTCGGCGTACCGCTGCGGGCGCGTGACCTGCTTCGGCGGCGGGGCGTCGGCTCGGCGGCGCTCCTCGTGCTCCTGACCTTCGTCGTGACCTTCGTCCTCACTCTGCTGCCCCTGGGTTGGCTTCCGGCGTACCCGTTGATGGGATTGGCCGTGGCGACGTTGGTGATCGACGGAGTCGGACCACTGCGGGCCTTGGGTCGCGGCGTCAAGCTGGTGCTGAGAGTGGGCGGCCGCGCGGCCGTGATCCGCCTTCTGGGGTACGCCGCCTGGCTGTTATTGCGGCTGGGGTTCGGGTTCGGCGCCGTGAGCGCGCTCGACCTGGTCGGCATCGGCGGACCGTGGGCGGCTGCAGCCTGTTTCGCCCTGGTCAACACCGTCGCGTACGCGAACCTCGCGAGTCTGGACGCGGTGTTGCAGCTGGAGACGCGGATTCGCACCGAGGGGCTCGACATTGCGCTGGCCCGCGTGCCGGGGCCGCTGACGCCGCAGCATCTGGTGGTGACGCGATGAGCCGGAGCTGGACGGAGTTCGTCGCCGCGCTGGGCGACATCCTGTCGTTGCCGCTGATCCTGTTGATCCTGTTCGCGTTGGCCACCGTGGTCGCGTTGCTCTGGTACTTCTATCCGGCCTGGCTGCCCCGGCGTCGCCGAGGCGAACGGCGGCGGTGGCGGTTGCGCCGGCCCAAGTGGCGTCTTGGCTGGCGGCGGCCGAAGCTGCGCTGGCCCTGGCGGCGCAAGCGCAAGACCGTCACGGAGACGGTCGAGCAGCAGATCGAGGAGCTGATCGCGTCCGAGGAGGAGCTGCCTGAAGTGCCGCCCGCCGTCTATCAGACGCTGGCCGACCGGCTCGCCGCCGAAGGCCGGTACGCCGAGGCCCTGCGCGAGCGGTACCGGTCGGCCGTTCGTGACCTCGTCCAGCACGGCGTGATCGACAACCGTCCCGGGTGGACGGTGACCGAACTGGCCCGGGCGGCCGGATCGGCCCGGCCCCGGGTCGACGGTTCGCTGCGGACGGCGACTTCCCTGTTCAGCGAGGTCTGGTACGCCGAACGCCCGGCCACCGCAGCGCACGACGACCAGATGCGTACGCTCGCCGACGACGTCCACCAGGCTTTGACCGCCCCGCCGACCCAGGTGACGCCGACCGCCCCGCCGAGCTTGGTGGCACCCCGATGACGGCCGTTCTCACCGAGCCCGCACCGGCGGTCACTTCGCCGGTGAAGAAGAAGCGCCGGTGGCACCGGATCGCGATTCCGTTCGGCGTCGTGCTGGCGCTCGTCGTGGCCACGTTGGTCTTCCACCTGCTGAACGAGCCGGACACCGACGATCCCGCCTTCCTCTCCCCGGTCAGCTCGGCCGCGCTCGGCTCGGCCACCCTCGCCGACCGGCTCACCGCCAAGGGCGTACGCATAGAGCGGCAGACGCGCACCTCCGACGCGCTGCTGTCGGCGTACCAGGGGAACGCGACCTTGCTGATTCCGCTGCCCGAGCTGATGCACCGCGACTACCTGCGAATGCTGCGTTCGATGCCGTCGTCGACCCGGGTGGTCCTGATCGAGCCGGACACCGGCGTGCTCACCCGGGCCGGTGCCCCCGTCGAACAGGTCGGCCGTCGCTGGGCCACCGCTGTCGTGGCGGCCGGCGGCGGTTGCGCGATCACCGGACTGGCGAACAGCGGCTTGGCGGCGGCGCTGCATTCGGCGTACGCCCCCGTGGACGCCGGACGCTTCTGTTATGAGCAGGGCGTAGTCGAAGTCCGCTGGAACAGCACCGAGTTCCTCACCGTCGGCTCGGCCGATCCGTTCCGCAACGACCGGATCGACGAGTACGACAACTTCGGCTTCGCCCTCGGTCTCCTCGCTCAGCAGCCGAAACTCGTCTGGCTGGACGTGCACGAGACCGAACCCGGCCCGAAGGTCGACCCGAACGCGTCGCCCGGCACGGACGGCGTACCGCCTTCACTGGCCCCCGGAGGCTCCGGCTATGGCGATGGCACCGGCTCGGGTAGCGGCTCGGGCACGGGTGAGGGCAGCGGTGAAGGTTCGGGGCAGACCCAGCAGGGTTCCGGCGAGCCGTCCGGCCAGCCCCAGGGCGGCGCGGCCCAGCCTGATCCGCCGAGCCTGTTCGACGCGCTTCCGCCCTGGTTCTGGGCGACCCTGGCCGGCCTGGCCGTTCTCGTAGTGCTGCTCGCGGTCGCTGCCGCCCGGCGACTCGGCCCGCCCGTCCCCGAGCCACTGCCGTTCCGCGTACGCGGAGCCGAGACGGTGCTCGGGCGCGCCCGCCTCTACCAGCGGGCCGGGGCCATGCTGAGTGGCGCGCAGACCCTCCGGCGTACGGTCGGCCCGCAGATCGCGGTCGCCGTCGGATTGCCGCCGACCGCCGAGGCGGACGAGCTCGCCGCCGCGATCGCCGCTCAGCACGGCGGCGATCCGGCCGACTACCTGGCCGTTCTGGCCGACGACTTGCCCAAGAAGGACGCCGACCTGGTGGCGTTGGCCGCCCGGCTCGACGCCCTGCTGGCCTTGGTGACCGCACCACCCCGAGGAGAGAACCGTGGTTGAGCTGAACAGCACCGCGCCGGCCGCCGAGCCCGCCGCGCCGGTCGACACCGCCCGCGCCGCCTTCGCGCGGTTGCGCGGTGAGGTCGGCAAGGCCGTCGTCGGGCAGGACGGCACCGTCGCCGGGCTCGCGATCGCGCTGCTCTGCGGCGGGCACGTGCTGCTGGAGGGTCCGCCCGGCGTGGCCAAGACGCTGCTGGTCCGGTCGTTCGCCGCGGCGTTGTCGCTGGACTTCAAGCGGGTTCAGTTCACCCCCGACTTGATGCCCGGCGACGTCACCGGCTCGCTGATCTACGACCCGCGCGGCGCGAACTTCCAGTTCCGCGAGGGGCCGGTCTTCACCAACCTCCTGCTGGCGGACGAGATCAACCGCACGCCGCCCAAGACGCAGGCCGCGATGATGGAGGTGATGGAGGAACGGCAAGTCTCGGTCGACGGCCTCGCCCGGAAGCTGCCCGATCCCTTCCTCGTCGCGGCGACGCAGAATCCGATCGAGCACGAGGGCACCTATCCGCTGCCCGAGGCTCAGCTGGACCGGTTCCTGCTCAAGCTGACCGTCCCGCTGCCCACCCGCGATGAAGAGCTGGGTGTCGTGCGCAACCACCACCTCGGCTTCGACCCGCGGGATCTCGGCGCGGCCGGGCTCAGCCCGGTGGCAGGTGCGGGCGATCTGGCCGGCGCTCGCGACGCCGTGCGCAAGGTGACGGTTGCGGACGGCGTACTCGCGTATCTCGTGGACCTGTGCCGCGCCACGCGGGTGACGGCCAGCGTCGAGCTGGGCGCGTCGCCGCGTGGTGCGACCAGCCTGCTGAACACGGCCAAGGCCTGGGCCTGGCTGTCCGGCCGCGACTTCGTCACCCCCGACGACGTCAAGATCATGGCCCGGCCGACCCTCCGGCACCGGCTGCGGTTGCGGCCGGAGGCCGAGCTGGAAGGCGTCACCCCGGACGCGGTGCTCGACACCGTCCTCGCCGGAGTGCCGACGCCGCGATGATCACCTGGCGGCCGGCGCTGTTGTTCGGGCTGGGTCTGTCCACTGTGTGGATCTGGCCCTGGCCCTGGCTGGCCCTGCTCGGCATCGCCGGAGTGGTCGCCGCCGTCTGTGTGCTGGATGTGCTGCTCACGCCCGATCCGAGCGCGGTCCGGCTCGGCCGGTCCGGCACCAAGGTACTGCGGCTGGGCGAGACCGGCGAGGTCCAGCTCACGCTGCACAATCCCACCGGCGACGCGTACCGGCTCGACGTCCGCGACGCGTGGGCGCCGTCGACGGGCGCCACGCCCTACTCGCACCGCGTCGAGCTGCCGGAGCAGGCCACCGCGGTGGTCACGACCGCGATCGCGCCCACTCGCCGCGGTGACCGCCCAGCGGTCCGCGTCACACTCCGGTCTTACGGTCCGATGGGTTTCGCCTTCCGACAGGTACGCCACGCGCAGGCCGACGCGATGACTCCACCTTGGACGGTACGCGTACTGCCGCGGTTCGAATCGCGCAAACACTTGCCGGAGAAGCTTTCCAAGCTGCGTACGCTCGACGGGGCGACCGCGATTCGCGGGCGCGGCCAAGGCACGGAGTTCGACGCGTTGCGCGAATACGTCGTCGGCGACGACGTCCGATCGATCGACTGGCGCGCCACCGCCCGCCGCAATGACGTCGTCGTGCGTACTTGGCGGCCGGAGCGCTCCCGCCGGGTCGTCTGCGTCCTCGACACGGGCCGCACCAGCGCGGTGCGCATCGGCGACGAACCCCGCATCGAACACGCCATCGAGGCGGCGCTGCTGCTCGCCGCGGTCGCCCAGCATGCCGGCGACCAGGTGGATCTCATCGCCGCCGACGAACGGGTACGCGCCCAGGTGACCCGGTCGACCGGGCGTACGCTGCTGCCCCGGCTCGTCGACGCACTCGCTCCCCTGCATCCGGCGACCGCCGAGACCGACTTCGAACTCGTGATCAGCGAGGTTCTGCGTACCGAGCGCAAACGCAGTCTCATCGTGTTGTTCACCGCGCTGGAACCCGGTGCGCTCGGCGAAGGCCTGCTGCCGGTGCTGCCCCGGTTGGCGGCCCGGCATACCGTCCTGGTCGCGGCGCTGCACGATCCGGTCATCGGCGAACTCGTCGCGACGGCGCCGGCCGACGCCACCTCCGTCTACCGCCGGGTCGCCGGGCTCCGGGCGAAAGAGGACCGCGACCGCGTCGTCCGCTCGCTCACCCGGCACGGCGTACGGGTCCTCGACGCGCCGGCGGATGTGTTCCCCTCCCGCGTCACCGACGTCTACCTGGAGCTCAAAGCAACCGGCCGCCTCTGATGCGTTGATCATGAACCCAGGGGCGTCGACACGCCGTCGAAGCGGACCCTGGGTTCATGATCAACGGGGTCAGTCGGGGACGTCGGCGTCGAAGGACTCCGCTTCGGCGGCACGCCCCCGGATCGTGACGTACGCGAAGAAGCCGATCAGCACCAACACCCCGATCGCATCCTTGACCGGCATGGGCAGCGGTGACGGGGTGACGAACGCTTCCAGCGACGCCGCAACCGCGAAGACCGCCACCAGTCCGAGTACGCCGACCATGCCGGTGCGGGCGGCGCGGGCGATCGCGGCCGCCCGGCTGAGGTGCGGGCCGGGCGCGATGGCGGACCAGCCGATGCGCAGGCCGAGCCCGGCCGCCACGAAGATGGCGGTCATCTCCAGCAGGCCGTGCGGGGCGATGAGCCCGAAGAAGAGGTCGGCCCGGCCCCGGCTGACCATGAGGCCGCCCATCAACCCGAGGTTGAGCGCGTTCTCGAAGAGCACGTACGCCGCCGGCAGCAAGAGGATGCCTCCGGCGAACGACTGCGCCCCGACCCAGGCGTTGTTGGTCCAGACCTGCGCCGCGAAGTTGGGGGCGGCGTACGTGCTGTAGTAGCGCTCGAACTCGTCGTCCACGACGGCTTGGGCGGTGTCGTCCGACATGAGCATCGCGAGCGACTCGGGATGAGTGCCGAACCATACGCCGAAGAAGAACGCCGTCGCGACGAAGATCAGCGCGACGCTGATCCACCAGCGCCGGGCCCGGTAGACGACCAGGGGAAATCCATGGGTGAAGAAACGGCCGACCGATCGCCAGGAGAACGCCGAGCCACCGGTCACCGCCGCCCGGGCGGCGAGCACCAGCCGGGACAACCGGGCCACCAGCGAGGGATCGGGCAACCGGCTGCGGACGACCGAGAGGTGGGTGGCCGCGCGCTGGTAGAGCACCACGAGTTCGTCGGCTTCGCGGGCGGACAACCGTCGCCGCCGGCTGAGCACCTCGAGCCGCCGCCATTCGGCGGTGTGCTCGGCGACGAACGCGTCAAGATCCACTAGTTCCTCCCACCGTTGGAGTCCACAGCGTAGACTGCGGCTGCTCACTTGGCGGGACACGTGTTCTGCGCTGGGCGTACCAGATGGGGAGAAGCATGACCACGGCGATCGCCGAGCCGCTCACGGACGGCTTGGTCAGCGGCGAGGCGGTGCACCTGGACATCCGGGTGGCGCGCGCCGGATCGCGCGTGCTGGCCCTGCTCATCGACATGGTGTCGCAGTTCGCGACCTTCGTCGTGCTGGGCTTCGTCGCACTGATCGGGCTGTCCTTCTCGGGCCTGGGCGACGGCGCGCTGGGCGGCACCGCATGGGTGCTCATCATCGTGACCGTCTTCGTCGGCCATCAAGCGGTCTGGGAGACGCTGACGCAGGGTCGCACACCTGGCAAGCTCGTCATGGGACTTCGCGTCGTCCGCGACGACGGCGGCCCGATCCGGTTCCGGCACGCGGTCGTACGGGCGCTGATCGGCGCGGCGGTCGAATGGCCCGGCCTGCTGATGCCGCTGGTCACCTGGGGCGCGAGCCTCATCACGATGGCTACGAACCCGCAGAGCAAGCGGCTCGGCGACTTGGCCGCCGGAACGCTCGTCATCCACGACCGTTCCCCGGCGACCTGGGGCTGGATTCCCGTCACCCCGCCACCGCTGATGGCCTGGGCGTCGACGCTGGACCTGACCGGCCTGGACGACGAGCTGGCCCTGTCCGTACGTCATTTCCTGGCGCGGAGCCGGGAACTGCGGGAACCGTTCCGTACCAGGCTCGGCATGCGCCTGGCGGGCGAAGTGCTCGCCAAGACGAACCCGCCGCCTCCGCCGAACACTCCGGGTTGGGCGTACCTGGCTGCCGTGCTGGGCGAGCGGCATCGCCGGACCGCTGCGCGGCTGTCGGCCGCCCGGGCCGCGCACGCGACCCTTTGGCCCGAACTGTTCCCCCAGCTCACGCCAGTTGTGCAGCAACCGTGGACGGCAGCGGCTCCGTGGCCTACGGCGTACCCGACGGGTGCGCCTGCGGTGCGGCCGCCCGCTCCCCGCTAGCCCGCTTCTGGCCCGGCCTTCGGCTGCTTCTTCGGCTGCAGATCACGGTTACGCATGTGATCATGGACCGGTTTAGCCTGCATTTCCGTGATCTGCAGCCCAAAGAACGTCAGGTGAACAGGGCCCGGCCCCAGAAGTCCTGCGGTCCGGAGACGCCGGGCGGGCACGCCCACACGGCGCTTGACTCGTGCCGGATGTACTCGTTGAGCGTGTCCGACTTGGCCAGCGACCGCTGCACCGGGACGAACTGCTTACGCGGGTCCCGTTGGTACGCCATGAAGAACAGCCCGGCGTCCAGCCGTCCCAGTCCGTCCGAACCGTCCACGAAGTTATAGCCGCGCCGGAGCAGGCGTACGCCGCCGTTCTGTTCGGGGTGCGCGAGCCGGACGTGCGAGTCCATCGGAATCGCCGGTCGGCCGTCCGCGCCCGGACGGGAGAAGTCGATCTTGTCGAACTCCTTGGCGTGGCCGAGCGGAGCGCCTTCGCCCTTGTTCCGGCCGATGATCGCCTCCTGCTCGCCGAGCGAGGTGCGGTCCCAGGTCTCGATGACCATCCGGATCTTGCGGGTCACCAGGTAACTGCCGCCGGCCATCCACTCCGCACCGTCCGGGCCGGTCGCCCACAGGTGCTCGGTGAGCAGCTCGCCGTCTTCGGCCTTGAGGTTGTTCGTGCCGTCCTTGAAGCCCATCAGGTTGCGTGCGGTGGCCTGCGTACGCGACGTCGACGAGGTACGCCCGAAGCCGAGTTGCGAGTAGCGCACGGTGACCTTGCCGAAGCCGATCCGGGCCAGGTTGCGGATGGCGTGCACGGCGACCTGGGGATCGTTGGCGCAGGCCTGAATGCACAGGTCGCCGCCGGAGAGCTCCGGCTTGAGCGCGTCGCCCCGGAAGGCGGGCAGGTCGTCGAGTGCCGCCGGGCGGCGGGCCGCGAGGCCGAAGCGGTCGACCCCGTCGGCCGTCCGGAAAAGGCTCGGGCCGAAGCCGATGGTGAGGGTGAGCCCGCTGGGCGGCAGGCCGAGCGCCTCGCCGGTGTCGTCCGGTGGCGCCTCGGCGATGCCGCTGACGGCGCCGATGACGCCCGCGTCGTGTCCGGCGGTCATGCGGGCTGCGGCCGCGGTCCACTTCTGCAGCAGTTCGATGAGGTCGGCGCGGTCCTTGGTGATCACGTCGAACGCCACGAAATGCAGACGGTCCTGGGCGGGGGTGACGATCCCGGCCTGGTGCTCGCCATAGAACGCGATCCCGTCCGCCGCGGTGTCGGCCGCGGTCGCCGATTCGCCGCCGCCGCTGAGCACGGCCGCCGTCGCAGCCACCCCGGCCGCGCCCGCCACGCCGACTCCAGCGAGGGTCAGGGCCTTACGTCGCGAAACCATACCCGCCCCCGTCACTTGATCGCGCCCGCGACCTGGCTGATCGGCTCGGCCAGCGCGTTGATCACGTCCGACAGTTCCTTCAACTCGGCCTGGCTGAGCTGGTTGTGCAGCTTCCAGCCGTCGCCCGCGCGGTGCTTGCCCAGGGTGGTCTCCACTGCCTTGAACGCGGCGTCGAGCTTGGTGACCAGGTCGGGGCTGCGCTCCTCCAGCGCCGGGCGCAGGGCGGCGATGGCCGCCTTGGAGCCCTCGACGTTCGCGGCGAAGTCCCACAGATCGGTGTGCGAGTAGCGGTCCTCCTCGCCGGTGATCTTCCCGGTGGCGACCTCGTCCAGCAGCTCCTTCGCGCCGTTGGCGAGCTGAAGCGGGGACAGCTTCTCGGCGTTGGCCTTGGCGACGATCTCCTTGACGTCGGTCAGCAGCTGGTCGGCGATGGGACCGTCCTTGCTGATGTCGCCGGTGGTCCACAGGTCCTTCTCGATCCGGTGGAAACCGGTGAACGCCATGCCCTCGGCGACGACGTCCTCCCGGCCGTCGATCTTCGGGTCGAGGTCGCCGAAGATCTCCGCGACCGGTTCGATGCGCTCCCAGTAGGTGCGCGCCACGGGGAACAGCGCCTTGGCCTTGGCCACGTCGCCCGCCTTGACGGCGTTGACGAACTCCTCGGTCTTGACCAGCAGCGTGTCCGTCTGGCTCTTCACGTACCGCTGGTAACTCGTGGTGGCGTCGGCGAGCTTCTGGTCCGCGGTCAGCGGCGCGGCCGATCCGGTCACGGTGAACTTGCTGCGGATGCCGTCGCCGACCATGCCCGGCTTGCAGGCCGCCTCATAGGTGCCGGCCGGCAGCTCCACGTGCAGCTCGACCGGTACGCCCGGCAGGATGTTCTCCTTCTCGCCCATCACCCGGTCGCCGGAGGCGTAGATGTAGAACTCGTTGACCTTCGAGCCGGTGTTGCTGATCTTGAAGCTGACCGTCCCCGCCGCGCTCTCGGCCCGGGCGATCTCACAGGCGGAGTCGCTGGCCGTGACGGCGATCGGGCCGTCGGCGCCGGTCGACGCGGGCTCGTCCTTGCCGCACCCGGTCAGGCCGAACGCGGTCAGTCCCAGCAGGGCGGCCGGTACGAGAAGGTGCTTGCGCATGATTCGGTCTCTCCAGGATCAACGGGCGGACGTGGGAGCAGGCTGAGTCGGCTGCCGGTCGGCGGCGGGCCGCTTCACCCAGGTGGGCAGCAGGAAGAGGATCAGGACCGGGACGACGTAGGCGACCCAGGCCACGACCTCCAGCACGGTCGGCTCCGGGGTGATGTTGAACATCCCCGAGAGCAACGAGGCGTACCAGGTCGTGGGGTCGAGCACGCCGCTGATGTCGAACGCCTTCGTCGACAGCCCCGGCAGGACGCCGGCCTCCTGGAAGTCGTGTACGCCGTACTTGAAGATCCCGGCGGCGACGAGGATCAGCAGCAGACCGGTCCAGGTGAAGAACTTCGTGAGGTTGATCCGCAGGATGCTGGCGTACAGGCCGAAGCCGAGCGCCGCTGCGGTGAGCAGTCCGCCCGTAATGCCGACGACCGGCCAAGCGGTCGGCGACTGCTGAACGATGCCCATGAAGATGACGGCCGTCTCGACGCCCTCCCGGGCGACCGCGAGGAAGGCGACGACGACCACCGCGATCGGGCCGAGCTTGATCGCGTCGGTGAGCTGGGCTCGCAGCGTACCGGCGATCGACCGGGCGGCCTTGCGCATCCAGAAGATCATCCACGTCACGAAGACGACGGCGACGACGGAGGTGATGGCCTCGAACAACTCCCGGCCCGGCCCGGTCAGCACCTCGGAGGCGTACCCGAGGGCGAGCACGACGCCGACGGAGAGCGCAGCGGCCACGCCGACACCGGCCCAGACCAGCGGCAGCTGGCGGCGGCGGTCGGACTTGACGAGGAAGCCGACGAGGATCGTGACGACCAGCGCGGCCTCCAGCCCCTCACGCAGACCCGTGAGGTACGCCGGGAGGAAGACGTTGCCGGACATTGGCGCACTCCGGAAGATCGAGGGACGTTAGCTGAGCCTAACTTAGGGCAGCCATACCTTAAGGCCAAGGACCAGGGCCGCGTCAAGCGGGCATCGAGGAACGGCACATGAACTGCACCACACCGGACACCCCGGCGTTTTCTCCGTTTTGCTTGACATGTCCCTTACGTGGTGTGAGTCTGTAACCACGCAGCGTTAACTTGGAAGCGATATCCGGGGGCACGCGCGGGGGAACCAAACCGGGGGGATGTACGCCGGTGGTCGTCCGATCGTGGAAGGTCCACGAGCGGCTCGGCCACCGGCGTACGCATGTCCGCAGAAGATCTGTCGAACAGCTGACGAGGGCACCTGCCGCGGCGAAGTGCCCGGAGACCGGCCGGTACGCTCTGTCTCGAAGCACCGCCGGCAAGCCCGGCAACTGGTCAGCCGACCGACAGGAGTTCTGTACATGACCCGCATCCTGACCACCGGTGACTACAAGGTCGCCGACCTCTCCCTGGCCGCCTTCGGGCGCAAGGAAATCCAGCTCGCCGAGCATGAGATGCCCGGCCTGATGGCCATGCGCCGTGAGTTCGGCGAGACGAAGCCGCTGCGCGGCGCACGGATCACCGGCTCGCTGCACATGACGATCCAGACGGCCGTCCTCATCGAGACGCTCGTCGCGCTCGGCGCCGAGGTGCGCTGGGCCAGCTGCAACATCTTCTCCACACAGGACCACGCGGCGGCCGCGGTCGTCGTCGGCCCGGAGGGCACCGTCGAGCAGCCCTCTGGTGTGCCGGTCTACGCCTGGAAGGGCGAGACGCTGGAGGAGTACTGGTGGTGCACCGAGCAGATTCTGCTCTGGCCGGGCGGTGAGGGCCCGAACATGATCCTGGACGACGGTGGCGACGCCACCCTGCTCGTCCACAAGGGAGCGCAGTTCGAGGCGGCCGGCGCGGTCCCGTCGCCCGACACCGCGGACTCCGAGGAGTACGCGATCATCCTCAAGGTGCTGCAGCGGTCGCTCACCGAGGATGCCAAGCGCTGGACGACGGTCGCCGGGCAGATCAAGGGCGTCACCGAGGAGACCACCACCGGTGTGCACCGCCTCTACGAGATGCAGGCCGCCGGCACGCTGCTCTTCCCGGCGATCAACGTCAACGACTCGGTCACCAAGAGCAAGTTCGACAACAAGTACGGCTGCCGCCACTCGCTGATCGACGGCATCAACCGCGCCACCGACGTCTTGATCGGCGGCAAGGTCGCGGTCATCGCGGGCTACGGCGACGTCGGCAAGGGCTGCGCCGAGTCGCTGCGCGGCCAGGGCGCCCGGGTCATCGTCACCGAGGTCGACCCGATCTGCGCCCTGCAGGCCGCGATGGACGGCTACCAGGTCGCCACGCTCGAGGACGTCGTGTCCACTGCGGACATCTTCGTCACCTCGACCGGGTGCAAGGACGTCATCACCGCCGATCACATGGCGCAGATGAAGCACAACGCGATCGTCGGCAACATCGGTCACTTCGACAACGAGATCGACATGGCCGGCCTCGCGAAGCTCCCGGGCATCAAGAAGATCAACATCAAGCCGCAGGTCGACGAGTGGGTCTTCGCCGACGGGCACTCGATCATCGTGCTGTCCGAGGGCCGCCTGCTGAACCTGGGCAACGCGACCGGTCACCCGAGCTTCGTGATGAGCAACAGCTTCACGAACCAGACCATCGCGCAGATCGAGCTCTTCACCAAGACCGACCAGTACCCGATCGGCGTCTACGTGCTGCCCAAGCACCTGGACGAGAAGGTCGCCCGCCTGCACCTGGACGCGCTGGGCGTCAGGCTCACCCAGCTCACCAAGGACCAGGCCGACTACCTGGGCGTACCGGTGGAAGGCCCGTACAAGGCCGACCACTACCGGTACTAATCCACAGTAGCCAGATAAACCTCTCCGACGCCGGTCAGCTCCAGCTGGCCGGCGTCGGCGTTTCCGAAGGCCGCGTACCCGGGCTTCAGGTCCACGCTGCCGTCCCGGTCCGCGGCGACGATCTCTCCGCGCAAGCACAAGAGGGTACGCGGACCGACCGGATCGAGTCTCACCACTCCCCCGCTCAGGCTGACCCGGCGCAGCGCGAAGTCCTCGATCGGCACCGGCCAGGTGTCGACGGACCACCCCTCGCCCTCGTCCAGCCGGACGGGACGCAGCACCGGATCGGTCAGCGGCTCGAAGACGAGCACCCGCAACAGTTCGGGGACGTCGACGTGCTTGGGCGTCAGACCGCCACGCAGCACGTTGTCACTGGCCGCCATGATCTCGACGCCGGTCCCCCGCAGGTAGGCGTGGAGATTCCCGGCGGGCATCCAGATGCCTTCACCGGACCGGAGCGTGACGAAGTTCAGCAGCAACGCGACCACCACACCGACGTCACCGGGGTAATACGCGGCCAACCGGCGGGCGACGACGTACTCAGGGCGCTCGCCGGCGGCGGCGAGGACGTCGGCCACGAGTCCGGCCCGGTCCGGCTCCGGCCACGTCAGCAACTGCTCGACCGCCGAGCGGAGATCGCCGGCCGCCAGTGTGCGTACAACTTGATCCAGCTTGGCGACCTGAAGCCCAGCGAGCCGGGCGGCGCCGACGGCAGTCGGCTGGAAGCCGCACAGGGCGTCGAAGTCCGTGGCCGCGACCAGCAGTTCCGGTTTGTGATTGGCGTCCACATAGCTCGGATGCCCGGCCGCGAACGCCGCCTGCGCCGTGGCGAGATCCGGATGGGCCTGGAGGGACAGCGGCCGTTCCGCGGCGAGCACCTTGAGCAGGTAGGGCAGGCGCGGACCGAACTTGTCCAGGGCCAGGCCCAGCGTGGCGTCCGGCTCGGCCGCGATGGCCTCGTCGAGACCGCGACCGTCAGGCAGCCGGGCCGGGGCGCTGGGGTGCGCCCCCACCCACAGCTCGGCTTCCGGACCGGCGCTGGGTGCGGACCGGCCCTGCAACTCGGCGAGGGCGGTACGCGAACCCCAGGCGTAGGGCTGGATGGGGCTGGTGAGGGGGCGCATGCGGCTACTCGGCGCGTTCGGCGTGGTAGATGTCGGGCTCGAGGTAGATGACCCGGGCGATCGGGACCGCCTCGCGGACGCGCTTCTCGATGGCGTCGATGCCCTCCGCGATGTGGTCCGCCGAGTCCTCGTGCCGGATCGCGATCTTCGCCGCGACCAGCAACTCCTCGGGACCCAAGTGCAGCGTACGCATGTGGATGATCCGCTCGGCCTCGTCGCCGGCCAGGATGGCGCGCTCGATGGCGGCGACGTCGGTGTCGGTCGCGGACTCGCCGAGCAGCAGGCTCTTGGTCTCCACCGCGAGCACCACCGCGATCGCCACCAGCAGCACGCCGATCATCGCGGTGCCGACGGCGTCCCACTTGCCGTTGTCGGTCAGCAGCGTCATCGAGACGCCGAAGAGGGCGAAGATCAGACCGATCAGCGCGCCCAGGTCCTCCAGCAGGATCACCGGCAGCTCGGGGGCCTTCGCGCGGCGGATGAACTGGACCCAGCCGACCTTGCCCCGGATGAGGTTCGACTCCTTGATCGCCGTCCGGAAGGACATGCTCTCGAGGATGATCGAGACGATCAGGACGGTGACCGGCAGCCACGCCCACGACGTGATCGGGTGCGGATCGTGCCACTTGTGGTACGCCTCGTACAGCGCGAACAGGCCGCCGACGCTGAACAGCACGATCGAGACGATGAAGCTGTAGATGTAGCGTTCGCGCCCGTAGCCGAACGGGTGCTGGGGCGTGGCGGCGCGCTGAGCGCGCTTCCCGCCGAACAACAGCAGCACCTGGTTGCCTGAGTCGGCGACCGAGTGGATCGCCTCCGCCAGCATCGACGACGACCCGCTCAGTGCCGCCGCGATGAACTTCGTGGTCGCGATGCCCAGATTCGCGGCCAGCGCCGCCACGACCGCTTTGGTGCCTCCACCAGCGCTCACGCTTGCTTCATTCCCTCTCTTGCCTCGGCCTCGCCCGCGCGCCGTCCCCCACTTGGCGCTGCCGTTCGCGGCAGCGCCGTTCGCGGCAGATCAGGGTTCAGTGTCGAATCTTCATGCAAGATTCGGCCGGGAACCATGATCCAGTGCCGTGGGTGCGGGCCGCGCGGCGGGGTGCTCAGCCGCGCAGCTTTTCCTTCAGTTCGGTGACGGCCGGCACCGCCATCGGGTCGAGCCCGTGCGCCAGGCTCAGGTAGATCGAGGCGAAGTCGGGCACCGCCACCAGCGAGGCGAACCGCTCCAGCACCGAGCCGCCCTCCGCGGTGAGCAGCGTCCAGCGGATGCCCCGGCGCTCGCAGATCTCCTGGACCGCCTCGATGCGGCGCTCCTCGACCCCGGCCGGCGCGCTGATCTCGTCGTCGGCCAGCCCGCCGTCCTGCAACAGGGTGACCGAGAGGCGGCTGCTCGCCTCCTCTTCGTCGTCCGGATCGGCGAAGATGTCGCGCTGCGATTCCGCGAGCGCGCCGAAGTAGCCGTCCAGCAGACCGACCCGGCCTCGGCCGGCTTCGCCGAGTTCGCCGGTGACCACGGGATAGCGCGCGTTCGCCGACAAGGTGTCGCCGAAGCGGCGGGCCGCCATCGTGGCCAGCGGAGACGAGCCCCAGACGATCGGCACCGAGCCGGCCAGCGACAACGCCATCGCCTTGGCCGGGTTCACGAAGCTCTCCGCCGCCGGGCGGCACCGGTCGGCGTCGGCGTCCAACCGGGAGGCGGTCTCGGCGAGATCCGCTTCGGTGATCTTCACCAGGCCGAGCGCCCGCGCCGCGAGCAGCACCGGAACGGTCAACGCCCAGAGGCTGGCCCGCGCGGGCGCGCGCCGTGGCACCGGGACGAACGGCGATCGGCCCCGTTCGGCGACCGATTGCAGCGGCGAGTCGGGCGCACCGATCGCGACGAGACGCGCGCCCCGTCGGGTGGCCGCTTCCGCCGCCGCGAGCGCTTCCGGGGACCGGCCGCTGGCGGACACCGCGATCACGACGTCGGCCGCGCCGACCCAGCCCGGTACGCCGGAGCTGCGATGCGCCAGCACCGGCACCGGACACCGGGGTCCGGCGACGGTGGCGAGCACGTCACCACTGCGGGCGGCGGTCCCGGCCCCGGCGATGACGATCGCGCGCGGGCGACCCTCGTCGGCCAGCTGAGCCAGGTTGACCTCGGCCGTCAGCGCGGTCGCCTCGCGTACCTGCGCACCGGCTCCGGCCGTCGCCCGCATCATGCCGCCCGGGTCGTTGGCCTCGACCGCGGCGACGTCGTCCAGCAGCGCCTCGTCGAGGTGCCGATGCCCGCGTACGCCGGCGGAGCCGTCTATCGGAGCGCCCATCCCTCAGATCACCTCGTCGAGCAGCAATACCGGGAGACCGTCGCGAACCGGGAAGACCCGGCCGCACGACGTGCAGGTCAACGTCTGGGCCGCCGCGTCGTAGTCGAGCGGGGCGTGATCGGGCGCCGGGCAGGCCAGCACCTCGAGCAGCTGGGGGTCGAGTGCCGAGTCGTTGGACATGGGCAGAGCCTACCCGCGCACGATCGTCAGGACGTCGTCACGGAGCTCCGCGACGCGCTCGGCGGTGGGCGCTTCGACGTTCAGCCGGAGCAGCGGCTCGGTGTTGGACGGGCGCAGGTTGATCCAGCTGCCGTCGGCGAAGCTCACCGTCAGCCCGTCCAACTCGTCCTGCTCCTGGTCGGCGTACGCCTGCCTGACCTCGTCGAGCTTCGCCCGCTGATCGGTGACGGTGGAGTTGATCTCGCCGGAGGCGGCGTACCGCTCGTATCGGGCGGCCAGCTCCTTCAGCGGCTTGTCCTGCTCCCCCAGCGCAGCCAGCACATGCATCGCGGCCAGCATGCCGGTGTCGGCCCCCCAGAAGTCCTGGAAGTAGTAGTGCGCCGAGTGCTCGCCACCGAAGATGGCGTTCGTCTTGGCCATCTCCGCCTTGATGAACGAATGCCCCACCCGCGTACGCACCGGGACCCCGCCGTTCTCGGTCACGATCTCGGGCACCGCCCGGGAGGTGATGAGGTTGTGGATGATCGTGCCGCCCGGGTGCTTGGCGAGTTCCCGCGTCGCGACGAGAGCGGTGATCGCGCTCGGCGACACCGGATCGCCGTCGGCGTCCACGACGAAGCAGCGGTCGGCGTCGCCGTCGAAGGCCAGCCCGAGGTCGGCGCCGTGCTTCACGACCGCCGCCTGCAGGTCGACGATGTTCTTCGGCTCCAGCGGGTTGGCCTCGTGATTCGGGAAGGAGCCGTCCAGCTCGAAGTACATCGGGATGATGTCGAGCGGCAGCGCCGGCAGCACCGTGTCCCCGAGCACCGCCGGGACGGTGAACCCGCCCATGCCGTTGCCTGCGTCGACGACGACCTTCAGCGGGCGGATGCCGGACAGGTCGACCAGGCCGCGCAGATGTTCGGCGTACGCCGAAAGCAGATCCCGCTCCTCGTAGCCGCCGATCAGGGTGGACACCGCCGGCCCGCCGTCGTCCAGCAGATCCTGCGCGATCTCCCTGATCCGGGCGAGACCCGACTCCTGCCCGACCGGCTTCGCCCCGGCGTAGCAGTGCTTGATCCCGTTGTACTGAGCCGGATTGTGGCTCGCCGTGAACATCGCACCGGGCAGGTCGAGCACGCCCGAGGCGTAGTAGAGCTCGTCGGTCGAGCACAGGCCGACGTTGACGACGTCGAGGCCCTCCGACCGGATGCCTTCGGCGTACGCCGAGACCAGGCCGGGCCCGGATTCGCGCATGTCATGGGCGAGCACGACGGCAGTCGCCCCCGTGCCCTGCTCGGTCAGCACCCGGGCGAACGCGACGCCGACAGCGCGCGCCACATCCTCGTTCAGCTGATCGGGGACGGTGCCCCGGACGTCATAGGCCTTGATGATCGCCGAAAGATCCGTCACGACAAGCAAGCCTAGTCAGTGACCACCGCCGGCTCGGCCTCGACCCACGGCGCTCCCGCCA
>NZ_JABFVK010000100.1 GCF_013362815.1 Hamadaea sp. | reverse complement strand
CGGCTATCGCCGGGTCGCGCGGCGCGGCGGCGTGCGCCCGGCCGCCCTGGCGCTGACCCTCATCGGGGTCGCCGCCTCGGCCCTCACCATCGCCACCGTCGTGCGGATCGCCTATCCCACCGGTGACCTCGGCCTACCGATGTATGCCGCGATCGTCACCGGAAGCGTGGGGCTCGGCCTCTACACCGCGGCGGCTCTGTCCGATCCGAGGGGGAAAACCATGAGAACCGTCTACAAAGTCCTCGCGTACACCGTCGCCGGGCTCATCGTCGTTCAGGCGATGTCGATCACGTGGATGGTCGCCGGCCTGGGGAGCTGGGTCGACAGCGGCGGCGTCTTCGACAAGTCCGTGATGGAAAGCGAAGGCGGCCCGCTGCCGTTCCCGGAGGTCGCCGGGATCATCGTGCACGGCCTGAACGGGGGCATGCTCATCCCGTTCGTCTCGTTGCTGCTGCTGATCTCGTCGTTCTTCGCCAAGGTGCCCAAGGGCGTCTGGTACGCCGCGGCGGTCTTCGTCCTCGTCGCGATCCAGGCGATGCTCGGGTACGCCCACCTGCCGATCACGGGGATGATCCACGGCGGGAACGCGCTGCTGTTGTTCGCGACCGTGCTCTACACCGCCCGCCGGGTGGGCCGGAACACGGCCGACGCCGACGTCGCCCCGAGCAAGGACGCCGTCGCGTCATGAAGTCGACCCGCCCGCTGATCGCCGTCGCCGCGACCCTGATCGTCTTGGGTCCGGTGGGATGGTGGTGGCAGGACAGTCTGCTGCCCGACGCGTACTCCATCATGAGCATGGGGCACGTGGAGCTCGGCGGCGCGGCGGGCGGCGACCACGCCGGGCATGGCGCGCGGTCGATCACCGAACTGGTCGCGGACCGGAACCGGCCGGCGGACGTGACGGTGACGCTGACCGCGCGCCACGAGGGTGACCGATACACGCTGAACGGCACGACGCCTGGCCCGACGATCACCGCGCGGGCCGGGCAGCTGATCCAGGTACGCCTGGTGAACGCGGACGTGACCGGCGGCGTGACCCTGCATTGGCACGGTGTGGACGTGCCGAACGCGGAGGACGGCGTCGCGGGCGTGACCCAGGACGCGGTACGCCTCGGCGGCGAGCACGTGTACCGGTTCGTGGCCCCGGAACCGGGGACGTTCTGGTACCACTCACATCAGGTGTCGCACGAGCAGGTGGCACGTGGGCTGTTCGGGGCGCTCGTCGTGCTCCCCGCCCAATCGTCCGATGTAGACACTGTGGCCGCCGCCCACCTGTACGGCGGCACGCACACGATCAACGGATCGTCCGCCGATCTACGGGTGGCCGCCCGAGCGGGACAGACCGCCCGTGTTCGCGTGGTCAACACCGACAACGGGCCGATGTCGGTGTGGGTCACCGGCACGCCGTTCCGGGTGGCCGCCGTCGACGGCACCGACCTGCACGAGCCGGGCGAGGTCCGGGACGTCTCCGTGCTGCTCACCGCGGGCGGGCGGGTCGACCTGCTCGTCACGATGCCCGCGACCCCGGTACGCGTGCAGCTGGGCGGTCCCCTGTCGGTCGTGCTCGGCTCCGGCGACCTCCCGGCAGCCCCGCAGCCGAAACAGGCGCTGGACCTGCTGAGCTATGGCACACCCGAGCCGCTCGGGTTCGACCCCGGCAAACCGGACCGGACGTTCCGGTACGAGATCGGCCGCCGCCCGGGCTTCGTCGACGGCCGGCCGGGCATGTTCTGGACGATCAACGGCCACCTGTTCCCCGACGTCCCGATGTACATCGTCCGGGAAGGCGACGTCGTGCGGATGACGATCGTGAACCACAGCGGCGAAGTGCATCCGATGCACCTGCACGGCCACCACGCCGTGGTGCTCAGCCGCGACGGCGTACGCGCGACGGGCAGCCCGTGGTGGATCGACTCGCTCAACGTCGCCGACGGCGAGAGCTACGAGATCGCCTTCGTCGCCGACAATCCCGGAATCTGGGCCGATCACTGCCATAACCTGAAACATGCCGCCGACGGGCTGCTCGCGCACCTGATGTACGAGGGGTACACCACCCCGTACGTGCTCGGCCCGGCCAGCGGCAACGAGCCCGAGTGAGGTACGCCGTGATGCGCTGGTTCGCGATCGTCAGCGGAGTAGTGGGCCTCGTGGCCGACGTCCTCCTGGTGCTCTTCTACGTCGTGGCGCAGCCGTGGACCGACACCCCGCGCGACACCTGGCTCGGCTTCGCCAACGACTGTCTCGTCATCGTCCAGTACGCCGCCCTCATCCCGGTGGTGTTGCTGCTCAGCAGCCGTCGCGTGTGGACGGTCGTCGGGACGGTGGCCGCCGTGACCGTCGTCGTGTTCCAGCTGCTGCTGGTGACCGGCGCGCTGCCGTTCGAGACCCAGGTCGGCTTCGTCTCGGCCGCCTCGATCGCGTCGATGATCTGGGCCGGGTTCGTCGGGCTGCCCCTCGGCGGCCGCGTACGCACCCTGAGCCGGGTCCTGCTCATCGGGCTTCCGGTGGCGCTCGCCGCCTTCCTCCTGGGCACGCTGGTGACGATGGTCACCGACGTCTCCTGGGCGTGGGTGGCCGGCGGCGCGGTCGGCGCAGCGCTGTGGTTCGTCTTCCCGGCCTGGGCGCTCGTCCTCGGCGTGCGCTCGGCGCCTTAGGACGCCGGGGCCGGGTCTTTGGGGCGCTGGATCAGGGATCTAGGTCAAATCTTGGCGGGAATACGACCCGGATCCGTGATCCAGCGCCGGTAGGGACGCGGGCTACTGTTGCCGGGTGACGGCGTGGCGTAGGTATGTGGCGATCGGGGACAGCACCAGCGAGGGTCTCGACGACCCGGACGGCCGGGGCGGCTACCGAGGCTGGGCCGACCGGTTCGCCCGGCACGTCGCGGCGGCGCACCCCGGCCTGGAGTACGCCAATCTGGCCGTCCGCGGCAAGCTGACCGCCGAGATCCAGGCCGAGCAACTGCCGCTCGCCGTCGAGTTGCGCCCCGACCTGGCCACCGTCGTCGCAGGGGTCAACGACATGCTGCGCCCCCGCTTCGACGCCGACGACATCACGGGCCGGATCGGCGAGATGCAGGCCGCCCTGATCGCCACCGGTGCGACCGTGCTCACGTTCACCATGCCGGACCCCGTCCGGGTCATGCCGATGGCGCGGCCGCTGCGTGGCCGGTTCGCGGCGTACAACGAAAAGCTGCGGCAGGTCAGCGCGCAGACCGGGGCGATCCTGCTCGACCTGGGCGCGCACGAGGTCGCCGGGGATCCCCGGCTGTGGAGCCTCGACCGGCTGCACGCCAACAGCGCCGGGCACGAACGGATCGGGTACGCCCTGGCCTGGGCGGCCGGCCTGCCGGGCTTCGACGAGACGTGGACGGCGTCGTTGCCGGCCGAGCCGGTGCGCACCCGCCGTCAGCGGGCCGCCGCCGAGCTGGCCTGGCTGCGCGGGCACTTCCTGCCCTGGGTCGTACGCCACGCGCGCGGCCAGTCGTCGGGCGACGGGATCACCGCCAAGCGCCCGCTGCCGTCGCCGGTCGAAGCCTGACTCGCGGCTTCGGGCGGGCGGCGTACCGGAGCACGGCGAGCTGGCTGAGTGCGGACACGCCCATCGCCACCCAGACTCCGGTCAGCCCGACGGCTGACGACAGCAGCCAGGCGAGGCCGAGCTGGCCGGTCATCCCGACGACGGTCACCGCGAACATCAGCGATCCCCGGCCGGCTCCCTGCAGAAGCCCGCCCATCGCCACCACGCCGGACAGCCCGACGAGGTACGGCCCGATGCAGCGCAGGAAACTGCTGCCCGCCGCGATGACGGCCGGGTCACTGGTGAAGGCCCGCAGAATCCAGCCTGACCCGGCCGCGAAGACGACGGCGGCCACGACTCCGACGCAGAACGCGACTCGGAGGGTGACCCGCCGGATGTCTCCCTCGACCACCTGCTTCTCGCCCGCGTCTCCGGAGATGGCGGACAGGCTCCGCGGCAGGTGAATCGTGGCGGCGTTGCGGATCGCGTAGAACGCCATCGTCGCCACGTACAGCGCCTTCATGCCGATGCCGTAGCCCGCGACGGCGACGACCCCGAACCGGCCGACCACGGCGACCAGCCCCAACGCGCCCGCCATGCGTACCAGGAAGTCGCCGGAGATCGGACCGCCCACGCGCAGGATCGCCCGGACATCGGTGCGTACCGAGCCGTCCACCGGGCCCCGGGTGAGCCGCCGCGCCAGGATCAGCCCGACACCGAACGCGACGAGCCGCCCGCCCGCGGTGGCCAGGGCGGCGCCCGCGACGCCGAGCTTCGGGAACCCGGCCAGCCCGTAGATCAGGATCGGGTCGGCGGCCAGCACCAGGCCGTTGGCCAGCAGCGCGAGGCGCATCGGCGTACGCGTGTCGCCGTGGCCGGCGAACAGCCCGTCAAGCATCCACTGCCCGTAGAAGACGATCACGGCGGGCAGCGAGATCGCCAGGTACGCCTGAGCGAGCCCGATCGCGCCGGAGTCGTCGAGGAACAGCCGGGCGATCGGCGTACGCAGCAAGAACCCGGCCCCTGCCACGACGGGCGCGACGACGGCGAACAGCAGCCATCCGGCCCGGACGGCCCGGCGCGCGCCGACGGCGTCCCCCGCCCCGATCCGGCCCGAGACGACGACGGTGAGCCCGCCCGACACCGCCAGGATGACGCCGAGCAGCAGGTTCTCGATGTTGGTGGCGACGGCGACCGCGGCGGCCGCGCCGGCACCGAGCCGGGCGACCCAGGCGACGTCGATGATGCCGGTCACCACGCCGGACATGAGCCCGGCGTAGTTCGGTCCGGCGAGGCGCAGCAGCGCGCGGCGATGGGTGATCATGAGGGGTTTCGCTCCTTTATGTGCAGTACCTCGAATCGAGGTACCTCGGAACGATATAGCATCGAGGCGTGCTGACGCTAGCGATCTTGGGTTTCCTCTACGAGCAGCCGCTGCACGGCTACGAGCTCAAGGACCGGATCCAGAGCCTGACCGGGCACGTCAAGGCGGTCAGCGACGGCGCGCTCTATCCGGCGCTCACCCGGCTGGAGTCGGCGGGCCTGCTCACCAAGCAGACCGAGCCCGGTGCCGCCGGAGCGCCCCGGCAGACCCTTTCGCTGACCGACGCCGGTCGTGCCGAGCTGCTCCGGCGGCTGCGGGAGCCGTCGCCGGGCGAGATCAGCGACCGGAACAAGTACTTCACGCTGCTGGCCTTCCTGCGGCACCTGCCCGACAAGACCGAACGAGACGCAGTGCTCCAGCAGCGGCTGGACTTCCTGGACGCGCCCGCACGCTTCTTCTCGGCGGACGGCAGGACGATGCGGTCGACCGACCTCGCCGACCCCTACCGGCGCGGGATGATCGAGATCGCGAAGGCCACCCGGGACGCCGAACGAGCCTGGCTCCGGTCCGAACTCGGATCTTGAGCCCGCTCCCAGGCCGCTTCAGCGGCGGCGAGTCCCACGGAAGCGGACGCCGGTGCGTGGCGTCCGCCTCACCACCATCGTCCCCCCGCCCGTCGCAGCCCGGACTCGGATGATCGGCGGATGCGGCGCGGCCGATTCTCGCCAGCGCCATTGTCAGGACGAACTGCTGCCATCGGTTGCCTACGATGGAACGCATGTCGATCGGCGGGACCAGCGGCTACACCGATCTGGCGGCGCTCCCTCCGCTTGTCGCCGACGCCGTTCGGCTGGCGGCCGACCTCGGGTTCGACAAGTCGTGCCGTCCCGAGCAGGGCCGGCTCTTGCACGCCTTGGCGGCCGGGGCACCGCAGAGCATCGGTGAGACCGGCACCGGCTGCGGCGTCGGGCTCGCCTGGCTCGCCGGCGGCCGTCGGGACGGCGTACACATTGTGTCGGTCGAACGGGACGGTCGTCTGGTCGACCACGTGCGACGGCTGTTCGCCGATGTGCCGGACGTCGAGATCGTCCACGGCGACTGGACCTCCGCGTACGCCCACGGCCCGTTCGACCTGCTCGTGCTGGACGGCGGCGGCAACGCCAAGGGCGGCGGTGCGGCCGACCCGGTACGCCTCCTCCACCCGGGTGGCGTCTTGGTGGTGGACGACTTCACCCCCGCGACCAAATGGCCGCCGACGCACAGCGGTCGACCCGACGAGGCCCGCCTGCACTGGCTGCGGCATCCGGAGCTGGCCGCGATCGAGGTACGCCTCGCTCCCGACTTGGCGAGCGTCGTCGCCACGCGACGCTGGTGACAGATCTTCCGCCCTGGCGGTGTCGTGAGAGCCGCCTGACTGTTGAGTGACGTCACTTCACCGGGAGGGCGAAAGATCCGCCCGCGACGCGGACTGTGGCCTCGACCTGGCCCGACGGCGGCCTCCGGAACCCCGTGCGGCGGCACCGCGTCCGATCGGGCATGAACGGGGATTCCCAGCGCGACACCACCCTGACGACCCTCGCCGCCATCGCCACCGTCATCGGGGCTCTGTGCACGCTGGGTCCGCTGTCGGCCCTTCTTGCCGTGGAGCACGAGAAGCCCAGTCGCGAGGGATACGCACCGCTGATGAACGACTTCTATCTCGGAGCGACCGTCGCCGTCGCGCTCACGGCAGCCTCCATCGCGGTGGCACTGTGGAGTTGGCGCTTTCGCAGTGGCTGGCTCGGCGCCTTGGCCTGCCTGCTCTTCGCAGCCGCCTGCGGCGGCGGCCTCTGGTTCGCCGGCATCCGATGACGCTCGCGCTCATGAGTAGTCGATCTCCGACGTCTTCTTCGCAATGACCTCTCTTCCCTTTAGTTTAGTCGTCAGCCAAACTATGCCGCATGACCCTCTCCAGAAGACACCTGTTGACGGCGGCTGGCGTCGCCGCGTCGGCCGCACTGGTGCCCGGTGTAGCCCACGCCTCCGGCACACAGAACGCCGCCAGCCCACAGGACATCGTGGACGCCATGCAGCCCGGCTGGAACCTCGGCAACACCTTCGACTCGACCGGCGCGGACGAGACTTCGTGGGGCAACCCCCGGGTGACCCGCGACCTGATCCGGGCGGTGAAGGCCAACGGGTTCAACAGCATCCGCATCCCAGCCACCTGGGTTCAGCACCTCGACTCCGCGAACGTCATCGACCCCACATACCTGGCCCGCGTCAAGGAGGTCGTCGGCTGGGCGCTGGCCGAGCGGCTCCATGTCCTGATCAACGTGCACCACGACTCGTGGCAGTGGGTCATGACGATGCCGACCGATCACGACGCCGTGCTGGCCCGGTTCACCGCGATCTGGACCCAGGTCGCGCAGGCGTTCCGGAGCTCGTCGCCCCGCCTGCTCTTCGAGAGCGTGAACGAGCCGTTCTTCAACGGCAGCTCCGGCGACGCGCAGAACGCGACGCTCATGGCCGAGCTCAACACCACGTTCCATCAGGTCGTACGCGCATCGGGCGGGCCGAACGCGACACGTCTGCTGGTGTTGCCCACGCTGCACACCTCGCCGGATCAGCCGCGGGTGGACGAGCTCACGGCGACGCTGACCGCCCTGAACGACCCGAACCTCGTGGCGACCGTGCACTTCTACGGGTTCTGGCCGTTCAGCGTGAACATCGCCGGATTCACCAAGTTCGACGCGACGGTCCAGAAGGACCTGACCGACATCTTCGACCGGGTGCACGATGCGTACGCGGCCCACGGAATCCCCGTCATCATCGGCGAGTACGGCCTGCTCGGCTTCGACCGCAGCCTGAACGTCATCGAGCAGGGCGAGAAGCTGAAGTTCTTCGAGTTCCTCGGCTACTACGCCCGGGAGCGTCGGATCACCACGATGTGGTGGGACAACGGCCAGCACTTGAACCGGACGACGTTCCAGTGGAGCGACCCGGACCTGACCGCACAGATCAAGTCCAGTTGGTGCGTACGCTCGGCGACGGCGAGCACCGACCTGATCTTCGTCGGCAAGTCCACCCCGATCGCCGACCAGACGGTCACGTTGAACCTCAACGGAGCCCAGCTCACCGGGATCTTCACCGCGGGCAAGCGGCTGGTGCCGGGCAAGGATTACAGGCTCTCCGGCGACCAGCTCACCTTCCCGGCCGCTTCGCTGACCCGGCTCGCCGGCGATCGGGCATACGGGGTGAACACGGTGCTGTCGGCCCGGTTCGACCGAGGAGTGCCCTGGAAGTTCCGGGTGATCACCAACGACCTCCCGGCGCTCGGGAGTGCCACCGGAACCACGAACGCGTTCCAGCTTCCGGCCGCGTTCCACGGCGACCTCCTGGCCACTATGGAGGCCAAGTACGCCGACGGCTCCTTCGCCGGTCCGCAGAACTGGACTTCGTACAAGGAGTTCGCGATCACCTTCTCGCCCGACTACGCGGCCGGCACGATCGCGCTTACGGAGACCTTCTTCAACGAGGTCGCTGACGGTGCGCCGGTGACGCTGACCTTCCACTTCTGGAGCGGCGCGACCATTCAGTACACAGTGGAGCGTTCCGGTAGCGCAGTCACCGGCACGGCTTAGCCGGTGCGGGCGGGGTGGTCACAGCCGTCGGAGGATGGTGGCGGTCGCCATCGCCCCGCCCGCACACATCGTGATCAGAGCCCTCGTCGTCCGCTATCGCTAACCTGGTACGCATGGCATCCGACGCGCAACAGGTGGTCATCGCCTACCACGAGGCGCAGCTCGCGATGCTCGCCGAGATGGTCGCGGCCGCCACCGATCGCTATCGTGCCGGAGAGATCGACGTGTTCGCGCTGGACGAAATCATCCACCAGTACCACGAGGCGGCTCGGAAGCTTTGGGTCTTTTGCTGGGGTCCGGGTGGCAATCGAGCGGCGCGGGACATCGAACGCATGGCCGCCGAGGGTGAAGCCATCGACTGGTGGAGTCGCGGCGAATTTCGTCGTCAGCGGTGAACTCGCGTACCTGATCATGCGCTCCGGCGAGACGAGCGCTCGCCGGGCTGGGCGGCGATCTGCGCGGCGACTCCGTCGAACAGCCGCCGAAGACCCCGGTCGAACCGCTCGTCCGGCGAGTACGCATTGCCGAGGCGTACGAGGGCCGCCCAGCGGTCGCCGTCGCCGAGCAGCTCGGCGACGTGCGGATAGTCCCCCGTGGACAGAAGCCCGTCGAGGTACGCCGTCGCCTGCGGCGTGGCTTCGGCTGGCACGGATTCGAGGCCTGGCTCCAGATCGGTCTTCAGCACGAAGCCCGCGACGTACTCGTCGACGGCCGAGATGAGGTCCATCCGGTCCTGCGGCGGTAGGCCGGTCGAGGCGACGGCGGCCAGCGACTGCTCGAAGTGGAGCAGAGCGTGCGGTCCCGCGCCGCCCCCGCCAGCACCGGCCGCCTCGGCGAGCCCGGTCAGCGCCCACGGATGCCGGCGGAACATCGCCCGCGTCCGGTACGCCAACGCCGTGAGCGCGCCGCGCCAGTCCGTCGGCAGTTCACCGGGCGGGACGAGCTGCTCGGCCATGATCGCGTCGAGCATGAGCGCTTTCAGCTCGGCCTTCGAGCGTACGTAGTGGTAGAGGGTCATCGTCCCGGCGCCGAGATCGGCTGCGATCCGGCGCATCGTGGCGGCTTCGAAACCCTCCGCGTCGGCGATCGCCAGCGCGGTGGTGGCGATCTGCTCCCGCGTGACCTTGGGCCGCCCGGCCGGGCGGGACCAGAGCAGCTGGGACTTCTCCGAAGCCATTCGCACAGCGTACCGGCCCTCAGTTGTCAGCCGCTTTCGTACGCGGTACGGTCTTTCGTACTTCGTACGAGAGGACTGATGATGATCGAAGTAAGCGGGCTGCGGAAGCGCTATGGTGACACCGTCGCGCTCGACGGATTCGACCTCGCCACGCCGGCCGGGTCGGTCTGCGGACTGCTGGGACCCAACGGCGCGGGCAAGACCACCGCCGTACGCGTCCTGGCGACCCTGCTGCGTCCCGACTCGGGAACCGCCCGGGTCGGCGGGTTCGACGTCGTCCGCCAGGCGGATCGCGTACGCGAGTTGATCGGGCTGACGGGACAGTTCGCGGCGGTGGACGACGCGCTGACCGGCGCGGAGAACCTCCGATTGATCGCACGCCTGCTGGAGTTGCCCCGGATGCAGGCACGACGGCGGGTCGCCGAGGTGCTCGACCGTTTCGGACTCGCCGACGCCGCCGGGCGGCCGGTACGCACCTACTCCGGCGGGATGCGCCGCCGTCTCGACGTGGCCGCCAGCCTCCTCGGCCGTCCGCAGGTCCTCTTCCTCGACGAGCCGACCACCGGACTCGACCCGCGTTCGCGCGCCGACGTGTGGGAGCTCGTCCGCGGTCTGGTCGCCGACGGCACGACCGTGCTGCTGACGACTCAGTACCTCGAGGAGGCCGACCGGCTCGCCGACTCCGTGTGCGTAGTCGATCACGGGCGGGTGGTCCGCACCGGCACCCCGTCGCAGCTCAAAGCACAGATCGGCGGGCATACGCTGAGCGTCCGCCCGGCCGACCCGGCGCGCATACCAGATGTCGTCGCCGTCCTGGGCGATGCCGCTGTCACCTCGGACGGCCTGGTCTCGGTGGCGTTGAGCGGCGGTTCCGATGCCGCAGCCGTGCTCGCGGAGGCCGCCGCCGAGCTGCGCCGCGCGGAGGTCGCGGTCGACGAACTGGGCGTTCGGCTGGCGAGTCTCGACGAGGTGTTCCTGGCCCTCACCGGTCAGTTCACCGCAAAGGAGGTGATCGCATGAGCCCGATTCGCACCCTCCGCCACGGCGGCGCCCTGGCGTGGCGCAACCTGGTGAAGTTCCGGCACACACCCGATCAGCTGCTCGACATCACGCTCATGCCGATCACTTTCGTGCTGATGTTCGTGTTCCTGTTCGGCAACGCCGTCTCCGGCGACTGGCACGCGTACCTGCAGTTCGTGATCCCCGGCATCGCGGTGCAGGCGTTGATGTTCGCCACCCTGGGCAGCGCGATCTCGCTGAACTCCGACATCCGCACCGGCGTCTACGACCGGCTGCGCAGCCTGCCGATCGCCCGTTCGGCCCCACTGATCGGGCACATCCTCGGCGACACCGTGAAGTACGCCCTCGCGATCGTGCTCGTGTTCGGCATCGGCGCGGCCCTCGGCTTCCGCGTACACAATGGACTTTCTGGCGTCGCGGCGGCCGCGTTGCTGATGCTCGTGTTCGCGCTCGCCGTGTGCTGGATCGCGACGCTGATCGGGGTCGTCGCGCGGGCGGCCGAGACGGTTCAGGCGCTCAGCCTCGTGCTGGTCTTCCCGCTGACCTTCGGCAGCAACGTCTTCGTGCCCACCGGCAAACTGCCGGGCTGGCTGCAGGCCTGGGTGAAGATCAACCCGGTGACGCAGGTCTCCGACGCCCTCCGGGCGCTGTTGCTCGGTACGCCCGCCGGCCCCGCCGTCACGCGCACGCTGCTGTGGAGCGCCGCCATCGTGGCGGTCTTCGCACCGCTCGCAGTCATGGCGTATCGGCGAGCGTCTCGCTGAGATACCGATCCACCAGCGCCAACGCGTCGTCGTACGCGACCGCGCCGGCCAGCACGTGCAGCCTCAGCCCGTCGAGGAGCCCGACGAAGCGGCGTACGCCGTCGGCAGCGGGCCGGCCGGTCAGCGGCTCCCCCACGCCGGGCGCCTGCCGGGCCAGGATGCGCCCGACGACGTCGAGCAGCCCGGCGTGGGCCGGGCGCAGCGCCTCGGCGATCGCCGGTTCGTCGGCGGCCCGGCCGATGAAGGCCAGCGCGACCTTGGCGTTCGCCCGGCTCTCCGCGTCGTGCGGCAGGTACGCCGCCGCCACCGCGTGCAGCACGACGGCGGGATCGGACACGTCCGCCCCGGCGAGCCGGGCCTGCACCGCCCGGGTGAACCGCTGGTGCACCGTGAACGACAGCCAGTGCTGCATCGCGTACCGCAGCATCTCGTCCTTGGACGCGAAGTAGTGCTGCACCGCGCCCATCGACACGCCCGCCTCCGCGGCGACCTCACGGAGCGAGACGGATTCCAGCCCGCGCTCGCCCACGATCCGCAGCAGCGCCTCGACGATGTGTGACCTTCGTTGCTCGTGGTCGACCTTCTTCGGCATCACCGCCCACTATACAATGCAAGTGCATTGCAAAAAACTTCGGGAGGCCCGAGATGACGGTCGAGTACACCCAGAACGGATCGGCGAAGATCGCGTACGAGACCTTCGGCGATCCCTCCGGCGAACCGCTGCTGCTGATCATGGGCCTCGACTTCCAGATGGTGTACTGGCCCGACGACTTCTGCCGGACGCTCGTCGACCGGGGGTTCTTCGTGGCCCGGTTCGACAACCGCGACGCCGGGCTGTCCCAGCACTTCACCTCCGTCCAGCAGCGGCATCCGGTCGCCGCGCTGTTCCGCCGGGACCGGATGCCGGCGTACACGGGTGCGGACATGGTGGGCGACGGGCTTGCCGTCATGGACGCGCTCGGTTGGAAGTCCGCGCACGTCGCCGGGGCCTCGCTCGGCGGCTTCCTGGCCGTCGCCACCGCGCTCGGCCACCCCGATCGCGTACGCAGCCTGGCCCTGCTGCTCGCCACCCCGTCCGGCACCCGGGCGTCGCTGCGTTACATCCGGTTCGGCTTCCTCGGGAAGATGGCGAAGATCAAGCACCCGGACACCGACGAGGGCGCGATCCAGACGCTCGTCGACATCTCGCGAGCGCAGTCCTCGCCCGGCAATCCGGTCGACGTGACGTGGGCTCGTCAGGTCGCCGAGATCGCCCACCACCGGGCGCCCCGCGACCAGTCCGGAACCCAGCGTCAGCTCGCCGCGGTCCGGTCCTATCCGGGGCTGTCGGCCCGCCGCCTGCCGGTCTCCGCGCCGACGATCGTCGTCAATGGCGAGGACGACCCGCTGCTCCGGGGACCGGCCGCCGCCCGCGCGCTCGCGAAGGCGATCCCGGGCGCGACGGCCACGGTCCTCCCCGCCATGGGACACGATCTGCCCGCGCCGCACTGGTCGCGCATCGCCGACGCCATCGCCGCCAACGCCGGTATGAGTCACGCGTCGTAAGCGCGCTCCCGCACAATCGTGACTCGTATGGGGGGGTATCTATTCTGCGACCTTTTCGGTGTCAGAATGTGTCCATGACGACCGACGAATCGGCTGGTGAGCGGGCCTACGGTGAGCGCGGAAGGGAGCGCCCGTTGCTCACATTGGAACTCACGCCGGCCGAATGGACGGTGGAGGACATCGAGAAGCTTCCTCACGACGGCAATCGTTACGAGTTGCACGAGGGAAGCCTGGTCATCATGTCCCCCGCCATCATCTGGCATAGCCGTGTCGCAGGCCGCCTGGTCTGGCTTTTCGAGCAGTCGGGCCGGATCGCGACGCACGAAGTCGGGATCAAGTTCGGCGACCGCAGCACCCGGATCGCCGACGTCGCCGCGTTCGCCGGGGAACCGGACGACCGCCGCGCACACCATCCGCCCTCGGCCATCGCCGTCGCGGTCGAGATCGTGTCGCCAGAGTCTGAGGACCGCGACGTCGGCTCCAAGCCTGCAAAGTACGCCGCTGCCGGGATTCCCGAGTACTGGCTGGTGCGGTTCCCGGCCGACGACAACGTCAAGGACGCCGACATCACCCGGTTCACCTTGGCGGACGGCCGTTACCAGGCGGTCGGCCAGTACAAGCTGTCCGACTTGGAGAAGACCGGCCTCCCGGCCGATTAGTTCGGCGGATTAATACCGTTCGGCGAGGTGCTCGCGCCCGGCGGGCGGGTCGTACGCCTCCGGCCAATAGTCGGTGACCTTGGTGATCGCCCCGTCGGTCCCGATCTCCAGCCACACGCAGGCGTCCACGTGGTCGTCGCCGACCCGCACGTCGAGCCAGAGCGCGGCGTTCCGGCGGTCGGCGACCACTCGGCGTACGTCGAGATGCCAGTCACCCGGATATTCCACGTTGAACTGGAGGAACTTCGCCCGCCCGCGGATGCGCTCGCGACTCTGCGGCAGCTCGTAGACGACGTCCTCGGCGATCAACGCCTCCCAGCGAGGCCAGTCCCGGCGCTCCAGGCTCTCCACGTAGTCCAGAGCGGTCCGGCGGGTCTCCTCCGTGGTGTCCACCCGTCCATCCTCGCGTACGCCGGACCGTCGGCGTGGAATTTGAGTTGACATCGGCCCGGCGTACTTCGAAGATCGCCCGCATGGTGTGAACCGCAGCCGTCTTCTGTGACTTCGCCCGCGTCGGCTGACCGCGCGGGCGTGGGTGTTCGCGCGCCCACCATCGGCTGTCTTCGTTACCCCCGTCTTCACCGTCCCACGACCGGCGTCGCCGCGTTCCGGGCGGATCGAGGGAGTTCCCACCGTGAGTTCCATCGGGCTCGCCGCCCAGACCGAGGCGGCCGCCACCCTTCGCGATCGCATCGAGATGCTCAAGAAACTGCGCGCCGCCGGATTCGGCGTACTCGCCGGGTTGATCGCACTGACCCTGCTGGAGGGGCTCGTCCCCGCCGCCACCGCCGTCACCTTCGCCCGGCTGGTGTCCCGATTGGACGCCGTCGTCGCCGGGTACGCCGCCGCAGCGCTCGCCCCGCTGGCGCTGTACCTGGTCGTGGTCCTCGCCGGGTACGCCTTGAGCACCGTCCGGGAACCGTTGAGCTACCTCGCCCAGACCCGGATCGACGGGGAACACCGAGCCCGGGTGGCCCGCTTGACCGGGACCAGCCTGACTGTCGGCGCATTGGAGCGCCCGGACGTGCAGGCGCTGATCTGGCAGACCCGGGCCGACCCGGAGAGCTTCATCGAAGGCACGCCGGGACCGGGAGTTCTCGTCCAGCTCAGCTTGATCGGCCGGCTGCTCGCCATGGCCGGTGCCGGTGTCGTCCTGGCCGCGTACGCCTGGTGGCTGGTCCCGATCCTGATCGCCGCCGGGCTGGCCGCCGAGCGGTTGTACGCGCGGGAGGCGAAGCGGCGGCGGCTGGTCTGGCGGCGGTCCATCGCGCCCGGCATGCACGCCGACGTGTGGGCGAACGCGATCGTCTCACCCGGCGAGGGCAAGGAGATCCGGGTCTTCGGGCTGGCCGACTGGGCGGTCGGGCGTATCCAGCATCATCTGCGGCTCGGCTTCGATCCTATGTGGACGCATGGGCGGCGTACGCTGACCGGCCTGTGGCGGCCCGCGCTGATCCTGACCGTTCCCCTGCTAGCGGCGTACGCCGGAGTCGCGCTGGCCGCCGTGCGAGGCGACGCCACGGTCGCCGTCGCGGCCGCGGTGTTCGCCGCGTCGACCGCCGTCTACCAGGCTCTCACCGAGAATCCGCACCTGACCGTGAACACCGTGCACTGCCTGCGGGCGTACGAGCAACTGCGGGACGAGCTGGCCACCCGCCCGCTGCCCGAGCACACGGCCGACCTCCCGCAGCGGCCGCTGATCCGGTTCGAGAACGTCGGCTTCCAGTACGCCGGAACCGCCCACCCCGTGCTCGCCGGGCTCGACCTGGAGATCCGGCCGGGCGAGCTGCTCGGCGTCGTCGGGCTGAACGGCGCAGGCAAGTCGACGCTGATCAAGCTGCTCGCCCGGCTCTACGAGCCGACCGCCGGGCGGATCACCGCAGCCGGGATCGACCTGGCCGACGTGCCGCCGGAGCTGTGGCGAAGCCGGTTGTCCGTGGTCTTCCAGGATTTCGTGCGCTATCCGCTGACGCTCGCCGACAACGTGACGCTCGGCAACGGCAGCGTTCCTCCGGACGAGGAAGCGATGACGGAAGCGGCCCGCGACGCCGGGCTGACCGGGGTGCTCGACCGGCTCCCGGCGGGCTGGGACACTCCCCTGGCCCGGTCCCGGACCGGCGGTGTGGACCTGTCCGGCGGCCAATGGCAGCAGGTCGTGCTGGCCCGCGCGTTGTACGCCCTGCGTACCGGGGCCGACGTCCTCGTGCTCGACGAGCCGACGGCGCATCTCGACGTGCGTACCGAGTTCGACGTGTTCGAGCGGCTGGCGGCGCACAAGGGCGACGCCACCGTCGTCCTCATCTCGCACCGGTTGTCGACCGTACGCCAGGCCGACCGCATCGTGCTGCTCGGCGACGGCCGGATCACCGAATCCGGCCACCACGACGAGCTGACGGCCCTCGGCGGCGCGTACGCCGAGATGTTCGCCCTGCAGGCCGAACGGTTCCGGCGGGGCTTCGACGATCGCCTGGAGGAAGGTGACGTTCGGTGAACGGGCGCTGGCGCTACTTGAGACTGCTCGCCGAAGTACTGCGCCAATCGTGGCGGCACCATCCCGGGGCGACGGCCGCCCTGCTCACCGTGAAGGCGGCGTCGGCGGGCACGACGCCGATGCTGGCGCTGGCGTTACGGGCGGCGATCGACGAGATCATCCGCGGCGACCGCGCCGCCGCCGTCGCGGGCGCGGCCGGGGCCGCCCTCGTCTTCGGCCTGACCGTCTACCTACGAGACCTGAGCCGGGTGCTCGACGCGATGCTCGTCGACCGGATCGGCGTCCTGCATCTGCGCCGCGACGTCGAGTCCCGGCTCGCCCGGCTGCCCAGTCTCGGCCACCTGGAACGCACGGACCTACTCGACCGGGTGACTCTCCTACGTGGCTTCGGCTGGCGGCTGAGCGCCTCGTTGTGGTCGGCCGTCATCGCGTTGTTCGTCGGCCTGCGGCTGATTCTGCTGCTCATCCTGCTGGGCACGGCGGTCACTCCGTGGCTGCTGCCGCTGGTCGCCTTCGCGGCCGCGCCGATCTACTTCGAACGGCGCGGGCAACGCACCGTGTTCCAGGCCGAACTCGATACCGCCGAGGCGTACCGGTTGCAACGCGAGCTGTTCAACCTTGCCACCGGACCCGCCGGTGGCAAGGAGATCCGCGTCTGCGGCGTCGGCGGCCGGCTCGCCGCGCACCAGCAGGCGGCCTGGTCCGCGGCGCAGGCCACGCGCTACCAGGCGCGCGTCCGCGCCGCCGCCGGCGATCTGGCCGGGTGGGCGCTGTTCACCGCCGGGCTCGGGGCGGGTCTGGCCGTCGTGGTCTACCGCGCGGCTCGCGGCGAGAGCACCGTGGGCGACCTCGTCCTCGCGGTCACGGTCGCCGCGACGCTGCGCGACGCGTTGCAGGACGCGCTCTCCGGGGTGTCCGAGGCCATGGCCGGGCGCACGCTCGCCGATCCCTATCTCTGGCTGCGGCGGTACGCCGAGACGACCGCCCGTCGCGGCGACCTTCCCGCCCCGGCCCAGGTACGCGACGGCATCACGGTCGAGGACGTGTCGTTCAGCTATCCCGGTTCGGACCGCCCCGCCCTCGACGGCGTGAGCTGCCTGCTCCCCGCGGGTGCGGTCGTGGCCGTCGTCGGCGAGTACGGTTCCGGGAAGTCCACTTTGGTGAAACTGCTGACCAAGTTCTACGAACCCGACGCCGGGCGGATCGCCGTGGACGGAATCGATCTGACCGATGTGGACACCGAACGCTGGCGCGCCTTGTCGAGCGCCGCGTTCCAGGACTTCGGCCGGTTCCAGATCCGTTTCCGGGACGCGGTCGGCGTCGGCGACCTCCCACGCCTGCACGACGACGACCGGGTCGCCGAGGCCGTCCGGGCGGCCGACGCCGGCGGATTCGTCCAGCGATTGCCGGACGGGCTCGACACCCAGCTCGGCCGGGCGTACGGGGGCGTCGAACTGTCCGAAGGCCAGTGGCAGAAGACCGCGCTGGCCCGGGCGTCGATGCGTACCGAGCCGGTGCTGTTCGTGCTCGACGAGCCGACGGCGTCCCTCGACGCACCCAGCGAGCACGCCATCTTCGAGCGCTACATGGCCCGCGCGCGGGACCTCGCCCGGCGTACCGGGGCGATCACGGTCGTAGTCTCCCACCGGTTCTCCACCGTCGCCGGAGCCGACCACATCCTCGTGCTCGACGACGGCCGGCTGGTGGAGCAGGGCACCCACGACCAGTTGCTCGCCGCGGGCGGCCGGTACGCCGGGCTCTACCGCATCCAGGCGGACGCGTACGCCGACGCCTGAGGGCGCCGGGGGCGGGTCACATCGGCCCGCCTCCGGCGCCCTGCACCGGGAGGTCGCTCTTGTGCGCCTTCACCACGACCGCCATGACGACGGTGGCGGCGGCGAGAATGATCGCGGCCCAGAGGAACGCGACCGTGTAGCCGTGCACCGCCGCCTCGGCCTGCGCCTGCTGCGGCCGCAGCACGACCTGCGCCGCGTGATCGGTCAGGTACGCCGTCACCGCCGACACGAACAGCGTGTTCAGCAGCGCCGTCCCGAGCGAGGCGCCGACCTGCTGAGTGGCGTTGAGCGTGGCGCTGGCCGCCCCGGCGTCGTGATCGGCGACTCCGATCAGCGCCAGGCTGGACAACGGCACGAAGATCGAGCCGAGACCGAGGCCGAGCAGGATCTGCGCAGGCAGCACGTGCGACGCGTACGCCGTGTCGACGCCGATCTGGGTCAGCCACAGCAACGCCGCCGTGGCGAAGACGCCGCCGACCACCATGAACAGCTTCGGGCCCACCTTCGGGACGAATTGGCTGGCGACCGCGGCGGCGACGAACACACCGGCGCTGACCGGCAGCGCCGCCAGACCGGCCTTCATCGGCGAGTACCCCAGGGTGCGCTGGAAGTAGAACGTCATGAACAGGAACGAGCCGAACAGCCCCGCCCCGACGAACAGGCTGCCCAGGTACGCCCCACCCCGGTTGCGGTCGAGCAGGATGCGCAGCGGCAGCAGCGGATTGCGTACGCGCATCTGCAGGAACACGAAGATCACCACGAGCAGCAGGCCGCCGATGAGGAATCCGAGCGTCACGGGGGCGTCCCAGCCGTCGGTGGCCGCCTTCGTGAAGCCGTAGACGATCGCGGCCAGTCCCAGGGTCACCAGGATCGCGCCGGGCACGTCGAGCGTGGTGTTGCCGTGCGCCCGGCTCTCCGGGACGACCGCGAGCGCGGCCAGCATCGCCGCCAGCGCGATCGGGATGTTCACCAGCAGGCACCAGCGCCAGTCGGCGTACTCGGTGAGCACACCGCCGAGCAGCAGGCCGACCGCCGCGCCACCGGCCGAGATCGCGCCGTACACGGCGAACGCCTTGGACCGCTCGTGAACCTCGGTGAACAGCACGGTCAGCAGGGCCAGACTCGCCGGGGCCAGCAGCGCGCCGAACACGCCTTGCAGCGCGCGGGCGGCGAACAGGGTCGCACCGTGCTGAGCGAGACCGCCGAGCCCGGACGCCAGGGCGAATCCGACCGCACCGGTCATGAAGGTCCGTTTCCGGCCCCAATAGTCGGCGATGCGCCCGCCGAGCAGCAGGAAGCCGCCGAACGTCAGCGTGTAGGCGGTCACCACCCACTGCCGGTCGGGGTCGCTGATGCCCAGGTCCGCCTGGGCCTGTGGCAGCGCGATGTTGACGATGGTCGCGTCCAGCACGACCATCAGCTGCGCGACCGCGATGACGGCGAGCGCGAGCCAGCGCCTCGGATACTCGGAGATCGGTACGCCCGACCGGGCGGCCTGCATGGTGTCCACGGTGAATTCCCCCCACCCGTGTCGAGCAGACCTTCAATCCTTCTCGGGTCGGCCCGATCGCGGGCGAAGTCGGAGATACCTACCGCAGAGTCCGATTACTCGGGCGCGCTGAGGAATTCGCGGATCAGATCGGCGGTCTCAGCCGGGCGCTCCCGCGGAATAGCGTGCCCGCAGTCCAGATGCTTCACGGTGAGGTCGCCACCGGCCGCGCGCCACTCGGCGACGTACTCGAACTCCTCGTTGCGCCCGCGCATGGCGAGCACAAGCAGCGTCGGCACCCCTGACGGCGGGACGACCGCCGGCCGGGCCGACTCGGACCACAACGTTGCCGTGACCGGACTGGTCGCCGCCCGCGCGCCGGCGAGGGCGATCAGCGGTGGCACGCCGATACCCGGATCGAGCAACACCAACCGGCGTACGCGCTCTTGCGCGTGCCGAGCCAACTGCACCGCAATCGAACCACCCAGCGAGTGGCCGACGACGTCCACCCGGTCGACCCGAGCGGCGTCGATGGTCGCCAGTAGATCGGCGACCTGATAGTCGAACGTCCACGGTGGTTCCGGCGACGATCTCCCGAATCCGCGCAAGTCCGGCGCGAGCACCCGGAAGCCTGCCAGCAGACCGGCGACCTCCGACCACGCGCCGCCGTCGCCACTCATGTTGTGCAGCGCCAGAAGCGCGTGTCCGTCGGGCGGGCCATAGTTGTGGACGTGCAGCGCCATGCCGAGCAGGCTAGCGGTTGCCGGATGTGGATGTGGATGTGGATGTGCCAAGCCACCCTTGGCCGTCGCAGCCGAACCTGACGAGGCACAATTCGCGGATGCCGGAAGACTTCGCGGCCGCAGCCGCCGACACGCTCGGCGGCATGGCCGACTCGCCTCGGCGCGAGTTGCTGACCCGCCTCTCGTTCGTCGCGGCCGAATGCCCGCGTACGCCGGGCGAGGCCTGGTACCAGGGCATTCTGCGGGAGACGTTCTGGACCCTTGTGCACACCCCCGACGAGCTCGACGAGGACTACGCCGACAGCCTCGGCCTGGGGATGCTCCTCGCCATGACGAGCCTCGACCGCGGCGGCCACGTCGACGCGGCGATCGCCTGCGAGGACACCCTCGTCTTCATGTCCGAGCTGTCACCCTGGAGCGGCAAGCTGCGAACCGATCCCGGAACTTGAGCACACCCAGCCCCTGACGAACCCCGACCGCTACCGTTCGCCCATGTGGACGCGCAGTTTCCTGATACTGCACGGCGTCGAGAACCGCCGTCCCGCCGCGCATTGGCAACACGATCTCGCGTACCAGCTGCGCCTCAAGGGTGAGCACGTCTTCTACCCGCAGCTGCCGGACCGGACCGACCCTCGCTGGAGGCCTGGCTGGAGCTGATCGACGCCGAACTCGCGATGATGCGCGGCGAACGCGTCGTCGTCGCGCACAGCCTCGGCGCGATAGCCTGGCTCCACGCCGCCGACCGCGGCACCACCGCCGACCGCGTGCTCCTCGTGAGCCCGCCCGGCCCGTCCGCGTTCGCCTGGGACGTCATCGCGCCGTTCGACCCGGCCGGGCTCGACCAGCCGATCAGCGCGCGCCTAGCGTGCTCGGACAACGACCCCTACTGCCCCGAAGGCGCGGCCGACGCCTACGGCCACCTGCTGCGCGGGGACGTCGACGTGCTTCCGGGCGCCGGTCACATCACCGTCGCCGACGGCTACGGCCCTTGGCCTTCGGCGTCGGCCTGGTGCCTCGATCCGTCGACACGCCTCACGACCCGCTGAACCCCCACCTCAGGCCCAGAAATCGCCGGTGTCGGCTTCCCACAGCTTCACGGCATCACCCAGGAACTCGTGCACGTATCCGCAGTTGCCGCAGATCAAGCCCAGCGACGAACGGTTGGCCCAGGCTAGGTCGAGAAACTCCATCACCGCCGTGTTCAGCTTGATGCGACGGGTGCTGAACAAGCCGCCCTGACACACCAGGCACCGGAACACCTGACCGTTGATGGTCGCCACCAACGGAGCTCGTTGCGCCGAAGTCATTCCGCCACCGTACGAACGCTTCGCCACGCGGAGAAGCCCACTCCCCCTAAACCGTCCTAGGAGACTATCTGATGTGGACGGTCAAGGGGTTGATCGTTTCTCGGCATCTTGTGTGCCGGTTGGCTTCTCCCCCGGTTAGTGGTCCGACAGGCGTTCTAAAATTTGGGTCATGGGCACGGGGGTGTTGGCGCAGGCAGAGGCGGATGTCGCCGAGCTTGCAGCCGGTCCCCTGTGGACGTTGTCTGACGCCGAGATCACCGACGAGGTACGCCGTGTCGACGCGCTCATGCGGCGGTTGTCAGCGCGCATGCTGGGCTTGGTCGGCGAGGCCGACCATCGGGAAATGGCCTACAACGCGGGTGCGACCACGACCGCGGCGTGGTTGACGTTTCTGCTGGCGATCCGGCATAAAGACGCCGTCGAACACGTGAAACTCGCCCGCCTGCTGCCGGGTGTGCCGGTCGCGCAGCAGGGCCTGGCCGATGGGCGGATCAACACGGGGCAGGCGCAGGTGATCGCCAAGACCGTGCACGACCTGCCGTCCGCCGTGGGTGATCTCGGAAAGACCAAAGCGGCTGAGGTGCTGACCGGCCTGGCCGCCGACGACCACCTGCGCCCGGACGTCCTCGATAAACACCGCCGGCACATTCTTGAGCTGGTCGCCCCGGAGATCGCCGAACAACGCCTGCGTCGCGAGCTGGAACGGGCGGAACGGTCGGCGCACGATCGGCGAGACTTCACCCTGATCCCGAACGGTGAAGGCGAATACCGCATCCGCGGCATCCTGGACGCCGAGATGGCTGCGATCCTGCGCGCGGCACTGGATCCACTGTCGGCACCACGGCGGCCCGCACCCACCGCTGTGGCAGCAGGTGCCGAAGCAGAGGCAGGCGAAACCCTGAGCGGCGATCGCCCAGACCTCCCGGACGGTAACGGCAGGCAGCCGGACTTCAGCAGCAGCCGTCCAAATCTCGGCACGGCGTTCGGCAGGCCCGCCTCGGCACCGGCGACCGGCGGCGCGGCCACCGCGGCTGGCAGCGCGACCGTGGCACGTGGCTCGCATGAAGCGGGCGGCAGCGCGACC
>NZ_JABFVK010000094.1 GCF_013362815.1 Hamadaea sp. | reverse complement strand
GGTTCGTCTTCGACGTGTTCAACCCGAGCGTGCGGCAGCTTGCCGAAGCCGATGGCGTACGGCGCGCCAGGGAGTCGTTGTCGTTCACGGATCCTGACCGGGGCACCGTCAGCGTCGAGATCGCCGAGGTCTACGACGCGGCCGCTCAGATAAGCCGCGGGACGTGGCACTTCTCGACCGAGTCCGAGCCCGACTTCGCCGTCATGCCCCTCGAACTCAGGAGCATCTTCCCGCAGGAGCTGCCGCTGCTCGTCTCGCTCGGCGGCCTCCGGCTCGTCGAGCGACTCGGCGACTGGTCCGGCGGGGCGTTCACCGCGAATTCGCCGCTTCAACTCTGCATCTGCGAGTCGTTGTAGATCAACGGCGACGCCAGTAGCCGGCGACCGGCTGCCCGTCCCGCTCGTGCGGCTCTACCCATACCTGCCCGGAGCTGCCCAAAGTCAACGCCGGGCGGTGGACCGGACCACGTTGGCGGGGCACTACAGCGCGGCGGACGAAACCGCGTACGGCCATCGACGCGGCCACCTCGGGAAGACGCTCGGCCCAGTACTCGCCCAGATCACCGGTGAGCTGAGCGGCGGCCTCCGACAGCTCCGAGATCACGCGTTCGGTGCTCAGCTCCGGGCGTACGTGGGCGAGCAGGATCAAGCCCTCCTCCACCTGCAACGGCGTACGCAGCTCCACCTGGCGCAGATCGGCCAGCCGCTCGCCGGATTCCGTCCACAATAGATTGACGAGGATGTCGTCGGTCGAGGCCACGGCCATCCCGGCGACGGTCACCGGCTCCCGCAACAGACTGCCCGCCGGTACGCAGACGATCTCGTCGCACACCCGGTGCCGCAGTTGCACGGCGAGCGCCGTCGCGCCGGAGACCACCAGATCACTGCCGTCCGTGGCGAGCGCCCGCCACCGGTACGCCGCCTCCAACGTCAGTACGCCCCGCAACCAGTGCGGCAATCGGTCATTCACGCGGCTTCAATTCCCCGCGAATCCGGCGGGCGAACCTCCCGCAGCAACGGCCGCAACTCCAGCCATCGCGGGTGCAGCACATCCGCATGGAGGGCTCCGTCGCGTACCACAATGAAACCGTCCGCGAGCAGGGCCTTCACCGCGGCGCTGGCGGTGGCCGGAGCCAGCCCGCACGCCTCCGCGACCGCCCGCGCGGAGACCAGCCCACGCGGACGCAGCGACAACTCGGCCAGAACACGCATCTGCGAGCGTGGCAACGGGCCGCCCGCGTCGACGCCGAGCTCGGCCCGTAGCGCCTGCTCGTCCTCCAGCGAGAACAGCCAGCCGCCGTCGAAGCGGCCCACCCCCAGCCGGCGCGCGGCCGACACGACCCGTCGCCGCGACGTCCCGAGACGTCGCGCGACCTGCTCCGGCGTCGCGTCCATCTGGCCACGATAAGCGCTGTTCGCCACAAGGTCATCCGCACAACGTCTCGTATGCCGTCCTAGGAGACTATTCATGTCAGGTCGGACCCGATTCCCCCCGATTACCGACCCCGGAGGATGTTTGATGGAGGGCATGCGGGAGATCGTCCTCGTGCGGCATGGGCAGACCGAGTGGTCCGCGAACGGCCGCCACACCTCCGTCACCGACCTCGACCTCACCCCGGAGGGCGAACGCCGGGCGCGTACGCTCGGCGGACGGCTGGCCGGGCGGTCCTTCGCGCTCGTGCTGTGCAGCCCCCGCAAGCGCGCTCAGAAGACCGCCGAACTCGCCGGAATCGGCCCGCTGGAGATCGACGACGATCTCGTCGAGTGGAACTACGGCGAGTACGAGGGCCGCACCACGCCGCAGATCCGGGAGACCGACCCGACGTGGACGGTGTGGACCGGCACGACCCCGGGCGGCGAGACGGCGGCGCAGGTCGGCGCGCGCGCCGATCGGGTGCTCAACCGCGTACGCCCGATTCTCGCGGGGGCCGACGTGTGCCTGATCGGGCACGGGCACCAACTGCGGGTTCTGACCGCACGGTGGCTCGGACTGCCACCGCAGGACGGTGCGCTGTTCAAGCTGGAGACTGCGACGCTCAGCGTTCTCGGGTTCGAGCGGGACACCCCGGCCCTGCTCACCTGGAACGCCTGACCGCTAGCTGGGCTCCTCCCACAGCTCGAAGCGGTTGCCCTCCGGATCGACGGCGTGGCCGAAACGGCCGTAGTCCGCCTCGGAGATCTCGTCGTCGACGACCGCGCCGGCCGCTCTGAGCTGGGCCAGCATGGCGTCGAGGTCGGGCACCCGGAAGTTCAGCATGACCTGCTGGTCTCGCGATCCGAAGTAGTCGGTGTCGGCCGGGAAGGGCGCGAACACCGTCCGGCCCGCCTCCTGCTCCCACGACCACTTGGTGGCCATGCTCGGGATGCCGAGCGCCTGCTCGTACCAGGCGGCCAGGGCGTCCGGGTCCTTGGCGCGGAAGAAGAATCCGCCGATGCCGAGCGCACGTTCCATGGCCCGACGATACGCCGCCGTCAGTCGCGGGCCTGCCACGTCGTGACGCACGCTTCGTTGCCCTCGGGGTCGGCCAGCACCCAGAACGCGGGCGCTTCCGCGTCGTAGACGAGCCGTCCACCTGCGGCGATCGCGGCCGCCATCCGGTTCGCCGCCTCGTCGTGCGGTACGCACACGTCGAAGTGGACGCGGTTGCGTTGCGGGCGCGGCGCGTCCATCTGCTGGAACCACACCGGTGGAGTCTGCCGATCCGGATCGCTCAACGACCCGTCCTCCTCGACGGCGTACGCCAGAAGCGCCTGCCAGAACGGGCGGACCGCGTCGATGTCCAAGGCGTCGATCGCGATCTCGAGCACCTGGCGCACTCCGGGACGCGTACGCCCGCCGACCGCCGCTGAGATGCGCCGGGCCAGCTGGACGTCGTCCTCGGTGACCCACTGCTCGGCTTGCGTCTGGAGGGCCAGCAACACCTGATCCCGGCGTACGTCGAGCCAGAGGTGCTGGTCGGCGGCCGTCCCCGCCGCATCAACGGCCTGCTGTGCCAGCGCGACCGCCTCGGCGAGCGAGTCGGCCGGGATCGACGCCCGCAGCGTACGCAACTGGTAGCGCCAGCCGAGACCGTGCACGGCGTCGGATGCCGCCTGGCGGGACAGCTTCTCCATACCGGCATCCAACCAGCCTGGTCCGACATTCGGTGGGACCGGTCACAGGGCGGCATGGCGGTTCGGCAGACGCGGGTTACCCGAGTGTGGAGATCGACACGGTCGTGATCGGGGCCGGGCAGGCGGGGCTGTCCAGCGCGTACTTCCTGCGTCATTTCGGCCTGACCGACTTCGTCGTGCTCGACGCGAACGCCACGCCCGGTGGGGCTTGGCGGCACCGGTCGCCCACCCTGAGCATGGCCGAGGTGCACGGGATCTTCGACCTGCCCGCGTTCCCCTTCGATTCGGCCGACCGCCGGGGGACCGACTCGGCCGCCGACGCCGTGAGCGCCTACTTCGCCGCGTACGAGCAGCGCCTGAGCTTTCCGGTCGTCCGGCCGGTCACGGTTCGATCCGTTCAGCGCGACGGCGACCGCCTCGTCGTCCGGGGCTCCGAAAAGGCGACTGAATGGTCCGCGCGAGCGGTAATCAACGCCACCGGCACTTGGACCCGTCCGCACTGGCCCTACTACCCGGGCGCATCGGACTTCCAGGGTCGCCAGCTGCACTACTCCGACTACCGCGGTCCGCAGGAGTTCGCGGGCCGGCGCGTCGTCGTGGTCGGTGGCGGCAACTCCGCCGTACACGCACTGTCCGACCTGGCCGGGGTCGCCGCCCAGACCATCTGGGTCACTCGCCGCCCGCCGGTCTTCCGCGACGGCGAATTCACCGCCGACACCGGCCGCGCCGTCGTGGCCGAGGTGGACGCGCGGGTCCGGGCGGGTCTGCCGCCGCAGAGCGTCGTCAGTGTCACAGGTCTGGGTTACACCTCGGTGGTACGCACAGCGCTGGCGAAAGGCGCGCTCCATCGTCTGCCGATGTTCGCCAGGATCACCGCGAACGGGGTCGAGTGGGCGGACGGCACGACGACCGAGGCGGATGTGATCTTGTGGTGCACCGGATTCCGCGCCGCCCTCGATCACCTCGCGCCGTTGAAGCTCCGCGAACCGGGCGGCGGCATTCGCATGGACGGCACTCGCGTACTGGCCGAACCGCGGCTGCACCTGGTCGGCTATGGACCCTCCGCGAGCACCGTCGGCGCCAACCGAGCGGGCCGGGAGGCCGCCCGCCAGATCCGCGACCTCCTGCGTACGCCGGACCCTGTCGCCGCTCGCTAGCCCGGGTGGGGCGGCGGCGACGGGGTCGGCGGGTGCCCGACTCCGGGTGGTACGCCATGCACGCTTCCCGAGCCGGGAGACGTCGCTGACGTACCACCCGAGCGAAGCCCAGAGACGTGTTTCCCGAACTGCCTTAGCGGCGACGACGGGGTCGGCGGTGCAGGCCCCGCCACCGTCCGCCCTGCGCTCGGGCTGCCGCCTCAGCCAGCCTGCCTTCGGCGTACCCGATGGTGGTGGCCTTGGGGACGGTCTTGCGCCAGCGCGTCGCGAGCCAGCTCTCGACGGCGCTCGCGAGATCGGGCCGGGGCTTCTCGGTCCGGACCTGCCAGCGGGCATGGACCCACCGCTCGACCGCGTGCGCAAGGTCGGCCTGCGCGATCCGGCGGTGTGCGGCGAGCCAGCGTTCGACGGCGAGGGCGTCTTCGCCGCACGCGCGCACGAACGACGCGATCACGTCCTCGCCGGGGATGTGCCCGCGCGACAAGGCGTTGGCGATCGTCGCCCGGGGCAGCCGCTCACCCAGCGCGCCCGCCTTCTCCTCCAGCTCGCGATAGCTCAGCTGAGCCCGCTCCCGCAGGGCACGGAGGGCCTCGACGTACTCGGCCGGCGTGCCGATCTGCGCGACATCGGTCGACATGCGCCGCCCCATACCCACTTTCGCGGTGTCAAACGTCGTCCTCGGACGACTTTCCAAAACGTGCGTAGACCGGGTTACCGTACTCGGACATCGCCCGCCGGGCGAAAACCTGCTGGATAGTCGACACTCGCTCGGAACGCTTGCGTCCGACGAAACTGATCGCCCAGTGCACCAGAGTGATCAAGCGATTCTTGAAACCGACCAGGTAAATCAGGTGGACGGCCAGCCATAGGACCCAGCCGATGAAACCACTGAACCGCAGATGCCCGATGCTCGCGACGGCGGAGAACCGGGAGATCGTCGCGAGGCTGCCCTTGTCGCGGTAGTGGAACGGTTTGCCGGGCGGCTGGCCCTTGAGCCGGCGGGTGATCTGCTTGGCGGCGTACTTGCCGCTCTGGATCGCGACCTGGGCAACGCCCGGCAGCTTGGCCAGCGACATCATGTCGCCGATCGCGAAGATCTCCGGGTGCCCGGCGACGGTGCAGTCCGGGTTGACGAGGATGCGCCCGGCCCGGTCGGTCGCTCCCCCGGCCGCCTCCGCAAGCTGGCGGGACAGGGCGGGCGCGGACACGCCGGCCGCCCAGATCTTGGTCATCGACTCGATGCGGCGATGTCCCTCCGGCGTCTCGACCTCGATGCCGGTCTGGTCGACGCCGACGACCTTCGTGTTGAGCTGCACGTCGACGCCGATCTTCGCGAGCCGGCGCTGGGCTCGGTCGGACAGGTGGTCGCCGAACGTCTGCAGGACCGCCCCGATCGCATCGACGAGAATAATCTTCGATTTGCTCGGATCGATGTTGCGGAACTCGCCTTTCAGCGTACGGTGGGCGAGCTCGGCGATCTGGCCCGCCATCTCGACGCCGGTCGGCCCGGCTCCGACGATGACGAAGGTGAGCCATCGTTCGATCAGTTCCGGATCGGTCTCCAGCTCGGCCAGCTCGTACGCACCGAAGATGCGCCCGCGCAGCTCCAGCGCGTCGTCGATGCTCTTCATGCCGGGGGCGTACACGCTGAACTGGTCGTTGCCGAAGTAGGACTGGGCGGCTCCGGCCGCGACGATCAGGGAGTCATAGCCGACCGTGTATTCGGTGCCCGGCGCGACCACCTTGACCTGTTTGTTCGCGACGTCCACCTCGGTCACGTGGCCCATCAGCACGCGCGTGTTGCGCTGCCGGCGCAGCACCTCCCGCAACGGCGGGGCGATCTCGCCCTCGGAGAGGATGCCGGTGGCGACCTGGTAGAGCAGCGGCTGGAACAGGTGGTGCGCGGTCCCGTTGATCAGCGTGACGTCGACCGGCGCCCGGCGCAGGGCCTTGGCGGCGAACAGGCCGCCGAATCCCCCGCCGACGACGACCACTTTGTGCCTGTCCATGCCCTTACGCTAGGCCAGATCCGCCCACGCCGCCCGGAGATGACGTGCGACCCCGTCCGCGTCGTTCGGGCCGACCGTGCCGGTCGCCGCGGCCAATGCAGCCTCGGTGGCGTTCGCGACCGCGTAACTGGAGTCCGCGATCGCGAACATGGGCAGGTCGTTGGCGTTGTCCCCGAAACACACCAGCCGGGTCGCCGAGACGTGCTCCCGGATGAATCGGACGGCGTCGCCCTTGTTGGCCAGCGGATGGCAGAGTTCCAGCCAGGCATACCCGGGCACGTCCCGGTCCGGGCCGAGGTGGGCGTACACGTCTTCGGGCAGCTCGGCGAGCGCAGGTTCGATCCGCACCGGAGTGTCGATGGCGATCACCGTCAGGATCTCCTCCGTCAGCGCCTGTTCGAACCCGGTGACCAGGCGGAATCGCTGATCGCCCCGGGCGAGCCGGACGGCGGTGAAATGCTGCTCGCTCGGGTTCTGCTCGCCGAGGTAGTGAATCCGGTGGTGACCGTCCGCGGCGATCGTGAACACGAGCGGCCGCAGGCCCCGGCTCAGCAGGACGTCGATCGCCGCTGCGGCCGTTTCGCGCGGCACGAGGTTTCGCGCCAGTTCCCGGCCGCTGACGGGGTCGTAGATGAAGACCCCGTTGATGAAAGCCATCGGCAGCCGCAGGTCCAGCTCACTCAAGATCGGCAGCGCCGTGTACGGCGAGCGGGCGGTGGCCACGCTGAAGCGCAGACCCTGCCCGATCAGCTCGTTGATGATCTTCACCGACGTCGGGCTCACCGTGCTGTCCGGGGTGAGCAGCGTGCCGTCCAGATCCGTCACGTAGAGGGTGTCCACCGCCGCAGCGTAACGGGGCCGATCAGGGCGCTTCCGTCCCCGCCACCGAGGCGGCCGCCGTCGTCGGCCGGGTGGCGGGCTGTGTCGTGGGGGCGCTCGTCGGACTGGGCTGCGCCGGCGGGCTCGCTGCGGTCGTCTTCGGCGCAGCCGCAGTGGTGGTGCGGGCTGCCCCAGTCGTGGCCCGCGTGACGCTGGTGGCCCGGGCCGGCACGCTCCCACCGACGGTGGCCCGCGTGGTGACCGTCGGATACGGGGTCGGGGACGGCGTGCCGGGTGGCTTGTCGCCGAGTTGCCCGGCGGCCAGGGTCAGCGCCGCCACTGCGACCGCAGCCACGCCACCGACCGCGAACGCCCAGCCCTTGCGGCTCTTGCCCGATCCGCCCGGAGGTTCGTCGTCGGCCTCATCGAACGGTTCGTAACTCGGCACGGCGGCTCGGGCCGCGATCCTGCCCGTCTCGCCGTCGGCTGCGCTTGAGGATGGCACACCGTCCGCTGCGGGCATCTGCGCCGTCGTGGCCAGGCCTGCCACCGGCAGGCCCGCCGTCGTGGCAGCGCCCGCGTTCGAGGAGGTGCGGCTGGACGGTGCACTCGCTGAGCGCGCCGCCGCGGCCAGCTCGGCGGCGTCGGCGTACCGGTCGGCGGGGTTCTTGGCCATCGCGCGCTCGACGACGTGCCGGACGCGCGCGGGGATGGCCGACGGCAGCGGGGCGGGCTGGTCGCGTACCTGGCTGAGGGCCACCGACACCGCGTCGGGCCCGGTGAACGGCAGTTGGCCGGTCAGGCAGTGGTACGCCACCGCGCCGAGCGCGTACACGTCGGCGGCCCCGGTGAGTGGTTTACGGGTGGCCTGCTCCGGTGCCATGTACGCCGCCGTCCCGAGCACGGTGCCGGGCTGGGTGAGCTCCGCCGACCCGGCCGAACTGGCCACCCCGAAGTCGACCAGTACGACCTCGTCGTCGTCGGTGAGCAGCAGGTTCGCCGGTTTCACGTCCCGGTGCACCACCCCGGCCCGATGGGCGGCGGCCAGCGCCTCCGCGGCCTGGGCGACGATCCGCATCGTCAGCGCGGGTTCGAGCGCGTGCCCGCCGTCGAGCCGGCGACTCAGCGGCTGCCCCGGCACCAGCGCCATCACGAGGTACGCGATCCGCCCGTCGGGCGTGTTCGTCTCGCCGTAGTCGTACACCTCGACGATGCCGGGGTGGTGCAGGGCGGCCAGCGTGCGCGCCTCGGCTGCGAAGCGCTCGCCGAAGCCCGGCTGGGCCAGCAGCCTCGGCACGATGATCTTGACGGCGACCTGGCGGGCGAGAACCTCGTCGGTAGCGACCCAAACGTCCGACATGCCCCCGGAGGCGAGCTTCCGCGCCAGCCGATAGCGGTTTTCGACGGCATCTCCCGCAGTCAGCATCTCGGCCAACTACCCACGAGAGCTGGGTTTCACCCAAGTTCCGCCAGTTCCGCCACGACACCGGCCAGGTGATCGGGGATGGCCGAGTAGAAGGCCGCCCGGTCGGCGGAGTACCGCGGGTTGCCGGTCGACCAGGCGATCTGCCCCCGCGTCCAGATCAACGGCGCGCGGGCGTACGCGAGAACGGCGGCGCTCCCGGCCTGCGGCAGGCCCTCGCAGTGCGTACGCAGGTCCTCGTACGCCACCCGGTACGCCGCCAGCCGCCGTTCGTACGCCTCGGCGAGCCGGTAGGCGCTCTGCTGCCGGGAACAGCGCTGTTCGGCCGCCACGATGGTGACCAGGTTCAGCGCGCCCTGCTCGGCCTCGATGTCGGCGGAGAGCAGATCGTTCGAGATGATCATCAATTCGACCCCGATGGTCGCCACCCGGTCCAGCAGCGGATCGCCGACCGCCGCCGGTGGCAGTTCGCGGCCTTCGGCGTACTCCCCGAGGGCCAGCGCCACGTGCGCGCCGAAGAACAGCGGCCGCCACCGCAGATAGTCGCGCAACCGGGGTACGCCGCCCGCGCGTACCTGGTCGGCCTCCCAGGCGCAGCCGTCCAGATGACGCCGGAACTCGCTGCGCAGCCGCCGTTGCCACACCTCCGAAGCGGTCGCGGCGATGCGCTGCCAGACCTGGTACAGCGCCCGGCCCAAGGGGCCACTACCGGGACTGTCCAACCAGGACGCGATCGCGGCGCAGAGCCGGGCCACGACGGACGGCTGTTCCCGAGGTGCGATCCGTTCCAGTTGATCGTCCATGATGGACCATGCGCCCATCCACTCGGCCACCCGGGCCAGCTCCGACGGATTCGCGTCCGGATACATCCCGCCGACGAGCGCCCCGAATCGCGTACGCCGCAAGTAGTCCTCGGCGGCCGGGCCGCGCGCCAGCGCATGCTCACGGAGAAAGGCACGGCACGCCTCGTCCGCGCGCTCGGCGTGGGGGCTCAGCCGTAGCTCGACCGGAACAGGGAGGTCGGGGACGACGATGGTCACGTCACCAGCATGGTTCCCGGCACCGTGCAAGTTCCAGGATGCAAGTAGCTCAATCAGCTACTCAAGATGTCAGGCCACCGCCGGCGGGCGCTGCTCGAACGGCGTGGACAGCACGACCGTCGTCCGGGTGATGACGTTGGCCGCCGACCGGATCTCCGCCAGCAACTTCTCCAGCTCAGCCGGCGACCCAACGCGTACCAGCAGGAGATAGAAGTCCTCGCCCGCCACGGACCAGCAGGAATCGATCTGCGGGAGATGCGCGAGCCGCTCCGGGGCATCGTCGGGCTGGGCCGGATCGAACGGGCGGATCGCGACGAGCGCGGTGAGCGGGAGGCCGATGGCCTCGTAGTCGACCTTGGCCGCGTAGCCGGTGACGATGCCGCGCTGCTCGAGCCGGCGGACCCGCTGGTGCACCGCGGAGACCGACAGCCCCACCTTGTCGGCCAGGTCCGTGTAGGACATGCGGCCGTCCGCGGTCAGCGCGGCGACGATGGCCCGGTCAGTCTCCTCCACGGCGGTCACGATAGTGGTACGCGCGGTCACCGCGCCAGGGCCTCCGTCACTCATGGCCTGACCAGGACTTTCAGCGCGGTCCGGTCGGACATCGCGGCATAGCCGCCCGGGACTCCGGCCAGATCGACGCTGACGTCGAAGACGGGCGACGGGTCGAGCCGCCCGGCGAGGACGTCGGCGAGCAGCTCCGGGATGTACGCGCGAGCCGGCGCGACCCCGCCGCAGAGCCCGACGTTGTTGTCGAACATCGTGTGGACGTCGACGCCGCCCGAACCCCCGTGCGGCACACCCACGTAGCCGACGTAGCCGCCGGGGCGGGCGATCCGGATCGCCGTACGCATCGACTCCTCGGTCCCGACCGCCTCGATGACGGCCGGCGCGCCGTAGCCGCCGGTCAGCTCCTGAACCGCCGCGACCGCGTCCGCCCCGCGCTCGGCGATCACGTCGGTCGCGCCGAACTCGCGGGCGATCGCCGTACGCACCTCGTGCCGGCCCAGGGCGATGATGCGTTCGGCCCCGAGCCGCCGCGCGGCGAGTACGCCGCAGAGCCCGACCGCGCCGTCGCCCACCACGGCCACCGTGCCGCCCGGCTTGACCCGGGCGCTCAGCGCGGCGTGATGCCCCGTCGACATGACGTCCGACAGCGCCAGCACCTTGACCAGATCGTCGTCGCCGAGCCCGTCCGGCAGCGGCACGAGCGTGCCGTCGGCGTACGGGACGCGTACGGCTTCGCCCTGGCCGCCGTCCGAGCCGACCTGTCCCCAGAAGCCACCCTCCGGACAGCTCGTCTGCAGGCCGTCCCGGCAGAACTCGCAGGTCCCGTCCGACCACACGAACGGGGCGACCACCGCCTGCCCGGCCTTCAGCGTGCGTACGGCCGTGCCTGCCACCTCCACGACGCCGACGAACTCGTGCCCGATCCGCTGACCCGGCTGCCGGCTCGCCACCCCCTGGTACGCCCACAGATCGCTGCCGCAGATGCAGGCGTGGGTCACCCGGACGATGACGTCGGTCGGCTCGATCAGCTCCGGATCGGGCACCTCCTCGATCCGGATGTCCTTCGGTGCGTGGATGACGGCTGCGCGCATACGATCATGCTAAGCGCCCGGCCTGCCCTAACGGGCGAGGTGGCGCGCGATGACCATCCGCTGGATCTGGTTGGTGCCCTCGACGATCTGCAGCACCTTCGCCTCGCGCATGTACCGCTCGACCGGGTGGTCGGCGACGTAGCCCGCCCCGCCGAGGACCTGCACGGCGTCGGTGGTCACCTTCATCGCCACGTCGGTCGCGAACAGCTTGGCCTGGGCCGCCTCGATCGAATACGGCTGCCCCGCGTCCTTGAGGCGAGCGGCGTGCAGGGTCAGGGCCCGGGCGGCGGCGATCTGGGTGGCGGCGTCGGCGACCAGGAAACCCAGCCCCTGGAAGTCGATGATCCGCTGGCCGAACTGCTTGCGCTCCTTGGCGTACCCGATGGCGTAGTCGAGAGCGCCCTGCGCGAGGCCGACGGCGCAGGCCGCGATGCCCAGCCGGCCGCTGTCGAGCGCGCCCATGGCGATCGTGAAACCCTCGCCCTCGCCGCCGAGCAGCCGGTCCGCGGGCACCCGCGCGCCGTCGAGCACGACCTGCGCGACCGGCGATGCCTTCAGGCCCATCGTCCGCTCGCGCGGCTGCGGCTCGAGGCCCGCAGTCCCGGCCTCCGCAAACAAGCAGGAGATCCCCTTGGCGCCGGGTCCGCCCGTCCGGCAGAAGATGTTGTACGCGTCCGCGATACCGGCGTGGGTGATCCAGGCTTTCGTGCCGTTCACGACGTACTCGTTTCCGTTCTCGCCGTTCTCGAGACGGGCCGAGGTGGTGAGGTTGGCCGCGTCGGAGCCGCCGGCCGGCTCGGACAGGCAGTACGCGCCCAGCAGCTCGCCGCCGAGCATGTCGGGCAGCCAGCGCTGCTTCTGCTCCTCGCTCCCGTACGCAGCGAGCGGGTAGCAGGCGAGGGTATGCACGCTGACCGCCTCGGCGACGGCCAGCCACCGGCTCGCCAGGATCTCCAGCACCTGGAGGTAAACCTCGTAGGGCTGATCCGCGCCGCCGTAGCCGCTGGAGTAGGGCAGGCCGAGGAAGCCGCTGCGGCCGAGGGTCCGGATGAGTTCCCGGGGGAACTCACCCCGGGCCTCGAAGTCGTCGGCGCGCGGCCGCAACTCCTTGTCGGCCAGTTCCCGGGCGAGGTCGAGCAGATCGCGGGACAACTCCGCGGCGGACGGGTCGAGGCTGGGGGGCAGGAGCACAACGCTGGGCATGGAGATAGCTTAACGAACGTTAGGGCTGTGGCGTGTGCCGGTCGGTGTCAGCCCGGTGTGGCACGCTGTTGGGCGTGACCGCTCCTCTGCTCGCCGTCGATGCGCCCAGCCTCTACTTCCGCGCGTACTTCGGGGTTCCCGAGTCGTCTGCCAAGACCGCGTCCGGCCAGCCGGTCAACGCCGTCCGGGGCTTCCTCGACATGCTCGCCACCCTGGTGCGTACGCGTCGTCCCGATCGCATCGCGTGTGCGCTCGACGCCGACTGGCGGCCCGCCTGGCGAGTCGAGCTGCTGCCCAGTTACAAGGCTCACCGCGTTGTCGCCGAACCCGCGCCCGGCGTCTCCGTCGAGGAGGTGCCCGACACGCTCGCCCCCCAGGTCCCGATGCTGCTGGAGGTGCTCGACGCGTTCGGGATCGCGGCTTTCGGCGTACCGGGATATGAAGCCGACGACGTGCTCGGCACGCTCGCCGCTTCGGGTTCCAAGGCAGCTCCCGTGGAGGTCGTCAGCGGCGACCGCGACCTGTTCCAACTCGTCGACGACGCGCGTGGCGTCCGCTTCCTCTACGTCGGCCGGGGCGTCGCCAAGCTCGAAGACTGCGACTCGGCTGCGGTGATCGCCAAATACGGCGTGCCGCCGGAGGCGTACGTCGACTTCGCGATCCTGCGCGGCGATCCGAGCGACGGCCTGCCCGGCGTACCGGGGGTCGGCGAGAAGACGGCGATGTCCCTGGTCAACCGGTACGGCAACCTCGCCGGCATCCGGGCCGCCGCGCTGGAACCCGTCGCCGACATGGCCGCCGGGTTGCGCCGCAAGATCGCCGACGCCGCGTCCTATTTGGACGTCGCCCCCAAGGTGGTACGCGTCGCCGACGACGTCCCGCTCCCGGCGGGCGACTTCGCGCTGCCGCGCGAGCCCCGCGACGCCGAGCGGGTGCTGGCGCTGGCCGAGGAGTGGAACCTCGCCGGGTCGTGCCGGCGGCTCGTCGACGCCCTCGCCGCCTGACTTTTCGCTGCGGGTCACGCCCGCCGTCTTCGGCGCTGGATCAGGGTTCCGGGTCGAATCTTGCGCGAAATACGACCCAGAACCGTGATCCAGCGCTGACCCGGGGTTGCTAACGGGGGCGGCGAGCGAACGCGAGCCAGGTGACAGCGAGCAGAGCGAGCGAACCGACCCCGACGGGAACGAGGACGGGGAGCGCAGGCGGAACCCCGGGCACCCCGAGCCAGCTCTCCCCCGAGGTGATCGGCAACACCGACCGGGCCAGCGCCCACGCCAGCCCCGCACCCAGGAGTCCTAACGCGACTCCGAAGAACACCGCGATCGCGTACGCGAGTCGCGACGAGCCGCGCAGGGTTCGTTCCCGCAAGCCGGCCAGCCGCAGCGCGCCGAGATCGGGTGAGCTCCGGTCGACGCGAGCCACCGCGAGCAGGACTGCGCCGAGAAGTAACCATGCCACGACGGTCGCTCCGACGAACAACCGCAATATGAGAGCGGACGGCGATCGAGCCGCAGCCGCGCGAGCGTCGTCGCGGGTGACCGACCCGACGACCAGTACGCCCTTGGCCCGCAACGCGTCGACGATCGAGGCGGGGGCGGACGCCGTCAGCCACACCTCCATCGAGTCGAGCGCGTGCGAGCCACCCGTCGCGGCGATCAGCGTGTCCAGGTCCACGAGCAGGCCGCGGCCGCCGACGCGCGGCAGCACGGGGAGCTCGCCGACCTGGGTCAGCTTCAGGGAGCCGCCGTTCAACGGGAGGTCCATCTGCCGGGCGTCGACGTCGAGGCCGGGCGTCGCGATCGCGGGCAGGGCGACCGGCGCCTCCGGCGGCAGGAGCAGGCCGAAGTCGGTCAGCTTCCAGTTTCCGGCTTTCTCCAGCGTGCCTACCACTCGCCAGCTGCCGATGTCGGCGTACGGGTCGAGTTGTTCGATCGACAGCCGCCAGCCGGCGTCCTTCGCGGCGACCCCGGTGATCGCGTCCAACCGGCAGCCCGCGTCGCACGTGGCCGGAAGCCGAAAGGTCAGCGTCGTGCGGCCGGCGTCGGCCGAACCGATCGTGACGACCTCCCGGCGACCCTCCGACGTCGTGAGCTGCGCTGTCAGCAGCGCTCGCGGAGTCGTCACCCCATCGAGCGGCGTCGCGGTGACGACCACCGACGCACTCTTCGACAACGGCGGGCGCGCCGTGAACTTGGGCCCGATCTGCGCCGCGACGGCGGGCGCGCGATCCCAGTCCAACTGCGCCGCGCGGGTCAGGTCCAGCGCCAGGATCTCCGGATGCCGGGTCTCGTCCGAGATCCGGCCCACCGGCATCGCGAACGAGCCCTCCGGATCGACCGACCGCACCGCTGCGATCACCTGCCCCGGGTCGGCGGCCCGGACGGCGAGCACCCGATCGGCGCCGAGGGACAACGCGATCTGCTTTTCGCGTACCAGTTGACTCGTGGCGAGCGAGGACGCGACCAGCGCGAGCAACGCCACGGCCAGGCCGCTCAGCGCGATCAGCTGGCGGGCGGCCGGCCGTCGCCCGAGCTGCGCGGCGGCCAGGCCTCCGACCAGCCGGCCCGCGCGCAGCAGCCGCGGCGTCGCAGCCCGGACCATTGCGGGCAGCAGCCGCGCGATCACCAGCACCATCGCCGCGGCCAGCAACGCGGGGGCGAAGTTTCCCAAGCCCTCACTGGTACGCACAAAGGCGAGGCTGGTGACGGCGAGCGCGACCAGCGCCACCTCCCCGGCGGGCAGTCGCCGTAGCCGAGCCGCCCAGGCCGGGCCGACCTGCCGCAGCGTGTCGGCGGGCCGGGCGATGACGACGGGCAGTACGGCGACCGTGATCGCGAAGGTGACGGCGAGCGCGGTCAGGCCGACCGCGGCGGTGAACGGCGAGCCGGCGATCGACGCGCCGAGAAGCAGCCCGGCGAGCGCGACGAAGAGCGGCGCACCCCCACCGAGCGCCCACCGCGACGGAACCGGGAGACCCCGGACGGCCTGGACACCGAGTTCCCCGCGTTCGCGTTGGACCTGCCGCGACACCAGTAGGAACAAGACGAGACAGCCGAGCGTGAGGACGGGCAGCACGACGGCCGGGGTGGCGACGGCGATGTAATGGCGCTGCTCCTGCACGCGGTCGAGTAGGTTGCGCAGCCCGTCGGACGGCGGCTCGATGAGTTTGGGCTGCAGGATCCCTTCGAGGAACTGCTGCCAGGTCATCGTGCTGAGCAGCTCGGGCGAGACGAGAATGTCGGCGCTCACGAGATGACTGTCGTGCGGCACCGCCTGCATGGCATCGGACCTGGTCAGCAGCGGTCCGACGACGGTGCCGTCGAGCCGCGTGGTGAACGGGCTCGGCCAGCCCCAGTAGTCCTCGTTCTGATCCAGCGGGGTGTAGACGCCCACCACGTCGAACGGGTGCGAGCCTTCCGGCGACGGGTACCACAGGTTGTACTTGTCGTCGTAGAGCGCCTGCGCGACGTCGAGCACCGTGCCGACCGACACGTTCAGCGCCTTCGCCTGATCGGCCGGAACCGCGATCTCCCCGGGCGCGACCGGGCACCGCCCGGCGGTCATCTTCAGATGCGCGCAGAAGTCCTCGCGGTACATCAGGGTGCTCGCGTCGTCCGGGACGAACCCCATGACGTCGAACTGCTGCCCGAAGCGGACCGTGAGCCCCGGCGTGTCGCGTACGCGATTGAGCTGGGTCTCGAAGTTCGACGCGTCCGTCGAGTCGGCGGCCAGCCGGAACTGGCGTTCGGCCAGCGGAGCCTGCGCGATCGTGTCCGCCGCCACCCGATCCCCCGTACGCCCCGGGAAGTCCGCGCCGACCGCGGCGAGCCCGCCGAGGACGGCGGTCAGGAGACCTATCGTGAGCAGGCCCGCCCAGCGGGCCCGAATCAGCAACGCCAGGAGCGGGATCACTCTTGCTCCCCCTCGCTCTTTTCGCGCTGGATCAGGGATGTGGGTCGAATCTTGGGCCGTCGATCGCTGGATATCCGTGATCCGGTCCGCCCGCCGACGCCGCCGCTCGCAGACCGGACCGCCTGCGTCACCCGCCGGGTCGCCCACCCGACGGCGAGCGCCACCGCGAGCCCGCTGATCACCCCGGTGAGGACCAGTACGCCGAGCGGCACCCCGCCGGGCGGTGGCTCCAGCACATGCCACCGATCGGTGAACACCTTGGGCGGTGGGATCGGCAGTGCCGCCGCAGCGGCCGCAGCCAGCAACCCGCCCGCTGTCGCGGCTGCCGGAGGCCAGCCGTAGAAGGCCCGCCCCGCTCGGCGTACCGCCCGCTCGGGCAGGCCCTGCACCCGCAGCGCGGTCAGATCCTTCACCGTCGCCGTCCGCCCGGACGCGGCGGCCAGCAACAACGCGGTCGCTGCGATGACGAGGCCCAGAATCGCGGCGAGCAACGCGAATCGGCGTACGGCGGCCGGCGCGTCGTCGTCGAGCCGGTCGGCCGCCTGCGCCGGGGTCTCGCTGCGCAGCACCCGAATCTGGTGCTGCGCCAAACCGTCCACGATGGACTGTGGGGCGTCGGCGGTGAGCCAGATCTGGAACTGCTCCCCCGCCAGGCGTACGCCCGCCAACGAATCCAGCTCGGTCAGGTCCACCAGAACTCCGACTGCGCCGAGGCGGGGCAGCGCCGACACCTGCCCGGTCACGCGTACCGGGACGGCGGAGGTGCCGAGCATGTCGAGCCACAACTGCTGCGGCCGGTTGCCGTAGCCGGGCGTACCGGCGAGCACCACCGGCACGGGAACCGTCGCGCCGGCCGGGTACGCCGACGCCAGGCATGAGCCGCGCAACGGCAGCCCGCACGTCGGCGGGGCGGTGATGGACAACCCGTCCGGCCCAGCCGACAGCTGAGCGGCCAAGGCGTCCGGCTGAAGCGGCCCGCGCCAGTGCAGCCGATCGGCGAGGTTGGACCGGCTGACCAGGTCGGACCCGCTCTGTCGCACCGTATGCAGAGTGACCTGCGTGCCCCAGTCGGGCTTGCCGTCGTGGACGGGCGGTCCACCGGGAGTCGGCTTGTCGCGCGTCACGAGGTCGAAGGAGACGAGGCGGCATCCGTCGTCGCAGCGGTCCACGCTCGCGGTGTAGGTCGCCCGGCCCAACGCCAGCGGCCCCCACACCGCGCGTACGGCGACTCCGTCGCGCCGGATCAGCGACGCCACGACGTGCACCGTGTCGCCCACCTCCGTGCGCTCGTCCACGCGTACGCTGACGCCTTCGCGGCCCAGCCGATGCAGCTCCGGATTCAAGGTGACGTCGAGCGCGAGCGCCCCGCTGGTCACCCGCCACGCCGGTCCCCGATCGTCCGGAGTGGACGGAAGCGGGCCGTACTCGGGACGCCACAACGCCGTCTGCGCCAGCCGCGGCGTGTCGACGGCGAGGACGCCGTCGCTGAGCCCGGCCGACAGCGCGTACTGCGCGGCCGCCATCGCGTACCGGCCCTCGGGGTCGGCCGTCCGCACGGCGTCGCGGAGCACGATGCGGCTCGGCGCGGTCACCGTCAGCACCCGGTCCGCGCCCACCTGCAACGCGGCGCGGTCGGCGATCGCGGGCCGGGCGCGCAGCTCGTCCGCGATCGTCCCGGCCAGCCCGGCGACCGCGACCACCAGCAGCGTCACGACCCAGCGCAGCGCCGGTCGCCGGCTCGCCGACAAGGCAGCGAACGCCGTCGGCAATCGGCCCGCGCGTGCCGCCCAGCCACCCGTGCGCGCGGCCAGCGCAAGGAGCAGACGGCTGATGAGCAGCCCGGCCGCGAGCGCCAGCAACGCCGGAGCGGCCGCCGGCGCGATAGTGGTGGTCCGCGTCTGCGCGACGCTGATCAGCTGCCAGACGCCGACTCCCGCCAGCAGCAGCACGACGATCTCGACCACGTCCAATGCCCGCCCGCTCCGGGTCCGCGCCGGCACGTCGCGCAGCAGCTCACTCACGGTCGCGCGGGTCGCCTGCGTCTGCGCCACCGCCGCCACGATCATCGCGCTGACCAGCACGGCCGCGGCCGATCCGAAACTCGCGGCCAGCGCAGTGGTCCGCTCGGTTCCGGCCCGCACCTCTCCAGCAAGACCAAGACCAACGAGTACGCCCAACGGCGCGCCCAGGACGGCGGCCACGATCATGGGCGAAGCGGTCGGGGCGAGCGACGAGGTCCAGACCCGCCACCAGCGCACCCCGCGTAACCGGACGAGCCCGACATCGGTGCGATGAGCCTGGGCCGCGTGCCGGACGGCCACGAACAACGCGACTCCGCACAGCAGCACCAGCCGGGCCGCCGCCACCGCGATGCCGTCGAGCAGTTCTTGCTGCTCAGCGTCGATCCGGCGGGCCAGACTGTCGGCCGACGTACGCATCACCATGTCGTCGGCGCCCAGCCCCTGCCGGGCCACGTCCAGCCGATGTGCGAGCTGATCGTCGTACGCGGCCGGGTCGAGCAGCAACGACACGGTCGTCGTGACCTTGGTCGGCACCCCGTCGACCGTGGATCGGACGGCGAACCCCGGTTCCAGATCCTGCGGACCGGTCTTCAATACGCCATACCAGTACGGGTCCAGCGGATCCTGCGGCTGGTAGCGGCCGACGACGGTCAGCGGGATCGGCAGCTTCGCCTCTTCCGCCGTGTACGCGATCGTGTCGCCGACGGCCAGCCCCAGCCGCTCGGCGGCGACCTGTCCGATCATGATCTGCCCGGGCGCGGTCGGGCACGCGCCTTCGATCAGCGAGTGCTCGCAGACGCCGTCGCGGGCGGACACGACGAACGTGGTCAACTCCCCCACGGTCATCCGGCCGCTCATCGCGTACTCGGTGACGACGGCCTGCGTCGGCAGCTCACCGGCCCGGCTCCGCAACGCCGCCCGCAGCGGCTCGGCCTCACTGACCTGCCCGGGCTCCTTCGACCGGACCGAGACGTTCACATACCGTTCCACCGGCGCGGCGGAGTCGACCGCCCGGTGCGCCAGCGCCTCCCGGGTCGCGAAGGCGTACCAAGGAGTGGCGGCCGCTGCGGCGACGGCGAGCAGAGTGAGCGCCCAAATGCTCGCCACCTGCGCCCGCCGGGAACGGATTGCGCTCCAAACCAGACCGATCACGTTCTGAAACAGTGTCTAGGCGCGCACATTCTTTGCGGACCCACACCGATCGTTACCAATTCGGGATCTTCCTTCCGGCCGGGGCGGTCCTTGGCGGTCCCTTGTGGACGGCACAGGCCGCCCGCCCGCAGTGCTGCGAACGGGCGGCCTCTGATGTGCCGCTCAGTATGCCGAATCAGCCGACCAGGAGGTAGCTCGAGCCGATGATCGAGCTGCCGTCGCTGTAGCTGAGCTTGCCGAGGTAGCGGACACCAGCGGACAAGCCGGTCCAGGAGACCGTCAGCGACGCCGTGCCGCCGACCGTGACCGCCTGGCTGGCGGGCGACACGGTGGCGTTGCCCGCCGAGGTCGTGCCGAGCGTCCAGCCGTTCAGCTTCACGTCCAGCGGACCGGCCGACGAGCCGAACAGCACGACGTACAGGTCGTACGTGCCCGGGTTCAGGATCATCGTCTCGTTGGCGTCGCCGCCGGCGCTGAGCGTCACCTGGTTCGCCGTGCCTGCCGCGTACGCGTACAGGTCGGTGTCGGTGGTTCCGGCGTAGTCGGCGTTGAAGGTGGAGTACCGGCCGACGGTGCCCGCCGGGACGGTGACGGTGAGCTTCGCCGTCCGCGTGCTGGCCGCCGGGCTGGCGTCGTCGAACGCCGGGCCGGCCGGGTCCAGCGCGTGGCTGGTGACGTCGGCCGGGACCAGACCGGCCAGGCTGGCGCTGAGCGTCCCGGCGAAGCCCGACTTCACCGGCACGGTGACGCTGCCCGCCGCCGTCGAACCGGTGACCTCCGGCGACACCGCCAGCGAGACCGGCTTGACCACGATGGGGCTGCGCACCTTGTGCTTGCCAGTGCCGAACTCCTGCCAGGTCAGCGATCCGAAGGCCCACTCGCCGACGGCGGCGGACGTCCGGGTGACGGTGACCGTGTAGCTCTTGGTCTTGCCCGGGGCCACCACCAGCAGCGGCGGGTTCACCTTGACCTTGAAGCCCGCCGGGGCGGACACGACCGGGAGGTAGACGCCCGCGCGCTTGGTCACGTTGGTGACCGTCCGCTTGATCGTCTGCGCACCGGCGAGGTCGCCGACCGCGATGGACGGGTAGTTCAGGTCACTCGGGTCGACCGCCGGGTAGCTCGCGCAGAACGACGGGTCGGTGATGAGCTGGAACTGCCCCAGGGCACAGCCGTACGCGATCCAGTCGGCCGGCGTCGAGTCGTAGACCAGGCCCGGGTCGAACGCCGGAGCCGGGGTCACGTGTCCCGAGCCGAAGTTGAGCGGGGTCGCGTCGCCGAACGCCCACTGGATCGGCTTGCCCTGGTTGTCCTTCGTGCTCGCCGTCGTCATGAGCGCGGACTTGACCGCCATGGGCGACCAGTCCGGGTGCTTGGCGATCAGGAGAGCCGCGAGGCCGGCGATGTGCGGCGACGACATCGAGGTGCCCGAGTAGGTGCCGAAGCTGTTGCCGTAGTTCGCCGCCGTCGGAGCCACCGACGCGATGACGTCGACGCCCGGCGCCGTGATGTCCGGCTTGAGCAGGTCGCCGTTGCCCGCGATCGCCGGTCCGTACGAGGAGAACCCGGCCATCTGCGGAGCCCGCACCTTCGCGGTGTCCACCGCGCTGATCGCCGCCGTCGCGCCCGCCGTCTGGGCGTACGCCCGCACCGCCGCGCCCGCCGTCGAGTCGAGGTGCACCGTCGGCAGGAAGTGGTCGTCGCCGTTGAGCGACTGTGCCGCCGTCGTGTTGGCCAGGACGACGCCGACGCCGCCCGCATTCTTGACCGCGAGGCTCTTCTCGACCCGGGCGTTGCCGCCCCGGTCGCAGACCACGATCTTGCCGGCCGCCAGCGTCGGGTCCAGCGTCCCGACGTAGCACTGCTGAGCCTGAGTCGGGTTCGCGTCGGCCTTCTTGACCGCCGACGAGTAGACCAGCGGCGAAGAGGCGACCGCCGCCGGGATGGTGCCGACACCGGCGTACGCGGAGCCGTTGCCCAGCGTGACCGACTTCTTGTTGCCCCGGTCGTGCGTGCTGGCCGCGACGGTGGTCACCCACGGGTCGTTGTGCGCGACGCTGCTCTCGCCGATCGTGTCGCCGTCGTTGCCGGCCGAGGCCGCGACGAATACGCCCGCTGCGGCGGCGTTGAAGAACGCGATCTCGGCACCGGCCACGATGTACGCCGACGAACCGGAGATGGAGTAGTTGATGACGTCCACGCCGTCCGCGGTCGCCTGCTCGATCGCGGCGACGAGGTCGATCTCCTGGCCGTGGCCGGAGCCGTCCGCGCCCTGCCAGAGCGCCTTGTACATCGCGAGGCGGGCGGCCGGGGCCATGCCGCTGATCGCACCGACGTCGTTGCCGCCGATGCTCGCCTCGACGCCGAAGTCGCCCGCGGCGGTCGACGAGGTGTGCGAGCCGTGGCCGCCGTAGTCACGTGGCGAGTCGAACTCGAAGTCCTCGATCTCGGGGAAGCCCTCGCGGTAGTACCGCGCGCCGATCAGCTTGTTGTTGCAGGGCACCGGTGACTCGACACCCGAGTCGCAGGTGCCGTGCCACTTCGCGGCGATCGCCTTGGCGTCCGGGCGGGGCTCCGACAGCGGGGCGAACGAGGCACTCTCCGGCCAGATCCCGGTGTCGATGACGCCCACGATGACGCCCTCACCGGCCCGCTTGTCGCCGTGGAACTGCTGGTTCCAGACGCCGTTCTTCCCGGTCAGGCCGAGGAAGTCCCGCGTCGTGGTGGTGTCGGCGGTGTAGGTCTGGCTCTCCCAAAGCTTCTTGATGCCCGAGGTCTTGGCGAGCTTCTGCGCCTCGACGGCGGTCAGCCGGACCGCGAACCCGTTGAAGGTCACGCCGTAGTCGTAGGTCTTCGAGGCCGGGTTGATGCCCGCGGCCCGCAATGCCTTGTCGTGCTTGCTGGTCAGATAGTTCCGGTACGCGGTCGCGCTACTCGAGTGCGCGTCCAGCCGCTTGCCCTGCGTCGTGCGGGTGGCGACGTAGCCCGAGACCTTGCCGTCGTACGTCGCGACGGGGGCGTCGATCGCCTGCACGATGTAGAGCTTGGTCTGGTGCGTCGAACCGGCGGCGACGGCCTGCGTACTGCTGCCGGCGATCAAGCCACTGGCAACGAGGGCGAGCGCCGCCAGGGCCGCCGTCGCAGGCGCGCGCCGGCCCTTCGGCCGGAGTGCGTTCATGGGGTTTCCTCTCCAGTAGGCGAACCGCGATCGTGAGCGGCCCACATGGTTCCGGAGCGTAGGTCTCACCGACGCGACATCCATTCACCCTTTCGACCACACACACCAAACTGTTCGGTGGATGTTGTGCATCTGGTGTGGACGATGTCGTTCGCCATTCGATCGCGAGCGGCCAGATGACAGACTTGTCATCGCCACCGGCTCCGCACTGCCGTCAGATCGCCATGTTCACCGCCGCGTACCAGAGCGCCAGGTAGAGGACTTGGAACGGGCGCTGCGAACGGGTCAGCGAGCCCAGTGACCAGGCCAGCGACGGGATGACGACGACGCAGCCGGTCCAGATCCCGAGGGCGGGCAGATTCCCCGCGATGAGCCAGCGGATCATCGGGCCGAGCCCGAGTGTCGCGGTGAGCAGCATCCCGGCGAGCCACTCGGCCACCGATCGCCGCCCCGGTCCCGGGTACGCACCCAGCAGTCCCACCACCATGGACTCGTGCCGGAACGCGCCGAGGCGGGACCAAACCAGCACCGGCCACAGCCAGATGACGGGGAGCAGTGCCGGAGCTGCCAGTCCGGCGAGGGCGAGCGCCGCCGCCGTGAGCCACCACCACACCGAGGCGTGCCGGGCCAGCACCCGGATCTCGCCGCCGACCAGGCCGGCGAACCGTGATCCGCGAACCACCGCTGTGACGGGCCGACGGCCGAAGCCTGCGCCGACCGTCGGCCCAGCCGGACCTGCCCGCCCGACCGCCCCTGCCCGCCCGACCGCCCCTGCCCGCCCGACCGCCCCTGCCCGCCCTACCGCCCCTGCCCGCCCTAC
>NZ_JABFVK010000042.1 GCF_013362815.1 Hamadaea sp. | reverse complement strand
GCCAGCTGGTTCACATTCTCCGTCAAGTCGCGCCAGGTACCGGAGACACCGCGTACCTGCGCCTGCCCGCCGAGCTTGCCCTCCGAACCCACCTCACGGGCAACCCGCGTCACCTCGTCGGCGAAACTCGACAGCTGATCCACCATCGTGTTCACGGTGTTCTTCAGCTCCAGGATCTCGCCCCGGGCGTCGACCGTGATCTTCTGCGACAGGTCACCCTGCGCCACCGCCGTGGTCACCTGCGCGATGTTTCGCACCTGAGCCGTCAAGTTCCCGGCCAGCTCGTTGACGTTCTCCGTCAGATCCCGCCAGGTACCGGAGACACCGCGTACCTGCGCCTGACCGCCGAGCTTGCCCTCCGAACCGACTTCGCGGGCAACCCGCGTCACCTCATCGGCGAAACTCGACAGCTGATCCACCATCGTGTTCACGGTGTTCTTCAGCTCCAGGATCTCGCCCTGGGCCACCACGGTGATCTTCTGCGACAGGTCGCCCTGCGCCACCGCCGTGGAAACCTGCGAGATGTTACGGACCTGCGCTGTCAGGTTCGACGCCATATTGTTCACGGCGTCGGTGAGGTCCTTCCAGGTACCGGCGACGTTCGGCACCTCCGCCTGACCGCCGAGGTTTCCTTCGGTGCCCACCTCACGGGCCACCCGGGTCACCTGCTCGGCGAAGACCCGCAGCGTGATGATCAGCGAGTTGATCGTGTCGGCCAGGTCGGCGACTTCGCCACCGGCGGCAATCGTGATCTTCTGCGACAAGTCGCCCTGGGCGATCGCCGTGGTCACCGACGAGATCGACCGCACCTGATTCGTCAGGTTCGACGCCATGAGGTTCACGTTGTCGGTGAGGTCGCGCCAGGTCCCCGAGACGCCCCGGACGTCCGCCTGGCCGCCCAGCTTGCCCTCGGTGCCCACTTCACGGGCCACCCGGGTCACCTCGGCCGCGAAGCTCGACAGCTGGCTCACCATCTTGTTCACCGTGCGGCCGATGGTCGCGAACTCGCCTCGCAGCGGGCGTCCGTCGATGTCCAGCGCCATGTTCTGCGAAAGGTCGCCCTCGGCGACGGCCACGATGACGCGCGCGATCTCGGCGGTCGGCCGGCCGAGGTCGTCGATCAGATTGTTGATCGCCGTGATGCCCTCGGCCCAGTCGCCCTCGAAGGTCTCTTCATCGAGTCGCTCGGTTACTCGTCCCTCGCGTCCGACAACGCGCGAAATGCGTAGAAGCTCCCTGTTTTGCCGAGTAAGCAGCCCGACGACGTCGTTGAAGGCGTCAGCGGCCTCCCCCGCCCGGCCGGGCATCCGGGGCAGCCGTACCTCGAAACTGCCCTGCTGCACGTCACGAAGGGCGGCGGCGAACTGCGCCCAGGCGGCCTCGTCGTCGAAACCAGCGACGATCGACGCCTCTTCCTGCACGGTCATGGCTTCGTCCCTCCGGATTCGATGCCTCAGCGTCAATTCTTCTGCATTCGGCGGGGCCGAGTCGAGCCCAACGCTGGCCGACGATGCCCATTCAGGCGACACTACAACCGTGGTAGGTGTGCAAACGCGGTCGGACGCGCTGCGATCGGTCGAAGAACTCCTCACGGTCCAGCGTCCGGAGGGGTCCGGCCGGAGCGCCCGCCACTTCGCCCACCAGCTCCTGCGAATCCTGTTACCCCAGCTCAGCACGCCCGGGGTGATCGTCGAGGTCGATCGGGCGGATGGACGAGGACCGGTCACGCTAGCGGCGGCCGGGCGACCGCCCGGCGAGCCGGCCGCTGCTTTACGCGTACCCCTGGAATTGACGCCACCTTGGACCGGCGACTTCCTGATCGCCGCCGACGAGCCGGCCGAGACGCGAACCCTGTGCCGCCTGGCCGCGCAGCGTCTGGGCATGGTGCTGGAGCACGATCGCCTGCGCGAGGCCGACCTGCGGCGGCGCGAGTGGCTGACCTATCTCGTCGAGGTCGGTGACCTGCTGGCGCACTCGATCGACACCGCGCTCACCGAGGCGTTGATCCCCCGGCTGATCGTGCCGCGGCTCGGTGACTGGTGCGCGCTGCTGACGATCCGCGGCGGCCGCCCGCAGGTCGCCTCGGTCGCGCACATCGAGGAGGCCGCGGCCTCGAACATGCTGTCGCCGCACCACGAGCTCGGCCGGCGGCTGACCTCGGACGAGCTGGTCGAGGCGGTCGAGAGCGGCACTACGGCGGCGCTCTCGGACCCGCCCGCGTGCCTGGTGGTGCCGTTGCTGGCGCACGGACGGCTCCTCGGCGCGCTGGCCGTGGGCCACGCGACCACGCCGGACGCCGAGACCGTGACGATCGCGGAGGAAGTCGCGCGCCGCGCCGCGACCGCGCTCGACAATGCGCACGTCCACGACGAGCGGAGCCAGATCGCGCGCGTCCTGCAGGAGGCCCTGCTGCCCGACGCCCTGCCCGACCTGCCCGGTGTCGACATCGGCGCCCGCTACCTGCCCACCGGGCATTATGCCGAGGTCGGCGGCGACATGTACGACGTCATCCCGCTGCCCGGCGGCGGCTGCCTCGCGGTGGTCTGCGACGTTGCGGGCAAGGGCATCCAGGCCGCCAGCGCCACGGGCATCGTCCGCGAGGTGCTGCGCGCGCTCATCGCCGACGGCAAGCCGGTCGGCGAGGCGCTCGCGGGCCTCAACACCACCATGCACTCACGCTCCGACCGCCACTGCACGCTCGCACTCGCCGAGATCGCCCCGGCCGGGGACGCGCACGGCGATCGGGCCGTCACGGTCTATCTCGCCGGCCATGACCAGCCCATTCTGGTACGCGCAAACGGTGCGGTCGCGCCCGCGGGCAAATGGGGCACCGCCCTGGGTGTGGTGGCGCGCGTCCACTGTCCCCCCGAACGGCTGACCCTTCATCCCGGCGACGCGCTCGTCTTCTTCACCGACGGCGTGACCGAACGCCGCAATGGCCGGGAATTCTTCGGACTGCACCGTATGCTGGACGCCGCCGCGCAGCTCGCCGGCAATCCGGCCGACGTCATCGCCGACGGATTGGCAACGATGGCGCTCAATTTCTCGGCCGAACCGGTACGCGACGACATCACGGTCGTAGCGATCCGCAACGACGGCTGACACACTCTCAAGTGTCAGCAAGGAATTCGGGTGGCCAATGATCGGGAGGTGCGTGGTTGGCGACGCACACCGCGCGGGTGGTGGGCGACAACTGTATCGTCACCCTCACCGGGGAGATCGACATGTCGAACTCCAGCGAAGTCGAATCGTGGCTGAACGACGCGATCGAGCACAACGGCTGCAGTCGGCTCGAAGTCGATCTCGGTCCGCTGGAGTTCCTCGACTCTTTCGGCATACGCGCGTTGCTGCGCGGACGGGAGCGCGCTGACGCCGCCGGGGTGGCCTATCGGCTGACGAACCCGAACGCGCTGGTCGAACGGATTCTTCGGACGCTAGGCCTCTACGACCACCTCACCACCTGGTAGCTCGCCGTTTCCGCCCCTTTCCGCGCGGACCTCGCCCCTTTCCGCGCGGACCTCGCCCCTTTCCGCGCGGACCTCGCCCCTTTCCGCGCGGACCTCGCCCCTTTCCGCGCGATCATGAACTAATCGGGGTGATCGATCGCGTTTCCGCAGGTCGCCGATCCGGGTTCCGGGTGATCGACTCCCCAGCCGGGTGATCGACTCCGCCCGCGAGCGCCCCCCGCGTCAGCCGAAGACGCCGATGATCTTCCAGCCTTCGTCGGGGAACCCGGCCCGGAGCGCCGTCCGGTCGGAGGCGACGTTCGCCGGGTCGTGCAGATAGATGGGAACGGCCCCGGCAGCCAGAATCCAACGCGCCGCCTGCGCGACGAGACGCGCGGCCAACCCCCGACCCCGGTACGCCTCCTCAGTGCCGACCGAGATCTCCATGCCGGCCGCGTTGTGCCGCTTGATCCCGACGCCGGCGGCGTACGTGCCGTCCTCGGCGAACGCGATCAAGGCGTCGCCACCGAACGGATGCAGCCATGCAGGCACCCGAGCGTCGGTGATCGGCACCCATTCACCGGCGTCGGGCAGGTCGGCCGGCTCGGTGGACCAGCGGAACACCCCCGCGAAGACGCGAGCGGCGGGCCGCCCGAGCGCCGCCGGGAGGCGGCCGTCCACTTCGGCCCAATCGCGTACGCCGGAGCGCACCGCGTCGGCCAGCTCGGGCGGCACTGACAACACCCCGCCGTCCGGCGTACGCACGCCGACCACCTCGCGAACGGACCCGTCCCAGCTCGGCTGCGTACGCAGCGAACTGCCGACGACCGTCAGACCGGGCGTACCGGGCCAACCGCCCAGCCACTCAGTGAGGAACTTCTCCAGCCCACCCGTGCCGTTCATCATCACCTCACCGATATTCCCCGATCGCGCCCGCCGTAGTGCCTTCGGATCCAGTTTCGTGATCACCGACCTGTACGGCGTACCAACTATGATCGTTTCGCCGGAGGGGCCGCCCTTCACCGGGGAGGCCGATGTGACCGACCTCATCGGCGACGCCTTCGGCACGGGCGCTGAACTGGTCGTTCTTCCCGCGGACCGGCTTCCCGCGGAGTTCTTCTCGCTACGGACCGGGATTGCGGGCGCCATCGCGCAGAAGTTCGTGAACTACCACATCCGGCTCGCGGTCGTGGGCGACATCTCCGAGCACGTCGAGGGCAGCACAGCGCTGCGAGACTTCGTCTTCGAGACCAACCGGGGCCGTCAGCTCTGGTTCCTGCCGAGCCTGGCCGAGCTGGAAGCCCGGCTCGCCGGGGCGCGAGCCGGCAATCCCAGCGATGATCGTTAGCCCGTCGCGACGGACGCCCCCGAGCGCAGCTCCCACCGCGAGTAGGCTTCCGCCATGCCCGTGCTGGAGATCCGCACCTACCGCCTCAAGCCCGGTACGCGCGACGAATTCGTCCGCGTGATGCGGGAAGACTCGATGCCGTTGCTCGCTGCGGCCGGCATTCGCGTACTCGACTCTGGACCGTCACTTGTGGACGAAGACGGCTTCGAGGAGGCATACCTGGTGCGGGTGTTCGACTCGATCGAGCATCGGGACGCCCAGGAGGAGGCCTTCTACGGGTCGGCCGCCTGGCGTGAGGGGCCCCGCGAGGCCATCGTCTCCCGGATCGAGACCTATCACACGATCGTCGTCGACGTGCCCGAGGCCGTCGTCACGAACTGGACGCCGTCAAGCCGCTGACTCGCTGCGCGAGCGCGGGCAAGACCGTGCCGAGCGGTGCGTCCACCCGGAGATCGGCGTACGCGTCGCCGCGGGTCTCGCCCTGGTTGACGATCGCCACCGGGATCCCGAGCTTGGCGGCTCGCAGCACGAACCGGCGGCCGGACATGACCGTCAGCGACGATCCCAGCACCAGCAGCAGGCGGGCGGCTTCGACGAGCGCATAACTTTCGCGTACGCGGTCGACGGGAACGGCTTCGCCGAAGAACACGACGTCGGGCTTCAGCACGCCGCCGAGACACGTGGTGCAGTCCACCGTCTCGAAGCCGTCGAGGGCCGAGTCGTCCAGCTCGACATCGCCGTCCGGGTTCACGGCGAGGATCTCGGCGTCGAACCCGGGGTTCGCGCCGCGCAGCCGATCGTCGTGCCGGTCGCGCGACGTGCCCTCGCCGCAGGCCAGGCACACGATCCGGTCCAGGTTGCCGTGCAGCTCCACCACGGCCGACGCGCCGCCCGCCTGGTGGAGACCGTCCACATTCTGGGTGATGATTCCATCGAGTACGCCGACAGCCTCCAGCGCCGCGACCGCCCGATGCCCGGCGTTCGGCTCCGCCCGGGCGATCCGTCGCCACCCGAGGTGGCTGCGTGCCCAGTAGCGGCGACGGGCCAGCGGATCGCCGACGAACGTCTGATACGTCATCGGCGTATGCCGCCGGGCCACCCCACTCGGCCCACGATAGTCCGGTATGCCCGATTCAGTGGACAGGCCGGCCCCGCTGAGCACGGCGACTCCGCCCTGCCCGGCGAGACGGGCGAGGGCGTCCAACTGCGCGTCGATCACGCATCCATGCTGCCTCGGCGTACGCCGAACCGCACCCCCGTGATCGGCGATGTCGATCATGCCGCCGCGGAGTCGATCAGGGCGCTCCAGACATGACACGCCGGCCGATCACGCCCGATAGTTCATGATCGCGCAGAAAACGTGGCGCGGAGGTCTTTGCGCAGGATCTTGCCCGACGCGCTCTTCGGGATGGCGTCCACGAAGGTGACGGCCCGGACCTTCTTGTAGGGTGCGACCCGCTCAGCCACGTAGGCCATCACTTCCGACGAGGTCAGGTCGGGAACGGAGGCGACGACGAAGGCGTGGGGGATCTCCTCCCCGTCGGCGTCGTGCCCGGCGATGACCGCCGCGTCCGCGATCGAGGGGTGGTTGAGCAGCACCGCCTCCAGTTCGGCGGGCGGAACCTGGTACCCCTTGTACTTGATCAGCTCCTTGACCCGGTCGAGAATGAACCAGTCGCCGTCGGCGTCGACCATGCCGAGGTCACCGGTATGCAGCCAGCCGTCAGCGTCGACGGTCGCAGCGGTCTCGTCGGGGCGGCCGAGGTAGCCCAGCATCACCTGCGGACCTCGGATCAGCAGCTCACCGCTCTCCCCCTCGCCGAGGTCCGCACCGGTCGCGACGTCGACCACGCGCGCCTCCGTGTTCGGCAGCAGTGGCCCGATCGAGCCGGCCTTGTTCCGCTCGGATCCGTAGGGCTGCGCGTGGGTCACCGGAGAGAGCTCGGTCATGCCGTAGCCCTGCTGGACGGCGCAGCCGAGCCGGGCGGCGCAGGCGGCGGCGAGGTCGCCGTCGAGCGGGGCCGCGCCGGAGAACACGACCTCCAGGGCGGACAGGTCGTAGTCGGCGACGCTCGGGTGCTTGGCCAGCGCGAGGACGACCGGCGGCGCGACCATCGCCCGGGTCACCTTGTGCTCGGCCAGCGCGCTGAGGAACTCGGTGAGGTCGAAGCGCGGCAGGATCACCAGCGCGCCACCGCGGGCCAGCACCATGTTCATCAGCACGGTGAGGCCGTAGATGTGGAAAAACGGCAGGATCGCGATCACCCGGTCGGTGGCCGAGTAGCTGATCGGCACCTGCGCCTGCTCGACGTTGGCCACGATGTTTCGGTGGGTGAGCATGACGCCCTTGGCCACGCCGGTCGTGCCACTGGAGTACGGCAGGGCGGCGACCGCCGTGGCGGGATCGATGTCCACCACCGGCGCCGGGGCCTCGGAGGCGAGCAGGTCGCGAATCGACCGATAGCCCTCGGCCTCGTCGCAGACGAACACCGTCACGTCCGTCTGGGCCGCCGACACCCGGTCCAGGAACGGCGACACGGTCACGAGGAAGCGCGCCTTCGAGTCGTTCACCTGCGACGCCAGGTCCGCCGGGGTGGCGAGGGCGTTCACGGTGGTCACGGTCGCGCCGGCGGCCAGCGCCGCGTGGAACACGACCGGGTACAGCAAGGTGTTCGGGCTGAAGATCGCCAGCACGTCCCCAGGTCGCAGGCCCGCTTCGGCCAGTCCGGCCGCCAGCCTCTCCACTTGGTACGCCAATTGAGCGTACGAGATGGTTTGTCCGGTCCGACCGTCGATGAGAGCCGGAGCATCCCCGCGAGCGGCCGCCCCGCCGAGCACGTGCTGCGGGATGGTGGCGTCCGGGACGACGACGTCGGGGAACGGGCTGCGGAACATCGGACCTCCACGGGAAGTGACGTGCGCCACAGAATAGCCCGTCCCCCCGAGCCACCGCCGGAGAGCCCTCGGGCGAGCCGCCAGAAGTGCAGTCAGTAGATCAACCGGTGAACGGGCTGAGCAGGTGGGTGAAATCCCAGGTGTTCTGGACGATGCCCGAGCAGGTGTTGGAGTCGGTCACGCCGGGACAGGCGCCGTTGTCCCGCTGGATCGCCCACATGGACAGCTCGCTGATCCCGTCGGCCCGCGCGAAGTCGAGCATCCGCTGGGCGTCCGGCAGGTAGGTGATCTCCGTCTTCTTCGGGTAGTCGTCGATGCCCGGCAGCAAGGTCAGGCCGACCATCGCCCACAGCTGAACCGAGGTCTTGGCCGGGTACAGCGTGTGCAGCTGGTCGTAGAGCCCCTGGGCGGCGGTCAGCGCGGCCGCGCCCATGTCGGTGGTGACCTTGTCGTAGTAGTCGAAGACCATCAGGTTCACGATGTCGACGCGTACGCCGTTGGCGATGGCGTTCTGCAGGATCGCGAGCCCGGACGCCTCCAATCCGTCGGCCGAAGTCGGCACGGTGTAGACGATGTCGACCCGGCGTCCGGTGGCCGCCGCCCAGTCCTGGAGCAGCTTGATCGCCTTGTTCCGGCGGTCGATGCCGTCGGGCTTGGTCAGCGACCGGCCTTCGATGTCCATGTCGAGGCGCGTCACGCCGAGCCGGGTGACGACGTCCTCGTACGCCGCCGCGATGGCGGCCGGATCCTGGCACGAGTCGCCGATCTCGGTGCCGCCCTGGTCGGCACTCCAGCCGCCGAACGAGGGCACGACGTCGCCGCCCATCGCGCGCAGCGCCGCGATGTCGTCCACATAGGCGTTGGAGGCGACCGTACGCGCCCTCTCACCGTTCCAGGCGAGTGTGCACGATGTCTTGGACAGCGTCTGCAGGAAGGCCAGGGTGAAGTAGCGGGCACCGGACTGCTGAGCGATGCCGGTGATCGTGTCGGGTTCCCACGTTTCGAAGTAGGGCGCGAAGACGTGCGTAGGCAGCGGGGTGGGCGCGGCCGCGGCCGGGCTCGGGAGGGCGAGCACGGCCAGCGCGGCCGCGGCCGCGAGGAGACGTCGGGCCATCGGGGATCGCCTTTCAGACGGACTTGCCCGGAGAGCAGATTGTTAAAAAGCTTTACTATCCACTCGCGACAGGTCAAGCTGGCCGATCGGCGACCCCTCTGTCGCGGCAGTGACACTGGTGCGCCCGTGACCCTAGGCGCACCGCGTTGATCATGGAGTTTCCAGCCACGACACCCTGACTACACTCCTGGCGGCTCGCGCAACCGCTCCCCGGCGCGAAGCCACGGTTGGAGCCTGTCGGCAAGGGTTCGGGGCGTGCGCCAAGATCGTGTGCTCGTGGTCTGCGGAAGGCTGCGGCTTTCGGGTGGGCGCTGTCCGTAATCGCACCGACGAGGGTGGAGGCCGAGGTTCGCCGTTGCCGAATTGTCCGAGTTCCATGATCAGCGGAAGATTCGCGGTGCCATGACCCCACATTTTCTCCGTTGATCTTCGCCAAGAACGCCGGAAGCCGACGATCATGGCAGCGCGGGCAAGGCCAACGGGTGGCGGCGCGGAGGCGTCAGGATGCCAGGAGGGTGGCGGCGGTGACGAACTCCATGCGCGCACTCGGGACGGTGCAGGCGAACGCGCCCGCCACCGCGCCGTACCGCAGGCAGGTGTCCCAATCCGATCCGTTCAGCAGCCCGAACAAGAACCCCGTGACGAAGGCGTCGCCGGCTCCGTTCGAGTCCACCACCGGAGCCGGCGGAACCAGGGCGGGCTGATGGCGTACCCGTGAAGAATCACGCGTGAGCAGGAACGCGCCCGCGGACCCGGCGGTCGCGATCACCGCGCGGGCCCGGCCTCGCGCGAGCAGATCGCGTTGTGCGGCCTCGGGATCGGCGAGCGCCGTGGCCGAGAGGAAGATGATGTCCGCGTGCTCGGCGAAGCCCAGGTGATAGGGGTTCTCGCCGTCCCAGTTGTGCAGATCGGTGGAGATCGTCACTCCACTGTCGACGATCGTCGGCAGGGCGAGCGCGCCCGGATGCGTGATCGAGACGTGCACGTGGCGGCTCGCTCCGGCCAGCTTCGCGATCAGATCTTCGGGGAAGCGGTCGTCGGCGTCGCCGCGGCTGACGTCGTAGAGCGACAGGCGGCGACCCTCGGGATCGACCAGGTTCACCGCACGCTTGGTGCCGGCCGGACTCGGCACGGTCGTGAGCCCGACGCCGTGGCGTTCGTGCAGCTCACGCACCAGATCACCCTCGCGGTCGTCGCCCAGCACATCGAGATGATGCGTACGCAGACCGAGCGCGGCGAGCCCGAGCGAAACGAGGTCACCCGTCTGCCCGGCGCGGGACTGGATGGCCGGAACCATATAGCTGTCGGCGTACGGGAGGGGCAGTTCGGGCACGTAGACGATGGTGTCGACGCCTGCACCGCCCAGCACGAGCACGTCGTGGTCGGTCACGCCGTCGGTCATTCTCACAGTCCTTCGAACGGGGTGGCATACCGGAACACACCGGACGTCGGAACGTACGCCGTGAGCGGCCGGACCTGGAAGTAGTCGGCCCAGTCAGGCTCGGGCGGGGTGATCTCGAACTCGGTCGACGGCCGGAAGCCGAACCGGCCGTAGAAGGCGGGCGAGCCGAGCAGCGCGACGAGGGGTTCGTCGAGCGCGTCGGCCGCTCCGAGCACGGCGTTCATGAGCGCCTGGCCGATTCCCTGGCCCTGCCGGTCCGGGCGTACGCCGATCGGCCCGAGCCCCAGCGCCGGAGCGTCGCCCACGTAGCCTCGGGTGCAGACGACGTGCCCGACGACCTCACCTCGGGAGTCCCCGGCGGAGACGGCGACGAGGGAGAACCGCGGTAGCCAGCCGACATCGGCCCGGAGCTCGTCGAGGAGTCTCGCCTCGATCGGGTCTTCACCGTCCCGGGTGAACGCCTGCGCGATCACCGCGCGTACGGCGGCCTGGTCATCGGGCAGTTCGCGGCGCACGATCATGGAACCATCATGCCGGTCCCGTCCGGAGTAATGTCGCCCGCACCCGTTACGCTCATCGGACTATACCGCTGTATCGATGGGGGGCTGACGTGCTGATCACCCGCGACGGCGACTTCTGCCGGGTCGACTTCCACTGGACCGAGGACGATCCCGGGCATCCCGCCCAGGACGTGCTGGTCCGCCTCATCGGCGCGACCGACTACGCGTACGACGACGGGGATCTGGCGGCGTACCTGATGGACCGGGGCGAGGACGGCGTGTGGCGGCTCAGCCTGCGGCTACCGGCCGGGCTCCGCTCGTCCTACCAGCTCTGCCCGGTCCGCGACGCGCCCCTGCGCGGCGCGCATCCCGACGACGAGCGCTGGGCGGCCATCGTGACCGGCGGCCGGCCCGATCCCGGCCTCGGCACCGGCATCGGGCCCTCGACCTGGCCCAACTACGGCTCGGCGTCCGTCCTCAGCCTGCCGGACGCACCGGAGCAGCCGTGGCTGGAGCCACGCGGCTCGGCATCGGGCAAGGTCACCCGGCATACGCTCGGCGACTCGACGTTCTGGGTCTATCAGCCGGCTTCGACGGCCGACGAGTACGCCCTGGCGTTGTTGTTCGACGGCAAAGTCTGGGACGGCATCGGCGTCACCACCTTGTTCGACAACCTCATCGCCGAACAAGCCATCCCGCCGACGCTCTTCGTCGGCATCGACTCGATCCACGGCCTGCCCCGCAATCAGGCGCTCACCCGGCCCGGCGTCCTGGTGCCGTTCCTGCTGGACGAGCTGCTGCCGTTCGTCCACAGCGGATGGTCGGTCACCTCGGACCCGGCTCGGACCGTGCTCGCCGGGCAGAGCTTGGGCGGGCTGGCGGCCGCCCGCATCGCGTTCGACCATCCGGATCGGTTCGGCCGCGTCCTGACCCAGTCCGGGTCTTTCTGGCGAGCTGCGGAGACCCCGGAGGAGATCGACTCACCCAGCCTGCTCGACGACTTCGCCGGGGCTGTCCGCGTACCGGTGCGGGTTTTCCAGGAGGCGGGCAGCCTCGAACGCACGCTCTTGCTGCGCAACCGCATCTTCCACGGCGTCCTGCTCGACCGCGGCTACCCGGTCACCTACCGCGAGTACGAGGGTGGTCACGACTACGCGTGCTGGCGCGGCGGCCTCGCCGACGGGCTCGTCGATCTGCTCGGCTCCTGATGTCGTACGCACACAGCAGCGGTCGGATCCCGCGGAGTGACAGCGGGGCAACCCGTTCCCGGGAAGTCCTCTACGATCCGCGGCCATGACGATGCCGCCGCCGCAGCCGGATCCCCCGGGGCCGCCGACCGGATGGACGCCGCCCGGTCAGCCTGGCTATCCGCCACCGCCTTTCCCTGGGGCACAGCCTTATCCGGGCGCGCTGCCTTTTCCGGGACCGGCGCCAGTGCCCCCGGTCGCACCGCGCAAGCGCCGCACCGGGCTGATCGTCACGATCGTCGCGGTGGTACTCGTCCTGTGCTGCGGCGTGACCGGAGGTGGCGGGTGGTGGCTGTACTCCAGCTACCAAGCGGGCGCGGACGACCGGGAGATGAAGGACAGCGCCGTCGGCGTCTACGGCTACAAGTACGACGAGCACAAGGCGATCCTGTCGCTCGGCGGCCAGGGCACTGTGACCATCGAGTACTTCGACGGCTCGGCGAAGCAGACCACGACGTCGCAGCTGCCGTGGCAGAAGACCGTGACCGTCGCCAAGGACGACTTCCTCGTCTGGGTCCGTTCGACGGCCGACTCGGCCGGCAGCCCGCAGCGGTGCACGATAGAGATCGACGGCAGCCGCAGCACTGCAATGGGGCCGGACAGTAGTCAGCGAGTCGCCTGCGCCGTGTCGTTCAACTCCTGACTACTGCGGTGATCTCGACCTCCAGCACGGCACCGGGCAGGAAGAGGCGGCTGACCTCGACCGTGGTGCTTGCGGGCGGCGTCTGACCGGGCTGGACCGGGAAGAGCTTGCTGCGCACCGCCCCGTACGCCGGGAGGTCGTCCAAGTTCGTCATGAAGGTCCGGATGTGCAGGACGTCGGCGAAGCCCGCACCGTGGGCGGCGAGGATGCCCTCGACGATCTCGAAGATGCGCTCGGATTGGGCTCCGGCGTCGCCCGGGGCGACCACCGCGCCGTCGTCGTCGACGGCCACCTGACCGGCGAGGACCAGCAGCGCTCCGCCGCCGACGTCGATCCGGGCGACGTGGGCGAAGCGGTCGCCGAACGGGGCGGCGACCGTGGCCGGGTTGTCCAACGTGAGTTCCACTATACTCCTCTTTCTCGCTGCTTTTTCCTGCAGATCACGGTTACGCACGCCATCCGGGGCCGCTGAGGCCTGCGTATCCGTGATCCGTCGAGTCCTCCGGCCGTCTTCTGGGGTCTTCGGCTCAGACGATGGTGGTGACGTCGGCGTCTTGGTCGGGCATTTCGCCCAGTAGTTCCAGTGCCGCCGCTGCGATCGGCGTACCGGGGGCGTCCCGGCGAGCCAGCCGGAGGTCCTTCGCCGCCAACGAGACGGCGAAGTTCCCGCCGCGCGTGCGAAGTCGTTGCACCGCATTGCCCAGCGGACCGCCGGCCAGCACGTCGAGCGCCACATCGCGGTCGACGCCGACCGAATCGGCCACGGTGAGGCTGTCGTGCAGCGCAGCCAGCGCGGTCACCATCGCGGTGTTGTTGACGAGCTTGACCGCAGATCCCGTCCCGACCGGGCCGGTCGGGCGTACGGTGCCGAGCGGTCGCAGGACCGGCTCGGCTGCGGCGATCGTCGCCTCCGGGCCGCCCGCGAAGATGACGAGCGTGCCGGCCTCGACCGCGTTCACACTGCCGCCGACCGGAGCGTCGAGGAGCTCGACGCCCGCCGGGAGGCGGCCCGCGATCTCGCGTATCTCGTCGGGGCCGACTGTAGAGGTCTGCACGACGATCACGCCCGGCCGCAGACTCGGGGCCGCCGCGTCCAGCGCCGCCCGCACGGCCGTCGCGTCGGTCAGCATCGTGACGACGAATTCGGCCCCGTCGACCGCCTCGGCCGGCGTCGCGGCGATCTCCGCCCCGGCCGCTTCCAGCGGTTTGGCCCGTTCAGGGCTTCGGTTCCACACCCGGACGCGGTGACCCGCCTCGATCAGTCGGCGCGCCATCGGCGTACCCATCCGGCCGGTGCCCAGCACTGCGATCTCGCTCATGACCATGACGCTAGGTCGGACCAAGCCATGCCACCAACGAATCTCTGGAATAGCACCCATGCGCAGCTAGCATGGATCGGTGGAGACTCAGTTGCTCGAGGTATTCCGGACCGTGGCCCGCCTCGGCTCGATCACGGCGGCGGCCCGATCTCTGCAGTACACCCAGTCCGCGGTGTCCCGGCAGATCGCTGCGCTGGAGACCGAGCTCGGCGTACGCGTCTTCGACCGGCTTCCCCGGGGAGTGGACCTCACAGCGGAGGGCCGAGAACTACTCCCGTACGCAGACGCCGTGCTCGACCGCCTCGACGCCGCCCGTCGCAGCCTGGACGATCTCCGCGGGCTCGGCAGCGGACGGCTCCGCGTGGGCGCCTTCCCCACCGCAGTCGCCGCCCTCGTGCCCCGGGCCTTGGCGAGCTTTCGGGCGGCGTACCCGGACGTGCATCTGTCGCTTGTGGAAGGACGGACCCCGGCCCTGCTGGATCGGCTCGCGGACGGTGCCGCGGACGTGGCCGTCGTCAGCACGTCGCCGGTCGACCAGTTCGACGCCGACCGCTTCGACCTGCATCATCTGCTCGACGAGCGGCTGCTCGTGGCGGTCCCCCGCGATCATCGGCTCGCGCGCCGCCGCACCGTACGCCTCGCCGAACTGGCCGAGGACGCCTTCGTCGCGGGCTCCGCAACCGCTGAGGAGACGTTGCTCCGGGCGAGCCTGCCGAGCGGCTTCGAACCCCGGATCGACCTCGTCGCGGCCGAGTGGACCGGCAAGTTCGGCTGCGTCGCCGCCGGTCTCGGCGTCGCGCTCGTGCCGGCCTTGGCGGCACGGGGCATCCCGGCTGACATCACGCTGCTTCGCTTGGACAAAAAGGACGAATCTGTTCGGCGGATTTACGCTGCGACCCTTGCCGGGCGTACGCAGCCACCCGCGGTGGTTCGCTTCCTTGAGCATCTTGACGGGGTTGCTGCAACGTTTCGCTGACGCTCTCGCTCCCATTGGCTGCGGCTTTGCACGGTGCGGGGGTGGAAGAGCGCACCGAAGAGGGTGGAGTGGGGCTGCGTGCGTTTGGGATTTGTCGGATTTCCATGATCAGCGGAGAAAATGTGGGGCTATGGCACCGCGAATCTTCCGCTGATCATGGCAACCGGGCAAACCGCGCAGCGTCAGTACTCGGACAAATGCACGTGATTAGTATGCTCAGCGGCCGGACTGCCGCTGCCGCTGTAAGTCCGCCACCCCGAGCTGGGCAGCCAGATCTTGCGGAACCAGATCACGTAGAGAACGCCGAGGCGGTCCGCATTCTTGACGAAGAACGCGGCGAGATTGTTCCCATATGTCTTGTCGGCCCCCGAGGCCACCCCACCGAATCCGCTCTTGGCGGCGGCGAAGTCGCAGGCCCGGCCCTTGGGATGCTCACCGTGGTCGTCGACCCGGTAGCAGGAGACATAGTGGGTGAACCCGGCCGCTTTCGCCTGCTGCAAGGCATGCAGCGTACGCGGAGTGATGCACCCGCTGGTGGTGGGATCGTCGACCGAACACGACTCCTTCGGCCAGGAGCCGTCGGCGTTGCGCGGCGCCGGTTTCGCCGTCTTGACCAGGCCGGTCGGGCCGCTGGTGGAAGATCCGTAACCTGCGGCGGTCAACGCGTCCTCGGCCTGCTTCTTGCGCGCCGCCATGATGGCGACCTGCTTCTTCTGCTGGTCGATCTCCTCGGCCAGCGACTCCTTCGCCGCCGTCACCCGATCGCGGGACCGAACCATGTCGCGCAGAGTGCCGTCATCGCTGGCCGTGACGGTGTTCAGCGTGAAGATCCGCTCGACGAAGTCGTCCGGCGATTCCGCGCCGAGCAGCGCCGACACGGTGCCGAGCCGCCCCGCCCGGTACGCCGCGGACGCCATTTCGCGTACCTGGGCGACCTTCACGGTGTGGTCGGCTTCGAGCTTCGTGAGTTCGGCGGTCAACTGCGTCTGCCGTTGCGTCGACCGGTCGAGCGCGGTCTTCGCGTCGAGGTAGCCGCGGCTGGCCTCGTCGAGCGCCTGACGCAGTTTCGCGGGCGCGCCCTCGGAGTCGTTCGGTTCGGCGTACGCCGCCGTCGAGCCGACGGCGAAGACCGCCGAGCACATCACGGCGAGTAGCGCCAGCATCCATGATCGTCGTCGAGCCGGGGTCGTCAGCAACATCTGGGGGATGGTCCTTCCGTCCTCCGCCAGCCGACTCCCTGGGGGCCGTTCCTCCTGGGCAGGACGCATCGCGCCCCTTCGACGGCGGCGGCCACCGCCGACACCGCAAGGTGTCGCCGGACGGCGGCCGTGACCGAGAGTACCGGTCAACCGCCGATGACTCCACCCGAGAACGTCAGCTCACTGCGGTGTGAACGTCAGCTCACCAATCCGTTGAAGAAGTCGCCGACGCCGTTGGCCATGTCCAGCAGGACCTGGCCGATGCTCTTCACCAGGTTTGCGGCGGCCGACGGACGGTACGCGACGAAGAAGATCACGAAAGCGATCGCGATCCAGGTCAGGTACTTCTTCACGAAACCCGGCCTCCCCTCGATGGCAGAACGCGATCGACCAATGTCACCGCGTCACTACCCACTATGACTCAGTCGAAAGATCTTCGCACCCGCCCGATGAGTCTGCATCGTCGGATCGGTCTAACCAAGCAGAAAAGCCGGAGCGGTGGTGTCGAGTATCCGCCATTGACTTCGACCCCGATACGCCAGACGACAAACGAAATGCCATAGGAGCACGAAATGAACCGGATCGCCACGATCGCCCGACAGTCCACTCTCGACGGCCTCAGCCGGGCTGACCGCACTTCTGGCGGCTCGCCCGAGAGGCTCCCCGGCTTGAGCGGCGCAGTGCACCTACCCGGCACCGAGGCGTACGAGGAACTCCGCAAGCCGCTACGGGCCGATCTGGACCCGCGCCCGGCCGTCGTGGTGGAGGCGGCCACCGCGGCCGACATCCGGGCCACGTTGCTGGCTGCGCGGCGGGCCGGCGTACCACTCGCGGTGCAAGCCACCGGCCACGGCACCCACGTCGCCGCCGACGACGCGGTCCTGCTCAGGACCACGAACATGACGTCTGTGCTGGTAGACCCGGCGCGGCGGATCGCCCGGGTCGGTCCGGGCGCTCGCTGGGGCCAGGTGCTCGCGGCCGCCGCGCCGTTCGGTCTCGCACCGCTTTCCGGCAGCTCACCCACCGTCGGGGTCACCGGCTACACGCTGGGCGGCGGCGTCGGCTGGCTCGCGCGCAAGCACGGCTTCGCCGCCGACAGTGTGGTACGCGCACAGGTGCTGACGGCCGACGGCAGGTTGCTGACGACCGGACCGGATCAGTACCCCGACCTGTTCTGGGCCCTCCGTGGCGGTGGCGGCGGCTTCGGAATCGTGACGTCGCTGGAGTTCCAGCTCTACCCAGTCGATCAGGTCACCGCCGGATTCCTCTATGTACCCCTTTCGGGGGAAGCCGTCGCCGCGTACGAGACATGGACGGCGACGCTGCCCGACGACATGAGCACCGCGTTGGTCGTACGCCGGATGCCGGCCACGGATGACGTCCCGGCGAACCTCCGCGATCGCAGCGTGATCATGCTCAAGGTGCTGCACTCCGGCGACACCGGGCAGACCCGGGCTCTCCTGGCGCCGATGCTCGCGGCGGCCGGCCCCGTCCTGCACGACGAGCTGGGCGTACTGCCCTATGCCCAGGCGGCGATGGGTGGCACCGCCGCCCGTCACCTCGACTTCTTCCCGGCGCTGCCGACCGGTGCTATCACGGAGCTGCTCGCTGACCACGCCGCGACCGGGTCCACCGTCGAGATCCGGCACTGGGGCGGCGCGATGGCCCAACCCGGCCCGGGCGCCGGTCCGGCCGGCCACCGCGCTGCGCCGTTCTCTGTGATCCTCGACACGCCGCAGCCCGACACGGCTTCCCGGCTCTCCGCGTACGGGACGGGGGCCACCTTCCTCAACTTCCTCGCCGACACCGGGCGTACGCCGACCGCCTTCGACCCCGAGAACCTGCGGCGGCTGCGCGACGTGAAGCGCTTCTACGACCCGGACGACTTCTTCGCCCTTGGCCACACCGTCACCGCTCCGCCGCGCCACCACCGCCTCGCCGCCTGAGTTAGACTGACCGCATGTACGCGGTGGAGCAGCGAGCTAGCTGCGCCGAGCGGGAGTCCGGGGACCTCGTCCTCGCCTGATCTTCCGGCCCGGCTCGGCGAGACCTGCCTGCTCGTTTTTCTTTCCTCCACCGCATCCACCTCGCAGACGGCTGCTTACCTGCGGCATCGGCGAGGACCCGGCGACGGGTTCTGTGAGCGTGACCGCGGCCTCACCCGACAAGGGGCCAGATCATGCTTTCCACCGACATCCGCCGTACTTTCCTCGACTACTTCGCGCAGCGGGATCACCCGGAGCTCCCCTCGGCGTCGCTGATCCCCGAGGACTCCAAGCTGCTGCTCGTCAACGCGGGCATGGTTCCGTTCGCGCCGTACTTCCTGGGGCGCAGACAGCCGCCGCATCCGCGTCTCATGACGTTGCAGAAGTGTGTGCGTACGGTCGACATCGAGAACGTCGGCAAGACCACCCGGCATGCGACCAGTTTCGAGATGCTCGGCAACTTCTCGTTCGGGGACTACTTCAAGGATGAAGTCGTCCCGTGGGCGTACGAGCTGCTCACCGAGGGCTATGGGCTCGATCGGGAGCGGCTGTGGGTGACCGTGCTCGACGGCGACGACGAGACCGTCGAGCTGTGGCGTCGCCTCGGTTTCCCGGACGAGCGCATCCAGCCGCTCGGCGTCGAGGACAACTACTGGTCGATGGGCCTGCCCGGACCTGGCGGGCCGAGTTCGGAGATCTTCTACGACCGCGGCGAGCAGTTCGGTCCCGGTGGCGGGCCCGCGGTCAACAAGGAGCGGTTCCTCGAGCTGTGGAACCTGGTCTTCATCCACCAGCTGCGCGGCGACAGCGACACCGACATCCGCGGCGAACTGCCCGCGCGCAACATCGATACAGGGCTCGGCGTCGACCGGCTCGCGCTCGTCCTGCAGGAGCGTGCGCACATCTGCGAGACCGATCTGCTGTCGCCCACGCTGCGGCGGCTTCAGGAGATCACCAGCGAGGACTACTCGATCGCGCCGACGCGATCTCAGACGTCCTATCGCATCGTCAGCGACCATCTGCGTGCGGGCGCGTTCCTGATCGCCGACGGGGTGCTGCCCGGCAACGAAGGCCGCGGCTACGTGGTGCGCCGGCTTCTTCGACGAGTTGTACGCCACGGGCGTCTCCTGGGTATCGACGGTCCGTTCCTGGGCGACCTGGTCGGCACGGTGCTCGAGAACCTCGGTGGGCAGTGGCCCGAGCTGATCACCCGGCGTCCGGTGATCGAGCAGGTCGTGAGCCGGGAGGAGGAGGCGTTCGACCGCACCGTCCGGCAGGGCAGCCGGCTGCTCGACGTGGCGATCCTGTCGGCGAAGCCGGGCGGGGTGCTGCCCGGGTCGACCGCGTTCGAACTGCATGACACGTACGGGTTCCCGGTGGACCTGACCGCGGAGATCGCGGAGGATGCGGGGCTGTCGCTGGACCGCGACGAGTTCGGGCTGCTCATGCAGGCGCAGCGACGGCGGGCGCGGGAGGCGCAGGCGTCCGGCTCCTCGGGGACCGAGGCCTACCGGGAACTGCTGGGCAAGATCGGTCCGACCGAGTTCTTCGGCTACGACCGCCTGTCCGGCGAAGTACGCGTCGTCGGGCTGGTCGGCGGTGACGGAACCGTGGCGACGGAGGGCGGCCGCGTGGAGGTCATCCTCGACCGCAGCCCGTTCTACGCGGAGGCGGGCGGCCAGGTCGGCGACTCCGGCGTTGTGCGTACGCGGGACGGCGGGGTGATCCGGGTCGACTCGACGAAGTCCATCGGGGACGGTCTGTATGTCCACTCCGGACAAGTAGTCTCCGGCGTCGTCAGCCTCGACGACGAGGTCTTCGCGGAAGTCGACGGCGTACGCCGAGCGGCGACCGCGCGGGCGCACAGCGCGACCCATGTGCTGCACGCGACCCTGCGTGAGCACCTGGGCGAGCATGCGCAGCAGCACGGCTCGCTCGTGGAACCGGGCCGGCTCCGGTTCGACTTCACCCATTTCGACGCGGTCGGCGCGGATCGGCTGGCGGAGATCGAGGAGCAGGTCAACGAACGGCTGCTCAGCAATCCCGAGGTACGCGTCTGGCACGCGACCCGGGCGGAGGCGGAGCGGGCGGGAGCGACCGCGTTGTTCGGCGAGAAATACGGCGACACCGTACGCATCGTCGACATCGGAGACTTCTCGCGCGAGCTGTGCGGCGGTACGCACGTCGGCTACGGCAGCCAGGCGGGCCCCGTCCGGCTGCTCGGTGAGGAATCCGTCGGCGCGGGGCTGCGCCGCGTCTCGGCGCTCGTCGGGATGGACGCGCTACGCCACGCGGACCGCGAACGCCGGGTGCTCGGCGAGGTGACCCGGCTGCTCGGTTCGCCGACCGACACCGTGGTGCAGCAGTTGACGGTCAGGCTCGGGGCGCTCTCCGACGCGGAGAAACGGCTTTCGGCGTATCGCCGCCGCGAGCTGGACCTGCTCGGCGGCGAACTGGCGACGTGGGGTGAGCCCTGCGGTCTGGGGCGGGTCGTGGTGCGGAAGGTGACGGGCGTGACGGGCGACGAGCTGCGCGGCCTGGCGGCCGACGTGCTGCGGCGGTTGCCCGAGCCGGGCGTGGTCGTGCTGGGCCTGAGCGACGGCGGCCGCGCGCAGCTGGTCGCGGCGGTGAGCAACGGTGAGGCGGTCGATCTGCTCCGCGACGCGGGCCGGGAAGTCGGTGGCGGCGCGGGCGGCACCGGACCGGTGGCGAACGCGGGCGGCCGGCGCGTCGAGGGCCTGGACCGGGCGCTGGAGCTGGCGCGGACCGCATGCCACCGGGTTCTCGGGGGTAATTGATCGCGCATGACCGGATATGAGCGCGAATATCAACCGCGCAGCGGCGACGGCTCCATCGCCGCCGAGGACGACGCCCTGCTACGGGAGCCGCAAGACGAGGGGATCGACGATCCTGACGTCGAGCAGTTGCGGGGCTACAACCCGAATCCGGAGACCCTCGAGGAGGATCTCCCCGAGGCCGAGCGGACCGCCGACAACGACTGGGCCGAGGGCGGCCGGACGCCACACCCGAGCGACCCGGCCGAGGGCCCGGACGAACCCGGCTACCGGTGATGTCAGCGGAGCGCGGGCAGCAGCTCGCGCTCCGCCATCTCCAGGAAGGCGCCCTGGCTTTCGCCGCCGACCTGGACGACGGCGACGTGCGTGTAGCCGGCGTCGAAGTACTTGCGGACCGCTTCGGCGTGCTTACCGACGTCGGGACCGCAGGTGACCTCTTGTGCGACCTGCTCGACGGTGGCCGACTTCGTGGCCGACGCGAACGAACGCGGGCCGGGCAGTTCGGCATTGACCGGCCAGCCGAGCCCGGACCAGCGGAATTGTTCGTACGCGATCTTCTGGCAGGCGTCGGAGTCCGGCCCCCAGCAGATCGGCACCTGGCCGTACTTCGGCTTGCCGGGGCCGGCCGCGCTGTCGAAGGCGGTCAGCAGCTCCGGCTTCGGCTCGGTGGCGATGAGTAGATCGGCGTACTGGGCGGCCAGTTCGATCGAGTCGGGCCCGGAGACCGCCACTCCGATCGGCACCCCCTGATCCGGCACGTCCCACAGTTGTGCTTCGGGAACCTCGAAGTACGTTCCCGAATAGTGCAGTACGCCGCCCGACAGCAGCGCGTGGATGATCTCCAGCGCCTCCTCGAACATGGCGTGCCGTTCGATGACGTGCGGCCACGCTCCGACGACATGCTCGTTGAGGTTCTCCCCCGCACCGAGCCCGAGGATGAACCGGCCCTCCGACAGGAGCGAGACGGTCGCCGCCTTCTGCGCCACCACTGCGGGGTGGTAGCGGCGGATCGGGCAGGTCACGTAGGACATCAGGCCCATCCGGTCGGTGGCGTACGCTACCGCGCCCAGAACCGCCCAGGCGTACGGCGAATGGCCCTGCTCGGACAGCCAAGGGTAGTAGTGGTCGGAGCAGACGGCGTAGTCGAAACCGGCCCGCTCGGCGGCCACCGCGTCGTCGACGAGCTGGCGGGGCGGGCTCTGCTCGCCCATCAAGGTGTATCCGATCTCCGGCATACTGGGCCTCATACCCAGCTTTTAGGCGCTGGATCAGGGATCTGTGTCGAATCTTGGCCGTACTCCTGGCGGCTCGCCCAAGAGGCTCCCCGGCGTGCTTCGACACAGAACCGTGATCCAGCGCCAAGCCGCGTCAGATTCCGGTTCCGCCGCCGTAGTCGCTGCCGTAGCCGCCGTGCTGCGCCGACTGATCGACGCCGCCTTGGCCCTGGCCGCGGATCGTCCCCTTACCGCGTTTGCTCCGTTCCTTGGCCAGTCCTTTGAGCGCGGCCTGGGCATCGGTCGCCTGGGCCGCCCGGCGGCGGACGGCGTACGCCGCCCAGCCCGCCAGCGCGACGGCCACGGCCGCGCCGGCGATGAGGAGCCACGTCATGGCATCGAGCGTAAGACTCATGACCCTCCATTGCGACGGTTGTTCCACCACCGCTTCCCGCGTTCGAAGACGGCCACCACGACGACCACGCCGCCGAGGATGGGATCGTGCCCGGCCTTGATGTCCTTCACGATCGCGTCGGAGCCGCGGGCGACCGAGGAGCGTACCTCGCTCTGGTGCTGCCGCTCGTCGGCCAGCGTGATGCGGATGTCCTGGCGCTCCGGCGCACCGTGGTCGAGCCCGTCCCAGCCGTCCTCGTCCGGTCCCCGGTTGGGCCGGCAGGTGCAGTCGGCGGGGTTCCGGCCGGGCAGGGCGCCCGCGCCGTGGACGGGGCAAGAGCCGTTGTTGTTGTGGACGAGGACCGGTGCGGCGCCGGCGAGGACGTAGTAGGTGTGGACTTCGGCGACCGTGAGGTCGCGCATGTCGGCGAGGCCGGTCCAGGTCTTGACGGCGACGACGATCTGGGTGGTACGCCCGGCGACGTCCCGGAGGCGGTCGCCCGGTTTCAGGGCGGACGCGTCGACCCAGTCCTTCGCGGCGACGCTCCAGAACGGGTGGTGCTGCGTTGTGTGCACTGTGGACGCCTTGCCGGTCTTCGTGTCGCGTACGGTCACGTCGGCCAGGTCGGAGTCGGTGTTCTTGTGCAGCAACGTCACCACACGAGCGGTGTTCTCGCCCGTCGCCGGGTCGGTGGCGAGCACCTTGTCCCCGACCTTGACGTCCTTGATCGCCTTCGTCGACCCGTCGGCCATCACCACCAGGGTGCCCGGCTGGAAGCTGTGGCAGGCGCTCCCCGCCCGGCCGCCGACCGAGCCGGTCACCGCCCCGATGCCACCGGAGACCGCGACGCCGGTCCAGTTCACCCGGCCGGTCGTCGCCAGCTGAGACGCCGTGTCGCTGACCGCTCCACCGGCGAACCCGGCGATCATGCGCCCGCCGACCTTCGCCGCGAAGCCGCCCATCGCTCCGGCCACCTTGCCCGCGACCAG
>NZ_JABFVK010000121.1 GCF_013362815.1 Hamadaea sp. | reverse complement strand
GAGCTGGTGGCGAACGACACCGTGCTCAAGCACCTCCCCGGCGTGCTGACGTTGCTGCGGGACGCCGGGTACAACGACGAAGAGGCGCTGCGGTGGCTCTACACCGTCGACGACACCCTTCCAGGCACCCCCGCGCAGGCGCTGGGCGGTGACTTGGCGCGCGAGGTCAAACGGCGCGCGCAGGCGCTCGCCTTCTAGATGCGGTTCACCTACCTCGCCGTCCTCACGGGCTGCCTGCTCTGCGCGCTCTGGCTGGAACCCGTGCTGCGTGTGGGGGTGTTGCGCCAGGTCCGTCGCCTGGCGCTCACCGTCGCGCCGGTCGCGGCCGCGTTCCTCCTCTGGGACCTGGCCGCCGTCAACTCCGGTTGGTGGTCCTTCGACTCCGCGCAGATCCTAGGGGTACGCGTAGGGCCCGGCCTGCCACTGGAGGAGGCGCTCTTCTTCGTGGTGGTGCCGCTGTGCGCGATTCTGGGCTACGAAGCGGTGCGAACCGTGTTGAAGCGATGACCTACACGGCCTCCGTGATCCTCGGTGTGCTGGCCGCCGTCGTCATCGATCTCTGGGTCCTGCGTACGCGTCTGCTGGCGGGGCTGGTGTTCTGGGCCACCTACCCGATCGTGCTGCTGTTCCAGCTGCTCTCCAACGGCGTGCTCACCGGCCGAGGGGTCGTACGCTATGCGGACTGGACGATTCTGGGGCTGCGGATCGCGTACGCCCCGATCGAGGATCTGCTCTTCGGATTCGCGTTGGTGCTGCTCACGCTGTCGATCTGGGTCTGGCTCGGACGGCGTACGCGACCAGGGCGATGACCGCCGCTCCAGCGGCGAAGGCCCCGGGTCCCTTGGTGAGCACCGCCAGCCCCAATCCGTTGGGCAGCACCAGGAAGCACAGGCCGATCGTGACCGCCACCCGCGTCTTCGTCCACGCCTCGGTGCCGGCGGCCAGCACGGCCAGGGGCGCTAGGGCGTACCAGGGGTAGAAGACGGGACCGAGGACGGCGACTGCGGCGAGGACCCAACCGCAGGCGGCGATCACCGTCGCGGCCGGCGCCTTCCACGACTTGCGCACGGCGTACAAGCCGATGACGGCGATGGCGAGCAGACCGAGCGCACGTGCCACGGTGATGCACGCGGACATCGCGTCGATCCCGAACGCGCGGAGCAGATAGCCGGCCGCCATGCCCGCGCCGGTCGGCAGTGATGTCCATTGTTGCAGGTCACCGGTGTTGCGCAGGCCTTGCGCCCAGCCGAGGCCGAGACCGGACGCGAGGGTGAGGGCGGCGAACGTGCCGACGCCGGCCGCGAGTGCCGCCCAGCGTTGCCGCCACGGCGGCAGCAGGAGCAGCACGAACGGCAGCGCCACCAGGGCGGTGACCTTGACCGCGACCGCCCCGCCGAGCAGCACTCCGGCGATGATCCAGTCGTGTTTGGACCGTGTCTTCGCGGCAGCTAGCGCGGCGACGATCAGACCGGCCATGAGCGCGTCGTTGTGCGCCCCGGAGACGGCGTGGATCGCGACCAGCGGCGTGATCAGGCCCAGCCACCGGGACTTGCTCAGGCGCTGCAAACCCCAGCCGAGCAGGGCGAGCCCGCCCAGCGCGACGAGCCGCAGGCCGGTGACCGCGATCGCCAGTTGCGTGTCGAGATCGTTCGACACGATCTTGGCGAGGCCCACCGCAGCTCCACTGAGGACGATCGCGAGCGGGCCGTACGGAGTCGGCGTATGCCACCAGAGTTCCGGCACACTGGGCGTCCAGAGGCAGCCGCCGTCCGCCACGCCGAGTTTGTAGGGATCGAGCCCGGCGAGCCAGATGTCCCCCTGGCACGCGTACGCGTAGACGTCCCGGCTGGCCAGTGGGGGAGCGAGCAGCAACGGCGCGAACCACCACACTGATCCCTTCCGGTGCCACCAGGCCACGCAGAGGACCGCTGTCGCCACGAGCCAGAGGACGAGCCCTAGCTGGAACTTGCCGCTGGTGGACCCCAGACCCTCCAGACGCAGCGTCGGCGCGGGGTCTCCCGACGGCAGCGCTCCGGCCAGCCATGCTGCAGCCGCCAGCACCATGGCCGCCCCCAGCCCTGCTAGACGCATTCGCTACCTCCCGCGCCGCTCTTTCCGCGCCGCTCTTTCCGCGCCGCTCTTTCCGCGCGATCATGAACTATCGGTCATGCTCGACCGGCGCGTCATGTCCGCCAGCTCATGATCGATCCCGCGCGACCCTGATCGGCAACGGCCGTCCGCCGGGGACATGGTCGCATCCGCGTCCCGTACGGCGTCGCATGGCACACTGCCCGCATGGAGATCGTCCGGCGTCGTCTGCCCGTTCTCGTCGCCGTGGCGGCGGTGCTGGTGGTGGTGCTCGCCACCGCTCTCGGCTTCTGCGCCGGGCGCTCGACCGACAGCCCGGCTCCGACGGCGACCTCCGCGGTTCCGGTCGCCGGTGCGAAGACGCCGGTCTCCGGCCTGCCCACGGTCGCGGTCGCGAAACTGCCGCAACAGGCCCGCGACACGCTCGCGCTGATCGACAAGGGTGGGCCGTACCCGTACGACCGGGACGGGATCGTCTTCGGCAACAACGAACGCCTGCTGCCGCCGCAGAATCGCGGCTACTACCACGAGTACACGGTCCCCACCCCGGGGTCACGGGACCGTGGCGCGCGGCGGCTCATCGTCGGCCAGAACGGCGACATCTACTACACCGACGACCATTACGAGTCGTTCCGGCAAGTCCTCAGGTAGCGCGGCGCGTACTGGCGTCGGCCAGGCGCAACAGCATCTGCTCCCCGTCGGGATCCAGCTTCGCGCCGCGCAACGCCGCCAGTGCCGCGGCGGTCAATTCCGCGATTCTCTCTTCGGTACGCGTCAAAGCACCGGTGCCGACGATGATCTCGCGGAGCGTCGACACCCCCGCGGCGTCGAGGTCGGGACTGCCGAGCAGGTCGAGCACGGCCGCCCGTTCGACGGCGGTGGCCCGGTCGAGGGCGGCCGCGATGAGATAGGTGCGCTTGCCTTCCCGCAGGTCGTCGCCGGCCGGTTTACCGGTGACCAGCGGATCGCCGAAGACCCCGAGGACGTCGTCGCGCAGCTGGAACGCCTCGCCCAACGGCACCCCGAACCCCGAGTACGCCACCCGCAGCGCGACGGGAGCGTCAGCGATGGCGGCCCCTAGCAGCAACGGGCGTTCGACGGTGTACTTGGCCGACTTGTAGCGGGCCACCGTCCCGGCCCGGCGCAGCGAGGTGTCCCCGGTCGCCTGGGTGAGCACGTCGAGGTACTGCCCGGCGGTCACCTCCGTACGCATCGCGTCGAAGACGGGCCGGCACCGGGCGAGCGTCACCGGATCGAGTCCGCCCGCGTGCAGCAGCTCGTCCGACCACACGAGGCAGGCGTCGCCGAGCAGGATGGCGGCGGACGCGCCGAAGTCGGCCGGTTCGCCGTGCCACGAGTTCTTGAGGTGCAACTCGCTGAACCGCCGGTGGGCCGCCGGTTCACCGCGCCGGGTGTCGGACCGGTCGATGAGATCGTCGTGAATCAGGGCGCTGGCCTGCACGAGCTCCAGCGACGCCACGGAAGCGACGACGGCGTCGGAGTCCTCGCCCCCGGCCGCCCGATATCCCCAGTACGCGAACGCCGGCCGGAGCCGCTTGCCGCCGCCCAGGACCAGGGCGTCGATCGCGTCGGAGAGCGGGGCCAGCTCAGGATCGATCGAGACGAGCTGAGCCCGCCGATCGGTGAGGAAGGCGCGCAGCGCCCCGTCCACCCGACGGCGAAGATCGGCCTCGTCGGTGGGGTGGGGCACCGCCGATGAAGTCACTCCTCAAACTTAGTCGCCACGCGCCGCTCACCTTGATCCGACCCGGTTCCCGGTGTCGTACGTCTCGGGTAGTTTCGCGGTTGTGACTGTCATCGCCGATAACGTGATCGAGCAACTGGAGCCTTATCGCTCCGAACTGACCGGTTACTGCTACCGGATGCTCGGCTCCGGCTTCGAGGCCGAGGACGCCGTGCAGGAGACCATGGTGCGCGCGTGGAAGGCGTACGACCGGTTCGAGGGGCGCTCGGCGCTGCGGTCCTGGCTCTATCGCATCGCCACCAACGTCTGCCTCGACATGCTGGGCGGCAGCCAGCGCCGGGCCCGGCCGATGGACCTCGGGCCCGCCTCGACCGCGGCCGGTCTGCCGAACGCGCCGCTGCCCGAGCCCACCTGGCTGTTGCCGGTTCCCGACAGTCAGGTGCTCCCGTCGAACGGCGACCCCGCTGACGTCGCCGTCACCCGCGACAGCATCCGGCTCGCCTTCGTCGCCGCGTTGCAGCACCTCGCGCCGCGCCAGCGGGCCGTGCTCATCCTGCGCGAAGTGCTCCAATGGTCGGCGGCCGAGACGGCTGAGCTCCTCGACACCACCGTGGCCTCGGTCAACAGCGCGCTGCAGCGGGCCCGGGCGACGCTCGCCGCCGTCGACACCGCCCAGACCGACGCGCTCGACGCCCTCGACCAGGCTCAGCAGGAGTTCCTCGGCAAATACGTCGCCGCGTTCGAGAGCTACGACCTCGACACCCTGGCCAAGCTGCTCCACGAAGACGTCGTCTTGTCGATGCCGCCGCTGGAGATGTGGCTGCGGGGCCCGGCCGAGATCCGCGCGTGGATGCTCGGCACCGGCAACGGCTGCCGCAACTCCCGGCTCATCCCGACCGCGGCCAACGGCAGCCCCGCGTTCGGGCAGTACCGGCCGGCCGCGAACGGCCACGGGCACGAACCCTGGGCGCTGATCATCCTCGAGATCGTCGACGGGAAGATCGCGTACGTGAACAACTTCCTGGACACCGAGCGGCTGTTCCCGCTGTTCGGGCTGCCGCCGCGGCTCGACTAGCGGTCGGCGCCCGCGCCTGGCGGTCGGCGCCCGCGCAGGATCCTGGGATAACGCGGTTATCCAGCGCGCCAAAGCCGCGTTATCCGGCATAACGCGATGATCTTGCGGCGCGGCGAGCGTGAACGCAGGGAGTCGGGAGCGGGACAGCAGGCGGTCAGGCGAGGGGAAGCGCGCCGCCGAGACCGATCAGCGAGAGGAGCAGGAGTAACTGCGGGCTCGCCCCGGTGACCAGGATGTGGCGTCCCCGCCGCCGGGCGGCCACGTGCAGATGAGCCAGCGTGTCCACGGTCACGGCGTCGGGGCGCAGGATGCCGCTGACGTCGAAGACGACGACCTCGTCGACGACGTCGAGCAGCGTCTCCAGGCGTCGGCACAGCTCGGGGATGTCGGCGCGATCGAGCGCCGGTCCGAGTCTCCAGACGACCGGATCGGGGGGCGGTGCCTCAGGGCCGAGCACGGGGCTGCCTCCTGTCGCCGCGGTCATCCGCAGGGTCATGCGTTCACGGGTTCTGACGGCTGGGATGCCGCCAACTCATCGCCGTCGGCTCGATTCGTCGGCGAAAACCGCTCGTGACGGCCACCGGCTGGGATGGATGCGGACGTTTGTCCTGGTCGGGGTTAGAGTGACGGGCATGACCCTGGGCGCCCCTTCGACCTTCCCCGGCGACCGGCCGACCGTGGGACACCTGCTCGCCTCGCCGGAGCCGACGATCTCGTTCGAGTTCTTCGCGCCCAAGACGCCCGAGGGCGACGTGCTGCTGTGGCAGGCGATCCGCGAACTCGAGGCGCTGCGCCCGGCGTACGTGTCGATCACTTATGGCGCGGGTGGCACGACCCGCGACACGACCGTGGCCTGGACCGAACGGATCGCCGCGCAGACCACGCTGGTGCCGATGGGCCATCTCACCGCGGTGAATCACTCGGTGGCCGAGCTGCGCAACGTGATCGGGCATTACGCGGACGCCGGCGTGCGCAACGTGCTGACCGTGCGGGGCGATCCGCCCGGTGACCCGCAGGCCGCGTGGATTCCCCACCCGGACGGCCTGACGTACGCCGATGAGCTGGTGCGGCTGGTCCGCGACAGCGGTGATTTCTGTGTCGGTGTGGCCGCGTTCGTGGAGCAGCATCCGCGGTCGCGGTCGCTCACCGAGGACGTCGACACGCTGGTGCGCAAGTTCCAGCTCGGCGCGGACTTCGCGATCACCCAGATCTTCTTCAACTGGGAGGACTACGTCCGGCTGCGCGACGCGGTCGCGGCCCGCGGCTACGACAACCCGATCGTGCCCGGCGTCATGCCGGTCACGAACGCCTCCCAGATCGAGCGGTTCGCCCAGCTCACCGGCATGGTCTTCCCCGTGGACCTGGCCGCGCGGCTGCGCGAGGTCGGTGACGACGCCTCGGCGGTACGCGCGATCGGCGTGGAAGTGGCGACCGCGCTGAGTGATCGACTTCTCGCCGAGGGCGCACCCGGATTGCACTTCATCACGTTGAACAGGTCGACATCCAGCCGGGAGGTCTGGCGCAACCTGCGAGAGGGTGCGCTCGTGTAGGACGGCGACAGCGGGGGACCATGATCAGCGACGGGGCGACGGACTGGACCGCGAACGAAGGCGAGATACCGGCCGAGCCCGCCGTGAATCCGCGGGCGATCATGGATTGGCCGAAGTTCGTGTCCGCCTGGGCCGCCGCGAACGACGGTTTCGATCTGCGGCATGCCGGGCCGGGCCAGCGCTGGTGGGCTCGGCTGGCGTACAAGTGCGGGATCGCGCTGATCCGGATCGGGGGCACCGCCGCGGCGACGACCGCCGGCGCGGTGCTGGCCGCCCTGTTCGTCCCGCTGATCTCGGCGGGCGGGGGGCGCTGGCCGTTGCTGGCCGCCGTCCTCCTGGGCGTCGGGCTGCTCGCCGAGGCGGCCAGCCGGGCGGTGAGCGTACTGCTCGGCGGGGCGGTGCGCCGCGAGGCGTTCTATCGAAGTCTCGGTGAACGGGCGGCGGAGATCTGCTGGCTGTGGGCTGCCGCCGCGCTGGGCGCCGCGACGTTGCTGATCCTGGTCTGCGGCGTTCTGATGGCGGCGCACGAATACGTCCGGGCGCGCGCGATGGCCGGCGGTATGCGCCCAGCCGGCACGTCGACCGTCGGCGACCGTCCACTGCGGATGGCGTCCACCGTCGCCATGCTGCTGATCGCGGGCGTCGTCGCCCCGCTCGCCGACGACCTGCCCGCCGGGACCAGCACCCTCGTGCTCGCCCTATGGGCGCTGCTCGGCCTGTTCGGCTTCGTGCAACTGCTGGCGGTCGTCCGCAAGGGACTCAGCTACTAGCCCTTCGGGCGCTTGGGCGCTTGCCCGCTTGGGCGCTTGGGCGCTTGCCCGCTTGGCCGCTTGGCCGCTTGGGCGCTGGCCCGCTTGCCCGCTGGATCAGGGTTCTCGGTCGAATCTTGCGCCATGATTCGACCGAGAACCCTGATCCAGCGCTGAGAGTGCGGGCTAGCCGGTGACGAGCTCGCCGATCTGGACGGAGATCGCCGCCACCTGCGCCGGCGTCAGAATGGGCTCCGTCGTGCTGATCGCGTCCGCGTCCCCACCCCACTGATTGGTGGCGTAGACCTTCAGGATGTATCCACCCCGGACCAGCACCTGTGCGCCGTAGGTGATGAGCGTCCTCGCCCCGGATTGATCCCGGCTGGTCCACGTCGTCAAAGGCAGGCCGGTCACCGTCGTCGTCTGGTGGCACGTGCTCGCCGAGTCCAGGTGGGCGCAGTCGTAGACGGAGTTGCAGACGGCGGCTCCCGGATGCTCCTTGACGGTGGCGCAGCCCGGTGCGGAGAGCCGGAGGTTGAATCCCGCCCGTTCGCCGTCGGCCGCGAGGCCGGATCGCGCGGAGAATCCGGCCTGCGGATAGGCCGAGGCATGCATCTCCGGGTGCCCGTCCGGCCCCGGTGTCTCCGCGGCGAGATCGGGCATGAAGACCCAGGCCACCCCGGAAGCGTTCGTGGCCATGGCGTACTCCAGTGCAGTCTGGAGGCTGTCGAGCGTCGCTTGGCGGTCCGCCTCGGTGCCGGTCCGGATCGCGAAGGATCCGGGGGTCGCCGTGGTGGAGGAAGCTGCCGCGGTCGGCGGCCGGATCGGCTGTGACCGGGCGCTTCCGGCCAAGGCGAAGGCGACCGCGATGGCAGCCACGCTCGCCAAGGCGGCTGACCCGGTGGCCGCCGACCGGCGTACCAAGGCCCGGCGACGCCGGTGTGCGACGATCCGGTCGATGTCAATTGTGGACGGTGGCGGCGTCGCCATCCGCTCGTCGAAGAACTCCTGGTTCATCAGCTCGTTCACGGGATGCTCCCTTGTGTGTGGGCCAGGGAACGCAGCGTCTCGAGCCCCCGCGCCGACTGGCTCTTGACTGTTCCCACGGAGATTCCGAGCAGCTCGGCGGTCTCCTCGACGGAGTGGTCGAAGTAGAAGCGCAGGACGACGACGGCCCGTTGCCCCGGTGCCAGCCCGGCGAGCAGAGCTATGAGGTGACTGCGGTCGGCGGTCCGGTCGGCCTGCGCGTGCGCAGGTTCGGGCGGCAGACCCGTCGGATGCTCTCGCCGCCAGGGCCGCCGCCGCTCGTCCAGCCACGATCGCGTGAGCACGCGCTGGGCGTACGCGTCGGGATTGTCGGCCGCGGCGACCCGCCGCCAGTGGTCGTAGATCTTGCCCACGACGACCGCGACCAGGTCGTCGGCCAGATGCCAGTCATGACACAGCAGGTACGCCGCGCGCCGCCAGCGATCCATCCGGACCGTGACGAAGGCACGGAACTCGTCCTCGTCGGACTTCTTCACTCGGCCTCCCCATCGTCATCCCATCGACGGAAGGCATGCGTGACGAGGTTGCATCGAGTCGCCGGGAATTCGGCCCGTCTCTCGAGGGCTCAGTCGAGCGGGAGTGAACGGCCCAGCACGGCGAACGGGCGGAAGTCCCCCGGGAAGAGGAAATGACGCAGCACGTCGGAGAAGCCGAACCGGCGATAGAGCCGCCAGGCCCGGGACTTCTGCTCGTCCGCCTCCGGGGTCGACAGCAGCGCGGTCTCCCCGGTCGCCATCTTCAGCAACGCGTTGAGCTGCTGAGCGCCGATGCCATGGCCTTGCGCCGCCGGGCGTACGTGCAGCTCGACGACTTCGAACGGGTCGCTCATCCAGAGTTTGCGCTGATCGGCGTCCAGCGCCGCGTTGACCTGGTCGTGCCACCACTGGCCGGGGCCGCCCGGGTAGCCGTAGCCGAAGCCGAGCAACTGCCCGTCCGTGGTCAGCGTGGCCACGCCGCGGACATCGGGACGGCGTACGTGGGCGGCGAAGCGGCCGGCCCGGGCCTGCAGGTCGGCTCCGGAATGCCCCATCGCCTCGCCGTACACCTCGATGACCTCGGGCAGCCGCCGCTGCAGATCCTCCGGAGTCCAGGCGATCAGCCGGATACCCATGGGTCAGTTCACCTTCACGGGTACGCCGCCGGTGATCCGCAGCAGCTCGGCGTACGTGGTGGGGAAGACCGACTGGGGCACTCCGCCGGCCGCCCAGATCTCGGCGTACCCTTCGAGTGCCTGATCGACGAGCGTGCGCACCGGCTTGGGGTGACCGAGCGGCGCGACGCCGCCGATGGCCTGGCCGGTGTGCTCGCGGACGAACTCCGGCGTGGCACGATCCACACGCGACAGTTCGAGGGTCCGGGCGATCAGCTTGGTGTCCACGCGATGCGCGCCCGAGGTGAGGACGAGGAGGGGATCGCCGTCGGCCGAGAAGATCAGCGAGTTGGCGATCTGGCCGACCTCGACGCCGAGCGCGGCCGCGGCCAGCGCTGCGGTGTGCACCGCCTCCGGGAGGATGCGGATGCTGCTGGGGCGACCGCTGCCGTCCACCGCGTCGGCGCAGTCGAGGGCGTCCTGCACGGCGCGGACGTTGGGGTGGTCATGCATCCCGTGATTGTCCCACCAACCGGCGGGAAGGGGGTTCGGCAGCACGCCGCCGAGGGGTCGGTTTTTGTCGTACCCTCGCGGTAGACTCGCCGAAGAGTTCGAACGAGCGTTCTAGACTTTCGAACAGTGTTCGAATAGAGTGTCCTGCAGGGGGAGCGGTTCGCGGCCGTGACCCCGCAGGCGGCGCGCTTGCGCAGCGCGCCACTCCAGAACCGAAGGACATTCGCGGTGTTCGCGGTTCTGACAGGCGGGATCGCCATCCGCCGCCCACCCGACCCCCGGGTGGCGGATGGCGTACCCGATCGGTTGGCCGGTCGGGTGTGGTGTGGGGAAGCTCCACACCCCCCGGCCAGCCGGCGAGGCGGTGGCGGCGACGCCGTCCACCGCCGCGCCCCCGCCTTGCGTAAGCGAGGTGTGGTGAGCAGCCGCGAGCTGCTGCGTCTTCCCCCGCAGTGGTGTGTTCGACCCGACCGTCGACCGCCGAAGGAGACGCACAAGATGACCACGCCGTCGCTGACCACGGGCGCCGCCCGTACTCCCGTCTCCGCTCATCTGCTGCCTCATCGCACCCCCGTCGAGCTGCTGGCGTTGGCCCGCCGCGGGCTCATCGAAGCCGCCGCCGCGCCGTCCGCCGCCCAGCGATACGCCACCGCTCACCTGGCCGCCCTGCGAGTGGCCGCCGCGGTTCTCGCCATGCGCGCTCAGCCCGTCACCGGCCGCCGCCGATCGCGGGTGACCAGCGCCTGGCTTCTGCTGACCAAGGTCGCTCCGGAGCTGGCGGAGTGGGCCGAGTTCTTCGCGGCCGGCGCCGCCAAGCGGTCGGCGGCCGAGGCCGGCATCGCCAAGGTGACCGCGCGGGAGGCCGACGACCTGGTCCGCGCGACCGGGCAGTTCATCGACGTCGTTCAGGGTTCGCTGGGTCTGTCCCACCCCACCCTGGTGGCCTGACACACCGAGCGGGGGAGCGGCACGACCATGTCCAGCGCACGGCGGGCGGCGGAACTCGCCGAGCTGGTGGCCTCGTCCGGAGCCGGGCCCATCGCGGTCGGCTCGGCGGTGAGGCGGCTGTCGGCGGCGTCCGGTTCGGCTGGTGGTGGACCCGGCGGGTCCCGGGCGTCCGCCGTCGCGGCCGAGTCCGTCACCACGGCGGACGAACTCGCCGGTGACGACGTCACCCGGATGCTGCCGGTGACGGTGGCGCTGCAACCACTACTTCCGGGCGGTGGGCTGCGCCGGGGCAGCACCGTGACGATCACCCGCGCCCTCCAGACCCCCGGCGGGGACGGCTCGCCGGGTGGGGCGCTGCGTGCGGCGGCGACCAGGGCAGCCGCCGCACGCAGCGCTCGGACTCCGAAGCTGACCCCGTTGCGGTCGGCTGAGCGGACGAGCTGGGGCGGCACCTCGGTGATGCTCGCTTTGCTCGCCGAGGCGTCGCGGGCGGGTTCCTGGTGCGCCATCGTGGGACTGCCCGAACTCGGTGTGGCGGCCGCCGCCGAACTGGGCATCGTCCTCGAACGACTGGCCCTGGTGCCGCATCCCGGCGCCAAGTGGCAGGAGGTCGTCGCCACTCTGCTCGACGGGTTCGACCTGGTGGTCGTGGCCGTCCGCGAGCCGGTGACCCCGCAGATCGCCGCGCGGTTGTCCGCCCGGGCACGACTGCGAGGCAGCGTCCTGCTTCCGATGGGGCCGTGGGACTCCGCCGATCTGGTCCTCGAACCGGTCGGCGCGCAGTGGCAGGGGCTGGGTCCCGGGCACGGCCGGCTGCGCTGCCGGCACCTGACGATCGCCGCCCGGGGCCGGGGAACGGCCGCCCGGCCCCGGAAGGTCGACGTCTGGCTGCCGACCGAGACCGGCGGGATCCGGCCCCACGTCACTGAGGCCACTGTGGACTCTCGATCGGCGCGCGGCCACCTGCGCGCGATCGCCGGTGGCTGACGCCGGGCGTACGGCGGTGGTGTGGTGTCCCGACTGGCCGGTGATCGCCGCCGAGATCATCGACGGAGTTGATGCGGCGGGACCCGTCATCGTCCTGCAGAACAACCGGGTTCAGGCCTGCTCGGCGGCGGCCCGGGCCGACGGCGTACGCCGGGGGATGCGCAAGCGGGAGGCGCAGAGCACCTCACCTCGATCGGTGGTGATCGCCGACGACCCCAGCCGCGATGCGCGCGCCTTCGAGCCGGTCATCGCCGCCGTGGAGGAACTCATCGCGGGAGTGGCCATACTGCGTCCCGGGACCTGTGCTTTCGCCGTACGCGGCCCGGCCCGCTACTTCGGCGGTGAGGAGATCGCCGCCGAACAGGTCGTCGAACACATCGCCCAGGCCTGTGGAGTCGAGGCGCAGATAGGCCTGGCCGAAGGCGTGTTCGCCGCCGGGATCGCCGCCCGGGCCGGTCGCCTCGTCCCCGCCGGGCAGACCGCTGCGTACCTGGCGGGGTTGCCGATCGACCTGCTCGACGGCTTCGGCGGCCGGGGCAAACTCATCGACCTGCTCCGTCGCCTCGGCGTGCACACCCTCGGGGCGTACGCCGCCCTGCCGCCGTCGGACGTGCTGGCCCGGTTCGGCCTCGACGCCGCCGTCGCCCACAAGCTCGCGTCCGGACTCGACACTCAGCCCCTCGCGATCCGCAGCGTCCCGCCCGACCTGGCGGTCGGCGACGAGTTCGAGGAGCCGGTCGATCGGGTCGACGTGGCCGCCTTCGCCGCCCGGTCACTCGCCGAACGACTGCACGAGCGGCTGGCCGCGTACGGGATGGCCTGCACGCGGCTGGCCATCGACGCGGTCACCGTGCACGGTGAGGAACTGCACCGGATCTGGCGGCATGACGGAGTGCTGACCGCCGCGGCCATCGCCGACCGGGTCCGCTGGCAGCTGGAGGGCTGGTTGCTGCGTTCCGACCGGCCGACCGGCGGAGTGCTCCGGCTGACGCTGACGCCGGACGGCGTACTGCGGCAAGCCGGGTTGCAACCGGGGCTGTGGGGCGAGACCGGACCGGAACGAGACCGGGCGAACCGGGCGGCCACCCGGGTGCAGGGTCTCCTCGGCCCGGACGCGGTGCTCACTCCACTGCTCGGCGGCCGGCAGTATGGGCGGCTGATCCCCTGGGGCCTGATTCCATGGGGGGACGAACGACCGGCGTCGGACGACCGGCCGTGGCCGGGGCGTACGCCGACGCCGTCGGGCGCGCTAATGGCGGTCCCGCACCGGCCGGTACGCGTACTCGACGAACACGGCGAGCCGGTGACGATCGACGGGCGGCTGCGGATGAGCGCGCCACCCGCGATGCTGGTCCTCGACGGGGGGTCCGTTCCCATCGTGGGCTGGAACGGACCCTGGCCGGTCGACGACCACTGGTGGGACGGCCGGGTCGCCGAACGGTCGGCCCGATTACAGGTGCTGCTCGACGACCGCGCGGTGGTCGTCACGCTCCGCAACGGTGAGTGGTACGCCGCCGTCGTCTTCGACTGACACCCGTCAGGAGTACGGGCTGCGCGACGAGCCATCGACGGGCATGCTGTTCCTTCGTGGTGATGGTGTTCCGGATTCTCTTCACGATCGGGGCGATGGCGTGCGTGGCGTACGTCGTCGCCGTCGCGCTCCGGGCCCGGGGCAAGCGCAGTGGCCTCTTGCGATTGCTGGCTGACCCGCGAGTTCTCGCGACCGGGTTGGCCCTCGGCATCGGCGGGCTCGTCGTCGACTACCTCTGGTCGCTGTTCGCGTTCCCCTTCTGACTCTGTCATGCCTCGGGTTGATCACCCGCTCAGGGAGTTGATCACCCCGAAACCGGATTGGCGACCTGGGAAAACGCTGTCGATCACCCCCATTAGTTCATGATCGGCGGAAAGAGGGGGCGGCGCAGAGGGGTTAGTACACTTGTTCGGTGAGCAGGTTCAACGGTGGTGAGGCGCTGCCCTGGAAGGAGCTGGAACGGCGCCTGTCCGGCCCGAAGGGTGAGGGCCGAGTGGTCGATCCGCTGGCTGAGGACGAGATCGGCCCGCAGAGCCGCAAGCGGGAGCGCCCGGCGGCGCCGGCGCTGATCCGGCGGGACAAAGCGGCCGACGTCGCGTACGCCGAACTGCACTGCCACACCAACTTCAGTTTCCTCGACGGGGCGAGCCATCCGGAGGAACTGGTCCGGGAGGCCGTCCGCCTCGGGTTGACCGGGCTGGCGGTGACCGATCACGACGGGATGCCCGGCGTGGTGCGGTTCTCCGAGGAGGCCCGGGACTGGGGGCTGCCCACGATCTTCGGCTCGGAGTTGAGCCTCGACTTGCCGGGTCCGCAGACCGGGGAGCCGGATCCGGCCGGCCGTCATCTGCTCTTGCTGGCTCGCGGCCAGCACGGGTACGCCAGACTCTCCGCCGCGATCGGAGAGGCGCAGCTGGCCGGGGGTGAGAAGGGCCGCCCGAGGTACGACATCGAGCAGATCGCCGCCGCTGTGAAGGATCATGCGGTGGTGCTGACCGGCTGCCGGAAGGGTCACGTCCCCCAGGCGCTGCGCAACGGCCCAGAAGCCGCGCAGCAGGAGCTGGACCGGCTCGTCAGCCTGTTCGGGCGGGACAACGTGGTCGTCGAGCTCATCGATCACGGCGATCCAATGGACGTCGACCGCAACGAGGCGCTGTTCGACCTGGCCCGGCAGCTCAAGCTGACCGCCGTCGCCACCAACAACGTGCACTATCACGTGCCGGGGCGACGGCGGCTGGCGACGACGCTGGCCGCGGTCCGGGCGCGGCGCTCGCTCGACGAGATCGACCCGTGGCTGCCTGCGGCGGGGACGGCGTACCTGCGCTCGGGGGAGGAGATGGCGGCGCGGTTCGCGTACTTCCCGGGAGTGGTCGCCAACGCTGCTCGGCTCGGCGAGGAACTCGCCTTCGACCTGCACCTGGTGGCGCCCGACCTGCCGCCCTATCCGGTGCCGCCGGGCCACGACGAGAACTCCTACCTGCGCGAACTCGTCTACGAAGGGGCGGCGGCCCGGTACGGGACCAACCATCCCGAGGCGTACGCCCAGATCGAGCACGAGCTGGCGCTGATCGCCAAACTCAACTATCCCGGGTACTTCCTGATCGTCTACGACATCGTGAAGTTCTGCAAAGAAAACAAGATCTACTGCCAGGGCCGGGGTTCGGCGGCCAACAGTGCGGTCTGCTACTCGCTCTGGATCACCAATGTGGACGCCGTCGAGTGCGGCCTGCTCTTCGAGCGGTTCCTCGCCGAGGAGCGCGACGGCCCGCCGGACATCGACGTCGACATCGAGTCCGACCAGCGCGAGAAGGTCATCCAGTACGTCTATGAGAAGTACGGGCGGCGGCACGCGGCCCAGGTGGCGAACGTCATCTCCTACCGGCCGAAGTCGGCGGTACGCGACATGGCCCGCGCCTTCGGCTTCTCCCCGGGCCAGCAGGACGCCTGGTCCAAGCAGCTGGAACGGTGGTCGGGGATCGACGCGCAGGACGGCCGCAACGAGGGCATCCCCGATCACGTGGTGGAGTTCGCCAACGAGGTGATGACCTTCCCCCGGCATCTGGGCATCCACTCCGGCGGCATGGTGATCTGCGACCGCCCGGTGATCGAGGTATGCCCGGTGGAGTGGGCGCGGATGCCCGGCCGGACGGTGCTCCAGTGGGACAAGGACGACTGCGCCGCCATCGGCCTGGTCAAGTTCGACCTCCTCGGGCTGGGCATGCTCTCGGCGTTGCGGTACGCCTTCGAGTTCCTCGGCGAGGAGATGGATCTGGCGAGCATGCCGATGGACGATCCGGAGGTCTACGACATGCTCTGCCGGGCCGACTCGGTGGGCGTGTTCCAGGTGGAGAGCCGGGCGCAGATGTCGACGTTGCCGCGCCTGAAACCGCGTAAGTTCTACGACCTGGTGGTGGAGGTCGCATTGATCCGGCCCGGCCCGATCCAGGGCGGCTCGGTGCATCCGTTCATCCGCCGCAAGAACGGGCTGGAGGAGCCGACCTACCCGCATCCGTTGATGCGCAACGCGTTGGAGAAGACGCTCGGCGTACCGCTGTTCCAGGAGCAGATGATGCAACTGGCCATCGACGTCGCCGGGTTCTCCCCGAGCGAGTCCGACCAGCTCCGCCGGGCGATGGGAGCCAAGCGGTCGGTCGAGAAGATGGCCCGGCTGCGCGACCGGCTCTACGCCGGGATGGCGGCCAACGGCATCACCGGGCCGGTCGCCGACGACATCTACGGCAAGCTGGAGGCGTTCGCGTCCTACGGCTTCCCGGAGAGCCACGCGATGAGCTTCGCGTACCTCGTCTATGCGAGCTCCTGGCTCAAGCGGTACCACCCGGCCGCCTTCCTGGCCGCGTTGCTCAACGCGCAGCCGATGGGGTTCTATTCGCCGCAGTCGCTGACCGACGACGCCCGCCGCCACGGGGTCGAGGTACGCCGTCCGGACATCAACCGGAGTCTCGCCAAGGCCACTTTGGAGAGTGCGGGGGCCACCCGCTGGGGCTCGGTCGCCGGTGAGCCGCCGTCTCGCTGGGGACTGGGCGGCCCCGCTGTCCGGCTCGGTCTCGGCGCTGTGCGTACCCTCGGGGAAACGGTGGCCGAGCGCATCGTGGCGGAACGTGACCGCGGTGGCCCTTATCGCGATCTGGCGGATCTGGCCCGGCGCGCGGACCTGACCGCCGGGCATCTCGAGGCCCTGGCCACCGCGGACGCCTTCGCGCCGTTCGGCCTGGACCGGCGGGCGGCGTTGTGGGCCGCGGGAGCCGCCGCGCAGGATCGGCCGGACCGGCTGCCCGGCACCATCGCGGGCCTGGACGCGCCGATGCTGCCCGGGATGGACGACGTCGACAAGCTGGTCGCGGACGTGTGGGCGACCGGGATGAGCCCGGACGACCACCCGATCCGCCTGGTCCGCGCGGTTTTGACCGAGCGCGGGGCGATTCCGATCGCGCAGCTGGGCCGGGCGGTCGACGGCACCCGCGTGCTGGTGGGCGGGCTCGTCACGCACCGGCAGCGGCCCGGCACCGCCGGTGGCGTCACTTTCCTCAGCCTCGAGGACGAGACGGGCATGCTCAACGTGGTCTGCTCGCCCGGCCTCTGGGTGCGGCATCGGCGGGTGGCGCGTACCAGCGCGGCCCTGCTGATCCGGGGCCGCCTGGAAATCGCGAGCGGTGTCGTCAATCTGTCCGCGGAACGGCTGGAGCACCTACCAATCGCCACAAGACCGTCCTCACGCGACTTCCGGTAGCCGATCTTGGCCGGAACGTGACATCCGTGAGGGCGGATGGGTCTTGCCGCGCCCGTCCACTCGCGACTACGTTGCGTTGCAAGTTGCACAGACTCGCGGGGAGGCAAACAGATGCGAGCTAGGTCACTTGCGATGGCGGCGGTAGGCGTACTGGTCACGGCCCTGATGCCGCTGCCCGCTCAGGCTGATCCGGCCGCATCGTCCTGTGTGGTCACCGGTGGCACGCCGGCCGCCGCCGATGCCCTGCGCAGCGCCACTCCAGACGCCGACGGGCTCTATCCGTACCAGCAATGGCTCGCGGGGGAGCAGGGCCAACGCGCCTCGGCCGCGCTCGTCGCCGTCGAAAACCAAGTCTTCGGGCACGTGCCCAGCTCCGCGGGGGTCAGCCAGAAGGTCGGCCGCGGGCTCATCGGCTTCGCACCCGACTACTCCAGCCAGTCGCTGGTCGCTGTCGTCACTCCCGAGTACGCCGGAACGCCCGGACTGGTCAAGGAGATGGCTGACGCGCAGTCCCGCCTCGGGCCGGGCGCGCCCGCACTCCGGGTGCAGACGGGATGCTTCTCCGCCGCCGCCCTCGCCGACGCGTACGCCGTCCTGACGGGAACCGCCTGGCGGACCGGCAACGCCAAGTTCGCGTACGCCTTCCACCTGGACCCGGTGGACTCCAAGTTCCACGTCACGGTGGACACTCCGCAGAGCGCGGCGGCCGCCAAGCTCGCTGCGCTGCTGGGTGACCGGGCGGTGGTGGAACTCGGCCCGGTCGGGCGGACCGGACGGCTCAACGACGGCGAGCCGCACTACGGCGGAGCCGGAATCCGCGTCGGCTACAGCTCGAACACCGCGTCCAACACTTGCACCAGCGGTTTCATGGTGCGTAGCCGGGACACCAACGGCATCGTCGGCATGACGACCGCCGGGCACTGCTTCGCCGCCGGCGCCTCGATCTACTCCTCGACGCAGTACTACGGGGTCGCGCAGAGCACGATCCAGGGCGAGTATCCGGCCACCGACGCCCGCCGGGTCTACTCCTCGGCCGAGACCTACGACAACGTCATCCACGTCGAGCCCTGTTCGCCCTGTACGCGTACGGTGACCTCGCGGACCTACGTGTCCTCCGGGAGCAGCGGCATCTGCTCCAGCGGCATGGTCACCACCGCGATCTGCGGGCTGACCGTCATCAGCACCACCGGCCAGATCTGCGACGGCATCGGCTGCACCTCGGGCCTGCTCGTCCTCTACCGCAACGGCGACTACATCGTGCGGGCCGGCGACTCCGGCGGGCCGCTCTACTTCCGCAACGGCAGCACCACCGCCTCGGCTGTCGGCCAGATCGTGGGCGGCTCGGGCGGCCGTTACAGCACCTCGACCTACATGTACGCCGAGGCGTTCGAGTCGATCGAGGAAGCTCTGAACGTCTACATCGCCACCAGTTAGCTCTTGCGGCTTTATTGGGGCTGGATCAGGGTTCGCGGTCGAATCTTGACTCAAGATTCGACCCGGAACCCTGATCCAGCCGACTACGTGAGGAAGGGGACGCCGCCGATGCGACGCTCGCTCGTGCTTCTCGCTCTCGTCGGCGTGGCCGCCGGAGGCTGCGCCCAGCCGGGCGTACAGGCGGCCAACGCGCCGGCCCCTCAGGTCAAGCCCACCGACTTGGGAGCCGACGAGGTCCGGGTCCCCGACATCAAAGGCAAGGACACGAAGTACGCCCTCAAGCTGATCGCCGAGAGCCGGCTCGCCGCCGTCGTCCGGTACGCCCCCGAAGTCCTCGTCGACGCCGGGAAGGTCGTGCTGAGCGAACCCAAGGCGGGCGTGGGTCTAGGCGCGGGCGACGTCGTCGTGCTCGTCGTCGCAGGCCGACCGGCCGACATCGGCGGATTTGACGGCCACCCCGGCGCGAAGGCGCTGACCGACCTGGCGGCCAGCCGATCCGACGTCTTCGTCGGGGCGGGCTGGGACGGCGGGAACCCGCACAAGGCGTACGTCGTGGCGTTGGGGCCCACCGCCGACCAGTCGGCCTGGGAAGAGCGCATCGCCGCGGCGGCGGGCGGGGAGGCGTACCGGGTGCAGCGGTGCGACCACAGCCTGGCCCAGCTCGGCGGGGTGAAGGCGGAACTGCCGGATGCCGGGCTCGGCGCGTACTCCTCCTTCATCGACCCCGTACGCTGCGCGGTCGTGGTGCAGGGCACGTTCACCCCGGAGCAGGTCGAGCGGGTGCGGCAGCGGTGGGGCACCGCCGTAGTCCTCCTCTCTAGTTGATCATGAACCTATGGTCCCTCCCGTCCGGCGTGTCGCGCCCCCAACTCCATGATCAACGCGGCGGCCGGTCGGCAGTGAGGCGGTGGCGGGCGGGCCGATCCGGTCGGGTGCCTTCTATGCTGAGCCGATGGAGGCTGTCCCGATGGAACGCACTCATCTGCGCGGCTCTGCGCGTACCGCCGTGATCTGGACCGTGCTCCGCGGCGAGCTGGAACGGGCCGGCGGTCGGCAGCTGCGCGTGGTTGACGTGGGCGGCGGGACCGGCGGTTTTGCCGTGCCGCTGGCCGAGGCGGGTCATCGAGTGACTGTCGTCGATCCGAGTCCGGACGCGCTGGCCGCTGCGATCCGCCGCGCGGCCGACGCCAACCTGAGCGGCCGGCTCACCGCGATCCAGGGCGACGCCGACGGCCTGGCCGAGCTGATCGAACCCGGTTCGGCCGACCTCGTGCTGTGCCATGCGGTGCTCGAGGTGGTCGACGACCCGGGCCGGGTCGCCTCGGCGCTCGCGCGCACCCTCCGGCCGGGTGGCGCGGCGAGCGTCGTCGTCGCGAATCGCGCCGCCGCGGTGCTGACCAAGGCCATGTCCGGCCGCATCACCGAGGCCGAGTCGCTGCTCGCGCCGGGCGCACTCGACGGCCATCGCCGCCGCTACGACGCCGGTGAGATCTCCGCGGTGCTGTCCGGCGCAGGGTTCACCATCGAGCAAATCCATGGGGTACGCGTTCTGGCGGATCTGGTCTCCGGTCCCATCGCGGATGCCGATCCCGAGGCTCTTGTCCAGTTCGAGCTGGCCGCGGCGGCCCGTTCGCCCTATCGGGACATCGCGACGCAGTTGCACGTCCTGGCTAGGGCATGAAGCCGTTGTCCTGGTGGCCCGCCGCCGGCCGGACGGTGACCGCGTGAGCACTGCCTTTCCGCTCGACGAGATGGCTCCCGACTATGCGGGCGGCTGGCTGGGTGACGTCCTTCCCGGCGCGCTGACTGCGCTCGGCGTACCGGGGCTGGTCGATCCGCTGGACCTCGCCAGCTGGCTGCCCGGGGTCGAGCGGATCGTGGTGCTGCTGCTCGACGGGCTCGGCTGGCATCAGCTCGGGTTGGGCCGCGAGCAGGCCCCTGCGTTGACCGCGCTCGCGGCCACCGGACGGCCGATCACCTGTGGATTCCCGTCCACCACGCCGACCAGCCTGATCAGTCTCGGCACCGGGGCGAAGTCGGGGGAGCACGGCGTACTCGCGTTCACGACGCTCGTGCCGGGCACCGACGAGGTGCTCGTGCACATCACCTGGCGGGACGATCCCGACCCGGTCGTCTGGCAACCCGTGACGCCGCTGCTCGACCGGGTGCGGTCGGCCGGTCTGGGCACTGCGGTCGTCAACAGCCCGCTGTTCGAGGCGACCGGGTTGACTCGGCGCAGCACGGGCAACCTCGGGTACATCGGCGCGACCGGGGCGGACGAGATGGTCGCGGGGGTGGCCACGGCTCTGCGGTCCGGAGCTCGGTGTGTGTACGCGTACCTGCCGGATGTCGACCGGGCGGCGCACGAACACGGGGCGGGTTCGCCCGAATGGCGGCAGGCGATGTCTGATGTGGACAAAGCCGTGGCCCGCCTGCAGGAGGAGCTGCCGACCGGCAGCGCGCTGATCGTCACGGCCGACCACGGGCATCTGATCTCCCCGTGGGATCGCCGCATCGACCTGGACTCCGTACCCCAGTTGACCACCGGAGTCCGGGCGGTCGCGGGCGAACCCCGGGTTCGGTACCTCTACACCGAACCTGGCGCCCGCGCCGACGTCCTGGCCGCCTGGCGGGACCTCGCCGGCCACGCCGCCTGGATCGGCGTACGCGAAGAGGCGATCGCGACCGGCTGGTACGGCCCGGTTCCGCCGTCGCACGCCGAGCGGATCGGCGACATCGTGGTCGTCTGCCGGGAAGACTGGTCGATCCAGGCCAGCGCCCACGAACCGGCTCGGGTGCTCGAACTCGTCGGGTTGCACGGTGCGCGTACGCGCACCGAGATGGAGATTCCGCTCCTCGTCCACTCGACTTTTTGAGTCGCCGCCCGCCCGGTGCGTTCGGGCGGCGGTGCGTTCGGGCGGCGGTGTCGGACCGGGGCGCTAATCTGCGGGCATGGGGCGTGAGCGCGGGCGCGAGGAGCGGGACTTCGGTCCCGGCGGGGACGACACCGGCTGCTCCATCCTGCACCTCGACATGGATGCCTTCTTCGCCTCCGTGGAGGTGCGGCGACATCCGGAGTTGCGGGGCAAACCGGTGGTCGTCGGTGGCACCGGCGGTCGCGGCGTCGTCTCCTCGGCGAGCTATGAGGCTCGGGCTTTCGGCGTACGCAGTGCCATGCCGACCAGCCGGGCCCGGGCGCTCTGCCCCCAGGCGATCTTCATCCAGCCCGACTCCGGGGCATACGGTGAGGCCTCCCGGGCGGTGATGGCGATCCTGCGAGACGTGACGCCGCTGGTCGAGCAGCTGAGCGTCGACGAGGCGTTCCTCGACGTCGCCGGTGCTCGCCGCCTGCTCGGACCACCGGCGCAGATCGCCATCGACCTCCGCGCCCGGATCGCCCGCGAATTGCAGCTGCCCTGCTCGGTCGGGATCGCACCCACGAAGTTCCTGGCCAAGCTCGGCTCAGCCCGGGCCAAGCCGGACGGGCTGCTGCTCATCCCGCGAGCGCGCGTACTGGAGTTCTTGCATCCGTTGCCGGTCTCCACGCTCTGGGGCGTCGGCGAACGCTCAGCCGAGCAGCTGCATCGGATGGGTCTGCGGACGGTCGGCGACGTCGCCCAGGCGCCGATCGGCCTGCTCCGGTCGGCCGTCGGCGATGCAGCCGCCGCCCACCTGCACGAACTGGCCTCCGGCCGGGATCCGCGACCGGTGACGACCGGCCGCGAGGAGAAGTCGATCGGCTCCGAGACCACGTTCGACATCGACGTCTCCGATCACGAGCACATCAAGCAGACGATGCTGGCGTTGTCGGGACAGGTCGGGGCGCGGCTGCGGTCGTCCGGCCAGAGCGGCCGCACGATCGCCATCAAGGTCAGGTTCGCCGACTTCAAGACGATCAACCGGTCCCGGACGCTGCCGGTCGCCACCGACGTCTCCCAAGAGGTGTTCCAAACCGCCTGGTCGTTGTTCCGGGCACTCGGGCCGACCGATCGGATCCGGCTCATCGGCGTACGCGTCGAGGGCCTCGCCGGGGCTGAAGGCGCAGCTCGGCAGCTTGCCCTCGGTGAGCCCGAGCGTGGTTGGCGCGAGGCGGAACGGGCCGTCGACGCGGCGGCGAGCAGATTCGGCCGGGCCGCCGTGAAACCGGCGAGTCTGCTGAAGACGGGCGAGCGGCACTCCCGGCCGGCCCGGATCGAGGCGGCGTCTGGACAGCCGCAACGAGCCGATACGGCGCGCCGGAGAGGACAGCCGGACAAACGCGCCGAGCCGGACCGACTCGACCCGCTTTCCGACGGGTTCACTGCCTCGTAGACTTGGGGTACAGCGGCCGCCTGGCTGCTGGGAGTCAGTCGACCCCCGCTCGACGCCTGCCGGAGGCGCAAACCCCGCCGGCGGTGCCGGTGTGAGTCGACCCGGGGATCACCGGGGAGGAGTGCCGTGCCGCTCTCCGAGCACGAGCAGCGTCTGTTCGAGCAGATCGAGCGCTCGCTGGCCGAGGACCCGAAGTTCGCCTCGGCGGTGCGCAGCACCGACCCGCGTTTCCACGCGCGTCGCCGCATGATCATCGCAGGCCTGGTGGTCGCCGCCGGGCTGGCCCTCGTCGTCTGGGGTGCGATCGACGGCAACACCCTGATCGGCGTGGCCGGCTTCGTCGTGATGCTCGCCGCGGCCGCCTTCGCCATCCAATCCCAGCGCCGGGCGCACAATCGGGAGTTGCGCGCTGTCGACGGCACCGCTTCCCGACGCGTACGCAGTGGTGGCGCCCGCTCCTCCGGCGGCCTGCTCGGCCGCCTCGAACAGCGTTGGCGTGACCGGCCTGAAGGCCGCTTCTGACCCCGTGAGACCGCGGGCCCTCGTCCACCGGGCGGGGGCCTTCGCGTACGCCGTCCTCCGCACTGCTCATGCGCTCCGGAGCTGACTGCGCGCTGGGGCTGGGTGCGGTTCTCCTTCCGGGCTCTGACCTCCTTCATACCGGCCCGAGATCGTTCTTCGCGGTGGCCGTGATCGTTCTTCGCGCTGGCCGTGATCGTTCTTCGCGCTGGCC
>NZ_JABFVK010000021.1 GCF_013362815.1 Hamadaea sp. | reverse complement strand
GACCGTCACCGCGTTCGAACCCCAGTACGCGGTCGCGCAATACGTCGAGGGATCGCCGCGCGAGCCGCTTTGTGCGTACCCGTAGGGGATGGAAAGGCCGGGGAAGGTGACCCGGTAGCGGCCGACGCCGAGGTAGGCGATCGTGGGCGTGCCGCCCGTGTTCCGCGAGCCCTCCGCCCAGTACGAGGCCGGATCGCCCCATGAGTGCCGGAAGTACGCGTTGGCCCGCGCGGGCGTCGTGCCGAGGACATTGACGCCACGCGAGTAGCTGATCGAGAAGCGGGTGTCGGCCGGGTTGCCGAACGCGTCGACGCAGAAGACCCCGATCGGCGTGGGCGTCTCGTCGTTCTCGCCGTGGACCTCGCAGCGCACCGGAGCCGTCCCGTACGCGGTGACCTGGTAATGCCCGTCGTTGTTGTCGACCGGGTAGTGCGCGTCGACGGTCGGCATCTGCACCATGTACACGCCTTGCGACTGCCGCCACGCCAACGGCGAGCCGCCGGTGGAGTCGTAGGAGTACGCCGTGCTCGGCGTGTACGGCGTCGCCGAGTACGCATCGTGCGCCCAGAAGTACGCGAAGGTCGCGTACGCCGACGTGCGGTTGGTGAAGTGCGCGACGAAGTAGGAGTCGGCGGCGACCCCGGCGGCGGTGAAGCAGCGGATGCTGAGCACTTCGTCGACGCCCACCGGCAGCCAGCTCGCGATCGTGCAGATCCCGGTGTTGCCCGAGCCGTAGGGGCGTACGTGGGCGACTCCCCCGCTGACCGCCATCCCGGCGAACCGTACGGAGTAGACCCCGGCCGAACTGCGCGTGATCACGACCGCGCCGCCGGTGGAGTTGCGTTCGTATCCGCTGGCCGCCGAATAGCTCGCCGCCGACGGCTGGTACGCCCACACGTACCCGTCGACCTGGACGCCTGCACTGACCGGAGCGGGCACGGTTGTAACGGCTACGACCGCGGCCGAGACGGCGAGCGCGAGGGCGAGGATACGACGCATGACGCGATCATGCGGCGATTCGGCGGCGGCGTCAGTCGCGTAGCCGTCAGGCGGAGGCGGACAGGGGTTGCGGTTGCGTGGCCGGAGCCGAGCGCGGCGCGGGCACAGCGGGCACCAGGGCCGGCCGACGTCGGGCGGCGATGTCTTCGATCCAGCCGACGCAGAGCACGGCCAACGCCGTCAAGGGCGCGCCAACCAGCAACGACGCCACTTTCATCTCGGTCGACAGCGGGGTGATCCCGGCGTACTGGAGCAGCGCGCCGGTCAGGAACAGGGCCGGTAACTGCCACATGTAGATCGTGATCGCGCGCGCGTTGAAGGCGCTGACCAGGCGGGCAAGCCGGGGGAACCGGTCCAGCCAGGCCAGCGTCGGCCGGGCCCGCAACGCCAGGAGGACGAATCCGGTGCCCCACAAGGTTTCCGCGATCGGGTCGCTGAACGGGAAGCCGCCCTGCCCGGCGCCCCAGGCGTACCCGGCGACGCCGAGCACGGCGGCCGACGCCGCGCACACCCACACCGGGACCCGATCGAGCAGCCGCGTATGCCGGGCGAACCCGAGCATCCAGGCAGTGCCGTAGGAGGCCGTCGACCACAGGACGTCGCCGACGCGGTTGACCGGCAGCGGGACGAGCGGCGAGTAGAGCAGGATCGCGAAGGTCAGCGGGGCCACCAGGGTCGCCACCGGCCAGCGCTTGAAGAACCACCAGAAGATCGGCGACAGCAGGACGAACCAGATGTACGCCCGGATGTACCACAGCGCCAGGGTGAACGCGCCGCCCCAGGAACTCGCGGGCGGGTTGGCCAGCGGCAGCACCCAGTACAGCAGGTCCTGCCAGCGCAGCGGATGCTCGGTGTCGTGTTCCCAGCCGTTGATCAGCATCAGCGGGACGGCCACCGCCGCCAGTACCCACAACGGCAACAGAGTCCGGCGCAGCCGAGAGCGTACGGTCGGGGCGGGTCCCTTGCGTTCGAGGGAGGCCGCGGTCATCGCCCCGGCGAGCCCGAACATCACGAACATCGACGGGAACAGCACGGCCAGCCAGCTCATCCACAGCGTGTGCTGGAGGAAGACCCGAGTGATCGCGACTGCACGCAGAGTGTCGACGTAGCGACTGCGGGGACGGGTGGTCTTGGTTTCGGAGTCCAGAGCCTGCTCGTCACCGCTGCGATTCACTGCCTGTTGCCTCGCTTTGCTGATCCGCGTAGACCGCGCCAGCCCGGATTGGCCCGCGAAATTTCCGGTCTACCCGTATCAGTAACCTACACAAACCTTGAAGACGCCTCAAAGCCGCCTTTCCCAGGATTGTGTCCGTGAGCTGTGCCGACTACATGCTGAAACGCAGGCTCACCGCGCCGCGGAGGTCCAGCCAGGCGTCGGTCGGCGTACGCACCAGCCGCAGGATGACCTCGTCACATCCCGGGCACCGGCCGACCACCCCCGGACCGTGATCGTGCCCGTAGACCCGCAGGTTGGCCAGCGGCCCGGCCAGCCCGCAGCCGGCGCAGCGCCCCTCGACCGCGGTGACGTCGACTGCGAACAGCTCTCGCATCGGCCCGGCCAGCGAACTTCCGTCAACGTAGTCAAGCATCGGTTCCTCCGAAGCGCTCGGTCTTGATCCGCTGGGGTTCGTGCCCGGCGTCGGTCAGCAGGTCGGCGGCGGCCTCGACGAACCCGGTCGGCCCGCAGACGAACACCGACGGCTCGAAGTCCGGCGGCCAGCCCCATTCGGCCAGGTCGGCGGCGGTCAACCGGCCCGGCGGGCGGCCGTGCCCGTCCGGTACGCGACGCGTGTAGACCACGGTGACGTCGAGCCCACGGTCCTCCAGGGCACGGCGGCGCAACTCATCGGCATAGAGCACGTCTTCCGGCGTACGCGTGGAGTAGACGAGCCGGAACGGGACGCGGACGGCGGCTTCCGCGCGGGCCCTGATCATGGCCATGAGCGGGACCACCCCGGAGCCGCCGGCGACGAGCAGCACGGGCGCGGTGTCGGCGGGGCGCCACACGAACCAGCCGCCGACCGGGCCGCGCAGCTCGACCCGCATCCCGGGCTGGAGCACGTCGACCAGGTAGGGCGACACCTCACCGTCCGGAATGCGCTGCACGGTCAGCTCGACGAGATCGTCCCGGTCGCTGAAGGCCGAGGCGATCGAGTAACTGCGTTCGGTCGAGTAGCCGTCCTCGGCGGTCAGCCGCACGTCGACGTGCTGTCCCGGCAGATGCCCGGCCCAGCCGGGCACCTCGAACACGAGGGTATGCGCGCTGCCGGTCTCGGCGCGCACCTCCTGCAACGTGGCCGCGCGCCAGGTCAGTCGCCTTGATACCGCTGCTCGCGCCATGGGTCTCCGTAATCGTGGTAGCCGGCCGTCTCCCAGAACCCGGGCTCGTCCTCGAGCAACAGTTGCAGGCCGCGCACCCATTTCGCCGATTTCCAGAAGTACAGGTGCGGCACCAGCAGCCGGGCCGGGCCGCCGTGCTCGGGAGCGAGCGGCTCGCCCTCGAACTCGTACGCGATCCACGCCTGCCCGTCGAGCAGGTCGTCCAGCGGCACGTTGGTCGTGTAGCCGCCGTAGGAGTGCGCGAGCGCGAAGTCGGCGGCGGTCTCGACGTCGTCGAGCAGCGTCGCGATCGGTACGCCGCGCCAGTGCGTCTGCAGCTTGGACCACTTCGTGACGCAGTGGATGTCGACGGTCACGTCCTCGGCCGGCAGGGCGGTCAGCTCGGCCCACGACCAGGTATGCCGTTCGCCCGTCTCGGTGATCACCGTGAACTCCCACGTGTCGAGCGGCACGCGCGGAGTCGGCCCGGCTGAGAGCACCGGGAAGTCCTGGGTGAGGTACTGGCCGGGCGGCAGTTTCGGCCCGGCCGGCTGACGGCGGCCGGAGAACCCCGGCGACACGATTCCCACCCCGTAGTTCTACCACCGCCGAACGGGGCGGCGGCGCGGTCTGCCGGAACGCTACGGTTGCCGAATGCAGGAGACCTCCGCGGCCGCCGCCCTCGTGGCAGGCGGCTCCGACGCGCTCACCACCGCCGCCGACGAGGCCGCGGCCACCGCCGCCGAGCACCTCGGCGCGTTCCTCTCCCTCGGAGAGCTGTCCGCGTACGACGACGCCGTGTCCACCCTCGGCCGGGTACGCAATCTGGCGAAGCTGGCTCAGATGGCCCATCCGGACGCCGGCGTACGCACGACCGCCGCCACCGTGCAGCAGGACCTCGACAAGCGGCTCACCGAGATCTCCCTCGATCCGGCGGTCTACCGGACGCTGGCCGGGCGGGACCTGACCGAGGAGGATTCGGCCACCCGGCACTGGGTCGGCCGGGTGCTACGGGACATGCGCCTGGCCGGTGTCGACCGCGACGACGAGACGCGGGCCCGCGTACGCGCCCTGCAGGACGAGCTGACCGCGACCGGGCAGGCGTTCGAACGGACGATCGCGTCGAGCACCCGGACGGCGGAACTGCCGCCGAGCGCCCTCGACGGGCTGCCGGAGGACTACGTCGCCGCGCACCCCGCCGGCGACGACGGGCTGGTCCGGATCACGACGGACTATCCGGATCTCGTCCCGTTCCTCACCTACTCCCGGGACGCCGCCGCGCGCGAGCAGCTGTGGCGGCTCAACAACCTGCGGGCGTACCCCGAAAACGAGTCGAACCTTCGCCGCCTGCTGGAGCTGCGCCGGGAGCTGGCGACCCTCCTCGGCTTCGCGACCTGGGCGGACTTCGTCACGGCCAACAAGATGATCGGCTCGGAGCAGGCGATCGCCGACTTCATCGCCCGCATCTCGACGGCCGCCCGCGACCGCGGCGACCGCGACTACGCGGTCCTGCTGGACCGCAAACGCGTCGACGACCCGACCGCCGAGGCCGTCGAACCGTGGGACAACATGTACCTGACCGACCGCGTACGCGCGGAGCAGTTCGCCTTCGACTCGCAGGCGGTCCGGCCGTACCTGGAGTACCACGCTGTCAAGGACGGGTTGATGGCCGTCGCGGCCGAGATGTTCGGCGTCGAGTTCCGGCCGTCCGAGCAGCCCGTGTGGCATCCCGAGGTCGAGGCCTACGACGTCGTGGAGAACGGCGCCGTGCTCGGCCGGATCTACCTCGACATGCACCCGCGCGCCGACAAGTTCAACCATGCCGCCATGTTCACGATGGTCGTCGGGAAGCAGGGGCGGACGCCGGAGTGCACGCTGCTGTGCAATCTGCCCAACCCCGCCAACGGGCGCGCCCTGCTGCAGCCGAGCGATGTGCGGACGTTCTTCCACGAGTTCGGCCACCTGCTGCACCAGGTCTTCGCCAGTGCCGGCCGGTGGAGCGGCGTCGGCGGGGTCAGCGTCGAGTGGGACTTCGTCGAGGCGCCGTCGCAGCTGCTCGAAGAGTGGGTACGCAACCACGGCGTGCTGGCACGCTTCGCCCGTCACGTGGACACCGGCGAGGCGATCCCCGCCGAGACGGTGGCGGCGATGCGGGCCGCCGAGGAGTTCGGCAAGGGCATGCTGGTCCGTCAGCAGATGTACTACGCCGCGCTCAGCCTGGAACTGCACCGCCGCGATCCGTCCACACTGGACATCGATGCGGTGGAGAAGGAGACGATGGAGTTCCACACCCCGTTCCGGCACCCGGAGGGCACGAAACTCCACCTGTCGTTCGGCCATCTCAACGGATACTCCGCGATGTACTACACCTACATGTGGTCACTGGTCATCGCGAAGGACCTGTTCACCGCCTTCGACCCCGACGACCTGCTCGATCCCGGCCCGGCGGGCCGCTACCGGGAGAAGGTCATCGGACGCGGCGGTTCGGCCCCGGCGGCCGAGCTGGTCCGGGACTTCCTCGGTCGCGACTACGACTTCGAGGCCTTCCAGGCGTGGCTCGTGAGCTGACGAGTGGGACGTCACGCACGTAACCCCGGCCGGGAAGGGTGCGTGGCGTACCACCGAACGCGTCGGGCCGCGAGGCCGCGCGTCAGGCGCGAGGCCGCGCCCGCGAGCGCTAAGCCTGCAGAGACCGCGTCAGGTCGCGAGCGGTCAGCCGAGTGCACTCGGTCGCGAACCGGTCCGGCG
>NZ_JABFVK010000087.1 GCF_013362815.1 Hamadaea sp. | reverse complement strand
CGGGCCGCGCCCCGAGCGCCGCGCCGCGCCCCCGAGCCGCGCGCCCGAGCCCGCCCGGGAGCTGCGAAGCGCCGCCCGGAAGCAGCGAAGCGTCACGCCGGAGGCGGTCCGAGAACGTCGGAAAGCGCCTGAGCGCACCACTCCAGCAAAGCCTGATCCCGCAAAGGTTCCCCGCCGATCCGCCGAGTGGTCGGCCGCGGAACACTCACCTGCGAAGTCGCCGCCTTGTAGACGGCGTCCGGGTGGTACCGCTTCAGTCGGAGCTGCTTGGAGTCCGGCAGTTCGAGCGGCGCGAACCGCAGGTGCTTGCCTTGCACGGACACCTCGGCGAGCCCGTACGCCCGGGCCAGCTGCCGGAAGCGGGCGACCGCGATGAGGTTGACCACCGGCGCCGGCGGCTCGCCGTATCGGTCGGAGAGCTCGTCGACCACCGCGTCGAGTTCCACGCCGGACCGGGCGTTGGCGATCTTCCGGTACATCTCCAGGCGCAGCCGCTCGACTTCGATGTAGTCCACCGGCAGGTGCGCGTCGACCGGGAGGTCCACCTTGACCTCGGTCGCCTCCTCGTCCTCCTCGCCGCCGACGTCGCCCTTGAACGCCTTGACCGCGTCGCCGACCATCCGGACGTAGAGGTCGAAGCCGACGCCTTCGATGTGGCCGGACTGTTCGCCGCCGAGCAGATTGCCCGCACCCCGGATCTCCAGGTCCTTCATCGCCACGTACATGCCCGCGCCGAGTTCGGTGTGCTGGGCGATGGTGGCCAGCCGCTCGTGAGCGTGCTCGGTCAGCGGCTTCTCCGGCGGATACAGGAAGTACGCGTACGCCCGCTCGCGGCCCCGCCCGACGCGACCCCGGATCTGGTGCAACTGAGCCAGACCGAGCAGGTCGGCCCGTTCGAGGATCAGGGTGTTGGCGTTGGGGATGTCGATGCCCGACTCGATGATCGTCGTGGCGACGAGGACGTCGTACTCCTTCTCCCAGAAGCCGATCATCACCTTTTCCAGGGCTTCCTCGCCCATCTGACCGTGCGCGGTGACGACGCGGGCCTCGGGGACGAGTTCCCGGATACGCCGGGCCGCCTTGTCGATCGACTCCACTCGGTTGTGCAGGTAGAAGACCTGACCGTCGCGCAGCAGCTCCCGGTGGATGGCGGCGGCGACCTGCTTGTCGTCGTACGCCCCCACATAGGTCAGGACGGGATGGCGCTCCTCCGGCGGGGTGGCGATGGTGGACATCTCCCGGATGCCCGTGATCGCCATTTCGAGCGTACGCGGAATCGGCGTGGCCGACATGGTCAGAACGTCCACATTGGTCCGTAGCGACTTCAGGTGTTCCTTGTGCTCCACCCCGAACCGCTGCTCCTCGTCCACCACTACCAGGCCGAGCTGCTTGAACCGGGTGGCCTGCTGCAGCAGCCGGTGGGTGCCGATGACGATGTCGGCGCTGCCCTCGGAGGCCATCTCGATGGTGCGCGCGGACTCCGAGGGAGTCTGGAACCGCGACAGCTGCCGGATCTGCACCGGGAACTGGGCCATCCGCTCGGAGAAGGTGTTGAAGTGCTGCTGCGCGAGCAGGGTCGTGGGGACGAGGATGGCGACCTGCTTACCGTCCTGCACCGCCTTGAACGCCGCGCGTACGGCGATCTCGGTCTTGCCGTAGCCGACGTCGCCGCAGATCAGCCGGTCCATCGGCACCGGCTTTTCCATGTCGCCCTTGACCTCTTCGATCGCGGCGAGCTGATCCGGCGTCTCGGTGTACGGGAAGGCGTCTTCGAGTTCGCGTTGCCACGGCGTGTCCAGCCCGAACGCGTGCCCCTTCGCACCCTGCCGCGCGGCGTACAACTGGATGAGCTGGGCCGCGATCTCCCGCACCGCCTTGCGCGCGCGGGCCTTGGCCTTCTGCCAGTCCGAGCCGCCCATCTTGTGCAGCGTGGGCTGCTCGCCGCCGACGTAGCGCGACAGCTGGTCGAGGGCGTCGGTCGGAACGAAGAGCCGGTCGCCCGGCTGGCCGCGCTTAGCCGGGGCGTATTCGATGACCAGGTATTCCCGTTCCGCCCCGTTGACCTGCCGCTGCACCAGCTCGACGTAGCGGCCGATGCCGTGCTGCTCGTGCACGACGTAGTCGCCCGCCCGCAACTCCAGCGGGTCGATCGTGTTGCGCCGCCGGGACGGCATCTTGCGCATGTCCTTCGTGGACGCTCCCCGGCCGCCCGAGATGTCGGTCCCGGTCACGATCGCCACCCGGGCCGTCTCGTCCACCAACCCGCTGGTCAGCGGCCCGGTGGTGATCAGCAACTCGCCCGCGCCCAGGGTCGCCACGTCCGACAGGTGCGCGCCGACGCCCGCGTCCCGCAGCACCTCGGCCGCCCGCTGCGCCGGTCCGTGGCCCTCGAAGACCAGCGCCACCCGCCAGCCGTCGCGCAGCCAGCCGTTGAGGTCGTCCAGCAGCCGGGCGGTGTCGCCGTGGTAGAGGGGCGCCGGCTGCCCGCCCAGCGTCAGCAACGACGTCGTGTCGTCGCTGACCGACACCGTCTCGGGCACGTCGAGCCAGGGCGTCTCGTCCTTGACCGGCTCGGCCGCGTCGAGGCCGAACGGCGCGATCGACCACCATGACTGTCCGCGGCTCAGTGCGGCTCCGCGTACCTCGGCCAACGTCTTGAAGGCCGCGGCGCCCACGTCGATCGGGGCCCGTCCGCCGGTCGCGGCCGCCGCCCAGCCGGCTTGCAAGAATTCCTCACTGGTACGCACAAGGTCATGCGCGCGCGTGCGAATCCGCTCGGGATCGCACAACAAGACGACCGTTTCGCCGGGCAGGCAGTCGACGAGCAGCTCCATGCTGTGCTCACCGGCCAAAGCCGGAGCCAGCGACTCCATCCCCTCGACCGGAATGCCCTCGGCCAGCTTCTCCAGGATCTCGGCCAGCTCGGGATGCTCGGCGAGCAGCGCTTCGGCGCGGGCGCGTACCTCGGGGGTCAGCAGAAGTTCCCGGCACGGCACCGCCACCAGCCGGTCCACCGACTCGATCGTGCGCTGGTCGGCCACGGCGAACGAGCGGATCTCCTCGACGTCGTCGCCCCAGAACTCCACCCGCAGCGGGTGCTCCTCGGTCGGCGGGAACACGTCGAGCAGACCACCCCGAACGGCGAACTCGCCTCGCTTGGTCACCAGGTCGACCCGGGCGTACGCGAGGTCGCTGAGCCGATGCGCGACCTCCTCGAGATCGGCGCTCGCGCCCGGGGTCAGCTCCACCGGCATGAGGTCGCCGAGCCCCTTGAGCTGCGGCTGGAGCAGGCTGCGTACGGGAGCAACGACGACGCGCAGCGGGCCGGCCAGCTCGGGATGGGCCAGCCGGCGCAGCACCGAGAGCCGGCGGCCGACCGTGTCCGACCGGGGCGACAGCCGCTCGTGCGGCAGGGTCTCCCAGCTCGGGTACGCCGCCACCTGGTCCGGCGGCAGGAACGACGACAGCGCCTCGGCCAGGTCGTCGGCTTCGCGGCTCGTCGCCGTCACGGCCAGCACCGACTTGGCCCGGGCGGCGGTGGCGGCCAGGAACGGACGCAACGCCGCCGGGGCGGTGACGTCGACGTCCTCGGCGCCTCGGGCCAGCTCACCGGCGCGGGTGAGAGCGGGGTCGGCGAGAGCCGCCTCCAGCAGACCGACCAGCCTCACGACATCTCCCCCTGAACTCGCCCACAGCAACGCCGACAAGCCCCCCATCGGAAAAGATGGGGGGTAAGCGCTTCGGTGACCAGCCTACATTCACGGTCCGACAGGTGGACCCGAGAGCGGCGTCACAGCGCCCCGACACCGGCCGGGCAGGTAACATGCGGGCCAGGACAGCGGCGTCCGTTTCTCAGGCGCGCGCTGCGGGGATCGGCAAGGCTCTCCTCGCGCCGGCGCGGCAGCACCCTGGAAGGAACCGCGGTGAGCGAAGCTCGAACCGACCCGGAGGACGCGGCGCTGCGCGCCGACATCCGCCGCCTCGGCACCCTGCTCGGCCAGACGCTGACTCGTCAAGAGGGCCAAGCCCTGCTGGACCTCGTCGAAGAGGTCCGCGCGCTGGTCCGTACCGAGCCCGAAGCGGCCGCCGCCAAGCTGGCCGCGCTCGACGTCGCGACGGGGACGAAACTCGCCCGCGCCTTCTCCACCTACTTCCACCTCGCCAACGTCACCGAGCAGGTGCACCGGGCCCGAGAGCTGCGACGCGAACGGGCCAAGCACGGCGGCTGGCTCGATCGCGCGGCCGCCCTGATCGCCCAGCGGAAGGTGCCCACCGCCGAGATCGCGGCTGCCGCCCGTCGCCTCGCTGTCCGCCCGGTCTTCACCGCGCACCCCACTGAGGCGGCCCGGCGCTCGATCCTGACCAAGCTGCGCAGCATCGCCGACCAGCTCGACAACGAAGCAGCCGAGGCCATGCTGTACGGCGGCGACGTGACCCTGAAGACCGACCGTCGTCTCGCCGAGCTGCTGGATCTGCTGTGGCAGACCGACGAGCTGCGGCTCGACCGGCCCGACCCGACCGACGAAGCGCGCAACGCCGTCTATTACCTGCGCGACCTGTACGCCGACGCCGCCCCCCAGGTGCTCGACGACCTCGCCGACACGCTGCGCGGACTGGGTGTCGAGAGCGCGCCGAACGGGCAGCCGCTCACCTTCGGGACCTGGATCGGCGGCGACCGGGACGGCAACCCGTTCGTGACTCCGGCGGTGACCCGGGACGTGCTGATCATCCAGCACGAGCACGGCATCCAGGCCACCGAGGAGGCGATGGACGAGCTGATCAACGAGATCAGCGTGTCCCGGCGACTGCGTACGGTGTCGCTGGATCTGTCGGCCAGCCTGGCGCAGGACCTCGACGCCCTGCCCGAGGTGGATGCCCGGTTCCGCCGGGTCAACGCCGAAGAGCCGTACCGCCTCAAGGCGCGAGCCATCAAGGCGAAGCTGGCCAACACTCGTCAGCGCCTGGCCAAGGGCACGCCGCACGTTCCCGGACGCGACTACCTCGGCTCGGCCGGGCTGATCGCCGACCTGGAGCTGCTCCGGGCCTCGTTGGCGCGCAACGCCGGGCAGCTGACCGCGACTGGGACGCTGGCCAGCATCATCCGCCGGGTGAGCGCCTTCGGCCTCCGGCTCGCCACGATGGACGTACGCGAACACGCCGAAGCGCACCACGCCGTGCTCGCCCAGCTCTACAGCAGTGTCGGCGAGGTCACCGATTACGCGGCGCTGACCCGGGCCGAGCGGACCGAGCTGCTGGCCCGGGAGCTGGCGAGCCGCCGCCCGCTGTCGCATGCCGACACCCCGCTCAGCGACCGGTCGCGCAAGACGTTCGACGTGTTCAGCACGATCCGGGACGCGCACGAGCGGTTCGGCCCGGAGGTCATCGAGTCCTACATCATTTCGATGACGCAAGGCGTCGACGACGTGCTCGCCGCAGCCGTCCTGGCGCGCGAGGCGGGCCTGATCGACCCGCACAGCGCCAAGGCCCGGATCGGGCTGGTGCCGCTGCTGGAGACACCGGCCGAGTTGTCCGCCGGCGGTCGGCTGCTCGACGAACTGCTGCGCCTGCCGGCGTACCGGGCGGTCGTGCGCGCTCGCGGCGACGTCCAGGAAGTGATGCTCGGCTACTCCGACTCCAACAAGGAAGCCGGGATCACGACCAGCCAGTGGGGCATCCACCGGGCCCAACGTGACCTGCGAGACGTGGCCGCGCGGCACGGCGTACGTCTGCGTCTGTTCCACGGCCGGGGTGGCACGGTCGGCCGGGGCGGCGGCCCGACCCACGAGGCGATCCTGGCCCAGCCGTACGGGACGCTCGACGGCGCGATCAAGGTGACCGAGCAGGGCGAAGTCATCTCGGACAAGTACACGCTGCCCGCGTTGGCCCGGGAGAACCTGGAGCTCACCGTGGCTGCCGTGTTGCAGGCGACGCTGCTGCACACCGCACCCCGGCAGCCGCAGGAAGATCTGGCCCGCTGGGACGCTGCGATGGACGCCGTCTCCGACGCCGCCTTCCGCGCGTACCGAGATCTCGTCGAGGACCCGCTGCTGCCCGAGTACTTCTGGGCGGCCACCCCGACCGAGCTGCTGGGCGCGCTCAACATCGGTTCGCGCCCGGCCAAGCGGCCGGACTCCGGCGCCGGACTCGGCGGCCTGCGCGCGATTCCGTGGGTGTTCGGCTGGACCCAGTCCCGCCAGATCGTCCCCGGTTGGTACGGCGTCGGCACCGGCCTGCGGGCGGCCCGCGAGGCGGGGCTGTTCGACACGCTGACGGACGCCCACGCCCGCTGGCACTTCTTCCGCACGTTCCTCTCCAATGTGGAGATGATGCTGACCAAGACCGATCTCACGATCGCGCGCAGCTATGTCGCCGCCCTGGTGCCGGAGCGGCTGCAGCCGATCTTCAGCAAGATCGAGGTCGAGTACGCGCGAACGGTCGAGGAAGTACTGGCCATCACCGGGGAGTCACACGTCCTGGAGGCGCAGCCGGTGCTGGCCCGGACGCTGGCTGTCCGGGACACCTATCTGGAGCCGTTGCACCACCTCCAGGTGGCGTTGCTGCGGCAATACCGCGGTACCGGAGGCAAGTCGTCCGGCACGCCGGGGCGTATGCCGAGCACCGACCCGACGTTGGAACGGGCACTGCTCACGACGGTCAACGGCATCGCCGCCGGTCTCCGCAACACCGGCTAGCCCCGTCGCAGTGCCACGGCCGAGCTGGCACACTAGTCATCTCGACGAGAGCCGGGAACGGCGGTCGAGACGCCAGGAGTGCAGTCAGCGCGACAGGAGGCGAAGTGGACCGGTTCGAGTGGGCCCTGTCCGACCAGGACCTGGCCGACGCACCCGCCCACACGCCCGAGCCGGTCGAGCTCGCCGACCTGCAGATGCTGCTCGCCGGGGCGTACGCACCGCTGGACGGGTTCATGAGCCGGTCCGACTGTGCCGCGGTGGAGCAGCACGGCCGGTTGCCGGACGACGGCGTGTGGCCGCCGATCACCCTCGTCGTCCCGGACGCGGCGGTACGCCCCGAGGCGAAGGCGGTCGTGCTGACCGACCCGGAAGGGGCCCCGGTCGGCGCACTGCACATCGCCGAACGCTGGCCCGCCCGCAAGCCGGGGCACAGCCACCTGGCCGGGGCGGTACGCGCGTACGGCGACGGCGGGTTGCCGTTCCACCGCTATCGGCTGTCCGCCGCCGAGGCCCGGCACCAACTGCAAGCCGGACGGGTCCTCGGCTTCTACGCCGATCGCCCGTTGCACCGCCCGCAGCTGGCTCAGCTGCTGCATACCGCCCGGCAGTTGAACGCGCAGATCGTGCTGCTCGTCCCGGTGGCCGAGCCGGGACCGGACGGGCTGGAGCAGCACGCGTTGCTGCGCTGCGTACTGGCGGCGGCGGACCGGCTGCCGGACCCGCTCGTCGTCGCGATTCCGCTGCATCGGCGGGGGGACCAATTCGCCGACGGCGCGCTGCGGGCCCGGGTCGCCGAAGCGTACGGGGTCACCCACCTGCTGTCCACCGCCGAGACCATCGCCGGCCGGGGGCCGCGCATCCTCGTCCCGCGCGCGCTCGCCTACGACACCCGGGACGGGCAGTGGCGCGATGCCAACGACGTGAATCCCCGTTTCGCCCGGCTACCGTTGACCACGGACGAGATCGCCCAGGTGCTCGACGACGGCGAGACCCTGCCCGAATGGCATACGCCGCCGGCCGTCGCCCGCGAGTTGTCCAAGGCCCGCCCGCCGCGCCGACAGCGGGGTCTCGTCCTGTTCTTCACCGGGCTGTCCGGCTCGGGGAAGTCCACGGTGGCGCACGGCGTCGCCGAAGTGCTCCGCGAAGAGGGCGAACGCACGATCACCATGCTCGACGGTGACATCGTCCGGCGGGAACTCAGCCGGGGGCTGGGCTTCGGCCGGGAAGACCGCGACCTGAACATCCGCCGGATCGGATTCGTCGCCGCCGAGGTCGCCCGGCATGGCGGAGTGGCCGTCGCCTGCCCGATCGCCCCGTACGCCGCCGCCCGAGCCGGCGCACGCGCGTTGGCCCGCACCGCCGGCGCGGACTTCATCCTGGTACACGTCGCGACGCCGCTCGACGTGTGCGAGAAGCGCGACCGCAAGGGGTTGTACGCCAAGGCCCGGGCCGGGCTGATCCGGGGCATGACCGGCATCGACGACCCGTACGAGGCGCCGACCGACGCCGAGCTGACCATCGACACCAGCCATGGCACCGTCGAGGACGCCGTCGACCTGGTGCTCGACTACCTCGTCAACGGTGGCTGGATCAGCCTCCCGGAGGCCTGACGAACGTCGGACTCGGCCGGTTCGAGTACTCGACCGGTGGTTCGACCCGGAACACGGGCAGCTTCCCCAGGTCCCGGTACGCGGCCAGCCCGTCCGCAGTGGCGTGCACCCGCGAGTCCCGGCCGGTCTGGTTGCTCGGCGTCTCGAAGTAGAGCAGCGCCTTGACCCGGGGGAACAAGTCGATCTGCCGTCCGACGCTCCGGAAGAAGTCGGCCGGATGCTGCTGGTTGAACGACGAGTACCAGAGTCCCCATTCGGCCACCATCAACGGCTTGGTCGGGAACTTTCTCGCCGCCCAGGTGTAGAAGCCGGGCCAGTCCGGATGCAGGCTCGACCGCCGGTTCATCATCTCGGCGAAGTCGCCGTAGCCGTAGCCGGGATCGCTGTAGGCGTACGCGTCCCAGGCCACCCAGTCGACGACGTCGTCACCCGGGTAGAGATCCGGGAACCAGGACTTCGTGTTCCACGGCACGTACGCCATGTAGCAGACGACGGAGATCAGGTTCGTGACGCCCTCGGCTCGCAGCCGCTGCACGACGTATCGGAAGGCGGCGGCGAAGTCGCGCGCGGTCATGCCGAGCAACGAGTTGGTGCGTACGTCGTCTTCGGGCTCGTGGTGCATGGTGAAGAAGAACGGCTCGGTGAACGTCGCCTTGAGGTGCGCGGCCAGCCGGTCCAGGTAGTCGTCGGCCCACGGGTCACCGTTCGCGATCTCCCGCCAGGTCGCGTTCATCGGTTTCCAGTTCACCATCAAGATCCGCGGGTTCTGCGGGTCCCGGGCCAGGCTGATCTCCTCGCCCGTGGGGAAGATCTGGTCGCCCCGGTGGTACGCGTGATACACCGCCTGCGGCCGTTGGGTGAGGCTCTCGAAGTTCCGCAACGCGGTGGCCCGGTTGACCGAGGTATGCGCACCGGGCGCCACTCCCCAAAGCACGCCGCAACTGGGTACGGCCAGATCGCCGAGGCGGCAGTCGGGTTCGGACGGAGTAGTGCCGCTCGGGCTCGGCGACGCCGACTGCGAGGCTGACGGGGACTGCGACATCGACGGAGACGCTGATGCAGACGCTGATGCAGAAGCCGACTGGGATGCGGACGCGGACGGCGAACCTGTCATAGACGCGGACGCCGACGGGGCCCCCGACGGGCTAGGCGAACTCGTAGCACTGTCCGACGGAGACGGTGCATCCGATGGCGACTCCGAAGGAGATTCCGATGGGCTGTCCGACGGACTGCCAGAAGGGCTGTCGGAGGGACTGGTCGCCGGAGCGGCGGAATCCGAGGGCGCACCCGGCGTCGGCGAGGGTGGCGGAGGCGGCGACGGTTCGTCGGTCGCACTCGCCGTCGCGTACGCACCGTCGTCAGTAGTGGGAAGCCAGTAAGGAGCGGCCTCTTCAGGCAGCCACCCCGGCAATTGCAGGTAGCGCAAAGCAGTGCTCGGCGGCGCGACGATCAACCGGCCGGGCAGGCGTTTGAGTGGGCTCGCCGACGGACGGGGGCCGTCGTTCCACTGGAGAGCCAGCGTGGGCGGCCGTTTCACCCGGCTTTCCTGGGCGTCGAACAGACCGATCGCGTCGCTCGTCGGGGCGGTCACCGCGAACGCGTACTCGCCGGAAGTGCGGATGACGCTCGTGACGTCGAAGTGGACCGCGGTCTCGAAGCCGGTCGGGAAGACCGAGCCGACCACGCGGCCGAGCCGAGGCGCGGACCCGGCGGTGACGCTGGCCGCCTGCCAGTCCGACCACGGGACGACGCTGAGTTCGACGACGCCCGGGAGGCGGCCGCTGTGCCGGGCGAGCCAGAGCTCGGCGTGCACGGGCGGGGTCTTGGCGGGCAGATCGACGCGGAACTTCAGGTAGCTGACCGCCGCACCGCCGTCCCAGCCGCCGGCCGCGAGGAGATCGATGCTCTCGGGTTGCGCGGTGTCGTGCGAGGCAGGTGCGAAGTCGCGGACCGAGACGTCCTCCGAGACCGGCACGGTCCGGGGCCGGTCCGAGACCTGGCCGCCGACCAGGCCGATCGCGGCGGCCGCTGTCACCGCCGCTGCGGCCAGCAGCGCCACCCGCGCGGACTGCCTGCCGTGGCTGGAGCCGCCCATCGCGGTGCCTCCCTCCGCCAGTCGAGAGAAACGCACTGATTTGCTGCTCTTGATCCTATTAGCGACGCACAGGGGCTTAAAGGGGTAAACGTCCAGAAAAGTCGGCCGATCCCGGAAATCGTGCAGCGACACGCCCAGCAAATACGGACATACAGCCTGTTTTCCGGAGTTACGTCAGCCCTCCCGTGCCGTTTACCTCTCAGGGGCCTCCTCCTTCTTCCGCCCCGCCGACCCCGCACGCCCGTCATCCGCACGCGAAAGGCCCGCCCATGGACGCCGCTCATCCCGGGTCGATGGACCTCTCCGACTACCTCGGTCTGGTCCGTCGGCACTGGTGGGTCGTCCTGCTGCTGACCCTGGTCGGGGTGGCGGGGGCCGCCGCTGTGACCCGTACGCTCCCCCGCGAATACGTCTCGAGCACGTCCGTCCTGGTCCAGCCGTCGGGCGGGGACGCGAACGCGGCCGGTGGGCGTACCAAGGGCGAGATCAACCTCGACACCGAGGCGCAGTTGGTCCGCTCGACCCAGGTCGCAACCACTGCTGCGGAGCTTCTGCGGACGAAGGCGGACCCCCGGGAACTGTCGCGCGCGGTGTCGGTGGAAGTACCGCCGAACACGACGGTCCTGCAGATCAAGTACGCCGCGCGTACGCCGCAACTGGCGCAGGCCGGTTCGCACGCGTTCGCCGAGGCGTACCTGCGAAGCCGGGACGAGAACGCGCACGACGATCTCAACACCCAGATCAAGGCGCTCAACGCCAAGCTCAAGCAACTGTCCCTCCAGCTCGGTCAGGTGATCACCAAGCTGGGCAAGCTGCCCGGCGACGCCCCGAACCGGCCCACCCTGGACAGTCAGCGCGGGACCCTGCAGGCCCAGATCAACCAGCTGAACGGCAAGCTCAACGGGCTGTCCACGACGGCGGTGAGCGCGGGCCGGATCATCAGCGACGCGGGCCTGCCGAGCCGGCCCCGCAAGCCGGATCTGAAGATCAACCTGGCCGGGGGCGCCGTCCTCGGAGCGCTGCTCGGGCTGCTGGCCGCGGCCCTCCGCCACCGCCTCGACCGCCGCGTACGCCGGGCGGGTGACGTCTGGCGCCGGGCAGACGTCCCGGTGCTGGCCGAGGTGACCGGGCGGGCCAAGGCCCGGCTGGACGACGTCTTCCCCCCGTACGGCAGTGGCGGCCGGATCTTCAACCGGCTGCGGAACGAAGTCGTCGCCGCGATCGCCTCCGTCATCCCCGCCGCGGACGAGAACCTGGGCCGGGCCGTGGTCGTGACCGGCGCCAGCCGGGGGCCGTCGGCCACCCTCGTCGCGGCCAACCTCGCGACCGCGCTCGCCCGGACGGGCAGCGAAGTCGTGCTCGTCGGGGCACACCAGACCGATCTGCTCGTCGGCGTACCGCCGCTGGCGGGAATGGTCGGGGTGCAACCCACCCCCGGGTTGTCCGATGTCATCTGCGGCCGGGTCGCGCTGGCCACCGCGTTGCAGCGCGCTCCGCGTACGCCGCACCTGCGGGTGCTGGCCACCGGCGCGACCGCCAGCGCGGCCGGGCTGTTGCAGTCCCAAGCGCTCCGCGACATCGTCGCCCAACTGCGTACGCAGTGCGACTACCTGATCATCGAGGCCCCGTCGACCGAGGCGAGTGCGGACGCACAGAGTCTGGCCGGGGTGGCCGACGCCGCCATCGTCGCGATCGAGCTTCGGCGTACGCGGTATCCCCAGGTCACGGACGCCGCCGAGCAGCTGCGCCGGGTCGGCACTGTTTTGCTGGGCGCGGTCGTCGTGCCGCGGCTCAAGCCGACCGCTCCCGGTCCGGCACCCACTTTCGCTCCGTCGGCTGCGCAGGCCTCGTCGGCTGCTCTCGTCTCGTCGGGTGCTCTGGTCGAGGACACCCAGCACTTCCAGTGCCTCGACGACACCAAGCTGGCCGAGCTCGACGCGACCGCCGGGCAGGGCGCCGCGTGACCGCTCCCCCCGTCTCGCGCGAACGCTGGATCAGGGATCCAGGTCGAATCTTGGGTCAAGATTCGACCGAGATCCCTGATCCAGCGCACAAAGCAACAGCGCCGAAAGCGCCGGGGCCCTGGCCGCTGGTAGCGCTCCTGGCGTTCTACCCGGTCTGGTGGGCGCTCGGCCTCGGCGTACTGATCTTCCCGATTCTCGCGGTGCCGATGGTCGCTCAGCTCGTGAAGAAGCACCGCCGTGGCGAGCGGATCAAGCTGCCCCCGGGCTTCCCGCTCTGGCTGGTCTTCCTGGGCGCGGTCGTGATCGGCGTCGCCGTGCTCGGCTCCGATCCGGACGGCGTCGTCGTGGCAGGCGCGGCCGAACGGATCACCGGCGTGGCGTTCCGCCTAATCGAGTACGTCGCGCTCACGGTCCTGCTGATCTACGCCGGGAACCTGCCGACCGGCACGCTCTCGCAAGCCCGCCTGGTAAAGCTGCTGGCCTGGCTCTTCGTGGTCACGGTCGCGGGCGGCCTGCTGGGCACGTTCGCGGGCCACTTCGGCTTCACCTCGCCCGTCGAACTGCTACTCCCCCCGGGCGTGCGCGGCAAGGGCTTCATCAAGTCGCTCGTCCATCCCTACGCCGCGCAGATCATGGACATCGTCGGCGACCCGCAGCCGCGCCCGGCCGCGCCGTGGGGTTACACCAACACCTGGGGCAACAACTTCTGCCTGCTCGTCGTCTGGTTCGTGGTCGCGGTCCGCGCCACCCTCACCCGCCGGGTCAAGGTCGCGGCCTTCGCACTCCTGGTGGTCGCGGCCGTTCCGGTCGTCCACTCGCTCAATCGGGGGCTCTGGATCGGGCTCGGGGTCACTCTCGCCTACGTGGCGGTACGCCAGGCGCAGTCGGGCCGCCTGGGCATGCTTCTGGCCGGGGCGGGCGCAGCGGCAGCGTTGGCCGGCGTACTCGCGGTGACGCCCCTGGGGGACGTCGTCAACAAGCGCCTCGAGAACGGGAAGTCCAACGGCGTACGCCTGTATCTCACCGAGCGGGCGCTGGACGGATTCCACCAGTCGCCGCTGGTCGGGTTCGGTTCGACCCGCAACACGCTCGGCGGCCGGCAGTCCATCGCAGTCGGCGAGAGCGCCGGCTGTGAACGCTGCGGCAATTTCACCGTCGGCGGCAACGGCCAATTCTGGCAACTGCTGTTCGCGCACGGCGCGGTCGGCACCGTCGGCTATCTGGGCTTCTTCGGCTACGGCCTGTGGCGGTTCCGCCGCGACCGCACGCCGATCGGGATCGCGGGCCAGGCCGCGATCGTGGGGACCTTCGTCGCGATGTTCTGGTACAACTCGCTGGTCACCCCGCTCGCCTTCACCTTCCTGGCGTACGCGCTGCTCTGGCGCGCAAACCTCCCGAAGACGAACTCTGATCGGGGTGTCGCATGAGTCCGGTGACCACTGCTCCCGCCCAACTGACCGCCGCCGACGCACAACTACGCCATCAGTACCTCGCCGAAGTCCTCGATCTGCTCTATCCCGCGCCCTGTTCGCTCACCGGCGACGGGCCGGACCGGGTGGCGGAGTATCTCGTCGTTCCCCATGCGCGACGGCCGAAGCTGCTGATCCCGATGGGGTCCCGGCGGGTCGCCGCCGCCGCCGTACGCCGGTTCGCCGAGCCGCAGACCCGGCTCGCCAAGCTCAAACGGGACGCCGTCGTGGCGGCGTTGCGGACCGGGGCGTGGCCCGCACTCCTGCGTGATCGCGTACGCATCAACGCACCGTCGCCCGGGGCCGACTCCATCGACAGCTACCTGGAGCAGCACCTTCAGGCCCCGCTGAGCATCAGTATCCACATCGGACCGGCGAGGGCCAACCGGAAGCCGGTCCTGCAACTGCTCACGCCGACCGGGCGTACGTTCGGCTTCGCCAAGCTGGGCACGGGACCGCTGACGCGTCGGCTCGTCCGGGCCGAGACCGCGGCGTTGACCGCGTTGTCGCACATCGACCTCAAGGAAGTCGCCGTCCCCCGCGTCCTCCACACCGGACAGTGGCACGGCCATCAAGTGCTCGTGCAGTCCGCGCTGCCGATCTGGCGTCCTCGCGTACCACTGGCTCCGGAAAGACTGACCACGGCGATGCTGGAGGTGGCCCGGGCGGTGGGCACCACCCGGGGCTGGCTGGCCACCAGCCCGTACTGGGCCGACCTGCGCAACCGCCTCGTGCAGGTGGCCGACCACGCCGACGGCGCGCCGTTGCTGGACGCCGCGCGGACCTTGATCGACCGAAGCGGTGACGTGCCGCTGAGCTACGGCGCGTGGCACGGGGACTGGGCCCCCTGGAACATGGCTTGTGTTCGCGGCGGCACGGAAGCCGCCCCTGGCGGCACCGGCGAGACCGACCCTGATCTCCTGGTGTGGGACTGGGAAAGGTTCACGCCGGGCGTGCCGATGGGCTTCGACGCGCTTCATTACGAGCTGCAGCGCCGGATTCAGCAAGACGCGGACGCTCGGGGCTGTGTGGCGGACGTCGTCGCCCAGGCGTCCACATTGCTCGATCCGTTCGACGTGGTCCCCGACGGGCGCGAAGTCACCGCCCTGCTCTACCTCGTGGACCTCGCCGCCCGCTATCTGGCCGACCGCCAGGCCGAGGCGGGTGCGCGCCTCGGTGTCCTCGGCACCTGGCTGCTGCCCGTGCTCATCGACCGCGTCCGGAGGCTGACGTGAACTCCAGTACCGTCCCCGAACCCGTCAAGCGGATCATCCACGCCGGATCGCGTTCGTTCGGCCGGCTCACCGCCGGTTCGCGCATGCTGCCCTCGTTCCTCATCTGCGGCGGGCAGCGCTGCGGAACCACCTCGCTCTACCGGGCGCTCTCGCAGCATCCCCTGGTGCTCAAGGCGGTGCTGCACAAGGGCGTGCACTACTTCGACACCAACTACCACCGCGGGCCGGACTGGTATCGCGCCCACTTCCCGCTGCGCCGGGCCGCCGAGAAGCTACTCGAAGAGCACGGCTATCCGGGGCAGACCTTCGAGTCCAGCCCTTACTACCTCTACCACCCGCATGCGGCCGCCCGGATCGCCCGCGACCTGCCCGGCGTACGCGCGATCGTGCTCGTGCGGGATCCGGTCGAGCGGGCGTACTCGCAGCACGCCCACGAAGTCGCCCGGGGCTTCGAGCTGGAAGCCGACTTCGCCCGCGCGCTCGCCCTGGAACCGAGCCGGCTGCGGGGTCAGCAGGCCCGGCTGACCGCCGACCCGTTCGCGTACTCGTTCGCCCACCAGCACCACGCGTACCGGGCCCGGGGCGAATACGCCATCGCGCTGGAGCAGATGGCGCATCAGCTCGGCCGGGACAACATCCTCGTCCAGGAGGCGGAGGAGTTCTTCACCGACCCGAAGACCGTCTACGAGCGGGTGCAGGACTTCCTCGGCCTGCCGCACCTCGGCTTCCCCGAGTTCGAACAGCACAACGCCCGGCCCCGGGAGACCGAGCTGCCCGACGAGATCCGCGCGGAGCTCCGCGTGCACTTCGCTCCGCACGATGCGGCCTTGACCGCCTGGCTTGGGCGTACGCCTGCCTGGCGACAATGACCACGGAGAACCCGACACGTATCCAGCCGCCGCCGCATCGGGAAGTCGTCTCCCGCGGCGACGCGCTGGCCTCCACCGCGCGCGGCGGCGTCGCGAACCTGCTGGGCGCGGGCCTGGCCGGAGTCGCGGGCCTCGGAGTGACCTGGCTGGTCGCGCGCGGGCTCGGAGCCGAGCAGGCGGGTTCGTTCTTCGCCGCCACCGCCGCGTTCACCCTGGTGGGCGGCGTGGCGCGACTGGGCACCGTGACCGGGCTGGTGTACTGGCCGGCCCGGCTGCGCGCACTGTCCACACCGGAACTGATCGGCGCGTGCCTCCGGGTCTCGCTGCCGCCCGTGTTCCTCGCCGGGCTGGCACTCACCCTGGTCACCTACTGGCTCGCGCCGATCGTGACCCCCGAGTACGCCGATCCCCTACGCGCGCTGGCGTTCTTCCTGCCGCTCGCCGCGCTCGCCGACGCTTTGCTGGCCGCGACCCGCGGCTATCGGCAGATGCGCCCGACCGTACTGCTCGAGAAGATCACCCGGCCGGCGCTGCAACTGATCCTGCTGGCCGCGGTGTTCCTGGTCGGCGCGCCGGTCGCGGTGTGGGCCGTCGCCTGGGCCGCGCCGTTCCTGCCGGTCTGCGTCGCCGCCGGCTACCTCCTCTGGCGCGCTTTCCGCGCTGGATCAGGGTTCCGGGTCGAATCTTGGCGCAAGATTCGACCGAGATCCGTGATCCAGCGCTCGGAAGACGCCGGGATGGGGTGGCGGTTCTGGCGGTTCACCGCGCCCCGGGCCCTCGCGAACGTCGCCCAGACCGCTCTCCAACGCATCGATGTGCTGCTGGTCGCCGCGCTCGCCGGGCTCGCTCCGGCGGCGGCGTACTCGGTCGCGGGGCGGTTCGTCGTCGTCGGCCAGCTCGCCAACGGCGCGATCTCGCAGGCGGTGCAGCCGCGGCTCGCGGAGGCGCTCGCGGTCGGGGACCTGCCCACCGCCCGGCGGCTGTACCAGACGGCGACCGGCTGGCTCATCCTCACGAGCTGGCCCTTGCACCTCACCGTCCTTCAGTACGCCGGTGACTACCTGGGCCTGTTCGGCGCGCACTACCGGCAAGCCGTTCCGGTGGTACGCGTTCTCGCCCTCGCAATGCTGCTGGCCACCGGCTGCGGCATGGTCGACATGGTGCTCGCCATGGGCGGGCGCACCGTCTGGAACCTCGTCAACGTTCTCGCGGCCCTGACCGCGATGGTCGCCGCGGATCTCCTCCTCATCCCGGCGCTCGGCATCGCTGGGGCCGCCATCGGGCTGGCCTGCGCGGTCGCCGTGAACAACCTGCTGCCCCTCGCCCAGATCGTGGTCTCGATGCGGCTGCACCCCTTCGGCGGCGACACCCTCGCCGCCGCGCTGCTGACCGCCGTCAGCTTCGGCGCGGTGCCGGCCGCGCTGCACGCGTCCCCGCCTTGGCTGGCCATCGGAGCCGGGGCGGTCGCGTACCTGCTGGGGGTGGTGCTGCTGCGCCGCCGCCTGCCCCTGACCCCATTGAGCCGGCGGGTCTGACAACACTCGAGGAGAACCATGCGCACCGATTACACCCAGATCTTCCAGGACTCCGCGGCGGTGGAGAAATACGAGCACATCGTGTACGCCCCCGACAGCTACTGGTCGGCGATCAACCGGCGGCAGCGGGAGTACCTGCGGCGGCTGGCCCGGCGGGCGTTCCCCTATCGCCGTCCGGTGCAGCACGACTTCGCCTGCGGCACCGGCCGCGCCATCCGCATCCTGCACGGGCTGGTCCGGGGGGCGCACGGCTACGACACCAGCGCCGCCATGCTGGCCAAGGCGCAGGAGGTCGGCGCGTACGCCGTTATGCACCAGATCGACGAGACCGGCCCGGTGCCCACTCCGGTCCCGACCGACGCGCCCGCCCTCGTCACCGTCTTCCGGCTGCTCCTCAACGTCGACGAGGTGGTACGCGACCGGGCGATCGCCTTCGCCGCCCAGGCCCTGCCGCACTACGACGCCGGACTGCTCGTCGTGGAGAACCACGGCAACGCCCACTCTTTGCGGCACCTACGTCATCGCCGCCACGGCGCGAAGCCCTGGTTCGCCGAGCTCTCCCACGACGACGTCGCCACGATCCTCGACCGGCACGGGTTCACCGTCGTCGAGCAGCGCGGCTTCGCCCTGTTCACCCAGGGCTGGTACGGCCGCCGCTGGCTACGCCCGATCGCGCAGCTCGTGGACGATCTGGCCACCCGGGTCGGCCTCGCCGGCAAGTACGCCGTCAACGTGCTCTACATCGCCCGGCGTACCCGGCCGACGTTGGGCAGCCTGGCCAGCGGAGACCTGACGTCGACCACGTCCGAGTTGCCGACCGTTCCTTCGCACTCGGACTCGGCGGCCCCGGCCGACTCGGGCGCTTCAGCTCCCTCGGGCTCGGCGGAGCCGGCGGAACCTTCGTCGGCGGAGCCGGAGCGGCCGCGACGCGACCCGGACGCGGAGAGCTGGTGAGGCGCTTTCTAGCCACGGTGGCGGTCGGGCTACTGGCCTTGACTGCCTGCTCGCCGCCACCGCAGAAGCCCACGCCGACGCCGTCCCGATTGGACGACGTCCGGCCGAACGCCGGTCCCTTCACCGGGGGCGCGGTGACCCCGCCGATCACCGGTGCCTGGCTGGGCGCGTGGGTCCGGCCGCCTCAGCTCACCCAGGCCGGCCGGATCGCGGCGGTACGCCAGTACGAGGAGTCGCTCGGCAGCCGCCTGCGGATCGTCAACACATACCGGCGGATCGACGAGCCGTTCGACACCTTCAGCGACCGCCAGCTCGGCCGCAAGGGCAGCACGCTCATGCTCAGCTGGGCCACCGGCGACACCCGCTCGATCACCCTCGGGCACGCCGACCGGGTCCTGCGTACGCGGGCCGCCGAGCTCCGCCGCTTCGGCGATCCGGTGCTGCTTCGCGTCCGCTGGGAGATGGACCGGCCGAACCTGGCCGCCACGATGTGGAGCCCCGAGGACTACATCGCCGCCTGGCGGCACATTCGAGCGGTGTTCGCTGAAGAAGGCGTACGCAACGTCGCCTGGGTGTGGTGCCCGACCGCGGAAGGTTTCGCCGCCGGCCGGGCAGCCGCCTTCTACCCCGGCGACGACACGGTGGACTGGATCTGCGTCGACGCGTACGCCGGAAGCAAGTACGCGTCGCTGCGAGACCTCCTCGCCCCGTTCCTCCTCTGGGCCGCCCAACGCCCGAAGCCCATCGTCGTCGGGGAATTCGGCGTCGCCCGCAGTTGGGGTCCGCCGACGCGGGTTCGCTGGCTTTCCGACGCCGCTGCCTTCGTGCAGAGCTGGCCGCAGATCAAGGCGGTGGCCTACTTCGAATCCGATCCCGACGGCAACGGGGAGAACGGGCGATTCCGGCTGGTGAACGACGCTGCGGCGTTCGCCGCCTTCCGCTCCTCGTTCACCTCGCTCACCCCCCACTAGTTTGGCGCTGGATCAGGGTTCTGGGTCGAATCAAGGCGCAAGATTCGACCCAGAACCCTGATCCAACTGTGGCGGGTTATCCACAGGCGTTGTGATCTCACCATCCCGACTGCAACGGTCGGCTGATGCCGCGTCGACCACAGATTCCACCAGCACTCCGGGGACGGATCTTCCGGGGTGGCGACGCCGTACGCGAAGGTCTCGTCACTCGGACGCAGCTGTCCGGCAAGACCTGGCGGAGACTCTTTCGGGATGTGTATGTGGAAGCAACTGCGGAAGTGGATCACCTGACTAGATGCGCAGCCGCGGTTGAACACCTCTTGCCGGAGGGCATCCTTACCGGAGTCTCGGCCGCATTCGCGTACGGGATTCCGCTCAGTGCGACCGACCTCGTCGAGCTGTTACTGCCCGCGCCTCATGGCCCAGTCAAGGGCGTGCTCCTGCATCACGGGCCGACGCTTGCCGACGACGTACGCGACCTGGCCGGGCTGCGGATCGCATCGCCGACTCGCGCATGCTGGGATCTCGTTCGCCATCGCCCGTTGGCAGACGCCATCGTCTATCTGGATCAGTTCCTGGGCCGACGTCTCGTCACGGTGGCAGAACTGGAGAAGTACGCGTGGGAGCGGGCGGCCGAGGCGTACTGGCAGCGCTTTCTGCAGGCCACCCGGCTGGCCGATGGCGGCGCGGAGTCGCCCGGAGAATCTCGCGGCCGGCTTATGCTCGTCACGAACGGCGTTCCCCGCCCGGTCACCCAATTCGTGATCACCCATCGCGGAGCGTTCATCGCGCGCGTGGACATGGCCTGGCCGGATTATCGCGTCGCGCTCGAATACGACGGCTTCGAGTACCACAGTTCGCGGTCGGACCTCGCCCGCGACCGTGTTCGATTGAACCAGCAAGTCCTCGCCGGCTGGCTCGTCATTCACGTAACCGGGGATCGGCTACGCCGCGACCTTCCGGCTGTCGTAGCAGAAGTTCTCGCCGCGCTCCGGAAACGCGGGTGGCCCGAACGGCCGCACCTCTCCGACTCCTGACGTCTCCCAGATCAGCTGCGCTGGATCAGGGTTCTGGGTCGAATCAAGGCGCAAGATTCGACCCAGAACCCTGATCCAGCGCGAAAGCGAACGCGAGCGCGGGGCGCGAGGGGGTCAGGGGCGGCGGAGGGCGGCGCCCGCGAGCAGCCGGACGGCGTACGGGGCGTCGTGGCGCAAGTAGCGAGAGGCGAGCCGCCGCGGCTCCTGGGCCAGCCGGTGCGCCCATTCGAGTCCACTGCGCTGCATCCAGATCGGGGCCCGCTGCTGCTCACCGGCGATGAAGTTGATCGCCGCCCCGCAGCCGAGGAACCAGGTCGACGGCAGGGCGTCACGGAGATCGGTGATCACCCGCTCCTGCCGCGGGAAGCCCAGGCCGACGAAGCAGACGTCGGGACGGGCGGCGATCACGGCGTCCAGCACTGGGGCGTACAAGTCGGGATCGGAGTCGAAGCCGAACGGTGGGGCCGAGCAGCCTGCGATGGCCAGCCCGGGGCAGGCGGCGGCGAGTTCCGCGGCGGCCCGGTGCGCTCCGTCAGCGGTACGCCCGGCGACCCCCACGGCAGAGGCCATGAGCAGCCAGTCGTCGCCTTCCGCCGGTTCGGTCGCCGACGGCACCGGCGCTCCGCCGAGCAGGTAGACCGATCCGGCGATGTCACCGATGGCCTGCGAGATCGTCCAGATCAGGCTGGATCCGGCGACCCGTTCGGGCAACGGGTTGCCCGCGAGTTTGCTCGCCCACACCAGCGGCATGCCGTCGGCGACCACGAGGGTGGCGTCGTCGAGGAAGCTGCGTACCTCTGCCGCGATCGGGCGGTCGCTGTCGGCGAGCCGCAGGATGTCGACGTTCGGGGTGACGATCCGGCCGCCTTCGCCCCGGCTCAGCGCCTCCACGACGCAGGCGGCGACCTCTTCCTCGGTGATCGCGTCGAATTCCCGGCCGGCCAGTCTCACGCGCTCATTTCCCACGAAATTGGACAATAGCGGGTCAATGCCTGCGTATCACTCGTTAACCGCAGTGACACACGAACCGACACAACCGTGCAGGGGGTGCGCCGATGGCGCGGGTCATCTTCCTCGGCGGGCTGGGACGCAGCGGCACGACGCTGATCGAGCGCGTCCTCGGCGAGGTGCCGGGCGTCTGCGCCGTCGGCGAGCTGGTCCATCTCTGGCAGCGCGACCTGCGCGACGACGAGAAATGCGCCTGCGGCAGCCACTTCTGGGGCTGCGACTTCTGGGAACGCGTCGGCATCGCGGCCTTCGGCGGCTGGCACCGGGTCGACGTCCATCGGGTCCTCGCGCTGCGCGATCTGGTCGAACGCACCCGCCACATCCCGCGCCTCGCGACTCGCGTGCCCAGCGGCTATGCCGAACTGGTACGCGAATACGCCGACTACTACGTCCGCATCTACGAGGCAGCGGCCGCCGTCAGCGGCGCGGAGGTGATCGTGGATTCGTCGAAGCACTCCGCGCTCGCTCATGTTCTCCGCTACGCGACAAGTGCCGAACCACCGCTCGACCTTCGCGTACTGCATGTGGTTCGGGACCCTCGTGGGGTGGCGTACTCGTGGACGAAGAAGGTGCTCCGGCCGGAGGCGGCCACCGACGAGATGACCAGGTACTCCCCGGCGCGCTCGGCTCTGCTGTGGACCGCGCACAACGCCGCGTTCTCGCTGCTCCGCCGCCGGGGCGTACGCGTACGCACGCTGCGCTATGAGGAATTCCTCGCCGATCCGCAGTCGACGCTGCGGCGGCTGGTCACGTTCGCCGGGCTCGACCCGTCCGCAGTGGACCTCGGATGGCTGGAATCCGACCAGGTGACCCTGGGCGTGTCGCACAGCGCTGCCGGGAACCCGATGCGGTTCGCCACGGGCGTCGTGCCCCTGCGACAGGACGACGCTTGGCGTACGCACCTCGCACCGAGACAACGGGCAGTCGTGAACGCGGTGTGCGCGCCGATGCTCAAGGCGTACGGGTACGAATTGGGGGTCAAGCGATGACGATCTGGCCTTCGGTTGATGTAGTCGTGCCGACACGCGACCGGCCCGAGCTGCTCACCCGCACGATCGACGGCATCCTGGAGCAGGACTACGAGGGCCCCATCCGCATCCTCGTCGTCTACGACCAGGCCGAGCCCGACCCGTCCCGGGAATCCGACGACGAACGTCCGGTGACCGTGCACTGCAATGTGCGTACCCCTGGATTGGCCGGAGCCCGGAACACCGGCATCCTGGAGTGTGACGCGGACCTGGTGGCTTTCTGTGACGACGACGACGTCTGGGTGCCGAACAAGCTGCGGGACCAGGTGACGGCCTTGCGCCATCACGCGGAGGCCGAGATGGTGACCTGCGCGATCGAGGTGCAGTACGCGGACCGGCGCAGCATCCGGCTGGCCGGGTGTGACCTCGTGACCATCGATGATCTTGCGCGGTCCCGGATGGCGATGCTGCACTCCTCGGGGTTCCTGTTCCGGCGAACCGCGCTGATCGAGACCGGAATGGTCGCCGAAGACGCCCCGGGCAGCCAGAACGAGGACTGGGACCTGCTGATCCGGGCGGCGCGGCGGCATCCGATCCTGCACGTCGACGAGCCGCTCGTGCGGGTGCTGTGGGGCCGGAGTTCGTTCTACGCCTACGAGTACGCCACCAAGATCTCGTCGCTGCGCTGGATGATGGCCCGGCATCCCGAGATCAAGGGCTGTCCGCCCGGCGCCGCCCGGGTGTACGGCCAGCTCGCCTGCTGGTCGGCGGCGGCCGGCAACCGCTCGGACGCCTGGAAGTGGACCCGGGAGACCGTACGCGCGAACTGGCGGGAGCCTCGGGCTGCCATCGCCCTCGCTGCGCTGACCGGGGCCGTGCGGATCGAGCGGGTGCTGAGTGCGCTGCACAAGCACGGCCACGGGATCTAGTTTTCTGCGCTGGCCTTCCGCTGGCCTTCCGCTGGCCTTCCGCCGGCCTTCCGCCGGCCTTCCGCCGGATCAGGGTTCTGGGTCGTATTCGCGCCAAGATTCGACCCAGAACCCTGATCCAGCGCTGCTCCGCAGTGGGGGTGTATGTTGGAACGTGTTGAGACACGTTTGAGCATGTTCACCTGGAGGCGCAGTGCTCGCAGCCCAGCGGCAGGCCGCGATCTTGGACGCGGTCCGGGCGACCGGCGGCGTACGCGTAGCCGACCTGGTGGACCGGTTCGGCGTCTCGGACATGACCATCCGTCGTGACTTGGAGATGCTGTCCGATCGCGGGCTGATTCTCAAGGTGCACGGTGGTGCGACCGCGCTGCGGCCGGGGGCCACCGAGGAACCCGGGTTCGCCGCCAAGGCGGAGCTCCACCAGCGGCAGAAGGAAGCGATCGCCGACCGCGCTGCGGAGTTGGTCCAGCCGGGGACGGCGATCGCGCTGTCGGCCGGGACGACGACCGCCCGCTTGGCGCAACGACTCACCCAGGTCGAAGGACTGACCGTGGTGACCAATTCGATCCCGGTCGCCGACCTCTTCCATCGGGCCGGGCGCGCCGACCAGACCGTCGTGCTCACGGGCGGGGTGCGTACGCCGTCGGACGCGTTGGTGGGCCCGATCGCGAGTGCGGCGATCCGCAGTCTGCACGTCGATCTGCTGTTCCTCGGTGTACACGGGATGAGCGTCCGGGCCGGGTTCACCACTCCGAATCTGCTGGAGGCCGAGACCGACCGGGCGTTGATCGATTCCGCCCGCCGCACGGTCGTGGTGGCCGACTCCTCCAAATGGGACGTCGTCGGCATCGCCTCGATCGCCGAACTCGATGAGGCGCACGTCCTCGTCACCGACGGCGGTCTCCCCGACGAGGCCCGCGAGACCCTCCGGGAAACCGAACTCCTCATCACAAAGGACCAACCGTGAAGCACACCTCGATCCGCTTGGCCGACGGCCGCGAGCTGATCTACTTCGACGAGGCCGACGACGCCGTACGCGCCTCGGTGGACCAGCGGGATCTCGCGGCCCCGCCCGCGCCGACCCAGCTGCGGCGCGACCCGCTGACCGAGGAATGGGTGGCCATCGCGAGCAGCCGTCAGGGCCGCCCGCTGCTGCCGCCGACCAGCGAATGCCCGTTGTGCCCGTCGAAGCCCGACTACTTCACGGAGATCCCCGCCGACGACTACGACGTGGTCGTCTTCGAGAACCGATTCCCGTCGTTCTCGACGAGCGCTCCCATCGAGCCGGCGAGTGACGACTACCCCAGCACCCGGCCGGGCGTCGGCCGCTGCGAGGTCGTGTGCTTCACACCGGACCACGAATCGTCCTTCGGCAGGCTCTCCGAGACCCGGGTGCGCACCGTCCTCGCCGCGCTGGCGCAGCGTACCGCCGAACTGTCTCAGGTTCCCGGCGTCGAGCAGGTCTTCTGCTTCGAGAACCGCGGTGTCGAGATCGGTGTCACGATGCACCACCCACACGGGCAGATTTACGCGTACCCCTATGTCACGCCCAAGACCCGGCAGCATCTCGCGGCCGCGCGCCGCCACCACGAGGCCACCGGCCGCAACCTCTACGCGGACGTCCTGGCCGCGGAGATCGCGGACGGTGCGCGCGTCCTCGCGCGCAACGACCACTGGACCGCCTTCGTGCCGGCCTTCGCGCGCTGGCCGTTCGAGGTCCATCTCGCGCCGCACCGCCAGGTCCCGGACCTCGCCGCGCTGTCCGACGAAGAGCGCGAGGCCGCGGCTCCGCTGTGGCTTTCACTTGTACGCGGTTTCGACGCGCTCTTCGACGCTCCCATGCCTTACATCGGGGCCTGGCATCAGGCACCGGTACGCGAAGACCGCGAGCTCGCCTACCTCCACCTGCAGTTGTTCAGCATCCGGCGGGGTCCCGGGAAGCTGAAGTACCTCGCCGGTTCGGAGTCGGCGATGGGCGCCTTCGTCAACGACATCCCGCCGGAGGAGTCGGCTTCCGCACTCCGTGCCGCAATGCAGGCGACCTTGTCGTAGGTCCCCGCTAGTGTCGGTGGCATGCGACCGCTGCATGTCACGCTGCCCGACGCCACCCTGAGTGTGCGCCATTTCGGTGATGGCGCGCCGGGTCGCGGGTTCCTGCTGGTGCACGGGCTCGCCTCGAACGCCCGGTTGTGGGACGAGACCGCGGCCGCCCTGGTCGAGGCGGGTCACCCGACGTGGGCCGTCGACCTGCGCGGGCACGGCGACTCGACGCTGCCCGCCGACGGCTTCGACACGGCGACCGCCGCGAACGACCTCGCGGCGGTCTGTGCCGCGCTCGGCCTCAGCTCGGTGATCGTGGCCGGGCAGTCTTGGGGCGGCAACGTCGTCGTGCGGTTCGCCGCCGAGCATCCGGAGCTGGTCGCCGGGCTGGCGCTGGTCGACGGCGGCTGGATCGACCTCGCCGGCGAGTTCGCGTCCTGGGAGGACTGCGAGGATGCGCTGCGGCCGCCGTCCGTCGACGGGATGCGGGCCGGCGACCTCGAGGCGTACCTGCGGCGGGCTCATCCCGACTGGTCGGCCGCTGCCGTCGCGGCGACTGCGTACAACCTGCGGGAGCTGCCCGACGGCACGGTCGAGCGGCGGCTGCCCATCCCCCGGCACATGGAGATCGTGCGGGACATGTGGGACCACCCCGTGTGGGACTGGCTGCCCCGGATCACCGCGCCGACCCTGCTGCTTCCCGCGCTCCCCAACGATCCCGTCCGAGCCGAGCGGACCCGGGGCCGGGTCGAGCGAGCCGCCGCCGCGGTGCCCGACGCCCGCATCCGGGAGTACGCCGGCGGCGACCACGACTTGCACGCCCAACGGCCCAAAGAGCTGGCCGCCGATCTGCTGAGCCTGGCGGAGTGATCTGAATGACCGAACTGATCGTCCTCATGGGATCGGGCGAGACGACGCCCACCATGATCAAACCTCATCGCGCCATCCTCGATCGAGTCGGCGACGCCCCCGCCGTCCTGCTCGACACCCCATACGGCTTCCAGTCCAATGCCGACGACATCTCGGCCCGGGCGGTGGCGTACTTCAAGGCCAGCGTGGGCCGAGACATCGGCGTGGTCTCCTGGCGGCGGCGCGACCTCCCACCGGTGGAGGCTGAGCGAGCGCTGACCTCGTTGCGACAGGCCGAGTGGCTCTTCGCCGGTCCCGGCTCCCCGACGTACGCCTTGACGCATTGGCGGGACACGCCGATTCCGGGCCTGATCACGAAGTCGAAGGTCGTCATCTTCGCGAGTGCGGCGGCGCTGACCCTCGGCTCCCATGCCATCCCGGTCTACGAGATCTACAAAGCGGGCCTCGATCCGCACTGGGTTCCGGCGCTGGACATCTTCCGGGAGCTGACCGGCGTACCGGCGGTGATCATTCCGCACTACGACAACGCCGAGGGCGGCCACCACGACACCCGGTTCTGTTACCTCGGCGAGAGCCGGCTCGCCCGGATGGAGCAGTGGCTGCCCGAGGAGTCGGTGATCGTCGGGATCGACGAGCACACCGCCGTTCTCGTCGACCTGCCCACCCGATCCGTGCAGGTCGTCGGTCAGGGCGGGCTGACCTTGCGCCGACGCGGCGAGAGCCGGGTCTACCCCACCGGCAGTACGCTGCCGCTCGAAGCGCTCGCCGACACCTCGGCCGCTGCGGTCGCCCCTCCGGCGCCACCGGCGCCTTCGGAGGCCGCCGCGGAGCCGGCCGCCGCCTCCGTCGGCCAGGTCGCCGAAGCGCTCAACGCCCGGTTCGCCACTGCCCTCGCCGCCCAGGACGTGCAGGAATGCGTCGCCGCCGCGCTAGAACTCGAGACCGCGATCGACGACTGGGCCGCCGACACCAACGTCTCCCCCGACCACGAACACGCCCGCAGCCTCCTGCGCGGCATGATCGTGCAGCTCGGGCAGTTGGCGACCGAGGCGCACGAAGCGGTCCCCGCCCTGGTGTCCTCCGTACGCGCCGCCCGCGAGCAGGCCCGGGCCGGTCGCGACTTCGCCATGGCCGACGCGCTCCGTGATGCCTTGACCGGGGCCGGATTCACCGTCCAGGACCAGCGCATCAAGTAGCACCGCTCGCTAAAGGGCGCGTCCGGGAACGGGCGTGCCCCTTTTCTCGTCACTTGTTCCGCCTCGCCCCGCGGGCTCGCTCGCTCGCTTGCTCGCCCGCTCGCTCGGCGCTCGGCCGGCGCTCGGCTGCATGATCATCGCGTTATCCGGGATAACGCGGCCTTGCGAGCTCGAATAACCGCGTTGTCCCGGGATAACGCGCAAGCGCGCTACCCGCCACAAACGCGCTACCCGCCACAAACGCGCTGCCCGCAACAACGCGCTACCCGCCGCAAGCGCGGGCGCTCCCGGCGCAGGGCGGGCGCTCCCGGTGCACGGCGAGCGCCGAAAGACAGGGACGGGGCGGGCTCCCATGGAGCCCGCCCCGGGGAAGGGACGGCAGGTGAATTCACTTCGGGTGAGTGCGGCTGGCTCCGCTCTCACTATTCGTAACGAATCACCCAAACCGGAGTAACGCGTCAGGCCGAGAGTCGCTTGGCCAGGTTCGTGTCGAGGGTGTTCATGAACTCCTCGGTGGTCTGCCACGGAGCGTCCGGCGCGATGAGGAGAGCCAGGTCCTTGGTCATCGCCCCGCCCTCGACGGTGTCGATGATGACCTGCTCCAGCGTGTCGGCGAACTCGGTGACGGCCGGGGTGCCGTCGAGCTTGCCCCGGTGGGCCAGGCCCCGCGTCCAGGCGAAGATCGACGCGATCGGGTTGGTCGACGTCTTCTGGCCCTTCTGCCACTGCCGGTAATGCCGGGTGACCGTGCCGTGCGCGGCCTCGGCCTCGACCGTACGCCCGTCCGGCGTCATGAGAACCGAGGTCATCAGGCCGAGCGAGCCGAAGCCCTGGGCCACGATGTCGGACTGGACGTCACCGTCGTAGTTCTTGCAGGCCCAGACGTAGCCGCCCTCCCACTTGAGCGCGGCGGCGACCATGTCGTCGATCAGCCGGTGCTCGTAGGTCAGGCCCTTGGCGTCGAACTCGGCCTTGAACTCGGCCTCGAAGACCTCAGCGAAGATGTCCTTGAACCGGCCGTCGTACGCCTTGAGGATGGTGTTCTTCGTCGACAGGTAGACCGGGTAGTTCCGCAGCAGGCCGTAGCTGAACGAGGCGCGCGCGAAATCGCGGATCGAGTCGTCGTAGTTGTACATGCCCATGGCCACGCCGCCGCCGGGGAAGTCGGCGATCTCGAACTCCATCGGCGCGCTGCCGTCGGCCGGCGTGTAGGTGACGGTCACCTTGCCCGGGCCGGGGACCACGAAGTCGGTGGCCTTGTACTGGTCACCGTGCGCGTGACGGCCGACCACGATCGGCTTGGTCCAGCCGGGGACGAGCCGCGGCACGTTGCTCATGATGATCGGCTCACGGAAGATCACGCCGCCGAGGATGTTGCGGATCGTGCCGTTCGGCGACTTCCACATCTTCTTCAGGCCGAACTCCTCGACCCGGGCCTCGTCCGGCGTGATCGTCGCGCACTTGACGCCGACGCCGTGCTGCTTGATGGCGTTGGCCGCGTCGATCGTGACCTGGTCGTCGGTCGCGTCACGGTGCTCGATGCTGAGGTCGTAGTAGTGCAGGTCGACGTCGAGATAGGGCAGGATCAGCTGCTCACGGATCTGCTTCCAGATGATCCGGGTCATCTCGTCGCCGTCGAGCTCGACGACCGGGTTGGTCACCTTGATCTTCGCCATGGTGCCGGGCGCTCCCCTCGGAGGTGTTGGCAAGTCGCATTAACAGTACGAGCGTACTGCCATCGGGCCGAGGGTACCGACCGGGGGCGGGAACCGGGCGCGATCCCCGCGAGAATCACACCCGGAATCCGGACGAACGACCTCAGGCGCCCCAGTTAACCTCGCCCCGGCCGGCTTCGGCGAGGGCGGCGTTGGCTTGCGAGAACGGCCGCGTACCGAGGAAGCCGCGCGGGTTCATCGGGCTCGGATGGCCGGCCTCGATCACCACGTGGTTCGGGTTGCGGACAAGGGCCGCCTTCTTGCGTGCGTAACTGCCCCAGAGTAGGTAGACCACACGGTAAGGGGACTCGTTGACGGCCTTGATCGCCGCGTCGGTGAAGGCTTCCCAGCCCTTGTCGGCATGACTCGTCGGCGTGCCCTCGCGAACGGTCAGCACGGCGTTGAGCAGCAGTACGCCCTGCTGCGCCCACCGAGTCAGATCCCCGTTCGGCGGCGGAGTCACCCCGAGATCCTCCTGGATCTCCTTGTAGACGTTGCGCAGCGACGGCGGCACGGAAACCCCCGGCCGAACGCTGAAACTCAACCCGTGCGCCTGCCCCCGCTTGTGATAGGGATCCTGCCCCAAAATCAAAACCCGAGTCTGCGCCGGAGTACAAAGCCGAAAGGCAGAGAACAGATCGTCGATGGGAGGGTAGACGATCTGCGAAGCGTACTCACCCTCCACAAACGACGAAAGCCGAGCCACCACATCCAGGTCAAGGTGCGGCTTCATGACGTCCCGCCACTCACCAGGCAGAAGTTCCAACAGGTCGAAGGCCATGCCGCACACCCTACCGTCCAGGTAAGACATGCGGCCCGACAAGTCGAGCCTCCCAACTCCGTCGAGCCTTCCAACTCCGTCCAACCCCACTAGCCCCAACCCCCACGGCCGCGCCAAACAGAAGGAGGGGCGGAGTAACCACCGGCGGGATCAAGCCTGACCGCCCAGAGGTGGTTACTTCGCCCCTCCTAACCCAAAGAGCGCCTAGAGCGAAGCGACGTCAGCCTGCTTCGCGCGAACCGCCTCAGCAGCCTCCTTGAGCCCCGCCAACTCCGACTCGGTCAAAGAAGTCTCAACAACGGAACGGACACCCGAAGCTCCGATAGCAGCCTCGACACCGAGGTAAACCCCGGAGATGCCGTACTCCCCGTCAACCCAAGCACACACGGGCATGACAGCGCCGCTGTCCTCGGCAACCGCCTTGGCCATACGCGCTGCGGCCGCCGACGGCGCGTAGTACGCCGAGCCGGTCTTGAGCAGCGCGACGACCTCGGCCCCGCCGTTGCGCGTACGCACGACGAGCTCTTCGATCTTCTCGGCGGGCAGCAGGTCGGTGAGCGGCTTGCCGTCGACGGTGCACTGGGACGGCACGGGCACCATGGTGTCGCCGTGCGAACCCAGGGTCAGCGTCTTGACCGACTTGACCGGCACGTTGAGGGTCTCGGCGACGAAGTTCGTGAAGCGAGCGGTGTCGAGCATGCCGGCCTGGCCGATGACCCGGTTCTTCGGGAACTGGGTGGCGATCTGCGCGAGGGCGGTCATCTCGTCGAGCGGGTTCGACACGACGATGATCACGGCGTTGGGGGCATGCTTGGCGATCTGCTCCGCGACGCCACGGACGATCTTGGCGTTGACGCCGAGGAGGTCCATCCGGCTCATGCCGGGCTTGCGCGGAAGGCCGGCGGTGATCACGACGATGTCGGAGTCGGCGATCGCCTCGTAGCCCTCGCCGTTGGGGCCGGTCGTGACGCCGACGATCTTGGTTTCGAAGCCTTCGATCGGGCGGGACTGGTTCATGTCCAGCGCGAGGCCTTCGGGCTTGCCCTCCACGATGTCGGTGAGCACCACCGTCTCGAAGACGTCGTATTCCGCCAGGCGCTGCGCGGTCGTCGAGCCGTAGAAGCCGGCGCCGACGACGGTGACCTTCTTGCCCATTGTTCAGACCTTCCCAAAACTGCGGCCCACGGCTCGCATCCTCACGTTCACGACCGGCGATGCCGGACGTCTCGCACCATAGCCCCGCTGCCCGATCCAGGCCCGTCCGGGTCCGGTTCGTGTGGTCTATATGGTTACGCCGAGAGCAGCAGACGAAGCCGCCGCCCGGCGCCAGAGGGTTCCGGCGTGGGCGGCGGCTCCGCTATGGAGTTGAGGTCAGCTGCAGCTGGTCGTGATCCCGTGCGCCTTCAGCCACGGGGCGGGGTCGATCTGCCCCCACATGCCCTTCCACACCTCGAAGTGCAGGTGCGGCCCGGTCGAGTCGCCGGTGGAGCCCTCGTATCCGATGACCTGGCCGGCGGCGACCTTCTGGCCCGCCTTCACCGTGGTCTTGTTCATGTGGGCGTAGTGGGTGTAGGTCCCGTTGCCGTGGTCGATCAGCACCGAGATGCCGTAGCCGGAGTAGACCCAGCCTGCGGCGATCACAGTGCCCGCGCCGACGGCGTGCTCGGGGGTGTTCTCGGCGGCGGCGAAGTCGATCCCGGCGTGCAGTACGCCCCAGCGCTGTCCGTAGCAGGAGGTGACCTGCGCCCCGGGGAGCGGGCTCTGCCAGGCGGCGGCCGCCTTCGCCGCAGCCGCCTTCTTCGCGTCCGCAGCCTTCTTGGCCGCCGCGGCGTCCGCTGCCTTTTTCGCGTCGGCGGCTTTCTTGGCGGCGTCCGTCGAGGCTGACGCGGAAGCTGCGACGTCTCGCGCCGAACGGTCGGCGATCATCGCGGCGGCGCTCCGCGACGTGTCCAGTGCGGCGGCTGATGTGGGGGTTGTGGGGGTGACGGAGAGGTTCGCCGCGGCGAGCCCGACTCCGGTGATGCCGGCGAGCGCAGCGATCACGATGACCTTGCGGCTTTTGCCGGCGAGTCCGCCCCGAACCCGGGTGACGAGGTGCGTCATACGCCGCCCAGCGTCCAGAACGGTCTTCGATTTATCCTCAGGCACCAATGCCTCCCTCGGGGGTCCTCGTTGACACGAGGCACAAGAGTGCCTGGTCAGAGCCCTAATGGCGACCCCTAGGGGTAACGGCCTTCCGGCAAATCGGGCCATTTCCACAGAATTCAGCTAGGTAAATGGGCGTGACCTGAATCACCGCAACGTTTGTGACCGCGATCACATCGAACCGGACATCCCGTACGCGACAGACCAGCGCTGGGCAAGGCGGGGACCAGCAAAAACGCCCACACCGCAACGGTGTGGGCGAATGTCCGCAGACGGATCTAGCTGAAGATGTTCTCCATCTCGAGCTTCAGATCGACGCCGTGTTGCTTGAACCAGGCGACCGGCTCGACAGCCTCGCCATTGACGTGGATCTCCAGGTGCAGGTGCGGCCCGGTCGACTGGCCGGTGTTGCCGACGAGTGCGATGACCTGTCCGGCCTTCACCTTGTCGCCCGCCTTGACCAGCAGCTGCGACGAGTGACCGTAGACGGTGGCCAGGCCGTTCCCGTGGTCGATCATGATCATGTTTCCGTAGCCGCCGCGCCACTCGGCGATGACGACGGTGCCGTCGTGGACGGCTGTGAACGGCGTGCCTTCCGGCGCGGCGAGGTCGACACCCTTGTGCGGGCGGCCCCAGCGCATGCCGAAGTTGGAGGTGAACTCGTAGTCGTGCAGCGGCAGCAGCCAGGCGTCGGACGCCGCGACGGTCGTAGAGGCCAGCCCGGCCCCACCGGTGCGGTCGTTACGGCTGGTCTGATCGGCGGCTGCGTTGCGCTCCTGCGCGAGAGTCGAACTGTCCGCGCTGTCGAGAGCGGAAGCATTGGCCTTCTGATCGGGCATCGCGGCACCGGCGCCTAGAGCGACGATTCCGGCTCCGACCAGTGCGGTGGTGACTACGCCGACGTAGCGGCTGCGAGGGGGCGTCGGGACGCGGCGGCGACCTCGGTACTTATCGCGCTCTCGTAGCGGCTCCGGCCGGTACTGCAACGCAAACACCCTCCGTCGATGTGGCCCGGTGGCGTTCTCCGGACCCGACCACCTCGGTGAACTTCAGGTGATCCTGACCTTGTGCATCGGTAGCGCAGTCAAAGGCACTGCGGGACAACGTAGCGAACCCCTAGGGGTTCACACAAGTTCCGATGCGTGATCAACATACGGACAGTGCGAGTGTGCGACACGAACTGTCCGAGTCCGACACTATTAGGCAGGAAAATCGTTGATTACTCTCCGTCGCATTTGGAGAACTCTGCGGTAGCTTCGGACCGCCTTACCGAACCGAGGTTCCGCAGGTTACCGTTCGTTAAGGCCCGCGATGGACGGCGGGTACGCCGAGAGCGTGAGAGGGCGGAAGCATGTCGGAGCCGATCAGGGTGGTCGTCGCCAAGCCGGGCCTGGACGGGCACGACCGCGGAGCCAAGGTGGTGGCACGGGCGTTGCGCGACGCCGGCATGGAGGTCGTCTACACCGGCCTGCACCAGACGCCGGAGCAGATCGTGCAGACGGCGATCCAGGAGGACGCGGGAGCGATCGGCTTGTCCGTGCTCTCCGGCGCGCACCTCACGCTTTTCCGGCGTGTCGTGGAGCTGCTGAAGGAGCGCGAGGCGACCGACATCGTCGTCTTCGGCGGCGGCATCATCCCGGACGCCGACATCCCCGAGCTGGAGCAGCTGGGCGTCGCCAAGATCTTCACCCCGGGCGCCACGACGCAGTCCATAGTCGACTGGGTCCGAACCCACGTCCCCACCCACACCGCCGCCTAACGAGGCCGCAGCGCCGGTCGCCGGTCGATCACGTACCTAGGGGCACCGACACGCCGCCAAAGGGAACCCTAAGTTCATGATCAACGCAACCAGCCCCTAACAGCGACAGCGCCCACTTCCCCGCTGCCAGCGCCCGGACTCGCCTACCTTTTGCGTTTCCGCCCGGCCGCAACCACGTCAGCCGGAATGGGGAGTTACCCACGCAGGGATCAAGCGACCCGCTCGCAGCGCGGAGGACCCTGGCGTCCAAGATGCCCGTCGGGCAAAAACAAAAGGGAGGAGCCGGACGCACCCCTCACACGTCCGGCTCCTCATATGCACGACGCCCCGCCGCCACCCCTCGACCGACAGGGCATCGGCCGTTTTACCTTGTCAGAGCCACCCCTCAGTGCTCTGACATCCACTTCAACGAGGCCTCGCCGAGGGGGTTACGCGGCTCGGCGAAAAAAGATCCGGCACCGGAATCAAGATCCGTTGGGCTGTGGGATCGTGCACAAATGGGCACCCGAACGGCCGTTCGGGTAGGGGGTGGTAGTTAGGCTGCCGCTAATAGATGGCCCGTCTCATCAGGCGACGGGCTTCCCCAGACTGGACGGAACGGGACGCTTACGTGGACCTGTACGAGTACCAGGGGCGCGACGTCTTCGAGAAGCACGGCCTGCCCGTGCTCGGCGGCGGCGTGGCGGCGACCCCCGAAGAAGCCCGGACGATCGCCGAGCGCCTTGGCAAGAGCGTGGTTGTCAAGGCTCAGGTGAAGGTCGGTGGCCGAGGCAAGGCCGGTGGCGTGAAGCTGGCGGCGACGCCGGCGGAGGCGTACGACCGCGCGTCCGACATCCTCGGCATGGACATCAAGGGCCACACGGTCCACAAGGTGATGCTGGCCGAGACCGCGGACATCGCCGAGGAGTACTACTTCTCCTACCTGCTCGACCGGGCCAACCGCACCTTCCTCTGCATCGCCAGCGTCGCGGGCGGCATGGAGATCGAGCAGGTTGCGCACGAGGCGCCGGACAAGGTCGTCAAGCGCCCGATCGACGCGACCGTCGGCGTGACGCCGGAGATCGCCCGCGAGATCGTGACCGCCGGCCAGTTCCCGGCGGAGGTGGCCGACCAGGTCGCCGACATCGCCGTGAAGCTGTGGCAGACCTTCGTCGCCGAGGACGCCACGCTGGTCGAGGTCAACCCGCTCGCCAAGACGGCCGAGGGCAAGGTGCTCTGCCTCGACGCGAAGGTGACGCTGGACGAGAACGCCGGTTTCCGTCACCCCGACCACGAGGCGCTCGAGGACAAGTCGGCGGTCGACCCGCTGGAGCAGGCCGCCAAGGCCAAGGACCTCAACTACGTCAAGCTCGACGGCGAGGTCGGCATCATCGGCAACGGCGCGGGCCTGGTCATGTCGACCCTCGACGTGGTCGCGTACGCCGGTGAGGAGTTCGGTGGCGTCAAGCCCGCGAACTTCCTCGACATCGGCGGTGGCGCGAGCGCCGAGGTGATGGCGAACGGTCTGGAGATCGTCCTGTCCGACCCGGCCGTCAAGAGCGTCTTCGTGAACGTCTTCGGCGGCATCACCGCCTGTGACGCGGTCGCCAACGGCATCCTGCAGGCGCTGACCCTGCTCGGCGAGCGGGGCGAGAACGTCACCAAGCCGCTGGTCGTCCGGCTGGACGGCAACAACGCGGAGGCCGGCCGGGCGATCCTGGACGGCGCGAACAACCCGCTGGTCGAGCGGGTGGACACCATGGACGGCGCCGCGAAGCGCGCCGCTGAGCTCGCCGCAGTGGGGGCATGACAATGGCCATCTGGCTCACCAAGGACTCCAAGGTCATCGTCCAGGGCATGACCGGCTCGGAGGGGTCGAAGCACACCCGCCGCATGCTGAAGGCCGGGACGAACATCGTCGGCGGCGTGAACCCGCGCAAGGCCGGCACGACTGTCTCGTTCGCCGAAGGCGAAGCCGGCAAGCACAGTGACGGGACCGAGGTTCCGGTCTTCGCGACGGTCGCCGACGCCATGGCCGCGACCGGCGCCAATGTGTCTGTGATTTTTGTTCCTCCCGCCCATACAAAGGCGGCCGTGATCGACGCGATCGACGCCGGCATCGAGCTGGCCGTCGTCATCACCGAGGGCGTACCGGTGCACGACAGCGCCTCGTTCTGGGCGTACAACGTCGCCAAGGGCGGCCAGACCCGGATCATCGGCCCGAACTGCCCCGGGATCGCGTCGCCCGGCGCGAGCAACGCGGGCATCATCCCGGCCGACATCACCGGCTCCGGCCGGATCGGCCTGGTCAGCAAGTCCGGCACGCTGACCTACCAGATGATGTTCGAGCTCTCCGACATCGGTTTCTCCACCTGTGTCGGCATCGGCGGCGACCCGGTCATCGGGACCACGCACATCGATGCGCTCGCGGCCTTCCAGGAGGACCCCGAGACCGACGCGATCGTCATGATCGGCGAGATCGGCGGCGACGCCGAGGAGCGGGCGGCCGAGTTCATCAAGGCCAACGTGACCAAGCCGGTCGTCGGCTACATCGCCGGCTTCACCGCGCCGCCCGGCAAGACCATGGGTCACGCCGGCGCGATCATCTCCGGCTCGTCCGGCACCGCCGAGGCGAAGAAGACGGCCCTCGAGGCCGCGGGGGTCAAGGTCGGCAAGACCCCCTCGGAGACGGCCCGCCTGATGCGCGAGATCATGGGTCGCTGAATCAGCTCGTATGCCTAAAGGAGTCCCCGGCACCGTCACCCGGTGCCAGGGGCTCCTTTCGTTCGCTAGTAATTCGAGTTGTCGCTGCTGAAGACGCCCGCGCAGATCGCGATGAGACCACCGATCACGGCGAGCGCGGTGAGCCCGATGCCGAGCCAGAAGGCGACCTTGCCCAGGGTGGCGTCACTGCCGGTCTTCTTGGCCTCGTTCATCGACAGCCAGCCGAACAGAATGCCGACGGGCGCGCAGCAGACCACGCCCAGAACGATGCCCAGGATGCCGAAGAGCATCGTGTTGTTCCGGCCGCCCGGCGTCACCGGGTTGGCCGTCGCCTGGTAGCCCGGCGGGTACTGACCCGGCTGCTGGCCGTACGGCGGCTGTTGCCCGTACGGCGGCGGCTGTCCGTAGGGCGTGCCTCCACCGGGCGGCTGGTACGCCGAGCTCTCGTAGACCGAGCCGCCACCGGTGGTCGGGGCTTGATAGCCACCACCGGTCGTGGGGTCGTACCCACTGCCCGCGCTCGGTGGTTCCTGGCCGCCGGCCGCGCCCGAGGTCGGGGTGGGGCCGGTGTCGCCGCCGCCGGACGAGCCGGGCGGCTCGTAGGGCGAGGGCGGGTTCTGGTCCGTCATCGGGGTCTCCTAATTCCGGCTGACGCTGTAGATGCCGCCGACGACCGCGGCCACCACGCTGAGGACGATCGCCACGATGCCGAGGACGGACGACTTGCCGTGCGCCTTCGCCTCCCGGATCGACAGGATGCCCAGCACGATGCCGATGATCGGGCAGCAGATGAACCCGATGACGATGCCCAGGATGCCGTAGAGATTGGTGCGGTCCGGCTTGGCCGGAGCGACCGGCATCGGCGGCGGGGGCGGCGCGTTATACGGCTCGGTCACTACAGCCTCCTCGCTACGATCAGTATTCGACCTTGAGCAGAGCGTAAAGCCGACACAGCGGACGTGTGAGTACTTTGTGGTTATCAAGTTGCTCGTGTGGTTAGGTTGGCGCTGATGGCAGGCACCCCCGACGAAGAAACCCTCGCCGCAGCGGAGGCGAAGCACCTGTCGCTGCGCGAGACGGTGGCGTTCGACCTGCACGAGCCGGCTGGGCCCACCGACACCGACGAGCCGCGAGTGCCGCGGCAGAGCGCGCGCGGCAGCGCGCCGGCGATGGCGACGTCCCGCCGCGTACGCCCACTGCCCTGGCCTCGGGCGCTCGGTGCGACGGTGGTGAACGCCCTGTTGGCGGCGCTCACGGCGGTTCTGCCCGTGACACTGCTGACCGCGGGAGCGCTGCTCGCCGCGGATCAGCCCGTGAACACCGCGACGAGTGTCCGGGTGGGACTGGCGGGCTGGCTGCTCAGCCTCGGCGTACCGCTGCGAACGGATCTCGGGACCTTGACGCTGGCCCCGCTGGCGCTCGGCGTACTGGCGTGGTGGCGGCTGTTTCGGGCCGGGGTGCACACGACTCGGGCGCTGGGCGCGCGCGGCAGCCGGGATCTGCGCCGGGTCGGCCAGATCGGGCTGCTCCTCGGCGTGGCGTACGCCGTCCTCGCCGGACTGTCCGGGTGGTTCGTCGACGCCGGGGCGATCGGGGTGGCTCCGTTGCGGGCAGCCCTCCACGGCTTGGTCGTCGGCGCGATCTTCGCCGGACTCGGTGCACTGCGAGCCACCGGCGCCATCGCGGTCGTGGCTCGACGCGTACCCAAAGTGCTCAGAGATGCGACGCGGACCGGCGGCGTGGCCGCGTTGCTGGTGATCGGCGCGGGCGCGGGCGTGACCGGCGTGGCGGTGGCGCTGCACGGCGGCGACGCCAACGCGATCCTCGCGGGATACAAGACGGATGTGGCGGGGCAGGCCGGCGTGACGCTGGTGAGCCTGGCGATCGCCCCGAACATGGCGGTGTGGGCCGCCGCCTATCTCCTCGGCCCCGGCTTCGCCTTCGGGCCGGCGGGCGTCGTGCGGGCTTCCTTCGTCGGCCTCGACGACGTACGCCTCCCGGCGCTGCCGGTGTTCGCGGCGATGCCGGAGAGCGCGCTCGGCGGCCTGGCCAACGCGGTGCTCGGCTTGCCGTTGCTGGCCGGGATCACGGCCGGATGGCTGCTGACCCGGCGGCGACTGCGCCCGCGGGACGGGGTGATCCCGGAGGTGCGGTGGGGGCACCTGCTGACCGGCTCGATCCTCGCCGGTCCCGTCGCCGGGCTGGCGCTGGGACTGGCCGCGATCGCCGCGAGTGGACGGTTGACCACGGCGGTCGGCCAGGTCGGACCCGCTCCCCTGAGCGTCGCGCTCGTCGGCGCGGGCGTGACCGCGCTCGGGTGCCTGTTGGGAGCGCTCGGCACTCGGCCGATCTATGAGGCCCGCCGCCGCAGTACGCCGGAATGACAACAGCGGGTGGCCCTTCGGCCACCCGCTGTCTCAGGTTCAGCGGTTCGAGTTGATGATGATGCCAGCGATGATGTTCAGCACGGCGACGACGTAGGCCACGATCGCGAGGGTGGCCGGCTTGCCGTTCTTGTTCGCCTGCAGGTGCGACAGCACACCGAAGACGATGCCGACCGGCGCGCAGCACAGCGCGAAGACGATGCCGAGCACACCGAAGAGGGTGGTGTTGTCCTTCCCGGCCGGGGCAGCTGGCTGAGGCACGACGGGCTGGGTCATGAGGGGTTCTCCTTAGCTTGTCAGCCCCGTCAATGGGGCACGCGGGATTGTAATCACGTCTTGCAACTCTTGGGACAGGTGTTTCACGAGTAAATCTGTGGGGCCGCTGTGAAAATACAGCGCGGCGGCCGGAGATCCACCCGAATCTCCGGCCGCCGTAAGCCACTCGCTAGTAGTCGTCGACGACTTGGTCGTGCAGGTTGTCATTCCAATGGGTGGTGAAGTTGCACAAAGCGCCGAGAAGCGCGATGACGCCGAGCGCAATGCCCACCCAGCCCAGCCACTTCATGCTGGCCCGGTGCTGCTTGATCCGCTGCAGATGCAGGAAGCCGAGGATGATCGCGGGAATGCCACCCAGGAACGGCGCGCCGTCGAGGAACCAGCAACAGCAACAACCGGTGCCGATGATGCCGAAGATCAGCGCCAGCCAGCCGAGGATGTTGTTCGGCCCGCCCATCCGGTTCATCATCGAGTTCGGGTCACCCGGCGGTGGCGACGCTGGTGGGGCGTACGTGGTCTGCTGGTAACCAGGCGGCGGCGTCGCGCTGGGCGGCAACGGCGGCGGCTCGGCGGCGGCCTGCGGAGTCGCGTGCGGAGCCGTCGGCGGCGTCGGCTGCGGCGTGAGCGGCGGAATGTCCGGTGTGGTCGACTGCCCCACCGGATCCGGTGCGGCGACCGGTTCGGGCGCGGCGGGCGGCACGGCCCACGACGCCCCTTGGCCGCTACTGGACGGCGGCGTCTCGGGCGTGGCGGGCGTACCGGCGGCGCGCTCCGGTTCCGGTGTGTCCGGTGAGGTCACGGCAACCTCCTCCTGGCGGTCTTAGCCGACTATGTGGTGTTTTGCCCAACATAGGGCAATTCATCGGGCTGGGTCCGCGAAATCGCAGATACCGGGCCGGATAGGGTTTGCCGGTGACCACTCGCGGCCCCAGCAAACTCGTGGTGCTGATCTCCGGCTCGGGCTCCAACCTCCAGGCCCTTCTCGACGCCTGCGCCGATCCGGCGTACGGGGCTCAAGTGGTGGCCGTCGGAGCCGACCGGGACCGCATCGCCGGGCTGGACCGGGCCACTGCGGCCGGCGTACCGGTCTTCGTGCACAAGGTCGCCGATTACCCCGATCGGGTGGCGTGGGACCTGGCGCTGACCCAGTCGGTCCGGGAGTACGAGCCGGATCTGGTGATCAGCGCGGGCTTCCTGAAGCTCGTCGGCAAGGCGTTCCTCGCGGAGTACGGCGGCCGCTACATCAATACGCACAACGCTTTGCTGCCGTCGTTCCCGGGCATCCACGGCCCGCGCGACGCCCTGGCGTACGGCGTGAAGATCTCCGGCGCGACGCTGTTCGTCGTGGACGACGGTGTCGACACCGGACAGATCATCGCGCAGGTCGCGGTGCCGGTCCTCGACGACGACACCGAGGAGACGCTGACCGAGCGCATCAAGGAAGCCGAGCGGGCACAGCTCGTCGAATACGTCGGGCGCATGGCCCGCAACGGTTGGACCATCTCTGGACGAAAGGTGACAGTCGGGTGACCATCGAGGCCGCCGCCGAGCGTAAGCCGATCAAGCGGGCGCTGATCAGCGTCATGGACAAGTCTGGGCTGGAAGGCCTGGTGAAGGCGCTCCGCCAGGCAGACGTGGAGATCTTCGCGACCAGCTCCACCGCGGCCTACCTGGAGACCATGGGACCGCCGGTAAACCGGGTCGAGGACCTCACCGGGTTCGGCGAAGCGCTCGGCGGCCGGGTGAAGACCCTGCACCCGAACGTCCACGCCGGACTGCTGGCCGACATGACGAACCCTGAGCACGTCGCCGAGCTGGAGAAGCTCGGCATCGAGCCGTTCGACCTGCTGGTCTCGAACCTCTACCCGTTCCAGAAGACGGTGGCCTCCGGCGCGTCGCTGGAGGAGTGCGTCGAGAACATCGACATCGGCGGACCGGCGATGGTCCGGGCGGCCGCGAAGAACCACAACAGCGTCGCCGTGGTGGTCGCGCCACAGGACTACACCGTCATCCACGCCGCGCTGAAGCTGGGCGGATTCACCCTCACCGAGCGGCGCGCGATGGCGGCCCGGGCGTACGCCGAGATCGCCGACTACGACCTCGCCATCGCTCAGTGGACCGGCGCGAACCTCGTCGAGCTGGAGCCGACCGCGCCGGGTGCCAACTGCTGGCCGGAGTTCGGCGGAGTTGCCGGGTGGCGCGTCGCCAACCTGCGCTACGGCGAGAACCCGCACCAGGCCGCGGCGCTCTACATCGACCCGTGGGGCGCTCCCGGGCTGGCCCGGGCGCAGCAGCTCGGCGGCAAGGAGATGTCCTACAACAACTACGTGGACGCCGATGCCGCCTGGGCCGCGTGCAACACCTACGAAGGTGTCGCCTGCGTCGCCATCGTCAAGCACAACAACCCCTGCGGCATAGCGATCTCGCTGGACTCGGTGGCCGACGCGCACCGCAAGGCGCACGCGTGCGACCCAGTTTCGGCGTACGGCGGCGTCATCGCGGCCAACACCATCGTGGACGAGGAGATGGCCCGCCAGCTGGACGGTGTGTTCACGGAGGTGATCGTCGCCCCCGGCTACACCGACGACGCGCTCGCCGTGCTCACCGCCAAGAAGAATCTGCGTACGCTCGTCGCCCCGGAATGGCAGTCGCAGGGCGTCGAGCTGAAGCAGATCTCGGGCGGCTTCCTGGCGCAGACCCGTGACCTGCTGCAGGCCGACGGCGACTACGTGGACAACTGGCGGCTGGTCTCCGGCGAGCCGGCCACCGCCGAGCAGCTCGACGACCTCGAATTCGCCTGGGGTGCCGCGAAGTTCGTCAAGAGCAACTCGATCCTCCTCGCCAAGGGCGGCGCGGCGGTCGGCATCGGCATGGGCCAGGTCAACCGGATCGACTCCGCCCGGCTGGCCGTCTCCCGGGCCAACACGCTGGGCGAGGACGGAGCCGAACGGGCGCGCGGCGCGGTCGCGGCGTCCGACGCGTACTTCCCGTTCCCGGACGGGCTCGAGATCCTGATCGAGGCCGGCGTGACGGCCGTCGTCCAGCCCGGAGGCTCCATCCGGGACGACCAGGTAATCGAGGCGGCGCAGAAGGCCGGCATCACGATGTACTTCACCGGCTCCCGCCACTTCTGGCACTAGCAGGCGTTGAGCCCCGTTGATCATGAACCTATGGTTCCGCAGAAGACCGTAGCGGAACCTTAGGTTCATGATCAACGCGGAAGTGAGACGCGGAAGTGAGACGCAACGCGAAAACGCCCGCTCCCAGACGGGGGCGGGCGTTTCTGCGTACAAGTTGGATTTAAGCGACCACGTGCCGCTGCTCGGCGAAGTGGCACGCGGACGGGTGCGGGTCCGCGGCCGGGCGGAGCACGAGCAGCGGCTCCTCCTTGGCGCACTTCTCCTGGGCTTTCCAGCAACGCGTGCGGAACCGGCAGCCGGACGGCGGATTGGCCGGCGACGGCACGTCGCCCTCGAGCCGGATGACCTCGCGGTGAGCGCGGGCCTCGGGGTCCGGTACCGGCACCGCCGAGAGCAGCGCCTGGGTGTAGGGGTGCGTGGGCCGCGCGTAGATCTCGTCCTCGGTCCCGATCTCGACGATCTTGCCGAGGTACATCACGCCGACCCGGTCGGAGATGTGGCGGACCACGGACAGGTCGTGGGCGATGAAGATGTAGGAGAGCCCGAACTCGTCCTGCAGCTTCTCCAGCAGGTTGATGACCTGGGCCTGAATCGAGACGTCGAGCGCGGAGACCGGCTCGTCGCAGACGATGACCTCCGGTCGCAGGGCGAGCGCCCGGGCGATGCCGATGCGCTGGCGCTGACCGCCGGAGAACTGGTGCGGATAGCGGTTGATGTGCTCGGGGTTGAGTCCGACCAGATCCAGCAGTTCCTGTACGCGCCGCTGACGGTCGCCCCGGGGAGCCGCCTCCGGGTGGATCTCGTAAGGCTCGCCGATGATGTCGCCGACGGTCATCCGCGGGTTCAACGACGTGTACGGGTCCTGCATGACCATCTGGACATTGCGCCGCAGCCGCCGAAGCTCCGAGCCGCCCATCCTGTAGATGTCGCGGCCGTTCAGCCTGGCGCGACCGGCCGTCGGCGTCTCCAGCCGCATGAGCAGCTTGGCCAGGGTCGACTTGCCGCAGCCGGACTCGCCCACGATGCCCAGGGTCTCGCCCCGCTTCAGCTCGAAGGAGACCCCGTCGACCGCCTTGACCTCGCCGACCTTCTTCTTGAACAGGATGCCCTGCCGGATCGGGAAGTGCTTGACCAGGTTCTCGACCTGCAGGATGGTCTCAGATTCGGCCATCGAGAAGCTCCTTCGCGAAGTGGCAGGCGCTGGTCCGACCTCCACCGAGGTCGAGCAGCGGCGGCGTGGTCGTCACGCAGATGTCCTGGGCGTACTTGCAGCGTGGGTGGAACGCGCATCCCGTCGGCGGCCGCAGCAGGTTCGGCGGCAGGCCCTTGATGGTGGCCAGCTCCGTGCCCTTGGCATCCAGCCGCGGGATCGACTCCAGCAACCCCTTGGTGTACGGGTGTGCCGGGTTCTTGTAGAGCGCGTGGACGTCCGCGTGCTCGACGATGCGGCCGGCGTACATGACGGCGATCCGGTCCGCCACGTCGGCGACGACGCCGAGGTCGTGGGTGATCAGGATCATCGCCATGTTGAGGTCACGCCGCAGCTCGGCCAGCAGGTCCATGATCTGGGCCTGAACGGTCACGTCGAGTGCGGTCGTCGGCTCGTCGGCGATGAGCACCTTGGGATCCATCGCCAGCGACATCGCGATCATCACACGCTGGCGCATACCGCCGGAGAACTGGTGTGGGTAGTCCTTCACCCGCTCCTTGGCTCCGGGGATCTTCACCTGGTCCATCAGCTCGACGGCCCGCTTCATGGCGTCCGCCTTGGACATGCCCTTGCGCTTGCGCAAGGTCTCCGAGATCTGGTTGCCGACGGTGAAGACCGGGTTCAGCGAGGACAGGGCGTCCTGGAAGACCATCGCGATCTCCTCGCCGCGGACCTTCCGGCGCTCCTCCTTCGACATGGTCAGCAGGTCGCGACCCCGGTAGAGGATCCGGCCCCGGGTGATCTTGCCGGGCGGCATGTCGAGGATGCCCATGATGGCCTGGGCGGTCACCGACTTGCCAGAACCCGATTCGCCGAGCACGGCCAGCGTCTCACCCGCGTTCAGGTGGTACGAGACGCCGTTGATGACCTTCGAAACCCCGTCCCGAGTGTGGAACTCGATGAAGAGGTTGTCGACTTCCAGCAGATGCTCATTCATTCACGTCACCGCATCTTCGGGTCGAAGGCTTCGCGGATGGCGTCGCCCAGCATGATGAAGGCCAGCACCGTCAGGGCCAGGAACACCGACGGCACGATCAGCGGAGTGGCGTCCTCTCGCATGTGCACGCGGGCGCTGGAGATGTCCAGACCCCAGGAGATGCTCGGCGACTGGAGACCGACGCCCAGGAAGGACAACGTCGCCTCGGCGGCGATGAACGACCCCAGCGCGATCGTGATGATCACCAGGAACGGCGCCAGCACGTTCGGCATGATGTGCCGCCACATGATCCGGCCGTTGCCCGCACCCAGCATCCGGGCCGCCGACACGTAGTCCTGCTGCTTGGCGCTGATCACCGAGGACCGGACGACCCGGGCCGCGGTGGTCCAGCCGAAGACGCCCAAGATGCCGATGAGAGCGAACAGACGCAGGTTCTGGTCGTTGTTCGGCAGGTTCTTCATCAGCACGATCGCGGCCAGGATCAGCGGCACGGCCAGGGCGACCTCGATGATGCGGGAGATGATCGCGTCGACCCAGCCGCCGAAGAAGCCGGCGACCATGCCGACGAGCATCGCCAGTACGCCCGAGAGCAGCGCCGCCCCGGTTCCGATGAGCAGAGAGTTGCGGGTGCCGTAGACCGCGTGCGCCCAGACGTCGCAGCCCTGGAAGTCGTAGCCGAAGATCGCCGCACCGGACGGGCCCTGCATCTGCCGGGATCCGAGACAGAAGTTGGGGTCGGCCGGAGTGAACAACGACGGCCAGACGGCCATCACGAGCGCCACCAGCGCGATCACGAGACCGACCCAGAAGACGCCGTTGCGCCGCAGCTCGTGCCAGGCGTCGGCGGTCGCACTGCGTACCTTGGTGACCTCTTGGCTCGGCGGAGTGCCGTTGGCGAAGAAGGCGCCGGGCGTCGCGGTGCTCAGCTCGCTGCCGGTCTCGGTCTCAAAGTCACTCATAGCGAATCCTCGGGTCCAGTACGGCGTAGAGCAGGTCGACCACCAGGTTGGCCACGATGTAGATGACCACCAGGAGGCTGACGAAGGTGATGACGGTCGGCCCGTCGTCCAGGCCGATGGCCTTGTAGAGCTGGCCGCCGATGCCGGGGATGTTGAAGACGCCCTCGGTGATGATCGCGCCGCCCATCAGGTTGCCCAGCTCGACGCCGAGGAAGGTGATGATCGGGATCAGCGAGTTCCGCAGCACGTGTACGCCGACCACCCGGAAGCGGGTGAGGCCCTTGGAGGTGGCGGTCCGGACGTAGTCGGCGCGGAGGTTGTCGAAGAACGAGGCGCGGGTGAGCCGCATCGCCGTCGCCAGCGACAGGGTGCCGAGGACGAGGCCGGGCAGGATGAGCGAGACGAACGGCTTCTCGAAGGTGTAGTTGACCGGGAAGATCTTCCACTGGATGCCGAAGAGGTACTGGGCCAGCGGTGCCAGCACGATGCTCGGGATGCCGATCACGACGAGGGTGAGGATCAGCGAGGATGTGTCGAAGATTCCGCCCCGGCGCAGTGCCGCCACGATGCCCAGGGTGACGCCGACGACGATCGTGAAGATGATCGCGATCAGGGCGATCTTGCCCGTCAACTGCAGGGCGCTGCCGACGTTCTCGAAGACGTCGCGGCCCGTGTAGGACTTCAGGTTGCCGGTGAAGAAGTCCTTGAGGAAGTACAAGTAGCGCGCGAAGAAGTTGTCGTCGAGGTGGAACTGCTCGGTCAGTGCCGCGCGCTGCTGCGCGGTGACCGGCTTCTCACCGGCGAGCGCCTGGATGGGGTCGCCGCCGCCGGCGAACATCAGGCAATACACGACGAACGTCGCGCCGAAGAAGGTGAGAACACCTTGCAGCAGGCGGCGCACGATGTAGCGGAACATGAGTCAAGTCTCTCCGGATGTGGGAGGGTTCGGGGCGAATCCCCCAAATCGGGACTGCCCCCGCACGGGCCCGGAAAGATCTTGAGGCCCGGCTCAGTGGGGGGTGGCGCCGCCCCCCTCCTCGGCGGAGAGTGACGACGCCACCCCGATCGGCTGGACTGTCAGCCGGTGTACTCGATCTTCAGCAGGTCGACCCGGTTGAAGAGGTCGATGTCGACGTTCTTCACCTTGGTCGAGATGCCGTAGTTGTTCTGGCCGAACCGGAGCGGCAGCACCGGCATGTCCTTGGCGAGGAGGTCCTCGGCCTGCTGCCACTTCTGGATGGCGGCGTCCGAGGTGCTGGCCTCCCGGCCTTCCTGGACCAGCTTGTCGAACTCGGCGTTGCTGTAGCCGTAGTAGTTCGACGAGCCGTTGGTGCTGTACAGCGGGCCGAGGTAGTTCTCCATGGACGGGTAGTCCATGATCCAGCCCATCCGGAACATACCGACTTCCTGCTTCTTCTCGACCTTGTTGAGCAGGTCGGCGAACTTGGCGGTCGGGATGCCCACGCACTCCACACCCAGGTTGTTCTTCAGCTGGTTGCAGGTGGCGTCGACCCAGTCCTTGTGACCACCGTCAGCGTTGTAGCTGATCTCGATCTTCGACGGACCGTTGTTCTCCGTGTAGAGCTGCTTCGCCTGGGTGGCGTTGAACTCGCAGTTCGCACCGCAGGTGTTGTCGCGGTAGCCGCCGACGACCGGCGAGACGAACGAGTACGCCGCCTTCTGCGAGCCCTTGAAGACCTGGTCCACGATCGCCTGGCGGTCGATCGCCATCGAGATCGCCTTCCGGACGTTGACGTTCGAGAAGTTCTTGTCGTACGTCGGGAACGCCAGGAACTGGAAGCTCGAGGCCGGGCTGTGCAGGTAACGGTCGCCCAGGTCGCCCTCGGCGGTGGAGAGGTTCTCGGTCGGGATCGTCAGCATGACGTCGTTGTTCCCGGCCAGCAGGTCGGCGTACTCGGCCGAGGGCTGCTGGTAGATGGTGAACTGAACGGCGGTGACCTTCGGCTGAGTGCCCTTGTAGTCGTCGTACTTGGTGACCGAGATCTTCTGGTCGTGCTGCCAGGTGCCGTCCATCTTGAACGGCCCGTCACCGATCGGAGCGTCCTTGAAGGTCGACTTCACGGTGCCGTCGGACTCGAAGGCCGCCTTCGGCAGCGGGTAGAAGGCCGTGTAGCCCAGCATCGTCTTGAAGTCGCTGAACGGGGCCGAGAGCGTCACGGTGAAGGTCGTGTCGTCGACCTTCTTCAGACCGGACAGCTTCTGCGCGGTCGGCGACGGGGACGGGGTCGCGTCCGTGGCCGCCGGGGCAACCTCGTTGTAGCCCGCGATCTGCGAGAAGAAGTACGCGTTCTGGGACGCGCCCTTGTAGGCGGCGGCGTTCCAGGCGTCGATGTAGCTGTCGGACGTGACAGCCTCGCCGTTGTGGAAGGTCCAGCCACTCTTGATCTTGATCGTCCAGACCTTGTTGTCCGACGACGTGATCGACTCGGCCTGAACCTCGACCGGCTTGTTATCGGCGTCGTAGTTCACGAGCGGCGCATAGAGCGCGGCAAGGACCTGCGAACCGCTGGTCTCGTTGGTGTCCGCCGGGGTCAGGTACTGCGGCTCGGCAATACCGATCCTGACGGTGCCGCTGGAGCTGCTACCGCTGTCGCCGCCGCCACCGCAGGCCGAGAGGGCCAGTGCGGCGCTGAGCGGGATCGCAGTCCAGGCAGCAAGCCTGCGAACCTGCATTGAGCCTCCTCATCTCCTACGTCGTCACAGGGTGTGACCCGCGACAACGTCCGGCAAAGGTATGGCGAAGCTCGACGCACACACAAACTCGATCAATCACATTTCTGTGACGATCGAGAGATGTGAACTTGCGCAGCATCTCCTTGCTCTGGTATAGAGCACCGCCCTGCCGGACGGGCGGATATTTCCGGATTATGCCTTATTTAGGAGTTCGCCGGACCGAAGGTGGCCGTCACACTCCGCAAACCCAGCGTGTCCGTTTTATAGCGGTATGGTGGTCCAGATAGTGGAATGATGCAGGTCAGATGGCCGGGAAGTGACACTTTTAACAAACATCACCGCGCAGTTGCTGTCGTTATGGCAGCATCAGCGGGACTTTGATCTTGGGGAGTTATCCACAGGCCTATGGATGTGACGCTGGGTTGTCACAGGGCGTACCCCCGCCGACCGGGCGGAAACGTTCGTGCTGGCACGATGGACGGCGTGACGGCGAGCATCCTGGACGGCAAGGCCACGGCGGCGGCGATCAAAGACGAGCTCAAGGCGCGAGTCGCCCGGCTACACGACCGAGGTGTCGTCCCCGGGCTGGGAACGGTTCTCGTCGGCGACGACCCCGGCTCGCACGCGTACGTGGTCGGCAAGCACCGTGACTGCGCCGAGGTCGGCATCGCCTCGCTGCGCAAGGACCTGCCTGCCGACGCGACCCAGGCCCAGGTCGAGGAGGCGATCGCCGAGCTCAACGCCGACCCGGCGTGCCACGGCTACATCGTCCAGCTGCCCCTGCCGAAGGGGCTCTCCGAGCAGCGCGCCCTGGAACTGATCGACCCCGGCAAGGACGCCGACGGGCTGCACCCGATCAACCTCGGACGCCTCGTGCTCGGCTACCCCGCTCCCCTGCCGTGCACCCCGCGCGGCATCGTGGAGCTGCTGCACCGTTACGAAGTCCCGCTCAACGGGGCCGAAGTGGTGGTCGTCGGCCGGGGCACCACCGTCGGACGTCCCCTCGGGCTGCTGCTGACTCGGCGTACCGAGAACGCCACCGTCACCCTGTGCCACACCGGGACGAAGGACCTCGCTGCGCATACGCGGCGAGCCGACATCGTCATCGTCGCCGCCGGCAACCCCGGCCTGCTCGCCGCGGACATGATCCGCCCGGGCGCGGCCGTCGTGGACGTCGGCATCACCCGGGTCGTCGGCGAGGATGGCAAGGGCCGCTACACCGGCGACGTCGCCCCCGAGGTCGCCGAGGTGGCCGGATGGCTCGCCCCGATGCCCGGGGCGGTCGGTCCGATGACCCGGGCCATGCTGCTCGCCAACGTCGTCGAACGCGCTGAGCAGCTCACGCCCGCTTCCGCTTGACGGTGTGCGCGATCGGCGCGCCGCAAGATCAGCGCGCCGCAAGATCACCGCGTTATCCCGGGATAACGCGGTTATCTGCGCTCGAATAGCCGCATTATCCGGCGTCCTGCGATGATCTTGGGGCACGGATCTCGGCGCACGGATCTTGACGCACGGATCTTGACGCACGAGCCCGCACCGTCGGTGGAGCGCGGAGTCGGCAGGGAGGGCCGCCGACTGGCTCGCGCAAGCGCTCCCCGGCGGCGGCCCGACCGGTGCCCGCGGGAGCGACGGTCGGAACCCCGGCGGACCTGGGAGCTAGATCTTCTCGAGCGAGGCGTGCCGCAGGACCAGCCACATCACCTGGTCGCCGAAGTCGACCTGGACTTGCGCGCGCGGGCCGTGGCCCTCGACGGCGAGCACGCGGCCCATGCCGTAACGCTGGTGGTTGACCCGGTCGCCGGGCTCCAGCGAGGGCACTTTGGCGAGGTCGCTGGCGGTGGCCAGGCGGGACGGGTCGATGCCCATCTTCGAGGCGAGCTGGGTCGCCCGAGCCGTGCCGCCGACGAAGGTCGAGGACCTGTCGCGATCACGGTCCCGCGAGCCGGAGCCGAAGCCACCACCCCACGAGGTCGCCGCGCTCTCGGTCCGCTCCCAGTGGGTGACCTCGGGCGGCAGCTCCTCCAGGAACCGCGACGGCGGGTTGTACTGGGGCTGGCCCCAAGCCGACCGGGTGGCCGCGCGGCTGAGGAACAGTCGCTGGCGAGCGCGCGTGATCCCCACGTACGCGAGCCGCCGTTCCTCCTCCAGTTCGGCGACCTCGCTGAGGCTGCGCATGTGCGGGAAGACGCCGTCCTCCAGACCGGTCAGGAAGACCACCGGGAATTCGAGGCCTTTCGCGGTGTGGAGCGTCATGAGCGTGACGACGCCCTGGTGGTCGGGGTCGTCGCTGGGGATCTCGTCGGCGTCGGCGACCAGGGCCACCTGCTCGAGGAAGCCGTCCAGAGTGGCCGGTTCCTCGGCGTCCCCGGCGCGCTCGGTGTACTCGCGGGCGACGCTGACGAGTTCCTGGAGGTTCTCCACCCGGCCTTCGTCCTGCGGGTCGAGGCTGCCTTCCAGCTCGGTGAGGTAGCCGGAACCGGTCAGCACGAGTTCGAGGACCTCTTCCGGCGGCGCGGTCCGGGCCTTGTCCCGGGCGTCGTCCATGAGCTGCACGAACTCGCGGATCGAGTTCGCCGCCCGGGTGGAGATGCCGGGCGCTTCGGAGGCGCGCCGCAGGGCCGCCCCGAAGGAGATCCGATCCCGGTTGGCCAGCGCCTCGACGCACGCCTCGGCCCGATCGCCGATGCCCCGGCGGGGGGTGTTGAGGATTCGACGGACCGAGACGGTGTCGTCCTCATTGGCCACGGCGCGCAGGTACGCCAACGCGTCCTTGACCTCTTTGCGCTCGTAGAACCGGACACCGCCGACGACCTTGTAGGGCAGGCCGAATCGGATGAAGACTTCTTCGAACACCCGGGACTGGGCGTTGGTCCGGTAGAAGACCGCGACGTCGCCCGGGCGCGCCTCGTCCTTGTCGGCCATGGAGTCGATCTGGCGTGCCACCCAGTCGGCCTCGGCGTGTTCGGAGTCGGCGACGTAGCCGACGATCTTCTCGCCTTCGCCCTGGTCGGACCACAACCGCTTGGGTTTGCGCCCGGAGTTGCGGTCGATCACGGCGTTCGCCGCGGTCAGGATGGTCTGGGTCGACCGGTAGTTCTGTTCCAGCAGGATCGTGCGCGCCTGCGGGTAGTCGCGCTCGAACTCGAGGATGTTGCGGATGGTCGCGCCACGGAAGGCGTAGATGGACTGGTCGGCGTCGCCGACGACGCAGAGCTCGCCGGTCTCCCCCACCAGCTCCTTGACCAGCTGATACTGCGCGTGGTTGGTGTCCTGGTACTCGTCGACGAGCACGTGCCGGAACCGCCGCCGGTACTTGTCGGCCACCTCCGGCTTGCTCTGGAGCAAGTGGACGGTCCGCATGATGAGGTCGTCGAAGTCCATCGCCTGCGCCTCGGCCAGCCGCCGCTGATACAGCGTGTACGCCTCGGCCAGCGCACGCTCGTGCGGGCCGGCGGGCTGGAACGAGTCGGGATCGATCAGCTCGTTCTTCAGGTTGCTGACCTGGGTGACCAGGGCCCGTGGCGGATAGCGCTTCGGATCGAGGTCCAGCTCCCGGGCCACCATCGTCATCAACCGGCGCGAGTCGTCGGTGTCGTAGATGGTGAAGCTGCTCTTGAGCCCGGCCGCCTCGTGCTCCGCGCGAAGGATGCGTACGCAGGCGGAGTGGAACGTGCTCACCCACATCAGCCGGGCCCGGCTGCCCACGACGGCCGCGACGCGTTCCTTGAGCTCACCGGCGGCCTTGTTCGTGAAGGTGATCGCCAGGATCTCCCCGGGATGAACGTCGCGCGCCGCCAGCAGGTACGCGATCCGCTGCGTCAGCACCCGGGTCTTGCCGGAGCCCGCGCCCGCCACGATCAGCAACGGCGACCCCGAATGGGTGACCGCCTCCCGCTGCGGCGGGTTGAGCCCGGCCAGCAGCTCTTCCACCGACGGCTTCGGCCGCCGGGGTTTCTCCTCGGGCCGGCTCGGCCCGGGAACGGGCTGGGCAGCGGCGCGCGACCCGCCGCCGGACGGTTTTCCGTCATCGGCGGGCGGCTGGGCAGGGAGGTCGAATAGCGCGTGCATCGGGTGTGAAGTCTATGTCCGCCCACCGACATCGGCGAAGGCGCGCACGCCGGAGCCGTTTCCAGGCAGCTGTCAGAAATTCACATCAGGCGCTCTGGTGCCCGGCGTGGCACAACCGCGAAGATGGGGCGACAAACCCCCGACTCCGGAGGCTCACCATGTCTTCAACCCGCCGATCCAGCCGGTTCGCGCTGGTCCGGCTCTCCGCCGTCCCGGCGCTGGCGCTCGCGGTGGTGCTCGCGCTGCCCCTGGCCGACGCCGGGCGTACCGACCGGGCGGGTGAGAGCGGCTGGACCCCGCTCAGCCCGGTCTCGGTCACCTATGACCAGAAGGTGCCGCCGGGTCAGACCGCGCACGGCAACCTGCTGGCGTTCAACGACTTCCACGGGGCGATCGACCCGCCCACCGGCAGCGGCGGCCTGATCAACGGCACCCCGGCCGGCGGCGTGGAGTTCCTGACCACCTGGGTGAAGAAGCTGCGCGCCGAGGCCGAGGCCTCCGGCGAGCGGTCGCTCACCGTGGCGGCCGGCGACCTCATCGGCGCCAGCCCGTTGGTCAGCGCCGGATTCCACGACGAGCCGAGCATCGAGCTGATGGACAACCTCGGGCTCGACGTCGCCTCGGTCGGCAACCACGAGTTCGACGAGGGCACCGACGAGCTGCTGCGCATGCAGAACGGCGGCTGCCACCCGGTCGACGGCTGCCTCGACGGCGACGGGTTCGCCGGGGCCGAGTTCGAGTACCTCGCGGCCAACGCGATCGTCAAGGACACGGGCAAGTCGCTGCTGCCGTCGGTCACCGTGAAGAACTTCCAGGGCGTACGCGTCGGGTTCGTCGGCATGACGCTGCAGAACACGGCGGGCATCGTCGACCCGGCCGGCATCTCCAGCATCGAGTTCAAGAGCGAGGTGGAGACGGCGAACAAGCAGGCCCAGCTGCTGCAGCGGGCGGGTGTCTCCGCCGTCGTGCTGCTGATCCACGAAGGTGGTCAGCAGAACGCCCCCGCGCCGCTCGACATCTCCGGCTGCGCCGCGTTCGCCGGGGCGATCACCCCGATCGTCGCCGGTCTCGACCCCGCCTTCGGGCTGGTCGTGTCCGGGCACACGCACCGCTACTACTCCTGCGCTCTGCCCAACTCGGCCGGTACGCCGATCGCGGTGACCAGCGCCGGAAGCAACGGCCAGCTCGTCACCGACATCTCGTTCACGCTGGACAAGAAGACCGACAAGTTCACCTCGGTCGAGGCGCACAACGTGATCGTGGAGAACGGCGTACGCAACGCCGACGGCTCGTGGCAGATCGACGCCAGCGGCATTCCGGTCCGCAACGAGGCGTTGAAGGACGCGACCGCGAAGACGATCGCCGACAAGTACCGCGACAAGATCAAGCCGATCCAGAACAAGGTCGTCGGCAAGATCACCGGCGACATCACGCGTACCGCCGTGGCCAGCGGGGAGAGCCCGCTCGGTGACGTGGTCGCGGACGCGCAGCTGGCGTACACCCAGTCGGCCGGGGCGCAGATCGCCCTCATGAACCCGGGCGGCATCCGCGACAACCTCGTCTTCGCCGCGTCGACCGGCGGCGAGCCCGCCGGCGACATCACCTACGGCGAGTGCTTCATCGTCCAGCCGTTCAACAACACGCTGGTCACCAAGACGATGACCGGCGAGCAGCTCCGCTGGGCGCTGGAGCAGCAGTTCGTCGGGTTCGAGGGCCAGAGCTCCACCAAGATCCTGCAGGTGAGCAGCGGCTTCACCTACACGTACTCGGCGAGCGCCGCCCTGGGCAGCCGTATCTCGAACCTCGCCCTCAACGGGGTGGCCATCGACCCGGCCGCCACGTTCCGGGTGACGATGAACGGCTTCCTCGACGGCGGTGGCGACTTCACCGCGTACAACCCGGACGGGACGGTCAAGAACCCGAGCCGGCTCAACGTGGGCACCGACAAGATCGTGCACCCGGGCTTCGACATCGACGCCCTGGTCGCGTACTTCGGGGCCAACAGCCAGGTGGCTCCGGGCCCGGCCAACCGGATCACCCGCGTCGCCTGACTCTCACATCGTGGTCGGGCCTGGTGACGGGCCCGACCACCGTGCCATAGTGGTCAAGTGCTTCAGCAGGTGCGATTTTATTTTTACGGCTTCGGGAGTCCCGCTGCCGTAGGTCGCGCCTGAGCGCATACCGACCGACGAAAGCCCCGGGCTCCACGAGCCCGGGGCTTTTCGCTGCCTAGGGCCGAAACCGGACGCAGACCCAAGGAGAACACGATGACCACCACGGCCCTCACCGGCACGAACGACGGCCTCAGCGGCACTGGTACGCGGGAAGAAGACGCCGCCGGGCAGATCCTGGATCTCCGCGCGCGGATCGACGAGATCGATGCCGCGCTGATCTCGCTCTGGAAGGAGCGCGCCGGGATCTCCCAGCGAGTCGGGGCGACCCGGGTCGCCTCGGGCGGCACGCGCCTGGTGCTCTCCCGGGAGCGGGAGATCCTCGACCGGTTCCGCAACGAGCTGGGCGCCGACGGTACGCAGCTTGCCCTGCTCATCCTCCGGGCCGGCCGCGGCCCGCTGGGGACCGGCGCGACCGCCGAGTGAGGCTCAGACCAACCGGCGATCGGCCGCCCAGCGGGACAGCTCGTACCGGTTGGACATCTGCAGCTTCCGGAGCACGTTGCTGACGTGCGTCTCGACCGTCTTGATCGAGATGTAGAGCTCCTTGGCGATCTCCTTGTACGCGTAACCCCGGGCGAGCAGGCGCAGCACTTCACGCTCCCGGTTGGTGAGCTGATCGAGTTCGGGGTCGGCGAGCGATGCGTCCGGGCGGGCGGCGAAGGCGTCCAGGACGAACCCGGCCAGCCGGGGGCTGAAGACGGCGTCGCCGTCGGCCACCCGGCGAATGGCGGCGGCCAGCTCATCCGGGGAGATCGTCTTCGTGACGTATCCCCGGGCCCCGGCGCGGATGAGGCCGATGACGTCCTCCGCCGCGTCGGAAACGCTCAGGGCGAGGAACCGCACCTGCGGGTACGCCCGCCGGGTGGCTTCGAGGACGGCCCGCCCGCCGCCCTCGGGCATGTGGACGTCGAGCAGCACGACGTCGGGCTGGTGCGCGGCGATGGCCGAGATCGCCTCGGGGACGGTGGCGGCCTCGCCGATGACGTCCACGTGGACGCCCAGCTCGGCGCGTACGCCCGCGCGGAACATCGCGTGATCGTCGACGAGGAAGACGCGCAGCCGGCGCGGCGCGGACTCGGTCGGGGTGGGCTGAGTGGTGTCGCCGCTCATCAGGCTGTCTCCTTGCTGGTGCCGATCGGCAGGTGCAGACGCACCTCGGTGCCCTCGCCCGGCTCGCTGCGGATCTCCGCCCGGCCGCCGTGGCGTTGCATCCGGCCGACGATGGAGCCTCTCACGCCGTGCCGGTTGTCGTCGATTGTGGACATGTCGAACCCGACGCCGCGGTCGCGGACGAACACGCTCATCTCGTCCGGTTCCACTTCGGCGTACAACGAGACGGTGCCGACCTTGGCATGCCGGGCGGCGTTGACCAACGCCTCCCGCGTCGCGGCGACCAGCGCCCGGATCCGATCGTCCACCTTGCAGTCGCCGACCACGACCGTCTCGACCGCGATCGCGAAGGTGTCCTCCACCTCGGCCGCCGCCTCCTCGACCGCGGCCGCGAAGTACTCCTCGGCCGAGCCCATCGGCTTGTAGAGCCAGTTCCGCAGCGACCGTTCCTGGCCGCGGGCGAGCCGGGTGACCGTGGCGGTGTCGGCGGCGTTGCGCTGGATGAGGGCCAGCGTGTGCAGAACCTGGTCGTGCACCATCGCAGCCAGCTCCGCACGCTCCTGTTCCCGGATGCGGCCTTCCTTCTCCGCCCGCAACGCCGTCGCCGTACGCCACAACGTGGGGGCGGCGACCACCCCGACGCCGGTCAGCGCGATGAGCGCGAAGACGACCGCGAACGCCACGACGGACAGGCTCGGGCCCTCGACCGGGGAGTAGAGCGTGGCCAGGCCGATGATGCCGACCGCGACCAGCAGACCGCCGCCGAGCAGGCTGAGCACGAACGCGGGCCGGCGATCGCCGCCGAGCAGGCCGGTCAGCTTCGTCAGCCGGCCCGGTTCGGCCTGATGCCAGATCAGGCCGCCGCCGAGCACCACGAGGGCCAGCAGCCAGCCGGCCGCCAGGGAGATCCCGTCGCCGCCGAAGAGCAGCGTCATCGCCACGATGATGCCGAAGCCGAGGATCAGATACGGGATGGTCTTCACCAGATCGCGACGAACCGGGACATCGCTGTCCTCGTCGCGCATGACCGCCCAATAGACGGCGTACAGCACAGCGCCGAGCCCATGAGCGGCCAGCAGCACGAGGAACACCACCCGGATGGCGGCCACTGGCACGCGGACGTGCTCGGCGATGCCACCGGCGACGCCGGCGACCATGCGATCCGAGCGGCTGCGGCGCAGCGGGGCGTACGCGGTGGTGGTCACCTGACGATCGTCACATGCCCGCTGCGCGGCGACGACCCTACGCGACCCTGATTCTGTTGTGAGCTGGATTATCAGGGTGGGCTCAGGGTCGGCGCCGGAGGTCTCTGGGGCCCCTCGGGCCGCAGGATGGTGCCATGACCGAGTTCGACGACGCCCAGCGAGCGCCACAGCCGCCCGCGGAGAGCGATCCGCCTCCGCCGGAGGCCGCCGCGAGCACACCGCCGCCCGGTGCGGAGACGCCGCCGGGTGCCGCGGACGCGACCACACCACCACCGCCGGGGCCGCAGACGCCGCCGCCCGGCTACCAGCCTCCCCCATCGGGCGCGTTCGCCGCCCGCTACGGGCTCGTCCGCCCGCGTACCGGCCGTTATCTGGCCGGCGTCAGCGGCGCGCTCAGCCGGGCCACCAACACCGATCCGGTGCTCTGGCGCGTCCTGTTCGTCGTCCTCACCTTCTTCGGCGGGTTCGGCATCCTGGCGTACATCGTGCTGTGGCTGGGCACACCGGCCGACGGGGACACCGCGTCACCGGCCGAGGCGCTGTTCGGACGCGGACGGTCCAGCACTTCCTCGACGCTGACCGTGATCGCCGGGGCCATCACGCTGCTGATCTTCTTCGGCACCCTGGACGACCGGCCCTGGCCCGTCCTGTGGTTCCTGCTGATCGCGGCGGCCATCGTCTTCGCGGTGTATATGCAGCGCAATCGAGGTGCTCGCCCGCCCGCGCCGACAGCTCCGGCCGCTCCCACCGCAGCCACGCCGCCGGCCGGCTCCACCGCGGCCCACTATCCCGCGTACGCCCCGTCGAACGCCGTGACGGAGCCGATCCCGCCGGTGGGCGCACCGGTGCCGCCGCCGACCGCGCCCGGCTACCAGCCGGCGTTCGCCCCGCACGGGCCGTTCGCGGGCGCACCGACTCCTCCGCCGTTGAAGCCGCTCAAGCCGCCGAAACTGCCGAAGGAGCACTCCCGGCTCGGTTCGCTGATCTTCTCTATCGGACTCGTGGTGCTCGGCCTCATGGGTCTGCTCGACGTCGCGAACGTGGCGGACATCAGCGCCGCCGCTTACGTGGCCGCCGCGCTGGGCGTCGTCGGGTTCGGCCTCGTCCTGGGAGCCTGGCTCGGCCGGGCCCGGGGCTGGATCTTCATCGGGCTGGGGCTGGTGCTCGCGCTGAGCATCACCTCTATCGACGAGCGCGACCGGAACTGGGATGCCGCCCGCAACGGCGGTGGCGAGATCGTCTGGCAGCCGACCACCCTGGCCGCGCTGCGGGGCGACTACGAGCACAAGGCGGGCAGCGCCACCCTCGACCTGACCGATCTCGACTTCACCGGGCAGGAACGGACGGTCCGGGTCAAGATCCAGGCGGGCAACCTCCAGGTGCTCCTGCCGGACAAGGTCGACGTCACCGCGGTGGCCGACGTACGCCTCGGCAGCGCGACGATCTTCGACCGCAACGCCAACGGCGTACGCATCAACGACTTCACCGTCACCGACCTCGGAACCGACGGTGAAGGCGGCGGCAAGCTGCACCTGGAGCTGGACGTGAGCCTGAGCGACGCGGAGGTCTACCGATGAAGAAGCACCCGCTCGACCTGACGTCGCTGATCTTCGGCCTGGTCTTCCTCCTGGTCGCCGGGCTCTGGACGGTGCACCGGACGATCGACATCGAGCTGCCGCCGGCCGGCTGGTTCGTCGCCGGGGGCCTGATCCTGGTCGGGCTGCTCGGCATCGGCTCGATCGTCCGCGGCGTGCTGCGCGGCGATCGACCCGCGGCGGAATCCGAGGACGGCGGGGCCGACACCCAGCCGCCGATGCACGGATAGCCGCGAATCCCAAGGGGGGATGGGCAGGGCGTCGGGATGGGGGTCCCGGCGCCCTGCCGGCTTCCCGGCCCGACCCGTGCGGCGACGTCCACGCCGTACCGGCGGATCAGGGTTCTCGGTCGAATCTTGGGGGAAGATTCGACCCGGAACCCTGATCCAGCGCTAAAGGCAGCGCCCCGGGGCGAGCGCCGGAGCGCCAAGGGCGGCCGCTACGCGAGAGCGAGCGCCGTGAGCGCGTGTCGGCCCCGGCGCATATGCTGAGGCCCGTACGCGCCGATGACGAAGGTGGAGTCAACTCATGTCGCAGGCATCGCTCGGCCCCCTCGGCCAGGTCAGGATCGGGGAGCGCGCCGCCCGCACGCTCACCGCCGAGCTGCAGCGCCACCCGGGACCGAAGTCCGCCCTGATCGTGGGAGCTGGACCGGATTCGCTGGTGCTCGGGGAGGCGCTCGACGCCCTTCAGCCCGACGACCAGCTCACGATCGTCGGCGGGGACCAGGTCGCCGCCCTGCGGGCGTACATCGCAGGGCTGGACACGGAGATCGCCGAGGCGTGCACCGTCGTCCAGACGCCGACGGAGGCCAGCCCGGCCGAGATCGTGATCGTCGCCGAGCCCGTCGTCGGCGCGGCCGAGGACGCCCGGCTGACCATCGAGAGCTTGACCAAGCTGGTCGCCGAGGGCGGCGTACTGGTCGTGGCGGTCGTCGCCGTGCCGGGGGTCGCCGGTGGCGCGGCCGACGAGCTGGACCGCCGCTCCGCGCAGTTCGGCGTCGGCGCCGACCTCGTCCTGCTCAACACCCCGCCGGTGCGGGTGCACAAACTGCGCTTCAGCGAGGCCGATGCCGCCGTCGCCGCGGGGCTGGCTCCGGCGTACCGGACTTCCAGCGTGCCGCTGACCAGCACGATGCACATCGACTCCAACGGCGTCGCGGCGGCCGGCATCGCGCTCGGCCTGGCCGCCGTTCTGCGTACGGTCCGCCCGAAGTCCAAGGCGTGGCTGGTCCCGGCGCTCGCCGCCGGTCCGGTGGCGGCCTTCTTCCGCGACCCGCACCGCCATGTCCCGGCCGATCCGGCGGCCGTCGTCGCCGCCAGCGACGGCAAGGTGCTCTCGGTCGAGCGTCTCTACGACGAGCGGTTCGCCGACGAGGAGTTTCTGCGCATCGCGGTCTTCCTGTCCGTGCTCGACGTGCACGTCAACCGGTCGCCGGTCGCCGGCAAGGTGGTCGACTACTTCGTCGAGGACGGCGGTTACGCGGCGGCGATGAAGCCCGAGGCGGAGCACAACGTCGCGGCGTACACCGTCCTCGAGGACGCACTCGGGCACGGCAAGGTCGTGATCGCCCAGCGTACTGGCCTGATCGCGCGGCGGATCGTGCAACGGGCGCCCGTCGGCGCACTGCTGGCCAAGGGCGAGCGGTTCGGGCTCATCCGGTTCGGCTCGCGTACCGACGTTTATCTGCCCGCGTCGGCGGCGGAGGCTGTGGTCGCCCCCGGAGACCGAGTGATCGGCGCGGAGACGGTCATCGCCCGCTGGCTGTAGCGAAAAGGCAAGAACGGCGCGCCTGGTGACCAGGCGCGCCGTTTGCTTGCGCTTCGTCTAGACTCGCGCGCTCTTGCGCTGATACGCCCACAGCAGCGGACCGCTCAGCAGGTAGGCGAGCACCACCAAGCCGAAGGTGAGCCGCGGATTGAGCAGCGCGCCGAAGACGGGCAGGATGAGCAGCCACGGGGGCAGCCGGAAGACCTTCACGAGTTTGGCGTAGGGGAAGCTGGAGACCATCGCGATCGCGATGAGCGCGACTCCGGCGACCATCACCGAACCGGGCAGGCCCAGACCGAGCAGCACGCTCAGGGCGAGTACCGCCGCCGCCATCGTCGTCGGCACGCCGCAGAAGAAGCGGCCGTCCTTGGGCGAGACGTTGAACCGGGCGAGCCGGATCGCGGCACATGCGGCGACCAGCGCACACGTCCCGATCAGGACGCCGGTCGGCACCTCGCCACGCAGCGCGGCGTAGACGACGACGGGCGCGGCGATGCCGAAACTCGTCATGTCGCCCAGCGAGTCCATCTGTACGCCGAACGGGCTGGCGACGCCGAACTTGCGGGCCAGCGCCCCGTCGAGCCCGTCGAAGGTGATGCAGGCGAGCAGGCAGGCAGCGCCGAGTCGGGGGTCCGCTCCGGCCACTGCCAGCATGATCGCCGTCATGCCCAGCAGCAGGCTGGCCAGGGTGCAGCCCTGGACCACGGCGAACTTGACCCGGCGGCTGACGGACCGCTCGCCCGGGAGCAGTGGAATGGGTGCGGGCGGCACGGGAGTCGCGGGCACCTCGACCGTCACGATCGGGGCGGGGCTGACCGGGGCGAGTGCCTCGATCTGAGCCAGGCTCCGCGGGTCGAGGTCCGGCAGCCGTGTGGCGCTCGGCACAGGGGCGTCGATGACCGGTGTCGCACCGCGCTGACGACCCACCCGAACCAGCAGCATCTGCCGGGCGAAACTACTGCCCTGACGCAGGCGGCCGGCCCATTGCCGCCCTTGCGGGCGCGGGCTGTCCGTCGTACGGCGCCGACGCCAGATGGCTCTCGGCACGTGTCCCTCCATCGCCGAACGGTTCCTCTCCGCCGCCTCGACGGCCGCTCGGCTGTGCGGTACACGATCGCACATCCGGGCACGGCTTGGCGATACCCATCGAGGACTCAGACCGGCGATTCACAGGCGATTCGGTCCGATTGTCGAGGATATTTCGCATCCCGAGGGGGCATAACGGCTGGTAGATCAACTACAGAACGTGACCAGCACGGATCTATCGGGCATCAACTCTACCCGAAGGCATCCACCGTTCTCTGCTACCGCCGTCACAGGCGGCGCATCGCCCGCCGGGTGAGATCGGTGATCGTCAGCGTCGCGACCTCGGCCGGGAGGAACCAGCCCGACTGTGCGGTCGAGCCACCGGCGGCCTCGGTGACCGTCGCCGATGTGGGCGAGCTCACCGTGCCGCGGAACACGGAGCGGACCGAGAACCAGTCCATCGGCACGCCCTCCGGGCCCATGGCCGCCGGATTGTGGAAGAACGACACGTCGAGCAGCTCGCCCACCTCGGCCCGCTGGCCGGTCTCCTCGAAGACCTCCCGGACCACCGCCTGCGTCGGCTGCTCGCCGAAGTCCGTGCCGCCGCCGGGCAGATGCCACCGCCCCTCGCCGGGGTAGCCGCGGGCGATCTGGCTGAGTAGCACCCGGCCGTCCGGATCGGTGATCAACCCGTACGCCGCGAACCGCCGGACGCGGTTGGCCGGTTCCTCCGGATCGTCGAACGGCCGGCTTCGCTGGTTGATCTCGTTGCCGAGGTCCGATCCGAGCAGGACCCGGGCGGCGAACGGAACGAGCTCGACGGACTCCGGATCGATCCACTCGGCGAGTTCGCCCTCCTCCGGGGTGAGCGTCCCGGCGACGATCTTCACGTCGAAGACCAGCCGATCGTGGTGCTGAAGGACGCCGAGCTGCGGAAACTCGATCAGATCGGCGGACACGTCGCGTACGCCGACGACCTCGACGTCGAATCCGGTCTCCTCCTGGAACTCCCGGATCACCGCAGCGCGTGGATCCTCCGCGTGATCGAGACCGCCCCCGGGCAGGTGCCATCGCGGGGTGGGCGCCGACGACCCGGAGACCAGCAGGACTCGCCCTTGCTCGTCGCGTACGACCCCGTATGCCCCGATTCTCCGACGCTTCTCCACGGCTTCACCGTAGCGGCACCGGGCGACGCGCTGGGACCGCCTCGGATGGCCGTGGGGTAAACGCTTCCAGGCATCGGACGCTGCGAATCTGCTCAGCATGTGGAATCGGACATCTTGCCAGGATCTTCGCCTGGCGGGAGAATGATTCTCTGTGACTACCGACGTCGAGCTCTCCCTTGACGGAGCCGGCGACCGGCTTGCTCCGGTACGCCGGATCGCCGCGTACGCCGTGGTGAGCCGCGAGGATGCGGCACATCCCGGACGGCAGGAGATCCTCCTGGTCCGCAACTCCGACCGGTCGGGCACGCCCGGCGTCTGGTCCCTCCCCGGTGGCGCCGTCGACCACGGTGAGCACCCCAACGACACGGCGATCCGGGAGACGGCGGCCGAGACCGGCTTGTCGATCTCCCTGACCGGGCTCCGCGACGTCCTCGCCGACCTGCGCGCCCTGCCGCACCGCGGCGTCACGATTCACACCGATCGGCTCATCTATTCGGGTCGAATCCGCGGGGGTGCCCTCCGGGAAAGGCACGATCAGGCGACCGACCTAGTCCGCTGGGTTCCGCTCGACGAAGCCGGGCAGTTGTTGCTGCGCCCGTTCACCGCTGACGCGCTCGGCGTACCGGCCGCCGAGGTGGACCTGCGGCCCGACGAGATCCCCGACTTCCCCAGCTTCCATATCGAGGAAGGTAACGACGGGTTGCACCGCACGCAGCGCTTCGCGGCGTACGCGGTGGCGACCGACCGGCTCGACCGGGTGCTGCTGACCCGGGTCTCCCCCGGGTACCCCGGCGAGGGGCGCTGGCACCTACCCGGCGGCGGCACGGACTTCGGCGAGCAGCCGGCGCACGCGCTGATCCGGGAACTGCTCGAGGAGACCGGGCAGGCCGGGCGGCTGGGCGGGCTCCTGGGCGTGGCCAGCCACCGTGATCCGGCGTCGCTGGGGCCCGAAGGCTTCCCGATCGACTGGCACGGCGTACGCGCCTTCTACCGAGTCACCGTCGAGAGGGCCACTCAGCCCCGCGTTCATGACAAAGGCGGCTCGACCTCCGGTGCCTACTGGCTCCCCAAGGACGAAGTCGAGGCCCTCACGGAGGATGAGATGACCGAAGTCACCGCGGACGCCCTCAAAGCCGCAGGCCTGTAGTCGTCAGTTGATCATGAGGTTCGGTGGTCCGACACGCCGACGAGGCGGACCTTAGGTTCATGATCAACGCGAAGGGGTTACTCCCACTCGATGGTGCCCGGGGGCTTGCTGGTCACGTCGAGCACCACCCGGTTGACCTCGCGGACCTCGTTGGTGATCCGGGTCGAGATCTGGGCGATGACGTCGTTGGGCAGCCGCGACCAGTCCGCCGTCATGGCGTCCTCACTGGACACCGGCCGGAGGACCACCGGGTGCCCATAGGTACGCCCATCGCCCTGTACGCCCACCGACCGGACGTCGGCGAGCAGCACCACCGGGAACTGCCAGACGTCGCGGTCGAGCCCGGCGGCGGTCAGCTCCTCGCGGGCGATCTTGTCGGCGGCGCGCAGGATGTCGAGGCGCTCGCGGTCGACCGCGCCGATGATCCGGATGGCGAGGCCGGGGCCGGGGAACGGGTGCCGCCAGACCATCTCGTCGGGCAGGCCGAGGGTGGCGCCGAGCGTCCGGACCTCGTCCTTGAACAGCGTACGCAGCGGCTCGACCAGCTGGAACTGAAGGTCATCGGGCAGGCCGCCGACGTTGTGGTGGGACTTGATGTTGGCGGTGCCGGTGCCGCCGCCGGACTCGACGACGTCCGGGTAGAGCGTGCCCTGCACGAGGAACCGGACGTCGCCGACGGACGCGATCTCGCGGGCGGCCGCCTCGAAGACCCGGATGAACTCCCGGCCGATGATCTTGCGCTTCTGCTCGGGGTCGGTGACGCCGGCGAGCGCGGTCAGGAAACGCTCGGCGGCGTCCACGACCTTCAGCTTGATCCCGGTCGCGGCGACGTAATCGCGCTCGACCTGCTCGGCCTCGCCCGCCCGGAGCAGCCCGTGGTCCACGAAGACGCAGGTGAGCTGGTCGCCGACGGCCTTGTGGACGAGCGCGGCGGCCACCGCCGAGTCGACGCCGCCCGACAGCCCGCAGATCACCTCGGCCGAGCCGACCTGGGTCTGAATGGCGGCGACCTGGTCGTCGATGATGTTGCCCATGGTCCAGGTGGGCTCGATCTTCGCGATGTCGTAGAGGAAGCGCTCCAGCATCTTCTGGCCGTGCGGCGTATGCCCGACCTCCGGGTGGAACTGCACTCCGGCGAAGCCCTGTGCGACGTGCTCGAACGCGGCCACCGGCGCGCCCGCCGAGGAGGCGGTCACGGTGAAGCCCTGCGGCGCTGCGGAGACTGAGTCGCCGTGGCTCATCCACACGCTCTGCTCGGCCGGCAGCCCGCCCATCAGCGTGCTGTCTCCGGCCAGCTGCAGGACAGTCCCGCCGAACTCCCGCTTGCCAGTGTGCGCCACCGTGCCACCGAGCGCCTGCGCCATCGCCTGGAAGCCGTAGCAGATGCCGAAAACCGGCACGTCCGCGTCGAACAGCTTCGCGTCGATCTGCGGCGCGCCCGGCTCGTAGACGCTCGACGGGCCGCCCGACAGGATGATCGCGGCCGGATCCTTCGCCAGCATCTCGGCGATCGGCATCGAATGCGGCACGATCTCCGAGTAGACCTTCGCCTCGCGTACTCGGCGGGCGATCAGCTGGGCGTACTGGGCTCCGAAGTCCACCACGAGGACCGGGCGCGGCGTCGTCATGCCGTCAACCCTATCGTGCGGACCGCTGTGATCAGCGTCTCGTCAGGGCCGCCGGAGCGGTGTCCGGCACGGCCGGGTGAGCTGGGAAGACCGGTTCGATCCGGGCGTAGGCCGCGCCCAGCGGCGGCCGCGGATCCGCCTCACCCTTGTTCGGCCAGAACGAGAAGGCCCGCTCGGCCTGCGCGGTGATCGTCAGCGACGGGTTCACCCCCAGGTTCGCGGTCACCGCGGCCCCGTCGACGACGTGCAGGCCGTCGTGTCCGAAGATCCGGTGGTACGCGTCTACGACGCCGTCTTCGGCGGTGGCTCCGATCGCAGCACCACCCAGGATGTGCGCCGTCATCGGGACGTTGAACGCCTCGGGCACCGAGCCGCCCGGTATCCCGCCGATCTCGTCGGCGAGGAGGCGTACCGCCTGATTTCCGGCCGGAATCCAGGTCGGGTTGGGCTCGCCGTGGCCGTGCCGGGCGCGCAGCGATCGCCGGTGCCACACCGTCGCCAGGGAGTTGTCGAGGGACTGCATGACCAACGCGATGATCGTGCGTTCCGACCAGCGGCGTACGAGGATCATCTGCGCGGTCGTCAGCGGCTGTCGCAGCATCGTGCCCAGCCAGCGCAGCGGCCGCCGGGGACCACCGTCGACCAGGAGACTCTGGAGCAGCCCCATCGCGTTGGAGCCCTTGCCGTAGCGGACCGGTTCGATGTGCGTACGCGAGTCGGGGTGGAACGAGCTAGTGATGGCTACGCCTTCGCTGTAGTCGACGCCGCCGCGCTTGAAGTCGCCCAACCGCATCGCCGCGCCGAGCAACGCCTCCGAGTTGGTACGCGTCAGCGCGCCGACACGAGGCGACAGTGCGGGCAGGTCGCCGGAGTGACGGGCGGCATGCAGGAGCCGTTGGGTGCCGAGCGCTCCAGCCGCGAAGACGACCTGATCCGCCTCGATCACGCCCCCGCCGATCGCCCGGGAGCGCTTGCGGAATCGGGCGTTCGTCCGCTCGATTTCGATCCGATAGCCGCCTGCGGGGTTCGCCGCCACCCGGGTCACCGTCGTGTACGCGTACACCTGCGCACCGAGCTGCTCGGCGAGATGGAGATAGTTCTTCATCAGGGTGTTCTTCGCGCCGTGCCGGCAACCCGTCATGCACTGTCCACAATGCAGACACCCGGTCCGATCCGGCCCCACACCACCGAAGTACGGGTCGGCGACCTTCTCGCCGGGACGGCCCAGATGCACGCCCACCGGGGTCAGCCGGAACGACTTACCGACGCCCATCCGCTCGGCGACCTTCTTCATCGCCACGTCCGGCGGGGTCATCCGGTCGTAGGTCACCACCCCGAGCATGCGCTCGGCCTGGTCGTAGTGCGGGGCCAGTTCGTCGGCCCAGTCGGTGATCCCACGCCACTGGGGATCGGCGTAGAAGTCGGGCAGCGGGCGGTAGAGCGTGTTGGCGTACACGAGGCTGCCGCCGCCGACGCCCGCACCGGACAGCACCATCACCCCGGCACCCCGCTGACCCTTGGCCGGGCGCAGCAAGGTGATCCGCTGTATGCCGTAGCAGCCGAGCGCGGGCGCCCACAGATAGCGCCGCAGTCGCCAGCTCGTCTTGGCGAAGTCGGCGTCGGCGAACCGGCGGCCGGCCTCCAGCACGGCGACCGAATACCCCTTCTCGGCCAGCCGCAACGCGGCCACACTCCCGCCGAACCCGGAGCCGATGACGACGACGTCGAACCTCATCCGTGGATTATTACCACCGAGTAACCTGTGCCGCTAGGGGTGAGCCGGCCGATCGGTGTCGTATAGCCAGTCCTGGAACAGCGCCTGCAACGACTGCCCGCTGATCCGCTCCGCGACCGCCTGGAACTCCGACGTCGTCCCATTGCCGTCCCGCTTCTCCGCCGCCCAGGTCCTGAGGATCGAGAAGAACTTCTCGTCGCCGACCTTCAGCCGCAGTGCATGCAGCGCCATGCCGCCCCGTTGATAGACCGAGCTGCTGAAGACCTTACTCGCGCCGGGCGCGGCCGGCGGCGTACGCCAGATGGGGCTGAACTCGTTGCGGTATTGGCTCTCGAACTGGCCGGAGACCGTCGGTCCACCAGCGTGCTCCTGCCACATCCATTGGGCGTACGTGGCGAACCCTTCATTGAGCCAGATGTCGGCCCACTGCTTCACCGAGACGCTGTCGCCGAACCACTGGTGCGCCAGCTCGTGAGCGACGACGCCACCGCGGTCGCCGTTGTCCACCATGGACGCCGGATAGATCGGCCGGGTCTGCGTCTCCAGCGAGAAGCCCAGCTCCGGGTCGTCCACCACGATCGCCCCGTACGCCTCGAACGGATACGCCCCGAAGTACTGCTCGAAGTAGTCGCAGATCTCCGGAGTCTTCGCCACAGCCGCCTCGACCTGGGAGCCGGTGATCGTCTTCGCGATCGCGATGCGGACGGGCTTGCCGTTGTGCGTACTCTCGACGGTCCGTAGGTCTCCGACTGCGAAAGTGCTGAGGTAGGACGCCATCGGCGAGCCCACCTGCCACTTCCACGTCGTCCAGCCACCGGCGGACTGTTTGCCGGCGAGCACACCGTTGCTGATGACCTCTTCACCCTCCGGCACGGTGAAGCTCATCGTGTACTTCGCCTTGTCCGACGGATGGTCGTTGACCGGGAACCAGGTGCTCGCCGACTCGGGCTCGCCCGCCATGTACTCGACGCCGTTGATCCGACGGAATCCGGTCTGCCCCAACGTGAGCGATGAGATCTCGCTCGGCTTTCCGGCGTACCGGATGATCGTGGTGAAGGCCGACCCCGACGTGAGCGCGACCTTGGGCCGGATGACCAGCTCGTCGCCGTCGCGGCTGAAGGTGGCGGGGTCCGCGCCGACCTGTACGCCGGCCACCTTGAGCCCGCGCAGGTCGAGGTTGAACTGCTGGAGCGCGGCGGTCGCCTTCGCGGTGAGCGTGGCGACGCCCTCGATGCTGCCGTCGGCGGTGAGCTTGATCGCGAGGTCGTAGGTCTGCACGTCGAAGCCGCCGTTGCCGTACGTCGGGAAGTACGGGTCGCCGATTCCGGCCGAGCCGATGCCCTGCGTCACCGACTCCGGGGCGACCGGAGTCGGCATCGACGGCAGCGTGATCGGATCCGTGCCGGTCGCCTGGCAGCCGGCTAGAGCCGAGGCCAGCAGAAAGGCGACCGTACCGCTGAGAATGCCGCGCCGCATGGCAGCAAAGCTATCAGCGGTCGAGCATCAAGCCGACTTTTTGGAACTCCTTGACGTCGCGATAGCCGCACTTGGCCATGGCGCGCTTGAGCCCGCCGAACAGGTTCATCCGGCCGTACGGGTCGTCGGACGGGCCGTAGAGCACGTGCTCCAGGCTGCCCATGGGCTCGGCGTAGTAGCCGACCGCGCCACGCGGCAGCTTCGGGTGGCTCGCCGCCGGGTGCCACCACAGGCCCCCGGCCGGAGCGCCCTCGGCCAGCGTCAACGGCGCGCCCAGCATGACCGCGTCGGCGCCGCAGGCGAGCGCCCGGGCGATGTCGCCGGAGGTGTGGATGTCTCCGTCGGCGATCAGGTGGACGTAGCGACCACCGGTCTCGTCGAGATAATCCCGGCGCGCGGCCGCCGCGTCCGCGATCGCGGTCGCCATCGGCACCCGGATGCCGAGCACGGTGTCGCTGGTGGAGTCGTCGTCCGCGCCCACGCCGACGATGACCCCGGCCGCTCCCGTACGCATCAAATGCAGCGCGGTCTGGTAATTCGTGCAGCCGCCGACGATCACGGGGAGATCGAGGTCGGCGATGAACTCCTTGAGGTTCAGCGGCTCGTCCACAGTGGAGACGTGCTCCGCCGAGACGACGGTGCCCTGGATGACGAGCAGATCCACGCCCGCATCCAGGATCACCGGGGCGAGCGCGAGCGTGTGCTGCGGCGAAACGCGTACCGCCACGGTGATCCCGGCTTCCCGCATGACGCGAACCCGCTCGGTGATCAGCTCGGGTTTGATCGGCTCGGCATACAGCTCCTGGAGCCGCGGCGTGATCGGCTCGTCCGCCTCGACCACCGTCCGCAGATCGGCGAGCAGCTTCGACGGGTCCTCGTACCGGGTCCACAGGCCCTCGACGTTGAGGATGCCGAGCCCGCCGAGCCGGCCGAGCTCGATCACCCGGTCGGGCGACATCGTCGCGTCGCTCGGATGCGCGGCGCACGGGATCTCGAACCGGTACGCGTCGAGCTGCCAGGCGGTGGAGACGTCGTCGACGTCCCGGGTCCGGCGGCTCGGCACGATGGCCACGTCGTCGAGGTGATAACCGCGCTGCGCGGCCTTCCCCAGTCCGATCTCGACGGTGTCACGCATGGGCGGCCCTTCAGCGGGATTGGTAGTTCGGGGCTTCGACGGTCATCTGGATGTCGTGCGGGTGGCTCTCCTTGAGCCCCGCCGAGGTGATCCG
>NZ_JABFVK010000073.1 GCF_013362815.1 Hamadaea sp. | reverse complement strand
AGATCCGGCAGTACTTCAAGAAGGAGCGCCGGGACGAGGCGATCGAGCAGGGCAAGGAGCAGCTCAACCGGGCACTTCGCCGAGAGGGCCTGCCGCTGAAGCGGATGCTGACCGCCGAAGCCCTGATGGCGATCGCCCGTGAGCTGAACCTGCCGGACGTCGCGTCGCTGTACGCCGCCGTCGGCGAGAGCCAGGTCTCGGCTCAGTCCATTGTGGCGCGGCTGGTCACCTCCTACGGCGGTGAAGAGGGCTCGATCGAGGACATGGCCGAACAGGCTGTGCCCACCCGCCCGTCGCGTACGCGGCAGTCCAGTCAGGACCCGGGCGTGGTGGTGGTCGGCGTCAGCGACGTCTGGATCAAGCTGGCCCGCTGTTGCACCCCGGTGCCCGGCGACGACGTGTTCGGCTTCGTGACGCGGTCGGGCGGGGTTTCGGTGCACCGCAACGACTGCGCCAACGCCGAAGACCTGCAGGCCCAGCCGGAACGGATCGTCCAGGTCACCTGGAAGCCCCGGGCCGGGTCGACGTTCCTGGTCGCGATCCAGGTCGAGGCGCTGGACCGGCAGCGGCTGCTCGCCGACGTCACCAAGGCGCTGTCGGAGGAGCGGGTCAACATCCTGTCCGCCGTCGTCACGACCACCCGCGACCGGGTGGCGGTCAGCCGGTTCAGCTTCGAGATGGCCGACCCCAAGCACCTGGGGCACCTGCTCAACGCCGTCCGCAAGGTCGACGGGGTGTTCGACGCGTACCGGGTCACCTCGGGCGCCTGATCCGCGCAGCGAAGGCACCTGATCCGCGCAGCGAAGGCGCCTGATCCGCGCAGCGAAGGCACTTGAGAGACCAGCACAGCGAAAAGGCCGCCCTCCCTGAGGAGAGCGGCCTTTTCGGTGAGCGTCAGGAACCCTGGACCGCACCGACCGTCGCCGAGGTGATCTTCACTTCGAGCTTCGGCTTGCCGTCGCCGGCCGCCGTCTTGCCGTCCTCGCCGACCGCGCCGGCCTTGATCACCTTGTCCAGCACGTCGAGGCCGGTGACGATCTTGCCGAGCACGGTGTAGTCGGCCGTCAGACCTTGCGTGGTCTGCCCGTCCGACAGCGGGATGTCCGCGTCGACCAGGAAGAACTGGCTGCCGGTCGAGCTCGGGCTCTGCGTCTTCGCCATGGCGACGACACCCCGCTCGTACGCCGGGTTCTGGCCGGTCGGCAGGTTCTCCTCGGCGTACTTGAAGGTCGGCCCGCCGGAGCCGGTGGCGCTGGGGTCGCCGCACTGCAGGATCTTGAAGCCCTCGGTCACCATCCGGTGGCACTTGGTGTTGTCGTAGAACTTCATCCCGGTCAGGTACGCGATCGCGGCCGAGGTGCAGGGCGCGTTCGTCACGTCCATCTCGATCTCGATCTTGCCCTGGGTGGTGTTCAGCGTGAGCAGCTGCTTGCCCGCCTTCGGGACGTCGGTGGCCGGGGTGCCGACGTTCTTCAGGTTCGGGTTCGACGCGGTGTCGGTGTCGGGCAGCCACTGGCAGCCCGACGGCGCCGCAGCCGGAGTGTCCGACTTCTTGTCCTTGCCCAGCAGGGTCACACCCAGCCAGGTGCCACCGCCGATGAGGATCAGCACGGCCAGACCCGCTCCGATGTACGCGTTGCGCTGACGGCGCTTGCGCGCCCCTTCGGCGCGGCTCGTCATCTCGCGCTCCAGCCGAGCGCGGGCCGCCGCGCGCTGGCGCTCCCTCGTGGACGTCATGGGACTTTCCTCCGTGCGGGTCGGGTGGTTGTCGCTGGTAAGAAGGCTAGCTGGCGGACGCGGACGGCGACGCCGAGCCGGTCGGCGTGACCGATCCGGTCGGCGCAGCGGAGCCGGTGGGCTCGGTGGTCGGCTGGGTGTCGGCCACCGTCAACGTCTGGATCTTGACTTCGGTCTTGGGCTTCACGTCGGCGCCGGAGTCGTTGGCGACGGTCCCGGCCTTGGCGATCGTCTCGATCACGTTCAGCCCGGAGCTCACCTGGCCGACCACGGAGTAGTTGTGCACCGCGGAGTCGACCGTCGAGTCCTTGTAGAAGATCCGGAACTGGCTGCCGCTGACGGCCGGCTCCATCACGACGGTCCCGGCCTTGTAGAAGCGCAGGGAGGCGGGTGCGGCAGACGCGCTGGCGGACGCGGACGGGGCCACGCTCGCGGTGGCGTCCGGCGCGGGTTGCTCGGAGAAGAAGGTGTACGCCACGCCGCCGTTGCCGGTGCCGGACGGGTCGCCGCAGGCGAGGGCGTAACCCTCGGCGTCGGTGTGGGTCAACGCGTGGCAGTCGGTGCCGTTGAAGAAGTTCTGGTCCGCGAGGTACCGCAGGCTGGCCGAGCCGCAGGTCGCCCCGGCCCGGTCGAGCGTGGCGGTGACGGTGCCCGTGCCGAGCGCCATGGTCAGGTTCGCGGTGCCGGTGTCGGGCAGCCCGGAGGTCGTCGGCGTGCCCTTGTCAGCCAACGCGGTGTTGGCCGAGGTGTCCTGCTTGGTCCACTCGCACTGGGTCTGTGCGGCGGGCGTCTTGTCCTTGTCGAACGCGCCCAGCAACCACGCTGCTCCGACGCCGGCGAGGATGACGGCGAGACCCACGGCGACACCGGCCCGGACCTGACGACCGCGCCGCTGGGACTCAGCTTGGCGGGCGAGCTGCCGGTTCAGTTTGGCGCGGGCCAGTTTCCGCGCACGGGTCTTGCTGGAAGCCACGAGAGCTCCCCTCCCTGTCTCTACGCCGTACATTCGGGGTGGAACATTTCAGGATGAATCAGCGGTTTCGTACCGGAGTGTGCCACGCCACGTCCCGCACAGTCCGTGCGAGTGTACGGAAAGTCGCTGTGTCGTGCCAGATAGGCTCTGGACAAACGGCTGAGCGTAGAGGGGTGGGGTCAGTGCTCGTCGCGGGTTTCCCGTCGGACGTCTTCGGCACGAACTGCTACGTCGTGGCTCCGGGACCGGGCGAGGAGTGCCTCGTCATCGACCCGGGCATCGGCGTGATCGACCGGCTGGACGACGTGCTCGCCGAGCATCGGCTGCGCCCGGTGGCGGTTCTGCTGACCCACGGGCACCTCGACCACACCTTCTCCGTGACCCCGGTCTGCGGCGCCAAGGGCGTGCCGGCGTACGTGCATCCCGACGACCGCTACATGCTCAAGGATCCGGGCAAGGCCCTGAGTTCGATGGACGTGAACAAGCTGCTCGGCGGCCTCCAGTGGAGCGAACCCGACGATGTGGCCGAACTGGCCGACGGCCGGCTGCTGACGATCGCCGGCCTGGAGATCACCGTCGACCATGCGCCGGGCCATACCGGCGGGTCGGTGATGTTCCGGAGCCACAGCGCTGAGGAACCCGTGTGTTTCAGCGGGGACGTCCTGTTCGCGGGCTCGATCGGGCGCACCGACCTGCCGGGCGGCAGCATGACGGAGATGTGGGCGAGCCTGCGGGACAAGGTCCTGCCGCTCGACGACGCCACCGTCGTCCTGCCCGGCCACGGCCCCGCCACGACCATCGGCCGCGAGCGCGCCACCAATCCCTACTTGCGGGATGCCGGTCTGCGTCGGCCCCCGCTCGATCCGGCGTCAGCCGGGAGGACGGCGGGCCGACCCGATGGGCTCAGCGCGCCGAAGCGCGGCTTCTAAGACTTTCGACAGGAGCTTTGCGAGAAATGAGCAAAATCACGCCGCTGTCCGGCTTTCCCGAGTGGTCGCCGGCCAACCGAGTCGTCGAGCAGTACTTCCTGGATCGCATCCGCCGGGTGTTCGAGCTGCACGGCTTCGCCTCGATCGAGACGCGCGCGGTCGAGCCGCTGGACACGTTGCTGAGCAAGGGGGAGACCTCCAAGGAGGTCTACCTGCTGCGCCGTCTGCAGGCCGAGGCAGACGAGCCGCGTGGCGCCAGTGACGCCCAGCTCGGGCTGCACTTCGACCTGACTGTGCCGTTCGCCCGCTATGTGCTGGAAAACGCGGGCAAGCTCCAGTTCCCGTTCCGGCGCTACCAGATCCAGAAAGTCTGGCGAGGCGAGCGGCCGCAGGAGGGCCGGTATCGCGAGTTCTATCAGTGCGACATCGACATCGTCGACCGGGACACCCTGCCGGCCCACTTCGAGGCCGAGATCCCGCTGGTCATCGGGGACGTCTTCGCCGAGCTGCCGCTGCCCAAGGCGACCATCCAGGTGAACAACCGCAAGATCCTGGAGGGCTTCTACCGGGGCCTCGGCCTGACCGACCCGATGGAGACGATGCGGATCGTCGACAAGCTCGACAAGATCGGGCCGAAGGGCGTACTGGCGGAGCTGGTCGCCGGGGGCGTGAGCGAGGCGCAGGCGAAAGCCTGCCTCGCGCTGGCCGAGATCTCCGCCGAGGACGGCTCATTCGCCGAGGAGGTGGCCAAACTCGGGGTCACCGATCCGCTGCTCGACGAGGGTCTCGCCGAACTCGTCGCGGTCGTCGAGACGGCGGGTGCGCACTCTCCCGGCCTGTGCCGGGCGGAGCTGAAGATCGCCCGTGGTCTCGATTACTACACCGGCACGGTCTACGAGACGCAGCTGGCCGGTTACGAGCGGTTCGGCTCGGTCTGCTCCGGCGGCCGCTACGACAACCTGGCCAGTTCCGGCGACGACCGCTACCCGGGAGTCGGCATCTCCATCGGACTTTCCCGACTGCTGGGTGTCCTATTCGGACAGAATGCCCTGACCGCTTCCCGTGGCGTACCGACATGCGTCTTGATCGCATTGACGGCTGAGGAGGACCGGGCCGCGGCCATGCGGACCGCGGCCTCGCTGCGGGCCCGCGGCATCTCGGTCGAGGTCTCGCCGTCCGCCGCCAAGTTCGGCAAGCAGATCCGGTACGCCGAACGCCGCGGTATTCCGTTCGTCTGGTTCAGCGGCCCGGACGGCGACTCGGTGAAGGACATCCGGTCCGGAGATCAGGTGGCGGCCGACGCGATGACCTGGAACCCGCCGGTGGCCGATCTCCGTCCGACGGTTTCCGGACCGATCGTATGACGAGACCCCACTTACAATAAAGAAACCTAAAGATTAGTCTGCGTTGCATGGCAGACCAGGTTCGAATCTGGGCGGACGGGGTGCTTCAACCCGGGTTCGTCGGTGTGACGCCGCCGGAGTGGCTGAGGCGGCGGCTGGACGAGGGACTCGGCGGTGTCGCGTTGTTCGGGCGCAACATCGTCGACCTCGACCAGCTCGCCGCCCTCAGCGCCGCGTTGCGCGCACACAATCCCGCCGTAGTGATCGCCCTCGACGAGGAGTCCGGCGACGTCACGCGGATCGAGATCGGCAGTGGCAGCACCCGCCCGGGCAATCACGCGCTCGGTGCGGCCGACGACCCGGCGTTGACCGCGGCCGTCGCCGCCGACATCGGCGACCAGCTCGCCGCGGCGGGGATCACGCTGAACTACGCGCCGACCGCCGACGTCAACAACAACCCGGACAACCCGGTGATCGGCGTACGCTCGTTCGGCGCTGACCCCGACCTGGTCTCCCGGCACACCGCCGCGTGGGTACGCGGACTGCAGTCCAGCGGCGTAGCGGCGTGCGCCAAGCACTTTCCCGGGCACGGGGACACCGATGTGGACTCCCACCACGGCCTGCCGATCGTGCACGCTGACCGCGAGCGGCTGGCTCGCCTGGAACTGGCCCCCTTTCGGGCCGCGATCGAGGCCGGTACGCAGTCCATCATGACGGCGCACGTCCTCCTCCCGGCCCTGGACCCGGCGGTTCCGGCCACCCTGAGCGCGCCGGTGATGGACCTGCTCCGCACCGAGCTGGGCTTCACCGGACTCGTCGTCACCGACGGCATCGAGATGGCTCCGATCAAGGCGCAGTACGGGCTGGCCGGGGCCGTCGTGCGTGCGATCGCGGCCGGTGTCGACGCCGTCTGCGTAGGGGGCGAGACCTCCGACGAGGCGACCGCGATCCTGCTACGCGACGCACTCGTGCAGGCCGTGCACGACGGAACGCTGACCGAGGAACGGCTGGCCGAGGCGGCCCGCCGAGTGGCTGCGCTCGCCGCTTGGTCGGCGACGCACGCGACTGCGCGTCAGGAAGCCGCCGACCGATGGCACGCGGGCGGCGGCCGCCCGGGGCTGGAGGCTGCGCGCCGCGCCGTACGCACGTGGAAGACCCCCACGGCGGAGCCGCTGATGAAACCGGCCCACGTCGTGGAGTTCACCACCTCGGTCAACCTCGCCGTGGACGCCGCGACCCCGTGGGGCGTCGGGGGTCCGCTCGCCGAGATCCTTCCGGGGACCACAGTGGAGCGTCTCGACGCGGCGGCCGCCCGCAACGGCGGTCTCCCGGCGGCGTTGCGTACGGCGTCGGGCCGCCCGCTCGTGCTGGTCGTACGCGACGCCCATCGCCACGACTGGCTGTCGACCGCACTGCGTACGGCGCTGGCCGAGCGGCCGGACGCCTATGTCGTCGAGATGGGAGTGCCGGGCGGGGAACCGGTCGGCTCGATGCACGTCGCCACCTTCGGCTCCGCCCCGGTGTGTGGGCGGGCGGCGGCCGAGGTGCTCACCGGCGCCCGCTGACCCTGGCCGCGGATTCGGCGGCTGACCCCCTGCGGATCACGGTTACGCATGCCTCGGAGGCCCGGGGAGGCATGCGCAACCGTGATCTGCACCTAACGCGGGAGGCTGAGCGTCACCCGAGCGCCGCCGAGGTCGCTGCGAGCGACGGCGAGCGAGCCTCCGGCGAGCGTCGCCACCCGGCGTACGATGTCCAGCCCCAACCCGGTCGATCCGGCCCCGCTGGCTCCCCGCCGAAGCGCCGAGGGCACGTCTGCGATGCCGTCCCCGGCGTCGTCCACCACCAGCCCGGCCGGGCCGACGGTCAGGCGGAACGCCGTGCCCTGCGGCGTGTGCTGGAAGACGTTGCCGATCAAGGCGTCCACCGCGCCGATCAGGTCGGCGGCGGGCACCTCGACGTACACCGGTGTCTCGCCGCCGACGACCTCCCACGGGCGGCCGTGGTCTTCGGCCAGCACCGCCCAGAAGGCCAGCCGGTCTGCCACCACCTCGACGAGGTCGGCCGCCTGCTCGGCGCGTTCGGTGACCGGCGTACGCGCGGCGGCGATGATCGCGTCGATCTCGCTGTCCAGCGCCTCGATCGCCGCTCGCATCCGCCCCCGGGCCGGCCCGTCCGGCAGCGAGTCGGCGTCCAGTCGCAACGCGGTCAACGGCGTACGCAGTCGATGCGACAAGTCGGCGGCCAGTTCCCGTTCGGCGTCCACGTGTTCGGCGGCCGCCTCCACATAGCGCAGGCCCAGCCGTCGCCCCAGGTACGCCGCCCCGCCGATCAACATCGCGGCCACCCCGATGATCACTGCGAGCGCCGGGTACGCAGCCGAGCCGGCGAGCCGGACACTCATCACCGCCAGCGGTACGCCGAACGCGAGCGCGCAGGCGGTCGCGACCGCCACGGCCGCCGCGACGAGGGGAGATCTCATGCGCTGTCCACGGGGCCGAAGATCACGCCGACTCCGCGTACCGTCCGCAGCAGGCGCGGTTGCGCCGCCGACTCGCCGAGTTTGCGGCGCAGCCAGGACAGGTGCACGTCGAGCGTCTGATCCGCCCCGACGAACGGCTGCTGCCAGACCTCGGTGAACAGTTCCCGCCGCGTGACCACCCGCTGCGGCCGCCTCGCCAGGTACGCCAGGATGTCGTACTCCTTGCGGGTCAGCACCAGCGGACTGCCGTCCAAAGTGACCTGACGAGTGTCGGGGTCCAGCCGCATCGCGCCGATCTCGATCGCGGGGGTGGCCACCGGATCCGGTGCGTCCCCGGCACGCGTACGCCGTAACACCGCCCCGACCCGGGCGATCAGATGCGCGGCCGAGAACGGCTTGGTCACGTAATCGTCGGCACCCGCGTTGAGCAGCCGGATCGTGTCGAGTTCCCCGCGCCGGGCGGTTGCCACGATCACCGGCACCCGGCTGACCGCCCGGATCATCCGCAGCGCCTGGGCGCCGTCCATGTCGGGCAGTCCGAGGTCGAGGATCACCAGATCGGGGGCGCTCTTCGTGGTCTCGTGCAGGCACTCCAACGCGGTGCCGACCGCGCGGACGGCGTACCCGGCGCTCGTGAGCGCGTCGCTGAGTGCGGCACGAACGGTCGGATCGTCCTCCACGGCGAGCACGAGGGGCATGGAAGCACCTTAATGCGATGCCCTCCGCGCGGAACCGCCGGTGCGTGGCGGCCCCGCGCGGAGGGCGGACTGGGAGGAGTCAGCGCCGGTGGCGGTTACGGTGGGCTCCGGCGTACACCCGGCGCGCGCCGGTCAGCATCAGCCCGCCGAGGAACATCCCGGCGAACGCGCTGAGCGCGATCGGCCCGGCCCGCCAGCCGTCCGGAGTGGACGACGAGGCGGCGGCCAACGACGCGACACCGCAAGGGCTGCTCGACGGCGACGGCTGAGCAGGAGATGGCTGCGCGGGGGAGGGCGACGGAATCGCGGAACGCGACGGCGCCGGTGACCCCGGCGATGACGGGGAAGACCCTGAGAACTGCACGTCGGAGCAGGAGTAGAACGCCTCCGGACTGTCGGAGCGCTGCCATATCGCGTACAAGATGGCTCTGTTGGTGGCGTCGGACGGAAGCGTGACCGGTATCTGGTAGCTGCCACCGGCGAGCGTGGGGTCGGTGATCTTGGTGATCGGTGTGGCGCGGAGGTCCGACCAGGCCAGGGGCTTGGTCGGGGAGTAACCCGGCTTGGTGAGGTACAGCTCGAACGCGCCCTTGTGCGGAGCCGTGGCGGCGAAGCGGAAGGTGTAGCTCTTGCCCGCCACCAGGGCGGTAGCGGGCCAGTCGGCGCGGGCGAGATCGAGCCCGCGGTACTTGTCGCGCCCGGCGCTGCACAACTTGCCGTCCGGGATCAGCTCGCGGTGGCGGCCTGCGGCGGCCGCGATGTTGACCTCCATCCAGTCGTATAGCGGCTGGGTGCCGCCGGCGGCCACGACCGCGCGGCAGACCGGCAGGCTGGGCGACTCGGGGTTGTCCCGGTAGCAGGTGTACGCGCGGCTGACCGGGGTCTGCATGGTGCCGTGGGCCTGTGCGGGCGCGGGCAGCAGCACGGGGACCGCGACGAGGACGCCTGCGAGGGCGAGGAGCTTTCGGGTCATACCCAGCAGCCTCGATGGCGCGACCGGGCCGCGAAAGCCGGCAAAGCCGGAGTTGGGGGCGGCTTGAGGTGGATTTCAGGTTATCGAGTCCCCGGCACAACCGCGGGCCGGCCGGATGGAAGAATGACGAGGCAGCTGTTGAAGCCCGTGAAGGAGTCACCGTGATCCGCACCCACAACGCCGGCACCTTGCGCCCGACGCACGTCGGTGAGGTGGTGACGCTCGCGGGCTGGGTGGCCCGGCGCCGTGATCACGGCGGGGTGACCTTCATCGATCTGCGTGACGACTCCGGCATCGCGCAAATTGTGTTCCGCGACAGTGACCAGGCGCACGCGCTGCGGAACGAGTTCTGTGTCAAGGTGACCGGCACGGTGAGCGCGCGTCCGGCCGGAAACGAGAACCCCGAGCTGCCCACGGGTGCGATCGAGGTGATCGTCAGCGACCTGGAGGTCCTGTCGACCGCCGCGCCGCTGCCGTTCCCGATCGACGACCACGTCGAGGCCAACGACGACATCCGGATCCGGCACCGCTACCTGGACCTGCGGCGTCCCGGCCCGGCCAAGGCGATGAAGCTGCGCTCGCGGGCCAACCAGATCGCCCGGGAGATCCTGCACGCCCGCGACTTCCACGAGATCGAGACGCCGACGCTGACCCGGTCCACTCCAGAGGGCGCGCGCGACTTCCTCGTGCCGGTACGCCTTCAGCCCGGTTCCTGGTACGCGTTGCCGCAGTCCCCGCAGCTGTTCAAGCAGCTGCTGATGGTGGCCGGGATGGAGCGCTACTACCAGATCGCCCGCTGCTACCGCGACGAGGACTTCCGGGCCGACCGCCAGCCCGAGTTCACCCAGCTCGACATCGAGATGTCGTTCGTGACCCAGGACGACGTGATCGAGCTCGCCGAGGCCGTGGTGAAGAACCTGTGGAGCGAGCTCGCCGGGCACGAGATCCCGACGCCGATCCGGCGCATCCCGTTCGGCGAAGCGATGGACCGCTACGGCTCGGACAAGCCCGACCTGCGGTTCGGCAGCGAGCTGACCGATCTCAGCGGCTACTTCACGGGCACCGAGTTCCGGGTGTTCCAGGCGGCGTACGTGGGCGCGGTCGTCATGCCGGGTGGGGCGGCTCAGACGCGCAAGGAACTCGACGGCTGGCAGGACTGGGCCAAGTCGCGGGGGGCCAAGGGCCTGGCGTACCTGCTGTTCGACGCCGAGACCGGTGAGCCGAAGGGCCCGGTCGCGAAGAACCTGTCCGAGGCGCACCTGAACGGGCTGGCCGACGCCGTCGGCGCGAAGCCGGGCGACGCGGTGTTCTTCGGCGCCGGCGAGAAGCGGCGTACGCAGGAACTCCTGGGCGCGGCCCGGCTGGAGATCGGCAAGCGGGCCAACCTGATCGACCCGGACGCCTGGGCGTTCTGCTGGATCGTCGACGCGCCGATGTTCGAGCCGGTGTACGACGACAAAGACGACACCAAGCAGATCGGCTGGACGGCGCTGCACCATCCGTTCACCTCGCCGAACGCCGAGTGGCTCGACAAGTTCGAGGCCGACCCCGAGCACGCTCTGGCCTACGCGTACGACATCGTGTGCAACGGCAACGAGATCGGCGGTGGCTCGATCCGTATCCACCGCAGTGACGTGCAGGAACGCGTGTTCACTTTGCTCGGCATCTCCGAGCAGGAGCAGCGCGACAAGTTCGGCTTCCTGCTCGACGCGTTCGCCTACGGCCCGCCGCCGCACGGCGGCATCGCGCTGGGCTGGGACCGCGTCTGCATGCTGCTCGCCGGCGCGGACTCGATCCGCGAGGTCATCGCGTTCCCCAAGACCGGCAACGGCTACGACCCGCTGACCGGCGCGCCCACCCCGATCACCGCGCAGCAGCGGGCCGAGGCGGGGGTGGACTTCAAGCCGAAGGCGCCGGCCGCGTGAGGCTGCTGGTCATCGGAGCGTCGGGCCATCTCGGAGGCGAGGTGGCCCGTCTCGCACCGGCCGCGGGCTTCGAGGTGGTCGGCACGCACGCCCGGCCTTCGCGGCCTCACGAGCTGCATGATTGGTCCCGGCTCGACGTTCGCGACCCGTTCGCGGTCCACACTCTCGTTCAACTTGTACGCCCAGCGGCGGTGATCAACGCCTGTTACGACCGCGGTTCCTGGAGTGCGATGGCCACGGGCGCGGCGCATGTCGCGACCGCGTCGGCAGCAGTCGGCGCACGGCTGGTCCACATCTCCAGCGACGCTCTGCACGCTGGACGGCCGGAGGCGTACACGGAGGACGACGATCCGACTCCGATCAACGCGTACGGAGCGGCGAAGGCGGCGGCCGAGACGGCGGTCGCGGCGATCGACCCGTCGGCGGCGATGGTGCGTACGTCGTTGATCGTCGGTGACGAGTCGTCGCATCAGACGCGGTTCATCCTCGACCTGGTCAACCGGCGGGCCGAGGGGCGGCTGTTCACCGACGAGATCCGGTGCCCGATCGACGGGAGCGACTTGGCGGCGGCCGTGGTGGAACTGGTCGGCAACGACTACGCCGGGGTGCTCAACGTCGCTGGTCCAGAGGCCGTCACGCGGGCCGAGCTGGGCCGGTTGATCGCCGTCCGGCACGGCCATTCGCGGCGCTCGGTGCCGGTGGGCAAGGCCGCGCGGTCGGGCATGGTCCGCAACCTCGACGTGAAACTCGACTCGTCCCGAGCCGCCGGACTGCTCAAGACGCGCCTCCGCCCGATCTCCGAGGTCCTTTCGCGTTGATCATGAACCCAAGGTCCCATCTGGCGGCGTGTCGCACCCCCTGAGCTCATGATCAACGCAGCGGGTCACCGGTGCTCCATGACGAGCACGGCCCAGGTGCCCGGCTCCAGCGCTTCGTAGCCGTGGTCGGCGTCGCCCGGGAACGACGCATAGTCGCCGGGGCCAAGGTCGACCAGGTTCCCTTCCGGCCCGGTACGCAGCCGCCCGCCGCAGACCACCATGTGTTCGACGGTTCCGGGAATGTGCGCCTCGGCGTGCCGTTCCGCGCCTGGCTCGACGTGCAGTACGTAGATGTCCCTGGTCACGTGCCGGGGGCCGGAGCTGAGCAGGGTGCCGGTGAAGTCGGCCTGGCTGCTCGGGTACGCCACCCCCTCACCCCGCCGCACGACGCGTACGCCGGTGGGGCCCGGTTCGATGAGACGGCTGAACGGCACCTCCAGGGCGACGGCCAAGGACCAGAGCGTCTCCACACTCGGGTTGCCCTGCCCGGCCTCCAGCTGGGAGAGCGTCGACTTGGCGACTCCCGCCCGTTTGGCGACCTCGCTCAGGCTGAGACCGAGGCGGTCCCGTTCGCGCCGGAGCGCGGCGGCGATGACGTCGAGCGGCGGCCCGTCGGTCATGTTCGCTCCATAAGTCGTAACGTTCGATTTGACGAACGACGGTTGCGTGTTCGATATTCTAAACATGCGTACGCCAGATCGAACGCCCCTCGATCGCGGCCTGGTCCGGGACGCGCTCGCGATCGGGGCGGCCGCCGCCATGATCGGCATCTCCTTCGGCGCGATCAGCGTCGCCCAGGGCATGCCGGTGTGGCTGCCCACCGCCATGTCCCTGCTGATCTTCGCGGGCGGCTCGCAGTTCCTCGCCGTCGGCATGCTCGCCGCGGGGAACCCGGTCGCCGCCATCCTCGGCGGCCTGCTGGTCAACGTCCGGCACCTACCGTTCGGCTTGGCCGTCGGCAGCGCGCTCGGCGACCGGCTGCCGTTCAAGCTCCTCGGCGCGCACGTGCTCATCGACGAGAACACGGCGTTCGCCCTCGCGCAGGACGACGAGCACCGACGACGCCAGGCGTACTGGCTGGTCGGCGGGATTCTCTTCGTGACCTGGAACGTCGGCGTGGCGGCCGGAGTCGTCGTCGGCGGAGCGGTCGGCGACCCGGCGACCTACGGGCTGGACGCCGCCTTCCCGGCCGGACTGCTCGCCCTGATCCTGCCCGCGATGCGCGATCGCACGACCCGGACGTGCGCCGCGATCGGGGCGGTCATCGCCGTCGCGGCGACTCCGCTGCTCCCGGCCGGGCTGCCGGTGCTCGTCGCGCTGCTCGGCGTCGCGGCGGGCGTCGTCCGGCGCTTCTCGCTCCGGGGGGTGGCGGAATGAAGTACATCGTCGTCCTTCTCGCTCTCGCCGCCGGGACGTACGCCATCCGCCTGGCCGGCGTCCTGCTCCGCGGCCGCCTCACGCTCCCGGACTGGCTGGACGACCTGCTGCCGGTGGCGGCGACGACGCTGCTCGCCGCGTTGGTGGCGACCGCCGTGTTCACCGACGCCGGGCACCTCGCCCTCGGGGTCGCACGACCGGCTGGAGTCGGTGTCGGCGCGCTCCTGGCTTGGCGGCGTATGCCGTTCGCCGTCGTCGTGGTGGCTGCCGCCGCCGTCGCTGCGCTCCTTCGGCTCGCCGGCCTCCCCTGACGCCCGCCGGCCTCGCCTGACGCCCGCCGGCCCCGCCTGACGCCCGCCGGCCCCGCCTGACGCCCGTTGGCTGCGGATCACGGTCACGCAGGCCAAAACCGGGCGGGGAAGCATGCGTAACCGTGATCTGCAGCTGTCGGAAGCAGGACGGCGGTGGGCGGGGCGGCGCCCGGCGGCAGTCGCCACGAGTTACCGTGCGCGGTGTGGAGACTGACATTCTCATCGTGGTGACCACGACGGACTCCGCGGACGCCGCGCATGAACTCGCCCGGTCCGCGGTCGGCGCGCGGCTGGCGGCGTGCGCGCAGGTACAGGGGCCGATCACCAGCGTGTACTGGTGGAACGGCGGGATGGACGAGGCCCGAGAGTGGCGCGTCGAGTTCAAGACGACCGCCGAACGGGGTCCGGAGCTCAGCGATCATCTCCGGGGTATGCACAGCTACGACGTCCCGGAGATCGTCTGCCTGCCCGTGGTCGACGGCGCAGTGTCCTATCTCGCCTGGGTACGCGACTCGACCCGCCCCGCGAAGTAACCCAGCAGGCGCCGGAGACATAGTGGACGGCTCCGGGTCTGCATGCGGCCCGGAGCCGTAACAGAAATGGTAACCCTCAATACGTAGCGTGGTCCATAGGGCGCGGCCTGCCATGAATGACAGATAGTCACGCCGTTCGCGCCCCGATCATGGGCGGGTGGACCGCCAAGAATGTCGGAAGCCGACGATCATGGGCGGGTCAGGCGTACATCAGGTGCAGGAGCATGCCCTGCTCGGCGTGGGCCAGATTGTGGCAGTGGTTGGCCCACATTCCGGGATTGTCCGCCTTGAACGTCACCTCCCACACTTCGCCGGGGCGTACGTCGAAGGAGTCGAGCCACAGCGGGCTCCCGGTCGCCGCCTTTCCGTTGCGGGACAACACAAGCACGTGATGACCGTGCAGGTGCCACGGATGCACCACCAGGGACCGGTTCACGATCGTGAACTTGACCGTGTCGCCCAGATGGACGATCTGCGGCGGGATGTCGGGGTCGGCCGCGCCGTTGACGGTGTGGGCGTACCGGGGGAGCAGTCCGTGCAGGTCGAGGCCGCGGTCGAGGACCAGGGTGAAGTCCTTGTCGTAGTGAGTCCAGGGTGGAGCGGCCGCAGTGCCGTAGCCGAGCGGATCCAAGACCGGCCAGGAGGTGGAGGAAGTAGAAGCAGCGCCGGTGGAGTAGACGACGCGGTTGTCGACCGACAGGGCGATCGGTGTCGCCGGCGCGGTGAACACCAGGTCATAGCGCCCGCCCGCCGGAATCGAGATCGCCGTGTCGGTCAGTGGCGTGGCCCCGGCCAGGTCCATGCCGTCGATCGCGGCCACCTGGAACGGCGTACCGGCGAGGGCGTAGCGGTGGGTGGCGCTGTCGGTGTTGATCAGGCGCAACCGCACCGGACTGCCTTCCGGGACCGTTTCCTGCACCGGCTCGGGCAACGAGACGCTCGAAAGCGTGTGTGCCGCGATCACCCGGTCCACACCGGACGGTGGCGCTGGGCGTACCACCAGCACGCCGTAGAGGCCCATCCGCACGCCGACGTCCGACACGGAATGCGTGTGGTACCAATAGGTTCCGGCTTGATCGGCGCGGAAACGATAGACGAACTCCTGTCCCGGGAGCACCGCGTCCTGCGTAATGCCCGGCACGCCGTCCTGACTGTTCGGCACGTCGTAGCCGTGCCAGTGCAACGTCACGCCCCGCGTGATGTCCTTGTTGCGCAGCGTCACCTCCAGCACGTCACCGACGGTCGCGCTCAGCTCCGGCCCGGGCACCTGCCCGTCGAACGCCCACGCCGCGACCCGCTGCCCACTCACGGTCACCGTCGCGGTCGCGGCCGTCAACACATAACGCTTTGTCGGCTCGCCCACGCTTGGTGCGGCTTGCTGTCCATGCCGATGTGATACGCCGGGAGCAGCGCTCGGCGCGGCGGCCAACCCGGTGCCGGCCACCAACGCTACGACCGCGACGGCAAGCGTCGTCCGTGAGACCGCCCGGGACGGACGCGGACCGAGAAGACGCCAGGAGACCGCGGTCGCAGCGACGACCCCCGCGACCGCCAGCAGTCCCGCGCCTGCCGACACCGGGTACCCGTGCAGGACCGTCACAAGCAATGCACTGCTGTCGGCGTACCCGGCGAAAAGGAGAGCGACGGCGGCGGACCGGATGTCGCCCCGAGCCCGGAGCAGCCGCCAGCCGGCGACGACCACGGCCGTGAGCGAGAGCGGAGCCGCGATGAGGAGCTTCTCCGCCGCGAACCACCAGCCCGCCCGCGCGAGCAGGGTGACCGTGACTGCGCGTGCCACGGTCGCGAGCACCGCGAACGCCGCGAGGCCGAGCGCGACCGGACGCCGCCGGGCGGCTGCAGCAGCACCGCTGCCGAGCCACCCGGCGGCCGCCAGGACCGCGATGAGGAAGTCGATCGCGATGACGGAACCGGTGCTCATGCTTGCACCGGCTGGCCGAGCTTCTGCGCCCCGCGCATCACGCCGACCACGAAATGGACCATGATGATCGCGTTGATGGCGTGCAGCGCGCCGACGATCAGGCCGACCGTGCTGGTCGCGCCGCCGTCGTCGGTCAGGCCGTTGGCGATCCCGGCGAGGATCGGCTGCAAGACGACCAGGCCGAGTGGCAGGATCGCCATCCCGATGAGCTTGCCGGGCGCCTTCGCCAACGCGGCGAACAACGTCATGAGCAGGATGAGCAGCGGAATCACGACCGAACCGTTGATCCGATGCAGGCTGTACGCGCTGTCGCCGGCCGGTTTGGTGAACGCCCCGACGGCAGCGAACGCGAACTGCAAAGCGAACACGGCGAGCAGTACGCCGCTGGTGACGAGAAGGGCCTTGCGCATGGTGATCTCCTTCAGATGAGCGCGGCGTTCGCCGCGGTCGCGACATGATCGGTGGCCGTGATCGCGCCGTACGCGACGAGACGCACCAGGTCGGCGTCGGCCGGATGGGACAGCCGCCAGAGGGCGACGTCGCCCTGGCTGACGGCGCTCGGCGCGAACGCCGCGAGCAGGGCGATCCGCGCGCCGACCCGGTCGAGCGCGGGCAGGTCGCGGACCTGGTCGACGGCCCAGTCGGCGGGGTGCGCGGGGTGGATGCCGTCCTCGGCCGCGACGACGGCTCGGATGTGCGCCCGCGCTTTTTCGCTGAGCAAGCCGTCCACGTTGGACGCTGTCCGGAACAGCTCCGCGTACGCTTCTTCGATGGGTTTGCGCGGCGGCTTGTGCTCGCGGGCGACCTTTGCGTACAACCGGCCCCCGACGTTGCGGACCATCGACGAGCGCTGTAAACCGGCCGGAAGCAGATCGGGTGCCAGCAGCGAGGACACCATCCGGTTGATGAAGTGGAAGGCGACGACCGTGCCGACCAGTTCGGCGGCATGGCCGTCGTGGTGCCAGCGTGCGGTGACCGGGTTGCGGCTGGCCTGGGCCCACGTCACCAGATCGGCCTTGGCCGCGGGCGGTTCGTCTCGCGCGGCCGCCTCGGCCAGGTCGTGCTCGCCGAGCGCGTGCAGCAGCATGACGTGCGCGTGGACGCAGAATCGGCACCGATTCGCCTGCGAGACCGCGGTGGCGGTGAGCTCGCGGTCGACCCGGGAGCCGTCGCCGGCCAGGAGCGCCTCCCGCATCAACGACCAGGTGGCCGACATCAGCTCGGGCACTGCCGACAGCACCTGAAAGGTGGGTACCGGCCCGAGGAACTCGTCCCGCAGCTGCCGGTAGACCTCGGCTGCTTCGCCCGTGGCGGACCGGGCGGGCGGAGGAGTGAAGAAGCGGTAACTCATGACCATGATGCTTGTCTCGGCGTACGCCGAAAGCGTCGTGCGGCCGCAGGCACTTGACGGGCCGCGGATACCGCGTTCGCAGTACGCGTGATCTACGGCAAACGCAGGACGATTCGGGGCCGCGACCGTTCTAGAGTGCGGTTATGCCCTTCGCCATCGGTGGTCTCGTGATCGCGGCCGTGCTACTCGGGAACGCGTTCCTCGTGCCGGAAGCCGGAGACGTCGGCCTACTCGAAGTCGCGCTCGCGCTGGTGACCGCGGCGGCGCTGGCCGTATGCCGCAAGTACCCCGTGGTCGCGATGGCGGTGGTCACCGCTGCGATGCTCGCCTTCCACGTACGCGTCCACGCCGGGGTCTCGGCCTCGTTCGCCGTCCTCGGCACCGTCTACGTCGCCGGGTGGGCGGGTTACCGCATCTCGGCCGCCCTCGCCAGCGTCGTGTTCCTGACCGGCTTCCTCGCGTACGACATCTCGACGTCGAGCGGCGGGCTTCCGCAGCAAGTCGGTGAGCGTACGTCGTTGCTGCTCGGCTGGTTCGTCGCGGCCAACATCGCCGGGCTCATCGCGCGGCAGCGTCAGGCGTACCTGGCCCAGGTCGAGCAGCGGGCCCTGGAGGCCGAACGCACCCGTGAGGAGATGGCGCTGCGCCGGGCCGGTGAAGAGCGCCTTCGCATAGCCCGCGACCTGCACGACTCGCTGACCCACAGCATCTCCGTGATCAAGGTGCAGGCCGGCATCGCGGTGCACCTGGCTCGCAAGCACGGCGAAGAACCGCCGCCCGCACTGCTGGCCATCCAGGAGGCGAGCGCGGACGCGATGCGGGAACTACGCGCCACCCTCGGCGTCCTGCGTACGTCTGATATGGACAGTGCTGGCCTGGATCGGTTGCCTGAACTGCTGGAACGGACTCGGTCGCTGGGCGTGCCCGTCACGGTGGAGATCTCCGGCGAACCGCGTACGCTGCCCGCCGAGATCGATCAGGCGGCGTACCGGGTCGTGCAGGAGGGGCTGACCAACGTCGCCAAGCACGCCGGATCCGCTGCCGCCTCGGTCGCGGTCTCGTATCAGGGTGCGGAGGTCGTGGTTTCGGTGATCGACGACGGGCCTCTGGTGGAGCAGCCCGTCACTCCCGGCGTCGGACTACGCGGTATGCGGGAGCGGGTCACCGGGCTCGGTGGGACGCTTTCCGCTGGTCCCGCCGGATCGGGCGGCTTCGCCGTCCTCGCCCGGCTCCCTCTCTCGGTCGCCTCATGACCCCCCATGATCGTCGGCTTCCGACATTCTTGGCGGCCCGACGTTCCATGATCGTCGGCTTCCGACATTCGTGGGCCTTTTCGTGCACTGATCGTCGGCATCCGACGATCTTGCGCCGGTCGTCGCGACGGGAAACTCCATGATCAACGTGCTCCTCGCCGACGACCAAGCGCTTATGCGCGCCGGATTCCGGGCGTTGCTGGAGGCTGAGGACGATCTCGAGGTCGTCGGAGAAGCTGCGGACGGCGCGGCGGCCGTCGCGGAGGCGATCCGGCTCCGGCCCGACGTCGTCCTCATGGACGTCCAGATGCCCGGGCTCGACGGGATCGAAGCCACCCGGCGGATCGCCGCCGACCCGCAGCTGAGCGGCGTACGGGTGCTCATTCTGACCAACTATGGGCTGGACGCCTACGTCTTCGCCGCCCTGCGCGCCGGCGCGAGCGGGTTCCTGCTCAAAGACTCCGACCCGGCTGAACTGCTACAAGCCATCGCGGTGGTGTCCCGGGGCGATGCGCTCCTGGCTCCGGCGGTCACGCGTACGCTGATCAGCGAGTTCGTCGCAGGGCCGCCCGGAGCTGACCCGACGGCCGGGCGCGAGGTGCTGACCGCCCGCGAACAGGAGATCGTCGAACTCGTCGCCCGGGGACTGTCCAACGACGAGATCGCCGAACGGATGGTCATCAGCCCGTTGACCGCGAAGACCCACGTCAACCGCGCGATGATGAAGCTCCACTGCCGGGATCGGGCGCAGCTCGTCGTGTGGGCGTACGAGTCGGGGCTCATCACGCCGCGCCGGCGCTGAGCGCCTTTGCGGCCGCTTCCGCCCGCTTGGGTGCTCGGGTGCTTGGGTCTCGCGGCGGGATCGGGTGCTCGGGTGTTTGGGTTTCGCGTTATCCGGGATAACGTCCCCTCGTTGCGCCGGAAGACCGCTTTATCCCGGGATAACGCAGGAGAGCGCGCGCTTCACCGCATAAGACCGCATAAGTCAGCGCGTTGAGACCGCGCGTTGAGACCGCGCGTTGAGATCCGCGTCCAGGGAGCGCGTGCGGGGGCTTGCGAATGCGTGTAGGGAGCGTTTACCAAGCGTGTGCGAGTCGGGGCTCATCGTGCCGCGTCGCCGCTGACCGGTCGATGCGACGGATCGGTCAGGTGCCGGCCGATCGGTCAGGCGTCGGCGTTGAGGTAGGTCAGTACGGCGAGGACTCGCCGGTTGGTGTCGTCGGCCGGTGGCAGGTCGAGCTTGGCGAAGATGTTGCCGACGTGTTTGCCGACCGCGGCCTCAGTGACGACTAGGCGCTTGGCGATGGCCGCGTTCGAATGGCCTTCGGCCAGCAGCCCGAGGACTTCCCGTTCGCGGGGCGACAGCCGCGACAGCGGGTCGCGATGACGTTGCAGCAGTTGGCGGACGACCTCCGGGTCCACCACGGTGCCCCCGGAAGCGATCTGGTGCAGCGTCGCCGCGAACTCCTCGACGTCGACGATGCGGTCCTTGAGCAGGTAACCGACGCCTCGCCCGGCACCGGACTCGAGCAGCTCGGCGGCGAACGAGTGCTGGACATATTGGCTGAGGACGGCGACCGCCGGAGCCGGGTGCCGCCGCCGCAGTTCCAGCGCGGCGCGCAGACCTTCGTCGGTGTGGCTAGGTGGCATGCGGATGTCGGTGACGACGAGGTCGGGCTGTTCGGCGGCGTACGCGGCCAGCAGCGAGGGCGCATCGCCGACGGCGGCTGCGACGGTGAAGCCGAAGCGGGCGAGCAGGCCGGACAGCCCTTCCCGGAGCAGTACGCCGTCCTCGGCGAGGACGACCCGGACACGGGACGGCTCGACGAGATCGGAGTCGGTCAGCCGCATGGCATCTCCGCCTTGAGCACGGTGGGCCCGCCGGGCGGGCTCGAGAGGAAGGTGGTGCCGCCGATCGCGCCCACCCGATCGGCAAGCCCGGTCAGGCCGCTGCCTACGACGGGATCGGCTCCACCGACGCCGTCATCGGTGACGACGAGCGTCAGCTGTCCATTGCGGACGGTCGCTTCAACGGCGGCCTGGCTCGCCTCGGCGTGCTTGGCGACGTTGGCCAGCGCCTCGGCGGCGACGAAGTACGCCGTCGTCTCGACCTGCGCCGGCAACCGCTCGGGCACGGTGGCGTCGACGCGTACGCCGATCGGTGAGCGGTCGGCGAGTTCCCGCAGAGCGGCGGGCAGACCTCGGTCGGTGAGGATCTGCGGCCGGATGCCCTGGATGAGATCCCGCAGTTCGCCCATGAGTTGCTTGGCCTGTTCGTGGGCGGCCGCCACCGCCTGCCCGGCCGGTGACTCGGGTGGCAGATCGTGCCGAGCCAAGCCCAGTTGGAGGGTCAGCCCGATCAGCCGTTGCTGCGCCCCATCGTGGAGATCGCGTTCGATGCGGCGCCGTTCGGCCTCGAAGGCGTCGGCCAGCCGGGATCGGGAGCGGGCGATCTCCACGAGCTGGTCCCGGGAGTCGCCGCCGAGCAGCGCGCCGGCCAGTGCCACGTGACCGTCGGCGAGGATCAGCAATAGGTACGCCGTGACGGGCAGCAGCAGGATTCCGGCGACGGTGTAGGGGAGGGCGCCGGCGGCGCTGCTCACCTCGCCGAAGCCGAGCGACACGGGCTGCTCCTCGGCCAGTAGCGGCGCGGCGATCCACAGCAGGGCCAGGAGCACGGACATCGAAGCGAGTAGGTAGAGCGCGGGCAGGACGGTGACCAGGAGGATCGCATACGCGAACTCCCGCCACGCCACCGGATCGAGCCACGGCGGCCGAGCCGGGCCGGACCGAGGCGAAGGGACCGGCCGGGGATCGGCGAGCCGCAGCCGCCACCGCTCGACCGCCGCGACCGGGCGGGCGATCAGCGGCCCGAATCCGGCGACGAGCAGCAGGCCGACGAGGCCCAGCAGCACGATCCGGGCGAAGGACGACCGGCCCACCTCGGTCAGGAGCATGAGCCACGGCAACCCGAGTACGCCCAACGGCACCGCGACGGTGAGCATCACCGGCGGCGACGAGAGGAGATAGGCCAGCGCACGCGGCCACCAACGCAGCCCGCGCCGGCCGCCAAGCCGAGGCACCTGATCAACGTAGCGCGGACGCGAGATCAGGACAGTAGGTCTAGCCATACCTTGCAGACGCCCCCTGGGCGTAGTGCTTCGAGGCGGTCTCGAATGGTGGGCTGGAGCACGTGCTGGAACTCGACGAGATCACCAAGGTCTACCCCGGCGGCAAGCGGGCCGTCGACCGCCTCACCCTGCGGTTCGGTCCCGGATTGGTCGGCCTGCTCGGCCCCAACGGTGCGGGCAAGTCCACCATGATGCGCATCGCGGCGACGGTCACCCGGCCGACCAGCGGCCGCATCCTGTTTCAGGGGGCGGACGCGACGGCGCGGCCCGAGGCGCTGCGACGGGCGCTCGGCTACCTGCCGCAAGACTTCGGGGTCTACACCCACCTCACCGCGCGAGAGTTCCTGGAATACCTCGCCGCGGTGAAGGGATTGTCGCGGCGGTCGGCACGTGCTCGGATCGACGAGCTGCTGGAGCTGGTGAACCTGACCGAGGCGGCCAAGCGCCCGCTCGGCGGCTACTCGGGTGGCATGCTGCGCCGCATCGGCATCGCTCAGACGCTGCTGGCCGATCCGCAGGTGCTCATCGTGGACGAACCGACGGCCGGTCTCGACCCGGAGGAGCGGATGCGCTTCCGCAATCTGCTCAGCGACCTCGCCGCCGACCGGTTGGTGCTCCTCTCGACGCACATCGTCGGCGACATCGAGGCGATCGCCGGCGAGATCGCGGTGGTCGCCGGAGGACGGCTGCGCTATCGGGGCACCCTCGACGCCCTGCTGAACGCAGCGCGCGGCCGGGTCTGGGAGGTGACCGTCCGGTCCGAACACGTGGCGCACCTGCAGAGCCGGTACGCGGTGAGTCGCGTACTGCGGACCGGTGACGCGATGCAGGTCCGGCTGTTCGCCTTCGAATCGCCGGTCGCCGACGCGCAAGCGGTGACGCCGGAGCTGGAGGACGCGTACCTCGGCCTCGTGGCGGCGAGCCGATGAACGAGCAGGTCGGGGAGCCGCCGAGCGGGCAGTTGAGCGGGCGGGTGGGCGAGCACGTGAGCGGGCGGGTGCACGAGCAGGGCAGCGGGCGGGTGAGCGGGCACGGCGGCGGGCGGGTGGGGGGCCAGGCGAGCCGGCGGGCGGGCACGCGGGTGAGTGGGACGGTGATCGCCGCCCTCGCCCAGGCGGACTTCCGCGAGCGGACACGGCGTCCGGCATACCTGGTCGTGCTGCTCGGTGCCGTCGCGTTGGCTTGGCTGGCGGCGCCCGCCCGGGACGCGCATTGGGTCATCGTCAACGCCGGGGCCTATCGCGGTGTCTATACCAGTGCCTATATCGGTGCGGTGACCGCACTTGCCGGGTCGATGTGGCTCATGATCGGCGGGTTCTTCGCCATCCGGGGATCGGTCACGCGGGACGAGACGACCGGGGTGGGTCAGGTGCTGGCCGCGACGCCGCTCACCGGGCGGGCGTACCTGCTCGGCAAGTTCGTCAGCAACGTCGGGGTGCTGGGTTCGATGACCGGAATCCTCACGGTGTCCGCGCTAGTCCTGCAGCAGATCCGGGGCGAGTCCCGAAGCGTCGACCTCATCGGCTTGGTGCTGCCGTTTCTGCTACTCACCATGCCAATCGTGGCCGTCACGGCGGCGCTGGCCGTGGTCTTCGAAACCATCCGCCCGTTGCGGGGTGGCTTCGGAACCGTGGTGTGGTTCTTCACCGCCTCGATCGGCGCGTTGGCCGGGCAGGGCGGGGCTGCGCCGCTCGGCGGTCTCGGCGCGCAGGCGCTCGCGGAGTCGATGCGGGCCGACCTCACGGCGATCGGCGTACGCGTCACCGAGTTCAGCGTCGGGTTCATGTACCTTGACGAGCCGCTGCGGACCTTCGCCTGGTCCGGATTGCACCTGACCAGTGGATTCGTGTTCGGTCGCGGGGCATTGACCGCGTTGGCGCTCGGCATCGCGGTGATCCCCGCGCTGTGGTTCCACCGGTTCGACACTCTGCCGCAGGCGCGGCGCGGGCGCATCAACGGGCAGCTCGGTTCGGTCGGGCAAGGCGCGGCGGTAGGGCAGGCAGGGGCGGTAGGGCGGGCAGGGGCGGTAGGGCGGGCAGGGGCGGTCGGGCGGGCAGGGGCGGTCGGGCGGGCAGGGGCGGTCGGGCGGGCAGGG
>NZ_JABFVK010000076.1 GCF_013362815.1 Hamadaea sp. | reverse complement strand
GCGTACTTCTCGATGGTGTCCGCCACGAGCTTCACGAAGAACCTGACCAACGGCGCGGGCTTCATCGCGCTGGCGGCCATGATCTTCGGCCGGTGGCAGCCGATCGGCGCGCTGTTCGCCTCGCTGTTCTTCGGCTTCGCCGGCGCGCTGGCGACCACGCTCGGCGCCATCGCGACGCCGATTCCGAGCGACTTCCTCAGCATGCTGCCCTACATCGCGACCATCTTCGCGGTCGCCGGACTGGTCGGGCGCGTACGCGCACCGGCGGCGGACGGCAAGCCGTACGAGAAGGGTCATTGATGACTGGTATCGATTGGGGAACGCTGCGGAAGGTCGCCGTCGACGCGATGCATCGGGCGTACGCCCCGTATTCGAAGTTCCCGGTCGGCGTCGCGGGCCTGGTCGAGGACGGCCGGGTGGTCAGCGGCTGCAACGTCGAGAACGCGTCGTACGGGCTGACCCTGTGCGCCGAGTGCGGCCTGGTCAGCGACCTGATCCGTACTGGAGGCGGGCGGCTGGTGGCGGTCTCCTGCGTCGACCGCGCCGGGGAACCGTTGACGCCCTGCGGGCGCTGCCGGCAGCTGCTGTACGAGCACGGCGGGCCGGATTGCCAGGTGGAGACGGCCGGTGGGCATACCACCGTCGGGGAGCTGCTGCCGGGCGCGTTCGGGCCGGAATATCTGTAAGACCCGTTGATCATGGGGTTCGGGGTGCCGACACGCCGTCGGGTGGAACCCTAGGTTCATGATCAACGGAAAGAAGAAAGGCACCACATGGGATTCGCCGCAGTCGACGTGATCCGCGCCAAGCGGGACGGCGGCGTACTCAGCGATGAGCAGATCGACTGGGTCGTCGACGCGTACACGAAGGGGGCTGTCGCGGACGAGCAGATGTCCGCGCTGGCCATGGCGATTCTGCTGCGGGGGATGACGCCGGCTGAGATCGCCCGGTGGACCGCCGCGATGATCGCGTCGGGGGAGCGGCTCGACCTGTCGAGCGTGCCCCGGCCCACGGTGGACAAGCACTCCACCGGCGGTGTCGGCGACAAGATCACGCTCCCGCTGACTCCGCTGGTCGCCGCGCTCGGCGCGGCCGTGCCGCAGCTGTCTGGGCGGGGCCTCGGCCACACCGGCGGCACGCTGGACAAACTGGAGTCGATTCCGGGCTGGCGGGCCGCGCTTTCCAACGACGAGTTCATCGCCCAGCTCGCCCGGGTCGGCGCGGTGATCTGCCAGGCCGGTGAGGGTCTCGCCCCGGCCGACCGCAAGCTCTACGCACTGCGCGACGTCACCGGCACCGTCGAGGCCATCCCGCTGATCGCCAGCTCGATCATGAGCAAGAAGATCGCGGAGGGCACGTCGGCGCTGGTCCTGGACGTGAAGGTCGGTTCGGGCGCGTTCATGAAGTCGGTGGATCTGGCCCGCGAACTGGCTCAGACCATGGTTCAGCTGGGCACGGCCCACGGCGTCACCACGGTCGCGCTCCTCACCGACATGAACACCCCGCTCGGCCTGGCCGTCGGCAACGCGCTCGAGGTGGCGGAATCACTCGAGGTGCTCGCCGGAGGGGGTCCGGCCGACGTCGTGGAGCTCACCATCGCTCTGGCCCGCGAGATGCTCGCGACCGTGGGCATCGACGCCGACCCGGCCGCCGCGCTGCGCGACGGCCGTGCCATGGACAAGTGGCGCGAGATGATCGCGGCTCAAGGCGGCGATCCCGACGCGCCGCTCGCGCAGGCCCAGGAGCATGAAGTGGTACGCGCAGCGCAAGCCGGATACGTGGCGAGCGTCGACGCGATGGGCATCGGCCTCGCGGCGTGGCGGCTGGGGGCCGGCCGGGCTCGCAAGGAGGACCCGGTGAGCGCCGGAGCCGGCGTACTGCTCAAGGTCAAGCCGGGCGACCGGGTCGACGCCGGTGACGTCCTGTGCGAACTGCGGGCCGACGACGCCGCCCGCATTCCCGCCGCGTTGGCCGACGCGACCGGCGCGTTCACCTTCTCGGACGACATCGTCGCCGCTCAGCCGCTCGTGATCGACCGGGTAGCGTAGGGCTGTGGCCGAAGTTCTCGCCCCTGATCCGGTCGCCACCCGCCTCGCCAACCTCGCCGAACTGCAACGGCTCGGTCTGCCGTTGCCGCCGGAGACCTTCCCGTTCGTCTGGGAACCCGGCGACCTCGTCTCGCTGCGCCCGACCCGGGAGATCGAGGCCCGCGCCGCCGTCCTCGCGATCATCCTCGAACGCTGCTTCGGCATGCCCCCGGAGATCGCGCTCGCCTGGCTCGACGACAACCGGCTCAACGACGAGGTCACCGACTTCGAGTTCGACTTCATCAAGGGCGACGTCGGCGACCATCACGCGTTCGCCCTGCACCTGGATGCCCTCGCCGCGTTGACCTGGGTCCTCGGCATCGGCCGCCGGCTGGACCCGACCAGCCCACCCGAACCGCACGGGCCACTGCTGCCGGACTTCGCCACTGGAGAATCGTTCGCGCACTGGCGCGGCCGGATGCTGCCCGCTCCCCGCGAACCGGAGTTGGTGGCGGCCGTCCTCGACCTCTACTACTGCCTCGACTGGGCCTTCCTCACGGTGGAGTCCGCCGGTGGCGACCGGCCCGGCGTACTGGGGTCGGCGTCGATCGGGCAACGCCGGTGGGGACTGGAATGGGCCACCGTGCTGTCCGGCCCGTATCAAGATCCGCCCGGCGGCTGGGAAGAGATCGACCTCTCCACCTGACCCGTTCCTCCGCGTTGATCACGACGCTGGGGGCGCGACACGCCGTGCGTGAGGGACCCTAGGTTCATGATCAACGCGGAGGGGTGGGGGCGTAGGCGGCGACCCGGACGGCGGCGGTGACCGTGACCGTCGCGACCGCGGGGGCCGTCGTGTCGGTGTCCGCTGCGGCGTCGGCGTCGGGTGCGGCCGAGTGGAAGGCGTTGGGACCCATTCCGACCAGGGCGCGTACCTCGTCTGGGGTCAGCTGGAGCGCGAAGGTCAGCTCCTCAGCCTCGACCAGGGTGAACTCGCTGAGGGTGGCGGCCAGACGGCCGGCCTTGTCCGGGTCGACGTCGAGCAGGCCATAGCGCTGCCGTAGCTCGGCGAGGTGCTGCGGCAGGGGCGTGACGACCACCAGCAGGCCGGTCGGGCGCAGTACGCGGCGGAACTCTGCCCCGTTGCGCGGAGCGAAGACGTTCAGCAGGACGTCCAGGCAGCCGTCGGCCAGGGGGAGCCCGGCCCACACGTCGGCGAGGACCGCCTCAGCCCGGGGGTGTACGCGAGCCGCCCGGCGAAGCGCGGGTTTGGCCACGTCGAGGGCGATCCCGGCGGCCTCCGGAGCGGCGTCCAGCGCTCCGGCCAAGTAGTACCCGGTGCCCGCGCCGGCGTCGGCGATCAGCGCCGCCGACGAGGGGACGAAGCCCGCCACTGTTGTGCGTACAAGTTGGTAGTGACCGGCCTGGAGGAACGCGGACCGGGCGGCGACCATCTCGGTCGTGTCGCCCTCGGGCAGCTTGCGGCCCGCGCCGAGGTGGACATAGCCCTGGCGGGCGCGGTCGAAGCTGTGGCCGCGCGGGCAGCGCAGCGAGCCCTCGGTCTGATGGAGGGGCTCGTGGCAGACGGGGCAGCGGAGCGCGGCCAGAACGGTGTCGATCATCTTTCACCCTGACTGCACTCTTGGCCGCTCGAGCACTCCCGGGCAGCGACTCACACGTGTGCTCGTTGGCACTCCGATATCGTCATCACATGGTCGCACCCAGCTACGCCGAGATCGTCAACGCCCCGAAGGCCCTGCTCCACGACCACCTCGACGGCGGGCTGCGCCCGGCGACGATCGTCGAGCTGGCCGCCGAGATCGGTCATGAGCTGCCGGAGACGGACCCGGACGCGCTCGGGCGCTGGTTCACCGCGGCCGCGGACTCCGGAAGCCTGGAGCGGTACCTGGAGACGTTCGGGCACACGGTGGCGGTCATGCAGACCCGGGACTCGCTGCGCCGAGTCGCCGCCGAATGCGCGCTGGACCTGGCCTTGGACGGAGTCGTCTACGCCGAGGTCCGGTACGCCCCCGAGCAGCACCTGGAGAACGGCCTGACGTTGGCCGAAGTAGTCGAGGCGGTGCTGGAGGGCTTCGCCGCAGGCACGGCGCAGGCCGCTGAGCTGGGCCGGACGATCCGGATCGGCTGCCTGCTGACGGCGATGCGGCACGCCGCGCGGTCGATGGAGATCGCCGAACTGGCTGTCGCGTACCGGGACGCCGGGGTGGTCGGCTTCGACATCGCGGGAGCTGAGGCTGGTTATCCGCCCACCCGGCACCTCGATGCGTTCGAATATCTACAGCGTGAGAATTTTCACTTCACCATCCACGCCGGCGAGGCCTTCGGGCTGCCGTCGATCTGGCAGGCCATCCAGTGGTGTGGCGCCGATCGGCTGGGGCACGGCGTACGCATCGTCGACGACATCACCGGCGAACCGGGGAGCCGGCGACTCGGGCGCTTGGCGGCTTATGTCCGGGATAAGCGGATCCCGCTGGAGCTCTGTCCATCCTCGAACGTCCAGACCGGCGCCGCAGCGTCGATCGGCGAGCACCCGATCGGCCTCTTGCGGGATCTGCGCTTCCGGGCGACGGTGAACACGGACAACCGGCTGATGAGCGGTACGTCGATGAGCCGGGAGATGTCGCTGCTGGTCGACGCCTTCGGCTACGGCTGGCCTGAGCTGCAGTGGTTCACCATCAACGCGATGAAGAGCGCGTTCATCCCGTTCGACGAACGGCTCGCCATCATCAACGACGTCATCAAGCCGGCGTACGCGAAGCTGATCGGAACCGCGTAGTCACACTGCGTCACATCTCATGGGATGTCGGCCGAACGGTATTACCCAAGTGTCCTGATGTTTCTCCCCAGTTGTGGGAACTGGGACAGGCTGGCCTTTTGCTTTATCGCCCAACGTGATGGAATCTCGGGGGTCCGGCCTGAATACGGTCGGCAGTTGATTGCTGAGCAACGGCGTGGCGGATCGCCCACGACTGTGGGTAGCGTGTGCGGGGCCAGCGAGCGCTGCGGGCCGATGGCGGCCCGTTGTGGGAAGGACGGTGACGTGAGCAAGCGGCCAGGATCGGAGAGTTCGGTCCTTTCGCGTCTCCGTCGACCGGCGGGTCGACTCCGGGACATGCCCATCTGGGCCAAACTGGGTCTCATCATGGTGGTGCCGACCTTGGCCACCATCGTCGTCGGTGTCAACGGTCTCGTCGGCCAGATGGATACGGTCGAACTGGCCGACCGCGCGCGTACGTTCGCCAACGTCAACACCGAGGCCGGCGAGCTCGCGCATGAGCTGCAGGAAGAGCGGGCCAAGGCGGTCATGGCGCTCGGCGCCGGCTCCGACAAGGCGGCCCGCCAGACTGCGCTGAGCGCCCTCGACCAGGTCATCACGGCGACCGAGAAGGCCAAGGACGACTACCTCCAGCAGGTGCAGTCGCTGTCGACGGCGGATCTGCCCGCCAAGTTCACGGCGACCCTGGAGAACGTCACGCAGGGCCTGCAGGCGCTCGGCCCGGTCCGGGACGGCACGAAGAATGCCAAGTCCCAAGCCAGCGACGTGGCCTCGACCTACAGCTCCATCATCGGTGACCTGAACCAGCTGCGGGACTTCACCGCCCGGCTGGCCGGCGACACCTCGCTGTCCGAGCGGATGCAGGCGGGCGCGCAGCTGGCGAAGTACAAGGAGTACCAGGCGCAGAAGCGGATCATCGTCCTCAACGCCTTCGCGAGCGGCACGATGACGACGCAGATGAAGGACGACTACATCGCCACCCTGATGGGTTCCGAGCAGGCGTTCAACGCGTTCAAGCTCCTCGCCACCTCCGACGAGTTCGAAGTCTGGACGACCAGGACCAGCGGCCGGGCATTCCGTGAGGTCAGCCTCGACCAGGGCCTGATCGAGTCGATGAGCTCGCCGCAGATGTCCGCCCTGACGTTCACCGCGCAGAACTGGGACCAGTCGCACTCGGAGGCGGCCGACCTCGTCCGCAAGGTCGAGGAGAAGGTCGACGCCGACGCGGCCAGCGAAGCGACCCGCGTCCGGGACAACGTCACCCGGCAGGTGCTCGTCCAGACCGGTCTGCTGCTCGGCGCGCTGATCCTCGCCATCCTGTTCGCCTGGCTCGTGGCCCGCTCGATGGCCCGGTCGCTGCGCGAACTGCGCCACGGTGCGCTCAACGTCGCCCAGTACGGGCTGCCCCAGGCGGTCGCCCGGCTGCGGGACCCGTCCATCTCGGCCCAGCTGTCCCCGGCCCAGGTCGCGACGCAGATCGCCGACCCACTGCCGGTCCGTAGCAAGGACGAGTTCGGGCAGGTGACCGAGGCGTTCAACGCCGTCCACCTGGAAGCCGTGCGTACTGCGGCCGAGCAGGCCGCCCTGCGGTCCTCGGTCGCCACGATGTTCGTCAACCTCGCCCGTCGGTCGCAGATCCTGGTCGACCGGCTCATCGGTCACCTCGACCGGCTGGAGCGCGGCGAAGAGGACCCGGACCGGCTGGCCGAGTTGTTCCAGCTCGACCACCTGGCCACCCGGATGCGCCGTAACGACGAAAACCTCCTGGTGCTGGCGGGCGCCGACTCGACCCGCGTCCAGCGCGACCCGGCGTCCCTGGTGGACGTGCTGCGGGCCGCGCAGTCCGAGGTCGAGCACTACACGCGCATCGAGTTCGGCACGGTCGACCGGGACATCGAGGTCGCCTCGCACGCCGTCAACGACCTCGTCCACCTCGTCGCCGAGCTGTTCGACAACGCGACCGCGTTCTCGCCGCCGGACTCGATCGTCATGGTCGAGGCGCGGCGGGTCGGCGACCGCGCCGTGCTCTACGTCGAGGACCAGGGCATCGGCATCTCGAACGAGATGCTGGCCGACATCAACGAGCGGCTCGCCACGCCGCCCATGGTGGACGTGGCCGTCTCCCGGATGATGGGCCTCGTCGTGGTCGCGCGGCTGGCCGCCCGCCACGGCGTCAAGACCGAGCTGCGGCCGGCCACCGACCGGGGCACCATCGCCGACGTCACGCTGCCGCAGTCGGTGCTCGTGCCGCGGGCGCTGTCCGGGCGTGGTCAGGCGCCGAACCGGGCCGTCACCCCGCAGCCGCAGCCGGCTCAGACGCCGCCGCGGTCGCCGTTCGCCCAGCCGCTGGCCTTGGAAAGCGGTCCGGTGCAGCGGCAGACTCCGCCGTCGCAGCGGCAGACTCCGTCCCGTCCGGCGTACGACCAGCCGCCGCCCCGCGTCTTCGAGGCGCCGGCCGCTCCATCGGTCCCGCCGATGCCGGAGCCGGTCAACGGCCGCTCGATGCCGGCCTGGTCCGACCTCACCGGAGCCAACGGCCGTTCGGCCGGCCCGGTCAACGGCTCGCCCGCCGCACCCGGCATCGACCCGCTGCCGACGCGCCGCCCGCACGAGAACTGGACGGTCGACGGCGAGCTCATGTCGGACGGCATCGGCATCCCCCGCCAGATGCCGACCTCGCCCGAGGCGATGCCGACCACGGGAACGCCGCCGATCAGCAGCGTCCCGGTCAGCGGATACCCCGTCAGTGGCGCGCCGGTCAGCGGATATCCGGTCAGCGGCGTACCGGTGAGCTCCGCTCCGGTCAGCTCGGCCCCGGTCAGCTCGACGCCCGTCAGCGGCCCGGCGAGCGCCTCCCCGGCCGCGCCCTCGCTGCCGGTCTGGCCGCCGGTCACCATGCCGACGACGCCCAACATCCCGGTCACTCCGTCCATCGGTGACGCGCTGCCGCAGCGCCCCACCGACCGGACGCCGGGCGGTTACCCGCCGCCCGCTCCGCCGGCCGAGCCGGAACCGCGGCCGACCCTGGCCTACGTGCCGCCCGCCCCGGCGATGCCGGAGCGCCCGGTGCCGCCCGCCGACGAGACGATGGAGCTGCCGATCTTCCGGGAGCTCGAATCGGCCTGGTTCCGCACGCGCAAGCCGGCCGCCGGTGAGCTGGCCGACGCCGCGGACGCCTCTGCGACCGCGCAGATGCCGCGGATCACCGACGCCGCACCCACCGGGCAGTACGCCACCGTCCCTGCGACCGAGCAGTATCCGACGGTCGCCGGCGGGGGCTCGTGGAACGGCGCGGAGCAACAGCGTTCGAGCACGATGGCGGGTAGTGCAGGCATGGGGAGCAATGACCGGCCCACGGGCTACACGGTTCCGGCGCCGTATGCGCCGAGCTGGCAGACGATCGCCGACGACGGCTGGAAGGCGGCGTCCGCCGCCGCTTCGGCCACGAACGAAGACGCCGGCGAGGTGACCGGCTCCGGCCTGCCCAAGCGGGTTCCGATGGCGCAGCTGGTTCCCGGCGGTGTGGACAAGGGTGGCACGACGCTCGAGCGGCGTACGCCCGAAGGGGTTCGCGGCCTGCTCTCCGCATACCACCGCGGTGTGCAGCGAGGCCGTACGCAGCAGAAAGACGATGACTCGACCGCTGGTTCGCACCCGAACGGGCGGCAAGGTGGCAAGGAGCATGAGGCATGACATCAACGCAGGATCTGGGTTGGCTTCTGGCCAACTTCGCGGATCGCGTCCCGGGAGTCGCCCACGCGGTCGCAGTCTCCGCCGACGGCCTGCTCCTGGCGTCGTCACGTGACCTGCCGCGGGACCGAGCCGACCAGTTGGCGGCGATCTCCTCCGGCCTGGTCAGCCTGACGCAGGGCGCCGCGCGGTGCTTCGAGGGCGGAGCCGTCCTCCAGACCGTCGTGGAGATGGACAACGGGTTCCTGTTCCTGATGTCCATTTCGGACGGTTCCTCGTTCGCCGTTCTCGCCGCGCGCAGCTGCGACGTCGGTCAGGTCGGCTATGAGATGGCGCTGCTGGTGGACCGGGTGGGCGACGCGCTCACGCCGGCTCCGCGGGCGGCGGCGGGCATGCTCAACTGAGGACGCGCGCGGTACGAACCCGCGGTGGAGGGTCCACAGCGGGTTTGGAAGGGGGTGAACGGCTAGATGGTTGAACGAGAAGAACCGACCGGTGCGCTGGTTCGGCCGTATGCCGTTACCCGAGGTCGCACCCGGCCCAAGCTGGAGATCGCGATCGAAGCGCTGGTGGAGACGACCATGCGAGGCCGGTCGGCCCAGTCGACCAAGGGCGCGCAGGGCCGGGAGCACCAGCACATCGCCTCACTGTGTGACGGCCGCCTGCAGTCCCTGGCCGAGATCGCGGCGCGGATGCAGCTGCCGCTCGGCGTGGCGCGGGTTCTCATCGCTGATATGGCCGCAGATGGTCTCGTCGCGGTCTATGAGCCGACCTCGTTCGAGACCAATGACGCAGTAGGCACTGAGTTGCTGGAGAGGGTGCTGAGTGGACTTCGGAGGCTCTGAAATGTCGCACCGTCCTAACGCGGGACGGGTGACCTCGGCGAAGATCGTCATCGCCGGTGGCTTCGGCGTGGGTAAGACCACGCTGGTCGGGTCGGTATCGGAGATCACCCCCCTGACCACCGAGGCGATCATGACGTCCGCGGGCGTGGGGGTCGACGACACGCGCCAGGTGCCGGGCAAGACGACGACCACGGTCGCCATGGACTTCGGCCGGATCTCGATCGATCGCGACCTGATCCTGTACTTGTTCGGCACGCCCGGCCAGACGCGGTTCTGGTTCATGTGGGACGAGCTGGTGCGGGGTGCGATCGGCGCGGTCGTGCTGGTCGACACCCGACGGCTGGCCGACTGCTTCGCGGCGATCGACTTCTTCGAGCACCGCAAGCTGCCGTACGTGGTCGCGATCAACTGTTTCGACGGCACGCAATACCACTCCGAGCAGGACGTTCGCGATGCGCTCGCGATCTCCCCGGAGGTTCCGGTGCTCCCGTGCGACGCCCGGGGCCGGGAGTCCACCAAGCAGGTCCTCATCGGCCTGGTGGAGTACGTGCTGAGCATGCGGCGGACGCGGACCGGTATCCCGGCCTGACGTCGGCGACAAACGACAAGAGCGGCCTCCCTCGCGGGGGCCGCTCTTCGTTGTGCGGAGGTAGTAGGTCAGAGGCGCTGCCAGCCCTGACCCTTCGCCTGGAAGATCGCGAGTACCTCGGGGGCCATGCCGCCGTGGTCGATGGGGCTGAAACCGTACGCCCCGGCGACGCCGTCGTAAGGCGTGGACTCCAGCGCACCCCGCAACCGCCGCCCCTCCACGGTGGAGACCCGCCGTGCGGCGGCTGCCACGAGCGCCAGCGCGTCGGCGGCGTACGGCATGCATCCGCTGAACGCGCCGTATTCCTGGTTGTATCGGTTGACGAACAGCCGAGTCTCCCGGCCGCTCGCGGTGTTCACGATGAACGGGGCACCGGCCAGCACCGGCGAGTAGAGGACGAAGACGCCTTCCATCACGGAGGCGTTGTCGTCCTTGAGTGTGTCGTCGTCGATCGCCGTCGGCGGCAGGTAGATCGCCGGGTTCTCGTCGGTGTCCCTGAGCGCCTGCACGACGCGTACGGCGTTGGCGGGGGAGGTCCAGACGATGACGGCGTCCGGCTTCTTCTCCACCGCCCGGGCGGCCGCTCCGGCGAAGTCCTTGCCCGAGGCGGGAAGTTCGACGGTGTCCACCAGATCGCGGTTCGCCGCGGCCAGGGCCGCCTTCGTCGCGCGTACGCCGTCACCGGCCAGCGTGTCGTCGGTGGAGAGCACCACGACGTCCTTCTGGCCGGCCGCGCGGATGCGCCGGGCGAGGCGGGTCGCGACATCGGAGGCGTTGGGGGCGAGCTTATAGGTGAACTTCCGGGTGCTCAGCGGGATCGAGATCGCGTCGGCCCCGCAGAACGACAGGTAGGGGACGTGCTTCGCCTCGGCCACCTTGAGGGTCGCGAACGCGGCTTCCGGGCTGAGCCCGCCGATGATGGCGGCCACGCCCATCCCGGCGAACTCCTCGGCGATGTCGGTCGCCGTCGCGCCGTTGCCCTGGTTGTCCCGGGTGACGACCTCGAGCTTGCGATAGCTGTCACCGACGCGTACGCCGTCGACGTTGAGCTCGGCCAGGGCGATCGCGATGGCCCGCTCCTGCAGCCGGCCCGAGGCGGCCGAGCCACCCGAGAGCTCCAGCGTCGCACCCACCCGGATCGGATCCGAGTTCATCACCTTGTTCTCGGTCGCCGTCGCCGACGACCGGTCGAGCACGCCGCATCCGGTGAGCGCCGATCCCGCCGCCACCGCGGCTCCCAGCGAAAGGAATCCGCGCCGGGTGACACTCATGAACCGCCTCCGAACCTGATACTGCTGCTGGCGTATGCTCTCGCCCCGCCGCATGTAAGGTCAAGCCCGCGCCGTGTGGGTTACTTCACGACCGGGCCCGCCCGAAGAGGTTCGAATGCTACCTGCCGTATCCCGCGGTCCGGTAGCCGTAGTCGTCGCGATCGTCGCCGTCCCGGCTGAAGTCCCAGCCGCCGGCCGCTTCCCGGCCCGGACGGCCGCCGACGGCGTACCCGTTGACCTCCTGGCCCCGCCGCCAGCCCCGGAAGTAGCCCGAGGTGTGCTGAGCCAGGCGCTGCGGGTCGCGGACGATGCGCAGCGGGCGTTCGGGAGCCGCGATCGGCGAGCCCGGCACCAAGTTGGCCTGCGGTACGCGCTTCGGCAGCCCGGCGCGGGTCTGCTCGGCGATGTCGGGGTGCGAGGCGTGCTCGGCGGCCCGCCAGCCCAGGTCCATCTCGGAGTTCCAGGTCGGCTCGTCCTCGACCGCTTCGTCGGCCTGCCCGGTGAACCAGGCGGACCGGACGGTCGAGAAGATCAGCAGGTCGCCGTCGGCGTCGTCGGGCATCGGAGCGTTCGCGTCCAGCGGGTCGTGACCGCGGCGGGCCCGGCTCGGCAGCGGTTCGTCGAGCGCGGCGGCGTCGACCAGCCGTAGAGCCGGTGGTTCGGGCAGCTTGAGGTCGTCGGCCAGCCACGGCGGCGTGACCTTGTCGTAGCCGCCGGTGCCGAAGTCACGGACCGGCTCGGGCTCCGGGGCGTACGCCTCGGGCTCCTCCCGCTCACCGAGCAGCGGCCAGGTCGAACGGGCACCCGGCACCTCGCCGTTGGCGGCCGATCCGGGGCGGCTCAGCGGGAACACGATCTCCGCCGCGGCAGCGCCTGCGCCCTGCTCGTCCAGCGCGGTCAAGGTTTCGACCGGTGGAGCGGACAGTCTCTCGGCCCGCGCGTTGTTGATCGCGGCCTGGCTGAGCTTCGGGACGAACGGCGCGCCCGTGTCGGCCGGGGTCGCCCGGGTGGGCAGCGGCTCGGACTCGTGCGGCATGCGCTGTGATGGCACTGGACTCGGCATCGGCTGCCCGACCGGCTGGGGCGTCGCCAGCGGCTGGTTGGTCATCGGCTGCGGCGGCGCGGTGTGCGCGACCGCGACCGGCTGCGGAGCCGGTTGCGCAACTGGTTGGGCCGTCGGCTGTACCACCGGTTGGGCGACGGGCTGCGGCTGCGAAACAGGCTTTCGCTGGGTGGCCGGTGGTGGCTGAATCACTTGCTGAGCGGCAGTCGGCTGCACCATCGGTACGCCCACCGCCGGAGTCGGCTCGAAGCCGGGCGGCAGCGGCGCGGCCGGTGAGACCGGAGCGGCCGGCGAAACCGGAGTGGCCGAGACCGGAGCGGCCGAGACAGGTACGCCGGGCATGGGGCTCGCCGAGACGGGAGCGCTCGCCGTGACTGGAGCCGCGGGTGTCGGGCTCGCCGAGACCGGGGCCAGCGGCGCCCGATTGCGGCGCGCGGCCGGAACCCGGGTGGCCGGCTCCGGGGCCTCCCGGACGGCCCGCAACGGCGTGATCGGCGTCGTGACCCGGCGGCCCTTGGCCGGAGCCGGAGTCGCGACGCGGGCTGCGACCGACTCGATCAGGGCGGCGCAGGCGGCGTCGCAGGCCCGGACGGCGGCCACGGCCTGGCGTACGGTTTCGGCGATCGCGCTGGTCAGGTGCTTGGTGACGCCGCCACGACGCGGCGTCTCCGCGATCGCGACCCGCAACGCGGTCACCGCTTCGAGGGCGGTGGCGTGGTCGGTGACGCCGGACGCGGCCACCTGGGCGGCCACGGAGTCGACGGCGAGCGCGGTCTCGCGGTTACGGCCGGTGGCCGGGGCGGCCAGCAGCCCGGGTTCGGGGAGGAGGTCCAGAATGGTCAGCGCCACCGGCTCGGCCGGATCCGGGTACGCCCGAAGCGCCGCCGGATAGAGCTCGCGAAGAACCTCGCGGAGGGCTCCGGCCGCGCCGTGGCGGCCGTGCGTCAGCGCGGAATGGGCGGAGAGCACGGGCTTGAGCCCCGCCAGGTCCCGCGGCGCCGGACCGGCCTGGGCCGACAGCGCACCAGCCTGGAGTGCCCGAGCGAGACCGACGGCCCGGCGCTCGGCCGGCTCCGACTCGATCTCCTCCTGAGACTCGTCGTCGGCGAACCGCTCGGCGTAGTCGTCGGCCGCGTCGTCGTCGACGACCGACAACGGCCGGCCGGCCGTCGTCAGCAGCATCGTGACGAGGTGGTCGTCGCTGTCGGCGGCGACCGCCACGCCGGACGGCGCACTGGAGCGTTCCGCGAGCAGGCTGCTCAGCGTCGCATACCCGTTCGCGTCGTCACCGATCTCGCAGACCTCGAGCAACCGGCCTGAATCGTCGACGACGGCAGCGGTCAGCCAGCCTTCGTCGCCGGCCACACCTGTGTCGGCCGAAGCCAAACCGCAATACACCCGAACGAGCGCCACGGCGTTGTCCTCCTCCCGGGACTGTCGCGTGCCAAGGTTTGATGCTGCCTTGGAACTGTCAGTCGCGCCAGTCCACGATGCCGGAGATCTTGCCGATCACCGTACGCCAGCCGAGACTTGCCTGTTGTGCCCCGATTTTGCGGACCCGCCGCTTGGCCAGGAACCCGCCGACGCCACCCGAACTCGCCGACCGGAGCGCCTCGTCGAGGTCGTCCAGCGGTGAACCGGGGGACAGCATGCCCAGCACGTCGTTGAGGCGCAGGGAGTAGGCGAGGTCCCGGGAGACCTCGCCGGCACTGAGGATCAGAGCCGAGTCCCACGCGTCGTGCCCGCCGCGCAGGTTCTCCACGACGAGGTCGAGCTCGTAGGTGTCGTCCTCGGCCGGCTCGACCTGGTCGACGTCGAGCTCCTCGGTGAGCCGCTCCCACTCGGGCAGCTGCGTCATGTCGTTCGGAGCGCCGGACTTCACGAACTCGACGAGGCCTTCCGCGCTCTTGAAGAGCAGCAGTCTGCCCTTGTGCGTGAGGAACAGCGGGACCTCTTCGACGTCCTCCGCCTCCTCGTCCGCTTCTTCGTCGTCTTCCTCTTCGCTCTCGGAAGACTCGGCGGACTCGTCGTCGACGGGCTCGAGGTCGACGCTCGTGTCGGAGGCCTTGAGGGACTTGCCGCCCTTGCCGTCCTCGTCGTCGGACTCCGAGTCTTCATCGTCGGACTCGTCGGACTGACCGAGCGCCTGCCGGGTCAGCTCCTCCTCGTCGAAGTCGGGAAGCTCTTCCTCGTCGTCCTCGAGTACGGCGTCCGGCTTACGGGCGAAGGGATCGTCGTCCTCCGGCCGCTCGGAGACGTCGGTCGGGGCGAAAGCGGTCGACGACCGATAGGCCCGCAGCGTGAAACCGCTCCCCCGCGGCAGGGCGATCTCGACCGGGTCGATGGCCAATTCGCCCCAGAACTCGGTGGGTTCCTCCGCCACAGCGGCCTCCTGGACTGTCCCGTCGGTGACTCAACGCACAACCCTAGTCGTTGGGCGCACGGTCCGTGCGCCCGGATCGGCGAGAAGTCCACAAGGCGCGCCGGGGAGCGTTCGCGCGAGCCGCCAGGAGTGCAGTCCGCCAGGGGTCAGCGCGCCGTGACCAGGCATTCGTCGGGGAGCTCGAACCAGCGCAACTCCTCGAACCGGGGGGAGACCCCGGCGCCGGCGGTGCCCTGGGCGTACGCACGGTCGGCGTGCTTGTCGAAGACCTCGCGGGCGTACGCGAGATAGTCGGGCAGAGCGCTCTCGGGAGCGCGCTCGTGCTGGGTCGGATGCCGCAGTCGCCCGGTCGCGTCATAGCGCAGCCGGTCCAGCCGCAGCGGCGGTTCGACGATGCCGTCCGAGTGCCGCCACAACCCCGTACGCGCGTCGAACCGGTAGTCGGGGAGCAGCCGCCACCCGTACGCCGCCACGAGGTGCACCGCTTCGACGATGTATTGGTACACCGCCTCGGAGATGAAGTAGTTGAAGCTGACCCGGACCCAGCCCGGCTTGATCCCTTCGCACCCGGCGAGGATCTCCTGCTCGAACCGGTGCGACCGGTCGAGGTCGATGCCGAGCAGTCGATGACCGTATGGTCCGGCACAGGAGCAGCCGCCCCGGGACTGGATGCCGAACAGGTCGTTGAGAAGCGCCACCACGTAGTTGTGGTGCAGATACTTGCGGGTCGGCGCGCGTACGACAAAGGAGACGATCGAGAGGCGCTCGGCCTCGAGATTGCCGAGCACCTCTAGGTGCGGGTCGTGCCGCCAGGACGCGATGGCCCGGCGCAGGAAGTCCTCCTCCTGGGCCCGGATGACCCCGGCGCCGACCGCCTCCTTGAGCTGGAAGACCAGCCCGGCGCGGATGTCGCCGACGATGGCCGGGGTGCCGCCCTCCTCGCGGTGCGCCGGGTCGGACAGGTAGTGGTGCTCGACGGCGTTGACGTAGTCCACCGTGCCGCCGCCGGGAACCGTCGGTACGCGATTGCGCAGCAGCTCGCGCCGCACGACGAGGACGCCCGAACTGCCCGGTCCGCCGACGAACTTGTGCGGGGAGAGGAAGATCGCGTCCTTGAAGGCCTGGGGGTACTTGGTACATCGCCCGGACATCTCGATCTCGACATAGGGCGCGGCCGCCGCGAAGTCCCAGAACGACAGCGCGCCGTGCCGATGCAGCAGATCGGAGATGCCGTGGGTGTCGCTGACGATGCCGGTCACGTTGGACGCCGCCGAGAACGAACCGATCTTGAGGGGGCGGTCGGCGTACCGGACGAGCTCGCGCTCCAGCGCCTCGGCGTCGATGTGACCGTCGTGGTCCTCCGGGATAACCACGACGTCGGCGATCGACTCCCGCCACGCCAACTCGTTCGAGTGGTGCTCGAACGGCCCGATGAACACCACTGGCCGCTCGGCCGCCGGGATGCGGTCGCGCAGCTCGTAGCGGTCGTCCAGTTCGGCGGGCAGGCGGATGCCGAGGATGCCGACCATCTTGTCGATCGCTCCGGTCGACCCCGAGCCGGCGAAGATCACCACGGTGTTCTCGTCGCCGCCGACCGCGTCGTGGATGATCCGCCGCGCGTCCTCCCGCAGGCGGGTCGTCTGCCGTCCGGTGCCCGAGGACTCCGTATGCGTGTTCGCGTACCGGGGCAGGACCTCGTCCCGGACGAAGTCCTCGAGGAAGCTCAGCGCTCGGCCGGACGCGGTGTAGTCCGCGTACGTGACTCGGCGGGGGCCGTAGGGGCCCCACATGACCTGGTCGTCACCGATCACGGAGTCGCGGATCCGCGTCAGGAGCGGGCTGTCCATGCCTCAGTATGTGACCGGCGGATTACTGCGCGCATCGGTCACGCGGGTTGTCTATGGATGATCACGTGAGCCGGACGACCGTGTCGAAAGCGCTCGTCTCGGCCGTCCGGTGCGTGACCAGGACAACCGTCCGGTCGCCCGCGTACGCGAGCACTCGGCGCAGCACCTCGTCGGCGTGCACCGGATCGAGGCCTTCGGTCGGTTCGTCCAGCACCAGCACCGGCGGCGCGTGGAGCAGTGCTCGCGCCAGCGTCAGCCGTTGCCGCTGACCGCCCGACATCGCCGCGCCCTCCTCGCCGACCAGCGTGTCCCAGCCGTCCGGCTGCGCTTCGATCCAGTCGAGCAGCCCTGCGGCCTCGGCGGCGGCGGCGCGTTCCTCCATCGTGGACGGACGTCCCAGGGTCACGTTCTCCAGCACGCTCGCATGGAACACGGCGGCATCGGCGAAAAGCCCACCCACCAGCTCGTACGCCTCCTCCGGCAGCGGCTCGCCGGCGTACCGAACCACGCCGTCGCTGGGTTGGATCGCACCGGCGAGGAGACCGAGCACTGTGGACTTGCCGGCTCCGCTCGGGCCGACGAGGGCGGTCTTCGACCCCGGCGGCAGGCTGAGTGAGAAGTGTTCGAGCGCGGGTGCGCCACCTTCCCGGTAGCGGACCGTTACGGCGTCCAGCTCCATCGCCTGCGGCGTTGGCGGCGTCGGTGGCATCGGCCCTGGATCAGGGTTCTCGGTCGAATCTTGGACCAAGATTCGACCCTGATCCCTGATCCAGCGCGGATCTTGCGCGGCCGGAGCGGCGGACGCGCCCGGAGCGGCGGACGCGGCCGAAGCGCCGGACGGCACGGGGGAGAGGAGCGGCCGAAGGCGAGCGAGCGCCCCGGAGATCTCGGAGCGCTTCCGAGCGGCAGCGACCAGCGACAAGGCGATCTCGCCGGCGGCGAGAGTGCCGACGGCGAGCACGCCGATCCACACCCCGGGGACGTCGCGCGCGAGCGCAACGAGCACCACACCGGCAGCGGTAGCGGCGATCACGAGCGAACCGAGGAGGTCGACGCCGAGGGCCTGCCGCGCCAGGCGCTTCTCCACTGCGGCCAGCTCGGATGCGGTGGCTGCGGCGGATTGTTCGAAGGACGCGCGCGCCCCGAACGCGGCCAGGTCGGCCGCCCCGTGCACGAGGTCGATGGTGGCGACCGAGTACGCCGCCCGTAGCGGGGCCAAGGTCGCGCTGGCGGAGGCGGTCAACCGGGCAGCCAGGCCCGGGAGGAGCAGGCCGCAGATCAGGAGACCTACCGCGAGGACGAGTCCGGCGAGCGGGTCGACGGCGATCGCGGCGGCCACCGCCACCACACCGGCCAGCGTCGCCGCGAAGGCCGGGAGCGCTACGCGTACGACGAGGTCCTGCACGGCGTCCACATCGGAGACCATGCGCGACAGTGCGTCACCCCGGCGTGCGACTAGTTCAGGCCGGCTCGCGAGGTTCGCGAACACCCGCGCGCGTACCTCGGTCACGATGCGAAGCACGGCGTCGTGCCCGGCGAGGCGTTCGGCGTACCGGAAAGCTCCCCGAGAGATCGCCAGCGCCCGGACCGTGACGATGGCGACGGTGAGCGCGGTGATCGGCGGCTGGCCGGCCGCGGTCATGAGCAGCCACGTCGCGGTGGCCATGAGCCCCAGGCCGGACAGTTCCGTGACGGTCGCGAGTAGCCCTGCGCCGCCCAGACGCCACAGCATCGGCCGAAATAGATCCCACCTCATGCCGTCACCGCCGCGCGTTCGGTCAGGCGTCCGTCCTCGACGTGGATGATCCGCGTGGCCAGCCGCAGCATCGCGGGCCGATGCGCCACGAACACCGCGGTCCGGCCCGCGACCAGGCGTTCGGTCGCGTCGATCACCGCCTGCTCGCTCTTCGCGTCCAGGCGCGAGGTCGGCTCGTCCAACAAGATCAATTCACTATGAGTACGCAGAAAGGCGCGGGCCAGGGCAAGTCGCTGACGTTCCCCGCTGGACAGGCCGTGACCGCGCTCGCCGAGGGGCGTGTCGAGTCCGGCCGGCAGGCTGGCGACGACCTCGTCGAGATGGGCGGCTTTCGCGGCGGCCTCGATCTCGACCTGAGTCGCGTCGGGTGCACCGAGAGCGATGTTCTCGGCGAGGGTGGCCGCGAAGAGGTGGGCCTTCTGCGGTACCCAGGCGAGTTTGCGTCGCCACACTTCGAGGTCTTCCGCCGACCGGAGCACGGCTCCCGACGTCGGCGTGACGAAGCCGAGCAGCAGCCCGACGAGGGTGGTCTTGCCGCCGCCGCTCGGGCCGACGAGCGCGATCCGATCGCCGCGCCGGATGTCGAGGCTGACGTCGTTAAGCGCCGGTCCCCGCTCGTACTCGACCGTCACGCGGTCGAGCCGCGCCACTGTCTTTTCCTGCAGATCACGGTTACGCAGGCCATCTGAGGCCTCGGAAGCCTGCGTATCCGTGATCTGGTGCTGATCTTGAGCCGAGCCGATCAGGGTGAACGCCTGGTCGAGCGCGGTCAGCCCTTCCATGCTGGCGTGGAACCGGCTGCCCGCCGCCCGGAGCGGGGCGTACGCCTCGGGGGTGAGCAGCAGCACGAGCAGCGCGGTGGAAAGAGTGAGGCCGCCGCTGAGCAGCCGGAGCCCGACCGGCACCGCGACGAGGGCGACCGAGATGGTGCCGACGAGTTCCAGCACGAGCGCCGAGAGGAAGGCGATCCGCAACGTCTGCATCGTGGCGATCCGATGCTGGTCGGCCATTTTGCGTACTGCGGTGACTTGAGCCTGCGCGCGGCCGAAGGCGCGCAGCGTGGGCAGGCCCGCCACCATGTCCAGGAAATGGCCGCCGAGCAGCTGCAGTCGCCGCCACTGCTTCTCCGTGGCGGACTGGGTCTGCCACCCGATGAGGATGCCGAAGATCGGCAGCAGCGGCAGTGTTACGAGGACGATGATCGCGCTCGTCAGATCGCTGAACGCCAGGGTGATCAGCACCGCCGCCGGGACGGTGACGCCGAGGATCAACTGCGGCAGGTAGCCGGTGAAGTAGCCGTCGAGCGCGTCGAGCCCCCGACCGGTGAGGGTCGCCAGCTCGCCCGCGCGTTGCCCGGTGAGCCAGGCCGGGCCCCGGTCGCCGACCGCCTGGAGCAGATCGTGGCGGAGCTGCGCCTTGACCGTGGCCGACATGCGGGCCGCGGCCAGCCCGCTCGCCGCGGCGAGCAGTGCGCGTAGACCGAGCGCGACGACGAAGCCGGCCAGGGCGGCCGTGTCCAACCGGCCGTCCGCGGCCGCCGCGAGCGTCCGCGCCAAGGCGTACGCCGAACCGACCGCGGCCACTGCCACGCCGACGCCGGACGCCGCGAGCAGCGCCGCGTCACCCCGGGCCGCCGGAGCCGCCCGGAGCAGCCGAGGATCGAAAGGCCGCATGCTGGCAGTGAAGCAGATCCGGCTCAGCTCACCACGGGAGCCTGGCGGGGGTGTCGCGTACGGAACATCCACCAGGTCGCCGCCTGAGCCAGCAGCACGAGCGGGAGCAGGGCGTACGCGGTCGGCCGGACCAGATCCAGGGTCGCCGAGTCGGCCGGCTGCCAATCCACGACACTGCCCGCCGCGACGGTCAGCGCCAGGATCGCGGCGCTCGTCACACCGAGCACGATCCAGTGCCGGTTCAGGAAGGCCCAACCGTGCAGCCCGCCCAGCGCCAGCAGACCGAGCGAGCACGCGCCGGTCAGCAGGCTGACGTGGAAGGAGCCGCCCTGCCAGATCCCGCCCAGCGCCGCGCCCCAGCCGATCAGGGCCAGCGCCCCACCGATGCGAGCCACCCCGTCCAGTACGCCGACCCCGCCGGGCTTGCGCCGGAACAGCCGCATCCCGTACGCCGAGAGCACCATCACGACGCCGAGCAGAGCCACCCCGACCGGTACGCGTTGCTGCGACAACAGTTCGCCCTCCATCAACGGGAACGCCCCGAAGAGGAGGCCGACTGCGCCCACCAGCCACACCTCGTTGCCGAGGAAGAGTGGGGCGACCCGGTCGAGGTCGGCGCGCCCTCGCGAGACCAGGGCGACGCCGTAGTCGAGTCCACCCAGGACGAAGTAGCCGCCGAAAAGCAGCGCGAGCAGAACAGTCATCACGGGTTCCTTAGGCCAGCGGGTTCAGGGCGTCGGGGGCGGGTTCCACCGGGCCGCGATGGGCGGCGCGGGCGATCAGCACCCAGTCGGTGATCGCCAGCGCGACGAGGATCGCCGTGAAGACCACGTACGCCGTCAGCATCCCACCGGGTGAGCCGCCCGGAGTGATCGCGTCCTCCAAGCGGAGCAGTCCGTAGGCCGCGAACGGCTGCCGTCCGCCCTCCCGGAACAGCCAGCCGAGGATGGCGGCCAGGAACGGCAGCGGGATCGCCAGGAGCAGCAGGTAAAGCGGGAACCGCCAGCGGATGATCCAGTCCCGGAAGAACAGTGGGATGAAGAACATCACCAAGGGCAACAGGTTGCCGATCAGGATCATGAAGCCGAGGCCGACACTTGCGTACACCGGCAGCGAATAATCGCCGGCACCGAAGCGCGCGGTGAAGTCCGTGACCGCCGCGGCTTTCGCCGCGTCGTCGCCGAACTTCGTCGGCTGGAGGTCGGAGACGAAGCCGAACTGGGCGTAGCCGAAGCCCACCACGAAGAATCCGCCGATGGCCGCCGTCACCACGCCGAGCCGCAACGACTTGCGGAAGAACTCCACTTCCGGCGTACGCCGGGTGAAGTGCCACGCGCTGATGCCGGCCATCACGAAGCCGCCGACGGCGATCCCGGCGGACACGACGTGGGGGAGCGCCATGACGAAGGAGCCGTTGGTGAGGAGCGCGCCGACATCGGTGAGCCGGATGACGCCGTCGGCGCCCTTGGCGTAGCCGACCGGGTGCTGGAGGAACGAGTTGGCCGCCATGATCCAGAAGACACTCGCGTACGCGGTCAGCGCCACCAGCCAGATCAGCGCGGTATGCACCCAGCGGTTCAGCCGGCCCCAGCCGAAGATCCAGAGTCCGAGGAAGGTCGACTCCAGGAAGAACGCGACGATCGTCTCCATCGCGAGCGGAGCGCCGAAGACGTTGCCGAGATAGTGCGACAACCCGCTCCAGTTCGTGCCGAACTGCAACTCCAGGACCACCCCGGTGGCGATGCCGAGGAAGTAGTTGATCACGTAGAGGCGACCCCAGAATCGGGTATGCCGCTCGTAGATCGGCTTCTTCGTGATCGCCCAGGTCGTCTGCAACACGACCAGCAGCGTCACCAGTCCCAGCGTCAGCAGGACGAACAGGAAATGGATGATGGTGGTGGTCGCGAACTGCAACCGCGCGATCTCCAGGACACTCACGGGATCAAGCTACTTACCAGCCTTCTCCCACGGATCGGGAATCCCCCCGACGAGTCCCCCAAATCACATCCCCTAGGTGGAGACGGCTAGTAGGCCGTGCCCTTCGCGCCCTCGAAGCTCTTCGGGTGCCAGACCGTCTTGGTCTCCAGGAACGGCGTCATCCGGCTCAAGCCGGGGTCGGCGGTCCAGTCCACCGCAGCCGGGCGTACCAGGCGCTTGAGCGTGTCGGCCGCCGCGATCTCCAGATCCGTCGCGAGCTGGGCGTCTTCGATCCCGGCCAGGTCCAGGCCGTTCACGTCGGAGTGCGAGGCCAGCCAGGGCGCGATCTCGGCCGGCGAGCCGGTCAGGATGTTCACCACGCCGCCCGGCAGGTCCGATGTGGCCAGTACCTCGGCCAGCGTGATCGCCGGCGTCGGCCGCGGCTCGCTCGCGATCACCACCACTGTGTTGCCGGTGACGATTGCGGGTGCCACCACGCTGACCAGCCCCAACAGCGCGGGCTCACGCGGGGCCACCAGCGCGACGACGCCCGTCGGCTCGGGCGCGGAGATGTTGAAGAACGGCCCGGCCACCGGGTTCGCCCCGCCCACGACCTGCGCGACCTTGTCGCTCCAGCCCGCGTACCAAACCCATCGATCGATCGCCGCGTCGACCTCGAGCGTGGCCGCGGTCGCGCTCACCCCGAAAGCCCGCAGTTCCGCGACGAACTGCTCGCGGCGACCCTCGAGCATTTCGGCCACGCGATACAAGATCTGACCCCGGTTGTACGCCGTCGCGCCGGACCACTTGGCGACAGCGCCCCGAGCCGCCAGTACGGCGTCGCGTGCGTCCTTGCGGGAGGCTTGGGAGGCGTTGGCCACGAACTGACCCTTCGCATCGGTGACGACGTAGCTGCGGCCGGACTCGCTGCGCGGGAACGCGCCCCCGATGAAGAGCTTGTAGGTCTTCCGGACCGCGAGCCGAGCGCTGTCCTTGGTAGCGCTGTCCTTAGTGGGCAAGGTACGCCTCCAGGCCGTGGCGGCCGCCTTCGCGACCGTAACCGGACTCCTTGTAACCGCCGAACGGCGACGTCGGGTCGAACTTGTTGAAGGTGTTGGCCCAGACCACCCCGGCGCGCAGCTGGTCGGCGACGGCGAGGATGCGGGAGCCCTTCTCGGTCCAGATCCCGGCGGACAGTCCGTACGGCGTGTTGTTGGCCTTCTCGATGGCCTCGGCCGGGGTTCGGAAGGTCAGCACCGACAGGACCGGGCCGAAGATCTCCTCGCGGGCGATCCGATGAGCCTGCGACACGCCGGTGAAGATCGTCGGCGCGAACCAGAATCCGCGCGCGGGCAGCTCACACGGCGGCGACCAGACCTCGGCGCCCTCCTGCGAACCGGCCGCCGTCAGCTCCTTGATCCGGGCCAGCTGCTCGGCCGAGTTGATCGCGCCGATGTCGGTGTTCTTGTCGAGCGGGTCGCCGAGCCGCAAGGTCGCCATCCGGCGCTTGAGCGACTCCAGCACCTCGTCGGCCACCGACTCCTGGACGAGCAGCCGCGACCCGGCGCAGCAGACGTGCCCCTGGTTGAAGAAGATCCCGTTGACGATGCCCTCGACCGCCTGGTCGATCGCCGCGTCCTCGAAGACGATGTTGGCCGCCTTGCCGCCCAGTTCCAGGGTGACCTTCTTCTTCGTCCCGGCCACCGCCTTGGCGATGATCCGGCCGACCTCGGTCGACCCGGTGAACGCGACCTTGTCGACGTCCGGGTGGTTGACCAGCGCCGCCCCGGTCGCACCCGCGCCCGTGACGATGTTGACCACGCCCGGCGGCAGGTCGGCCTGCTGGCAGATCTCGGCGAACAGCAACGCCGTCAGCGGAGTCGTCTCAGCCGGCTTGAGCACCACGGTGTTCCCGGCAGCGAGCGCGGGCGCGATCTTCCACGCGAGCATGAGCAGCGGGAAGTTCCACGGGATGATCTGCCCGGCGACGCCGTGCGGCTTCGGGTTCGGGCCGTAGCCGGCATGGTCGAGCTTGTCCGCCCAGCCCGCGTAGTAGAAGAAGTGCGCGGCCACCAGCGGCAGGTCGACGTCCCGGGACTCGCGGATCGGCTTGCCGTTGTCCAGCGACTCCAGCACGGCCAGCTCGCGGCTGCGCTCCTGGATCAGCCGGGCGATCCGGAACAGGTACTTGGCCCGCTCCGCCCCCGACATCGGCCCCCAGACCTTCTCGTACGCCCGCCGCGCCGCCGCGACCGCTCGGTCGACGTCGGCCTCGGTCGCGTTCGCGACCTCGGCGAGCACCTCCTCCGACGCGGGGGAGATCGACTTGAACGTCTCCGTGCCCTCGACGAACTCACCGTCGATGAACAGCCCGTACGAGGGCTTCAGGTTGACGATCGCACGCGACTCGGGCGCGGGCGCGTACTCGAAAACAGCCATGACGCTCAGTCCAGAGTGACGTAGTCGGGACCGGAGTAATGCCCGGTCTTCATCTTGTTGCGCTGCAGCAGCAGGTCGTTGAGCAGCGACGAGGCGCCGAACCGGAACCAGTGCGGGTCCAGCCAGCCGTCGCCGGCCGTCTCGTTGACGAGCACGAGGTACTTGATCGCGTCCTTCGACGTCCGGATGCCTCCGGCGGGCTTCACGCCGACCTTCCGGCCGGTCGTCGCCAGGAAGTCCCGAACGGCCTCCAGCATGATCAGGGTCACCGGCGGTGTGGCGGCCGGCGAGATCTTGCCCGTCGACGTCTTGATGAAGTCCGCCCCGGCGAGCATGGACAGCCACGACGCCCGGCGTACGTTGTCGTAGGTCACCAGCTCGCCGGTCTCCATGATCACCTTGAGCCGGGCGTCGCCGCAGGCCTCCTTGACCGCCACGATCTCCTCGAACACCTCGAGGTAGCGGCCGGCCAGGAAAGAACCCCGGTTGATCACCATGTCGATCTCGTCCGCGCCGGCGGCCACCGCGTCGCGTACGTCGTCGATCTTGACCCTCAGCGACGCCTGCCCCGCCGGGAACGCCGTGGCCACGCTGGCGATCTTGACCGTGGACCCCGCCACGATCTCCCGCACGTCGGCGACCATCGACGGGTAGACGCAGACGGCGGCCGCGGCCGGGCAACTCGGGTCGAGCGGATCCGGCCGCAGCGCCTTGGTCGCCAGCGCCCGGACCTTGCCCGGAGTGTCCGCGCCCTCCAGCGTCGTCAGGTCGACCATGCTGATCGCGAGGTCGATCGCGAACACCTTCGACGACGTCTTGATCGAACGGGTGCCGAGCGCGGCGGCGCGGGCGTCGGCTCCCACCTTGTCCACGCCGGGCAGCCCGTGCAGGAACGCCCGCAAGGTCGCGTTCGACCCGGTCACCTGGTCGGTGGCGGGTGCGGTGACTGTCATGCCCGAAAGCCTATCTCCGCCCGCCTCGGCTCCGCCGCCGCTCACCCTCAGCTGCTTTCCGCGCGATCTGCCCCCGTCCTGTCCGCGCGATCTGCCCCCGTCCTTTCCGCGCGATCTCCCCCCTCCTTTCCGCGCGATCTGCCCCCGTCCTGTCCGCGCGATCAGCCCCGGTCCTTTCCGCGCGATCATGAACTTGTCGCCATGATCGACCGGCGTGTCGTGTCCCCGCCGGCATGATCACTCCCCCGAGTGCCTGATCGACTTCGGCTAGACGAGGTGGATGTCGATCATGGTGATGCGGAGTTGATCAGGGAGCTTGGAACACGACACGTCGGCCGATCATGGCCGATAGTTCATGATCGGCGGGGAAGGGTGCGGTGGGGAAGGGTGCGGCGGGGAAGGGTGCGGTGGGGAAGGGTGCGGTGGGGAAGGGTGCGGCGGGGAAGGGTGCGGGCGGAGAGGGCGAGCGGAAAGGGCGGGGTGGGGTTAGAAGCGGGGCATGCCGCCGAATTGGCGGTCCCCGGCGTCGCCCAGACCCGGGACGATGAACATCTGCTCGTTGAGCCGCTCGTCGACGCTGGCGGTGACCAGGCGGATCGGCAGCCCCGAGCGCTCCAGCCGGGCGATGCCCTCGGGCGCGCAGATGACGCTCAGCACGGTGATGTCGGTGCAGCCCCGGTCGACCAGCAGCCGGCAGCAGTGCTCCAGCGAGCCGCCGGTGGCCAGCATCGGGTCGAGGACCAGCACCGGCAGGCCGCGTAGGTCGGCCGGAAGCGACTCCATGTACGCCCGCGGTTCGTAGGTGTGCTCGTCGCGGGCGAGCCCGACGAAGCCCATCGACGACTCCGGGAGCAGGTTCAGTACGGCGTCGGCCATGCCGAGCCCGGCGCGCAGCACCGGCACGATGAGCGGCGGGCTGGCGAGCTTGGTGCCCTGGGCGGTCGCGACCGGAGTCTGCACCGGGTACTTCTGCGCCGCGAAGGAGCGGGCGGCCTCGTACGCGAGCATCGTGCTGAGCTCGTGCAGGGCGGCCCGGAAGGTCGCGGAGTCGGTGCGGGCGTCCCGCATGGCGGTCAGCCGGGACTGGGCGAGCGGATGATCAACTACGAGTACGTCCACGGCTTCACAACCTACCGTTCACTGTCATGGTGCGACCGACCAGATGCCCAGAGCCGCGGCGGTTTCGGTGCGCAGGGCGGTCAGGGCGGCGCTCGCGCGTTCCCGGGCCGCGGCCAGGTCGCCTTCCGCGACCGGTTCTCGCACCTCCAGGTACGCCTTGAGCTTCGGCTCCGTTCCGGAGGGCCGCACCACCACCCGGCATTCGGAAGTACGCAGGATCACGACGTCGGCCTCGGGGAGCAGGTCCTCGGCGGAGCTGACCGGTTCGTCCAGCAACGTCGTCGGGGTCTTCGATCGCAGCCGCGCCATGGCGTCGGAGATCTCGGTGAGGTCGTCGACGCGTACGGAGAGCTGATCGGTGGCGTAGACGCCGTGCTGTCCGGCGATCTCGTCGAGCCGGTCGGCGAGCGTACGCAGTTCGGCCTTCAATCCGGCGGCCAACTCGGCCACCACCAGGGCGGCCGTGATCCCGTCCTTGTCGCGTACGCCGTCGGGGTCCACGCAGTAGCCCAGGGCTTCCTCGTAGCCGAAGCACAGATCGGCGGCGGATCGGGAGATCCACTTGAACCCGGTCAGGGTCTCGGCGTAGCCGAGCCCGCGTTCCGCCGTCAGCGTCTTGAGCAGCGACGACGAGACGATCGTGGTGGCGTACGTGCCACGGCGGCCCCGTCGCATGAGGTGATCGGCGAGCAGTACGCCGACCTCGTCACCGCGCAGCATCCGCCAGCCGCCGGGGGCGGTAGGAGCGGGGATCGCGACGGCGCACCGGTCGGCGTCGGGGTCGCTGGCGATCGCGATGTCGGCGTTCACCTGCTTGGCCAGCGCGATCACCCGGTCCATCGCGCCGGGCTCCTCCGGGTTCGGGAAGCTGACCGTCGGGAAGGTGCCGTCCGGGGTCCACTGCGCGTCCACATGGTGCGGCTCGGCGAAGCCGGCCCGGACGAACGCGTCGGCCGCCACCTGCCCGCCGACTCCGTGCATCGGGGTGTACGCCACGACGAGGTCACGGGGCCCGTCCGGGTCGACGACGGCGGCCGCCCGATCCAGGTACGCCGTGACGATGGACTCGTCGAGCAGTTCCCCGGTGTCGCCGAGGGGCACGTCGGCGAGCTTCGTCACGGCGGCGATCCGCTCGGAGATCTCCCCGTCGACGGGCGGGACGATCTGCGCTCCGGCGCCCAGGTCGCCGCCGAGGCGAGCGCCCAGATAGACCTTGTAGCCGTTGTCCTGCGGCGGGTTGTGCGACGCGGTCACCATGACTCCGGCGCACCCGCCGAGATGGCGTACGGCGAAGGCGAGCAGCGGCGTCGGCAGGTTCCGCGGCATCACCAGGGCGCGCAGTCCCGCGCCGGTGGCCACCCGCGCGGTCTCCTCCGCGAACTGCTTCGAGCCCCGCCGAGCGTCGTAGCCGATGACGAGCGGCTCCTCCGCCGTCGTGTCGTTGGTCCGCAACCAACTGACCAAGCCCGCCGCCGCCTGGCGTACGACTGCGAGATTCATGCCGTTGGGACCGGCCCGCAGGGGGCCGCGGAGACCAGCCGTCCCGAAGGTCAACGGCCCGGCGAACCGGTCGGCGAGCTCGGCGGTGTCACCGGCCTCGAGCAGCGCGGACAGTTCGTCGCGGTCGGCCGGTTCCGGATCGTCGGCGATCCAGGCGCGGACGGTGGCCGCCAGCGACTCGGGCAGCGAGGAGTCTGGCGCGGTGTGGTCGGTCATGGGCGATTTTTAGCACAGCGCCGGTGGTGGTGTCCTAGATGAGCGCGAAACTCTGCGCGATCTCCTCGAAGACCGTCTTCGCCTCGTCCCAGTCGCTGGCCTCGGTCGAGGTCTGGATGCGGTAGGTCTTGCCGCCCGAAGTGATCACCGTGTACGTGCCGTGGCGCTGGTCCATGCCCTTCGGCGTGCACAGGTACTCCAGCTGGCTGCCTTCCTGCGCGGCGAGCGTCGTCGGCGTGATGCCGACCTGCTCGTAGGTCTCGCAGGTGCTCGTCTTCTGCAGATCGGTGACCTTCGAGTTGACCGCGCTCTCGACGTTCTTCCCGCTGTAGACCTGGACGCGCACGTAGCGGTTGGACACCTTCGGATCGCGATACTCGATGCCGTTGGCGACGCCGCTGCCCTTCTTCCAGCCGATGGGGAAGGTGATCTTGTAGCCCTTGCCGGTGTAGACCACCGGCTGGGCCTGCGGGCTCGCCGGCGCGCTGGCGCTCGGCTGTGGCCCCGGCGAGGTGCCGTTCGCCTCGGGCGTGCCCGAGCCGCCGAACAGATTGCTCGCGATGACGATCGCGCCGATCAGGACCACGGCGGCGACCCCGGCGGCCAGCCCGATCCGAGCGCCCTTGGGCAGCCCGCGGACCTTGTCGGCGACCGAGCCGGCAGAGCGCTGAACGGGCGGCATCGCGCCGGTCGGCAACTGCGGCATCGCACCGGTGGCCTGCATCGTCCCGCCCATCGGCGGACCCGGCGGCAGGTTGCCGCCCCCGGGGAACTGCGGCATGTCACCGGTGGCCAGCAGCGCCCGGCCGCCGACCTGCTTGGGCGGCTTGGTCGCGACGGGCGGGCTGGTCGGCGCGACCGCGGTCGGGTCGGTCCACTGGCCCTGCGGCGTCGGCATGACCGACCACGGGTCGGTGTAGCTGGGCGTGCTGGGCTGCTGGGCCAGGTCGTTGGCGAGCAGCTCACGAAGGGTCACCCGGGCCCGCGCGACGTCCCAGCGGCGGCCCGGGTCCTTGATCAGCAGCCCGCCGAGGACCTCCGTGAGCGGCCCGGCCAGCTGCATCGGCGCGGGCGGCTCCTCGACGACTGCGTGCATGGTGGCCAGCGGATCGCCCTTGTCGAACGGCGGACGCCCCTCGACCGCGGTGAACAGCGTGACGCCGAGCGAGAACAGGTCGCTGGGCGGCCCGAAGGCGTGCCCCATGGCCCGCTCCGGCGAGATGAAGTGCGGCGAGCCCAGCACCATCCCCGGCGTCGTGAGCTGCACGTCGCTGGGCATCCGGGCAACGCCGAAGTCGGTGAGCACGCAGCGGCCGTCCTGGCAGATCAGCACATTGGCGGGCTTCACATCGCGATGCAGCACGCCGGCCGCGTGAGCCACCTCGAGCGCGCCGAGCAGGGCCACGCCGATCTTGGCCACCGTACGCGGAGCCAGCGGACCGCCCTCGATGACCATGTCGGCCAGGCTGCGAGCGTCGAGCAGTTCCATCACGATCCACGGCCGGCCGCCCTCGGTGACGACGTCGTAGACCTGGACGACGCTCGGGTGCGCCAGCGCGGCGGCGGCGCGCGCCTCCCGCATCGTCCGCTCGTACATCGCGTCCCGGTCGGTCGCCGCCATCCCGGGCGGGCAGACGACCTCCTTCACGGCGACATCCCGCCGCAGCAGGGTGTCGGAGGCACGCCAGACCGTGCCCATGCCGCCGGTGCCGATCGAGGTACGCAGGGAGTAGCGCCCGCCGATCACGGTGCCCGGCGCCGCTCGTCCGTCGCCGGGGGAGCTGTTCCAGGTGGTGGGCATGGGGGTAGTCACTTTGCCGCCGTCTCGTGGGGAACTGTGTGCAGTGGCCGGTCGGACGGGCCTGGGTACCCGGGGTGGGGATCGGCCAACCGCCCCATTCTGCGTGAGAAATGTGGCAAATGAAAGCCGAGCCGAGTGACCACTCTCCGTCACCGGCCGCCCGCTCGGCCGCGCTCCGCCGTGCTCGGCCCGCTTTCGCGCTGGATCAGGGTTCGCGGTCGAATCTTGACCCAAGATTTCGGCCCGGAACCCTGATCCAGCGCCCGAAGGAGTTCCCGGAACCCTGATCCAGCGCCCGAAAGGAGTTGTAGAACAGCCTGTGGGAAAGACCTCATCCGCCGTCCGGGCGGCGCATCCTACGATCAGCGGTATGACTGAACGTCGGCTAAGCGAGTCCGGCTTCCCGCTCAAGCCCGTCTACGGGTCCTCTGACGTGCCGGAACGCGTAGAGGAGCAGCCGGGCGAGTATCCGTTCACCCGGGGCGTCTATCCGACGATGTACACGACGCGACCGTGGACGATGCGGCAGTACGCCGGGTTCGGCACCGCGGCGGAGTCCAACGCCCGCTATCACCAGCTGCTTGCGGCGGGGACGATGGGCCTCTCGGTCGCCTTCGACCTGCCTACGCAGATGGGCTACGACTCCGACGAGCCGATCGCGCACGGCGAGGTCGGCAAGGTGGGCGTCGCGATCGACTCGGTCGAGGACATGGGCGTGCTGTTCGACGGCATACCGCTCGACAAGGTGTCGACGAGTATGACGATCAATGCCCCCGGCAGCGTTCTCCTGTTGCTCTACCAGCTGGTGGCGGAGAAGTCGGGCGTACCGGGCAAGGCGCTCAACGGGACGATCCAGAACGACATCCTGAAGGAGTACATCGCCCGAGGTACCTACATCTTCCCGCCGAAGCCGTCGCTGCGGCTGGTGGCGGACACGTTCGCGTACTGCCGGGCCGAGGTCCCGAAGTGGAACACGATCTCGATCAGCGGCTACCACATGGCCGAGGCGGGCGCGACGCCCGTGCAGGAGATCGCGTTCACGCTGGCCAACGGCATCGAGTACGTGCGGGCGGCGATCGCGGCCGGGCTCGCCGTCGACGACTTCGCGCCCCGGTTGTCGTTCTTCTTCGTCGCGCGTACGACCCTGCTGGAGGAGGTCGCCAAGTTCCGGGCGGCCCGCCGGATCTGGGCCCGGATCATGCGCGAGGAGTTCGGCGCGAAGGACCCGAAGTCCTGGATGCTGCGGTTCCACACGCAGACCGCGGGCGTGCAGCTCACCGCGCAGCAGCCCGAGGTCAACCTCGTCCGGGTCGCGGTGCAGGGTTTGGGCGCGGTCCTCGGTGGTACGCAGTCCCTGCACACGAATTCGTACGACGAGGCGATCGCGCTGCCCACGGCGAAGGCGGCTCGCCTGGCCCTGCGTACGCAGCAGATCCTGGCCTATGAAACGGATCTGACCGCCACGGTCGACCCGTTCGCCGGTTCCTACGTCGTCGAGGCGCTCACCGACGAGATCGAGCAGGCCGCCGACGAGTTGATCCAGCGCGTCTTCGAGTACGGCTCCTCCGTGGACGCCATCGAGGCCGGCTTCCAGAAGCGGGAGATCGAGGCTTCGGCGTACCGGGTGGCTCAGGAGATCGACTCCGGCGAGCGCACCGTCGTCGGCGTGAACCGGTTCACGCTGGACGAAGAGGAGCCCTATGAGCCGCTCCGAGTCGATCCGACGATCGAGCAGGCGCAGGCCGACCGGCTCGCCGCAGTGCGCCGGGATCGGGACAACAGCACGGTTTCCAGCGCGCTCGCTCAGCTGAAGAAGGCCGCCGAGGGCACCGAGAACATCCTCTATCCGATGAAAGAGGCGCTGGCTGCCCGGGCGACCGTCGGCGAGGTCTGTCACGCTCTCCGCGACGTGTGGGGGACATACCGCCCGGCCGATCGGTTCTGATCGAGGCGTCCGGTCGGACGATTCGTCGTCGGCGGTCGCTCGGACGGCTTCCCTGAACCTCCACTCAGTCGACTACTCGCACCAGGTGTGCGACGCGCGTACCGGGGAAAGAGTGATCGTGCCTGGGGAACCCGACGGAATACCCACGTCAGGTGACATTGCGGGGGAACCGCGTAACCGGTCGACCGGGTGTGCGTCACATCCACAGCCGTCACGCGTTGTGAGAGGTGTAAGGGTCTATGCCGACGACGAAAACTGCCACGGAGTCTCTCTACCTGGGAGGACGTGACACTCAGCGACGCAACCGCTACCGCAATGACGTTGCGCAGAGTTACGGGTCTGGGGCTAGGCTTGTCGAGGTTTGTCCCACTGTCAATCGAGATCGAGATCTTGCCGTGACGAGTGCGCTAACGCTGCCGGAGAGCAGCACGCTTACGTCGACTTGGCCCGAGACTTTGCCTGGGGCCGATCCGCTACCCGGTCAACTCGACCGCTGGCTTGCCGCCCGAGGCGCGGAGCTCGTCGCCGTACGCCGTCACATTCACGCGCACCCGGAACTGTCCGGTCACGAGTTCGAGACCGCAGCCCTGGTCGCCCGGGAGCTGGCCGTCGCCGGCCTGCAGCCCAAGTTCCTGCCGCGCGGCAATGGGCTCCTGTGCGACATCGGCACCGGTGACCGGGTCATCGCGTTGCGGGCCGATCTCGATGCGTTGCCGCTGCCGGACACCAAGGACGTGCCCTACCGCAGCCAAGTTCCGGGCGCCGCGCACGCCTGCGGCCACGACGTCCACACCACGGTTCTGCTGGGTGTCGGCCTCGCGCTGGCCCAGCTCGACCAGCGCGGTGAGCTGCCCGGTCGGGTGCGGCTGGTGTTCCAGCCGTCCGAGGAGAAGTTCCCCTCGGGCGCGCCGGAGATGATCTCAGCCGGGGCGTTGAAGGACGTCGCGGCGATCTACGCGCTGCACTGCGCGCCGCAGCTGCCGGCCGGTCTGATCGGAGTCCGCTCGGGCCCGTTCACCGCCGCCGCCGACACCGTCGAGGTGCGGCTGACCGGCAAGGGCGGGCACACGGCCCGGCCGCACCTCACCGCCGATCTGGTGCACGCGCTCGCCCGGGTGATCGTCGACGCGCCGGCTCTGTTGGACCGCCGGGTAGACCCGCGCGCCGGGGTCTCGATGGTCTTCGGCGCGGTGCACGCCGGCGAGGCGGCCAACGCCATCCCGATCGAGGGACAGGCCAAGGCGACCGTCCGCATTCTCAACAAGGAAGCCTGGCAGGCCGCGCCCGACCTGATCACCAACCTGATCAAGGACGTGGTCTCGGCCACCGGCGCGGGCGTCGACGTCCGGTACACCCGCGGCGTGCCACCGGTCATCAACGACCGCATGGCCACCGCCGTCATCGCGGCCGCCGCCGGCGCTGCGCTCGGCGCCGACCGGGTGGTCGAGGCCGAGATCAGCATGGGGGGTGAGGACTTCGCCTTCTACCTCGAACAGGTGCCGGGCGCGATGATCCGCCTCGGCACCAGCACCCCGGGCAGCGACGTCAAGCTGGACATCCACCAGTCCGGCTTCGACGTGGACGAACGGTGCATCGGCTACGGCGTCCGCACCATGGTCCACACGGCGCTCGCGGCTCTGTCCAGCTTCTTCTAGGCAGGGGGCGGGTCAGCCCCCTGCCTAAGCGTTGATCATGAACCCAAGGTTCCGTCTGTCGGCGTGTCGACGTCCTTGACTCCTTGATCAACGGCGACCGGTCGGGCGGTCCGGCGACGCCGGAGCAGCCACCAGAGCGGCACCAGGACGACGGCCGCGACGATCAGGAACGGCAGCAGGAAGCCGAGGACGGCCGACGCCACCTTCAGGATGACGACGAAGGTGTTCCAGCCGGCCTTCAGCCCGCCGAAGAACGACGGATCCTCGGTCTTGGGCTCCACGTAGGGCGTATCCGGGCCGACCAGCGTCACCGTGATGGTGGACAGCTTCACGAGGTCGTCGAGGCGGCGTTGCTTGGCCAGCAAGGCGTCCAGCTCGGCCTGCCGGCGAGACAGCTCCTGCTCGAGCTGCACGATCTCCGTGAGCTTCGTGGCCTGCGCGAACATCCGGCGTACGCTGTCCACACTGGCCTGTTGCGCCTTGATCCGGGCTTCCAAGTCCACGACTGTCGCCGTCACGTCCTCGGCGTTCACCGAGCGGTCCAGTTCCTTGCCGAGCTTGGCGGCGTCGGCCAGGACCGAGTCGAACTTGTCGGCCGGCACCCGGATCGTGATCGAGGACTGCGCCCGGGAACCCCCGCTGGTGCTCTTCTCCGAGCCCACGAAACCGCCGACACCGGTGGCGGCCGACCGGACCCGTTGCGCGGCCAGCTCGACGTCGTCGACGCGTACGGTGATCTGCCCGTTGTAGACGATCGCCCGGCCCACCTCGGGAACCTGCCCGCTGCCCTGCCCGCTTGTGGTGCTCTGATCGGCCCCGTTGGCGGTTTTCGCCCCGAGGTCCCCAACGCCCTCCGGGTTGACCGCCGGAGCGGCTCCACCACTGTCGGACGAGTTCTTATCGCTGGCGCCACAACCTGCGACGAACACCAGCGCCAGGCCCGCCAACGCGAGCGCTACGGTCTTTCGGCGTACCAACATGGGCCTATGACGCGCGCCTGGAGCCGCCGGTTCCTAAGCTGATCGGCGTGAGAGTGACCAAGTTCGAGCATTCCTGTGTCCGGATCGAGCGCGACGGCGCGGTCCTGGTGATCGACCCCGGGCCGTGGGCGGATCCGGCGGCGCTGGACGGCGTCGACGCGATCCTGATCACCCACGAGCACTTCGACCACCTGGACGTCGGCAAGCTGGCCGACGCGCTGGCGAAGCGCCCGTCGGTCGCGGTGTACGCCCACGAAGCCGTCATCGCCAAGCTCGCCGAGCTGGAAGGCGTCACCCATACGGTGTCCTCGGGCGACGCCTTCTCCGCCGCCGGCTTCGGGGTGAAGGCCTACGGCGGGCTGCACGCGTTGCTGCATCCGGAGGTGACGCCGGTGCCCAACCTCGGCTTCCTCGTCGAGGACTCCGTGTACCACCCGGGCGATTCGTTCGACGTGCCCGAGGGCGCGAACGTCGAGACGTTGTTCGTGCCGGTGAGCGGGCCGTGGCTGAAGGCGTCGGAGTCGGTCGACTTCATCCGGGCCATTTCGCCGCGGCAGGTGTACGCCCTCCACGATGGACTGCTCAACGAGTTCGGGCACATGGTGGTGGACGGCAGCCTCACCAAGCTCGCCCTCGCCCCCTATTCCCGCCTCGAGCCGGGCACGACGGTTACCGCGTAGTCTTCTCTGGCGTGACGCCGGAGCAGACCGCGGCCGCCAGCCGTCCAAGCATCGAGGCGTTGGGGAGCGCGTGGACGCGGTGCCCGCGTACCCTGCGGCATGCCCGGGAACTGGGGCTGTCGGCCTGGGTGTTCACCGTCGCCGGCCGGGCGGGCGCGCTCGGCGACGTCGACTCCCACGTCGCGGCGGCGGCGATGGGCTTGATCCACCCCGATGCCGTACGCGACGCGTACGAGTCGGCCCGGGCGGTCATGCCGGTCCCCGCGATCGCCGCCGAGCGGATGGCGCAATGCTGCCGCTGGGGCCGGGACGAGTTGACCGGCCTCCCCGGGCTGCCGAGGTTCGTGGTGCTGACCGGCCGGGTCCTCCGGGATGCCGACGCGTCGGCCCTGCCCCTGTACGCGGCCTGGCGGCGGATGCCCGTCCCCGACGACGCCCCGGCCGAACTCGCCGGCGTATGCCTGTACCTGCTCACCGAACTGCGGGCCGGGGCCGCCCTGGTGGCACAGGCAGCCGCCGGACTGTCCCCGGTTCAGGCGCTGCTCTCCGGACCCGAAGGCGAAGCCGGAGCCGTGGCGTACGGGTGGCAGCCGCCCTTTCCGGCCGTCGGGCACCTGGCCCGGCGGCGCGCCTGGGCAAACGCGGTCGCCGACCGGATCGTGGCCGGTGCGCTGACCGCCCTCACGGGCCTGGAACGCGACGAATGGCTGGAACTGCTGGTCGGGCTGGCTCGGGTGGTCCAGCCCGCCCAGCTCGGCCTCTCCGCCCGCTTCTGACCGGCGGGCGGGTCAGATCGAGTTGTTGCGCGTCGGCCGCGCCCGGAGGTCCGCGACGTAATCGTCGGGGGCGCCGGCCTTGGCGGCGGCGTTCGCGATCTCGTTCAGATACCAGACCGTCGGCAGGCCGCCCTCGTACCCGTTGAAGACGTAGACCCAGGCGGTGACGTCCCCGTCCAGCGCGTGCACGCGCACGTGCAGCTTGCGGTAGGTCCCCGCGACGACGCCCTCGACCTCGTCGAGTTGCGACTCGTCCCAGGGATGCACGTCGTAGAGCGACACGAAGACACGGTCGCCCGGCGACTCGACGATCGTCGTGACGGCGCCCTCCCACCCGATGACCTCTTCGCCGGCGAAGGTGATTCGCCAACCTTCCAGCCAGCCCACGCCGACCATCGGCGAGTGCGGGCAGTAGGCTCGCATTCGGGCGGGGTCGAGGTTGGAGCCGTACGCAGCGTAATGACGCACGGCGATGACGATAGTCCGCCTGGGGCGTACGAGAGAATATGGCGTGGCGTGTCGCATGTCGCGCGGGCTCGAAAGACGCTCAGACGACCGTGTGGACAAACAGGGGAAAATCGCCGTGAACCGGATTGTGATCATCGGTGGGGGACCGGCCGGCTATGAGGCGGCGCTCGTCGCCGCGCAACTCGACGCGGATGTCACCGTGGTCGAGGCGGACGGCGCAGGCGGTGCCTGCGTCCTGCACGACTGCGTACCGTCGAAGACCTTCATCGCCAGCTCAGACGTGGTCACCGGCTATCGCGACACCGAAGGGTTCGGCATCCACTCGGACGGGCTGGAAGCCATCACCGTCGACGCGCCGGCCGTGCACGAACGGGTGAAGCGTCTCGCCGCCGCGCAGTCGACGGACATTCATACCAAGTTGATAAAGGCGGGCGTAAGCGTCGTTCACGGACGCGCGCGGCTCGGTGAGGACTCCCTCGGCCATCGGCACAAGATCCACATCAAGCCCTCCGGCGATCACGCAGAGTATTCGATCGATGCCGGGACGGTGCTCATCGCGACCGGGGCGACGCCGCGCATCCTCGCCGACGCCGAGCCGGACGGCGAGCGCATCCTGACCTGGCGTCAGGTCTACGACCTGCCCGCCCTGCCCGAGCATCTGATCGTGGTGGGCTCCGGCGTCACCGGCGCCGAGTTCGCGTCGGCGTACCTGGCCATGGGGGTGCAGGTCACCCTGGTCTCCAGCCGCGACCGCGTCATGCCGCACGAAGACGCTGACGCGGCCATGGCCATCGAGCGGGTCTTCCGGGCCCGCGGCATGCAGATCATGAACAATTCCAGAGCCTCGGCCGTACGCCGTGTCGGCGACACGGTCGAGGTGGCGTTGGCCGACGGCCGCACCGTGACCGGTTCGCACTGCCTGATGGCAGTGGGGTCGGTGCCGAACACCGCCGACCTGGGGCTGGTCGAGTACGGCGTCGCCGTCGCACCGGGCGGCTACGTCTCGGTGGACCGCGTCTCCCGGACGAACGTGCCCGGCATCTACGCCGCCGGCGACTGCACCGGCGTACTGCCGCTCGCCAGTGTGGCGGCGATGCAGGGCCGGATCGCCATGTGGCACGCGCTGGGTGAGGCCGTCGCGCCGCTGCGCCTCAAGACGGTCGCGGCCAACGTTTTCACCGATCCCGAGCTGGCCACCGTCGGCGTGAGCCAGGAGGCGGTGATCAGCGGAAAGGTACCGGCCCGGGAGGTCATGCTGCCGCTGAGCGGCAACGCCCGGGCGAAGATGGCCGGCATCGAGGACGGCTTCATCAAGCTCTTCTGCCGGCCCGCCTCCGGGCAGGTCGTCGGCGGCGTCGTGGTGTCGCCCAAGGCCAGCGAGCTGATCATGCCGATCGCCTTGGCGGTGGAGAACCACCTCACGGTGGATCAGGTCGCGCACACCATCACGATCTACCCGTCGCTGTCCGGCTCCATCGCCGAGGCCGCTCGGCAGCTCATGCAGCACCAGACCGACTAGCGCCGGAGCGAACGCAAAACGCGTCCACGACGTGAGCGGATTTACCTATTTGCAACGCACTGCGCGTAGCGTCTGGGCATGGCGGACCTTTTCGAGGACTACCCGCTCGGCGCGCCCGGGACCGTCTGGGACGAGATGTTCGACGCCCCCGGTCTTCCCCGCGCCGACTACGACGCGTTGCACGCCACCTTGCGGCCGCTCGCCGGCAGCGATCTGCGGGTCCGGGCCGACGTGCTGGCCCGGGCCTTCCTCGACCAGGGCATCACGTTCGCTCTCGGCGGCGTCGAGCGGCCGTTCCCGCTCGACATCATCCCCCGGATCATCGCCGCCGCTCAGTGGCGGCACGTCGAATCCGGTGTGGTCCAACGCGTACGCGCGCTGGAGGCGTTTCTGGCCGACGTCTACGGACCGGGTCAGGTGCTCGCCGACGGGGTGGTGCCGCGCCGTCTCGTGGTGACGAGTGCCCACTTTCACCGAGAGGCGGCCGGAGTCGTCCCCGCCAACGGCGTACGCGTCCACGTGGCGGGCGTGGACTTGATCCGCGACGAACAAGGCGACTTCCGAGTCCTGGAGGACAACGTACGCATCCCGTCCGGGGTCTCCTACGTGATGGAGAACCGTCGTGCGATGGCCCACGTACTGCCCGAGGTATTCGCGGCCACCCGCATTCAGCCGGTCGAGGCGTACCCGGCGCTGTTGCTGCGAGCATTGCGGGCGGCGTCGGGGATGGACGAACCGACGGTCGTGGTGCTGACTCCCGGCGTACACAACTCTGCTTATTTCGAGCACGCGTTGCTGGCCCGGGAGATGGGCGTCGAGCTGGTCGAGGGCCGGGACCTGATCTGCGTGGGCAATGAGGTGGCCATGCGCACGACGGCGGGTGAGCGGCGGGTGGACGTGATCTACCGGCGGGTCGACGACGAGTTCCTCGATCCGGTGCAGTTCCGCGCGGATTCGGTGCTGGGCTGTGCCGGGCTGCTCAACGCGGCGCGCGCGGGCAAGGTGACGCTCGCGAACGCCGTGGGCAACGGCGTCGCCGACGACAAGCTGCTCTACACGTACGTGCCGGACCTCATCCGCTACTACCTCAACGAAGAGCCGATTCTGCCCAATGTGGAGACTTATCGGCTGGACGACCCGGAGGTTCGCGCCGACGTGCTGAGCCGGTTGGATCAGCTCGTGCTCAAGCCGGTCGACGGGTCGGGCGGCGCGGGCATCGTGATCGGCTCGGCCGCGACCGAGGAGCAGTTGGCGGCGGTCGCCCAGCGGATCGAGGTCGACCCGCGCGGCTGGATCGCACAACGCGAGGTACGCCTGTCGACCGTGCCGACGCTGATCGGCGACCGGTTGCGGCCGCGGCACGTCGATCTGCGGCCGTTCGCGGTGAACGACGGCACGACCATATCGGTCCTGCCGGGCGGGCTCACCCGGGTGGCGTTGCCGGAGGGTGCGCTGGTGGTGAACTCCAGCCAGGGCGGCGGTTCCAAGGACACCTGGGTGGTCACGGAGTCCGGGATGCCGGTGCCCATGCAGCGCGCGCCCGAGCCGCCGCCGCTGGAATCGGCCCTCCCGGATCCCGGCCCGGGCATCGGCGGCCTGGCGCAGCAGCAACAGCAACAGCAGCAGGCGGTGACGTCGTGCTGAGCCGCATCGCCGAGTCGCTCTACTGGATCGGCCGCTACGTCGAGCGGGCCGAGGACACCGCGCGCATTCTCGACGTCCACCTGCACCGGATGCTGCAGGATCCGTGGACCGACGAGGAGCGGGCCTGCCGCTCCCTGCTGTCCGTCATGGGCGTGCAGGTCGCGCAGGAGGCCGTGGGTCTGACCGCCGTCGTCGAACGGCTCGGCCTCGACCGCGGCGACCCCAGCTCGGTCCTCGGCGCGCTCGCCGCCGCGCGGGAGAACGCCCGCGGCTGCCGCGAGACCGTCAGCTCCGAGATGTGGGAATGCCTCAACACCACGTGGCTCGGTCTGGGCGACGCCCGCGCGCGGATCGAGGTCCGCGGCGTGCACGCCTTCTTCCAATGGGTACGCGAAAGATGCAGCGTGCTGGCCGGGTTGGCGGACGCCACGATGAGCCGTGACGAAGGCTGGCTGTTCCTGGTGCTCGGCCGGAGTGTGGAACGGGTCGACATGACCGCCCGCCTGCTGTCGACGCATACGCGAGCCGGCGGCAGCATCCCGAGCTGGCTGATGCTGCTCCGAAGTTGCGGCGCTTGGGAGACCTATCTACGGACGTACCGCGGGTCGCTGAGCGATCGGCACGCAGCCGAGTTCCTGCTGCTGGACCGGTTGTTCCCGCGATCGGTGCTGGCCGCGCTGGTCAGTGCCGAGAACTGCCTGGCCGAGTTGGAGCCGGGCCGGGGCCGCGTCGGTGTCGGCACCGAAGCACAGCGCATCCTCGGCCGCGCCCGCACCGATCTCGCGTACCGGTCGCCGGATCACTTGCTCGACGACCTCCCGGCCGTCCTCGCCGGCCTGGAGCGGAGCTGCTCCCAGGTGAACGAGGCGGTCTCGGGCCGATACTTCCGGCAGACTGCGGCAGTCGCCTGGAGCGCGAAGGCGGTGGCGTGATGGGCTGGCGAGTACGCGTCGAGCACCACACCGGGTTCGAATACGCCGGTCCGGTGGTCTCCTCCTACAACGAGGCCCGGATGGTCCCCGGCACCGACGCCCGCCAGATCGTCCTGCAATCCTCGGTTGCCGTCCGGCCCTCGGCGCGGACCTTTCAGTACCACGATTACTGGGGCACCTTGGTCACCGCGTTCGACGTGCACGTTCCGCACGCGACCCTGGAAGTCGTGGCCGAATCGGTGGTGGAGACCTCCAGCCCCGCTGCGGTCCACGCTGACGGCCCAGGTTGGGCGGAGGTGAACGCCCCAGCGATCACCGACCGATGGGCCGAACTGCTGTTGTCCACGCCCCGGACAGCGCTGGACGCCGAACTCACCGAGACGGCGACCGAACTGCGCCGCTCTCACCGTACGCCGGACGAAGCCGCCCGAGCGGTCTGCGAGATGCTCCGCACAGAGATCGAATACGTGCCCGGAACGACGGGCGTGCTCACCGACGCCGTCCAGGTCTGGCGCCAGCGCCAAGGCGTATGCCAGGACATCTCGCACCTGGCGATCGCCCTGCTCCGGGCGATGGGCGTACCAGCACGCTACGTCTCCGGGTATCTGCACCCGACGCCGAACGCCGCACTGGGGGAACGGGTGGTCGGGCAGAGCCATGCCTGGATCGAGTGGTGGTCCGGCGAGTGGCGCTCGTTCGACCCGACGAACGGCGTACCCATCGGGGAACGTCACGTCCTCGTCGGCCGAGGTCGCGACTACGGCGACGTCCCACCCCTCAAAGGGGTGTTCGCCGGTGCGGGCGGGACCGGACAGCAGGTCGCGGTGACCATCACCCGCCTCCGGTAGGCACCAGATCACGGTTATGCAGGCTTCCCGGGCTCTTAGGAAGCCTGCATAACCGTGATCTCCAGGTAACGGGCGCCTAGACGAAGTCCCAGAACGGGCCGGACTTCGGATAGCTCCGTGAGCAGGGCGAGCAGGTAGCACTGTCCGCCGAGAAGGCGAGCGCGCCGCGGCAGGACGGGCACGCCATGCGATCGGTGAACGACTCGTCGGCAGACGGGGCGTACGGCGAGTCGACGGCGGGCACCCGGGTGGCGAGGACGAGCTGGGACGGGCCCAGCCAGCCCTTGCCGAGGCCCTGCGTCGCGGCTTCCATGCCTTGGACGAGCGGGCGGGCGTACCGGGCGACCTGGTCGGGGACCCGGCTCTCCCAACGGCGGAAGTTGTTGGCGCTGGCGCCGAGGCGGGTCTGGAAGCCGATGCCGGTCAGCCGGTCCCGGACGGCGTCCAGCTGGAAGTTGAAGTACTTCTCGTCGCTCGCCCCGGTGATCAGCGGCTCGGCCGAGCGGATCTGCCGGAGACGGCCGGTCGCGGCGCCCCGGACGAGACCGAGCAGGTGGTGCTTGATCGGCACGTCGACCAGCCACGACGACCGGACGATGCGGCCCATCTCGGCGAGCGCGCCGTCGACGTCGGACAGGTGGTGCAGTACGCGGATGACCATCCCACTGTCGAAGGCCAGATCGGCGAACGGGATGGCGTTGAGGTCGCACCGGACGAGGCCGAGCCGGCCGGAGGCGACCGCCTCGGGATGGCGGCGTGCGGCGTTGGTGAGGTTGGTCGCGGAGTAGTCGAGGATCACCGCGCGGTCGGCGTTCGGGAGGTAGTAGCCCGAGTTGCGGCCGAACGCGCCGCCGAGGTCCACGAACCACCGGTACGCACCCAGCCGGGGCACCAGCCGGCGCAGCGCCCGGTCTTCGGCCCAGAGTTCGTAGTCCCGGCCTTGCCAGTACTGCTGATAGTCGTAGCCGTTGGCGTCGTAATCGATGGTGGTGCCGAGGGTGGAGGGCGAATCGGCCTGCGTCATGGCGCCATCCTAAGCAGACAATACAGACAATGTCGGAGCAATCGGCTCGGAAGTCGGGCCGACCTCCGAAGTCGGCTCGGAAGTCGGCCGAACGATGAGCGACGGAGCGGTGTCGGCGCTGCTCAGCACGACGGCGACCCGTTCGCCGACGGACGGGCGATACCCCTCCCGCAGGTACGCGTACGCGCAGGCGGCCACGTCGTCGACGGCGATGCGGCGTTCCTCCCACAAATCGTGGCGAGCGACCGCGCACAGCTCGGGCGAACTGACCGCTTCGACGACGCGTACGTGGCTGGCCAGGGCGGCGGTGATCCCGGCGGTCAGCGCGGTGGCGCGTTCGGGGACGACGACGGTGTCGAGCTGCCCGAGCGTCTGCGTCCACAGTTCCAGCCCCACCGTGCCCGCCCCGGCGACCATCTGCGCCCAGCACTCCGGACTGAGGCCGGGGCAGTGCAGACCGCCGGTCGCGAGCGCGTGGCGTTCCGCCTCTAGCTGGGCGTCGGCGAGCGTACCGTCCACTGTGAGCGTGGTCGACGCGTTCGCTTCCGCAGAGGCGGGTGCGAAGACCGTCACGGGCAGGTCGAGTCGCCGGGCGACGTGGACGACGGCGGCCGCCACCGCCGGGGTGTACGCCGCGACCAGACCGGCGTCCGGGTCGAAGGTGCGGCGTTCCAACCCGGCGATGACCTGGTTGAACACGCCCCGCACCGGATAGCCGCCCGCGTGCTGGAGTTGCTCGAGTTTCAGCATCACGGTGGCCGGGAAGACGCCCGATTCCACCAGCGTCAGCGGCGTATGCCGGACGACGTTACGGGTACGCGCGGCGGCGGCCTCGACGTCGTTTCGGGTGACCATGCCGGTTGCGATCACGGTGGCTACCATGCCCTTGCCTTCATGCCCTGCAGGACGCCGCCGGTGCGGACGAAGTTGTCGGAGCCCGCACAACCGGCACTGGCTACAACGCGACTACCAACTCGTCGGCAACGGCATGCCCTCGGCGTACCCGGCGGACGACTGCACGCCGATGATCGCGCGCGAGTGGAATTCCTCCAGCGTACGAGCTCCGGCATAGGTGCAGGCACTGCGTACGCCCGCGACGATCTCGTCCAGCAGGTCCTCCACTCCGGGCCGCTGGGGATCGAGGTACATCTTCGCCGTGGAGATGCCCTCCTCGAAGACCGCCTTGCGGGCGCGGTCGAACGGCGAGTCGTCGGCCGTTCGCGCGCTGACCGCCCGGGCCGACGCCATCCCGAAGCTCTCCTTGTAGCGCCGCCCCTCGGCGTCGGTGTAGAGATCACCGGGCGATTCGTAGGTCCCGGCGAACCACGAGCCGATCATCACGTTCGCCGCGCCGGCCGCCAGAGCGAGCGCCACGTCCCGCGGATGGCGTACGCCGCCGTCGGCCCACACGGTCTTGCCCAGGTCACGAGCGGCCGCGGCACAGTCGAGGACGGCCGAGAACTGCGGTCGCCCCACGCCGGTCATCATCCGCGTGGTGCACATCGCGCCCGGTCCGACCCCCACCTTGAGAATGTCGGCACCGGCTTCCACCAGGTCGCGTACCCCTTCTGCGGTCACGACGTTGCCCGCCACGATCGGGACGGCCGGCTCCAGGCTCCGCACCGCGCGCAACGCGGTGATCATGCGCTCTTGATGACCGTGCGCGGTGTCCACGACCAGGGTGTCCACGCCCGCGTCCAGCAATGCGCGGGCCTTGCCCGCCACGTCGCCGTTGATGCCGATCGCCGCCGCGATCCGCAACCGCCCCTTCTCGTCCAACGCGGGCCGGTACAGCGTCGCGCGCAACGCGCCGGCCCTGGTCACGATGCCCACGAGGCGTCCGTCGTGGTCGATCACCGGGGCTACCTTCCGCCGCGCGGACGACAATGCGTCGAAGGCGATACGCGGATCGGCGCGGACGTCGACGGTCAAGGGGTCGACGGACATCACGTGGCGCAGCTGGGCGAACCGATCGACACCGAGAGTGTCGGTCTCGGTGACGATGCCGACCGGGCGTCGCTCGGCGTCCACGACGACGACCGCGCCGTGCGCCCGTTTCGGCAGCAGGTGGATCGCGTCGCCGACGGTGTCGGTCGGACCGAGCGTGATCGCCGTGTCGTGGACGAGATGCCTGTCCTTGACCCAGCCGATCACCTCCGTCACGACGTCGATCGGGATGTCCTGCGGGATGACGACGAGACCGCCCCGCCGGGCGATCGTCTCGGCCATCCGCCGCCCGGCCACCGCGGTCATGTTGGCCACCACGATCGGGATCGTGCAGCCGGTGCCGTCGCCCGTGGACAGATCGACCTCCAGCCGCGAGCCGACGTCGGAGCGGCTCGGCGCCATGAAGACGTCGTTGTAGGTCAGGTCGTGGGCGGGCGTCGCGCCCGTGAGGAACCGCATGTCCTCATGCTAGGGAGAGGCGGTGACGACGTCCGGGTTTCCGACCTCGCGGGCGATCTTCTCCAGGGTGCCCTTGGCCGACGCGCAGACCTCGTCGAACCGCCGGTACGCCTGGAAGACCAGCGCCGCTCCGTTGACCGCCGCCGTCCGGGCCTGCTCGAAGAGCTGCTCGAACTGCACCCGGTCGCCGTACTGCCCGGCGGCCGAGGCGACCGCGGGAAGGAGTCTGCCGGCCTCGGCCAGGTGCTGGCTGCCCTGGCGGATCACCCCGTCGACCTCGGCGACCTGGCTGTCCAGCTTCTCCAGGGCCGTCGTCGTCGCCAGGGAGGCGGCCCGGATCCGGGCCAGCCGGGCGCGCGCGCCGGTCAGGTCGACTGCGGCACGCTGGCTCGCGGTGCCGGCCCAGAGTTTGGTCAACTCCCGTTCGGTGGCGTCGACGATCTGGTCCGCCTCGTCGACCGTCTCCGGGCTCTGCAGCAGGGCGGCGTACGCCTCGTCGAGTTCGGTCACCGAGACTCGGCTGGTCAGCGTGGCCGCCGCCGCCACCAGGCGGTTCAGCTGATCGATGGACTCGGGCCCGACCGGCAACCGGCTCAGGTCGCCGCCCACACCGTAGAGCCGCTTCATCGTCTCGCGCGGAATGATCACAGCTTCCACCTCGACGGGTCGGTATGCGGAACGGGCACATCCGCGCGGTCGTCCACGATGTCGCGGGTCAGCCGCTTGGACTCCCGATCGGTCTGCTCATAGTCTTGGGCCGAGCGCACGAGGGCGTCGCCGATCTCCTGCAACTCGACCGCCGACCGACGGAGTTCTTCGGTGACCGCCGTCAGGCAGGTGGTCATTCCGGCCGCCACATCGGACCCCTCGGCCCCCGCAGCATTCGGATCGGCCGGGATGCCCAGCCGGCTCAGTGTGTCCCAGACCGGTAGCAGGACGGCCCGGGACTGGTCGCTCAGCTCGCGGCCGACCAGCCGCAGCCGCCCCGTATCGACAGTGATGGGTTCCGTCACTCCGGCAGGCTAACCGGTTCCGAACCTCCGCCGACACCCCCTGTGGATAACCGCGCCCCCTCCCCGTTGGCCCCCTCCCACCGCCCCCCGGTTCCGCCGGCCCCCGTCGCGTTGATCATGAACCTAGGGTTCCACATAAGGCCTTAAGTGGAACCCTAGGTTCATGATCAACGCGACGCGGCGGGGGTCAGGAGATGGTGCAGATGACGGCGCCGGCCTGAACGACCTCGCCCACCGTCGCGGTGAGGCCGGAGATCTTGCCGGCCTTGTGCGCGGTCAACGGCTGCTCCATCTTCATGGCTTCGAGCACGACGACGGGATCGCCCTCGGCTACCTCGTCACCCTCGGCCACCACGATCTTCACGATGGTGCCCTGCATCGGCGCGGTCAGGGAGTCGCCACTGGCCGCCGCCGACTGCCCCTTCTTCACACTGCTGCGCCGGGGCGCTGCTTTGGCCCCACCCGCGACCGGAGCCACCGAGCCCAGTCCGGCCGGAAGGCGTACAAGTAGGCGCTTGCCATCGACCTCGACCACCACGGTCGCGCGGTCGTCCACGGGCGTCTCGACGCCCGCCGCGGCGCTGAACGGTTCGACGGTGTTGGACCACTCCGTCTCGATCCATCGCGTGTGGACGGTGAACGGCTCCGTGGTGAAGGCGGGGTCGCGGACGATGAGCCGATGGAACGGCAGCACGGTGGCCATGCCCTCGACGACCATTTCGTCGAGTACGCGGCGCGCCCGCTCCAGCGCCTCGGACCGGCCCGCGCCGGTCACGATCACCTTGGCCAGCAGTGAGTCGAAGTTGCCGCCGATGACGCTGCCGGCCTCGATCCCGGTGTCGACCCGTACGCCGGGCCCGGCGGGCAGGGTCAGCGCGGTGACCGTGCCGGGAGCGGGCAGGAAGCCGCGACCGGGGTCTTCGCCGTTGATGCGGAACTCGATGCTGTGGCCGCGCGGCTGCGGATCCTCGGTGAAGCGCAACGGTTCGCCGTCAGCGATCCGGAACTGCTCGCGGACGAGGTCGAGGCCGGTGGTCTCCTCGCTGACCGGGTGTTCCACCTGCAACCGCGTGTTGACCTCGAGGAACGAGATGGTGCCGTCCTGCCCGACGAGGTACTCGACAGTCCCCGCGCCGTGGTAGTTCGCCTCGCGGCAGATCGCCTTGGCCGACTCGTGGATCGCCCGGCGCTGCTCGTCGGTGAGGAACGGAGCCGGGGCCTCCTCGACCAGCTTCTGGTGACGGCGTTGCAGCGAGCAGTCGCGGGTGCCGACGACGATGACGTTGCCGTGCTGGTCGGCGAGGACCTGCGCCTCGACGTGCCGGGGCCGGTCGAGGTAGCGCTCGACGAAGCATTCGCCCCGGCCGAAGGCGGCGACCGCCTCACGGGTCGCGGACTCGAAGAGATGCGGGATCTCCTCCAGTGTGCGAGCCACCTTGAGGCCGCGTCCGCCGCCGCCGAAGGCCGCTTTGATCGCGACGGGCAGCCCGTACTGCTCGGCGAAGGTGATGATCTCGGCCGCGTTCTTGACCGGCTCCGGCGTACCGGGGACGAGGGGAGCGCCCGCGCGCTGGGCGATGTGCCGGGCGGTCACCTTGTCACCGAGGTCGCGGATCGCCTGCGGGGTCGGCCCGATCCAGGTCAGCCCGGCGTCGGCGACGGCCTGGGCGAAGTCGGCGTTCTCGGAGAGGAACCCGTATCCGGGGTGGACGGCGTCGGCGCCCGCCTTCGCGGCGACCTCGATCAGCTTGTCGATGCGCAGATAGGTCTCGGCCGCCGTCTCGCCACCCAGGGCGTACGCCTCGTCGGCGAGCTTGGCGTGCAGCGCGTCGCGGTCGGACTCCGCGTAGACCGCCACGCTGCGCAGACCTGCGTCCCGGCAGGCGCGGATGACGCGTACGGCGATCTCACCCCGGTTGGCGATCAGCACTGTCCTCATGGGCCGCAGTCTAAACGGCCGTTCACTTCCGCGGTCTGTGCAATCGCTCACCGAAGCTACCCGATAGTTGAGCAAGTTTGAGTATTACGCTTAGGACATGTCGACGACGCGGCTCATGATCCTCGGACTGGTCAACTGGATGGAACCGGTCCACGGTTACGACGTACGCCGTGAGCTGCTGAGTTGGAACGCCGACAAGTGGGCCAAGATCCAACCCGGATCGATCTACCACGCGCTCAAGAAGATGACGGAGGAAGGCCTACTCGAAGCGGTCGCCACCGAACAAGTCGGGGCGCGCCCCGAGCGCACCACCTACAAGATCACCGTACGCGGCAAGGACGCCTTCGAGAACATGCTCCGCGAACAGTGGTGGGAGATCCAGACGGGCAGTGATCCGTTCACCGCCGCGTTCGCCTTCCTTCCCGCGTTGCCCCGCAAAGAGGCGGTCGCCGCCCTGCGTCACCGCGGTCGCATGCTCACCGTCACCACGCAGGGATTACGCGACATGATCGCGACCGGGCGTACGGACATCACCAAGCCCGTGCACGTCCAGTGGATGTTCGAACTGTGGATCGCCCGCGCCGAAGGGGAGATCGTCTGGTGCGAGCGGGTCGCCGAGCTCATCGAATCCGGCGTCTCCTACATGACCGGGACCAGTGCCGAGGTCGACGAGGAGGCGGGGTGGAAGGCGTACCGGGACAAGGTTGCGGACGTCTAGTTTCGCGCTGCGCCTTTGGCGCTTGGCGCTTCTTGGGCGCTTGGCGCTTTTTGGGCGCTGGATCAGGGTTCTGGGTCGAATCTTGACCGGAATACGACCCAGAACCCTGATCCAGCGCCGACCTGATCCAGCGCTGAACGCGACAGTCGCGTTATAGGCTTTATTCAAACTTGACCGCTCGCGTCATAACGCGATACTGTGCTGCCCATGATGATCGAGACCCATGGGCTGAAGAAGTCCTTCCGGTCGCGCCAGGGTCGCGAGACGAAGACGGTGGAAGCCGTCCGGGGGGTCGACCTCGCGGTCGCGCCCGGCGAGATCTTCGGCTTCCTCGGTCCCAACGGCGCGGGCAAGACCACCACCCTTCGCATGCTCGCCACCCTGATCACGCCGGACGGCGGTTCGGCCGTCGTCGCGGGCGCCGACCTGCGACGTGATCCGGGCGAGGTGCGCCGCCGCATCGGCTACGTCGCTCAGGGCGGCAGCACGTGGGACGAGTCGAGCGGGCGCGAGGAGCTCATCCTCCACGCCCGGATGTACGGCGTGAGCAAGGCCGAGGCGAAGCGCCGGGCCGCAGCGGTCCTCGACGCGTTCCAGCTCTCGGAGTACGCCGACCGCAAGTGCAAGACGTACTCAGGGGGCCAGCGCCGCCGCGTGGACATCGCGCTCGGCATCATCCACCAGCCCAAGATCGTCTTCCTCGACGAGCCGACGACCGGACTCGACCCGCAGAGCCGCGCGCACATGTGGGACGAGGTACGCCGCCTCCGCGACGAGAGCATGACGGTCTTCCTCACGACGCATTACCTCGAAGAAGCCGACGCACTCTGTGACCGCATCGCGATCATGGATCACGGTCAGGTCGTCGCCGAAGGCACGCCGGACTCCCTGAAGCAGGAGATCTCGGGTGACGTGGTGAACATCGGCCTCACCGACGTCGCCCGGGGTGCGGAGGTGCTCGGCAGCGCCGAGTTCGTCCGCAAGCTGGAGACGATGGACGACGGCCTGCGTCTCTACGTCGACGAGGCGGGCAGCGCGATTCCGCTGATCCTGCGATCGCTCGACAGCGGCGGCGTCGGGATCGGGACGATCGAGTTGCACCGGCCCAGCCTCGACGACGTGTTCCTCACCAAGACCGGCCGAACCCTGCGGGAGAGCTGACGATGAAGATCCTCCGTGACACGTGGCTGGTTTTCAGCCGTCAGATCCTCCTTCTGCTGCGCAATCCGGTCTGGGTGGTCGTCGGCGTACTGCAGCCGCTGTTGTATCTGCTGCTGTTCGCGCCGCTGCTCAAACCGGCTCTCGGCGTACGCACCAACGCCGAGGCGTACCAGGTCTTCGTGCCCGGTCTGCTGGTCATGCTGGCCATCTTCGGGGCGCTGTTCTCCGGCTTCGGGCTCATCGCCGAGATGCGGGCGGGCGTCATCGAACGAAGCCGCGTCACTCCGGTCAGCCGGCTCGCCCTGATGCTGGGGCGGTCGCTTCGCGATGTCGTGACGCTGCTGGTCCAAGGCATCATGATCACTCTGATCGCGCTGCCGTTCGGTCTCTCCGTCGAGCTGCAGAACGTGCTGGTCGCGTACCTGATGCTGGCGCTGATAGCCATGTTGTGCTCGGCGGTGTCGGCCGCCGTCGCGCTCAAGGTACGCAGTGAGGACGCATTGGCGCCGCTGCTCCAGACGGTCAGCCAGCCGATCCTGCTGACGGCCGGCATCCTGCTGCCCCTGGCGTTCGCGCCGCAATGGCTGAAGAACGTCGCCAAGTGGAACCCGTTCTCGTGGGCGGTCGACGGCGTACGCGACCTGTTCAACGGGCACCCCGGCACCGACCACGTCTGGCAGGGGCTGACCATCGTCGGCTTGCTGACCGTGCTCACCGTGGTTTGGGCCGCCCGGGAGTTCGCGAAGTCCGTCCGTTAGTCCACAGTGGTCGCCCGGGCCGCCGTGTTGGGATGCCGTGTTGGGATGCGACCGGATCACGGATATCCATGCTTCCTGGGCTCGGGAAGCATGGATATCCGTGATCCGCAGCTGAGGGCGCCGAGCGCAGCGGCCGCGCAAGCGGGGCGAGCGCCGAACGTCCAGCGCAGCGAGCGCGAGCGCCACGCGTGGCCGCCGTTTTGCGCCGCGGGGTAGTCTGCCCTGCGGCGCTTCTGCGTCCACCGACGACAGGCTCGAGGGGCCGCGCTGGGGAGGTCATGATGCGGTGGCAGGCCAAGTCCGTGCTGATCACGGCCGTTGTGGCCGCACTCGTGCTGCCCGCTGCGCCGGCGGTGGCGGCTGACGCGACGCGGTCCGCCCAGTGGTGGCTGAGCAGCTTGAAGGTGGCGACCGCGCACAAGATCACCCAGGGGCGCGGGGTGACCGTCGCCGTCATCGACACCGGAGTCTTCGTCCATGAGGACTTGAAAGACCGGGTGCTGACGGGCATGGACTACACGACTGCGGCCGGTGGCAACGGGCAGATCGACACCGACGGCCATGGGACCTTCATCGCCGGGCTCATCTCCGGCCGGGGTCACGGCACCGGCCTGGGTCTCCTCGGCGTCTCCCCGAGCGCGCGGATCCTGCCGCTGCGGGTGGCCGTCGATCGTTCGCACTGGCCGACCGACGACACCGTGGCCAAGGCGATCGCGTACGCCCGGAAGAAGGGCGCGAAGATCATCCACCTCCCGGCGTACCAGGGTGATCAGGCGACGATGGACGCGGTCGCCAAGGCTGTCGCGGCCGGTGTCATGGTCGTCGCCGCGACCGGGAACACGACCTACGACAAGCAGATCATGCCGCCCGCCTCATGGCCCGGCGTCGTGGCCGTCACCGGCGTCGATCAGAGCGGCAAGTTCGACCCGCTCTACGTCGCGGGCGCGAAGGTGGACTTCGCCGCCCCCGGCAGCGGCATGATCAGCTTGGACAAGGTCGCGGGCAAGTACGTCACGCCGGTGTCGACCGGTGACGCCAGCGCGGTCACGGTCGGCGTCGCGGCGCTCGTCTGGGCCAAGTACCCCAAGATGAAGCTCGCCGAAGTGCTGACGGCGATGCAGAAGGGCGCGACCGACAAGGGCGCGAAGGGCAAGGACAACCAGTACGGCTACGGCATCGTGAACGCGGCGAACTCGCTGGCCGCGGCCCAGGTGATCGCGTCGCCGTCCCCGTCGGCCAGTCCCTCGGCGAGCCCGAGCCTGACTCCGACCGAGGAGGCTGCGGCGACCGAGTCGGCGATCGCCGAGCCGGTGGCGGACACCAAGGACACCGGTGGATCGATGATGCCGGCCCTCGGCATCGGTGGCGGTCTCGTCTTCCTGCTCCTCCTCGCCACCGGCGTGGTGCTGATCATGCGGCGTGGCCGGGGCGGTTCCCCGGCGATGGCCGGACCGGCGCCGCCGACCTCGCCGTGGGCTCCGCAGCAGGTCCAGCTCCCGGCGCCGGTGGCGGCGCAGCCGACCGTCCAGCCGACCCCGGTAGCGACCCAGCCGACGCACTACCAGATCCCAGCGCCCGCGCAGTACCAGCCCGCGACGGCGCAGCCGCAACAGCCCGCGGCGGAGCAGTACCAGCAAGCGGCACCCGCGCAGTACCAGCGAGCGGCCGATCAGACCCAGCAGCTGCCGGTGCACCGCCCACAGCAGCCCGCACAGCAGGCGTACCAGCCGCCGGCCCAAGCACAGACGGCTCAGGCACCGGCGGCGCAGGCACAGGCGGCGCAGCCGATGGCACACCGGGCGCCGGTCGACGCGCAGGCGCTCAACCAGCCCACGATGTCGATTCCCCAGCCGCGGTTCGCGTTCCCCGGGGACACGACGGAAGAAGGCCAGCCGAGCATCTACGACACGGCCACCTTCCCGACGGTGGAACGGCGGGAGGACGGCCGCTGATCGGCCGCCCGAGGTGGTCAAGCTCATAGCGGGCCTGGCCGTTCGACCCACTGAGGATCGGATCGCCGCTGCGTAGCGTGGATTCGTGCCCCACCTGCTCCGCGACCGTGTCACCTGGCTCATCTACGCCCAGCTCGGGGCGTGGGGCTACTTCCTCTACGGGTTCGGGCCGGTCGTGCCGTTGCTGCGGGACGAGAACCACGTGTCGAGCGCGGTCGCCGGCCTGCACAGCACCGCGATGGCGGCCGGTTCGATGATCGGCGGAGCCGTCGCCCCGTTCCTCCTGCGGCGCTTCGGCCGCGGTCACGCCATCTGGGGTTCGCTCGCCGGGGTCGTGGCCTGCGTCGTCGCCTTCGCCGCCCTGCGGGGCCTGGAGTTCACGTTGCCGCTCGCGGGGATCATCACGATCTTCGGCATCGTGCTGATCACCGGCGTGGTGGCCGCGCTCAACGAACGGCACGGTGCGGCGGCTCCGGCCGCGATCACCGAGGCCAACGCGGTCGCCACCGGCGCAGGCCTCGTCGCCCCGTTCGTCATCGGCCTCACGGTTAGTGCGGGCGCGGGGTGGCGGCCCGGCATGCTCACTCTGGTCGCGGTTATCGGGGCGATCGCGCTGGTCGCGTTCTTTTCACGGGTACGCCTTCCAGCCGGCGAAGTCGTGGCCGCCCGGGGTGCGGGCGGGCGACGGCCGCTCGGGCGGGCGTACCAGCTGGCCTGGGTGATGATGGCGGTCACCGGATCGGTCGAGGCGGGCCTGTCGCTGTGGGCCGCCGACCTGCTGCGCGACCGGGACGGGATGAGCGTCGGCGGGGCCGCCCAGGCGATCTCGGCGATCGTCGCGGGGATGTTCCTCGGCCGGTTCGTCGGAGCGCGGCTTTCCCTGCGAATCGCACCGCTGCGGCTCTACTTCGTCGCCCTGCTGACCAGCGCGGCAGGCTTCGCAGTCTTCTGGACGACGACGTCACCCGCCGTCGCCGTCGCCGGGCTGCTCCTGCTCGGACTGGGCAACGCCATGCATTACCCCATCGCGATCGCGCTGGCCCTCAAGGTCGTCCCGGACCAGCCCGACCGCGCGGCGGCGGTCGCCTCCTACTCGATGGGGATCAGCTTCGGCGCGGGACCGCTCGTGCTCGGCGCGACGGCCGACCTCGTCGGCGTACGCCTGGCCTTCCTGATCGTGCCGGTGCTGCTGGTCGTCGCGGGTGCGCTCGCCTGGCGACTGGGCCGGGCGATGACCCAGCCCGTTCCGTCGGCCGCGCTGGAGCCGCAGCCCGCCTGACGCGCCCGCCTCGGCGCTTGCGCTGGAGCCCCAGCCCGCCTGACGCGCCCGCCTGACGCGCCCGCCTCGGTGCTGGATCAGGGTTCGCGGTCGAATCTCACCCCAAGATTCGACCCAGAACCGTGATCCGGTGCCCAAGGGCGGACCGCTCAGCGCTTCCGAGCGAGCGTCAGACCGTCCCCGACGGGCAGCATGACCGGCTCGACACGCTTGTCGGCGACGACCATGTCGTTGAAGGCGACGATGGCGGCCGTCGCCGAGTTCTGCTCGGCCGGCGGGTCGATGACGGTTCCGCCGCGCAGCACGTTGTCGACCACGATGAGGCCGCCCGGCCGCATCCGGGGGACCAGAGCCTCCCAATAGCCCGGGTAGCCCTCCTTGTCGGCGTCGATGAACGCCCAGTCCAGATGCGGCTCGGTGGGCAGGTGGTTCAGGCCCTCCTGAGCCGGCCCGAGGCGGAGTTCGATCCGGTCGTCCAACCCGGCCCGCTCCCAGTAACGCTGGGCGATCGCGGTGTACTCGGCCGAGATGTCGAAGCAGATCAGGCTGGAGCCTGGCGGCATACCCCGGGCGACGGCGAGGCTCGACAGGCCGGTGAACGTGCCGACCTCCACCGCCGTGCGTACGCCGAGCAGCCGGGCGAGAAGCGTGAAGAAGGAGGCCTGCTCCGGGGAGATCTGCATCCCGGAGAGCGAGCCGAGGGCGGCCTGCGTCTCCTCGATCAGCTCGGCGACCAGGTCGTCGGGCGGAGTTCCGTGGGCGACCAGGTACTCGTGCAGTTCGGCATCGAGGGTCAGGGATCGCTTGCTCATGAACGCCTCCACAGGGACATGACCGTCAGGTCCAGCCGGGCCAGCAGGTGTCGCAGCACCGGCAGGGACAGTCCGATGATCGTGCTGGGGTCGCCGTCGATCCGCTCCACGAACGGCCCACCTAAACCGTCCATTTTGAACGCTCCGGCCACGCCGAGCGGCTCGCCGCTGGCCACGTACGCGTCGAGCTCCTCGTCGGTGATGTCGGCGAAGTGCACGACGGTCGAGGCGACCTCTTCGACCGCGTGGTCGTTGCCGAGATCGATCAGGCAGTGCCCGGTGTGCAGTACGCCGCTTCGCCCCCGCATCGCCTGCCAGCGCTTACGGGCCTCCTCGGGACCGTCCGGCTTGCCCAGGATCTCGCCGTCGAAGGCGAGCAGCGAGTCGCAGCCGAGAACGATGGTGTTCCCGGCGGGCAGGCCGTCGCCGAGCTCACCGGAGCGGATGCGAGTCGCGACGGCGTTGGCCTTGAGCCGGGCGAGCGTCGCGCACAAAGTCTCCGCGCTGGTTGCTTCCACGGCGTCCTCGTCGACCCCGCTGACCACGACGTACGGGTCCATTCCGGCGGAGGTGAGCAAGGTCAGGCGGGCCGGACTGGCCGAGGCGAGGACGAGGTTCATGGGCTCAGGCTAACCGCCGGGCGTCCGCCGTTCAGCGGGGCAGGCCGGACTCGCGCCAACCACGGGGACCGGCTGGAAGACCGCTGGCCCACCACGCGCTGCGCTGCGGCTCGACGACGGGGGCCGCTGCCGGAGCGAGGCTGACGAGGGCCCCGACCAGGGCCGCGACCTGCTCGGCCGTGGGATTGCCGTGGACCACGGTGATCACCGGCGATTCGGCGGAAGCGCTCGTCATGCCCTCATTCTGCCGCCCGCGTCCGGCCCGGGGGCTGCGATCCCGATCACAGAAAGGGCGCGCTCCCCAGTGGGGAACGCGCCCTTCGCGCGGCGTACGCGGTCAGCCGGTGACGGAGGTGCCGTCGTCCTGCGAGCCACTCTGCGTATTGCTGGTGTCCTGCGGAACCGTGACGGTCGTGTCCGTGCCCGGAACGTAGACCTGCGGGTCGGTACGCACCTGGGTGTTCGTGTTGACCGGAGTCTCGGTCGTCGTCGGTCCCTGGGTCATGACGTTGTCGACGCTCTTCGCCGTGGCCGCCGAGTACGCGTCGGCAGCGCCGTAGTTGGAGCTGATGATCGTGGCCGCCTCGGACAACGTGCCGGTCCCGGTGCCGTGGTCGAACAGCCGGTTCAGGGTCACCTGGCGAATCTCGGTATGCCGCTGCAGAGCCTCGATGAACTCGGTGAAGCTCTCGTTGGTGTACACGTCGCCGACGGACAGTTCTTCGGCCACCTTGTCGCGGTGGGGCAGGTAGTTCTGCTCCAGTTCGGTCTGCAACGACTTGGCGAACGAGTCCAGATCCTTGACGTTGATCTGGATGTCCTTGTAGTCGCTGATGAACTGCGACGGGCGGTCCTCCGGGGGCAGGTTGTGGTAGAGCCTCGGGTCGTACAGCAGCTTGTCGTTCGGATCCGTCATGGTCACACCTCCGTCGCTCGGATAGCAGTCATGGTCTCGGGCCGTTCGGCCACGTGGGTGGCGGTGGACCGGCCGGCGGGCCGGTCGATCGCCGGGGGCGCAGCGCCAGGAACAGCACCAACGCGATGATCGCCAAGAGGACGAGACCGCCGATGGCCAACGCCACCAGCAGTCCGACGTTGCTGGAGGAAGGTTCCGCCAGCGGCTCGGGCGACCGAGGGCTGTAGGTGGGCAGCGGGCTGGCCGACTTGCTCGGCTCGGCCGACGGGGCGACCTCGGCGGTCAACGCCTTGACGGGGTCGATCGCGCCGAACCCGTAGACCGGGTCGCGGCCGGGATCGCCCTTGTCCGTCGCGGTGGCCTCCAGCCGGTGGAGCACTTCGGCCGCCGACAGCTGCGGGAACTTCGACCAGACCAAGGCCGCGACGCCGGAGACGATCGCGGTCGAGTCGCTCGTCCCGGTGCCGTAGCGCCAGATGCCGCCCTTGTTGTCGCTGTAGATCTTCTCCGCGGGCGCGGTGAGCTCCACCTCGGCTCCGGTGATCGACGTCGAGAGATGGTTGCCCGACTTGTCGAGACCACCCACCGCGACCGCCCAGGGATACCGAGCCGGCACCTGTACGCCCGTGTCGTGCGCGTCGGTGTTCCCGGCCGCGGCGAAGATCAGCACCCCGGCCGCCTGCGCCTCGTTGACCGCGCGCAGCGTCTCGAGATCGCCCACGGACTGCGAGATGTTGATGATCTTCGCGCCGTTCTTGATCGCCCACCGGATGCCCTCGGCGACCGGCTTGTCGCCGCCTTCGACCGCTTTCGAGCCCGTTCCGACGCTCATGCGGATGGGGAGGATCTTCGCCTTGGGGGCGATCCCCAGCGCGCCGTCGCGGTTGCCGGTGCCGTGGCCGTGCGCGGCGATGATCCCAGCCATGCCGGTGCCGTGCCCGTCATCGTCGGCCCGGCCGTTGCCGGTGCCGCCGGCGATCACGTCGACGCCGGTCAGGACGTTGCCGGACAGGTCCGGATGATCGGCCACGCCGGTGTCGATCACCGCGACGGTGATCCCCTCGCCTTGCGAGATCTGCTGCGCTTCGGCGATCTTCAGAAAGCCGAGATGCCACTGCTGGGCCCGGATGTTGGGACCGTGTGCCGCGGCCGGCGCGGACGGCGCGAGGACGGCCGTAGCCGCCAGCGCCACCAGCGCCGACCGGTGCAGCAACCTCACCAGCGGCCGCCGATCGCGGGACCGGGGTCGATGGGGCCCGTGTCGCCTGGAGCATCGACGACCGGGTTGACGCCCTCCGCGACCTCCCACGGGTTGTCCGGATCCCACTCGTTGCCGTGCTCGTCCTCGCCCTTGCGGCCACGGCCGCCGGCACCGGCGCCGACCATGCCCGCGCCACGGCCACCGGCCACGCCTGCACCGCCGCGTCCGGCCGCACCGGGGCCACCGGCTGCGCCACCACGGCCGCCGATGACACCGCCGGCCGGGTTGACTCCGCGACTGGTCAGACCACCGGCGCCCGGACGACCGCCCGGCTGACCACCGATGATGCCCTGCGGGCCGACGAGCGGACGCCCGCCGCCCGGCAGACCGTTCGGAACCTTGCCCTGGCCCAGCACATTGGGGCCGAGCGGACCGGGGCGGCCCGTCGTCGTCGGCGGCAGGTTCGGCTTGATGACGCCCTGCGGGCCCACGGGCGGAACCGCGGGCGGCATGCCGATCGGACCGGTCGGCGGCGCGCCTGGCAGGGTCGGCGCCGTCGGCATGGGCGTCGGCGCGGTCGGGGTCGGCACGTAGGTGCTACCCGTCAGCGACGGCTGCGACGGCGGGATGTAGGACGGCATCGGAACCACCGGCGGCATCGAGCTCGAGCTGCTGCTGAAGGAGTTCGAGGAGCCGGTGGAGCCGGTCGATCCGGTGCTGCCGCTGTCGCCGCCGCCGTCGTCACGCGGCTTGCCCGCGAGCGTCGGCGGCGTGTAGGGCTGCGGCTCCACCATGTTGCCCTTGCTGACCACCAGATCGGTGCTCAGGTTCGACATCGCGGTCCGCGCCTGGTTGTCGAGAGCCTCCTGTTTGGACGCGACACTCGGGTCCGGATTGGACCGCTGCCACGCCGACAGGGCGCTCTTGTAGCTACCGGAGTCAGCGCCGTACGTGTCGGCGAGCTGCGACTTCTTGGCAGCGAGATTCTGGTCGTAGGTCGACTGCGTGCCAAGGTTCTTCAGCCACTCGTCGTACAGCGGCTTGACCTTGTACTTCGCCTCGCCGATCGCGGAGGCCAGGTTGGTGGCGCTGGTCTTGTTGGTGACCGCCCCGTCGTACACGTCCTGGACGCTCTTGATCAGCTCGTCGAGCTTGGTGACGTATGCCTGGGAGGCTTCGCTCTTCTCCGGCGGCCACGCCGTGACTAGCTGCTCCCGGAAATCCTTCAATCGATAAAGGTTCGTGGACGCGAGGTCGATGGCCTTCTGCCAGCCACTGGCCTGCTTCCACATCGGTTCGGTGTCGATATCACTGATGTGCGCCCACATGGTGGGCGTGTCCATGCTCCACCAGTTGGTACCACCGCCACCGCCACCGCCACCCGCGTCAAGCATCGCCAGACCCTCCCCAATGTTCGAGCGATCGATGCTGAGGATACTTTGCCAAGGCAACGAGGTGCTACCCAGTGGGACACCTGTGGATAACTATTGAGCGTTGCTGGTAACGGCGATGCGCGTTAGCCCTACGTGGCATTACGCACGCTGGTCCTGGCCGTTCTCGTGCTCGCCGCGACGGCCGGGTGCGAACCGCGTACGACGGGGACGGCCGCGCCGACCGTCAGCGCCGGCTCCACGCACGCGGCGGATCTGCTCGCTCGCCGCGACATCCCCGGCGCCGGGTGGCGGCCGGTCAGCGTACCAGCTGAGCATGAACTGGGCTGGTCCTTCGCGGTGAGTGGGTGCCCGGGCTACGTCGCCGCCGACTACCCCGCGCAACGCCACCGGGTCGCCGCCCGCGCCGCGGCCTTCACCCAAGGTCACGGTCGCGAGGTGCGGCTGATCCTCGAGGTGTACGCGGACAGCTGGGCCGAGCAGGCCCTGGCCGACGTACGCAGGGTGATCGCGGTGTGCCCGCGCTACGACGACGGCACGGTGCTGGCCAGCCATACCGTCGAGGCCGAAGGGTTCGCCGGGGACGATTCGCTGATGGTGCGCAGCGACCACGTGCAGGGCACCGAATCGGCCCGCCAGTGGTGGACCGCGGTCGTACGCCGCGGCGCCACGGTCGCGACGGTCACCGGCACACAGCTCACCGAGACCGAGGTACGCCGCATCGCCGCAGCTCAGGTGGACCGGCTCTGAGCGTCAGAGCGGGATGTTGCCGTGCTTCTTCGGCGGCAACGTCTCCCGCTTGGTCCGCAACGTCCGCAGCGCCCGGGTCACCTGCGCGCGCGTGGCCGAGGGCTGGATGACCGCGTCGACGTAGCCCCGCTCGGCGGCGACATAGGGGTTGGCGAGGGTGTCCTCGTACTCCGTGATCAGCTTCGCGCGTTCGGTCACCGGATCGGCGGCCTGTCCCAGTTCCTGGCGGTAGAGGATGTTCACCGCGCCCTGCGCGCCCATGACCGCGATCTGGGCGGTCGGCCAGGCGAAGTTCAGGTCCGCGCCGAGGTGCTTGGAGCCCATCACGTCGTACGCGCCGCCGTACGCCTTGCGGGTGATCACGGTGATCTTCGGAACCGTGGCCTCGGCGTACGCGTAGATCAGCTTCGCGCCCCGCCGGATGATCCCCTCCCACTCCTGGCCGGTGCCGGGCAAGAAGCCGGGGACGTCGACGAAGGTGAGCACGGGAATGTTGAAGGCGTCGCAGGTACGCACGAAGCGAGCGGCCTTCTCACTGGCGGCGATGTCGAGGCACCCGGCGAAGTGCATCGGCTGGTTGGCGACGACGCCGACCGACCGGCCCTCGATCCGGCCGAAGCCGACGACGATGTTCTGCGCGTACAACGGCTGCACTTCGAGGAACTCGCCGTCGTCGAGGATCGTCTCGACGACCTTGTGCATGTCGTAGGGCTGGTTGGCCGAGTCGGGAATGAGTACGTCGAGCGCCTCGTCCTCCGGACTCGCCTCGAGCGATGCTTCGGCTGGGAAGGACGGCGGCTCGTCCAGGTTGTTGGCGGGCAGGTACGCCAGCAGCGCCTTGACGTACTCGACGGCGTCGTCTTCGTCGGAGGCCAGATAGTGCGCGTTGCCGGACTTGGTGTTGTGCGTACGCGCCCCGCCCAGCTCCTCCATGCCGACGTCCTCGCCGGTGACCGTCTTGATGACGTCCGGGCCGGTGATGAACATGTGCGAGGTCTGGTCGACCATCACGGTGAAGTCGGTGACGGCGGGGGAGTAGACGGCCCCACCGGCGCAGGGGCCCATGACGAGGGAGATCTGCGGGATGACCCCGGACGCCCGGACGTTGCGGAAGAAGATCTCGCCGTAGAGACCCAGCGAGACGACGCCCTCCTGGATCCGCGCGCCGCCGGAGTCGTTGATCCCGACCACCGGGCAGCCGATCTTCATCGCGAGGTCCATGACCTTGACGATCTTCTCGCCGAACACCTCGCCGAGGGAGCCGCCGAAGACCGTGAAGTCCTGGGCGAACACGCAGACCTGGCGGCCGTCGACGGTGCCGTAGCCGGTCACCACGCCGTCGCCGTAGGGCCGGGTCTTCTCCAGCCCGAAGGCGATCGACCGATGCCGGGCGAGCTCGTCCAGCTCGACGAAGGAGCCCTCGTCGAGGAGCATCGCGATCCGCTCCCGCGCCGTCTTCTTGCCCCGCGAGTGCTGTTTCTCCACCGCGCGGGCCGACCCGGCGTGCACCGCCTCGTCGATCCGGGCGGTGAGCTCGGCCAGCTTGCCGGCGGTCGTATGCGGATCCGGAGCCTCGGTCATGCCGAGATCCTAACGATCGTTCGGCTGCCGGTCGCTGTGATGCGGGCCATCGCCATCGGAGGGCCATGATCAGCGGAAGTTTCGCGGTGTCATCGCACAGGTGTCATCGCACCGCGTTTTCTCCGTTGATCATCGAAGCAAGCGGCTCAGGCCGTGAGGACGTCGCCGCCCCGGAGCGCGCTCGCGGCCGCACCCCGCAGCCGCACGATGCCCTTCTGACCCTCGGCGAGCGCCTCGGCCGGGCCGTCCTGGAGCCGGATCCCGGCGACCGTCAGCGGCTCCGTGGAGCCGGGGGCGGTGAGCTGGGCACCCACCGGCAACGCGCCGGTCAGCAGATCCGCCGCGATGGTGACCACGGCTTGCTTACCCGTGTCCTCGACCTGCTTGACCAGTAGGACGGACAAGCGCACGGCGCCTTCCGGCAACGGCGGCTCCGGGCGGGGCGACAGCATTCCCTGATGCTCGTGGAACAGGTCGATCACCTGCCGGCGATCGGGCGTGGCGGGCTCGAATCCCCGGGCGCGCATGTGCTCGGCGAACTCCGCGGGGACCGCCAGGTCATAGCGCTCGACGAGGTACGCCGCGATGTGCGGCCAGGCCCACTCGCCGTCGGTGTAGACGCTCGCCCCACCCGGCAGTTCCCGGTCGCTCCGCGGATCACGCTGGAATCCCGGCACGACGGTGATCGGCGCGCCGCCCTGGAGGTACGCCACGACCCGGGACTTGTCATCGGCCGGGTGCGGTTCGGCGAGGAGTTCGTCGGCGGAGACGGCGGCGCCGGCGACGTAGGGCAGATCCGCGTAGAACCCGAAGAACTTCAGTCGAGCATCCACGAGTCCTTCTCCCAGTCGAACGTCTGCCATTGGCCGCCTGAGACGAAACTGCCGTCAGGATTCACGATGAGCGTCTGATTGTAGCCGTGCACGGTCGTCTTCAACTCGGCCGCCATCGCCATGTTCATGTTGCCGCCGTAGCAGGTCACCATGCGTACGGGGGTGCCCGGGACGTAGTCCGGGTTGGACTTGATGATCGCGGCCACCTCGGCCGGCGTCATGTCGTGCGGGAAGCCCGACGGGCGGCCGTGGATGACCACCTGGTGCACGCCGTCCTCGGTCTGGATGTAGGAGTACGCGTTGAGCGTGTTCGGGTCGTTGCCGATCGCGGTGGCGCCCGGCCGGTGCTGGACGGTCGGCTCCCAGGTGGCCGGGTCGAAGTCCTCGTTGGCGAGCCGGGCCGGTCGGCCACCGGGTAGGTCGTCGGCGTTGCGGGTCAGCGGGTTGCTCCGGGAGAGCTTGCTCAGCAGCGCCTTCAGCTGATCGAGGATCTCGCCGAGCTTCTTGACCATCGGGATGAGCTTCTTGAGGCTCGACAACAGTGCCCGGACGAACTTCTGGATCTTGTTGACCCAGGTCGTCACCAGGCTCACGACCTGGCCGATGACCACCGGCGTCGCCAGGCCCAGGGTCAGCCCCGCTTCGGCCAGCCATTGCGGCAGGCGGGCGGCGAGCGTACCGACGAACTGGGCGATCAGGTCGCGGACGATGCCCCGGACCAGACCGACGATCAGGCCGGCGCCCATGACGGCGTAGTGGATGCCGTGAGCCCCTTTGCTGATGCCCTCCAGCACGGTCAGCTGCGTGCCTGCGTGCTGCCGGTACGCGTCCCCGGAAGGGCCGACCCATCCCGCTGTCTCGATCCGCACCGCGTCGGCGTAGTACTTCTGCGCGTCCAGGACGTGCTTGGCGACGTTTTCCCAGGTCTGGGCGTGCGCCGAGATCTCGTCGGGGTTGCCGGCGAGCCAGTCGAGCGCCTCCTTCAGCGGCTTGACGTGCTCCATAAGCCACGAGACGCCCCACGCGACCAGCGACCCCAGCGGGTCGACGACCAGCCCGACGACGTCGAGCGCACCACCGACGGTGCCGAGCGTGCCGTCGACCCAGCTGTCGTTGGAGATGCCGTCGGAGATCTGCGCGACATCTTCGATCAGGCCGAGGCCGGTGTACCAGGTGGTCGAGGATTGCGTCTGCGCCACCAGCGGATTGGTCACTTGCGATCCTCCCCCGTCGCACCGCAAGCGCCTCCCCAGGACCGCGGTGCGCAGATGACGCTACGGAAGCGATCGGGACGGCCGCAACCACGTCCGCGCCGCCTGTGGATAACTTAGTCAGATGAAGTTCCTCGTACGCGAAGTGCGCGAGACCGGGTCGACCAACGCCGACGTCTTGGCGGCCGCCCAGGCGGGCGAACCCGAAGGGCTCGTGGTGTCGGCCGGTACGCAGACAGCCGGGCGGGGGCGGCTGGGGCGTACGTGGCAATCGCCGCCCGGTGGGGGACTGTGGTTCAGCGTTCTCCTGCGCCCGGCCGACGTCCCGCCCGCCCGGCTCGGGTGGCTGCCGCTGCTCGCCGGAGTTGCCTTGGCGCACACCGTACGCGAGGTCGCCGGGGTGCCGACCGAGCTCAAGTGGCCCAACGACCTCCTCGTCGGCGGGAAGAAGTGTGCCGGAATCCTCGCCGAGGCGACCGGCACCGGCGCGATCGCGCTCGGCATCGGGCTCAACACTCGTCTTACGGAGGAACAGTTGCCGCCTCCGCCGCCGTCCGGTCTGCCGCCGACGTCCCTGACGTTGTCCGGTGGTTCCACTGTGGACAACAATGCGCTGCTCCACGGGCTGCTCGACCGCCTCGACGACGCGTACGCCGTTTGGCGGGCGGCCGGCGGCGACGCCGAGGCGTGCGGGCTGCGTTCGGCGTACCAGCAGATCTGCGCGACGATCGGCCTGGACGTGCGCGCGATCCTGCCCGGCGGCGCAGAGGTACGCGGTCGTGCCACCACAGTGGACAGCGAGGGGCGACTGGTAGTGGCCGGGCAGGCGGTGGCGGCCGGCGACATCGTCCACCTTCGGGCGGATACCCAGGCAATGCCACGAACCGGCCGATAGCGCGACTGGACGGCGGAGGCTAACCTCAGCGCGTCGACTGCGAGAGCAGCAGCATCAGGAGGTTAGTCGTGGCATTCCCCGAGGACGTGCTCAGCGGAGACGAGCGCGTCGTCATGCATTTGCACCCGCACTGGAAAGCGCTGATCCGGCCGGTCTTCGTCACCCTCGTGGCCATCGCCGCGACCATCCTGGCCGGGGTCTTCATCAACCAGATCGGGCTCATCGTGGTCGGCGCGCTGGCGCTGGTCGCCATCGTGTGGCTGGCCCTGTGGCCGTACCTCGTCTGGAAGACGACGCACTACGTCTTCACCAACGAGCGCGTGCTCCTGCAGACCGGCGTCTTCTCGCGCAACCGGCGCGACATCCCGGTCAACCGGATCAACGACCACTCCATGGGCCAGACCTTCATCGAGCGGCTGCTCGGCTGCGGGACGCTGACCATCGAGTCGGCCGGTGAACGCGGCCAGTCGGTTCTGTCGGACATCCCGCACGTCGAGCGGGTTCAGACCGCGCTGTACGAGATCGTCGAGGCGGACCGGGACTCGCACACGTACGACGATGACGAGCGCCCCGCCGCCCCCACCAAGTAAACCGATCCAGACGAAGATCAGCGGAGTTTTTGCGGGGTCATGACCCCACGAAAACTCCGCTGATCTTGTTGAAAGCCGATCTTGTTGAAAGCCGTCGGAAGCGTTCAGCGTTGTGCTGCGGTGAGCTCGGTGAACTGCTCCTCGGTGAGCAGCCCGTCGGAGTACGCCGCCTCGATCTCCTCCAGCGTGGCCTCCACGCCGAGAGTGCCGGTGGTGGCCGCCGCGGCGGCCAGCGCCTCGGACTCGGAGGTCGCCGGGGTGCCCCGGAAGACGAACGTCCGGTATGCCCAGAACCGGAAGACGGTGCCGATCCCCAGACCCAGTACCTTGGCGATGTTGACCGCGAGGATGCTGTTGGTGCCGAGGATGTACACGGTCGTGCCGATGAGCGCCGACTCGATGCCGAGCCCGATCAGGTTGAAGATCACGAATAGGACGAACTCGCGCGACGTCGAGTGGTCGCTGGGCCGGTCCCGAAACGTCCAGTAGCGGCTCATCATGTACGCGAACACCGTCGCGACGACGGTGGCGACGACGTTGGCCTTGACGCGCCCGACGTCGTGGATGCCGACCAGAAGGGCGTTGAAGACGGCCAGGTTGATCAGCGTGTTGAGTACGCCGACCAGGCCGAACTTGAGGGCCTCGTGGGCTAGCTGGTGGAATCGCTCAGGCAGGAAGCGGACAAGACGCACCCCACCTACCTTAGGGGATGGCTGCCCGAACCGCCGACCGATCGGCCCCGGGTGCGGGGCAAATCACCGGGATCGTTACACAACACACAGCGGAAACACAGCCAACATCATCGATTTGTAGCGTGGTGTGCACGGTCCGCAGCGCCCGCGCCCCGCAAGCGCGGCGGCCGCCCGCGCGGCGGGCTCAGGCGAAGCGGCGGGCTCAGGCGAAGACGAACCGCCGGTAGGTCCAGAACCGGAAAACGGTGGCGACAGCGTTCCCGACGATCTGAGCGGAGATCAGGTCGGCCAGGTCGGTCTGGAAGGCCGGCCACACCGAGCCCAGCACGTAGTGGCTGAAGCCGAGGACGGCCAGCGTGATGCCCAGCCCGATCAGGTTGAACGTGAAGTAGAGGACGTACTCCCGGTGCAGGGCCGATCGCGGGCGGTCCCGCCAGGTCCAGAAGCGGTTGCCGATGAAGGCGCAGGTCGCCGCGATCACGGTGGCGATGATCTTCGCGACCGTGGTCTCGACGTCCATCGCCAGCAGCCCGCTGTAGACCGCCGTGTCGATGACGAACGCCAACCCGCCGACCACCCCGAACTTGCCCAGTTCGTGGATCAGATGCTGGAAGCGGTTGTAGAGCGATCGGAACACGAGGCCCAGACTACCGGGAGTCGACTTCTTGCGAGTACGCGAGGAGGCCGAGCACGAGCGGATCGCCGCCGGAGCGCAACGAGATGCCTCCCCCGTCGGCCCGGCCCTCGAAGTGCAGCACGTCGACGCCCGGCGTACGCCAGTCGCAGGAACCGCCGGAGGCGCAGGCCACCGCACGAGCGCTAGCGCTTTCGCCGCGCGCGAGGTTGTCGGCGACCACGTGTTTGCCGATGAGGAGGCGGTCTCCGGTCAGCCCCCGATCGCCTTCCCACAGCGCGAGGCCCACCTCGACGCGGGCGCGGTCGCGGACGCGTACGGTCACCTCGGAGTCCGGCCGGTTCAGCGCGGTCGGGCCGAGCTGGACCGCCACTTCGCTCAGGGGCGCACCGGCCTGCTCGTAGACGACCGAGATGCTCCAGCCCGCGTACGCCCCCACCCCGCCGGGCAGTGCGGCGGCGGCTGCGGCCACCCACCACGCGCCGCCGTCGTCGCCCTGGAGCAGCCGGGTCACGTCCGCGTACGCCTGACCGTCGAACCGCACCAGCCGGACGGGGTGCCAGCCGCTGTCCGGTCCGTGCAGGACCACCAGGTCGGGCACCGCCTTCGAGCCGCCGACGATCAGCCCCGCCCAGCGCACGCGAGCGCCTCGGGGCACCGCCACGAGCGCCCCGCTCGCCACCTTGTCACCGGCCAGTTCGGCCAGCTGCCCGTCCGGGGTGGTCGGCCCGCCGGGTGCGAAAAGGCCGTACGGCGGGCCGGGTTCGGTCGCCGAGGGCAGCAGCGGCACCATCGTCAGCGCGTTGTTGTCCGAGCTCAGGCAGGCCGGCCGGGGCAGGCAGCTGAGCAGCGCGTTGCCGCCGAGCGCGGTGCGCAGCCGCCCGGTGCCCGCGAACGCGGTCAACATGTCCTTCGGCGCGATGGGCAGCCGGAACAGCATCGACCGGCCGCCGAAGCGCAGCACGACCGACTGGAATCCGGTCACCTGCGGCCCGATCTGGATCGGCACTTTCGCCACCGTCCGCGCGCCCGGCTCGGCTCGCGTACAGGTCACGGCCGAGCCGCCGCGACAGCGCCAGCCGTCGCCCGCGTCACTGCCCGCGAGGGTCACGCCGGTGGGCAAGGCCAGCTCGAACGTCCAGCTCTTCTCGGTGGTACGCGTAAAGGAGCGGTCGGCCAGCGTCAAGGCCTCGGTGCGCGTACCGGATTCCGTGCGGCTGAACACCAGCGGCAGTTTCGTCTTCGCCCCCGCGACGTACGAGGAGCCGGCCGGATCCGGTGTGATCGAGACGTCCTCCGGCGCGCCGACGGGTGACGCGTGCGGCTTCGCCGTCGGACTCGTCGTCGGGGAGAGCGCCGGAAGCGGCGACGGGCTCGTGTTCAGCGTCGGCTGGGGCGCGGTCGTCGCCAGCAACGGCGGCTCGGCCGGAGCCGGGACGGGCAGCTCGGCGGCGGTCGAACCGTTGGACTGCGGCAGTCCCGGGTGGGCGACGACGCTGACGACGAAGACGGCCACGCCGAGGACGGCCGCGAGGAGGAGCCCGCCCGCCGCCGCGACGTTGGGACCGCCGTACCGCCGGGCCAGCCGTTTCGGCAGGGTCGTCAGCCACCACCAGGCGTCGCCGGCGATCCGGGCGAGGCCGCCGATCAGCCCGTGCCACCAGGCCGCCACGACGGCCGTCAGCGACGCCCACGCCCCGGCGAGCCCGCCCTTGGCGGCCAGCGAGGCGAGGTAGCCAGGCGCCGCCGCGCCTAGGAGCAGCGGCGCGAGCGCCACCCGTAAGCTCACGTTCGCCTCGGTCAGCTCGCGGTGCAGGCGGCGGCACTCGGCGCACTCGGCGAGGTGGTCCTCGACCTTGGTGCGCTCCCGGCCGGCCAGCCCGGCGCGGACGTAGCCGGGCAGGTGCTCACCGGTCCAGTGGCAGCGCGGAGAACCGGTCAGCGTGATGTGCTCGGCGAGGTACCCCTGCCGAAGCCGTTCCCGCGCCCGGAAGGCGAGCACGGCGACGGCGTTCGCGGTGAGCCCGAACAGCGGCGCGATCTGTGTCGGCGACTCGCCTTCGACCTCCGTATGCCACAGCACCGCCCGCCATCGTTCGGGCAACCGGGCGAACGCACGGGCGGCGTAGGAACGCTCGAGGGCGGCGATCGAGGGATCCTCGTACGGCTCGGGCCGTTCGTACTCCTCGATCACATCCGTCGGCTCGACCTTCTGATTCCGCCGTACGCGGTCGTAGAACGCGTTGCGTACGACGGTCAGCAAATAGGGCCGAAACGAAGTCTGTGGCCCGCCACCGGCGCGAAGTGTGCCGAGTACGCGGGCGAACGCCTCGGCCGCGAGATCTTCCGCTTCGCCGCGATCCCGGGCGAGGACGACGGCGAGGCGCTTCGCCGCGTCCGCATGACGGCGATAGAGCTCGCCGTACGCGTCGGAGTCGCCGCCGCGAACGCGGGTCAGCAGCTCCGCGTCCGAATTCAGGGCACAGTCGATCTGAACGGTCACCGCTGCCTCCGGGGGGAGCCTTAGTGCAGGTTGTCCGATATGCCCCAGAACCCTAACCTTCGTCCCCCGTCCAGGGGAACCCCCCAATTTCCCCGTAACCTCTCGCGTTGATCATGAACCCAAGGTCCCAACTGACGGCGCGTCGCACCCCTCAACCTCATGATCAACAGTGCGCGACGACAAGGTTTGCGCACGGACGCGCGCGGGGATGGAGAAACGAGCGTCCGTGCGCACAAACGCCGCAGCTTGTGCAGTTCTTCACAAGACGGCAAGGGCTCAACCGGCGTAGCAGGGCTTACGCTGAGGGCACGTTCAGGTGAACGCGCCATCCCGTCGCACCCGCCGGGTTTCGGCGCCGTCCCCACGACTTCCTTCCCGGTCAGAGTCGACCACATAGGAGAGAGCCATGACCGCTGCGACCGTCAGCTTGGGGCTGGAGAACGCCCCGACCGCCCATCCGAAGCTGCTCGCCTGGGTACGCGAGGTCGCCGAGTTGACCACCCCCGACCGGATCGTCTGGTGCGACGGTTCGGACGCGGAGTGGACGCGGCTGACCGACGAGCTCGTCGAGGCGGGCACCATGGTCCGGCTCAACCCGGAGATCAAGCCCAACTCGTTCTGGACCCGCACCGACCCGACGGACGTCGCCCGGGTCGAGGAGCGCACCTTCATCTGCTCCGTCGACGAGGCGGACGCCGGCCCCACCAACAACTGGATGGCGCCGGCTGAGATGAAGCAGATCATGACCGAGCTCTACCGGGGCTGCATGACCGGCCGCACGCTCTACGTCATCCCGTTCTGCATGGGCCCGCTGACGGCGGAGAAGCCGATGTTCGGCGTCGAGCTGACCGACTCGGCGTACGTGGTGGCCTCGATGCGCGTGATGACCCGGATGGGTGCGCACGTGCTGGAGGCGATGGGCGACGACGCCGAGTTCGTGCACGCGCTGCACTCCGTCGGCGCTCCGCTGCAGCCCGGCCAGGAAGACGTCCCGTGGCCGTGCAGCCAGACGAAGTACATCACCCAGTTCCCCGAGGAGCGGCTGATCTGGAGCTACGGCTCCGGCTACGGCGGCAACTCCTTGCTGGGCAAGAAGTGCTACTCGCTGCGGATCGGCTCGGTCATGGGCCGGGACGAGGGCTGGCTCGCCGAGCACATGCTGATCATGCGGCTGACCAGCCCGGAGGGGAAGGTCTACCACGTCACCGGGGCGTTCCCGAGTGCCTGTGGCAAGACCAATCTCGCGATGCTGGAGCCGACCATCCCGGGCTGGAAGGTCGAGACGCTCGGCGACGACATCGCCTGGATGCGGTTCGGCGCCGACGGCCGGCTGTACGCCGTCAACCCCGAGTACGGCCTGTTCGGAGTCGCGCCGGGAACGGATTACAAGACCAACCCGAACGCGATGCGTACCATCGCCAAGGGCAATTCGCTGTTCACCAACGTCGCCCTGACCGACGACGGTGACATCTGGTGGGAGGGCATGGGCGAGCCGCCCGCGCACCTGATCGACTGGCACGGCAACGACTGGACGCCGGAGTCCGGCGAGCTGTCGAGCCACCCGAACTCGCGGTTCTGCACCCCGATCAAGCAGTGCCCCATCCTGGCAGACTCCTATGAGGACCCGATGGGCGTGCCGATCGACGCCATCCTGTTCGGTGGCCGCCGGAAGACCACGATTCCGCTGGTCAGCGAGGCCCGTGACTGGGTGCACGGCGTGTTCCAGGGCGCGACGCTGTCGTCCGAGACGACCGCGGCCGCGGTCGGCCAGGTCGGCGTCGTCCGCCGTGACCCGATGGCGATGCTGCCCTTCATCGGCTACAACGCCGGTGACTACTTCCGGCACTGGATCGCGATGGGCAAGGGCGGCGGCGAGACGCCGGACGCGGCCAAGCTCCCGAAGATCTTCTACGTCAACTGGTTCCGCCGGGGGGACGAGGGTCAGTTCCTCTGGCCGGGATACGGCGAGAACTCCCGCGTGCTGAAGTGGGTCGTCGAGCGGCTGGAAGGCCGGGCGGACGCCGTCGAGACGCCGGTCGGGTACGTCCCGACGCCGGAGGCGCTCGACGTCTCGGGCCTCGACCTCGACCCGGCTGATCTGGCCGCCGCCCTGGCGGTGGACCCCGAGGAGTGGAAGGCCGAGATTCCGCAGATCACCGAGTGGTTCGCCAAGTTCGGCGACAAACT
>NZ_JABFVK010000118.1 GCF_013362815.1 Hamadaea sp. | reverse complement strand
GCCGCAACGTCTCGCCCGGCAGCATGTCGGCGGCCATCAGCGTGAGGCCAGACGCTGTTTCCAGCTGGCCGTGCATGACCTGGTCGCTCATGCCGTGGTCGTCGGTGCCGAAGTCGCCGAAGTGGTTGATCGTGAGATCGCCGCCGAACACGTCCTGATAGAACGCCAGGGCGGCCGAGGCATCACCCGCGAAGCTGAGGTAGGGATTCAGTCGAGTGGTCATGGACCGACGATAGAGGGCTCATCCCACTCGAGGGTGTAGTTGCGGCCTGAACCCGCTGGACTCGAGGAGTGATCTGGCGACGTAGTTCGTCAGGTTGCGGAACCCGAGGGCGGAGCCGCGGAGGTGCTCGAGCCGGCAGACGGCATCGACCCGGCTCGACGACGCCTCGTCGGAGCCTGTACGAGCGCCGCCGTCGAGAGGATCAAAGACGGCCGCCCATGTATCACTGCGGCATGTCGGCGGTAGTCGACCCAAGCTCCGCCTCGCCGCCCTCGCCTCGTGGCGAGATCAGGACTTGCGATCCCTTGTGCTCCGCCAGGAAGGCAGCAAGCTGCCCGCGGTCGCCAGATTCAGGCGTCGGCGGATCATCGGTGCGGGCTTGGAACGCGTCGAGTATGGCCGCTTCCAGCTCGTCATCCAGGAGCGGAAGGACCCACGGATCGACCTCCACCTCGCTGAACTGCTCCGGCAGCGTCCCCCTGAGGAATAGCAGCTCGAAGACGCGTCGAGCCGGGCTGGTCGGCTCGGGATCGGCGAACGCTGTGGCGGTCAAGCCGAGACGAACGGCGGGAGCGACTTCCACGATCCGATCAAGCAGATCGGTTTCCTTGAGGTTCCACCAGCGCCTCACCTCGTCCGCCGGCACACCTTGTCATATCGCGACCAGCCAGTCGTCTTGCAGGTAACACTTGATTCGGTCTTTCCCTGTCATGGCTACCAGCCGCGGGCTCGCCACTCGGGGAGCGAAGGCCGTTCCGCGCCGAGCGTCGTCGGCTTGCCGTGACCCGGCCAGACGATGGTGGCATCGGGGAGTTTGCCGAACACCTTGGCCTCAAGATCGTCCATGAGCGACCCGAATTCGACCGGATTTGTTGTCCGCCCAGGACCCCCGGGGAAGAGGCTGTCGCCGGTGAAGAGCTGCGGCGGGTCGCCACGGTGAAGCAGCGCGATCGAGCCGGGCGTATGCCCGGCGAGGTGGATGACCTCCAACGCCACTTCGCCGACGTGGATCACGTCACCGTCGTGGACGGGGGAGGTGGGGACCGGCAGCGCGTCAGCGTCCAGCGGGTGGGCCAGCAGCCGCGCCCTGGTCTTCGCGGCGACCTCGGCCAGCGCCTGCCAGTGGTCGGCGTGGCGATGGGTGGTCACGATGGTCGCGAGGCCGCCGTCGCCGATCAGCTCGAACAGCCGGCGGGGCTCGTTCGCCGCGTCGATCAGCAGCTGCTCGCCGGTCGTCTCACAGACCAGCAGGTACGCGTTGTTGTCGCCGGGTCCGACCGAGCGGCTTTCCACCCGCAATGCCATTCGGCGAGCGTACCGACCGCACTCCTGGCGGCTCGCCCGAGAGGCTCCCCGGCGCTCGGGTGCGGGGAAATTGGGGTGCGCGGAACGTCCGGGCACTTGACCATGGACGTAATGGCTGAACAGGAAAGAAGGCAGATGAAAGCGCTGGGGTGGGACGACCACTTCGCGGCGGCGTACGCGCCGTTCGACCGGATCGACGCGCGCCCGGGCCGGGTGCTGCGGGTGGATCGCGGCGTATGCACGGTGCTGACCGCGCAAGGCGCCGACCGCGCCAGTCTCGGCGGGGGCGTCATGTCCCAGGCCGCGGCGGACGCGGTGCATCTGCCGTGCACCGGCGACTGGGTGGTGGTGCGGGACTGGCCCGACCGGCGCACCACGATCGAGGCGGTGCTGCCGCGGCGTACCCAAATCATGAGAAGGACCGCGGACAAGGCGGCGACCGGGCAGGTCCTGGCCGCGAACATGGACACGGCAGCGGTGATCGAGCCGCTGGACAGCGGCCCGGACCTGGGCCGCATCGAGCGTCTGCTGGCGCTGGCCTGGGATTCCGGGGCCGAGCCGCTGGTGGTGCTGACCAAGGCGGACGTGACGCGCTATCCCGACGCGATCGTGGACCAGGTGCGGGAGATTGCGCCGGGGGTGCAGGTGCTGGCGGTCAGCGCGGACACTGGGGCGGGCCTGGACGAGCTCCGCCCGCATATGGCCGAAGGCCGGACGACGGCGCTGCTCGGGCGGTCCGGCGCGGGCAAGTCGACGCTGGTGAACGCGCTGGCCGGGACGAGTGTGATGACCACTCAGGCGGTACGCCGGGTGGACGGAAAAGGCCGGCACACCACGACGCATCGGGCGTTGATCCTGATTCCGGGCGGCGGGGCGGTCATCGACACGCCGGGCCTACGGGGCGTCGGCCTGCTCGACGGCTCGGAGGGCCTGGTTGCGGCGTTCGCGGACGTCGACGCGCTGGCCTTGCGGTGCAAGTTCGCGGACTGTTCGCACACGACCGAGCCGGGGTGCGCCGTGCAGGCGGCGCTGGACGACGGCGAGCTGACCGGGCGCCGGTGGGCGAGCTGGCTGCGGTTGCAGCGCGAGCTGGCGTTCGAGAGCAAGCGGAAGGCGGTACGCCTCCGCGAGGAGCAGCGGGCCGCCCGGCAGCGGGCGAAGGAACGACACGCCTGAGGACAGGCGGTGGCGGGTGGCTTCGGACAGGTGTCCTAAGCCACCCGCTATTCTTTTACCCTGGTAGTGCGGGTCGGACTAATCTTTGGCTCGTTCTTGTCATACCTCCCGGATACAGTCCGCCAGCGGCGGGACTCTGCCTGCCATCAACTGTCCGATCTAGGAGCTTTAGCGGTGACTGACCGTTTGATCATTCGTGGCGCGCGTGAGCACAACCTGCGTGACGTCAGCCTGGATCTGCCGCGCGACGCGATGATCGTCTTCACCGGCTTGTCCGGGTCGGGCAAGTCGAGCCTCGCCTTCGACACGATCTTCGCCGAGGGACAGCGGCGCTACGTCGAGTCGCTTTCGAGCTACGCCCGGCAGTTCCTCGGGCAGATGGACAAGCCCGACGTCGACTTCATCGAGGGCCTGTCCCCGGCGGTCTCGATCGACCAGAAGTCGACCTCGCGCAACCCGCGGTCGACGGTCGGCACCATCACCGAGGTCTACGACTACCTTCGCCTCCTGTACGCGCGAGTGGGCGAACCGCACTGCCCCGTCTGTGGCGAGGCGATCACGAAGCAGTCCCCGCAGCAGATCGTCGACCGCGTACTGGCGATGCCGGAGGGCACGCGGTTCCAGGTGCTCGCCCCGGTCGTCCGCGGCCGGAAGGGGGAGTACCTCGACCTGTTCTCCGAGCTGCAGGCCAAGGGCTTCGCGCGGGCCCGGGTCGACGGCGTGGTGCATCCGCTGGTCGAGGCGCCGAAGCTGAAGAAGCAGGAGAAGCACACCATCGAGGTGGTGGTCGACCGGCTGTCCGTGAAGGCGAGTTCGAAGCAGCGCCTGACCGACTCGATCGAGACCGCCCTCGGCCTGGCAGCGGGCATCGTCGTGCTGGACTTCGTCGATCTCCCCGAGGACGACGAGCATCGCGAGCGGAAGTTCTCCGAGCACCTCGCCTGCCCCAACGAGCACCCCCTGGCGATCGAGGACCTGGAGCCGCGGGTCTTCTCGTTCAACGCGCCCTACGGCGCCTGCCCCGAGTGCACGGGCCTCGGCCAGAAGAAGGAGGTCGACCCGGAGCTGCTCGTCCCCGACGACGAGAAGTCGATCCGGGAAGGCGCGATCGCGCCATGGGCGAGCGGGCACACCTTCGACTACTTCATCCAGGTGCTGGGCTCGCTCGGCGAGGAGCAGGGATTCGACTTGGACACGCCCTGGCGGGCGCTGTCGGCCAAGGCGCAGAAGCTGATCCTGCACGGCGTGGAGAACCAGGTCCACGTCCGTTATCGGAACAAGTACGGGCGCGAGCGCTCCTACTACGCGGGTTACGAAGGCGTCGTACCGTGGCTGGAGCGCCGTCACGCGGACACCGAGAGCGAGTGGAGCCGCGAGAAGTACGAGGGCTACATGCGGGAAGTCCCGTGTGCGGCCTGTGGCGGCACCCGGCTCAAGCCCGAGGTGCTCGCCGTCACGATCGCGGGGCACAGCATCGCCGAGGTCTGCAACCTGTCCGTGGGTGAGGCGGCGCAACTGCTCGTCGAGCTCGAGCTGACCGACCGGCAGAAGATGATCGCCGAGCGCGTCCTCAAGGAGATCAACGCACGCCTGCAGTTCCTGCTGGACGTCGGCCTCGACTACCTGTCGCTCGACCGGCCGGCCGGCTCGCTGTCCGGCGGTGAGGCCCAGCGTATCCGGCTCGCCACGCAGATCGGCTCCGGCCTGGTCGGCGTGCTCTACGTGCTGGACGAGCCGTCGATCGGCCTGCACCAGCGGGACAACCATCGGCTCATCGAGACGCTGGTGCGCCTCCGCGGCCTGGGCAACACGCTGATCGTCGTCGAGCACGACGAGGACACGATCAAGACCGCCGACTGGGTCGTGGACATCGGACCGGGCGCGGGCGAGCACGGCGGCTACATCGTGCACTCCGGCACGTACGACGACCTGCTCAAGAACAAGAAGTCGATCACCGGTGACTTCCTCTCGGGCCGGCGGTCCATCCCGTTGCCGTCGCACCGCCGGCCGCAGACCAAGGGCCGGGACCTGACGGTCGTCGGGGCCCGCGAGCACAACCTGCGCAACGTCACGGTGTCGTTCCCGCTCGGCCAGCTGATCTCGGTCACGGGCGTCTCCGGGTCGGGCAAGTCGACGCTGGTCAACGACATCCTGCACGCGGTGCTCGCCAACCAGATCAACGGCGCTCGGCTGGTGCCCGGCCGGCATACGCGGGTCACCGGCCTCGAGCACGTGGACAAGGTGGTGGGCGTCGACCAGTCGCCGATCGGGCGTACGCCCCGGTCGAACCCCGCGACGTACACGGGGGTGTTCGACAACATCCGGAAGCTGTTCGCGGAGACGACGGAGGCGAAGGTACGCGGCTACGGCCCGGGCCGGTTCTCCTTCAACGTCAAGGGCGGGCGCTGCGAGAACTGCGCCGGCGACGGCACGATCAAGATCGAGATGAACTTCCTTCCGGACGTCTACGTCCCCTGTGAGGTCTGCAAGGGCGATCGGTACAACCGAGAGACCCTGGAGGTTCACTACAAAGGCCGGACCATCGCCGAAGTCCTGCAGATGCCGATCGAGGAGGCGTCCGGGTTCTTCGAGGCGATCCCGGCGATCCACCGGCACCTGAAGACGCTGGTGGACGTCGGTCTCGGCTACGTGCGACTCGGTCAGCCCGCGCCCACGCTGTCGGGTGGTGAAGCCCAGCGGGTGAAGCTCGCGGCCGAACTGCAGAAGCGGTCGACCGGCCGGACGGTCTACGTCCTGGACGAGCCGACCACCGGCCTGCACTTCGAGGACATCCGCAAGCTGCTGCTGGTGCTCCAGGGCCTGGTCGACAAGGGCAACACCGTGATCGTGATCGAGCACAACCTCGACGTCATCAAGAGCTCCGACTGGATCATCGACATGGGCCCCGAAGGCGGGCACCGGGGCGGCACCGTGGTCGGCGAGGGTACGCCGGAGCAGATCGCCGCGCTGCCCGAGTCGCATACCGGTGCCTTCCTGCGGCACCTTGTCGCTGAGGTGCCGGCGCAGGCTACGCCGAAGAAGCGGACTGCCGCCGGGCGGGCGAAGGCGAAGGTCTGACCGGCGCGGTTGGCCTTTCGGCGGTCGGCGGTCGGCGGTCGGCGGTCGGCGGTCGCTCGGCGGTCGCTCGGCTGTCGCGATATCCGGGGATAACGCGGCTTTGGACGCTGCGTATACCGCGTTTTCCCCGGAAAACGCGCCGAGCGTGGGTGCCATGTGCCCCCGGAAACGCGCCGAGCACGCCCCGGAAAGCGCGCCGAGCGTGGGTGCCATGTGCCCCCGGAAAGCGCGCCGAGCGCGGGTGTGTGGCGCGCGGCCCAGGGGGCGCGGGTGGCCGTGACCCTGTGACGCGCGGCTGCACCGCCAAGCGAGAGCCCGGCGCAAAACGAGCGCGTTAAGCGCCGGCGCCGAACCGCTCCCGAGCCCGGTCCCGTGCAGCCCGCCGAAGGCGGGTGAGCTCGTCGGGATCGTCGGCGAGCCGCC
>NZ_JABFVK010000070.1 GCF_013362815.1 Hamadaea sp. | reverse complement strand
ACACCCTTGCGGACGACCGCGCGGATGACTGCATTGAGACCGGGGCAGTCGCCCCCGCCGGTGAGAACACCGATACGCATCTCGATCCCTTTCGAGGGTGCATATGCCTAGCCCGTGGTGGAGCCCCGGAGAACCATGATCGGCGACGCTGCCGGCCCGGGGCGGGCCGCAATTGCGCACTGTATCGCCCCTAGCTGGGGTGTTTCCACTCGGCCCGGGCGAACCGCCGGCTACTTTCCGGTAACTTGCCGGAAACCTGTCATGGCGTGCCAGCGCGCGAGGTTGTGCCGGGCGTCGACCAGAGCGTCGTGCCGGGCGGCCTCGGCCGACGGCAGCGGCGGGCGGCCGGCGTCGTCCCACAGCTGACGCAGGTCCTTGGTGAACCGCGGGATGACTCTCGGCAAAGCCAACATCGGGCCCCAAAGCTGAGCGAGGGCGACATGGTCGTAGGCGGCGTACCAGGCCCACAGCTCCAGCTCGCCGTCCGGGTCACCCGCCAGCGGCTCGGTCAGGAACGCCAGGAGGTCGTCGCGGAGCCGCTCGCGCGAACGCCACGCGGGGTTGCCCGGCGACGGCAGCTTGTCCAGCACGTTCTTGCGTACCCAGGGAATCGCCTTGGTCGGGTCGAACTGGCTGGAGATCGCGTAGAACTCCCGGCCGTGCTCGTCCACGACCCCGATCGAGACGAGGTCGATGGTGATCCCGTCCTCGATGAACTCACAGTCGTAGAAGTAGCGGTACGGCATGAGTCCCCTTACTGTTCCGGCATGACCTTCTCGATCGTTGCGCGCTCCAGCGACGGGCTGGCCCACGGCGTCGCGGTGGCCAGCAAGTTCCTGGCCGCCGGTGCGGTCGTCCCGGCCGCGCAGGCCGGGGTCGGCGCGCTCGCCACCCAGTCCTACGCGAACCTGGCCTACCGTCCGCAGGGGCTCACACTACTGGGTACGCAGGTGGCGGCGGCGGAGGTCGTGGCCGGATTGACGGCGGCCGACCCGGGGCGCGACCAACGGCAGCTGGGCGTGGTCGGCAAGTTCGGCGAGGGGGCCACCTACACCGGTTCGGAGTGCCACGAGTGGGCCGGTGGCCTCGCCGGCGACGGGTACGCCGTCCAGGGCAACATCCTCACCGGACCGGAAGTCGTCGACGCGATGCGAGACGCCTTCCTGGCCAGCGAGCACGGTACGCCGGGCGACTCGGCGATGGCGTTGGCGCGACGGCTCGTGCGGGCGCTGAGCGCGGGAGACGCCGCTGGTGGCGACCGCCGGGGCCGGCAGAGCGCGGCGGTCTACGTCGTCGCTCCCGGCGCGGGATACGGCGGGACGAGTGACGTCGCCGTCGACCTCCGGGTGGACGACCACCCCGATCCGTGCGGCGAGCTGAGCCGCCTGCTGGACCTGCACGCGCTGCTCTTCGAGAAGGCCGACCCGGATTCGCTGCTCGACCTGTCCGGCGAGCTCGCCGACGAGGTACGCACCCTGCTGGCCGATCGCGGGCACACCGACGCCGACCTCGACGCCGCTTTGGCGGACTGGGCCGGGATCGAGAACCTCGAGGAACGCATGGTTCCCGGCAAGATCGACCCGATGGTGCTGGCCCACCTCCGCGAAAAGTCCTGACCCCGCCTCCAGCGCCCGCGAGCTGGATCAGGGATCCGGGTCGAATCTGGCGCAAGATTCGACCGAGATCCCTGATCCAGCGCGCAAAGCAGCGCTGAAGCGCCAGCGCGCAAAGCAGCGGGAAGCAGCGAAGTGGTCAGAAGAAGCGGTCAACGAGGGCCCGCCGGGCGTCCTCCAGCCCCTTGCGGTTGCCGTCGTCGTCGGAGCCGGTGACGTCCCCGTCGGCGATCCGCGCGGCGTACCAGTCGGCCTGCACGGCCCAGCGAAAGCGCAACAGCACCGGCAGCGCCGCTTCCAGCTCGGCGGCCGGAACCGGCCCGGCGGCTGCGTACGCCGCCAGGAACTCGCCGGCCCGCGCGGGGCCACCGGCGTACATGACGGCGCTGGCGACGTCGTAGACGAAGGGTCCGCCGCACGCGGATCCCCAGTCGATGACGCCGATCCGGCCGGTCGCCCGGTCGAGGAGGAACGCCTCGTAGAACGGGTCGCCATGCAGGGCGCCGACCGTCAGCCGATCGGTGACCTGCAACTTCGCCAAGGCGTGCATTGCGTCGGCGACGGCCGGGCGCAGCCAGTCCGCCAGATTCAGGTGCGGGGCGTCTTCGCGTACCCAGTGCCAGGGCGTCAATCCGGGAACGCTGACGTCGACGAGCATCCGATGGATGGAACCGAGGCGGTCGCCCCACCATTGCTGGTCGACCGGATCCGCCCCGTCGAGCGGGCGGCCCGTCACGTGTTCCAGCAACGCGAGCACGCCCGCGTCCACCGGTACGCACAACGACCCGTCCGCCGCGCGTACCGGCCGGCCCGCGTCCACTCCGGCCGAACAGAGGCGCTCGGCGAGCACCAGCCCCGCCTCGAAAGAGGTACGCATCCCGGGCGGGACCAGTTTGGCCACGTACCGGCGGGAGCCCGATCGCACCGACCAGGCGGCTGAGGTCATCCCTCCGGACAGTCGAGTGCAGCCGTCTGGAGGAAGATGCCATGCCGTGCGCAAGGCGGACCGCACCGTATCGTCAGCGGCCATGGAGGTTTCCTCGGCCGTCGCGCTTCGTGTGGGCGCTGTAGCGCCCCGTGCGTACGCGCATGGGCCGGATTATGGCACCCTCGCAGCAGATCCATCGCCGACGATAACCCGGGAGTGGCATGCATGACCGCCACCTGGGGGTGTACAACACCCGGTCGGCAGACGATGATCTGGGAGGGCGGCCACACCGGATCGGTGTGGCCCGTGGGGAAAGACCGGCAATGCTGAAGCCGGCGGGGAGGGGTGGCGCCGTGGAGATGCGGCTTCCGGAGCCGGCTGATGCGCTCACCGGTGTGGAGATGTTCGCGGGCCTGGAACCGGAGGCACGGCAGCGGCTCATCGCAGCCGCCGTGCCGCGCACGTACCGTCGCGGTCAACTGTTGTTCGTGGAGAACGATCCGGGCGAGTCCTTGATCGTGCTCAAGCGAGGCAGCGTGGCCGTGTTCCGCACAGCGCCGACCGGTGAACGCGCGGTGTTGTCGGTCATGCGCCCGCCGGACGTCTTCGGCGAAGTGTCGCTTCTGGACGGTTCGGCCCGGTCGGCCTCGGCCGAGGCGCTGGAGGACTGCTCCGCGCTCGCGTTGAGCCGGGGCGCCTTCATGGAGCTGGTCCACACGCATCCGCGCATCCTCGACGCGGTGATGCGGTCGCTAGGCGCGCTGATCCGTCGGCTCACCGACCAGAACGCCGACTACGTCTTCCTCGACCTGCCCGGTCGCGTCGCGAAGACGCTCGTCCGGCTGGCCGGCGAGAGCCAGGCTCCGATGATCACCATCGAGCTGAACCAGAGCCAGCTGGCCGAGATGGCGGGCGGCTCCCGGCAGAGCGTGAACCAGGCGATCGGCTCGTTCGCCAGCCGGGGCTGGCTGCGCACCGAGGGCCGGCGGATCGTGGTGACCGACCTGGCGTCGCTGCGCCGGCGGGCCGGCATGGCCGACCGCTGAGGTCCGGATCACCGAGATCGACGAAGGCCCGGTGGCAACCGCCGCCGGGCCTTCGTGACGAGGTCACTCGTCGTCAGAGCTCTCGTCGGCCGCACCCGGCCCCGACCAGTCCTCGGTCTCGGTCTCCTCGGCCGCGCCGGGACCCGACCACTCCGGACTCTGCTCCTCCGGCTCCTCGCCGGGACCAGACCACTCTTCGGGCTCGCTCATCGCTTGGACCACTCCTCTCTCTTCCAGTTCAGCGAGGGTGATCACATCGATGTCCACGACGTCACCGGCATGGTGGTCAACCCCGAACGGATCGGTCCACTCCGCCGCAAGTCGCACCAGCACCGGCCGCCTCCCTCGCGCCTAGCCCATCAGGCTGGCAGAACTGTATACATCGCGCCGAACTTTCGCGGCATGGAGTCGGTTTCCCTACAGCATGGCTTTGCCGGGCCAGGGCTTTCGCGGATACTGGACACCCCAAGCTTGGAGAAGACGATTTCTCTCACGTGCCCGACCTGCTCGCGTGCGGCCGGCCCGGAAGACAAGTTCTGCGGCGGCTGCGGCGTGAGCCTGGCCGTTTTCTGCCTCCAGTGTGGACGGCAGGCGGCACCGCAGGCGGCGTACTGCACGGGCTGCGGCACGCGCCTCGGTGCGCCGCCCACCGCTCCCCGCGAAGACCGCCGGATGGTCACCGTGCTCTTCGTCGACATGGTGGACTTCACGCCGTTCGCCGAGCAACTCGATCCCGAGCAGGTCCGGGGCACCCAACACGAGTACTTCAGCGTGGTCCGCCGAGTCGTCCGGCAACACGGTGGCGTACTGGAGAAGTACATCGGCGACGCGGTGATGGCGATCTTCGGCGCCCCGGTCGCGACCGAGAACGACGCGCTGCGGGCGGTCCGGGCCGGGCTGGAGGTGCAACGCGCGCTGACCCAGCAGGCGGGTCCGGTCGCCGACTTGTCCTTCCGGGTTGGCGTCGCCACCGGGCAAGCCCTCGTCGACGTCACCGCCGCCCGGGACGGCGGGCAGGCGATCGTCGCGGGCGACGTCGTCAATACGGCGGCCCGGCTGCAGGCGGCCTGCCCACCGGCCGGAGTCCTGGTCGACGAACTGACCTACGACGCCACCCACGGCGAGATCGAGTACGCCACCCAGCCGCCCGCGCAGCTCAAGGGCAAACGCTCGCTCAGCCACGTCTGGCTCGCCACCGCCGCCGGTCGACTGCGAGTCGGGGAACGAGACGAGTCCACGCCGATGGTCGATCGCGACCACGAACGCGGCATGCTGACCACCGCGTTGCATCGGATGATCGCCGACCGGGCGCCTCAGCTCGTCACCATCTTCGGCGTCGCCGGCATCGGCAAGAGCCGCCTGCTCCGGGAACTGTCCCGGTATGCCGCCCGCCTCCCGGGCCAGCACATCCGCTGGCTGGTCGGGCACTGCCCGCCGTTCGGCGAGAACGTCACGTACGCGGCGCTCGCCGAGATCGTCAAGGCCGAGGTCGGCGTACTGGACACCGATGACGACGAGACCGCCCGGGAACGCCTGTCGGCGGCCCTTTTCCGGCTGGGCGGCGACGGTGAGGCCGACCGCCTCGCCGACGCCATGGGCCCGCTGCTCGGCCTCGCCGGCTCGCGCTTGCCCCAGTCCGAGACCGAGTCGGCCTGGCGGCGCTTCCTCCAGCTGCTCGCCGCATCCGGCCCGACTGTGCTGCTCTTCGAGGACATGCATTGGGCCGACGAGGCGATGTTGCGGTTCGTGGAGATGCTGTGCGGCGCGGGCAAGGGACTGCCGCTCATGGTCGTGGCGACCGCCCGGCCCGAGCTCCGCGAGCGGCACCCCAGCTGGACCAGCGCCATCACCGGGGCCATCTCGATCTCGCTCGGGCCGATGCGCGACACCGACATCTCCACCATGTACGCGCAGATGTTCGGCCAGGCGACCTTCGCCACCGCCAGCCTCGATCCGCTGGTCGAACTGGCCGGTGGCAATCCGTTGTACGCGCACGAGTACGTCCGGATGCTCGTCGACCGAGGTGAGCTGCGCCCGGTCGGCCCGAGCTGGATGCTGGAGAGCGACGCGGCGACGCCCATGCCGCAGACCGTCCAGGCGGTCATCGCCAACCGGCTCGACCTGCTCGAACCGACCGATCGCGCGGTTCTCCAGGCAGCCGCGGTGGTGGGTACGCAATTCTGGCCGGGTGCCATCGCGGCCGCCTCCGGGCTCGCGATCGAACCGGTGATCCGGGCGCTGCACCGGTTGGAGCAACGCGACCTCGTCGTGGAGGTCGCCAGTTCCACGATGGCCGACGAGCCCGAATACGCCTTCCGCCACGTCCTCGTCCGCGACGTGTGCTACCAGCGGCTGCCTCGATCCGAGCGCGTGCATTGCCACCAGCGCACGGCGGACTGGCTGGACCGGACGACCGACGGGCGGCTGCAGGACGTCGCCGAGGTCCTCGCCAACCACCGTTGGGCGGCTCACGAGATCACCCGTACGCTCGGCCAGGATCCCGCGCCGTTCGCCCGGGCGGCTCGGGACGCGCTGCAGCTCGCCGCGCGTCGGGCGTACACGTTGCATGCTTTGGAGACCGCGCAGACCCTCATGGGCCGCGCCCTCGGTCTGAAGCTCGACCCGGATCCCGGCCTGGAGCTGCTCGCGGCCGAGATCGACTTCTACCGTGACGGTGACGCGTTCCTGAACGCGGGTGGGGTCGAGCGGCTGATCCGGCTGACCGAGCAGCTGGCGGAGGCAGGCGACGTGGCGGGGGCGGCGCGTGGCTGCACGTTGCTGGGCCAGGCGGCCTGGTCGCGGGCGGACCGCGCCGAGACGCTGCATTGGCTCGGCCGGGCGGTCGGCTACTTCGAAGGGCTGCCTGACAGCCCGCACATGATGGAGGCGCTGCTCGAACTGGCGCGAGCGCGCATGATGGACTTCGAGTTCGAACCGGCCATCGCCGCCGCGCGAGGCGCCGCCGACGCCGCACGCAGCTTGCGGCTGGCCGAGGCGGAGGCGAGCGCGCGCATCACCATCGAGACCGCCCGGTACATGGCCGGGGACGCCGATGCCCTGGACGAGCTGCACAGGGTGACCGACGACTGCCGCCGGGCGAAGCTCAGCAACTGGCGGCGCGCGGCGAGCAACCTGGCCTGGGCCTATCTCGAGGAGGGCGACGTCGCGGCCAACCTGCGGCTGCTCAGCGAGGTGCGCGCTAGCGTACGCGGCGGCGGCCACGCGTTGTCACCCAGCTACAACGAGCAGGCGCAAAGCTCGTACATGGCCGGGGACTGGCCGTCGGCGATCGGGGCGACCGCAGTCGTGATGCACCGCCCGACCGAGGAATGGGACCTCCACGCGATCGCGATCGGTGCCTGGATGCGAGTCCTCCGCGGCGAACCCGTCGAGAACGACGGCGAGGACCCGATCGAGACCGTGCTGACCGGGGCCCGCCGATCCGGATTCCACCGGGTCCTTCGATCGACGCTCGCCCATGCGGCCTTGTGCCGTGTCCTCCAGCTGCGGACCGGCGAGGCACAGGCCCTCCTCGACGAGTTGGACCGGGACTGGTCGCAGACGGAGATGATGGCGTTCGGCGAGTGGGTGGCATCGGCCGCGCACGCTGCCGCGCTGCTCGGCCCGGAGGCGTCCCGGAAGGCGCAGACGATGTTCGAGCGCTCCACTCGGCGTACGCCGTGGGTCGAGGCGGCGCTGTCGACCGTGGCCGGGGCGTTGGCCGACGATGCCGCCGAGGCGGGCGGGCACTACCTGGCGGCTGCGGCGCTCTACGCCAAGATCGGTACGCCGAGCGACGAAGTGCTGGCGTTGTCGGCGGCGTTGCGAGTACTCCCGGCGCGGGATCATCGCCGGCCCGAGGTGGAGCAGCAGGTACGCGCCTTCGCCGAGCGCAACGGCGCACCCAAGTTACTGCCGTGACAACCCCGTCAGACGGTGATCGGCTGGGGTGCCGGGGCCGGCTGCGCCTTGACCTTGGCGGCGTAGAGGTCGACGTATTCGCGTCCGGACAACTCCATGAGTTCATACATGATCTCGTCGGTGACGGCTCGTTCCACGAACCGCTCCCCCGCCATCCCTGCGTACCGGCTGAAGTCGAGCGGCGCACCGAAGCGGATCTTGACCCGCATGACCTTGGGGAGCACCTTGCCCGGCGGCTGGACCTCGTCGGCGTTGAGCATGGCCACCGGGATCACCGGAGCGCCGCTCTCCAGGGCGAGCCGGGCCACCCCGGTCTTGCCGCGGTAGAGCCGCCCGTCCGGGGAGCGGGTGCCCTCGGGATAGATCCCGGCCAGTTCCCCGCCCCGCAGTACGCGCAACTGCGTGTCGAGCGCCGCCTGGGCCGCCCGCCCACCGGACCGGTCCACCGGGATCGTGCCCGTGCCGACGAAGAACATCTTCTTGAGCCGGCCCTTGATGCCCTTCTCGGTGAAGTACTCCGCCTTCGCCACGAAGGTCACCTTCCGCGGCACCACCAGCGGCATGAAGATCGAGTCCGAGAAGGACAGATGGTTGCTGGCCAGAATCGCGGGGCCTTGCCGGGGCACGTTGTCGAGCCCTTCGACCTGCGGTCGGAACACCAGCCGCAGCACCGGGCCGAGGATGACGTACTTGAGCAGCCAGTAGAACACGTGGTCCTCTCCGTCACGTCGGCGTGCCTCAGTGATCCATGGCAGAGCCTATGCAGCGGATGCGGCACGCCACAACGCACTGCACAATCTCGCTCCGCCCGTGTCACACTGAAATGTCCCCGCGTCCGCCGCCCCGTCTTCCCACGGCCGGTCCGGCGCGACCACGTTCGACCTGAGGGAGGGCCTGATGTCTGTGGTCGGCGACCCTGACGGGCGCTCCTCGGATCAGGTGGATGCCGCTTTTGCGCAGATTGTCGCGGGGTACGACGCCGCGCCGGCTGAGGTGACCTGGCCCGAGAGCGAAGACCTCGCCCCTTCGTCCTCGTCGTCCCCATCGCCCGCTCCGGCGGAGCCGACCGGGCCGACCGGACCCGTCTTCCCGGCCAACGGGCCGATCCTCAATCGCCCCGAACCGTCGCTGCTCGACGGGCTCGACACGTTCGGCGCGGACCTGCCCGACGACGAGGAACCCTTCGTCCCGCCGCCCCCGCCGCCGCTGCCCCGGATCTCCGCCCAGGCGATCTTCGGCGCGATCGCGATCATCGCCGGGCTGGTGCTCTTCTTCAAGCCCGACCTGCTGCCACTCGGCGAACAGGCCGGGATGGTGCTCGGGCTGCTCGGCATCATCGGCGGCGCGGCGCTGCTGATCATGCGGCTGCGGCCGGGCGGCCCCGACGAGCCCGACCTCCCCGACGACGGCGCCGTCGTCTGACCGCACCACGGGTCAGTGGGATTTCTCGAGCCAGTCGAGGATGGCGTCGATCGGCTCCCGCCAGCGGGCGTCCAGCATCAGGTCATGGCCCATGCCTGGGAAGAGCAGCGGAGCTCCCCCGTACGCCCGGGCGGCGTCCTTCAAGGCGGCCGGTGAGACGATCTTGTCGTCCGGGCTGCCCACCACCAGCACGGGCGGGTCGCCGACGGCCCGTTCCGGGGTGGCTCCGCGCAACAACTGCCACTGCGCCCGCGTACTGGCCCGGCCGAGGCGCTTGGCGTACGCGCGCGCGGCGGCGGCCGGCAGTTCCCGGCTGAACAGCTGATTCGCGGGCAGACGCAGTCCACCGCCGAACAGGGCGGGCAGCACCAGCCCGGGGTTGCGCAGTGCGGCCGAGACTCCGCCCAGCACCGGCGACAGCAGCACCGCCGCCCGAGCGGGATACCGGGCCAGCGCATGCGTGACGACGAGCGCTCCGGCGCCGTGCCCGGCGATGACCGCCTTGCGGGGCAGACTGGCAGCGACCTGCACGACGTCGTGGGCGTACGCCCGGAGATCCGCCTTGCGGCTCGCTTCGCTCGCCCCGTGCCCGCGCGGGCTCACGGCGTACGCCGGAAAACCGCGCGACGCCGTGTGCTCGAGCCAGTGCTCGGCGTACGCCCAGGCGCCGTGACCGAAGCCGGGCACGAACAACACCGGCGGCCGACCCTCGTCGAGCTCGGGCGTGGCGCTGAGCACCTCCCGGCGTACCGGGGCGACCGGGTGGGCCCATTCGTCGAGCCGCAGCACCGAGACGGTCATCGGGATCCTTCCAGGGTGTCGAGGGCCCGCTGCAGTTCGCGCAGGTAGAGACCGTGGCTGACCTCGAACCAGTGCCGGGTCGAGTCGGTGGTACGCCCTTCGTGCCAAGTCCCGGCCGCTTCCTTCTCGACGCGGCGGCCGAATTCGGCGGCCCGCTGGGGCGCGGACTGACGGGCTCGGAGGTAGCGGGCGAAGACGACGGACTGCCAATGCGCGAGCGGGAACACTCCGGCGTCGGGCTGCACAAGCCCGGCCACCGCTAGCGTCGGGTGGCGACGCGGGAAGGTGTGCAGGTACAGCGTGGGTTTGCCACGCTGGTCGATGCCGAGCAGCTCCGGTTCCAGGAAGTCGAACCGGGGCAGGTAGCCGGTGGCGAGCACGACCAGATCGGGCTCGATCTGCCGGCCATCGCGAAGCTCCACGGAGTTCCGGTGGAACCGGGCGATCTCCGGCACCGGCGTGATGCCGCCGTGGCCGACGTAGTAGAGCAGTTGGCTGTTGACGACCGGATGGCTCTGGTAGACCTTGTGATCCGGCTTGGGCAGCCCGAACCGGGTCACGTCGCCGACCGCCAGCTTCAGCGTCCGGTGAGCGAACCATTGGCGTACGCGCATCGGGGCCCGAAGGGCCAGCAACTGGTCGTTGACCTGGTCGGTCGGGCGGCCCAGCACGTACTTCGGGGCGTACCAGTAACCGCGGCGGGTGGAGTGCCAGCAACGGGCGGCCTGCTGCGCCGCCTCGACGGCGATGTCGCAGCCGGTGTTGCCGCCGCCCACGACGAGAACCCGGCGGCCGCGCAACTGAGCGGAGTCCTTGTACGCGTTCGCATGCAGCACGGTGCCGCGATAGTCGTCCAGCCCCTCGTACTCGGGCATCTTCGGCGACCAGTTGTGCCCGTTGGCGACGATCACTCCGGCGTACCGGTGGATGCGCTCGGCCCCGCCGTATTTGCTGGTGCTGCGGGTGGTCACGTCCCAGCGCCCGTTGTCGGCCGGCTCGACCTTCACCACTTCGGTGCCGAACCAGATGTGCGGCCGCAGCTCGAAGTGGTCGGCGTACCGCTCCAAATAGGACAGCACGAGCGCGTGGTGGGGGTAGTCCGGCCACTCGTCCGGCATCGGGAAGTCGGGGAACTGGGTGAGCGGCTTCGACGAGATCAGGTGCGTGCTCGCGTACACCGGGCTGCGGTCGTGCCGCCAGTTCCACGCGCCGCCGACGCCGGTCTCCCGCTCGTAGCAGTCGACCCCGAACCCGGCTTCCTTGAGGTTCTTGATCGCGGTCAGCCCGCTCGGTCCGGCTCCGATGACGCAGACCGTCTCACCGCGGTCGTAAACCGGCCAGCCGTCCCGCCACAGCGTGGTCCCGGTGAGTTCGCCGCCGAAGTCCTGGTCCACGCTCACCGGTTCGCTCCCTCTCGCCGCGCGGGCAGGGGTGACGGCAGGACGCTCGCGCGCTGCCGCGTTTGCGCGACGCGAGGCATTTTCGCGGGCGAGCGCCCTGTTTGTCCACCCCTACCGGCGCGCCGGAGGCGCTGTTGGCATGCCGCGCTTGAGCAGCGTGTTCTCGGCCGCCGTCCAGGCCGTCGTGGTCAGCAACGCCAGGACCGCCGCCAGCGGCAGCCAGATCGCGCTGATCAGCACGGTGAACGGCAAGACGCGGGGCAAGGCCGCAAGCAATCCGGTGGGCGGCGGGTCCGACAGCGCCATCAGGCGCGCGGATCGCCGCGACATCAGCCACGCGACCGACGCCAGCGCCGCGAACAATACGACGAACGACAATATGGATACGCCGAGAGCACCGAAATCCGCGACGAACCGGGCACTCAGCGGAGCCCCGAACAGGGTGTCCGAAAGCAGCGCGTTCGGCTGTCCGCCGATCTGCGAACTGTTGTAGAGATGGAACAACACGATGAAGAAGGGCGTCTGCGCCAGCAGCGGGAGGAACCCGGCGAATGGCGAGATCCCCTCGGCCCGGTGGAGTTCGAGGGTCTTCTCCATGAGCTTGGCCGGGTCGTCGGCGTACTTCTTGCGGAGGGGCGCGAGCTTCGGCCCGAGCGCTGCTTTCGCGCGCTCTGTGCGTATCGCCGAGCGGGTGAGCGGATGCAACGCGAGCCGGAGGAAGGCCGTGGCCAGGACTATCGCGGCGGCCGTGCCACCCACCGGAGTGAGCAGCGCCGCGAGATGGACGAGCAGATTTTGCGCGGCCTGAGCCGCGCTGTCGATCGGATGCATGGTTGCGAGCCCCTTGACGGGAGAGAAAGCCTGACGGTGGACGCTTTCCGCGGCGAAGCGGCAGGTCAGGCGGACGGGGCTCGGGGGCGCGCGCGACCGGGGGCGTCGGGATCGGTGAGCCGCAGCGGGGTCTCGCGCCGCTCCCAGCGCCGCATGGTCTGGCGGGCGCGGACGGGAACGGGGGCGGACCGGCGGGCGAGCTGGACCGCGACGATCGTGACGACGGCCGCGGCGGCCAGACCGCCCACGAGCGCGCCGAGCGCAGTCGGACCGGCGAACCCGGCCGCGACCACGGTCAGGCCCAGGAGGGCGAAGACCCAGCGGTACGTGGCCACGACGGACATGCGCTCAACGGTAGCGCGACGCGGCAACCCTCGGTCCTCTATCGGTCGGCGAACCAGCTGGAGTACTCCCGGAGCGCGGTCTCGACGACGGCGAGCATCTGCTCTCGCTGCGGAATCGGGCGATCGAAGTGGTCGTCGGGGGCGTACCAGGGCATCGCCTGCACACCGAGACTGAGCTGGAGGTAGAGCGCCCGCAGCCAGTTCAGCGAGTTGATCCAGGCGCAGGCCTCCGGGTCGAGGTCCACCCGCAAGCGCTGCCGCCCGAGCGTATGCAGCGAGGCGACGACGTCGTTCAGATCCGCCGCCGACAGGTCGCCCCGATGCAGGAGCGCCATCGTCGCGTACGCGAGCCGGTCGTCCTCGGAGGCGAGCAGCGCCCAGCCGTCGGTGGTACGCAACCGGATCACCACGCTGCCGAGCAGTGCCCGCGCTTGGGCCGTGCCGAGGAGGCGGCTGCGCGCCAGCGAGGCGATCGCGTCGGCGCCGTGCGCGAGCGCATGCGCCCACCCGCGCTGGGCGTCCACCGCGCCCCGCAAGTCGCCTTCCAGCTCCCACCACATGGTGAAGCCGCCGATCCAGCGCTGCAGGTCGGCCGGGCCGAGGCGGCGTACGGCGTTGTCGCGTTCCACGACGAGACCCAGCACCACCGCCGAGAAACTGCGCCCGAAGACGGAGTCGGTGCCGACCTCCCCGATGCCGCGCAGCAGCCCGGCCGCCATCCGGTCGCCCAGCCCGGGCAGGTCGTGGTCACAGAGACCGAGCTGGATCCACTCCCCCAGGATCTCGAAGGCGAGATCGTCGCGGAGTCGGGAGTCGGCGTACGTGAGCATGTGCTCCAGCTCGGCGATCAGCTCGTCCAGCGGATAGCCGGCAGGCGGCCGGAAGCCATCGTCCTTGATCCGCTGCCACAGCGTCACGTCGGCCATGAGGCAGCACATTAGATGATCACCCGGCTGGCGTATAGAGCACGGCTGCCGGGTGTTACCGGGCTGCGCCGATTCCGATCATCGCTGCGAGGCCGAGTGCGCTGCGTGGGGCGTACGCCGTCCGCCACAATCCGCCGTGGGCGGCCGAATGCGCCTCCTCCTGCCAGACGTGCTCCTGCGGCGGCAGCGGATTGTGCAGATCATGCACGAGGAGGGCCGCCATCAGGGTGTTCGCCGTCGCCGGTTCGAACACCTCGACGCCGAAGACGTGCGCTCCGGCGTACGCCGCTGCCAGGGCTCGGTTCTTCACGACTGATCGCGTACGCGTCGGCGGGGCGACGGTGAAGCTGACCGGGGTCCCCGCCGACCGGGCGACCGCCGCCCGCCACCGTTGCAGCCGCTTGGCCAGGGCGTAGTTCGGCCCCTGCTGGGCCACGAGGCTGTCACAGATCCCGGGATCGGCGCCCGGGGCGTAGTTCCGCCGCAGCAACTTGCCCGCCGAGAGCAGCCGGACCGGCTGGCGCAGCGTCTTGAGCAGCGAAGACCGCTGATAATTCCGTTCGGCCTGCGCCACCGCCTCGCCCGGTACGGCGAACGCATCCGTCGGCGTCGCCAGAAACGCCAGCGCCAGATCGTCCCGCTCGTCGAGGAGATACGTCGTCAACGCATCGACTGCGACCGACACGCGGACGTTGGTCGCGCCATCGGCGTACACGTAATTGCCCAGCACCAGATCGCCCTCCTTACCGGCGAGCCACCGGGCGACGGCGGGCAGGTCGTGCAGCAGATCCGCACCGGGATCGCCATCCGGGCCCATCGGGACGTGCAGGCGACCGGCGTACCGGCGTGTGGTGGCGGCGAGGCGCTCCCAGATCGCCGGACGCGGCAGGTCGACCGCGACCACGTCGGCGCCCCAGCGCAGCAGCGAATGGACCGGGCCCATCTCGGCGCCCGCCCCGAGCACGGCGATCCGCCGTTCGTCGAGCGCGAGCCAGTCCGGATTCGCCAGCACCATACGCACAGCGTCAGCGCACGATGGCTCGACGACACCCGCTTCGACCCACTTGTCGAGCTGCCGCCGCAGCTCATCTCCGGCGAGCCGGTGCCCTCGATAGGGCAGCGTCAGCTCCTTCTCGCGCTCGCCTTCGCCGCTCTGGACGGTGGTTGTCAGCTCGGTGTGGGTCCTTTCCATGGCTTCGTCGATGCGGATTTCGTCGCCGTCGGCGGTGATCACCCGCATCCGGTCGTGGAGTTCCCGCAATCCGTCGTACGCACTCCGCCTGGCCGCCGCTCCGGAGGTCAGCCCGGCCTCGATCTGCCGCCGGAAATGCCCGATGTACTGCGACCGCCACCCGGTCTCCTGCTCGGCCGCCCGCGCCCCGACCGGATCGACCTCGCGCAAGGCGGCCGCCACCACCGCCCGCCCGAGCGCGGAGGTGCTGCGGTTGCCCGCGTCGTCGCTGACCGGAAACACCACACCACTCGTCACGGGGGCACCCTATCCGCCGACCTCTCCCTTTCCGCCCCACCTTTCCGCGCGACCCTTTCCGCGCGATCATGAACTTTCGGCCTTGATCAACCGGCGTGTCGCGTCTCAGAGACCCTGATCGTTCCCCTCCGGGCCTGATCGACTCCGACCCGCGCACTACTCCGCTCAAGATCATGTGCCGGCGGTATGCCGAAAGGCACTCTCAAACGCAGATCGGCGGCACATGATCAACGAAATCGGCCTGGGAACGCATACGTCGGGCACTTGATGCCCGGGGTTGTCGGGCTGGGCCTCTCGATGGAAGCAAGGTCTTGACATCGCCGCAGGTCAGGCGTAGTTTTATTGGTGAAGCCCGACATTTCTGGAAAGTCAGAAAAGCCGGGCTTCCTGCATGTCCAGCCCCGCCAAACACCCTTCCGCCGGCCGGTCCTACGCCATCCCCGCCCGAGCCGTACGCATCGCAGGTCGGTCGCTCTCGCTGGTCGTCGGCGGCCGACGATCATGGGGCGCGGACGCTACAAGATCGTCGGCTGCCGACGATCGACGCAGTAATACGCCCACGAATGTCGGAAGCCGACGATCATGGCGGCGCGGACCGCCAAGTGCAAGGCCAGCCGAGCCGGGAGCGCGGTGGCAGCCGAGCCGCGGACCGGCCGGGCAGCCGACGGGTCAGAGGATCAGGTCGGCGACGAGCGGAAAGTGGTCGGAAGCCCGAAGCGTCAGCGGCCCCCGCTCGACCCGGTACGCCGAGACGCCCACCGAAGGGCTGACTGCGATGGTGTCGATCCGCCGGTTCGGACCGCGGCACGGGAAGGTGTCGCCGCCGTCCACCCCGAGGTCGGTGCGGCCCTGATGCACCAGGTCCCAGCTCACCGACCCGGGCACGTCGTTGAGGTCCGCGCCCAGGATCACCGGACCGTCCACCGAGGCGAGCGCCTGACGTAGCAGCAGCGCCTGCGACGGCCGCTCTTCGTCGTCAGTGGACAGATGCGCGCCGGCCAGGGTAAACGTCACTCCGCCCACCGAGCATCGGGCGAACGCCGCGCCGCGCATGTGGCGCCCCGGCTTCAGCGGGAAGCGCACTTCCCATGCGTCTAGGCGGCGTACTCGGAGGCTGGTGAGGATGACGTTGCCCAGCGCGGGCAGGCCACCCGCCACCACGACCAGCCCGAACGAGCTCGCGAGCGCCGCCGCCTTCGTGCGCCAGCGGAAACGCCGCGGTCCCTCCTGCATGATCAGGACATCCGGCTCCAGGCCGCGAACCACGGCGGCCAGCGCGTCACGATCGTCTCGCGACGAGTGGATGTTGTACGCGACTACGCGCAGTCCGACGCCCATCCCGGGAGCGTAAGACCTACTAGCTGCGCGCCAAATCGGCCGCGCCGACGATGCCCGCGAGGTTGCCCATCTTCGCCGGGCGTACCTCGGCGATCGGCGACTTCGCACGCTGCGCGAGCTGCTCCTGATAGGACACCAAGGCCGGCTTCATGAGCAGGTCGCCGGCCTCGACGACACCGCCGCCCACCACGATCACCTGCGGGTCGAGGAGCTGGACCATGTCGGCCATCGCGACACCGAGCCAAGTCCCGGCCTGCCGGAAGGCGTCGATGGCGAGCGCGTCGCCGGACAGTGCCGCCTCGGTCACCATCGGCCCGGTGATCGCGCCGACGTCACCGCCGGCCTGGTCCAGCAGGGCGGCTCCGGCCGCGGTGTCGTCCTTCACGCCGGTCTGGGCGTACCGGACCAGGGCGCTGCCGGAGGCGTACTGCTCGATGCAGCCGTGGCGGCCGCAGCCGCAGGGGTGCCCACCCGGGACCGCCTGGACGTGCCCGAGTTCGGCGGCGATGCCGTGCGCGCCCCGGATCAGGCGGCCGCCCAAGATGATGCCGCCGCCGATGCCGGTGCCGATGGTGAACAGCACCATCGAGTCGGCGGCGTCTTCGGCTGCGCCGTAGCGGAACTCGGCCCACGCGGCGACGTTCGCGTCGTTCTCGACGATGACGGGCAACCCGGTGCCCGCGCTCACCGCGTCGCGCAGCGGCTCGTCGCGCCAGGCCAGGTTCGGAGCGAACAGCACAGTCGACCGGTCGGCGTCGATCCACCCGGCCGCGCCGATGCCGACGGCGTCGATCTGCCGGTCCTCGGCGAGCTCCCGGACCACCTCGACGATCACGTCCCGCGTACGCGCCACGTCGTCGGCGGGCGTGGGGCGGCGAGTCGTCGCGAGCACCTTGCCGGTCTCGTCGACGATGCCGCCGAGCACCTTGGTCCCGCCGATGTCCACGCCGATGGTCAGTCCCACGCCAAACCCCTCATTCCCGCGAGTACGCGCGTTCACCTTATCCGTTGTCGTCGGGACGCGGCCTGGGCATGGCCTTCTTGGCGGGCTTCTTGGGCGCTGCCTTCTTCGGCGGGACTTCTTCCTGGTCAGCGGCCGGCTTGCCGGAGGTCTTCCGGGGTGCGACCGCCTTCTTCGCGATCGCCTTCTTCGCCACTTTCTTCGCGGTTGTCCGGCTTGCCGGGCTCGTCGGCGATGCCGAGCCGCCCGAAGCAGCCGACCCCGCCTGCGCAGCGGAGTCGCCCGAAGCAGCCGAACCGCTTGAAGCAGCCGAGGACGAAGAAGCCGGCGAAGGCTCTTCGGCCGTCGCGGACCGCCACGGATCGGCGTCGGCCGCCTCGCGCGTCCCGGACAGGTTGCGCAGCAGGCTGGCCAACCCCACGGCGAGGTCGCCCGCACCGGTCGCGAGCCGCTCGACGAACTGCGGATCGGGGTCGCGGACCGCCTCGATCAGCTTGCAGAAGGGGCAGACGCAGCAGGCGGCGCTGCCGGTGGCCAGCTCAGGATGGTTGCCGGCGGCCAGGGAGGCGACGGCCAGCGCCGCCGCGACCAACCGCTCGGCCTCCTGACGGGCGGTCGAGGGCTCGGTGAACACCGGGTCACCCCCGGCTCTCGACGCGCTTCTTCAGCCCGCCCAGCGCCGCGTCCATGATCGCCTTCTCCGCCTTGCGCTTGAACATGCCCAGCACCGGCATCGTGAGGTCGACCTCCAGCGTGTAGGTCACGGTCGTCGTGCCGTCCTCGTTGTCCACGAGGTCGTACGCGCCGTTCTGCACCTTCAGCATCTTGGAGGGGTGGACCAGCCGCCACTCGATGCGGCTGAGGTCCTCGGCGTACTCGTAGAGCACGGTGTACTCGTCGGAGACGACGCCGGCATCCAGGGCGAAGGTCACCTCGGCGGCGTAGCCGTCCTCGTACTCGGTGAGGACCTCCACCCGCTTCATCGCCGGGATCCACTCCGGGTACGCCGGGAAGTCGCAGATCACCTCGGCGATCCGGCCGGGTGTGGCGTCGATCACGATCGACTGCATGGAAGAGTCGGCCATGATGAGCAGGCTACCGCCCGGCCGATTTCCATGCGGAGCAGGTAGCTTCGAGAAAGCAGAGTCGTGACGTTCCCCGGCTCACCGAAGCGAGGAGGACGCCGTGCGGGAGATGGCGGTACCGGCGGTCGTGACCATCGGCGACGGTGACAGTCTCACCGATCCCGTCTGGGTCAACGCCGACCGACATCCGGACGCCGTGCAGTTCCTTCTGGACGACCGTCAGGTGACCTGCGCCGAGTTCCGGACCGAGGTCGTGGCGCTGGCCCGGGGCCTGATCGCGGCCGGGGTCGGCCCGGGCGACCGGGTGGGCCTCATGAGCCGGACCCGCTACGAGTGGACGCTCACCGACTACGCGATCTGGTCCGTGGGCGCGGTGACCGTGCCGATCTACGAGACCTCCAGCGCCGAGCAGGTCCGCTGGATCCTCGCCGACTCCGGCGCGGTGGCCTGCGTGACCGAGTCCGCCGCGCACACCGCCACGGTGCGGGAAGCCGCGCCGCTGCTGGCCAAGCCGGGGAGGCTCTCGGTCGAGCCGCCAGGAGTGCAGTCCGTGTGGCAGATCGACGCAGGCGACCTCACCACCGTCATCGCGCGGGGAGCCGACGTCGACCCGGATGCGGTCGCGCAACGGCGGGCGGGCGTACGCGCCGACGACACCGCGACGATCATCTACACGAGTGGCACCACCGGCCGGCCGAAGGGCTGTGTGCTGAGCCACCGGAACATGCTCGCCGACATCGGCAACGCCGTTCCCGAGCTGGACATCCTGTTCCACGAAGGATCGACGACCCTGCTGTTCCTGCCGCTGGCCCACGCCTTCGCCCGGTTGCTGCAGATCGGCGCGGTCGCCGCCCGGGTGCAGACCGCGTTCGCCCCCGACGTGAAGAACCTCGTCGCCGACCTCGCCCGGGTCCGCCCGACGTTCGTGCTGGCCGTTCCCCGGGTCTTCGAGAAGGTCTACAACAGCGCCCGGCAGAAGGCGCACGGCGACGGCAAGGGCAAGATCTTCGACGCCGCCGAGGCCACCGCGATCGCGTACTCGCAGGCGTTGGAGACCGGTGGTCCCGGGGTGGGACTGCGGTTGAAGCACGCCCTCTTCGACCGCCTCGTCTACGGCAAGCTCCGGGCCGCCCTCGGTGGCCGGTGCACCGCCGCGATCTCGGGCGGTGCACCGCTCGGCGAGCGGCTGGGCCACTTCTACCGGGGCATCGGCCTGCTGGTGCTGGAGGGCTACGGGCTCACCGAGACCTCGCCCGCGATCACCTTCAACCGGGAGGGCGCGCAGAAGGTCGGCACCGTCGGCCGCCCGCTGCCCGGGGTGGCGGTCCGGATCGCCGACGACGGCGAGATCCTGGCCAAGGGCGACATCATCTTCCGCGAGTACTTCAACAACCCGGTCGCCACCACCGAGGCGATCTCCGACGGGTGGTTCCACACCGGCGACCTCGGCGAGCTCGACGACGACGGCTTCCTGCGGATCACCGGGCGGAAGAAGGAGATCCTGGTGACGGCCGGCGGCAAGAACGTCGCCCCGGCCGTGCTGGAGGACCGCGTACGCGCGCATCCGCTGATCAGCCAATGCATGGTCGTCGGCGATCAGCGTCCCTTCATCGCGGCGCTGGTGACGCTGGACGAGGAGGCGTTGCCCGACTGGCTCGCCACCCAGGGCCGGGCGGGGACGGGCCTCGCCGAGCTGCGGGACGACCCGGCGGTCCGGGCCGCGATACAGTCTGCTGTGGACGAGGCGAACAAGGCGGTCTCCAAGGCCGAGGCGATCCGCGTCTTCCGCATCCTGCCCCGTGACTTCACCGAGGCCACCGGCGAGCTGACCCCGTCCATGAAGGTCAAGCGCGCGGTCGTGATGAAGGAGTACGCCGACGAGATCGACGCCATTTACCTCCGCTGAGCGGAGTCGCTCCGAGTCCACGGCTCTCGGCGCGACGCAACAGCCCGGCGGCCGGACGGCCGGTGGGCGGGCGGCGTTTCTCGCGATGACGATGCGAGTGGCGCTGCTGGTCCTGGTCGCGGTGCTGATCCTGCTGGCCACCCGGGATCCCAAACAGCTCGTCTGGGTCGGCCTGCTGGTCGGAGCGGCCGCTGCGGTGCCCGCCAGTTCGCGCTGGCCGATCGTGGGAACCTTCGGCCGGTTCGCCGAAGTCGTCATCGTCGCCGTCGGTGCGACCGCCGTCGCCATGGCGGCCGTGGAGGCGGGGACGGTCACCGGCGGCTTCGGCGCCGGGGCGCTTCTGCCCTACCTGGCTGTCCCGTTGACGGCGGCGACTCTGAACAACCGCCCGGTCGAGGCGGCCACCCTGCTGGCGGTGACCGCGGGCACGCTCGTCGTCGCCGGTCTGGTGACCGACCTGGACGGGCGGCCGCTGCTGGCCTCGTCCGGCTACGTCATCGTCTGCGCCCAGTGGCTGGTGCTGGTCGCGCTCGGCACGGTCACCACGGGCGCGCTCCAACGGGCGGTCCTCGCCCGGCGGGAGCCGCAGCCCTATGTGGAGGCGACCCGGCTGCTGACCCAGCTCCGCACGGTCGCCCGGCAGCTGCCCGGGGCGACCCTCGACCCGGGTGGCATCGCCGAGCACCTGCTGGACGAGGCGCGTACGGTCACGAAGTCCGACCGGTCGGCCGTGCTGACCGCCAGCGGCGGCGGCCGCCTGATGGTGCTGGCCCAGGCCGGGCTCGCGCACGACGGCAGCGAGCAGCACGACTGGGAGACGATGCTCGACACCGACACCGGGATCGCCGAGGCGTGGGCCAGCCAGCTCCCGCACGTGGCGACCCGGTCGCAGGTACGCGACGCGCCCCGGGACGCCGACGTCACGGCACTCCTGATCCCCCTGGTCGCGGGCGTACGCACAGTGGGCGTGCTCGTCCTGGAACGCGACGACGCCGGCGGCTTCGCCTCCCCGGCGATCAGCCGCATCCGGCACGCGGCCGAGCAGGCGGCCCTCCGCCTCGAAGCGGCGCTCCTGTTCGACGAGGTACGCTCCCTGGCCACCAACGAGGAGCGGCAGCGGCTGGCCCGCGAGATCCACGACGGGGTGGCCCAGGAACTGGTGATCATCGGTTACGGCGTCGACAACGCGCTGGCCGGCCTCCCGGAGGAGGCCACCGAGACCGCCGACGAGCTCCGCTCACTCCGTGAGGAGATCACCCGGGTCGTCACCGAGCTGCGGCTGAGCCTGTTCGAGCTACGCAGCCAGGTCGACCGGCACGGCAACCTGACGGCCGCGATCGCCGAGTTCGCGCGGATCGTCGGCGCGTCGGCGGGGCTGCGCGTACACCTGTCTCTGGACGACTCGCCCGGCCGGCTCCCCTCGGCCATCGAGGCGGAGTTGCTGCGCATCGCGCAGGAGGCCATCACCAACGCCCGGAAGCACGCCGGGGCCAGTAATCTGTGGGTCACCTGCTCCGTGGACCCCCCGAACGCCCATATTGAAGTGTCGGACGACGGACAGGGAATCGCTGACCAGCGGGTTGACGGACGGTACGGTCTTGCGATCATGGCAGAGAGAGCGGAACGTATCCGTGGCAGGCTGGAGATCCGGCCCCGTCACCCCCATGGCACAACGGTCGCGGTGGTGTTGGGTCCGGCCGGTCGGCGCGATAGCGTGTGAGCCAGCCGTCACGACCGGCGGCCCTGAAGGGGAGAGCACCGAGCATGTCCACCAGCACCGTACCGGCGGGCCGTACCAAGGTACTACTCGTCGACGATCACGACCTCATCCGTAAAGGTTTGCGGCATGCCTTCGAGCGCGACCGCCAGTTCGAGGTCGTCGGCGAGGCGGGGACGGCGGCTGAGGCCGTCCGTCAGGCCGGTGCCCTCCAGCCCGACGTGGTGATCATGGACCTGCGGCTGCCCGACGGCAGCGGCCTGGAAGCGACCCGCGCCCTGCGCAAGGCCAGCTCCACCATGGGCATCGTCGTCCTCACCATGTATGCCGGCGACGACCAGCTGTTCGGCGCGCTGGAGGCGGGCGCCTCCGCGTTCGTCCCGAAGACTGCGCCGGCCGACGAGGTCGTGGCCGCCGCCCGGCACGCCGCCTCGGCGCCGAGCGCGTTCACCGCGGCCGACCTGGCCGAGGCGATGAAGCGCCGGCTGGCCCCGGCCGGCCCGCAGCTGAGCCCCCGCGAGGGCCAGGTGCTGCGGCTGCTCGCCGACGGCATGAGCGTCAACGGGATCGCCAAGCAGCTCTTCGTGAGCGAGTCGACGGCGAAGACCCACATCTCGAAGCTCTACGAGAAGCTGGGCGCGGCCAACCGCGCACAGGCCCTGATGACCGCTCTGCGCCTGGGTCTGCTCGAGGCCCCCGACGCGCCCAAGTTCTAGGAAGAGGCAGCCTCATACATGGGACGGCACTCCTCCACGCCCGCCGACGAGCTGGCTGTCGACTGGCGTTCTGACCGCGTCGGCTCGGCTCGCCGTGGCGAGAACCCGATGGTCATGGCGAAGGTCCCCAGCGGCTACGTCGTGTTCGGCGACACCCAGCAACTACCGGGGTACTGCGTACTGCTCTCCGACGTGGACGACGCCGACCACCTCACGGACCTGTCCGGCGACCAGCGGACGGAGTTCCTGGCGGACATGGCGCTGCTCGGTGACGCCGTCTTCGCCGTGTGCGGTGGCCGGGACCCGGCGTTCCGGCGGCTGAACTACGAGATCCTCGGCAACTCCCTGCACCACCTGCACGCGCACGTGCACGCGCGGTACGCCTGGGAGCCGGCCGAGTTCCGCAAGGGCCCGGTCTGGCGGTACGCGTACGAGGACCGGTTCGCCGAGCAGCACGATCCGCTCAGCTCCCCCGACGCGGAGGAGCTGGACGAGCTGCGCACGGCGATCACCGCCGAGATCCACCGCCTGCTCAAAGCACGCTGAGCAGCTGAGCTGATCGGTCTACGCCCGGTTCCGCCGGAGCCGGGCGTAGACCGTCAACGCCAGCGCGACCCAGACGGCTGCCTGCACGGTGTAGCCGAGCGTGCTGGTGAGCGTCAGGGAGTCCCGGCTCACCGTCTTCGCGATCGTCGTCATGGGCGGAATCAGCCAGACGAGCGGAGTCTGCGGCAGTCCCAGGACGATGGCGAGCACACTGCCGACGGCGAGCACGCCGACGCCCTTGCCGGCCGACTCGGTCACCGCCCGGCTGCTCAGCGCGCCGAGCGCCACTCCGGCCGCCAAGGCGAGCAGATGTGCCCATACGCCGATGGCAAGCTGCTGAGCCAACGGGTCGAACTGTGCCTTCACCGCGCCTGTCAGCCACGGCAGGACCAGGGAAACCCCGGTCACGACGAGTCCGGCGGCGAGCGCCGCGAGCAGGCCGGCCACCTGTTCCCGGCGAGCCGAACCGACGGCGACCAGCGCCAGCCGCCGCTGCACATCCGGGTCGCCGTCGAGGATCACCCGGGTCTGCCAGGCGTACGCCGGGAAGAGGATGAGCGCGCAGACGGCGTACGCCTCCGCCGCCTCGGCCTTGCCGCCGCCGTGGAACAGCAGCAACGCCAGGAGCACCACGATCCCCGGCGCCAGTACGCGTCCGGACTTCACGTACGCGATCAGCCGCATCCTCGCCAACGGAATCATGACCGCACCTGCGCGCGTACCCCTTGAGATTGAAGCTTTGCGATGAATGCCGTGACCTCACCGGCGGGCATGACCACCTCGACGACGCATTGTTCCTCGGGATCGGCCGCGACGGCCGTGACCGTGCCGTCGGCGACCGTCCACCGGGTCGCGCCCGGGAGCCGCGCGGTCTCGCCGCGATGGTCGCTGACCAGCACCGTCGCGCCGTTCGCCGCAGCCTCGCTGACGATGGCCGGGACCAGCGCGCGGGCCGCGGCGTCGAGACCCTCCCACGGCTCGTCGAGAATCAGCAGGCGGGGCGGCACGAGCAGGGCCTGCGCGAGCCCGACCTTCTGCGCGGTGCCCTTGGACAGCTCGCCGAGGCGCACGTCGCGGAACTGCTCGAGGCCGAGGCGCTCGATCCAGCCGGTGGCCGCCTGGGCCGCCGCCGACGCGCGCAGGCCGCGGATCTCGCCCATCGCGATCAGATAGTCGTACGCGGAGAACGGCTGGTCGGCGGGGAAACGCTCGGGCACCCAGCCCACGATCGGCGGCCGCCCGCGGACCCGGCCCTTGCCCGGCCGCAGCAGTCCGGCGGCGATCTGGAGCAGGGTGGACTTGCCCGCGCCGTTGCGGCCTTGGACGATCACGATCTCGCCGGGACGGGTCTCCAGCTGGACACCTTGGAGCACCCACGGGCCGCCGCGGTGATACCGCAGCCAGACGTCCTCGAGGAGCATCCCGGAATTCTGTCAGGCGCGCAGTGTTTCGCGCAGCCTCTGCGCCTGGAGCTCCCAGTTCCATTCACGTTCCACCCAGGACCGCCCGGCCTCGCCCATCCGGCGGGCCAGCGTGCGGTCGCTCAGCAGCTCGACCAGGCGGTCGACCAGGGTGGTGAGGTTGCCGACGACGTACCCCGTCTCGCCTTCGAGCACCGCGTCGGGTGCTCCCCCGGAGTCACCGGCGATCACGGGCAACCCGGTCGCGGAGGCCTCCAGGTAGACGATGCCGAGCCCTTCGACGTCGAGACCGCCCCACCGCGTACGGCATGGCATCGCGAACACGTCCCCGGCCGCGAAGTGGGCCGGCAACTCCGCCCATTCGACGCCGCCGGTGAAGGTCACCTCGCGCTCGACTCCGTGCTCACGGGCCAGCCGTTCCAGCGCGGCCCGATGCGGCCCACCGCTGACGATCAGCAGCGCGGCGTCGGGCACCTTCTTCAGGACGTGCGGCAACGCCCGGATGAGACTGTCCTGGCCCTTGCGCGGAACCAGCCGGGAGACGCACACGATCACCGGACGATCCCGCAGGTCATACCGCTTGCGAACCTCGGTGCCGTCCACGTCCGGGCGGTACGCGTCGACGTCGACCCCCGGCGCGAGCCGGCGCAACGAGGTGAGCGAACCGATCGCGGGTTCCAGCCGCTGCCGGAAGTACTCGCCGAGGTAGGTGATGACGTCGGAGCCCCGGGCGATCCGCTTCAACGCAGTACGTGCGCCCGGCAGCGCCGCCCAGCCCGCCTCGTGGCCGTGGGTCAGCCCGACGATCCGCTCCACCCCGGCGCTCTCCCGGAGACCCTGCGCCAGCAGGCCCAACGGGGCGGTCGCGCCGAACAGCACCCGGTCACAGCCGTTTGCGCGGGCGAGTTCCTGAGCGCGCTTGGCAACCGACCGGGTCGGCAGCAGCATTCCGGTGTCCTCGCGTACCACCTCGAACGGTTGCTCGGCGTCGAACTTCTCCTGGCCTCGCCAGGATGAGGCGTACACGACGACCTCGTCCGGCGGCAGGCGCAGCGCCAGGTTGTGGACGAACTGCTGGATGCCGCCCGGTCGTGGCGGGAAGTCGTTGGTGACCAGCAGTGTCTTCACCTACGCCAGCGTACCGGCGGGGTTTCGCGCTCGGCGCTCGGCGCTCGCCGTTCGGCGCTCGCCGTTCGGCGCTAGTGGGAGCGGGCGTAGGCCCGTGCGGCCGCGATCCGCTCCACAGTAGAGGGATGGCTGCCGAACAGCGTCTGCTCCCAGGCGGGCGGATCGGGGTCGCCGAGGTTCACCAGGGCGAGCCGCTTCTGCATCTGCTCGAACGTGCCCGGATCGCCGGTCAGCACCAGGGCGTGCTCGTCGGCTCTCGCCTCGACCGAACGGGAGACGTACGCCTGGATCGGCCCGCCGAACAGGCCCGCCACGGTGCTCAGCGCCAGCAGGAGACCGATCGAATGGGGATCGGCCAGCGACTCCACTCCCGCCCGGTGCAGCAGTCCCGTCCAGCCTCCGATGAGGAACAACGCGACCACGAGCGCTGCCGACCCGAGCGCGCCGATCAGCGTACCGGTGAGCACGTCGTTGCGTTTGGCGTGGCCGAGTTCGTGCGCCACGACGCTGACGATCTCGTCGTCGGGCGCTTCCCGCAGCAGGGTGTCGTAGACGACCACTCGCCGGGTCGGCCCCAATCCGGAGACGTACGCGTTGACCGCCCGAGTCCGCCGGGACGCGTCAGCCACGAGCACGTCCTTGACGGGAACCCCGTCAGAAGCGGCGAGCTCGACGATCCGCGTACGCAGGGCGCCATCGGCCATCGGCGTGAACTTGTTGAACACCGGCTCGACCAGCACGGGGAAGATGAACGACAGCAGCACGACCAGGCAGGCAGCGCCGGCGGCCGCCCACGCCCACCACCAATTCGGGGCAAGCCTGGTCAAGCCGTAGAACAGGAACAGGACTATCGCTCCCAGGATCGCCGTTATCGCGTACCCCTTGAGGACATCGATGGACCACGCGCCCCAGCCCTGCGTCGAAAGCCCGTAGCGCACGGAGATCCGATGGCCCACGGCCGCGAGCGGCAGCGTGACCAGGTCCGCGGCGAACAGCACGAGCAGGCCGCCGCCGACCGCCTTGACCCACCACGGTCCCGGCACGACGTTGACGAGCTTCGCGCCCAGCGGCGTCAGACCCAGCGTCAAGGCCGCGACAATCCCCAAGATCATGCTCGGGTACGCGATGAGCCGCAGTTCGGCGCGGTAACTCCTGGCCCGGGCCACTTTGTCGGCCGGCAGCTCGGCGAGGGCCGCGAGCTGGTCCGAACGGGGCGCCGGCGGCCGGTGCCACGGGATCAGCAGCGCGGCGGTCACGACGAGCCCCGCCACCAGCACGGCGAGCGTGACCCACGCCCAACCCCTCACGGTCATGCGCGCCAGCCTTTCACGCCCCGTTGATCATGAACCCAGGGTCCGGTTGGACGGCGTGTCGGAGCCCACTACTTCATGATCAACGGGCGGTCGGCGGTGCGCGATAGGGTCGCGATCATGAGTGCGAAGCTGGCTGTGGTGAGTGGCGGCGGAACGGGCATCGGAGCGGCGATCACCCGGACGCTCGCCCAGGACGGATACGAGGTGATCATCGCCGGGCGGAGGGCCGAACCGCTGGCCAAGGTGGCGGCCGAGATCGACGGAGTGACCACTGTGGTCGCCGACCTCGCCGATGCCGCCCAGGTCACGCGGGTGGCCGAGGCAGTAGCCGATCGACCGGTGGACGTCCTGGTCAACAACGCGGGCGGATTCGTCACGCCGAACGGGGATTCGCTCGCCGACGAGGCCGAGATGTGGCGGCGTGCGTACGACGTGAACGTGCTGACGGCGGTGCTGCTGACCTCAGCCCTGGAGGCGTCACTGCGCCGGCCGGGTGGCCGGGTCATCCTGCTCAGCTCGATCGCAGCCCAACGGGGAGGCGCCGGACCCTACTCGGCAGCGAAGGCGGCCCTGCACGGCTGGGTTTTCGACCTCGCCGCGCGGCTCGGCCCGGACGGGATCACCGCCAACGTCATCTCCCCCGGGTACATCGCCGAGACCGAGTTCTTCGGCACCCGGATGACCCCCGAAGGACACGCTCATCGGGTGGCGCAGACGCTGGTCGGGCGGGCCGGCGTACCGGACGACATCGCTGCCGCTGTCGGCTGGCTCGCCGGTGCGTCCGGCGGATATGTCACCGGGCAGATCATCGGGGTCAACGGCGGGTCGGTTCTGGGGCGCTGACCCCTTCCAGGTCAGGCGCATGCTTGTGTGCGGGCTCGCGCGGGTACGGGCTCGCGCGGGCGCGCTCGCGATATCCCGGGACAACGCGGTTAAACGCGCGATCAAAGCCGCGTTACCCCGGATAACGCGCCAGCCCCGACGCGCAGCTGGCACCGCAAGCCCCCGATGCGCAGCCCGCGCGCTGAGGTCCGACGCGGTAGCGGTCCGGGCTGGGCGGAAGCGCTGCGCCGCTCCGGAGTTCGTCCTAGCGTAGGGGGAACGAAGGAGGCAAGCCGTGAGCAATACCAAGAAGGCCGGGAATTCGAAGAACCACCATAAGACGGACGAAATGTCCTTCGATCTCGACCTCCGTGACCCCGCCGACGACCACGGATACGCCGGGGAGCAGGCGCGGGAGGAGTCCCGTCAGGCGGCGATGGCCGCCCGGGAGAAGTCCATGCGTACGAAGATGTCGGTCGGGCAGGCCAACACGATGCGCCTCAAGCGGGGCAACCAGCCACGCGGCGGCCGGTAGTCAGCCGCGCGCGACCCGGCGTAGCAGCGAATCCGCCGCCATGGGGTACGCACCGTGGCGGCGTACGCCGTCGGCGACCTCGCGGTCGGACGACACGACCACGAGGGGGCGGCCGGCCGGCTCGGCCCGGACCAGTCGCCGGACGAGCTCGTCGGCGGTCTCTCCCTTACGCGAGAACAGCACACGCAGCCCACGCGGATTCGGCGGAAGCCCGTGCACCTTCTCCGCACCGTCGAACACCACGGTCACTTCGGCGCGCGTCTGCGCCGCGAGCGCGCCCAACGCCGTGATCAGCCGCGTACGCTGCTGCTCCAGCGACATGTCGGGGTAACCGCGTTTGGTCACGTTGTACCCGTCGACGATCAGGTGCACCTTCGGCAAGGCGAGCAGCTGATCGAGGCGGCCGGGGTCGTCCTGGCTCTGGGCGCGGGCGGACGGGCCCGCGTCGGCCGGGCGGTCGGCGTACTGCTCCGCCGTCGCGTCGGCCGGCAGGATGGTCGCCGGATCGAGGGCCAGTTCGCGGCGCAGCCCGACGGCGGCCTGCCCGATCGTCTCCAACAGCAGCCACAGACGGGCTTCGTCGACGGCGCGCTGCTGCCGGGCGTCCTGCCGGGCAGTGGACGTCGACGCCTCGGCCTCGGCCAGTTTGGCGCGCAACCGACGCAGTTCGGCGTCGTGGTCGGCGGTGTTCTTGGCCAGCCGCCCCCGTTCGGCCGCGAGCGAATCGGTCGCCTTCTTCAACGCTGCCTGCGCTTCCCGGAGCGCCTTCGCGTTGCCGCGGAACTCCTCGCGTACGGCGCTGAGCTCCTGGTGGGCCTTGGCGAGCTCGTCGCGCAGCTTCTCCACCTCGACGCGGGCGACCGCTCGATCGTGTTCGGCCCGCTGGGCCCGCGACTCGGCGGCCTGCAGCAGCTCCCCGACGGCTGCGCTCTCGGCCTCTAGGCGTACCGCATGCTCAGCGGCCTCGAGCAGGTCGCGCCAGCCGGCCGGACGCGCGAGATAAGCCAACGCGGCGACCTCGACCGGGTCGGCCGCGGCCGGCGAGACTCCCTCGACCACGGCGGCGCCCAGGTCGCCGGCCTCGGTGACCACGCGCTGGCTGACCCGCTGGCGGAAGATCGGGTCGGCGGTGAGGTGAGCCGCGATGACCGGGCCGCCCATCCGGGCGCGACGGTTGGGGGCGAACTTGGCGACCTTGCGGAGCGGCACGGACAACTCGTCCTGCGGTATGCCCGCGAGCACCGCGGCCGTGAGGGTGATCACCCGCTGACGCACCGGCTCCGGGAGAATCGGCTCCGGCTGAAAGTCCAGGTCATCGCCGATTTCGTCGGGCACGCCGGAGCGGCCGCCCGCAGGGTGGCTGGTCAGCTCCGGATCCGACATCTCTCCAGTCTCCCACCTCGGCGGGCCGCACGACGAGGCATCTTCTGTCACACCCGCCCCTTATGGTGCGCTGCGTGCCGTCCGGACTCCCCCGTGCCGACCTGTCGGGTCGGTCGAACCGCGCGATCCCCGAGCAGCTCACCGTCGACCTTATCCTCGATGATCCGTTCGCGCAGGACCTCGTACACACCACCTTCGTCGTCCTCGACCTGGAGACGACCGGCGGGAGCCCGCACGACGGCGACGGGATCACCGAGGTCGGCGCGGTGAAGGTCCGCGGTGGCGAGGAGCTCGGGCGGTTCGCCACATTGGTCAATCCGGGTCATCCCATTCCACCGTTCATCACCGTGCTGACCGGCATCACGACGGCGATGGTCACCCCGGCGCCGAAGATCGAGGCGGTGCTGCCCGGGTTGCTGGAGTTCCTGCGGGAGTCGGTGGTCGTCGCGCACAACGCCCCCTATGACGTCGGCTTCCTCAAGGCGGCCTGCACGCGGCACGGATACACCTGGCCGAATCCGCGGGTGCTCGACACCGCCGCGCTCGCCCGCCGGGTCCTGATCCGCGACGAGGTGCCCAACCGCAAGCTGGGGACGCTGGCGGCGTACCTGCGGACCGAGCATCAGCCCAACCACCGGGCGTTCGACGACGCACTGGCCACGGTGGACGTCCTGCACGCCTTGATCGGCCGGCTGGGCAGCTTCGAAGTACGCACCCTCGGCGACGCCATCGAGTTCACGAAGGCGGTCACCCCGACGCAACGGGCCAAACGCGGACTGGCCGACGGACTGCCCCATGCCCCCGGCGTCTACATATTCCGGGCCGCCGACGACCGGCCGCTCTACGTCGGCACCTCCGGCGACATCGCCACCCGCGTACGCACGTATTTCACCGCCGCCGAGAAGCGCGCCCGGATGTCGGAGATGATCCACATCGCGCAGCGAGTGGACGCGGTCGTCTGCGCGCACGCGCTCGAAGCCCAGGTACGCGAACTGCGCCTCATCGCCGCGCACGCGCCGCCCTACAACCGGCGGTCGAAGTTCCCGGACCGGGCGTGGTGGGTGCGGTTGACCGACGAGCCGTTCCCCCGGTTGTCCGTCGTACGCGAACCGGGCGGCGGCGGGGCGAGCCTGGGCCCGTTCGCCGGACGGCAGGCGGCGCAGGCCGCGGTGGACGCCTGCCACGAGGCGCTGCCGCTGCGGCAGTGCACCACGAAGCTGTCGGCCCGCAAGCCGTCGGCCACCTGTGCGCTGGCCGAACTCGGCCGCTGCCCGGCGCCCTGTGAACTGCGCATCGACCCGGACGACTACGGCAAGGTCGCGGCCGATCCGTTCGCCACTTCGGTGGCCGGCGATCCGAGTCCGGTGGTCGACCGGCTGATGACGCGGTTGAAGGTGCTGGCCGACGCTCAGCGGTTCGAGGAGGCGGCGGCGTTGCGGGGACGGCTGGCCGCGTTCCTGCGAGCGGTCATCCGCATGCAGCGGCTTTCGGCGGTGACCCGGATCGGCGAGCTGGTCGGAGCCCGGCGAGACGCCAAGGGCGGCTGGGAGATCGCGATCGTCCGGCACGGACGGCTCGCCGGGGCGATCACTGCTCCGGTCGGGACCCATCCGCGGATCAGCTTGGAGACCGCCCGGTTGACCGCCGAGACCGTACGCCCCGCGGCCGAGGGCCCGATCCCGTGCGCGACGGCCGAGGAGACCGAACGGATCCTCGATTGGCTGGAGCGACCGGAGACTCGGCTCGTCGAGGTCTCCGCCGACTGGGCGTCACCAATTGGTGGCGCAGCGCGACTGAAACCCCTGTTAGCGAGGCTCGACGCCGCTTCCATGACACGGATCGTGAACGAAAGCCCATGAGGTATTGACCGAAAGTCCGACACGTTCGTTACTAGTCTTAAGGAACGAGGAACACCGTCCGCCAAAAGGGAGGTGTCCATTATGGATGTCAATGCCACCCTGGGCACCACGCCGCTGTCCGGCCGGGTGCGTTCCTGGTTCGCGGCCCCGGACCGGTTGGGCCGGCCCGTGCCGAGCATCAGCCCGATGGCCGCGCTCGTGCGCGCGCACCGGCAGGTGCATCCCGGCGCGGACACCACGGTCGTGCGGAAGGCGTACGTGACCGCCAAGCGGGCGCACGAGGGCCAGTTCCGCAAGAGCGGCGAGCCCTACGTCACGCATCCGGTGGCGGTGGCCCAGATCCTGGCCGACCTCGGGATGGACACGACGACGCTCGTCGCCGCCCTCCTGCACGACACGGTCGAGGACACGCCCTACACCTTGGAACTGCTCCGCGAGGACTTCGGTGACGAGGTGGCCCACCTCGTCGACGGCGTGACCAAGTTCGACAAGGGCCACTTCGGAGCGATCGCCGAGGCCGAGACGATCCGGAAGATGATGGTGGCCGCCCGCCGCGACGTGCGGGTCCTGGTCATCAAACTGGCCGACCGCCTCCACAACATGCGGACGCTCGACGCCCGCTCCCCCGCTTCTCGCGCCCGCATCGCGGGCGCGACGCGTGAGGTGCTCGTCCCGCTCTGCGACCGGCTCGGCATCCAGGTCCTCAAGCGGGAGCTGGAGGACGTCGTCCTCGAATACCTGGAGCCGGACACCTTCGCCGAGATCGACAAGGTCGTCCAGGAGCGTCCGCTCTGGAAGGACTTCCTGGACCACATGATCCTGACGACCGAGCACGCGTTGCGGGCCGACGAGGTGCGGGCCGACGTCCAGCCCCGTCATCGGCACCATTACACGATCTGGCGCGACACCCGCGCGGTCGGGCACAACGTCAAGCCGCTGGACATGCCCCGCATCGTCGTCCTCGTCGACGGCCCCGACACCGAGTGCTACACCGCGTTGGGGGCGATCCACCGGACTTTCCGCCCGGTCCCGGGCCGGTTCAAGGACTACATAGCGTCGCCGAAGAACAACCTCTACCGCTCTCTGCATACGACCGTGCTCGGCCCGGACAGCCGTCCGGTGGAGGTGCTCATCCGCACCCAGCAGATGCACCGCGACGTGGAATACGGCATCATCGCGCGCTTCCGGTTCCCCCCGAACCGGGTGCTCTCCGACAAGGTCAGCGCCTCGATCGGGCAGGCACTGACCAGCGCGCCCGTCGTCGCGCTCGGCAAGCGGCTGCCCGACGCGCTGCGCCGGCCGCTCGCCGGGGCGCTCGGCAAGCTCACCGGCGACGCCCAGGACGCTCGGGCCGCCGCCGCGGAGGCGGCCGAGACCGCCGATCTCGAGTGGCTGCGCCGCGTACTGGATCTGGAGCAGGACACCTCGAACGCGGCGCACTTCGTCCGATCGCTGCGCAGCGACCTCGCGGAGACGCAGATCCAGGTCATCGCCCGGGGACGGACGGTCGTGCTGCCCAGCGACTCGACGCCGGTCGACGTCGCGTACGAGTTCGGGCCGGCGGTCGGCGACCGCATCCTGTCCGTCGCGGTGAACGGCGAGATGGCGGCCCTGTCGACCGCATTGGTGGACGGCGACGTCGTCGAGATCATCGAAGCCGCGCCCGGGCAGCCGTGCGGCCCGTTCGAGGACTGGCTCAGCTTCGCCAAGTCCCCGAAGGCCCGTGTCCATCTACGCCGGCGCTTCCGGTCCTACTCGGCCGACGACGTGCCGTCGGGCACGATCACCGATCGGATCGCCATCGGCCGGGCCGCGCTCGGGCTCGCGCTGCGCCGCCGATCGCGCGGGCTCGCCGACGACGAGTGGCTCGTCAAGCTGGCCGAACAACTCGACTACCCCGACCTCGACACGATGCTGGTGACCATCGCCGAGCACCGGATGAGCGCCGACAGTGCCGTCGACAAGCTCATCCAGCTCGTGGATCACGGTCCCACCGGCTGAGTCGCGGGCATGGCATTCGCTACAGTCTCCAGGTGAGCCCACGCCGTTCCGCCTTGCGTACCCGGCTGACCGCGATCGGCTACGGGATCTTCTACCGGCTGCCACACAAGACCCGGCTGCGACTCGTACGCCTCGCGACCCCGAAGTACACGATCGGCGCGGTCGTCCTCATCTTCGACGTCGGCACCGATCCGGACGGCCCGGCCCGGCGCGTCTTGTTGCTGCGGCAGCCGCCCGGGCGCGGCTGGACCTTGCCGGCCGGGCTGCTCAACCGAGGTGAGACTCCCCTGCAAGGAGCCCTCCGGGAAGCCGCCGAGGAAACCGGCATCGAGTTCGAGCCGGATCAGCTGAGCCCGGCCAAGCCGAACGCGCTCGTGCACACCAACGGGCGCTGGGTCGACACGGTGTTCACCGCCCGGGTCGACGCCGACCAGGTCGAACTCTCGGTCGACGGAGCCGAGGTCTGGGAGGCGGCCTGGCATGCGCTCGACGACCTGCCGAAGCTCACCGTCGCGACCGGACGTCTCCTGGGCACCTACGGCCTTGGCCCAGACGCTCCCGCCTCCCAGTCCAGCCATGGCTGAGCTGGCGGCGATCGTCCTGGCCGCGGGCGAAGGCAGCCGCCTTCGTCCACTCACGACGCTGCTTCCCAAGGCGTTGTGCCCGGTCGGCAACGTGCCGATGATCGACCGCGCGCTCGCTCTGCTCGACGAGATCGGGCTCAGCGGTCCCGATCGGGTCGCGGTCAACGCCTGCTGGCTGGGCGATCAGGTCGCCGAGCACGTCGGCGACCGCGCGCACGTGAGCGTCGAGAAGGAGCTGCTCGGTAGCGCCGGGAGCGTCGGCCACCTGCGCAACTGGGTCGACGGCCGGCCGGTCCTGGTGATGAACGCCGACGCCTACTTCTCCGCCGACGTCACGATCTCCGCGCTGGTCACCGACTGGGACGGCGAGCGCCTGCGGATGCTCGGCCAGCGCCACGTCGGCGGCGAGGGCGAGTTCGGGGCCTATGACTTCGCGGGCATGTCGCTGCTTCCGGCCGCGACGGCGGCGTCCCTGCCCGCGGATCATGGAGATCTGGTACGCCTGGCGTGGCGCCCCGCCGAGGCGACGGGAACGCTGGACGTGATCCGGTTGCACGGGCTCTACCTGGACTGCGGCACTCCCCGGAGCTACCTGCACGCGAATCTGCTCGAGGTCGAGGAGAGCCTGATCGCACCAGACGCGGTCGTCACCGGTGACGTCCGGCGGAGTGTGATCGGCGCGGGGGCGAACGTCCGCGGCGACGTCCGCGACAGCGTGGTCTGGCCGGGGTCGGACGTCGCCGAAGGCGAGCACCTGAGCCGGGCCGTACGCGCGCGGAACCTGACCGTGCGAGTAGAGTCACGCTCGTGATCACCGCGATTGTTCTCGTCGATTGTGCCACCGACTCGATTCCCGAGGTCGCCACGTCGCTGGCCGATCTGCCCGGGGTGAGCGAGGTCTACTCGGTGGCGGGCAGCGTCGATCTGATCGCCGTCGTCCGCGTGAAGGAGTTCGAGCAGATCGCCGAGGTCATCGCCGGCGGCATCTCGAAGACTCCCGGTGTGGTCAACACCGACACGCACATCGCGTTCCGGGCGTACTCACGGCACGACCTCGAGGAGACCTTCTCGATCGGCTTCCCCGCCTGACACCGCCAGGGCTACCCGCCGGTAACATATGACGGCTAGGCTGGTCGGCATGCAGTTGTTCCTCGACCGTGGTGCCGACCGCCTCTCGGTGGACGTCACGCCCGCGGCCGACCCGCAAGCTCCGTTCTTCGCCGTCTTCCCGGCGATGGGGGTTCCCGCGCGCTACTACGGTCAGCTGGTCGAGCGCCTGAGCGCCGACGGCAGTGGCGTGGCCGTCGCCGACCTGCGGGGCACCGGCGACAGCCTCCCGAAGGCCACCCGTGCCGCCCGGTACGCGATGACCGACCTCGCCGACGATGTGGGAGCCGTCCTGGCCGCGACGGCCGAGCTGCGGGCGGGACGGCGTACGTTCCTGCTCGGGCACTCACTGGGCGGCCATGCCTGCGTCATCCACCTCGCCCGGTGCGCGCCGGAGCACCCGGTCGACGGATTGATCCTGATCGCCTCCGGTCTGCCGCACTGGCGCTTGTTCGGGTCGCGCTCGCTCGGCGTACTGGGGTTCGCCGAGGGCATCCGCGGAATCAGCGCGCTGCTCGGTCATTGGCCCGGCTGGGGATTCGGCGGCCGGCAGTCACGCGGCGTCATCCAGGACTGGGCGCACACCGCACGGCGAGGCGAGTTCGCGACCCGGTTGGGCGTCGCCGACCGGCTCGGTGACATCGGCGTACCGGTGCTGGCGATCAGCGTCGACACCGATCAGTACACTCCCCCGCCCACGATCGAGCTGCTCGCCGGCAAGCTCACCGGCGCAAAGGTGACCCGGGTCCACGTGAGCGCGGCCGAGGCGGGCGCTCCGCTCGACCATTTCCGGTGGGCCAAGTCGCCGGGAGCGGTCGTCGAACGGATCACCGCCTGGCTTCCGGCGTACGTTTAGGGCGAGCGGGTTTCAGCGTTCATCCACCGGCCGCGACGATTCGCTGGACAGTGGAATCATGAACAGTCACGTGGCGGCACTCGCCGACCGGACCATGCCGTGGTGGACGCGGGTACGCGACCTCGCCCGCTCGATGTGATGCCCGGCCGCAAGGAGATCCGCCCGCCGCAGGTCGTCAAGTTCCACCCTCGGGTCGACGACGATCTCCTGACCGGCTTCGATGGCGAGCACCAGCCCGGTGAGCTACGGGGCTTCTTCGCGATAACGATCGCGGTGTCCCTGCTCGCCTGGGATGTGGCGTTCGCTTTGGGCGCGTACCACACGGTGTTCTACTACCGCCTGCTCGAGATCTTCGTGCTGTCAGCGGTGCTACTGCTGGGAGCGCTCGCGTTGCGCCGACACCTTTCGGTCCATCCGTGGATGCTCGCGATTCTCGCGCTGCCGGTGATCTGGCTTGCCTGGCGGCTGATCGTTCCGGTCGGTGGCCGATGGGCCAGGACATATCGAGTAATCGACATCTGTCTCATCGCTCTCATCATGGTCACGCTGCCGGTGACCCTATGGGCGGTGGCCCGGATTCTGGCCCCGGACTACTTCGCGCTGTCGACACTTCGGCTCCGCTTGGTCAGCGTGGCGATCGTCGTCGTGGTGGGAATCGCCGGGTTCCTCACCGGGCAGTTCAACAATCACGTGGTCACCTGCCAGGACTTCGTGGTGGCAGGCGACGATCAGCCCGGCAACTGCCGCGTACGCCCGACGACGTCACCGCGGCCGTGACAATCGGGGCTCGCGCACGCGGCATCCGAGCGGGGCACGTCAGAGCACCGCGATGGGGTTGACCGGTGAGCCAGTGGCTTCCGGAAGGCGCAGCGGAGCGATGACGCACAGAAACGTCCACCGGTTCTCGCGCTCGCACACCGGCAGCAAGTCGTCGAACCGGAGATAGTCGAGCAGGTGTATGCCGAGCGCGTTGACCGCCAACACGTGCACCGGATAGCCGACTCCCGTGGCCGGGGCGGTGTCGTTGTTTCCGTCACTGCCCAGCACCGCCACCTGACGCTCGGCCAAGAACTCCAGAGCCGTGGGATGGAGGCCGGACCGGGCGGACGCTGCGTCCCAGGCTCCGACACTGGCACGGCGTCGCCGATGACCCACGTGCACGAACAGCAGATCGCCCGGTCCCACCCGGAGCCCTTGGGCCTGCTCCGCCGCGCCGAGATCTTGCACTGTCACGTGTTCGCCGGGCTCCAGCCACGAAACTCCGTGCAGACGCGGAATGTCGAGCAGCACACCCCGCCCGACGATTCCGTTTCGGGCGACGTCGATGGACAGCGACGGTGAGCCATCCGGCTCGGTGGCCCCCGCCGGCACGTCGTTGTACATCTCGCCGTCGTAGATGACGTGGCAGAGGGCATCGATGTGGCTGTCGGCGTCGCCGTGAATGTTCATCGCCATCCGGTCGTACGCGAAATGCAGACCCGGCGCCCCCCGGTGCTCTCCGGGCGAACTGATCATGTCGTGGACGGCCGGGTGAGGATTGTCCACAGCGACGTCCGTCGTCACAGCCGCTGCCATCGAGATCGGCAGGCCCAGCCGGACCTCGGTCAGGGCGGCGAGAAGCCGTGGCGTGGTGATGTGATTGAGTGCTCCGCGTCGATCGGCTGTGCCCCAGTGCACGGTATTCTTCAGCCGCGCATAGAGCTCGCGGAACTGCTGAGAATCGAGATTCGGCAACTCCGCTCGCGCGTTCGTCGTCATATCGGCTCCGCCCCGTGAGTCGGCCCGGCGTTCCGGCCGACAACCTCCATCAAACCGCCGCAGCCCGGGTCACCGAAGAACGACCATGGAGTCCCCAGGCCCAGCCTCCGGCAGACCGTCGTCGGTGACTGGCCGAAGGTCGCCCTCGCTTCCCACCCGAAAGAGCAGGTCGCCTGATATCGCCGTGGCGTCCCGGCCGACCGACGTGCGCTCACCCCGCGCGAACCGCGTCGCGATGGCGTCCCGGGTGAGTTCAGGGCCGAACAGAAGCGCACCCGCGCTTTCGCCGGGCAACACCGCATGACTGTCCGGGCGTGGCCGTAGCCGATAGATGGGCCCGTCCAGCCCGCCGGCCAGCAAAGTGCCGGCGAGAGCGTTGAAGCCGTCGTCCTCGGTCAGCAGAAACACAGCGGTCACCCCCTCGATGCGGGCGGCCGGGTTGGTCACGTCGGCGATCAGCTCACCCGGTGCCAGCTCCAGGCCGGCATCGGTGATCGTCTTACGCTGACCGGCCATCCCCGACCACAAGACGACCTCCAGGCCGATCGAACGCAACGTCTGGGCCAGGTCGACCACCCAGGGCTCACCGCCGATCAACATCGGGCGAGCCCGAGCCGTCCGGACCACACCCAGCAACTTTGCCACCGGAGCGGCGGTCAACCCGTACACCGTGACGGTCACGACGATGATCAGGAAGGTAGTGGGGAGGATCTGTTCGGCTCCGGCGATGCCTTGTCCGGTCAGTGTGGGCGCGAACGTCGACGCCGTGGCCGCGGCCACGATGCCACGCGGCGCCATCCACCCCACGAAAGCCCGCTCGCCTGTGGACAGATCGGTTCGCACCGTCGAGACCAGGGCGACGATCGGACGCACCACCACGATCAGCACCACCGCAGTCGCGGCCGCGGGAAGTATCACGTCGGTCAACGAGGCCGGCGTGACCGTGGCGGAAATGCTGACGAACAGCAGGCCCAACGTGAGCTGCACCAGGGTTTCGAAGAACGGCCGGCGCTCGGCGATGGCGAACCCCGGCATGTTGGCCAGCGCGAGCCCGATGAGGATCGCGGCGATGAGTCCACTGTCGTCGCGCGCGACGTCACACAGCGCCGTCACTCCGACGACGACGGCGAGCTGCGCCAGGGTGCCGAGAACCTCGCCCACCCGCAGTACGCGCAGGATCAGCCAGAGAATTCCGATCCCCACCACGCCGCCGAGCAGGCCCAGACCGACGCTGCCCGCGAAATGCACCATGCCCGAGATGACGGTCCGGTGGCTGTTCGACACGATCGCGTGGAAGACCACAGCGCCGAGAATCGCCCCGATCGGATCGATCAACGAGCCTTCCCAGGACAGGATGTGCTGCAGCCGGTCGATCGGGCGTACGAAGTTGAGCAGTGGACCGACGACGGTCGGCCCGCTCACGACCAAGATCGCCCCGATCATCAGCGCGGCTTGGCCCGACATGCCCAGCAGCCACATCGCCAGCAACGCCGCCGTCAACCAGGTGACCGTGACGCCGATCGTGATGAGCCGGCGCAGGACGGTCCGAATATGCCCGTGCAGCCGTCGCAGCTTCAGCCCGAGTCCCGCGTCGTAGAGGATCACCGCCACCGACAAGGAGACCAGCGGCTGGAATGCCGATCCGAGCAGTCGCTCCGGATCCACGACACTCGTCGTGGCACCGGCGATGAATCCGACCGGCAGGAGCACGATCAGGGCCGGAATCCGCAACCGGCTGGCGATCAGCTGGGATCCGACGGCGAGGGCCAGGATCAGGGCCACGCCGAGCAGGATCTGGTCGGTCGTCACGGCGAGCGCTCGGATCGCCGGCGGTGCACCGCGGGCGGGTCAGCTCGCGACGACCGGCGTCGTCGCAGCGGCACCCGAGACACCCATCCTCTCGAGTAGATGATCACCGACTCGCAAGGCGTTCGCCATCGCCGTGAGAGCGGGATTCACCGCGCCGATGCTCGGGAAGAAGCTCGTGTCCACGACGTACAGGTTGTCCACCTCGTGGGCCCGGCAATCGGCGTTCAGAACCGACGAGGCCGGGTCGGCGCCGAAGCGGGCCGTGCCGGCCTGGTGGGCGACACCGGCGATCGGGATGTCGGTCTTCATGTAGGCGAACCTGTGCACCAGGTGATCCTCGTGCATTCCCAGGTGCTTCAGCATCGACTTGAGCTGGTGGTACAGCCGGGTCGACGCGGTCTTGTTCGACGGGGCGTACGCGAGCCGGATGTCGCCCGTCGAAGTCAGCGTCACTCGGTTCTCCGGCATCGGCAGATCCTCCGTGGACAGCCAGAAGTCGACCGCGTGGGCGGCGACGTCGCGCAAAGCCCACTTCGGGGCGAGCTTCGTCTCGATGGGCTTCTCGCCCTTGTACATCTCCGCCTCCGACTTGCCGATCATCTGGATGTTGCCCATCGGATAGTCGAAGTCCGGTCCGGAGAAATAGAAGTCGTTGACGCCCAAGGTCTTCTGGAAGACGGTGGGGTTCGGCTCCCTCGACAACGCGAGCACTGCTTGGCTGTCGTGATACATGTAATTGCGGCCGACCTGGTCCGACCCGTTCGCCAGCCCGTTGGGATGCTTGTCGGTGGCCGAGGCCAGCAGCAGCTTCGCCGTGTTCGCGGCTCCGCATGAGACCACGACGATGTCACCCTGGTAGCGCTCCTCGTGCCCCTCGTGCTCCACGACCACCGTCGTCACCGACCGGCCACTGGCGTCGGTCTCCAGTCGCACCGCCTCGGCGTTGGTCAGCAGAGTCACGTTCGGCTGGGTCAGCGCAGGGCGTACGCCGAACACCTCGGCATCGGACTTGGCGTGCAGCGGGCAAGGGAATCCGTCGCAGGCACTGCATTTCACGCAGATGCTGTACGGCATGTTCGTCTCGGTCAGGCGTACGCCGCACGGCGCGTGGAACGGATGCAGGCCGACCGCGGCCAGGTCGTCCGACAGCTGCTGGATGCGCGGTTCGTGGGCCACCGGCGGGAATGGATAGGGTCCGCTGGCCGGCGGTTCGGTCGGGTCCTCACCACGGGCACCGTGCACCTGATACATGTGCTCGGCGGCGGTGTAGTAGGGCTCCATGTCCGCGTAGCTGATCGGCCACGCCGGTGAGCTGCCGTCATGGTGGTGAAGCTCGCCGAAGTCCTTCTCCCGCAGGCGATACAGAGCAGCACCGTAGAGCTTGGTCATGCCCCCGACGAAATAGTGCACCTGGGGCTGGAATGCCTTGCCCTTGTGGTCGTACCACGTGTCGGGCGAGATATAGCGCCCGTCGATGAACACCGCGGAGGTGTCCCAGTTGTCAGGTTCACGGGGCAACCACGATCCGCGCTCCAGCAGCAGGATTCGCTTGCCCGACGAAGCGAGCCGAGCGGCCAGCGTGCCGCCACCCGCACCCGTGCCGATGATGATCACATCGTATGCGCTGGTCATGATCTCCCCCGTCGCGGCGGTGAACGCCGTCATGAGATTTCTTGGATGCGCTCGTTCAGGATGATCCGGCCGGCCGCCTCGATGAGCGCCAGGTGCGAGAAGGCCTGTGGAAAGTTGCCGAGGTGCCGGCCGGTCTCGGTGTCGAACTCCTCCGCGTACAGCCCCAGCGGAGACGCCACCTTCAGCAGCTTCTCCATGAGGTCACGGGCCCGCTGCAGTTCGCCGATGGCGGCCAAACCTGAGACGAGCCAGAACGAGCAGATCAGGAAGGTGCCTTCCTTGCCGGACATGCCGTCGTCGGTCTCCTCCGTCCGGTACCTCAGCACGAAGCCGTTCTCGGTGAGGTCGTCGGCGATCGCCTCGACGGTGTTCCGCAGGCGCTCGTCGGTACTCGGCAAGAACCCGAAGGTCGCAGCGAGCAACGTCGAGGCGTCTAGGGCGTCGGTGTCGTAATGCTGGCGCAGCACGCCCCGCTCGGAGACGCCGTGCGCGAGGATGTCGGCCCGAATCTCTTCGGCGGTCGTCCGCCAGGTGCCGGCCAGGTCGAGATCGCCGCGAATCTCGGCCAGTTTCGCCGCCCGGTCGAGGGCGACCCAGCCCATGAGTTTGGAGGAGACGTAATGTTGCGGCGCTCCGCGGGCCTCCCAAATGCCTTGGTCAGGCTGCTGCCAGACCTTGCTCGCGCACTCGGCCTGCGACTGCACGATGGGCCAGAGGCGGCGCGGCAGCCGCTGACTGCGCTGCGTGTGCAGCAGAACCGAGTCGAGAACCGCGCCGAACACGTCGTTCTGCCGTTGATCGAACGCTCCGTTGCCGACACGGACCGGGCGGGCGCCCGCGTAACCGGTCAAGTGGTCCAGTGTGGACTCTGTCAGGTCACGGCGGCCGTCGATGCCGTACATGATCTGCAGTGAGCCGTCCTCGGTGGGTTCCAGGTCGGCGATGAACTGCATGAACTCGTCGGCCTCCCAGTCCAGGTTCAGCCAATGCAGCGCCTGCAGCGTGAACGTCGAGTCCCGGATCCACGTGTAGCGATAGTCCCAGTTCCGTTCGCCGCCCGGCGTCTCGGGCAACGAGGTCGTGAGCGCGGCGACGGTCGCGCCGGTCGGCATGTAGGTCAACCCCTTGACCGTCAACGCCGATCGCTGCAGCATCTCGCGCCAACGGTGATCCGGCATGCGCGAGTTGGCGATCCAGTCCCGCCAGAATTCGCGAGTCGCATCGAGTCGCGCGGTGGCCTCGGCGAAGTCTCGCGGGGCGAATCGGTCCGTTCGCCAGGAGAGCGCGCAGAACGCGCCCTCGCCGGCCTTGAGCACGTGGCGGCCACGCACCTGCTCACCCTCGGCGCCCAGGTTCAGGTCCGAGACGAGCCGCAAGGACACGCCGTCGGCGGTCACCTCGGCCATATGCATGTCGGCCGAGATGTTCTGCCACTCGGCCGTGGTACGCCCATAGCCGAACACGGGCTCGCAGACGAGTTCGACCTCGACGCGACCGTCGATGCACTCAGCGGTACGGATCAGCAGATGGTCCGCGTCGGCATCCACCGGCGGCCGGGTATGCGGGGTGGCGTCGTCCTTCTCCGGATTCGGGAAGATCGTCAAAGCGTCCCGGACCACGAGCCAGCCGGTCGCTGTACGCCAGTTCGTCACCAGCACATGCGTACCGGGCTCGTAAGCACGCGAGACCGGGTGGTGGATGCCGTACGGGCCGAGCCTGAAATGACCGGCCTGCCGGTCCAGCAGCGCACCGAAGACGCTGGCCGAATCGAAGGACGGTACGCAGAGCCAGTCGACCGAGCCGTCCGGTGCGACCAACGCGCCGGTGTGGCAGTTCGACAGAAACGCATACTCGGCGATCGGTGTGAAGGGCGACGGGGCGGCGGCGCTCTGCGGCATCGTGTCGGCCGGACGGTCGGCGACGGCGGTCATGACATGCCCCAAGGCTGGTGCCAGCCACCGAAATCGGCGACAAGCGCATTCGCGGCGTCCGGGCCCATCGAGCCTTTCGCGTACGCGTGGACGGGTGGCGGCGCGTCGAGCAGCGGCTGCATGATCCGCCACGTCTCTTCGACACCGTCCTGACGGGTGAAACGCATGCTGTTGCCGACAAGCGCGGCGTGCAGGAGCACCTCGTACGGCGTGGGGCCTTCGCCGCCTTGCGCGGCCGCCTCGACGTCGGCGGTGACGGTCTGAGGCTCCGGACCCTGCGCGCCGCGGGCCTCGAACCGGAACCGGATCCCGGTGCTGGGGTCGAGCCGGACGACGATCTGGTTGGCCTCGGGATCGCGTTCGAACGGCAACTGCAGGCCCAACCGCGGCGGGTGCTTGAAGACCAGCCGGAATTCGGTCTGAGTCTGGGCGAGGAACTTGCCCGTCCGGATGAAGAAGGGAACCCCCGACCATCGCCAGTTGTCAATGTCAAGACGTAGCGCCGCGTAGGTCTCCGTGGTGGATCCGGAAGCCACCCCCGGAACGTCCTGATAGCCGTCGTACTGGCCGCGCACGTAGTTCGCGGGCTCGGCCGTGAGCACCGCCTTCCACAGCGCCACCTGGGCGTTCTTGATGGTGTCCGGATCACGACCGGACGGTGCCTCCATCGCGCCGGCCGACAGCAGCTGCATCAGGTGGTTGACGACGACGTCTCGTAGCGCGCCGACCGGGTCGTAGAAGTGCCCACGGTCCTCAACCCCGAAGTCCTCGGCCATCGTGAGCTGCACACACTCGACGTGATTGCGGTTCCACACCGGTTCCAGCATCGTATTGGCGAAGCGTAGGTAGATCAGCTCCTCCAGACCCATCTTCCCCAGGAAATGATCGATGCGGAACAACTGGGGCTCGGCGACGTAGGTGTGCAGCTGGTCGGCCAGCTCCCGGGCCGATGCCTGATCGTGCCCGAACGGCTTCTCCACGACTACCCGGCCGCTGCGGACGAGGTCTGCGTCGGCCAGACCCTTGATCACCATGCCGAACAAGGATGGCGGGATCTCCAGGTAATAGACGGGCGTCGTCGCGGAGCCCACGGCCGCACCGAGCCGGGCGTACGTGCCGGCATCTGCGAAATCCCCCGCCAGATAGGACATGCGGCCGACGAGTCGATCGAACACCTCTTCGTCGATCTTCTCTCCCCCGCCCTCGATCGCGGCCCGGGCATGGTCACGCAGGTCTGCGTCGCTCCACTCGTCGACCGCGACGCCGACGATCGGGCAGTCGAGCAGGCCCCGGGCTTCCAACCGGTAGAGAGAGTGGAAGGTCATCACCTTCGCGAGGTCGCCGGTGATCCCGAAAATCACGAAGACGTCCGCAGGGGACGAGGTGGCGGTGTCGGTCCTAGCCATGGCGATCAGTCCTTCTTCTCCCAGTCGATGCGGGGCATGTCGATGCGGGACGGCTCCAGCAGCGCCGCAGAACGATGGTGAGGCCGCAGGTAGAACTCCTCGGCCCACGCGACGAATGCCTTGAGTTCGGCACCGGTGTTGCCGAGTAGCTCGGCGTGCACCCCGAGCCAGGCGGCGAACGCGAACCGGCCGTGGATCTCGTGCCGGTGCGATCCGACCTCAGCGACGGCGGCCTTGCGGCCGATCATCGCCATGATGCCTTTGTCGCGGTAGTGGAACGGAGTGGGCGCTTCGCCCCGGCTCCGAGCGATGATGTTGTCCGCCGCCCACCGTCCGGCCTGCTGAGCGACGCTACCCAGCTGCGGCAGCGCCGGCTCGTCGCCGAACGGGATGTTGGCGATGTCGCCCAGCGCGTACAGGTCGGGATATCCGGGCACTGTCAGGTCCGGCTGCACGTCGATGCGGCCACCCCGGCCCACCGGTAGACCGGCGTCGGTTGCGATGTCGGCGGCCTTCTCGCCGCCGCCCCACACCAGCAGCCGGGTATTGAGCGTCGTACCGTCACCCAGTGTCACATGATCCGCGCCGACCTCCTTGACCGCGACGCCGAGCCGCAGCTGTACGCCCCGGCGCTGCAGTTGCTTGGCGGCGTACTCTCCCGCTTCCGGCGAGAAACCCGAGAGCAAGGTATGGCCGAGGTCCACCAGGATCACCTGAGCCCCGCCCAGCGGAAGATCCGGATAGACGTGCGGCATGACATTGTGGATGAGTTCGGCGAGAGCGCCGGCCGTCTCCACTCCGGTCGGGCCGCCGCCCACCACTACGAACGTCAGCGCTCCGGTGTCGGCCACCTCGGGCCGGTGGGCCGCCTCTTCGTACAACTGCACGATCCGACCGCGTACGCGCCGAGCGTCCTCCACGCTGTACAGCGGATACGCGTGCTCGGCCGCACCGGGCGTGTTGAAGAAGTTCGGCTGAGCGCCGGCGGCGAGCACGATGACGTCCGCGGCGAGGGTCTCGCCCCCGGCGAGCGTGACCGTCCTGGCGGCGGCGTCGATGGCCGTCACCTCGGCTTTGCGGACGGTGATGTTGCCTTTGTCCCGGAAGATCCGGGCGAGGTCGAACCGTATGTCCTCGAATGTCAGTTCTGCCGTTGCGACTTGATACAGCAATGGCTGGAACTGGTGGTAACCCGCCTTGTCGAGGAGGTCCACGGTGAAACCGGGTTCATCGGCCAGCCGCTTGGCGCAGGCCACTCCCGCGAGACCGCCGCCGACGATGACAACCCTCGTGGCGTTCGTGTCCATGACTTTTCCCATGCTCGGGTGGTGCGACCCCGACCATTCTTCCCAGGCCCGGCCCACCTACGCAGCCGAAAGTGAATATGCGAAGTTTCCTCCGCAGACCGCGAGACGCGCCTGATGCACGAGGCTCGGCCGCACGCCTCCAGGGCTAGCAGCGGGGTAGAACTTGGCATTCACACCGCTTATCCGGGTTTGCGCGGCGATACTGAGGCGATGTCGAACGTAGATCTCGCGCGGATCCAGTTCGCGATGACGTCGATTTATCACTTTCTCTTCGTCCCGGTGACGATCGGATTGGCCTTCCTCACCGCGATCCTGCAGACCGTGTGGCATCGGCGTGGAAACGACGAGTATCGGCGGCTGACGAGGTTCTTCGGCACGCTTCTCGTGATCAACATCGCCGTCGGCGTCGTCACGGGACTGGTCCAGGAGTTTCAGTTCGGCATGAACTGGTCGGCGTACTCGCGGCTGGTCGGCGACGTCTTCGGAGCGCCGCTGGCGATGGAGGGCCTCGCCGCGTTCTTCCTCGAGGCCACCTTCCTCGGCGTGTGGATCTTCGGCTGGGACCGGCTACCGCGGCGTATCCACCTGGCCGCGATCTGGGCGGTCGCGGTCGGCGCGTCCTTGTCGGCGGCGTTCATCCTGGCCGCGAACTCGTGGATGCAACATCCGGTCGGCTACACCAACAACGCCACCACTGGCAGGCCCCAGCTCAACGACATCTGGGCGGTAATGACCAACCCGGTGTTCCTATGGGGATACACACACGTCCTGCTCGCCGCATTGGCCACCGCATGCGTCGTCATGCTGGCGGTCTCGGCCTGGCAACTGCGTCGAGGCCGGCATCGTCAGGTCTTCGCCCGGTCGGCGAAACTGTCCCTCGTCGTCCTGGCGCCAACGATGATCTTGGCGATGTTCGTGGGCAGTGAGCTGGGCGTCGTCGAGGCCAGGTACCAGCCGATGAAGATCGCCGCCGCGGAGGCGCAGTGGGAGACTTGCCAGCCTTGCTCCTTCTCGGTGTTCCAGATCGGTGGCGGTAACAACGACCAGACACCGACGAAGATCATCGCGCTTCCGCACCTGTTGTCGCTTCTGGCCACCAATCATTGGAACGGCCAGGTCGTCGGGCTCAACGAGGTGAACGCCCAGTACCAACAGCAATACGGGCCGGGCAATTATGTGCCCAACGTGTTCATCCAGTACTGGTCGATGCGGCTCATGGCCTACACCGCGGTGCTGATACTCCTGTTGTCACTGTGGGGCCTGTGGCAGATGCGCCGCGGCAAACTGGAGACCTCCCGCCGGTTCCTCTGGCTAGCCACCTGGGCGGTCTTTCTGCCCATCATCATGAACACCGCCGGCTGGATGCTGACCGAGAGCGGCCGGCAACCGTGGCTCGTCCAAGGAATCATGAAGACCGCCGACGGCGTCTCACCGTCCGTGGGCACGAGCGCGATCGTCGTCAGCCTGATCGTCTTCTTCCTGCTCTACCTGGTGCTCGCCATCGTCGACGTCGTGCTGATGATGCGGTACGCCCGCCGCGAGCTGCCACCGGCGCCCACCGAAGAGGCCGCCGAGCCACCGATTCCCGCCGCCATTCAGTGAGGCAGCCATGAGAGTGAGGCAGCCATGAGCCTGGTCAACGTGTGGTTCATCCTCATCGCCGTCCTCTGGACCGGATTCTTCGTGCTGGAGGGATTCGACTTCGGCGTCGGCATCCTGCATCGTCACCTGGCCCGGGACGAGCCGGACCGGATGACGATCATCAGCACGATCGGTCCATTGTGGGACGGCAACGAAGTCTGGCTCGTCGTAGCGGGCGCTGCGATGTTCGCCGCCTTCCCCGGCTGGTACGCGACCATGTTCTCCGCGCTCTACCTCGCGCTGGCTCTGGTGCTCGTCGCGCTCATCCTGCGCGGCGTCGCCTTCGAGTTCCGCGGGCGCGACGAGAGCACCCGCTGGCGCCACACCTGGAGCATCCTGCTCATGATCGGCAGCATCGTCGCGCCCTTCCTCATCGGGGTGGCGCTCGGCGACCTGCTCAACGGGCTGCCCATCGGCGCCGACCAGGAATACACCGGAAACTTCTGGGACCTGCTCCAGCCGTATGCCCTGTGGGTGGGGATCACGCTGCTGTCGATCTGCGTACTCCACGGCGCGACGTTCATCGCGCTGAAGACCACCGGTGAGGTACGCGATCGGGCCCGGCGCCTGGCCCGCCGAGCGGCGCCGGTGACCGCCGTGATCGTGACCGTCTTCGCGATCTGGACCCACGTCGTGGCGGACAAGGGCGTACTGCTCAACCTGGTGGAGGTCGCCGCGATCCTGGCCGTCCTCGGGGCGGTCTGGCTCATCGGCGAAGGCCGGGACGGCTGGGCGTTCACGGTGACGACGTTCGTGATGGCCAGCACCGTCGTCGCGATCTTCACCGAGCTGTTCCCCCGGGTGATGGTCTCCACCAACGGCGCCGCCACCGACCTGACCATTTCGAACACGGCGTCGGGCAGCTACAGCCTCAAACTGATGACCGTCATCTTCGTCGTGCTGTTCCCGGTCGTCGCGGCATACCAGGCGTGGAGCTATCACGCCTTTCGACGGCGGCTCAGCCGCGCCGAATTCGAAGACCCGACCGAGGAGTGACTTCAGCCGCGCTCGTCGAGCGCGTGATATTCAGCCAGTAGCTCGCGTTCGCGGGCCGGCTTGGGGAAATAGACCGCGACCAGCGCCGCGCCGATGAGCACGGCGACGATCCCCGCCAGGTACGCCCATTGATCGCCCTGCAAGAAGGCCGCTTTCGCGCCGGCGATGATCTGCTGCTGGTACTCCGGGTACTGCTGCGCCGTGGCGGCTGCGCTGGAGAACGACTTCGTCAGCTGCGACTGCACCGCACTCGACACGTCATCGTTCGGCGAAGTCGTCAGCGTGGCTGAAGCGGCCGATGCGTAGCCCGCGGTCAAGAGAGCGCCGAAGATCGACTGCATGATCGCACCGCCGAGGTCGCGCTGCAGATCGGCCGTGCCCGACGCCATTCCGGCCCGCGTCACTGGAACGGCTCCGGTCAGCGAATGCGACGCGGGTGTGCCGGCGAAACCGACGCCGGCGCCGACCAGGGCGTACGCGAGCCCGACCTTCCAGTACGGCACTCCCTCCTTCCACAGCAGAAGCATCGTGAGGAAGCCCAGGAGGACGAAGGCGTACCCGACCAGCAGGGTGAAGCGCGCGCCGCGGGTTTCGACGAGCTTGGCCGACCGGGGAGCGATGAGCACCATGAGAACCGCGGCGGGCAAGATGGCGGCACCTGCCTCCACCGTGGAGTATGCGAGCACGTTCTGCAGGAACTGCTGGCCGATGAACATGGCACCCATCAGCGACCCGAAGACGATGATGCCGGCGCAAGCCGCGACCCAGAAGATGCGCCGCGAAGCCACGCGCAGATCGTAGAGCGGATTTCTGGCACGTCGTTCGCGCAGCAGGAAGGCGATACCAGCTGCTACCGCGATGATCGCCATGCTGACGACGATCGTCCCGGCACCCGGCACCGGCGAGAAGTTGATGCCCAGGATCACCGCCCCGACCAGGGCGATGGACAAGATCCCGCCGAGATTGTCCACCGGTTCGGTGGTCTCGTTCACGTGCGACGGCACGACCATCAGCGCCATGATCAGCGCGACAGCCGCGAGCGGCAGGGTCAGCAGGAAGACCGAGCCCCACCAGAAGCTCTCGAGCAGGACGCCGGCCGCCAATGGGCCCAATGCGGCGATGGCACCGCCGATCGCCGACCAGAGCGCAATGGAGCGTGTCCGACCGGGTCCCGACCACAGCGCGGTGATCAGCGCCAACGTCGTGGGGTATGCCATGCCGGCCGACAGACCACCGAGCAACCGCGCGAGCATCAGCACCGTGTCGTTCGGCGCGTACGCCGCGAGGAGGCACGCCGGAACTGACAGCACAATGCCGAGGACAAGCATCATCTTGCGGCCGTGCCGGTCGCCTACCGCCCCGAGATAGATCACGGAACAGGCCAACCCGAGCGAGTACGCGACCGCGATGAGATTCAGCATCGTCTGGGACGAGTCGAAGGCGCGGCCGATGTCCGGTAGTGCGACGTTCGCGACGGCCAGGTTGAGGTTTGCGACGGCGGCCACCAGGATCAGCGCGGCGAGGACGACCGACTGCCGCGGCGGCGCTGCCCCCGTCGGTCCGGCTGCTTGACTCATGAGATCCCCCCTACGCCGATTTGCTTGCCCTTAGCAGTATTGAGCATGATCTAGCGGCATACTTCCGAATCTGCGGGACGCGTGGGGTTCGGCGTCGTACAGAATGAGCGAGGCCCCCGCCGAATCGGCGGGGGCCTCGTGATGCGTACCGGCGATCAGACGCTGGTCTTCTCGCGCTCCTTCTCGGGAGCCGGCGGAAGCTGCGGCTTGACCGGCACCTCGATCGGCTTGAAGAAGCCCCGGATCGCCGGGCCGAGCGCCCCGAGCCGGTTCATCTTCTTCGGCACCGTCCAGTTGACGTACGGCAGCTCCTCCGGGTGCCCGTGGTCGTCCACCGGGGCCAGCGGCTGGTGGATCTCGACGAACGCCCCGTTGGGCAAGCGCTTGATGATGCCGGTCTCGACACCGTGCGCCAGCACCTCCCGGTCGTGCTGCTGCAGGCCCAGCGCGATGCGGTGAGTGATGTAGTACGCCAGCGGCGGGATCACGAGCAGCCCGATCCGGCCGGCCCACGTCATCGCGTTCAGGCTGATGTGGAACTTGTCCGCGATGATGTCGTTGCCACCGGAGATGAGCAGGACGATGTAGAACGAGACCGCCATCGCACCCAGCGCCGTACGCTGCGGGACGTCTCGCGGCCGCTGCGCCAGGTTGTGGATCGACTTGTCCTTGTTCTTGCGCGCCTCGATGAACGGCCACGCCATCGGCAGGACCGTCAGGATGCCGGGCAGCACGACCGTCGGCCAGAAGATGCCGGGGATCATGTACTGATGACCGGCGATCGAGAAGGTCAGCTCCCAGGCGGGCATCAACCGGGTCGAGCCGTCGAGGAACATGACGTACCAGTCGGGCTGGCTGCCGGCCGAGACGACCGCCGCACGGTAGGGCCCGAACAACCAGATCGGGTTGATCTGGAAGAGACCGCCCATCGCCGCGATGACCGCGAAGACCAGCATGAAGAAGCCGGCCTGCTTCATCACGTACCGCGGGAAGAACCGCTCGCCGACGACGTTGCTGTTCGTCCGGCCCGGTCCCGGCCACTGCGTGTGCTTCTGGATGAAGACCAGCGTGATGTGGATCGTGATCAGCGCCAGCAGTACCAGCGGGATCAGGAACACGTGCACGATGTACAGCCGGTCCAAGATCACATGCCCCGGGAACTCCCCGCCGAACAGCGAGCTGGTGACCCAGGTGCCGATCACCGGGATGGAGAGCATGATGCCGGTCGCGATCCGCAGACCGGTGCCGGACAGCGCGTCGTCCGGCAGCGAGTAGCCGGCGAAGCCCTCCAGGAACGCCAGCCAGAACAGCAGCAGACCGATGATCCAGTTCGTCTCACGCGGCTTGCGGTAGGCGCCGGTGAAGAAGATCCGGAACATGTGGACGATGATGGCCGCCACGAACAGCAGCGCCGCCCAGTGGTGCATCTGCCGGACGACGAGACCACCGCGCACGTCGAAGGACAGGTCCAGCGACGAGGCGTACGCGTGGGACATCTCCTGGCCGCGCAGCGGCGTGTAGGACCCGTCGTACTTGACCTCGGTCATCGACGGGTCGAAGAACAGGGCCATGAACGTGCCGGTCAGCAGCAGGACGATGAACGAGAACAACGCGATCTCGCCCAGCAGGAACGACCAGTGGTCGGGGAAGACCTTGTTGAGGATTCCCCGCAGCGGACGGGCGACCTTGAACCGTTCGTCGACGGCGTTGGCCGTCGCGCCCGGAAGGGCCTTGAGGTCTACTTTGCGTCGCTTCATTTGGATGGCCTCTCCCAGTACGCCGGCCCGACGGAGACGTCGAAGTCACGCCGCGCGACCAGGAAGCCCTCATCGTCGACCCCGATGGCCAGCATCGGCAGCCGGCGGGCGGCCGGGCCGAAGATCGGCTTGGCGTTGTCGGTGATGAGGAACTGCGACTGGTGGCACGGGCAGAGCAGCCGGTTGGTCTGCTGCTCGTAGAGGCTGGCCGGGCAGCCGGCGTGCGTGCAGATCTTCGAGTACGCCACGAAGTTGTTCCACATGGACCCGCCGTCCATGGCGTTGACGGGGTACTTGTGGAGGTTGTCGCGCAACGTCTGCGCATCTTCGTCACGCAGGTGGATGAGCAGGACCGGGGAGTCGGCGTGCTCGTTGGTCGTGCCGCCCGGCACGTCCGGGAACACCGTCATCTGACCGCCCGTGCTGACGTCCTCCGGGCGTACCGGCGTGTGATCCTCGCGGACCATGCGCACCGGCTTGCCGTTGTTGAAGGCCTCGGGGTTCCACCCGGTCGTCATGTACGGGTCGTGACCACCCGGGTCGCCCTTGTGCGGGTCCTTCAGCAGCATGCCGACCGGCACGACCACGGCGGCCGCGCCGAGGCCGAGACCACCCAGGCCGAGCGCGCCCTTGATGAGCGGGCGGCGCTGGATGTTGAACTCGCTGCCGATGAAGCCGAGCGTGCCCGCGGCCAGCGCCCGGTCGTCCGGCGACGACGGGTCGTTGTGCCGTTGCTGGACCGCGATCTCGTGGGGCAGCAGCTTCTTGCCGTAGACGAGGATCGCCATGCCGATCCCGAAGAGGGACAGGCCCAGCGTGAAGCCGAGCAGCGGCGTGAACCAGTCCCAGTTGTTCGAGCCGAAGTGGTACTCCTCCGGCTGGCCCAGCGGGGACACGTAGATCACGACGAACGCGATCGCGGCGAGACCGCAGAGCAGCAGCAGGAACGCGACGAGGCGCTCGACCCGCTTCTCAGCCTTGGTCCCCGGAACCGGGAACTGCGGCTCGTAGTGCACGATCTCGATCTCGTCCCGCCGCAGGCCCTCTTCGAGGACCTCGCGGTAGGTGAGGTTGGGGTCCGTCGGGTCGACGGCCTTCGCGCCGTCCGGGACCTCCGTGGTCTCGTGGGTGCTCATGACTTCCCCGCAATCCAGAGGGTGGCGAAGACCAGTGCGACGATGCCCACCAGGAAGATGGCCAGACCCTCGGTGACCGGGCCGAACCGGCCGAGGCCCCAGCCGCCCGGGTCCTGGTCGCTCTTCATGCCCTGCACGTACGCGATGATGTCCAGCTTCTCCTGCGGGCTGAGCTGGTTGTCACCGAAGACCGGCATGTTCTGCGGGCCGGTCAGCATCGCCGCGTAGATCTGGCGGTCGGTGGCCGGCTCGAGCGTCGGGGCGTACTTGCCGGACGACAGCGCGCCGCCGCCAGCCGAGAAGGCGTGGCACGAGGCGCAGTTGACCCGGAACAGCTCGCCGCCCTTGGCGATGTCGGCCTGGCTCGGGTCGACGTTCGCCGGCAGCTGCGGCCCGCCGCCGAGCTCCTGGATGTACTGCCCGAGCGACTCGGCGTTCTGCTGCAGCTCCTCGCCGTCCCAGAACGTCCGCTTACGCGGGATCTGGGCCTCCTGGCGAGCCGCCGGCATCCGGCCGCTGGTCACCTGGAACTCGACCGACGCCGACCCGACGCCGATCAGGCTCGGGCCCTTGCCGTCCACACCCTGGGCGTTGCGACCGTGGCACGTGATGCAGTTCTGGTCGAACAGCGCCTTGCCGTCCTCAGCCGAGCGGGACAGCGTCGCGGCGTCGGCCGCCTGCGTGGCCGGCGCGACGGCGACGTAGAGGCCGCCCGCGAGCACCAGCGCCGCGAGCATGCGGATGGTGGCACCCGTACGCCGTGCGACCTTGCCCCGCCGGCGCGGCGCCGCCAGCCGCCGCATGCGGGCGGTGAGTCCGCCGCCCTTGCCGGGTTCAGTTGTCATGGCCATACCTTCGTCTTTGGCATCCGCCGAGCGCCGGGTCATCCGAGCCCGGCCAGGCGCTCGAGGATGTAGATCATGAAGAAGAGGGCGATCCACACGACGTCGACGAAGTGCCAGTAGTACGACACGACGATGGCCGAGGTCGCCTGCGCCGGGGTGAACCGGCCCAGGGTGGTGCGGATCATGTAGATGATGAAGGCGAGCAGACCGCCGATGACGTGCAGCCCGTGGAACCCCGTCGTGAGGTAGAACATCGAGCCGTAGCCGTCGCCGTTGATCTTGATGCCTTCGTGCACCAGGTTGCGGTACTCGTTCGCCTGCCCGAGCACGAACACCAGGCCCATCAGGAACGTCAGCGTGAACCAGCGCCGGAGGCCGTACACGTCGCCGCGCTCGGCGGCGAAGACGCCCATCTGGCAGGTCACCGATGACGCAACGAGGATCAGCGTGAAGGTCAGGGCGTACCCGAACTTCAACTCCGGGAAGTGGTGTTCCCACTGGCTGTAGTCCGCCGCGCGGATGGAGAAGTACATCGCGAACAGCGCCGCGAAGAACATCAGTTCACTCGAGAGCCAGACGATGGTCCCTACGCTGACCATGTTGGGTCTGGTCAACGAGTGGATCCCGCTCTTGGCGATAGCTGGGGCCGCAGTCACGCGGTCATTATTATCCTCGACCAGCATCGAACGGCGTCGGGGTGCCTGTTAAGGCGGCGTGTCGTGATCCCGCCGACCCGCGCCGACCGCCCCGCCGTGCCGCCTACCTGCGGCGGGACTAGCCTCAAGGGGTGTTCTCCACCCTGATCGCCGCCGTCACGGGCGGCCTGCCGCCGTTCACGGCGACAACGATCTTCAGCGAGACCAGAGTAGACGGATGGCTCGCGGCGGCGCTGCTGCTCGCCGGGGGCTGGTATCTCTACGGCGTCCACCGGCTGAAGGCACGCGGCGACAAATGGCCGGTGAGCCGGACGATCATGTTCGTCGGCGCCGGGCTCGGCTCGATCGCGGCGGTCACCCTGACCGGCATCGGCGCGTACGACACCACGCTGCTCAGCGTGCACATGGTGCAGCACATGGTGCTCGGGATGGTCGCGCCGATCTTCCTCGCCCTGGGCGCGCCGGTCACCCTCGCGCTTCGCACGCTGCCCAAGAAGCCGCGGGCGCTGCTCATGTCCGCGATCCACAGCCGGGTCGCGCGCGTCTTGGCGTTTCCCCTGGTGGCGTACGCCATCTTCGTGGCGAACCCGTTCGTCTTGTACTTCACCGACCTGTACCGGCTGACGCTCGAGCACACCTGGTTGCACGAGGTCATGCACGCACACTTCATCGCGACGGGGTGCCTGTTCTTCTGGCCGCTGCTGGGGCTGGACCCGTTGCCGGGCCGCTGGCCGTATCCGGGCCGGGCGTTGCTGATGATGCTGAGTGTGCCGTTTCACACCGTGCTCGGTCTGACGATCATGCAGCAGAAGCTGCTGCTCGGCGGCGACTACTACCCGTCCCTCGGTCTGACCTGGGCGAACCCGGCTTCCGACCAGGTGACCGCGGGCGGCATCCTCTGGGCCGGCGGCGAGTTCGTCAGCGTGACGATGCTCGGCGTACTGGTGGTCCAGTGGATCCGCGCCTCGGAACGCGAAGCGGCCCGGGTCGACCGCCAGCTCGACCGTGAGGAAGCGGCGGCGGCCCAGCTCGCAGCGGAGCAGTCAGAAGGACAGTCGGCTGACATGACCAGTCTCACACCGCATCAGGCGTCCGAGTACGATCAGCGGGCAGCAACCAGCTAGCAGCGCAGCCCGGCTGCGCGCGTGACAGACAGCGCGGGAGCCCTCGACATGACCGAAGCACCCACCCAGCGGCACACCGTCCTGCTCTACAGCGACGACCCGGCGGTCCGCGAGAGCATGCGGCAGGCCATCGGCGTACGCCCCGCCGCCGACCTGAGCGTCGAATTCGTCGACGCGTCGACCTACGCCGAGTGCGTGAAGCTGATCGACGAGTACGAGATCGACCTGCTGGTGCTGGATGGCGAAGCGTCGCCCGGCGGTGGCCTGGGCATCGCCCGCCAGCTGCACGACGAGGTGGCCGACACGCCGCCGACGGTGCTGGTCATCGCCCGGTCCGCCGACCGCTGGCTCGCCGCGTACGCCAAGGTCACCGCGACCCTCATGCACCCGCTCGACCCGGTGTCGACCGGTCGTACCGTCGCCGAGCTGCTTCGCGAGAAGTCCCCGGCGTCTGCCTGATCCGTGCGACCCGCCAGCGCCGCCGGGTCCCACCCGACCTCGTCTGGAGGAGGCTCGCCATGGGCGAACGCACCTGGCCCAGTCTGTTGTCCGCGCTGACGCGCGCCCAGGAGATCTCCACCGACGACGCGGCCTGGGCCATGGAGGAGATCATGGCCGGGTCGGCCACCTCGGCGCAGATCGCCGGCTTCGCGCTGCTCCTGCGGGCGAAGCGGGAGACGCCGGCCGAGTTGGCCGGGCTCGCGGCCACCATGCTGCGCAACGCGCCCGCAGTGCCGTTGTCGGCGGCGCAGCGGGCTCAGGCGGTCGACATCGTCGGCACTGGCGGCGACGGCGCGCACACCGTCAACATCTCCACGATGTCGGCGCTGGTCGTGGCGGGTGCCGGCATTCCCGTCGTCAAGCACGGCAACCGCGCCGCGTCGTCGTTGTGCGGCGGAGCGGATCTGCTGGAGCACTTCGGCATCCCGCTCGACCTGGGCCCGGACGACGTCCTGCGGTGCGTCGAGGAGGCCGGCATCGGGTTCTGCTTCGCCGGCCGCTTCCACCCCGGTCTGCGGCACGCCGGTCCGACCCGGCGAGAGCTGGGCGTACCCACCGCGTTCAACCTGCTCGGCCCGCTGACCAACCCGGCTCGGCCCCGCGCTGGAGCCGTCGGAGTGGCGGACAGCCGTCTGGCGTCCACCGTCGCGGGCGTTTTCCGGGACCGGGGTGATTCGGTACTGGTGATGCACGGCGAGGACGGACTCGACGAGTTCACCACCGCTGCGCCCACCACTGTGCACGTCGTACGCGGCGGCACGATCCATACGGCCACCGTGGACGCCGTGGACCTCGGTCTGCCCCGCAGCGCCCCCGGCGATCTGCGGGGCGGCGACGCGCCGTTCAACGCCGCAGTGGCCCGGCGCCTCCTGGCGGGCGAAACCGGCCCCGTACGCGACGCGGTCCTGGTCAACTCGGCGGCCGCCCTGGTGGCCGTGGCCGGAGTGGACGGTCCCCCGTTTGCCGATCCGGCGACCGAACTGCCCGAGGCGTTGCGGGCCGGCATAGAGCGGGCCGCCGCCGCGATCGACTCCGGTGCGGCGGCGAAGGTTCTGACCACCTGGGTCGAGATCGCCAACACCCGCTGACACTGCGCTCGCACCGCGCTCACGCCGCCAAGATCGTCGCAGAACGCCGGATAACGCGGCCTTGTTCGCGCGCAAGACCGCGTTATCCCGGGATATCGCCGTGGACACCCAAAACGCCGCCCCCGAAAGGGGGCGGCGTTTTATAGCGAAGCGTCAGTGCTCAGCAGTACGCCGAGTGCCCGTGTAGTACTCGAAGAGCATGGCGCAGGCGGCGAGAATGACGCCGAACAGGCCGGCTCCGATGAGCCAGGGCATCCAGAAGACCATGCCGACCCCGGCGATCGTGGCCGACAGCGCGATGCCGAACGGCCAGTAGCTGCCGGGCGAGAAGAAGCCGATCTCGCCGGCGCCCTCCGCGATCTCGGCGTCGTCCCGGTCCTCCGGGCGCAGGTCGATGCGCCGCGAGACGAACCAGAAGTAGCCGCCGCACATCGCGCAGAGCAGCGTCGACATGATCAGCGCGACCGTGCCGACCCAGTCCACGTGGCCGAGCGAGTGGTTGGTCCACCAGGCATACACCGGGGCGCACAGCGCCAGGAAGAGCGCCACGCCGCCGAAGAGCCGCCATTCAGACTTCATCGTGCGTACTCCCTCAGTTGCCGGTGCTCACGGGGACCTGCTGCGCGTCCTTCTTCATGTTGAACGGCGAGGTCGTGGTGGAGTAAGGGTCGGAGCCGATCGCCGTCAACGCCTCGGGCGTCGTCTTGCCGGCCTTCTTGGCGTCCAGGAACTTCTGGTAGTCCTCCGGGGACACCGCGCGGACCTCGAAGTTCATCATCGAGTGGTAGGTGCCGCAGAGTTCCGCGCACCGGCCGACATAGGAGCCGGGCTCGTCGATGGTGACCTCGAAGACGTTCCGGACGTTGCCCGGGAAGACGTCACGCTTGAAGAGCAGGTCCGGCACCCAGAACGAGTGGATGACGTCCTTGCTCGTCTCCTCGATCCGGATCGTCTTGCCCGTCGGCACGACCAGCACCGGGACGTAATCGCTGGCACCGGTCGTCGTGGCGATCGTGGCGGCGCTGCTGTCGGTGTCCGGCGCGCTCTTGTAGTTGAACTGCCATTCCCACTTGAACGCCACGACCTCGACGGTGACGTCGGGGTTCGGCGAAAGCTTGTTCACGTTCGTCTGGATCACCGCGGTGTAGTAGAAGAGGACCGCGATCACCAGGAACGGCAGGACCGAGTACAGCACCTCGATCGGCAGGTTGAAGCGCGTCTGCACCGGCAGTTCGGTGTCGCCCTTACGCTTGCGGTACACGATGATGCACCAGAAGATCAGGCCCCAGACGAAGAACCCGACGAAGAACGCCGCGACCACCGACCAGATCCACATCTCGTACATCTGCTGAGACTGCGGAGTCGGGGTCTTGTCCGGCCAGCCGAAGCCGCCGAACGGCTTGCCGACGTCGTAGGCGTCGCATCCGCTGAGGAATGCCAGAGCTCCCACGGCGAGTGCGCTCAGACCGAGCGCCCGTGACCGACCCTTTGCCACCTAGATCTGCCTCCCTTGCCGCCGCTTACCGGCCGTTGACCGGCGAAGCGTCTGTCGACGCGTCGCACACTACTCGACCATGCGTCCCGTTTCGGTCTTGGGGTCGGCGTGTCTGCGGCGAGCAGTAGGTTGGAGGCATGTCTGAGCAGGCAAGGCGGTCCGCGTACTTCGATGCCGCGACGGCGTCTCCCCTGCATCCGGCTGCGCGTGAGGCGCTGATCGCGTCGCTCGCCGATGGCTGGGCCGATCCGTCACGGCTCTACACGCAGGCCCGCCGGGCCCGCGGGCTGCTCGATGCGGCGCGAGGTGCGACCGCTGAAGTTCTAGGGGTACGCCCAGCGGAGCTGACGTTCACCGCCAGTGGAACGGCCGCAGCGCACCTGGCAGTCCTGGGTGGACTGGCCGGGCGGCGGCGTACGGGGCGGGTCTTCGTGCATTCGGCGATCGAGCACTCCGCCGTCCTGCACGCCGGCGATGATCACGTTTCCGCTGGTGGTCAGGCTGTTTCCGTGCCGGTCGACCGGTTGGGCCGGCTCGACGAGGACACCTGGCGGGCAGCGGTCGCCGCCGATGGTGTGGCGTTGGCCGCACTGATCGCCGCCAGTCACGAGGTCGGCACGCTGCAGCCCGTCACCCAGGCTGCCGAAGTCTGCGCTGCTCACGGCGTACCGCTGCTGGTCGACGCGGCCGTGATCGCGGGCCGGACGCCGTTGCCGACCGGGTGGTCGATGCTGACCGCGAGCGCGCGCAAGTGGGGCGGACCACCCGGGGTCGGTCTGCTGGCCGTCCGCACCGGTACGCGTTTCGACCCGCCGCAGTCGGCGCACTGGTCGCAGCCGGAGCGCGCGGCCGGGCACGGACCGGGTGCACCGGACCTCCCGGCGATCGTTGCTTCCGCCGCCGCCCTGCGAGCGGTCTGGGCCGAAGCGGAAGCGGAGGCCGCCCGGCAGCGCAAGCTGGTGGACCGCATCCGGGAACAGGTCGCCGCTACGGTGACCGATGTCGAAGTGGTGGGCGACCCCGTCGACCGGGTCCCGCACCTTGTCACCTTCTCCTGTCTCTATGTCGACGGCGAATCGCTGCTCCGCGAGCTCGACCGGCACGGGTACGCCGTCTCGTCGGGTTCGTCGTGCACGTCGTCGACGCTGGAACCGAGTCATGTGCTGGTCGCCATGGGGGCGCTGTCGCACGGCAACGTCCGGATCTCCCTGCATCGGGAGGTCACCGAGGAGCAGGTCGACCGGTTCCTGGCCGAGCTGCCGGGGATCGTCGCCCGGCTTCGCGAGGAGGCGGGGGTGACCGGGCTGTGAGCGGCGCGACCGAGCCTCATGAGCTGGACTGTCTCGGCCAGCGCTGTCCCCTGCCGGTCATTGCCCTGGCCCGGCGACTGCCGCAGGTCGCCGTCGGCGAGGTGATCCGCGTACTGGCCGACGATCCGGCGGCCGCGCTCGACATTCCGGCGTGGTGCCGCCTCCGGGGACAGGAGTTCGTTGGGTCTCCAGCCGAATACGCCTTCGACGTGCGGCGAAGCAGTTAGCCGGAAACTATCGGTTGACACCGATCTCTGGGAGCGCTTCCATTGACTCTCCCGCCTCACCGCCCAGTGAGGCCGCCCCGGGAGGTTCGCCATGTCCTCATCCTCGGCGGGCGCGTTCTCCACGCGTACCCGCCTGATTCTGATCATGGGAGTGACCGCCGCGCTGGCCGCGGTGTCCCCGATCGCCGGCCTGTCCACGGCCCGGGCCGCCGACCCGACGCTGCACCAGCTCGCGGCGGCCAAGGGCAAGTATTTCGGCTCCGCCACCGACAACCCGGAGCTGACCGACACCGCCTACACCGCGATCCTCGGCAGCGAGTTCGGCCAGATCACCCCCGGTAACTCGATGAAGTGGGACACCACGGAGCCGACCCGCAACACCTTCGCCTTCACCAAGGGCGACGCCGTCGTGAGCCTCGCCAAGAGCCACAACCAGATCGTCCGCGCGCACACCCTCGTCTGGCACAACCAGCTGCCGAGCTGGGTGTCCAGCCTGCCCACGACCGAGGTGCAGGCGGCCATGGAGAACCACATCACCCAGGTCGCGACGCACTACGCCGGCCAGGTGTACGCCTGGGACGTCGTGAACGAGCCGTTCAACGAGGACGGCACCTTCCGGACGAGTGTCTTCTACAACGCCATGGGCAGCGGATACATCGCGACCGCGCTGCGCGCCGCGCGGGCGGCCGACCCGACGGCGAAGCTGTACATCAACGACTACAACACCGACGGCACCGGGGCGAAAGCCGACGCGATGTACAACCTGGCCTCCTCGCTCAAGGCGCAGGGCGTGCCGCTGGACGGCATCGGCTTCCAGGGCCACCTGGCGATCCAGTACGGCTTCCCGACGAACATGCAGGCCAACCTGCAGCGCTTCGCCGACCTGGGACTCGACGTCGCGATCACCGAGCTCGACGTCCGCATGATCCTGCCGCGCGACGCGACCAAGGACGCCACTCAGTCCACCTACTACACCAACGTCGTGAACGCCTGCCTCGCCGTGAACCGCTGCGTGGGCATCACCATCTGGGACTACACCGACAAGTACTCCTGGGTGCCGTCGGTCTTCTCCGGTCAGGGCGCAGCCCTGCCGTGGGACGAGAACCTGGCGAAGAAGCCGGCGTACACCGCGATCTTCAAGGCGCTCGGCGGCATCGTGAGCACCTCGTCGCCGTCGCCGTCCGGCCCCTCGCCGTCCACGCCCGCGCCGCCCACCGGCTGCAAGGTCGTCTACTCGGCCAGCCCGTGGACCGAGGGCACGGGAGTCGGCGGCTTCACCGCGAACATCACCGTGACGAACACCTCGGCCACCCCGGTCAGCGGCTGGACGCTGCGGTTCAGCCTGCCGTCCGGGCAGACGCTGACGCAGTCGGGCTGGAACGCCACGTACGCCGTGAGCGGCCAGGCGGTGACCGCCACGAACCTGTCCTACAACGCGACGATCCCCGCCAACGGGTCGACCAGCTTCGGCTTCAACGGCCGATGGAGCGGCAGTTACAGCAGCCCGGCGGCGTTCACGCTGAACAACGTCACCTGCTCTTAGCTGACGCCGGAAATGGCGCTGGATCAGGGATCTGGGTCGTATTCCGCTCAAGATTCGACCGAGAACCCTGATCCAGCGCCGCAAGACAGCGCCGCAAGAACTACGCGGGCAGGTGCGGCCGAACCTCGTTGGCCGCGTCGTCCCCATAGGACTCGGCGAGGCGCTTGACGAACATGTCCGAGCGGACCTCGTACTCCTGGGTGCCGACGGTCTCCAGGACGAGCGTCGCCAGCAGCGCGCCGACCTGGGCCGCACGCTCGAGGCCGAGCCCCCACGAGAGGGCGGCGAAGAAGCCGGCCCGGAATCCGTCGCCGACACCGGTCGGGTCGTACGCGTGGATCTCCCGGGCGACGGGGACGTGGATGCGCTCCATGTCCCGGCCGGTGATCTCGACGCCGTTCTTGCCGAGCGTGGTGACGCGGATCTTGACCCGGTCGAGGACCTGCGCGTCGGTGAGGCCGCTCTTCTGCTCCAGCAGCGACTTCTCGTACTCGTTCGTGAGCAGGAACTCCGCGCCGTCGATGAGGTGCAGGACGTCCTCGCCGGGCATCCGGGCCAGCTGCTGGGACGGGTCGGCGGCGAAGCGGTAGCCCCGCTCCCGGCACTCCTGCGAGTGACGCAGCATCGCGGCCGGGTCGTTCGCACCGACCAGGACGAGGTCGATGCCGTCGAGCCGGTCGGCGACCGGGGCCAGCTCGATGTTGCGCGCCTCGCTCATGGCGCCGGCGTAGAACGAGGCGACCTGGCAGAGGTCCTCGTCGGTGGTGCAGACGAATCGCGCCGTGTGGGCCACTTCGCTGACATGGACCGAGCCGCAGTCGACCCCGTGCCGCTCGAGCCAGGAGCGGTAGTCGGCGAAGTCGGCGCCGACCGCGCCGACCAGGGTCGGGCTCAGCCCGAGCTGGCCCATGCCGAAGGCGATGTTGGCCGCCACCCCGCCGCGCCGGACGACCAGGTCGTCGACCAGGAACGACAGCGAGACCTTGTCGAGCTGGTCGGCGATGAGCTGGTCGGCGAATCGACCCGGGAAGTGCATCAGATGATCGGTGGCGATCGAGCCTGTGACGGCGATCTTCATTGGCTGCCCTCGATATGTTGGCGAACGGTGACGGGCGGGGGACACCGCATGGCGTGCCCAGCGCCGGGCCAGCCTACCGGCAAACGGCACGAAAGAGGGCCGCCACGTCGCCAAGACGACGTGACGGCCCGCCACTACCGCACGATGAGAGGTGGCTCAGTGGAACGAGTCACCGCACGCGCACGAACCCTGCGCGTTGGGGTTGTCGATGGTGAAGCCCTGGGCGTCGATCCGGTCGGCGAAGTCGATCGTGGCACCCGACAGGTACGGGGCGCTCATGCGGTCGACCACGACCTCGACTCCGTCGAAGTCGGCGATCACGTCGCCGTCGAGCTGACGCTCGTCGAAGAAGAGCTGGTAGCGCAGACCGGAGCAGCCACCGGGCTGAACCGCGACGCGCAGCCGCAAGTCGTCGCGACCCTCCTGCTCGAGCAGGGCCTTGACCTTGCCGGCGGCGACATCGGTGAGGAGGATGCCGGTCACGCTCTCCTGCGACTGGGTGGTAGGACTGGTCACGAGTGCTCCCTGATCTGTTGCGATCGTCGTCTCCAAGGCCAACGCTAGCTCGCCTGCGACGATTCCCTGTGGGCGACCCGGCCGAGTGGTCCGAAATCACGGCCGAATTCCTCGAGTGTCTCCGCCAGGACCGCCCGTTGCGTGGGGCAGGCCCGCTGCCAGCGCTCGCGGCCGGCGTCGGTGATGTGAACGAAGACACCCCGGCGGTCGGTGGCGCACGACTGGCGCAGTACCAGGCCCTCCCGCTCCAGCCGGTCGACTGCGCGGGACAGCGCGCTCTGGCTGAGGTGGACCTCCTCGGCGAGCTCCTGCATCCGGGCCGCGCCGGGGCACTCGCGCGCCTCCGCCAGCCGGTCGAGGATCTCGAACTCGCTCATGCCGAGGCCGTGCTGGTCGTGCAGAGCCTTGTCGAGCTGGCACGAGGTCGAGGCGAACAGGCGCGCCAGGTCACGCCACTGCCGGACGTGCGGTGGCGCCTGAAGGTCCACGATCTCGGGGCTCACAAGGCCGAAGCCTAGCATGCGCCTGCACAACATGCGAGAGCATTTTATGTTTGCGCATTGGTTGCGGGTGCATGTAAGTTACCCGGCATGATCGTCACCGAGTCATCGGCAGAAGGAACCACCAACAAGCGCGGCCGGCACGCAGGTGTGCCCGGTCCCGTCCCGAATACCCAGCCCGGCGCCCGATGGACCCCGCAGCTCTGGGGCACGCTGCTCGTCCTGTGCACCGTCTTGTTCCTCGACGGCCTCGACGTCTCGATGGTCGGTGTGGCCCTGCCCGCCATCCAGGCCGACCTGGGCCTGTCCACCGCGTCGTTGCAGTGGATCGTCAGCGGCTACGTCCTGGGTTACGGCGGTCTGCTGTTGCTCGGTGGGCGTACCGCCGACCTGCTCGGCCGCCGCCGGGCGTTGCTCGTGGCGCTCGGCGTCTTCGCCGCCGCGTCCCTGCTCGGCGCGCTCGTCGACGACGGCGGGCTGCTCATCGCCACCCGGTTCGTCAAGGGGCTGGCCGCGGCGTTCACCGCGCCGGCCGGGCTGTCCATCCTCACCACGACGTTCCCCGAAGGCCCGGTACGCAACAGAGCCCTCGGCATCTACACGGTCTTCGGCGCCAGCGGCTTCTCCTCCGGCCTGATCCTCGGCGGCCTGCTCACCGAGATCAACTGGCGGGCGACCTTCCTTCTTCCCGCTCCCCTGGCGCTCATCGCGCTGGCGGCCGGGCTGAAGCTGATCCCCCGCAACAGCGAGCGTGCGACCGGCGGGCACGACATCGTCGGCGCGGTCACCTCGACGGCGGCGCTCTTACTCACGGTGTTCACGGTGGTGAACGCACCCGCCCAGGGCTGGGGCTCCGTGCGTACGCTCGGCTCGTTCGCAGTGGCAGCCCTGTTGTTCGCCACGTTCATCGCCGTCGAGAAGCGCATCAAGCACCCGCTCGTCCGGCTGGGCATCTTCCGCAACCGCACCCTCGTCCGGGCCAACGTCGCCGCCGTCACCGTCGCCGGGGCGTACATCAGCTTCCAGTTCGTGCTCGGGCTGTTCCTGCAGGCCGTCCTCGGCTGGTCGCCGCTGCAGATGGCGCTGGCGCTGCTGCCGGCCGGGCTCATGGTCGCCTCGTCCGGTTCGCTGATGGGCCGGCTGATCACCCGCTTCGGGACCGGCCGGCTGATCGCCGGCGGCATGGGCGCGTTCGTGCTGGCGTACGCCGCCTTCCTCGGCGTCGACGCGTCGTCGTCCTACTGGCGGATGCTGCCGACCGTGCTGCTGCTGGGCGTCGGCTTCGCGCTCGCCTTCTCGTCGATGAACGTGCAGGCCACCAACGGGGTGGCCGACGAGGAACAGGGTCTGGCCTCCGGCCTGGTCCAGACCTCGTTCCAGGTCGGCGGGGCGCTGGTCCTCGCGGTCACCACGGCGATCGTCGGCAACGAGGTGATCCAGCCCGGCCGGGTGCCGTCGGCGTTCGGCCCGGCGATCGCGGTCATCACCGCGGTCACCGTCGCCGGGCTGCTCGTCGCTCTGCTCGGCGTACGCCACGGCGCGAAGAAGCCGGAGCCCGCGGTCGAGGCGGTCGACACCGATCAGGAGCTGGAGCCGAGCTACTCGTAGCAGTCCTGATCCTTGGCCTGCACCGCCACTTGGACGACCCGGCCGCCGTACACCTCTATCCGGTAGACGGCGGCCGGGTTGCCTGGCACCGCGACCAGTCCCCGGCCGTCGTGCTCGCCGCCGTCGACCGGCTTCCACTCCGGATACGCCGCGTGCAGCTGCCCGTACGAGGCGCCGATCCCGACGCCTTCCGGGGTGCTGATCCCCGCGTACCCGTAGATCGCGGCGAGCCCAAGTTTCTTCGAGAAGAACAGCCGCCCCTCGGTTCCGTTGGAGGCGGCCCCTTTCAGATACGCGTACCGGCCGCAGGCGGTGCCCGCCGATCCGGCCGGCTCGCTGATCAGCCCGGTGGCCTGGGCCTGCTCCGGGGTCATGCCCAGCTTCAGCTCCCCGTATCCAGCCGGCCCCAGCGTCACCGCCACCGGGGCGGCCGACGAGGCCGAGACGGGTCCGGCCGGATCGCAGGCGGCCAAGGCCAAGGCGATCAGGAGCAGCGGCAGCGGGCGAAGCAACTTCATGACGAACCCCCGTTCGAAGTAGTTCGATGGGGAAGACGTCACTCGGCGTCCGCCGGTTGCCGACGGCTATCCGACTGCGAGCCGCGCGGCCACCTCCCGCACGCAGCCCCGCGCGTCGCCCAAGGCCCGCTCCAGGCCGAACTCCTCCGACAACGACCAGGCCCGCGTCACACCCGCCGCGCGCCAGGCCGCCGGTTCCGCGGTGACTCGTCCGGCGATGACCACGACTGGTACGCCTAATGCAGCGCCCGCCCCGGCGACCCCGTCGATGACCTTGCCGTGCAAAGACTGCTCGTCGAAGGAGCCTTCGCCGGTGATCACCAGATCGGCCCGCTGAAGTTCCACGTCGAGGCCGATGGCGTCGCGGACGAGCTGGATGCCGGAGGTCAACCGGCCGCCGAGGGCCAGAATGGCCGCGCCCAGTCCACCGGCCGCCCCCGCGCCGGGAGTCTCGGCGATGCCCTCCGGCAGCACGTTCGCCACTCTGACCAGGGCGGCTTCCAGCTCCTCGACGGCGGCCGGATCGGCGCCCTTCTGCGGCCCGAAGACCCGGCTGGCCCCGCGTACGCCGATGAGCGGGTTGTCGACGTCGGTCGCCCCGATCAGCTCGATGCCGTCCAGCGTCTTCGTCCCGCCGCCGGCCTGGCTCCCGTTTCCGGCGTACGCCGCCAGCGCCTCCGGGTGGCCGAACCCGGCCAGCACGCGTACGCCCGCGTCATTGGTGGCACTGCCGCCGAGCCCGATGACGATCCGCCGTACGCCGTCCACCTCGGCCGCCGCCGTGAGCAGCGCAAGCAACCCCGCCGAGCTGGCTCGCCGCGGATCGCGTTCGGCCGGGCTCAGATGATGCAGTCCGCACGCGTGCGCGCTCTCCACGTACGCGGTCTCCCCCACCACCAGGATCTCGCCCTCGACCGGCCGGCCGAGCGGATCCGTCGTCGGCACTGGAAAGCGCTTTCCTTCCGGGTGAGTTCCTTCGGGGTGCGCCGCCGCGAGGACGTCCACGAAGCCGGGGCCGCCGTCGGCCAGCGGACGCAGCACGAGATCGTCGTCCGGGCGTACCGACCGCCACCCCTCGGCCACCGCGGCGGCGGCGTCGGGCGCGCTCAGGGTCCCGGCGAACTTGTCGGGGCAGATCAGCAGACGCATGTGCGGTGCCTATCACATCGCGCGGACCTCTGTCACACCCCACGCTGCGTGGGACGATTGCGCTGTGACGACCACATGGGTTGAACCAAGCAACACCGCCACCGCGCTGCTGCTGCTCGGCCGGGGCAGTGACCCTGCCTCCGAGCGCGGCGTGGAATGCCCCGGCGAGCTGCCGCCCGCGAGCGACCCCGACCTGGTCGCCCGGGCCCAGGCCGCCAAGGCCGCGCTCGGCGACCGCGTCTTCGTGCTCGGTCACCACTACCAGCGCGACGAGGTCATCCAGTTCGCCGACGTGACCGGCGACTCGTTCAAGCTCGCCCGCGAGGCCGCCGCCCGGCCGGACGCGGAATTCATCGTGTTCTGCGGCGTGCACTTCATGGCCGAGTCCGCCGACATCCTCACCACCGACGCGCAGAAGGTGGTCCTGCCCGACCTCGCCGCCGGATGCTCGATGGCCGACATGGCGGTGCTGAGCCAGGTCGAGAAGTGCTGGGATCTGTTGCAGGATCTCGGCATCTCCGAGTCGGTCGTGCCGGTCACCTACATGAACTCGTCGGCCGACATCAAGGGCTTCGTCGGCCGCAACGGCGGCGTCGTCTGCACGTCGTCCAACGCGAAGCGCGCCCTGGACTGGGCGTACGAGCAGGGCTCCAAAGTGCTCTTCCTCCCGGATCAGCACCTCGGCCGCAACACGGCGGTGCTCGAGATGGGTTACAGCCTCGACGACTGCGTCCTCTACGACCCGCACAAGCCGAACGGCGGGCTCACCGAGCAGCAGCTGCGAGACGCGAAGATGATCCTGTGGCGGGGGCACTGCTCCGTCCACGGCCGGTTCACCCTGGAATCCGTGCAGGACGTGCGCGAACGCGTACCGGGGGTCAACGTCCTGGTGCACCCGGAGTGCCGCCACGAGGTCGTGACGAACGCCGACTACGTGGGCTCGACCGAGTACATCATCAAGACCATCGAGGCCGCGCCGGCCGGTTCCGCCTGGGCCGTCGGCACCGAGCTGAACCTGGTACGCCGCCTCGCGCTGGCCCACCCGGACAAGCAGATCATGTTCCTGGACAAGGCGGTCTGCTACTGCTCGACGATGAACCGCATCGACCTGCCGCACCTGGTGTGGGCGCTGGAGGAACTGGTGGCGGGCCGGGTGCCCAACCAGATCACGGTCGACCCCGACACCGCGCACAACGCCCGGGTCGCCCTCGACCAGATGCTCGCCCTCCCCTGACGATTGTCGCGTTGATCATGAACCTAGGGTCCGGCTTAAGCCCATAGCCGGACCCTAGGTTCATGATCAACGGGAAGAAGGTGGCGTCGCCTGTCCTCAATAGACATGAGGCGGATCGAGCGATTCCGACTGCGTCACCAGAGTCCATTCTGGACCGGAGCGACTCGGGAAACGCGAAAAGGACACGGCGCGCAACATTGCCGTTCCGGTGCGTGATCAGTGATTCCGGCTATTCCCGAATCGGCGTGACTCCTCTGACGCAGACGGATTCCGGGAGTATGCTTCGGCGGTTCCCAAGCCCTGCCCCCTTTCTTCGCGCCCATGGAGGTCGTGTTGTCTGACGTACTCGTCGTGACCGGTGGCACTCCCCTGACCGGTGAAGTCCGGGTCCGGGGCGCGAAGAATCTCGTCTCGAAGGCGATGGTGGCCGCGGTGCTCGGCCACACCCCCAGCCGCATGTTCGACGTCCCGCGCATCCGCGACGTCGAGATCGTGCGCGGGCTGCTGGAGCTGCACGGCGTACGCGTCACCGACGGCGAGCTGGACGGTGAGCTGATCTTCGACCCCTCCAACGTCGAGCGGGCCGGCATCGACGAGATCAACGTCCACGCCGGGTCGAGCCGCATCCCGATCCTGCTGTGCGGGCCCCTGCTGCACCGGCTCGGCCACGCGTTCATCCCCGACCTGGGCGGCTGCCACATCGGACCGCGCCCGATCGACTTCCACCTCGAGGCGCTGCGGCAGTTCGGCGCGCTGGTCGACAAGACGCCGGAGGGGCTGCACTTGTCCGCCCCGAACGGACTGCACGGCATCAAGTTCACCCTCGACTACCCGTCGGTCGGCGCGACCGAGCAGATCCTGCTCACCGCAGTCCTGGCCGAGGGCGTGACCGAGCTGGCCAACGCCGCGGTGGAACCCGAGATCGTCGACCTCATCTGCGTACTGCAGAAGATGGGCGCGATCATCAAGGTCCACACCAACCGCGTGATCGAGATCGAGGGCGTGCCGCGGCTGACCGGGTTCACCCACCGGCCGATCCCGGACCGGATCGAGGCGGCGAGCTGGGCCTCGGCCGCCCTGGCGACCAAGGGCGACATCCTCGTCCGGGGCGCACGGCAGGCCGACATGATGACCTACCTCAACGTCTTCCGCTCGATCGGCGGCGGGTACGAGGTCGACGACGACCCGGTCGGCGGCGGCATCCGGTTCTGGCACCCGGGCGGCGATCTGAAGCCGGTGGCCATCGAGACCGACGTCCACCCGGGGTTCATGACCGACTGGCAGCAGCCGCTGGTGGTGGCGCTCACCCAGGCGAACGGACTGTCGGTGGTGCACGAGACGGTCTACGAGAACCGGTTCGGCTACACCAACGCGCTGAACCAGATGGGCGCGACGATCCAGGTGTACGGCGAATGCCTCGGCGGCTCCGCCTGCCGCTTCGGCCGCCGTGGCTTCCGTCACTCCGCGGTCATCGCCGGCCCGGCCAAGCTCCACGCCCACGACCTCGTCATCCCGGACCTGCGGGCCGGGTTCAGCCACCTGATCGCCGCGCTCGCCGCCGAGGGCACCTCCCGCGTCCACGGCGTGGACTTGATCAACCGCGGCTACGAGGACTTCGAGGCGAAGCTGGCGGGCCTGGGCGCGCGGGCCGAGCGGCCGGTGACCCAGACGGCATGACGGGCGGCGGGAAAGTCCGACTTCGGTCGGCTACTCTTGTCGCGTGTCTACGCTCTTCCGCCGCAAGTCCGCCGACTCCCTGACCGGTTCAGGTGAGGAGTCGGTCACCTCGGTGACCGCCGAGGAGACCCCTGAGGAGACGGCCGAGCGCCTCTCGAAGGGGTTCACCCCCGGCAAGGGCAAGGCCACGCCCAAGCGCACCGACGGCCGCCGCAAGCCGGAGCCGCCGCCCGCCAACAAGCGGGAGGCGTACAAGCGCATGCGGTCCAAGCAGCGCTCGGAGCGCGCCGAGGCGATGGCCGGGATGAAGGCCGGCGAAGAGCGCTACCTGATGCCCCGCGACAAGGGCCCGGAGAAGCAGCTCGTCCGCGACATCGTCGACAGCCGACGGACGATCGGGACCTGGTTCTTCGGCAGCGCCTTCGTCGTGCTGCTCGGCACCGGCACCGGCAACCCCACCTTCGTCATGTACGCCCAGCTCATCTGGTTCGCGATCGCCTTCGCGACGCTGGTCGACACGGTGCTGATCTGCCGCAAGGTGAGCCGCCTCGTCCGCGAGCGCATCGCCAAGCCGGCCGTTTCGATGCGGTCGCTGTACTTCTACGCGTTCATGCGCGCAATCACCTTCCGCCGGCTGCGGATGCCGCAGGCCCGCAAGAAGTTCGGCGAAGCGATCTGACCCGAAACGAAGCCCGCCTCAGTGCGGGCTTTGTTTTCACCCTCCGTGTCAACCGAAGTTGACGGCTTCGGGCGTGTCAACTACAGTTGACGGCATGAGCGAGACCGATCGCGAAGCCACCGAACGGCTGACCACCGCGGCGAGCAGCACCGATCCGGCCGTCGGGCTCCGGGCGGTACGCGCCCTGCGCGAACTGGCCGAGCGGCTCGAAGCCGTCCAAGTGCGGCACGCCCGCAACCTCGGCTGGACCTGGCAGGAGATCGCGGCCCAGCTCGGCGTCACCCGGCAAGCGGTGCACAAGAAGTTCGGCGGCGGCCGAGGACTCTTCGGAGGGGAGAAGTAGCGATGCCGTTCCAGCGGTTCCACCAAGACGCCCGGCAGGCCGTCCTGCACGCCCAAGCAGCCGCCCGCGACCTCGGGGCCGACCAGGTCGGGCCGGAGCATCTCCTGCTCGGCCTGCTCGATCAGCCCGACGGCGTCGCCTGCGCCGTCCTGACCCGCCACGGACTCACCCGGCTTTCTGCGTACCAGATGATTCAGGGTTTGGACGCCGAGGCCCTGGCGGCCATCGGAATCGACCTCGCGGCCGTGCGCGACAAGCTGGAGGCGGCGTTCGGGGCGGGTGTGCTCGACGAGCCGGGACCGGTACGCGGACGGGTGGGGTTCAGCCCGGCGGCGAAGAAGGTGCTGGAACTGAGCCTGCGCGAGGCGATCCACCGGAAGGACGATCATATCGGCGACGGTCACGTGCTACTGGCGCTGATCCGTGAGGACGGGCGCGCGGTCGAGGTCCTGCGGGCGGCGCGCATCGACCCGGCGGCTCTTCGCGACGAGGTCCTCACCGCCCTTTCGCGTTGATCATGAACCTATGGTCGTTCTCGTCCGGCGTGTCGTGTCCCTTTCACCCTGATCGACTCCGCTGATCCCTGATCAACTCGCTCGCCGGTCGAGATCATGTTCCCTGGATCAGCTTTCGGGCGTCCGATTCTTCAGATCGAGTACCCGTTCCCAGCGCTGGACGGGCGATTTGGCGCTGGCCAAGGGATCATGACCTCCAAATCGGGTGATCTGCGGCTGGCTACGGGCACTCGATCTTGACTTGACCGTGGGTGCCGCGAGTCCGGGCGGTCGGCGTCGGTCTTGGGGCCATGCGGGCGGGTTACGCGCTGCCGTTCGCGGCGCTGCGCGCCCCATCGTGATCGTCGGGTTCCGACGATCTTGGAGCCGCGCCTTCATGCTGCCGGCGTCCGTGATCGTCGGGTTCCGACAGTCTTGGGGCTGCGCGCCTTCATGATCGCCGGGTCCCGACGATCAGCTCAGTAAAACGCCCACGATCGTCGGCTGCCGACGATCTTGGGCGTCCGATCCGTTTGCCCGAATCCGCCTCGGCACTACCACTCGGGGAACTGCCGCAGACTCGGCCGACCCCGTTGATCATGGAGTTTCGGGTCACGACACACCGTCGAGACCACCCTTAGGTTCATGATCAACGGGACGGGGACCGAGCGGGAGCGGCGGCACCAGCGGGAGCGGGAGCGGGAGCGGCGGCGCCAGCGGCGGCGGTA
>NZ_JABFVK010000086.1 GCF_013362815.1 Hamadaea sp. | reverse complement strand
CCGATGTGGGCGAGATCGCGGAAGCGGACGTGCGCCCCGACCGCCAGCGCGAAGTAGAGCACCAGGCCGATCCCGGCGGCCACCCCGAGCGGCGGCCAGACCAGCCCTACAAGCACTCCGGCGGCCCCGGCGAACAGGATCACCGCCAACAGGTTGAGCCGTTCCTCCGGTACGCCCACCCGGGCGTAGCTCGCGACGACGGAAGGCTCATGACTGAGTTTGCGAATCGCCGCATACGCCAGCAGAGCCGCGAGAACTGCGGTGACGGCGATGGTTGCTGCGAACACATCTCTGAATCTATACGCCTGTACAATTTCACGCAACGGATCAGCGCGACGACGAGGGAGAGCCCGTGCCCCAGCACAGCAACCGAGCCGAGCTGATCGACGGCGTACTGCGCTGCCTGGAGCGCCTGCCCTGGGACAGGGTCACCGCACGGGAGATCACCGCCGAATCGGGGGCGAACCTCGCCTCGATCACCTATCACTTCGGCTCGAAGGACGCCCTGCTCACGGCGGCCGTCGTCGAAGGGCTCGACCGCTGGCTCGCCGAGATCGCGGCGGCGCTGGCTGCCCTGGCGGCTCCAGGGGCAGCTGGCTTTCCGCAGGTCGCGACGGTGATCGCGGAGACGCGTCGACGCCACGAGGGACTGGCCCGCATGTTCGTCACCGCCCTGGCCCGCGCCCAGCACGACGATCGCGTACGCGAACTGCTGACCGAGGGATTCCGCCGCTCCCGGGCCGATGTCGCCCGCGTGCTCGGCCTGGGTGCGGATGCGTCCGGGACGGATGCCGGTGGCGTCGCCCTCGCCCTCTTCGACGGGCTGCTGATCCAGGCGCTGCTGCACCCCGACCTGGCGATCGACGGCGACCGGCTGACCGAGGCCGAGCGCCGCCTCCGCGACCGCCTCCCGGTCTAGTCTTCGTCCATGCGTGACCTGCGGCAGCTGCCCAAGGCGAATCTGCATCTGCATCTGACCGGGTCGATGCGCCCGGCCACCCTCGCCGAGCTCGCCGCCCGCGCCGGGCTGTCGGTGCCGCCCCCGCTGCCGGAGGGCGTCGCCCACGGCTGGGAGGCCTTCCAGGAGCGCTACGACACCGCCCGCTCCGCTGTGCGTACCAGTGATGACGTGATGCGCGTGATCCGCGAGACGATCGCGGACAGCGCGGCCGACGGTGCGGCCTGGGTCGAGATCCAGATCGATCCCACCTCGTACGCGAGCCGCCTGGGCGGCGAGGCGGCGGTGGTGGAGACGGCGCTGGCCGCCGCGGACGGACGAGCCGGGATCGTGCTGGCGTCGAGCTGGGCCGGTACGCCGGAGACCGCCACCCGGATCGCCACCCTGGCCGCGCGATATCAGCCACATGGCGTGGTGGGGTTCGGGCTTTCCAATGACGAACGACGTGGCCGGGTGGCGGACTTCGCCCGAGCGTTCCGGATCGCCGCCGACGTGGGGCTGCTCGCGGTGCCGCACGCGGGCTTCTACGAGGCGGCGTGGCACGTACGCGACTGTGTGGAGCAGTTGGGCGCGAAGCGGATCGGGCACGGGCTGACCGCCGCCGCCGACCCGGTGACGCTCGGATTCCTGGCCGAACGCGGGGTGACGCTGGAGGTATGCCCGACGTCTTACCCGCCGTTCGGGATGTCGCTGCCGCTGGCGAGCCTGATCGAGGCGGGTGTCCCGGTGGCGCTGGGGACCGACGACCCCCTGCTGTTCGGCGCCGACCTGAGCACGCAGTACGCCATCGCCCGGCGGCTCGGCCTCGACGACGCCGCGCTCGCGCAGCTCGCGCGGCACTCGATCGAGGCCTCCACCGCCCCTCCGGCGCTTCGCGCCTCGATGCTCGCCGGCGTCGACGCCTGGCTGGGCTCGCTGGGCGAGCGCGGCGACCGGGGCGAGCGCGGCGAGCGCGAGATCCCGGGATAACGCGGCCTTCCGCCCGCGAATAACGACGTCATCCCGGGACATCGCGAACGAACGCAGGGAGCGAACGAACGCAGGGAGCGAACGATCATGGAGCGCCGCGGGGGTGGATCAGCGGCGCTGGCAGGTGTCGGAGGCGACGCCCGCCTGAGATAAGGTCATTCCGCAGCAATTGGGGATGACGCGGGCGGGAGTGAGATGACCTCGGTGCAGGTGAGCGTAGCGGGTGGGCGATGCGACCTCTGCGGGGAGCGGCTCTGCCTCACCGCGCGGATCACGTCGGCGGGCCGCAGCGTCGGCCTCTGCCCTCGGTGCGACTCGGACAACCCGCACGGCGCGGAGCTCATCGCGTACTTCGCGACGCGGTCGGCGGTCGCGCCACAGGACCGGGCCGTCATCGCCGACCTGCTCGGCCGTTGGCTCGGATCACTGGACCAGAGCCGGGTCGCCGCACCGACGCCGTCCCTGGCCGAAGCAGCCGAGGCCTGGTGGTCCGGATACCAAAGAAGATCGGCTCCGGACGAGTCCGGAGCCGATCTTCGGGGTCAGACAGTCTGACTATGCGCGCGAGCAGAGCGCTGGCGAGCGGATCTGCGCGCGCGAAGCGACAGTCGGTTGCGCTTGGCCTCGTCAAGGAGCTCCTGGTGGTGGAGCTTCGCGAGTTCGAGCACGGTCTGCGGTGAGGTGAACATTGTGGACTCCTTGTCCGAGTCTTCGTCTTGCGTATCTCGTGGACAAGGAATATGTTGCCCGAGTAAGGGGCCGTAGCCATCAGGATCGGTTACGTATCTTGACCCCGCCGACCTACCTAGATCACCACACCGCCGTCTAGGTATACCTAGACCAATTCAGCCGCGTCGGCCGCGCCGCGCCCGCAGGTAGTCCGAGACTACGTAACGCCCCAGCTCCTCCGCATCCGGGGTGAACATCCGGCCCCCGTTGCGCCGGGCCACCGAGTCGACGAACCGCCGCAGCCCGGCGTCCTCGCCCAGCATGAAGAAGTTCAGCGTCGCGCCTGTCCTGGTCAGGCTGTCCACTTCGGCCATCGTCGCCTGCACCGTCTCGCGCAGCGGCGGCCAGTAGAAGACCGCCTCGCCGTCGTCGTCGATGTGCGCGGTCGGCTCGCCGTCGGTGATGACCAGGACCACCGGTTCGAACCCCGGATGCCGGTGCAGATGCCGGGCCGCCAGCCGCAACGCGTGCTGCAGGTTGGTGCCCTGGACGTAGTCCGGCTCCACCGCCGCCAGCTCCTGTTGTGACAGCACGCCGGCCACCCGGCTGAACCCGACGATCTGCAGCGCGTCCTGCGGGAACCGGGTCGCGACCAGGTGCGACAGTGCCAGCGCGGTCTGCTTCATCGGGCCCCACCGGCCGTCGGCCATCATCGAGAAGGACAGGTCCACGCACAGCGCGACCGCCGCCGACGCCCGCCGCTCGGTCTCGGCGACCTCGAAGTCCTCGACCGCCAAGGTCACGGGGACGCCCGCGCCGCCGCGGGTCACCGCCCGGGTCACCGTCCGCACCACGTCCAACGGCTGTTCATCGCCGTACGCCCACGGCCGGGACGCCCCGGTCACCTCGCCCGCAGCACCCGCGTCCCGCAAGTCGTGCTGACCACGCCGGCCTTCGGCCAGATCGGCGAAGACGCGGCGCAACGCGGTGCCCCCGAGCCGACGCAAAGCCTTGGGGCTCAACGTGAGTCCGTCAGCGCCCCGGGCGACCCAGCCCTGCCGTCGCAGTTCCCGCTCCAGCTCCTGCAGACGGCGTACGTCGTCGGCGGCGGAGCGGCCCAAATTCCGCTCGACCGCCTCGACGTCCACGTCGTCGAGCGTCGCGCCCGGATGCTCCTGCGCCAGCTGCTCGATGAGCTCGTCGAGATCGGCGATCTCGCCGAGGGCGCCGGTCGCCTCGCCATAGCCGAGGGGCTCGTCGCCGCGTACGCGAGACTGCCGGTCCCACGGCAGGTTGGGTCGCAGCGCCCGGAGATGGCTCGTCAACGCGGCCATCTGGTCGCCGAGGCCGGAACCGGCCAGCGCCTGATCCATCAGCCCTTCGAGCTCGGCCCGCTGACTCGCCGACAGCGATCGCATGAGCTGCTCGCCCGCAGCGGCCCGCCGGGCCAGGGCGTCGATGAGCTCCTCGACCGAGCCGGGTTTCTCCGGAAAGAAGTCGCCGTGTTCGCGCATGAACGCGGCGAACGCGTCTTCGGTGTCCTCGCCCCGGGAATGGCGGCCGAGTAGGTCGTTGAGGTCCGCCATCATCCGGGCCAGCCGCCGCTGCGCCTCGGGATCGTTCGCAGCCGCTCCGAGCGCGTCGCGCAGGCCGCTGAAGCGCTGCTCCAGCACCTCACGGCGCAGTCCGTCGAGGATCTGCTGATACGTCTGCCGGGCCTCTTCGCTGGCCCAGTCGTAGGTGGACAGTTCGTCCACGGCCCGGGCGGTGGATCGCGGCAGACTGTCCAAAGTAGCCTCGGCGAATCGCGCGGCGTCGTCGTCGCGCCCGGCCAGCTCCTCCCGTTCGGCGGCGAGCGCCTGGTCGAGCAGCGCCTGGGCCCTGGTCACCGCGCCGTCGAGCGAACCGCGGCGCATCGCCTCCAGCCGCATCCGCCGGGCGCGGGCGGACAGGTCGTCGAGCCCGCCCCGGCCGGACGGTCCGCGGCGCAGCAGTTCCCGCAGCGCCTCGCGCAGGCTGCCGCCGCTCAGCACGTCCGCGCCGACCTCGTCGACGGCGGCCCGCACGTCGTACGGCGGAGCCAGCGGATCGGGGCCGCCACGCCACAGGCCGTAGCGGAACCGGTTGCCGCCAGCCATCTCAGCCTCGCCCGCGCTCGGCGCCCCGATAGCGGGCGCGCCCGTCGTCGGTCAGGTCCTTGGCCAGCCGCCGGGTCAGGTGCAGCCCTTCGAGGACGAACTCCACGCCGGCCGCCGCCTCGCCCCGAGTCGGGCCGTCGCCCAACCCGAGCCGCTCCAGCGCCTTGGCCAGCCCCGGCACCGTCCCGACCTGCCGCAGCAGCTCGTCGGCGGGTACGAGGTCGCCGGTCTCGACGACTCCGCCCTCGGCGACCAGCGCGGTGAACCCGGACAGGTCGAGCCCGGCCAGATGGGCCCGGAACGTCTCGGCGGTCGCCGCCCGAAGCAAGTGGGCGAGGATCTCGGCCTCACGGCCCTCCTCGCCGCTCTCGAACTCGACCTTGCCGCGCAGCGTGCTCGTCACCGACACGGTGTCGCCGATCCGGGCAACCGGCTCATCCTCGCCTAGCAGCCCGGCCCGGCGCAGGGCCGACGCCGCAACCGTCTCGGCCGCCGCGATCGCGAACCGCGCGGAGACGCCGGAGCGCTGGTCGACCGACGGCGACTCGCGGACGTTGCGGGCGAACCGAGCCAGCACCTCCAGCACGTGCTCGGGCACCGGCGCGACCAGCTCCGCCTCCTGCCGGATCAGGTCCAGCTCCAGGTCCAGGTCGACGGGGTAATGCGTACGGATCTCGGCGCCGAACCGGTCCTTCAACGGGGTGATGATCCGGCCGCGGTTGGTGTAGTCCTCGGGGTTCGCGCTCGCCACCAGCAACAGGTCCAGCGGCAGCCGCAGCTGGTAGCCGCGGATCTGCACGTCGCGCTCCTCGAGCACGTTCAGCAGCGAGACCTGGATCCGCTCGGCCAGGTCCGGCAGCTCGTTCACCGCGAAGACGCCCCGATTGGTACGCGGAACGAGTCCGAAGTGGATGGTCTCCGGGTCGCCGAGCGTACGCCCCTGGGCGATCCGGATCGGGTCGACGTCGCCGATGAGGTCGCCGACGCTGGTGTCCGGGGTGGCCAGCTTCTCGCCGTAGCGCTGTGACCGGTGCACCCAGTGCACTCGCAGCGAGTCGCCGAACTCCTCGGCCAGGCGTACCGAGGCGGGGCTGATCGGATGCATCGGGTGCTCGTTGAGCTCCGACCCGGCGATCACCGGCGTCCACTCGTCGAGCAGCTCGATCAGCGTACGGATGAGCCGGGTCTTGCCCTGGCCGCGCTCGCCCAGCAGCACCATGTCGTGCCCGGCCAGCAGGGCGCGCTCGACCTCGGGCAACACGGTGTCGTCGTAGCCGACGATCCCCGGGAAACGCGGCTCGCCCGAGCGCATCCGGGCGAGCAGGTTCTCCCGGAGTTCCGCCTTGACGGTGCGATAGGTGTAGCCGGCCGCGCGCAACTCCCCCAGCGTCTTCGGGAGGCCTTCCGGTGTCTTCGTCACCCAACCGACGCTAGCGCGATCAACTAGTGATGGCCACGGTGAAATCGCTGTCAGCGTAAGCGTCGGTCACGTTGTTGTAGCAGTTGACCGTCACCGCGTTCGAACCCCAGTACGCGGTCGCGCAATACGTCGAGGGATCGCCGCGCGAGCCGCTTTGTGCGTACCCGTAGGG
>NZ_JABFVK010000052.1 GCF_013362815.1 Hamadaea sp. | reverse complement strand
AAGACCGGGTTCGACACCTTCACGCCGGGCGTACCGAAGTGCGCGGGGACTCCGGTGGCCGCACCCAGCCCGACGGCGGCCGCGACCGGCGGCGCCAGTTTCCCCGCCAAGGTGGACCTCGCCGGGCGCAAGACGAAGTCGACATCGTCCACCGAAGTCAAGACGTACGCCGCCGGCAGCAAAGTCCGGGTGGTGTGCCAGGCCTACGGCGCGTACGCGTACGGGTCCTATATCTGGGACAAGACGAGCGACAACCTCTGGGTCGCCGACTACTACCTGAAGACGGGCACCGACGGATTCCTCTCGGACATGCCGCGGTGTGACGACGACAAGCCGACCGGCGGCCCGTCCACAGGCACCGGGACCGGTTCGAACTACGGGGACTGCCGGGACGGCCACGGCCGGATCAGCGGCCCGCGCGGCTCGACCTCCGGCACCTCGGCCCAGAAGGTGGCCCGGGTGATCGCGGCGGCCAAGGCCATGACCGGCAAGGGCCTGTCCTACTCCTGGGGCGGCGGTGGCAGGGGCGGACCGTCGTGCGGGATCAGCTCCCCCAGCCCGGGTGGTCACATCGACTACAACCGCTACGGCTTCGACTGCTCCGGTTACACGCTGTACGCGTACTGGGTCGGGGCGGGCGTCGACATCGGCCCGAACACCGGCAGCCAGTGGGGTTCCGGCCGAATCCTGCCGTACAGCCAGCGCAAACCGGGCGACCTGATCTTCTGGTTCTCCGGCGGAGTGAGCGTCCACGTCGCGATCTACCTCGGCGACAACCAGATGCTGGAGGCCGCGCCGCCGCGGGGTTCCGCGAGCGTCCACCAGACCTCGGTGTACGGCTCGCACGCCTCGGTCGTCCGCGTCCTCGGCTGACCCCGGTCCGTGACCGGATGAGTGCACTGTGGATGGTCTCCGGGTTATCCACAGTGCGCTGCTCACCGGCTTGACGAAGCGCTGGAGGCTGGGCACGATGATCCCTTCCGAATGCCGGTCGGAGGGGAGGGACGCCGTGGCGCGTCAGGAGAATCCGGTCGATCCGCTCGCCGGTCCGCTCCAGTCCTTCGCGTACGACCTTCGCAAGGTCCGGATCGAGGCGGGCAACCCCACCTATCGCTCGCTGGCCAAAGCCGCCGGATACAGTCCCACGACCCTGTCCGAGGCGGCCGCCGGCCTCCGCAAACCGTCCCTGGATGTCGTCGAAGCGTACGTGGGAGCCTGCTCGGGCGACGTCGAAGCCTGGCGTCGCCGCTGGGAGCAGCTCGACCGCGATCTCGCGGGCCCCGAAGCGGAACCCGGCGCAGAGCCAGAGCCGCCCGTCGTGCCGGCACGTCGACACTGGTGGCCGCTCGCACTCGGCGGTTCGCTCGCGCTGGTCGTGGCGGCGGCCGCGATCGTGCTCACGCTCGGTGACCCCCCGCCCTCAGCCGACGCGAGCGGCTGCCCGGCCATGCCCTCGCACCGCACCTTCACCGCGGTGACTTACGGCGAAGGCGCACCGGTACGCGCAGCTGCCACGCTCACTGATCCGGTGCTCTCCACCGTCCCGAGTGGATGCACGCTCGGGTTCACCGGATTCTGCGTCGGGCAGCGTGTGCGCGACGTGACCGGAGGCACCCCCGACGTCCGGTGGTTCGTACTCCCCGACGGCAAGGTCGTCCCGTCGGCGCTGGTCCACGGCAATCCGCCGGCGGCGTTGACGCCGGTCGCCTGCGCGAAGGGGCGGCCGGTCCCGGACGGCATCGCCCTGGTGCTGACGGCCGACAACGCGAAATCGGGCGGGCTCAAGGCGACCGCGAGCGGCGGCAACCTGGAGATCGTCGGCTTCGCCGTCCGCCGCTCGACCGGCGGATGGCGGGCGCTCGGGCTGACCGAGAAGTTCAGCACCTCGATCACGGTGGCCCCCGGCGAACAAGTGGTGGTGGCCGCCGCCGCCTGTTTCGGCGGCGACGGCCCGACCGGGCTGATCGACGCGCGGCGCTTCCCGGGAGCGGCTCAATCGGCGACCCTCAGCACTTCGGAGTACGCCGCCGCGAGCAAGGCCGCGTGCGCGTACCCGTGAGCGGCGGGCTCACACCGTGAGCAGCGCCACCGCGAGCACGAGGATGCCGAGCGCCATGACGACGACCGAAGCCTGCAGCAGCGAGTGCTTCACCCAGCTGATCCGGCTGAGCCGGGTCAGCTGACGGGCGATCATCGCGAGCTCCTGATCCGCGTCGACGTCGTGCAACCGTTGCCGGAGCGTCTCGAAGTCCAAGTGCCGGACGTGTCCGAAGTAGATCAGGTTGTCCGTCGCCGACCGCCGCAGCTGCGCCCGCTGCCCGAGGATCGGCGCGACGGCGACCGCCGCCACCCCGAGTGCGAGCAGCAGCAGCCCGATGCCCAGTACGCGACCCCATCCGGTGGGACCGGGCGACATCGTCATCGTCGCGACGATGAGCGCGCCCTGAATCGCGATGAGGATCGAGGCCTTGGCGTCGGCGCGGTTGACCCAGGCCTCGTGCGCCTCGTGGACCCGCCAGGCGAAGTCGACTCGGCCATCGGACTGCGCGGGGTTCGTCACGCCGAGAGGATAGCCGGACGTCATTCCATGTACTCCCGGGGCAGGCTGACCGTCTTGAATCCCTCGACCTCGGTCGGCAGCTCCACGTTTCCCGTGCTGCTGCTCTTGATCAGCGTACGCAGCAACTCGCCGAGGAAGTTGGTGATGGCGGTGTTGCCGGCGTACGCGTCCTTGGCCAGGAACGCCATCTTGGTGGAGATCTGGCTCAGGACACCGGCGTTGGCGTCGCCGAAGCCGAAGGTCACCACATGCGGCCGCCGGCTCCAGCTGTCGTCGACGAGCTCGGCGAAGGACTCCTGCCAGTCGTCGTCGGTCGGGCCGCCGTCGGTGAGCATGAAGACGGTCGGCCGCAACACCGTCCGGCCCTGGTGCCGCAGCTCCGGCACGTCGACGTTGATCCGCTCCTTCACCATCCGGAAGGCCTCGCCGTAGTTCGTCTCGCCGCCGCAGCCGACCTCGGGGATGCTCGTCAGCCCCTGCACGTCGGTCAACGGCAGGATCAGATGCGCGCGGGTGTTGAAGCTGATGATGCTGATGTGCGCGAACTCGGCGACCCGGGGGCTGTCGGCCACCGAGTCGACGACCACTTCCAGGGTCTTGTTGAGCGAAGCGACGTGCGGGTTCATCGACCCCGACGTGTCCAGCACGATGTAGGTCGGCAGGCAGTCGGAGGCGGGCGTGGTGCCGGGGTACGTCATGGCAGACCTTTCAGTTCCAGCGGTCGAGCAGCCGCCGCCAAAAGCCCTTCTTCGGCGGAGTCCAGGCGGCGGCGTTCGGAAGGTTCCAGGATCGGGTGGTGAGCGGGCTGCGGCGGGCCTGCGTGGGTGGGGTCCGGGCCATTTGATTCGTCTTGACGGCACTGGGCGCCTGGACCGATGAGCTGCCGACCGTGACGTGGCCGCGTTGGGCCGGCGGGCCGCCGCGCGGTCGCCATTTCGTCACATTGGCTCCGTCCACAGTGCTTGATCGGTCGGGTGACGCCTGATCGAGCACGTCGGCCAGCCGGCGGAGTGGCAGACGCCGTCCGCGATCGGTGGAGGTGAGGATGTCGACGAGTACGTCGCGAGCGCCGTGCAGCCACGGATCGATCGACGACAACTCGTCGATCACCTCGTCGCGCTCGCGCATCCCGGTCAGGCACCGGGCGATGAGCAGGGCGAGCCGATACTGATCCGTGGCGGCGTCGACGCGTACGCCGATCGGCGTGAGCGGGTCCTCGAAGCCGACCGTCTGCACGTGCCCGCGTGATCCGAAGGAGCAGCTGTCGACGTCGATCACGAAGACGGTGTTGTCGTGCGGGCCCCAGAAGGTGTTGGCGTAGGACCAGTCGGCGTACACGACGCCGTTACCGGAGAGGATGGCGCCGACTGCGGCCAGCTGCCGGCAGACGGTCAGCCGATCGAGGAGGCCGGGAGCCGGGAGTCCCCGCCGGGCGATGTACTCGTCCGGCTTCGCGAGGAGGTCGACCTCGATCAGCCTCGTCTCGCCCTTGCCGGTGATCGGTGACTGCACCTCGGCTGCCATCGCCTTGGGGGCCGCCGGGATCAGTACGCCGATCGTCCGGCCACCGGACACGATCCGCGACCGGGGCCAGGAAGTCGTCGACCGCAGGCGTACGCCGTCGGCCCCGAGGTGCTCGGGCAGCCCGACGAGACGGTCGAGCGCGCCGATGTCCGGGCGGGCCAGCCGACGGGGGTTGTAGAGCTTGGCCAGCATCTCCGGATCGTCGTCGAGGGTCTGGATGCCGATGCTCTCCCCGCCCGCGTTGGGCCCGACGATGCTGGGACCGAGCGGGCCGAGGTCGGCCAGCTCGACGATCGGCGGATACCCCGTCATGGCCGTCTCACCTGCACCGGATCGATCCACAGGACGACGGCGGTCCGGTCGTCCTGCGCCGCCCGCAACTCGAAGCAGACGTCGAGCACCAGCGACATCGCGGACGACGGCGTACGCCATCGCCGAGCGAACCACGTCGCCACCGACGGGAACTTGGCGATCGGATCGCCCACCCCGTCGCTGACCAGCGCAAGCACGTCCCCAGGTGCCAGCCGGGCCAGGGCCACCCGCACCGAGCCCGGCCGGTGCGGCAGGAATCCGTCCACCCGGTTGTCGCCGCTCTCCTTGGTGTCACCGGCGATCTGCAGCCAGCCGTCATGGCGACGGCGAAACGCGGGCGAGTCGCCGACTGCGGCGACCCATGCGTCCCGGACGCCTGGTCGCGTACCCACGACGGCTACCAGCAGAGTCGTGGCGACGTCGGTCGTGGCGATCCCCCGCTGACGCGCCTGATCCGCGATCGCCCCGGCGACGTAGGTGAACAGCTCCTCCCCGTCGAGCAGGGCCGGCGCTGTGCCGTGGTCGAGCCGTTCCTTGAGGTAGGTGACCGCGGTGGTGACGGCGACGGTCGCGCCGAGGTCGGCCCGAGCCGCCGTGCCCACTCCGTCGGCCACGGCGGCGATCAGGTACTCGCCGTCGTGCGTACGCCCCAGCCGGTACGCGTCCTGGCGCGGAAGTCGTTCCTCGGCGTGCCGATGGCCGGGCCCGACAACCGACGCCGCTCGGACCTCGATCGTTCCGAGGCGCGCTTCGTCGGCGGCCACACCGGGCTGGGCGGGGCTGGTCGGCAGTTCCCAGGGCAGGCCCGTCAGCTTGGAAGGCTCGCCCAGTCTGGGCGGTGTCGGCACTACGGGGTCCGGGTCTGGGGCGGCGTCGTCGGGCTGATTAGGTCCGGCGTCCAACCCGTACACCGGAGAGGCAGCCTGTGCCCGAACGACAGCCGACGGCCGGGGCCAGTCCTGCGCGGCCGTGTCGTTCCACACGTCCGCCGGTTCGGCCGCCGTCTGCCGGTCCTTTACCGCCGCCCACGGCCGGTCCGGCCGGGTCGCGCCGGCGGACTCCGGCTGCCGGTCGGGCGTCGGCTGTCGTTCGGACGCCGGCTGCCGGTCGGCTGGCTGCCGCTCCGGTGGAACCGGGTCGCGGCGGGTCGGGGCGGGGGCCGCTCCCCGCCGCCCCGGGCTGCGTACAAGGTCGCGCGAGTCGGCGGCGAAGAACTGGAACACCGCCCGGCACGCCCGGATGAGCTGGTTCACGATGCGCTGCCCGACTGTCCCCGGGGTGCCCAGTTGGTGACGTGCGAGCCGTCGTCGGACGGGCCGGATCCGTTCGCCGGGGTGGTCGGGTCAGGCGCGGCATGCGCACCTGCAGCGGCCGGGGCAGCCTGCGCCGGTCCGGCCGGCTGCTGCGGAATCGCCGGCTGCTGCGCGTTCGGCGGCACGAGGGTGCCCGTGACGTCCGGCTGGCCGCCCGCCGTGAGCTGGGGCATCGGGTGTCCACTGAGGATCTCGTCGAGGCCGCCCGCGCCGAACCGCGTGGCGTCCTCGGAGGTCCGCAGCAGCTGCTCACGGATCACCTCGACGTCGACATCCTGCAACAAGTCGTTGTCGATCAACTGCTTCAGCAGATCGAGTCCCTGCTGACGGCTGGCCGTCCGGCTCGCCGAGATCTCCTTGAAGATGTCGTAGACGCGGTCCTTGTTGCGGGTCAGCACGAGCAGCAGCGGGCCGAGGTTGCCGCTGAGCGCGGTCTGCAATGCGTCCATCTCCTGGCGCTCCAGTACGCGTTCGCCCTGCTGCACGACCCGGGCCAGCTCGTGCTCGGCCCGGGCGACCTTGACCGCCTGGGTCGCCATGCGCGCCTTCAGACCGGCGTCGAGCGCGGCGGTGTCCCGGACGATCTGGGCGAAGAAGTGGTAGATCTGGATCCCGTCACCGATGTCGATCGGCCCCCGGTCGGTCAGCCGGTTCATCTCGGCCTGCACGGCGGCGTACTGCTCGACGTCGTAGGTGCTGCTGATCGAGACGAGCCGGGTCTGCAACCGGGACAACACCCGCTGGTAGCCGTTGACGATGTTCCGCTGCACGATCTCGACCGGGTTCACCACGCGGAAACCGAAGTTGATCTTGCCGCTGAATCGGACTTCGTCGCGCAAGCTCGTAAGCCAGGCCGACACGTCGACGCTGTTGAACTCGTGGTCGGCCAGACTCACGTCGAAGCGGACGCGGTAGCCGCGCATCCGGTGCTCCATGGCGTACAAGGCACGTCCGACCTGGACATAGGAGTTGCTCCGGGTCGCGTAGATCGCGGTCGCCCCGGCCGCGAGCGGACGGCGGCCGTCCGACTGCGGCCCGAGCTCCTCACGGAGCAGGATGAGCTGGCCCGGTGCGTGGGGGTTGGTGGTCGGGATGGACATTGCAGTCTCCGTTCGATGTGGTTTCGGGTGGTCAGCGGCCGGCGCGGAGGCGGTTGCGGACCGCCCGGGCCGCGTTCGGCGCGACCGGTGGACGCTGTTCGGAGGTGGCCTCCCAGGAGTCGGCCATGACAAGCAGGATTCGCGCGGTGCGGTCGCCCAGGGAGGCGAGCCGCGGATCGTCGGCGATAGCGGCGGCGAGCTGGCCCAAGGCGAAGCAGCGCCGGGGATCGGCGTCGACGGCGATCGCCCATTCCCGCCACACCGTGCGAGCGGCGTCGTGCACGGCGTTGCCGTTGAAGACGGTGCGCCACAACATCGCCACGGCGTCGCGGTGCCGCCGGTCGCTGTCGGCGAGCGCGAGCAGCAGCGGGCCGCCCCGGGTGACGTCACCCTCGGTGGCCACCGGCGCGTTGGTCTCGCCCGCCACTACCAGGAAGGCCAGCTGGCCGCTGCGGCGCATCGCCAGAGAGGCCCGGCCGCCGACCCAGCGCTCCAACGCCGCCAAGACCTCCGGCGCGAGGTCCGAGTCGTGATCCACGAGGTCGGCCAGGCTGCGCGCCACCGCGACGACGACCTCGTAGTCGTCATCGTCGATCAGGCTCTCCAGCTGTACCAAGGCCTGTTGCGGGTCGGTACGCCCGACGCTCGCCCCGTACGCCCGGGCGGCGGTCAGGTTGAACGCCCGGCCCGCCTCCGGCCGGGACCACGACCGGACGAGGCTCGCGACCTGAGCCCGCAGCGCGCCGGCGGCCGGACCCTCCAACGCGAAGGCCGCCGCCTCCTGCCGCGCCCAGTCGTCGTGGCCGGCCCACGGCAGGATCACCGAGTGGAGCACTTCGGTGAAGTCGTAGCGGGCCAGCAGCCCGACGGTCTGCGCAGCCCAGATGCGGATCGTGGCGTCGGGATCACCACCGGCCCGGCGGAGCCAGCCCAACAGCGACCCCCGGAGTTCGTCGAACTCGTGCCAGACGCGCGACAGCAACGCCTCGGGGTAGCGGTCGTCGACGAAGCTCACGATCTCGGTCGGTACGTCGCCGTGCATCGTCGGCACCTGGCCGATCGAGATGGCCGCCCGCAACTGCCTCAGGCGGCGCGAGCGCCCGTCCCCGAAGATGTTCCGCTGAACGGTCTGCATGTCGGTCATCACCGTCATCCCGCCGGCGATCTCGGGGCGGGAAGCGGTCTGCCGCAGGATGTCGGACTGCCGTGCGACGACGCTGTAGGACAGCCCGTGGAACGAGGCGAGGCTGACCGCCTGGTACCGCAGGTCGTCCGAGGGCAGATCGTCGAACCAGCCCTCGAAGTCGTCGTTCTCTTGTTGGGCGGCGCGTCGGCGTACCTCCGCCGCGACGGCGCCACTGGCGCGCTCCTCGGCGCACAGCCGGGCCAGCCGGGCGGCGTACGCCATTCCCTTGCCCCCGGCCGCCAGCAGCCCTCGGAGAACCTGGTCGAGGTCGGGATCGGCCAGCATGGTCCGGGCGACGTCCACCCCGACGAGAGCCTGCAGCCGGCTCTCGACCACCGCGTACGCGTCCGGCCGCTGTCCTAACGGGATAGTGCGGTTGAGGACGGCGGTGTCGGTGATGACCGCTGCGGCGTCGACGGTGAGGATCATCCGCGCGTCGACCGCCTCGAGCATCGCCTCGACGCCACCGAGCAGGACCCCGGTGAGCGAGCGGGCCTGTGCGTCAGTGACGTCGGTCAGCAGGTACCCGGCGTTGGCCGTGACGTCGTCGGGCTTGAGCCGCTGCAAGTGGTCGAAGGAGACGACGCGGAAGACTCGGCGTACGCCGCAGTCGACGAGCAGCTTCAGCGCGGTCAAGCCACGGCCGTCCCCGGTCTCCCCCTTGAGGATCGCCACGCGTACCGCCCGGACGACGCCCCGGCTGTGCGCGAGCGCGGACGGCTCGACGTAATGGTCGAGTTCGGCCAGCTCACCGGAGCCGACGGGGAGCACGGTGACGTCGGCTTCCCCTCCGATGTGGACGTTGAAGAAATCCCGCCCGGCCAGCTGGCCCCCGCCCTGTACGCCGACCGAGCCGGTGAACACCGCACCCGCCGTACGCCGCATCCGGTTGGTGAGCGTGATGGCGCCCGGCGTCTGACCACCGTCCTCGATGTCCTGCGCGACCTGCTTGAAGTCGCGGGCCTGACCGCTGCCCTCGGCTGGCGTCGGAGTCGACGGGGGCTTCGGCGGTGGTGGTGTACTCGGCTCAGTCATCGCGTGCCTCCCGCCGGCGGGTTCTCGATGAAGTCGCGACCGGCGAGCCGGCCGCCGTTGCCCACCGAGACCGAGCCGGTGAAGATCGCGCCCTCGGCCTGCATCGACGCCAGCGACGGCGACGCCGGGCCGAGCTCCTCCTGAGCCGCGTTCTCGACCGCGTCGTCGGTGATCCCAGGCGGCGTCGCATAGCCGGGCACCGAGATCCAGCCCTGCGTCTTGAGTTCCTTCATCGCGACCGGGACGGCCCGGCAAGCCTCCGGAACGAGACGCGTATGCCGCTGGGCGACGGTTGCCTGGTAAAGCTCCTCCGACAGGATCAGCGCCAGCGGCGCCCGGTCTGCGGCGGCGAGCACCGTCCTCAGCATCGGCAGGTCGAGCAGGCGGCACGTGGCGTTGATCGCGTTGCCGACCCAGCCGTTCTCGTCCGGAGTCGCCAGTCCCACGTTGATGGACAGGCGCAACCGCATCACCGGTACGCCCGGCTGCCCGGCCCGGTCGGTCAGCGCCCGGGTCAACGTCTCGGTGAAGGTGTCGACGAGCAAGACGGGCGAGCACGACGGCGGGCACAGGGCGAGCAGCGAGTCACCCCGGTCCAGGAGGACGCAGTCGTCCCAGTCCAGGCCGGTCGCCGTCAGCGCTTCCCGGGCGACGGCGTACATGGCGGTCCGCAGCTCGCGCTGCTCGGATTCGGTTCGCCGGCCGTAGCTCTCGATGTCGAAGGCCACTATGGACATGTGCAACGGGAGGTTCATGGCTCTCCTCGGGGTGAGTCTGGGCAGCCGTCAGCTGCCGAACGCAGAAGACGCTGCGCCGGTTCGAGCAAGAGGCATATGTCAGGTGACACAACCTGACGGCGAATGTCAGGGGCTTAACAGGCGGGTCAGGACGTCCATGTCCGTGATCGTGATGCTGCCCTGGTGCGTACGGATGGCTTTGAGGCGTTTGAGGGCGCGAACCGTGCGGGCGACCGACTCTCGCGAAGTCCCGGCCGCGCCCGCCAGATCCTGCTGATAGATGGAGACCGTCCGGTTCGGCCCTCGGCCGTCGTCCGGCTGCTGCCGCTGGGCCCGCTCGACCAGCACCCGGACGATTCGCTCGGTCGCCGGGTACGCGCCGAACTGCAGCCGCCACCGGTCGGATTCCCGGACTCGGCTGGTTACGATGCGTACCAGATCGCCCGAGACGTTGGCCTGGGCCATCAGGGCCTGGAACCGCGCCGCGGGGATGAAGACGGCGCTGACCGCGGTCAGGGTCGTCGCCGTGGCGGCTCGCGGACTGTCGTCGATGACGCCGAATTCGCCGAGCAGTTCGCCCGCCCCGCGGATGGCCAGCAGGCAGACATAGCCGGTCTCGGACGTCACCGTCACCTTCACCTCGCCCTCCTCGACCAGCAGGACGTGCGTCGACTCATCGCCCTCGTGGAAGATGACCCTGTTTCGGGGATAGGTGACCAGCCGTCCCGCTTGCCGCAGGTCGTGCAGCGTTTCGGGAGAGAGCGCGGCCGATTCGATCACCGGCGGCTCCCGTCCATGGCTGGCCCACGTTTCATGCCTGCCATTGTTGGAAGCCTTTCCATCCGGCGGAAGCCCTGTCCAACCTCGGAGTACCGGCTTTCGGCGCTACCGAGTGTCCGTCGTCTGTGGAGGGGTGACCATCCGGTCACCGAGCGTGCACTCTCGTGCGACCGGTTCGGCCTGGTCGGAGGCCCTCGAAAGCCACCCGCGTCGACGCCGGGGCGAAATGACCAGAATCGAAATGAGCCGGTCGGAGATCCGACCGGCTCGGGAGAAGGCTCGACTCAGGCGCGCGAACGCCGGCGAAGCACCGTGCGGGCGAGCAGCAGCGCGGCGATCACGACCAGCTGACCACCGAGCACGATCTTGTTGACGTCCACCGCCGGCCGCCAGCTGACCTGACCGTCCCGGATGACGAAGACGCCGAGCGCCCGGGACGACAGGCCGACGCCGCCGCCGCTGCCCTTGCCCTGCTCGTCCGGACCGGTGCCACCGCCGCCGCCACCTCCGCCGCGAACCTTGGCGGCAGGTAGAACGGTCACACCGTTCTCCGAGATCGGCGCACCGAAGACCTGATCGGCTCGGGCGTTGTCGAGGATTTCCCGGACGCTCTCGAGGACGGGTGCATCCGTATCCAGGGTCTGGCTCATGGTGACTCCCCTCTGTCCCCTCCACTCAACCCGCCGGGAACGCACCGGGCAGTCACAATCGCAGAAAAACATGAAAGCCGGTCGGGGTCCGACCGGCTAACTGGAGGAATGGCTCCCCGACTTGGACTCGAACCAAGAACCTGCCGGTTAACAGCCGGCTGCTCTGCCAATTGAGCTATCGGGGATCGCAGGTCAGGACGGTGAGGATCACCTCTCGCCCTGGCGACTGCACAAGAGTACACAACCCACCGGCCGCTGCGCGAGCGGGTATGTGGTGACGCGTACGTGTCTCCCCGTCGGGGGGTCGGCGCGCCGATCCGGGCGGTCAAAGGGGACAATCTTCCCAGGAAGCCGGTCCGCTCTTCCCAAGAAGGTGTATCCCGGGACAGAAACGGGCAGTGTTTCTGAAGCATGCCCACAGAGATTTTGGAGGAGGGAGCACACCAATGGGCAAGATGTGGTTCGTCGCCGGCGTCGCCGTCGGCTACGTGCTCGGCGCCCGTGCCGGGCGGGAGACCTACGACCAGATCGCGCGGACCGCGAAGCAGATCTGGGAGAACCCGACCGTCCAGGAAGCCGCAGGCGTCGTGCAGGCGCAGACGAGCCGGCTCGTGGACACCGCCCGGGACAAGGTCGGGCTGACCGCCGACAAGATCGACTCGGCGGCCGACAAGGTCGACAAAAAGCTCGCCAACTCTCAGGGCCGGCTCGCTAGCTGACTCAGCAGTGCGTCACCTGCGGATCGTCCGCTGCACGCCGGGCGGTCCGGGTCGCGCGGTCCGGCCTCGGCGCCGGGCCGCGCAGTCCGAGGTCACCCAGTTCGGCGTGGGCGAACTCGACCTCGGCCGCCGCGTCCGCGCTGAGCCGGCTCGGCGCCAACCGGTAGGCCCAGGTGGCGGTCTCCACCTCCACGTGGTCCGTGAGCGCTTCCGCGCCCCCGAACAATTCCGCCAATGCCGCGCGGGCGACCGGCAACGTCGTCGCCAGCGGCTCCGGCGGCTCAGTGTGCAAAGGCACATGCACGTGTACGCGCCAAGGCCCGGACAGGTCTCCGTCGAGTGCTTCGGGGAGATCGTCGGTTCCGCTGCCGGACGGCGTCCGCGTCGGGTGGGGGAACCGAGGTTCGGCGAAGCTCTCCAGAGCCGGCCGGGCGGCCACCGGATCCGCTACGACCAAAGCGGCCGAGAGCTGGACCTTCACCACTTGCAGGCGATGTTCCCGCAGGGTCTGCACCGCACCTTCCGGTGACTCCCACACGCACGCCAGGTGAGCCAGGTCGAGGCAGATCCCGAGGAAGGTCGGGTCGACGTCGGAGAGATGCTCGACGGCCTGCGCGCTCGTCTCGATGAGACAGCCCGGTTCGGGTTCGAAGCCGACCCGGACGAGCCGCCCGGTGTGCCAGGTGATCTCGGCGAGCCCGTCCGCGAGGTCTTCGAGGAGCCGGTCGGCCCGGTCGGCGTGCGCGGCGTCCCAGGGTTCCCGCCAGGCGACCGGCACGGTGGAAACGGAGCCGCGCTCGGCGTCGTCGGGCATCAGATCGCACAGGACGCGAGCCAGATCGAGGGTGTACTCCAATCGCTCCCGTTGCGTCCAGTCCGGGCGGTAGACCGCCCGCTTGGCCGGGCTGAGGCGGGTGCCGGGAAGCCTCATGGACGAGCCGCCAGGAGGGTAGTCAGGCGAAGAGCCGGCGTCAGCCGGCTCCGCTGCCTGGGAAACTCCGCCTCGCGGCGGGCCGTCGTGGGGCCCGGCCGGGTCCCGATAGGGAAACCCGTTGAGCGTCACCACCTCCAGCCCGCGCAGGGAGAGCTCGGACCGAAGCCGCCGCCGCATGGAGAAGGAGGCCGCCAGCGCCGACGCCACCGGCGCGGCCAGCCACAGTCCGAGGCCGAGCAAGTCGACCCCCAGCGCCTCGCGGACGGGCACGGCGTCGGAGTCCAGTTGGGCGAGGATGCTCCGGAGGTCCTTGGCCGGCCGCACGTTCGTCCCGTAGGCGAGATGGACCGTCTGGCCGTCCCGATGCTGCAAGCGCATCAGCCACCCCCAGGACCCGTCGCGAGCGGCCGGAACGCGCCTCGATGTCCACTTCGGAACGTCGAGTTCGTCCGGTCCCTAGATCTTATGCTCGCGTACGCCGGGCGCCGCTTACTGTCGGATCAACGACAGTTCCTCGTGCCAACGATGACGTTCCCGCAGGTCTCCCCTATTTGAGCAGCATCCGCTCCAGCCGACGGCCGGTGAAGTACAGCCCGACGGCCATCATCACCACGAGGTAGAGCGCGTGCACCGCCGTCCCCCAGTCGGGGTGGCCGGTGGTGAGATCCCGGACCATCTCCACCGCGTGGTAGAGCGGGGTCAGCTGGATGATCCACTGGAACACGACCGGGTAGTTCTGAATCGGGGCGAAGGTCGCCGAGAAGAGGAACAAGGCGAACTGCGCCGTCGCCATCAAGTCGAAGTCCTGCCAGCCCCGCATCAACGTCGTGAAGATCATGCCGACCGCGCCGAAGGCGAACCCGACCAGCATGGTCGCCGGGAACGCGGCCAGCGCCCAGCCGATCGTCGTCAGCTTCATGACGACCATGACGCCGAGGAACACCGCCGTGTAGACCGAGCCCCGCATCATCGCCCAGACCAGCTCACCCAGCGCGATCTCGATCGGCCGGACCGGGGTCGACAGGACGGCGTCGTAGGTCTTGGCGTACTTGAACTTGAAGAAGAAGTTGAACGTCGTCTCGGCCATCGCGCCGTTCATCGCCGAGGTCGCGAGCATCGCCGGTGCGACGAACGTCGCGTACGGCAGAACCTGGCCGTCGACCAGCGTTATGTCGCCGACCAAGGCCCCTACGCCGATGCCGATCGACAGCAGGTAGAACACCGGCTCGAAGAAGCCGGAGATCAGCACGAGCCAGTAGGACGCGCCCGAGCGCAGCGCGCCCATGTTGCGGTTGACGACCGCACCGACCCGCACCGGGGCGACGCCGGGCCGGGTGACCGCCGAGGCGACCAGTGTCGTGACCATCGCTTCAGTCCTCCAGCCGCTTGCGGAAACGCCAGTTCGCCAGGGCCACGCCGATGGCCGTCCACACGATCAGGTAGGCGACGTGAACCCACGTCGGCCACGGGGTGGGCCAGCCGAGGGTCGCCTCGCGGGACAAGACGACGCCGTGCCACAGCGGAGACGCGTACGCCAGTGGCCGGACCACCTCCGGCAGCTGATCGACCGGGAAGAACACGCCGGAGAAGAGCGTCGCCGGGATGACGCCGAATCGGAACAGCAGCGAGAAGTAGCTGTCGTCCACGATCGATGCGGCGAGCGCCGTCACCGGACCTGCCACCGAGACGGTGACGAGCGCCGCGACGGGAATGGTCGCCGGAGCCCACCACGAATGCATCGCGCCGAAGGACCCGACGATGATCAAGAACGCGATCGTGGCGATGACCCCACGGAACATCAGGTAGAGCAGGTGGCCGCCGACCATGTGCCAAGGCTCGACGGGTGCCGACCGCATCGCCTGGTAGGACCGGGTCCACTTGAACCCGCCGAGGACCGGGAAGGTCGACTCGCCGATGCCGATCTGGAAGGCGGTGGTGATCACGACGCCGGGCGCGATGTAGCTCAGATAGTCGACGCCGCCGAGGCCGCCGTTGGCGTCGACGTAGCTGCCCACGCCGACACCGATGCTCAGCACGAACAACAGGGGCAGCAGGAACGAGGAGAAGACCGAGGCCTGCCAGAGCCGCCGATAGAGGGTCAGCTCCCGCTCCAGCGTGGCCATCATCGGATGCGCCATGGTCAGTCCACCAACGTCCGGCCGGTGAGGTGCAGGAAGACGTCCTCCAAGGTGGACCGCCGCACCAGTACGCCACTGGGTGCCAGCTCGCGCCGGTGCACTTCGTTGACCGCCGCGTCGCCGTCGTCCGCATAGAGCAGGACCCGGTCGGGCAGCACGTCGGTCCGCTCCCCGATGCCGACGAGCTTGTCCCGGAAGCCTTCCAGCGGGCTCTCCCCGAACCGCAGCTCGACCACCTCGCGGGTCGAGTAGGTCTCGATGAGCGCCCGGGGCGAGCCCTCCGCCACGATCTTGCCCGCGTCCATGACGACGAGCCGGTCGCAGAGCTGCTCGGCCTCATCCATGTAGTGCGTGGTCAGCACGAGGGTCACGCCCTGCTGCTTCAGCCGGAACAGCCGCTCCCACAACAGGTGCCGCGCCTGCGGGTCGAGCCCGGTGGTCGGCTCGTCGAGCAGCACCAGCTCGGGCTCGTTGACCATGGCCCGGGCGATCGTCAGACGCCGTTTCATCCCGCCGGACAGCGGCTCGACCTTGCTCTCGGCCCGGTCGGCGAGCTGCACGAACTCCAGCAGCTCCAGCGCGCGCTGCTTGGCGGCCGCCCGGGAGATCCCGAAGTAGCGCGCGTAGGTGGTCAGGTTCTCCCGGACGGTGAGGTCGGGGTCGAGGTTGTCGAGCTGTGGGCAGACGCCGAGGCGGCTGCGGATGCGGGTGCCGTCCTTGACCGGGTCCAGGCCGAGAATGCTCAGCTCGCCGGCGGTCGGCGTCGACACGCAGCCGATCATCCGCATCGTCGAGCTCTTGCCGGCTCCGTTCGGGCCGAGGAAGCCGAAGGCCTCACCCCGGGCGACGTCGAGGTCGATGCCGTCGACCGCGGTGAAGTCACCGAAGCGTTTCACCAGGCCGCGGGCGCGAATAAGGGACTGATCAGTCACGGCCCGACCCTACTGGCCGGGTCTGACATTCGAAACCGGATTACGAACCGAACGGCTACGACCTGCCAACCTTTCGCGAATTCATCGATGACTTTCGCCCTATGCCTTGCCCTCCAAACAGATGAGTGAGAATATCGAGCATCACCGAACTCCGACCCCCAGGAGGTCACTGTGATCAACTCCAGGCCCCCCACCCGAAGGGCAGCCCTGGCGAGCGGGGTTACCGCCCTGCTCTTCGCGCTGGCCGTCGCGCCGTCGGCGCACGCCGCCCCACCGAGCCAGGTCTTCGGCCCCGATCGCGCCGAAGCACTCGCGGCCGGACTGGGCGCGCGCAGCGCCGGGGCGTACATCGACCAGACCACCGGCAAGAGCGTCGTGAGCGTCACCGACGAAGCGGCCGCCACCCAGGTACGCCGGTCCGGCGGAATCGCCCAGCTGGTCCGCCACGGTTCGGCCGACCTCGCCGGCGTCACCGCGGATCTGAACGCGACCGCGACGGTAGCCGGCACCGCGTGGGCCACCGACCCCACGACCGGTCAGGTGGTCGTCTCGATCGACCCGACCGTCACGGGCGCGGCGCTCGCGAAGATCACGTCGGCGGTCGCTCGCCACGGCGACGCCGTACGCGTCGAGTACCTGTCCGGCGCGTTGCACAAGACGATCGCGGGCGGGCAGGCCATCTACGGCGGCCAGTACCGCTGCTCGCTCGGCTTCAACGTGCAGGACTCGGCGGGGAACTACTACTTCCTCACCGCCGGGCACTGCACCAACATCGCCAGCAGCTGGTACGCCAACTCGTCGCACACGACGCTGCTCGGCACCAGGACCGGCACCAGCTTCCCGGGCAACGACTACGGCATCGTGCGCTACTCGACGAGCTACACCAGCCACCCCGGTTCGGTGTACCTCTACAGCGGCAGCCAGGACATCGCCTCGGCGGCCACGCCGAGCGTAGGCCAGACTGTCCGGCGTAGTGGCAGCACGACCGGCGTACACAGCGGATCGGTGACGGCGCTCAACGCGACCGTCAACTACGCCGAAGGCACCGTCTACGGCCTGATCCGGACGACGGTCTGCGCCGAGGGCGGCGACAGCGGCGGCTCGCTCTTCTACGGCACGACCGCCTACGGCCTCACCTCCGGCGGCAGCGGCAACTGCACCTCGGGCGGGACGACGTTCTTCCAGCCCGTGACCGAGCCGCTCTCGGTGTACGGCGTCCACGTCTACTGAGCCTCACACCCAACGTCCCCCGGAGCCTTCCCCCCTGCTCCGGGGGACACCTCTGTGAGGCACTACTCCTGGGACCGCTCGGTCAGCGGTGCGGAACCCAGCGCGTCGCGGCGATGCCGTCGACGCCGGGCATCCGCCGCGCGACTAGGCGAGAGCCGTCAGGCTGCTCCTCGGAGCTCACGATCGAGCCGGTCACCCGCAGCCGCACCTGGTTGGGCAGATGCCCCGGGTCCACTAGGACGAGCTTCAGATGGGCGGAGTCGGCGACCACGATCGGATCGGCGGTGTCGTCGACGATCTCGCTGACCGTGACGACCAGGGTCGAGCCGTCCCACACCGCCTTGGTGATCTCGTGCCAGCCGATCCGGGCCCGATCGACCCACAGCCCGAGGTTGGTGGCCACGACCAGGCTGCCTTCGGGCCGCGCCGCCCAGGCCAAGGTCCGCTCCCCCGGGGCGAACAACTCCCGGTACGCCTTCGGCAGCATCCGCCGCGCCCAGAACGCCATCACAACCCGCTCGATGCCTGGTCGCGCAGGGCGCGAGCGGTGGTCTCCAATGAGACGAGGTCGCTGAAGAGCCCGAAATACTCGTCCTTCTGCGTGACCGGGTTGATGCGCTGAAGCTTCGACTTGACGTTGTGCACCCGGCGGTCGACCGCAGCGAGCTGCAACCGCGCGAGCGTGACCGTCACGTAGTGCGGATCGGCGTCGCCGTCGTAGCGCAGTTCCTCGACAGCGAGCTGGTTGACCAGCGACTGCGCCATCAAGTCACCGCAGCCGTCGGTGATCGCCGCGATCCAGTTCGGCCCGGACACGCCCCGGGCCGCGCCGCCGGCGGCCGCGATGGCCAGCCGGATCTGGACGTGCAGTTGATCGGAGTAGCAGTCGGCTTCGGCGTTGTCGAAGACGTGCCCGGCCAGCGCCGGAACCTGGATGGCGAGCTTGAGCGCCTCCCGCTCGACCAGGATCTGCGGATCGTCCGGGCTGAGCCGCGGCCGGGGCGGGCGGGCGTCGACCGGCTCGCCCTTGACGGCGGAGTTCACCGCGCGCTGGACGACCTCGACCTCCATGCCGAGCTTGCCGGCGAGAATGCGCCCGTATTCGGGGCGCAGCGACCGGTCTTTGATCTGCGCCACCAGTGGTGCCGCCGCACGCAGCGCGCCGACTCGGCCCTCGGCGGAGTCGAGATCGAACCCGGCGATCGTCGTACGCAGAACGAACGACACCAGGCGCTCCCGGCTCGCCACCAGATCGCGGACGGCGGTGTCGCCCTTGTCCAGCCGCAGCTCACACGGGTCCATCCCGTCCGGGCCGACGGCGATGAAGGTCTGCCCCACGAACCGCTGATCGTCGGCGAACGCCCGCAATGCGGCCTTCTGCCCGGCGGCGTCGCCGTCGAAGGTGAAGATGATCTCGCCCTTGAACGTGTCGGTGTCCATCAACATCCGGCGTAGCACCGAGATGTGCTCGGAGCCGAAGGCGGTCCCACACGTCGCCACGGCAGTCGGTACGCCCGCCAGGTGGCAGGCCATCACATCGGTGTAGCCCTCGACCACCACGGCCTGGCCACGCTTGCCGATCTCCCGCTTGGCCAGGTCGATCCCGTAGAGCACGGTCGACTTCTTGTAGAGCGGGGTCTCCGGCGTGTTCAGGTATTTCGGGCCGTCGTCATCGTCGAACAGCTTCCGCGCGCCGAACCCGATGACGTCGCCACCGGTCTCGCGGATCGGCCAGATCAGCCGCCGCCGGAACCGGTCGATCAAGCTGCCCGACCGGGCCGGCTTCGCCAGACCGCCGACGGTCAGCTCCTCGGCGGTGAAGCCGAGCTGCCGCAGATGTTTGGTGAGGGCGTCCCACGAGTCGGGGGCGAACCCGCAGCCATAGGTCTCCGCGGCGGTGCGGTCGAAGCCCCGTTGGGCGAGGAACTCCCGGGCCGCGCGAGCGCCCGGCGTCATGAGCTGTTCCGCGTAGAACTTGGCGGCCGCGGCGTGCGCGGCGATCAGCCGCTGCCGTTGACCCTGCTGCTGGCGGACCGGGGCGGACCCGCCCTCGATGTAGCGCAGCTGGATGCCGGCCCGCGCCGCCAGCTTCTCGACCGCCTCGGTGAACCGCAGGTGGTCGATCTCCATGACGAAGTTGATCGCGTCGCCACCCTTGCCACAGCCGTGACAGAAGTAGACATTGCGGTCGCCGGCCACGGTGAACGAAGGGGTCTTCTCGTCATGGAACGGGCACAACCCCTTCAGGTTGCGCCCACCCGCGCCCTTCAGCGTCACGTGCTCGGAGATCACGTCGACGACGGAAGTGCGCTCGCGCACAAGCGCGATGTCCTCGTCGCGGATCCGTCCGGCCATGCCTCCCATCCTAGGGCGAGCCACCGACGTCGTTCACCACGCCCGAGTCCGTGAATTGAGCGCGAGTCGATCAGGCCTGTGCGGGAACGATCAGGGTCTCCCGGACACGACGCGCCGGTCGATCAAGACGGAAGGTTCATGATCGCGCGGAAAAGGCGGGGGCGACGGGAAGGGGGTGGCGTGACGGGATAGGGGTGGGGTGACGGGAAGGAGGGTGGGTCAGGGGCCGAGGAGGCGGGCGTGCCAGGCGACGGCGGCGGGGTCGGTCAGCGAGGCGACCTGATCCACGACCACCCGGAGCCGGGCGGCGTCGTCGGCGGCGTCCTTCCACAGTGGAGCGAACACCGGGTCCAGCTCGGTCGGGGCGCGCTCGCACAACACCCGGACCAGGTCCGCGAGGATCTCGCGCTGGCGGGCGTACCAGGGCTCCATGCCGCGCCGGCGCATGACGTAGCGCAGCGCGAGGCCCTTGAGCAGGGCGCAGCGGATCCGGGCCGAGCGGGGCACGACCAGGTCCGCGTCATAGCGGCTCGACTTCCCCGGGTACGCCTGACGCGTAGCGGTCACCGCAGCGGCCACGAACCGGCCGGTGAGCACGGAGGTGCTGTCCTTGAGCAGCGCCTGCGCCCGATGCGATCCGTCGTACGCCGAGAGCCGGGCCAGCACGGGATCGGCGAGCAGTTCGGCCAGCGCTTCCCGCAGGACGTCGGCGGGTTCGTCGGAGTAGATCGCCGCCACGTCGGCACACAGGGCGGCCTGCTCGTCGGCGTCGTCGATCAGCCGGCCCACCAGCACGAAGCCGGAGAAGATCCCGTCCTCGACGTCGTGCACCGAGTACGCCACATCGTCGGCCCAGTCCATGACCTGCGCCTCCAGGCAGCGCCGGGCGGGGTCCGGTGTGGTCGAGCGCAGCCAGTCGAAGATCGGCGTGTCGTCGGCGTACACCCCGAACTTGCGGGTGCCCGGCCGCCGGGGCCAGGGGTATTTGCAGGTCGCGTCGAGGGAGGCCCGGGTCAGGTTGAGTCCCGCCCCCGGGATCTTCGCCTCCAGCCGGGTCAGCACTCGCAGTGTCTGCGCGTTGCCCTCGAATCCCCCGCAGTCCGCGGCGACCTCGTCCAGCGCGTCTTCGCCGTTGTGACCGAACGGCGGGTGCCCGAGATCGTGAGCCAGCCCCGCGACGTCGGTCACATCGGGATCGCAGCCGAGCCGCTCGCCCATCTCGCGGGCGATCTGCGCGACCTCGAGCGAGTGCGTCAACCGCGTACGCAGAAAGTCGTCGGACCCGGCGGTGTGCACCTGCGTCTTGGCCGCCAGCCGACGGAAGGCCGCCGAGTGCAGCACCCGGGCGCGGTCGCGCTCGAACGGGTTGCGCTCCTCGCCGGTGTCCTTGCGGACTTCGGCGACCCAGCGGTCGGCGTCGCTCTCCCGCGCGGTCACTACTCTTCGGCCTTCTCCCGCAGTACGCAGAACTCGTTGCCCTCCGGGTCGGCGAGCACGACCCAGCTGACCTTGCCTTGCCCGATGTCGACGTGCCGGGCCCCCATGTCGATCAGGCGCTCGACCTCGGCGGCCTGGTCGTCCGGGACCAGGTCGAGGTGCAGCCGGTTCTTCCCGGCCTTACCCTCGTGGGCGGGCGTGAAATGCAGGCATTGCAGGCCGAGGTCGGGCCCGATGGTCAGTTCACCGTTACGCTCGTCGAGGATCGGGTAGCCGAGCACCTCGGCCCACCAGCGGCCCAGCCTGGCCGGATCGGCCGCATCGACAACCACGCCATACCACCGCAGTCCCATCCATACAGGCTACGTGGAGCGGCGTCGCCAACATAGAGTCGGCGAACCCTCACCGACTGATCATCGCGTGTCCGAATCTCCGGTCGTCAGCGCCGCTCGACCAGCCTCCAACCGGGCGACCGGTACGCGGAACGGCGAACACGACACATAGTCCAGCCCGACCCGGTCGAAGAAGTGCACCGAATCGGGGTCGCCGCCGTGTTCGCCGCAGACGCCGATCTGCAGATCCGGCCGGGCCGCCCGGCCCTCCTCGACCGCGATGCGGACGAGCCGGCCGATGCCGTCGGCGTCCAGCGTCTCGAACGGGGACACCCCGAAGACACCCAGTTCCAGGTAGCGCCCGAAGAACGCGCTTTCGACGTCGTCCCGGGAGAAGCCCCAGCCCATCTGGGTCAGGTCGTTGGTGCCGAAGGAGAAGAACTCGGCCGCTCCGGCGATCTCACCCGCGGTGAGCGCCGCCCGGGGCACCTCGATCATGGTGCCGATCGGAATCGATACGCCCGGATCCACGTCACGGATGACGTCCAGCGCCTGTGTGCGTACCACTTCCAATTCTTGAACCGCACCGACCAGCGGGACCATCACCTCGGGCCGGGGGTCGCCACCGGCCTGCTTGACCTGGCGCGCGGCCTCGGCGATCGCGCGGACCTGCATCGCGAACAGGCCTGGGATCACGAGGCCGAGCCGTACGCCGCGCAGCCCGAGCATGGGGTTCTGCTCGTGCGTGCGCCGAACCGCCGCGAGCAGTTCCTTCTCCCGATCGGACGCCTGGCCGGTGGCGACGCGGACCGCGAGGTCCTCCAACGGCGGCAGGAACTCGTGCAGCGGCGGATCGATGAGCCGGATGGTGACCGGCAGCCCGTTCATCGCCTGGAGGATCTCGGCGAAGTCCGCGCGCTGCAACGGAAGCAGCGCCGCGAGCGCCCGCTCCTGTTCGTCCGGTGTGGACGCGAGGATCAGCGCCTCGACCAGTTCGCGGCGGTCGCCGAGGAACATGTGCTCGGTCCGGCACAGGCCGATGCCCTGAGCGCCGAACCGGCGGGCCCGGGCCGCGTCGGGGGCGGTGTCGGCGTTCGTCCACACCTGGAGGCGACGCCGCTCGTCCGCCTGACCCAGCAGCCGATCGACCGCCTTGACCAGCGGACTGTTCACCGATTCGCCCTCGAAGTACTGGACCACGGGACTGGGTTCGACGGGGATCTCGCCCAGGTAGACCTTGCCAGTGGTGCCGTCGATCGAGATGACGTCGCCCTCGCGGACGGTCGTGGTGCCGATCTTGAAGCTGTCGTCGGTGACGTCGAGCTCCTCCGCGCCGCAGACACAGGTCCGGCCCATCCCACGAGCGACCACCGCGGCGTGGCTCGTCTTGCCACCGCGGCTGGTCAGGATGCCGGCGGCGGCGATCATGCCCGGCAGGTCGTCGGGGTTCGTCTCACGGCGGACGAGGATCACCTTCTCGCCGTTCGCCGCCCACTCGGCGGCCCGGGCGGAGTCGAAGACCGCCTTGCCGACCGCCGCGCCCGGCGAGGCTGCGATGCCCTTGGCCAGCGGTTCGACGTCGGTCTGGGCGAAGGTCGGGAACATCAGCTGCATCAGCTGAGCCCCGGTGACCCGCCGCAGCGCCTCGTCGGAATCGATCATGCCCTCGTCGACCAGCTGCCCCGCGATGATGAACGCTGCGGCCGCTGTCCGCTTGCCGACGCGCGTCTGCAACATCCAGAGTTTGCCGCGCTCGATGGTGAACTCGATGTCGCACAGATCCTTGTAGTGACTTTCGAGCACCGACATGATCCGCATCAGCTCGGTGAAGCTCGTGGCGTCCAGACCTTCGAGGTCCTGCAACGGCACCGTGTTGCGGATGCCCGCGACCACGTCCTCACCCTGCGCGTTCTGCAGGTAGTCGCCGTAGACGCCGGGCTCGCCGGTCGCGGGATCGCGGGTGAAGGCCACGCCGGTCCCGGAATCGTCGCCGAGGTTGCCGAAAACCATCGCCACGACGTTCACCGCGGTGCCGAGATCGCCCGGAATGCGCTCCTGACGGCGGTACAGGATCGCGCGCTCGGCGTTCCACGACTCGAACACGGCGCGGATCGCCAGCTCCATCTGCTCCCGCGGCTCCTGGGGAAAGTCACGGCCCGTGTGCTTTTTGAAGATCTGCTTGTACGCGTCGACGAGCGAGCGGAGATCGTCGGCGTCGAGGTCGACATCGGCGTACGCACCCTTGACCCGTTTGGCCGCCTCGAGGGCGTGCTCGAAAGCATCCCCCGGTACGCCGCAGACGGTCTTGCCGAACATCTGGATCAACCGGCGATACGAGTCCCAGGCGAACCGGACGTTACCCGACTGCCGGGCCAGGCCGGGCACGCTCGCGTCGGTGAGCCCGACGTTGAGGACCGTCTCCATCATGCCGGGCATCGAGAACTTCGCGCCGGAGCGTACCGAGACGAGCAGCGGGTCCTCGGGGTCGCCGAGCGTCTTGCCCATCGCCTGTTCGAGCGCGGCCAGGTGTTCGGTGATCTCCGCGTCCAGGGAATCCGGGGTCTTGCCGTCCCGCAGGTACACCCGGCACGCCTCGGTCGTGATCGTGAACCCGGGCGGCACCGGAAGACCGAGGTTGGTCATCTCGGCGAGGTTGGCTCCCTTGCCACCGAGGAGATCCTTGAGGTCCTTGTTGCCCTCCGCGAACGCATAGACGAACTTCTCGGTCATCCCGGGATCCTCCAGTCGGCCGAACGCTCCTGAACGCTCATTCAGGCCGCACCGTATTCCTCGTCGCGACCAGGTTGAAACCGGTCGTGAGAAATGGCACATATATTGACCGTTGTCCAGTTCATACTAGTCCGTGGGCACGCTCCATCGAGCTCTTTCGCACACCACTCCCCCCGCTCTGCCGCGCCCCTCCCCCCGCTCTGCCGCGCGATCATGAACTTTCGGGCGTGCTCGACCGGCGTGGCGCGTCCATGCCGCCCTGATCGACTCCGCAGGTACCTGATCAATCCCGGCGACGCCAACCCGTATCGTCTAGCGCTATGCACCTTCCGTCGGTCACCGCGCTGCGGTACGTGACCCCGTTGCGCGAAGGCGGCTCGCTGCCCGGCGTCGTCGAGGCCGATGACCTCGGCACGTACGTCGTGAAGTTCCGAGGCGCCGGCCAAGGCCCGAAAGCGCTCGTCGCCGAGGTGATCGTGGGCGAGCTCGCCCGCCGCCTCGGCCTGCCCATGCCGGACCTGGCCCAGATGGAGTTCGGCGAGGTGCTGGGCCGCGCCGAGCCCGACCCCGAGGTACAGGAACTGCTGCTCAACAGCGCCGGGTCGAACCTCGGCATGGATTTCCTGCCCGGCTCGCTCGGCTTCGATCCGCGCGTGCACAAGGTCGACTCCGGGCTGGCCGACCGCGTCGTCTGGCTCGACGCGCTCGTGGAGAACGTCGACCGCACCTGGCGTAACCCGAACCTGCTCATGTGGCACGGTTCGCTGTGGCTCATCGACCACGGCGCCAGCCTGTACTTCCACCACAACTGGGCGAGCGCCGCCAACAATGTGCTGCGGCCGTTCAAAGCCGCCGATCATGTGCTCGCCGGGCAGTCGACCTCGGTCGAGAGCGCGCACGAGGCGCTGGCTCCGCTCGTCACGCCGGAGCTGCTGACCGAGGTGCTCGACCTGGTGCCGGACGAATGGCTGGTTGATCCGAACTCCTGGACGACCGACTTCGAGACTCCGGCAGCGGCGCGAGCCGCGTACATCGCGCATCTGCTCGCCCGGGTCGAGCAGCCGGCCGCATGGTTGCCGTCCCGGGAAGGTGTCGCGTGACCCGGGTGGCCTTCGAGTACGCCTTGATCCGGCTCGTCCCCCGGATCGAGCGCGGCGAGATGATGAACGTCGGCCTGGTGGTCTACTGCCGGAGCCGGGATTTCCTCGCCGTGCGTACGCACCTCGACGTGGACCGGCTGCGCGCGCTCGACCCCGGGGCCGACCTCGAAGCGGTGGAGGCCGTCCTCCTCGGTTACCGGCAGGCTTGCGACGAAGAGCAGCGGATGACGCTGGGCGAGCGCTTCCGGTGGCTCACCTCACCCCGCAGCACCATCGTGCAGCCCGGAGCGGTCCACACGGGACTCACCGAGGACCCGGCGGCCGAACTCGAACGGCTGTTCACCGTCCTCGTCCGGTAGCCGCGGCAGCTGCCGCGGTGGCAGCAACAGCGGCGGGAACGCGCTGGCGAAGTACTCCGCGACCAGGAGCAGATGAGCGACCTCCCGGTTGACGGCGTCGCCGGGATCGGCACTGTTGCGGGGCCAGGCGATCCGCACCCGGGGATTCGAGGTGCCCTTCGCCGCCGACTTGCCCGCCACCGCCAACGCCATGAGCAGCAGAGCCGCCTCGGTCGTGGGGTCGGGGTCCACCGGTGCGCCCAGGCTCCACTGCGCGTCGCGAATCTCGATGACCCGCCGATAGAGGCGCATCTTGACGTTGAGCGGGTTCAGCTGATCACCGAGGCGCGACGGCGTACGGCCGAGGACGAACCCCGGCACCGCCCGCTGCAGGGTGTGCCACAGGTGATGCAGCCGGTTCAAGGCGGCGTAGTCGGCGACGTAATCCCTCGCAACGGCGAGACCCGGCAGGCCGCATCCGACGGCGAGCAGGAGAAAGCCCAGCGTGAGCTCACCCTGTTGAGCTTCGGCGAGCCACGGCGGAGGTCGTCTTCCGAGGCTCTCCCCGACGAGCCAGAGCGCCCGCAGCGCCACGTACGCCAAGAACAGTCCCGCCGCCACGCACAGCACATAAAGCCCGGTACGCAGCAGCGTCCGCCCGACGGTGCGGGCCTGCGTCCAGAAGAGCACCGCTCCGCGGCCGGCCGCGGCGGCGTACATGAGATAGGAGAAGACGCCGAAGAGGACGACCGGAAGATGACCGGACTGCTCGTCGGTGAACGAGCCGGGACCGGGCAGCCGAACGGCCGTCCAGAAGAGCACGGTGAGGCAGCCCAGGACGACCGCCGGAATCACATAGAGCCGGGGCCGCCAATACGCCCGCGGCTCCGCCGGACCCGACAGGGCCTCGGCGAACACCCACACTGAGGCGGCTGCGACGACGCCGCTGAGCGTACGCACTCCGACCGCCAGGTCCGCGACGCCGGTGATCGAGTCGAGGGCCTGTGCGATCGCCGGTTCGTGCGCGGTCGCTGCAACTGCGATGGCCAGCAGGCTGAACGTCATCACCCGGTGATGCGCCGACGGCCGCCGCCGGACCAGCCGGACGAGGCCCACGCTCCACAGAAGAGCGAGGACGGCGACGTCGGCGACGGTCACCGCCCGGAGGTTTCGGCGAGAACCGCGTCCGCCCGGCGGGCACGGCCGAAGACCTCGTCGAGGCCGGCCGGCGCGGCCGTGGCGGCCCGCTGCAGGATGAGCGATGCCATCATCTCGGCCGCCCGCTCCTGCTCGGTCGAATAGCCACCGCGGCGCAGCACCCGCCGGACCATGGCCGGATCGAGGTCGGGCAGCAGCCGGTCGAGCGCATCCGGCTCGTCCGACGACTCCGCCGCGACGGTGTGGTCGAACAGCATGTGGCCGATCTCGTGCAGCACGATGTGGTCGCGGTGCAGGCTGCTGCCGCCCGGCAGATGGAAGACGTGGTCGGCGTGGTCGGTCGCGATCCACATACCGCACGGCAGGTCGGCCACGTCGTCGACGGGCAGCTCGTGGAGGTGGAGCGGGCGGCCCCGCCACTGCGCGACATGCTCGCAGAAGGCGCGCACGTCGAACGGGCGCGGCACCGGGAGCCCGGACAGCCGCGCTTCGCACTCCTTGCGCAGGCGGCGTAGACGCATTGGTGCATCGTCATGCAGCCGCCCGGTAGCGGTCAACCTTTCGGCCCACACGCTGGGGTTCTCAGCGCTCATATCGGCGCTGCCGGCGCTCACGCGGGTGGTTCGGCCGGCAACCCCTCGATCCGCCGAGCCTGCTCGATCATGCCCCGGATCGCCTGCAAACTGGACGCGGACAGCCCGGCTGCCCGCAGCGCGAGCGCCCGCACCGAGCTGTCGCGCATCGCCGCGAGCAGATCGAGCTGGGCGTTGGTCGCCTGGGCGACCGAATCGTCGAAGAAGTACGCCGGCGGCACTCCGAAGAACTCGGCCAGCGCTTCGAGATGGCGCTTGGTCGGGTTGTCCCGCTTGCCTTTCCGTAGCTGCCACACATACGTGTGCGAGATCATCACGCCGGTCGCGCGGATGGCCTCCGCGACTTCTTCGTAGGTGTATTCACCCCGGCCGGCCGGGCGCACGGCACCGAACAGGTGATCCAACCGATCGGCGAAAGTCACTTGATCACCACCCCCGTTCTCAACATCAGCTTACGGCAATGCCTTGAAACATAAACTCTTGACACTTGTATGCCGTCCCCGCGATACTTCAAGCTCCTTGTTTTCAACTGACGTTGAGAAGGCCTGAGCTAGGACTATAGCGGCAGTTTATGCAGCGCGCAGCTCAGGATTTGCCGGGAGACCAGGCCGGATGGCGCTCAGCCGAGCGACGGGGGTATCCGGAGGGGCACAACGGCTGTCTGGTCCGGGCGAACTTCCCGGCCAGACAGCCGCTTTTGTGCGTCTGGACCCGTCCCCGCCTCCCACCCACCGCATTCGCCGCTGATCATGGCGGAGATCAACGGAGAAAATGTGGGGCTATGGCACCGCGAATCTTCCGCTGATCATGGCCGCCCATGATCACGCGCGGAAAGGGTCAGCGCGAAAGCGCGCGAGGCCAGGAGGCGAGCGGCCGGAGCGAAGCGACGGCGGCGACAAGCCGGACAACCCCGGCGACCAGCCAAGGGGCGGCCAGCCCCCACCACCCCGCAACAAGGCCGCCGAGCAGCGCGCCGAGCGGCTGCGTACCGAAGGCGAGGAGGAGGCCGACGCTGCTGACCCGGCCCATCAGCTCGGCCGGGACGGTGCGCTGACGCAGGGAGGACACGGCGACGTTCCACAGCGACGCACTGAACGTGGTGATCGAGGCGAGTGCTGTGAGGGTGACGATGTCGCGGGCGTACAGGCCGAGGAGGATCATCGCGATCGGCGTCACGAACAGCGTCGTCGTCACGGTACGCCGCCCGCCGAACCGGCCGACGATCCGTCCACTGAGGAGGCTGCCGAGCACCCCGCCGACCCCGGTCAGTGCGACGACCACTCCGTACGCCGCGTCGGAAACGCCGAGCCGGTCACGCACGAACAGCACGAAGGTCGCCATCGCCAGGAAGTTGGCGAGGTTGGCCACGCCGGCCAGCAAAGACAGCGTACGCAGCAGCCGATTCGAGGCCAACCAACGCACCCCGGCGGCGATGTCCGAAAGCAGTGCCCGCCGAGTGGACACCGCCGGGGCACTCCGCGAAAGCCCCGACACGAGCAGCGCGGAGAGCAGGAAGGAAGCGACGTCCACCCAGAACGGCAGCCCGGCCGCGTACGCGAAGAGGAAGGCGCCGAGCGGCTGACCGAGAAACTGCCGGTTGGCGAAGAGCGCCGCGTTCTGCCGCCCGTTCGCCTTCTCCAGGTCGGCCGGTTCGACGACGGCCGGAATCAGCCGTTGCCCGGACACCTTGGCGAGCGTCTCGGCCAGCCCGACGGCGAACGCCACGGCGTACACGGCGACGATGCCGCCCGACCGCAGCATGACCAGCACCGCGAGCACCCCGATCAGGGCCGCCTGGGCGAGCTGGACCAGCGCCAACGCCCGGCGCGCATCGAGCCGGTCGGCGAGCGCCCCCATCGGCAGCGCCGCCAGCAGCCAGGGCAGCGTCCCCCAGGCGGTCACTCCCGCGATCAGCCGCGGATCGCTGGTCATCGTCGCCGCGAGCAGCGGCAGGGCGGCCAGGAACGCGCCGTCGCCGAGGCTCGAGATCGCCCCCGCGCTCCACAGCAGGCGCCAGTCGCGCCGCGAGCGGCCGGTCGCCGCTTCCACAAGAACCGTCATGCCGGGGATGCTGCGGCGACCTGGCCGGACGTCGCCACGATTTAGCGAGCGCTAAATTGAAAGCATGGCTCTGCGAATCCCGTTGGGCGGGCTCGAACTCGCCCGCGTGCGCTTCGCCGTCTCCCCCGCCTACGAGACGGTGTTCGCGCTCGCGGCACTGCGGCGGCCCGGGGTCCATGCCGTCCACCTGCCGTGGACCCGGTGGGCTCGGCCGCGCGTACCCGCCGGTCCGGGGGTGGACCTGCTGCTCGATCTGGCCGCGAACGACCGCTTCAAGCCCGCGTTCCTGCTGCCCGCGCCCGACGTCCGGCTGCCCGCGCTCAGCGACGAGCTGCGTCGGATCAAGGCCGTTTCGGCTTCACGGGTACGCGAAGAGCTGCAGACGTTGCAAGTGGACACTTCGAGGACCCGGCGCTTGGCGGAGCACCCGCGCGAGGGCGTGCGCGCCGCGGCCGGCGCCCTCGAAGCCTGTTTCGAGGCTCTCATCGCTCCCCATTGGACTCGTATGCGACGGGTGCTGGAGGCCGACATCGCGTACCGGGCGGGTCTGCTGGCCCAGGGCGGTTTCGAGGGGCTCTTCGCGGGTCTGCACGACGAGGTCCGGTTCGCCGACGGAGTGCTCCACGTCCATCCACAGCGCCCGCCGTACGACAAGAAGCCGGTGCAGCTCAACGGAAACGGGCTCATCCTGTGCCCGAGCGTCTTCTGCTGGCCGCGCGTCACCGCGTCGGTCCGCCCGGTCGCGGCCGGTACGCTGCGGTACCCCGCTCGCGGGGTGGCGACCCTGTGGGAGCGGCCCGAACCGGTGTCGGACGCCTTGGCCGCCCTCTTCGGGCGTACCAGAGCGGAGATTCTGACGACGCTCGCGCAGCCCGCGACGACGACGGACCTCGCCACCCGGTTGGGCGTGACCGCGGGCGCGGTTTCGCAGCACCTGGGCGTGCTGCGCGGGGCTGGGCTGGTGTCGACGAGCCGTGACGGCCGCACGGTGCTGCACCTGCGGACCGATCGCGCGGAAGCCCTGCTCGCTTAGGCCTTGCCACCGCAGGAAGTGCCGCCACCGGCGCGATACATCATGTCCTGGTGGGTCACCTTGGCCTTGATCGGCACCTTGCTTTGCAGAGCTTGGACGATCTTGCCGCTCCGTTGCAGTTCGAAGGAAGGTGTCGTGCCGGGCACCATCGCCACCGAGAACGACACCATTCCGGCTGCCGTCACGTCCTTCGTGGACACCGTATTCCCCTGTTTGATCACCAGCTTGCCCGGTGCGCTCAGAAAGGCGAGCAGCTCGACCTTGTTCGAGGCGCTGTCGCCGTACGGAATGTGCATGGCGATCTGCTGCTTGCTCGTGTCGTAGGGCGCGTCGGTGCGGTGACTGCGGTGGAAGTAGTAGAGCGCGTCGCGGACGAGGCTCGGCCGCCTGCCCGTCTTGAACCACGACGTGTAGTACGCGACCGTGTCGGCGACGGCGTATCCGCGGCCCTTCGAGGGAGCCATCCACGACTCGGTGTAGTCGTTCCAGGTGATGAGCGCGATCCAGTCGGCGTCACCGGCGATCGCCTTCTCCAGCGTCGCCCGCAGCGCGCCGCTGTTGGACGCCTCCCAGTAGCGCCCGTCGTAGATGCGAGTGTCCTCGAACGCGATCGGCGCCATGTACTTGCGGCCGTTGGCATGCGCCTCGACCGCACCCTTTCGGACCGTGTCCGCGCCGGAGACCCACCGGTTGCCCCACAGCGAGTAGCCGTAGACGCTGGCGTTCCAGGCGGGCGCGCGCGAGTTCGGCGAGCCCGACAGGAAGATGGGCACGAGGACGCTCGGCACTCCGCTGCTCGCCAGCGTCGTGCGTACGCCGTCCCAGAAGGACGCGGCGACCCGCTCCGGATAGAACGGGGCCAGCACGATCTTGCCGTCGACCCGGTAGATCGCCGGTTCGTTCTTCACTTTGAGGACGTCGGCCACGATCGACGTCTGCGTGGTGCTCGCGCCCTGCTGGAGATCGGGGCTGAGCATGATGCGGAATCCGGGGTCGACCGCCTTGGCCGCCGCCAGCATGACGGGCAACTGGGTCCATCGGGCATCCGAGCTGACGCTGTGGTACTCCCAGATGAACCCGTCGAGGCCGATGTCGATGGCCTGGCGGATCTCGGTCTCGAAATCCTTCTGCCGCCAGTCGCCCGACAACGGAGCCCGGGTCAGGGGGCGGTCGAGCATCTCCTCGCCCTGCTTCGTCCCGCTGGCGAGGCGGTCCGCCTCGGTCGTCCACTTGGCCCAATAGTCGCCACTCGGATCCTTGTTGTCGATCGAGATCGGGTACGGCGGGAAGTAGAACGCGAACGCCTTCTTCTTCGACGACCGCAGGGTGCTCGTGGACGCCTTCGTGAAGGCGTACCGGCCACAGTTGGTGGGTGGCACGACGCTGGGGCCGGCGCTCGGACTGCCGCTCGCACTCGGATCGGCGGACGCGCCTTCGACACCGGCGATGCCGGCTTCCTGGCTGGTCGGCGCGGTGTCCCGGGTCGCGACCGAGCACGCCGCCACCCCGGCCGCCGCGAGGAGCAGTACGCCGGACACGGCTGCCACGGCGCTCAGCACCACCCGTCTACGCATCGCCCCGGCCGCCCTCGTCAGTCCACTGTGGTCAGGAGTCTCCACCGCCGAGCACCTCGCGTCAACGCCGGTGACGCGGCATGATCGCGGCATGACCCCCCGCTACGGACCGGTACGCCGAGTCGCCGTCCTCGCCGACGTCCACGGGAACGTCCCCGCCCTCCGGGCGGTCCTCGCCGAACCCGACGTCCGATCAGCCGACCTGCTGGTCTTCCCCGGCGACGTCACCTGGGGACCCGAACCGCAGCGGACGGTCGACCTCATCCGCGAGCTGGGCGACCGGGCGGTGTGCGTACGCGGAAACGCCGACCGGGCCGTCTACGAGCTCGCCCGCCGAGGTCGCGAACCGTCCGGCGACCGCGACGTCTGGCTGCCCCAGCAGCACTCCGCCGAGGCGATCGACTTCCTCGAGTCGTTCCCGTTCACCGTCGTGGTGGCCGTCGAAGGGCTCGGCGACGTGTTGTTCTGCCACGGTTCGCCCCGCAAGGACACCGAACTCGTGACACCGGAGACCCCGGAGGCCCGGTACGCCGAACTCTCCGCCGGCGTACCGGAGAAGGTGATCGTCACCGGGCATACGCACATCCAGTTCGACCGGGCGGTCGCCGATCGGCGCAGCGTCAACTCCGGCAGCGTCGGCCTGCCCTACCACCTCGGCGAACCCGGCACGGCGTACTGGGCTCTGCTCGGGCCGGACGTCGCTCTGCGCTCCACCCGGTACGACGTTCAGGAGGCCGTGCGGGCGTGCGCGGACACCGGCGATCCCCGCGGCGACGTGATCACCCGATACCTGCTCACGCCGCCGACCCCGGCCGAGGTCACCGCGCACGCGGAAGGACTCGTCTTCAGCGACTGACAACCGATCGGTGCGGCCAGCCGGTTTCCTTGCTGGCGGGCAGGGGGCCCGCCGTCCAAGGAGGACTGTCCATGCGCAGAAGGACGATGGTGGCCGCGCTCGCGGCCGCTCCGCTGGCCGGACTGCTCGGCGGGACTTCCGCCGAGGCCGCCGGCGGGCACGCCACCCTGCCGGAGGTCATCGACCTGCCCGACGGCTGGAATCCCGAAGGGATCGCCGTCTCGGGCACGAACTTCTACGTCGGCTCCATCGCGACCGGCTCGATCTATCGCGGCAGCCTGCTGACCGGACGGGGTGGCGTGTTCATCCCCGGCCCGGCCGACGGCCACCTGATCGGGCTGGAGATCGACCGATACAACCGGATCTGGGCCTGCACCGGCCCGAACGGCGGTGCCGTGGTCTACGACGCCGGCACCGGCGCCAAACTCGCCGAATACCAGTTCGGCGGCGGCTTCGTGAACGACGCGATCGCGACCGAGGACGCCGTCTACTTCACCGACTCGCCCAGCGACCAGCTCTTCGTGGTGCCGCTGGGCCGGGGCGGCCGGCTGCCCGACCCGTCGGCGGCGTACGCGATCACGCTGCCGGGCGGGCTCGGCGAGTCCGACGCGTTCAACAACGGCATCGAGACCACCCCGGACGGCCGCCGGCTGCTGATCGTGCAGATGGTGGCCGGACGGTTGTTCGCCTTCGATCCGCGGCACGGCACGGCCACGCAGATCGACGTCGGCGGGGCCAGCCTGCTCAACGGCGACGGCATGATCCGCCGGGGCCGGACGCTTTACATCTGCCGCAACTCCGACAACATCATCTCGAAGTTCGAGCTGCACGGCGACACGGCGATGCTGCTGGACGAGATCACCGATCCCCGTCTGCAGGTCCCGGCGACGATCGCGCTCTTCGGGTCCTCCGTGTACGCCGTGAACGCCCGGTTCGACGTCGACCCGGCGCCGGACGTCACCTACAACGTCGTACGCCTGCCCGCCTAGCGGAGAAATGGTGCGACCCCCAGGGTTCCGCTGGTGCGGACCGGCTGGACTGAGCCGGAAGAGCCCTGGGGGTCGGGTAGCTGCCTGGTATTCGCCACACCGTTGTCACACGGCCCTGACGAAGCAGTCAAGGACAGCGGCTAGCGGACAGCCACCTCACGAGTCCCGTTGCTATACAGCTGGACCACCTCCTTTCCCGTGTACGACAGAATCTACCCACGCGATCTTCACCGCTGCAACGGTGTTTTTCCGCTCTTAAGATCACTGGATGCCGCACCCCTCGGTGGAGTACGCCCCACCCGCCCCGTTCCTCGCCGCCCTCGACGAGCTCGCCGAGGTCTATCGCGCCGCGTTCGCCGGCCCACCTTGGGACGAATCCGCTGATCAGGTGCGTACGTTCGTCGCCGCGGTGCCCGGCTGGGTCGGCCGCGACGGATTCACCGCCGCCTGGGCGCACGACGAATCCGGGATCGCCGGTTTCGCTTTCCGCGTACGCACCCCGGCCCCGGTGCCGGCCGACGGCTTCTACGGGCTGCTCGGCGACCGGTTCGGCAGCGACGTCGTCGCCGAGCTGGCCGGCTCCGCCGAAGTCGTCGAGCTCGCCGTACGCCCCGACGCCTGGGGCCGGGGACTCGGCCGGGCGCTGCTGACCGCCATCGTCGGCGACCACCCGGCATGGCTGGTCACCCGGACCGCCGCCACGGCGACCATGGCGTTCTACGCTCGCCTCGGCTGGCAGGTACGCACCGAAGACGACGGCCTCGCCCTCCTCACGCGCTGACCTGTCTCTCTCCCCCGCTCCTGATCGACAAGGCGCGGACATAGTTAACGGTCGAACTTTCGCCGTACCCCCGATACGCTCAGCGCGTGTCGGAGTCGGCGTTCACCGTCTGGGGTGGGATCTTCGCCGCCGCTCTGCTCGCCGTCGCCGCACTCGCTCTCCTCGTGTCGAGTGGTTCGGGCGGCCGCAAGTCCGCCCCGGACTGCCGTGCGCTGGTCGAAGAAGCCCGTGAGCTGGAAGCGATCGCTGCTGCGGCGTTCACCAAAGCACTGGAGGCGGCGGACACGGCCGCCCGTAGGAGCGTCGAACTCGAGAACGCGGAGAACCACCGCGACGACTGCGATCGGCTCCAAGTCGGGGCGGCGCAGGCGCTGGCGGACGCGCTCCAACGATTGTCCATTGAGGAGAGCACCGGATCGGCTCGAGAGCCGGTCGGCGAGGCGTCCCGGGCGGCGATGGTGGCGTACCGGCAAGGTGTGATCTCCGTGGAACAGCTGCAGACCCTCTGGCAGCAGATCGACGGCTGGGATGCCACGCATGAAGAGCAGTCGCACGAGCTCACTCGGTTTCGGGCCGAAGACGTCGAGGCGCGACGCCGGTACGACGCGGCCGCTCTCCTGGAGCGCTCGGCGCGGCAGGCGTACGAGATCGCGCAGGTCGCCGCCCGGGCGCTGACCGACGAGGCGGCCGACGCCGCCGGCGAGGCGCAGCAGGCCCGGATCGCCGCCCAGAAGTGCCTGCGGAAGTCGGGCCGCCGGCCGAGCGCGTAGCCTTCGGATCATGAGGCTTGCTCCGGGTCGGGAAGTCATGGTTCGGTTGGTCAAATACGGCCGCGAGAAGCTGGCGTACGCGGCGACGGTGGTCGACGACGACGGCACGCATCTCGCCGTACGGGCCGAGTTCGCCGGGGACGGCCCGAAGGATCTGGGGTACGTCTGGTTCGAGCCGGGTGACGTGTTCACCGAGCATTACTGGCGCGACCGGTGGTACTCGGTGAAGGAGGTCGTCGGGGCCGACGGCGTACGCAAGGGCTGGTATTGCGACATCTGCCGGCCGGCTGTCGTCGACGGGGACTCGGCGGTGGCGTCAGGGCTGGCGTCGGTGGTGGCCGAGGATCTCGATCTCGACCTGTGGCGGTCGGCCGACGGGACGAAGATCCTGCGGCTCGACGAGGACGAGTACGCCGACAGCGGCTTGGCCGAGCGCGACCCGGCCGCGGCCGCCCAGGCGGAACTGGCCCTCGACACGTTGGAGAAGCTCGCTCAGCAGGGCTTCGACGAGCTGCTGGCCTTCTGATGTGCACCGTCGTCGTCAGCTTCGAACCCGACTCCGTCGTTCCGTTGCTGCTGGTCGGCGTACGCGACGAGTTCCTCGAACGCCCGTGGCGGTTTCCCGGGGCGTACTGGCCGGATCGGCCGGGCGTCCTCGGCGGTCAGGACTTGCAGGCGGGCGGCACCTGGCTGGCCGTCGATCCAGCGCAGCCCTCGGTGTCCTGCGTGCTCAACGGCTTCGGCCCGTCGGCCGGCGCGGACGGCCGCCGCTCCCGCGGCGACCTCCCGCTCGGTGCACCCCTGGAGCATCCGGAGCACTACGACCCGTTCCATCTCGTCCGGGCCACTGCTCTCGGCGTACACGTGTGGTCATGGGACGGTCGTGAGCTGGACGGCCAGGAGTTGTCCGCGGGCCTGCACATCGTGACGAACATGGGCCTGGACGGCGCCCGCGAGCGGGACGCGCCCGAGCTGGCTGTGACGGACATCCGGCAGCGGCTGGAGTACTTCCGCCCGCGCCTGGCGGCGACGCGACCGGAACCGGGCGACGGGCCGGTGGCGGCGGCGTGGGGTGAGTGGCTGCCGCTGCTGACCGGCGCGGGGCTGGCTCGCGAAGATTCGCGCGCGCTCATCGTGCGGCGCGAGTTCGGCGCGGGCGAGATCTGGGGCAGCAGCTCCGTGTCGCTGGTGGCGGTGCGGCGTGATGGTGTGCGCTACGACTTCTCGGCCGTTCTGGCGAATGATGACCGGTTCGAGTGGGTACGTGTGGCGTAGCTCACATGTGACCGAGCGCGTGGGAATAGTTGACGATTCAAAGACCTTGGGTAGGCTGTACCCGTTGGTTGAGAGTTCAACTATCAAGGAGTAGAGATGACCACCGCTACCGCTTCCCTCGCCGAGCTGACCGGACAGTACGCCCTCGACCCGTCCCACTCGCGCATCGGCTTCACCGCTCGCCACGCGATGGTGACCAAGGTGCGCGGCGCGTTCAACGAGTTCGAGGGCACCGGCTTCCTGGACGGGTCGAACCCGGCCAACTCCACGGTCGCCGTCACGATCCAGGCCAAGAGCATCGACACCCGCAACGAGCAGCGCGACGGCCACCTGCGCAGCAACGACTTCTTCGACATGGAGACGTACCCGGAGATCAAGTTCGTCTCGACCTCCGCGCGCCAGGTGGACGACACTACCTTCGAGCTGACCGGCGACCTCACGATCAAGGACGTGACCAAGCCCGTCACCGTCCCGTTCTCGTTCGAGGGCTCGGTTGTCGACCCGTGGGGCAACACCCGGGTCGGCTTCGAGGGCTCCGTCACGGTCAACCGCAAGGACTGGAACGTGAACTGGAACGCCGCCCTCGAGGCTGGTGGCGTACTCGTCAGCGAGAAGGTCACCCTGGAGTTCGAGCTTTCAGCGATCAAGACCGCCTGACGCTTGGGGCTCGGCGCCGCTTGGGCGCTGGGATTAGCTGCAGATCAGGGATACGCATGCGATCTTGGGCACCCGAGGCATGCGTATCCCTGATCTGCTTGCATCCGTACCGTCAGAAGGTGAAGCCGCCGGGCCGCCCGTTGCGATCGGCGATCAACCCGGCCAGCGTCGAGATCGCGATCTCGGCCGGCGACTTCGACCCGATGTTGAGCCCGATCGGGCGGCGTACGCGAGCGATCTGCTCTTCCGAGACGTCGAGCGCACGAAGGGCGGGGATGTGCTGGGCGGCATGCCGGACGCTGCCCATCACCCCGATCCAACGGGCTCGGGTGTCCAACGCCGCCTTGAGGATGGGGCCGAGTTCGGGCCGATCGTGGTCGGTCACGACGACGTCGGCGGCCGGATCGGCGAACGACGGGTCGACGCTGCTCGCCAGCTGATGCACGCCGCCGATCCGGGTCAGATCGGGCTCGACGAGCACCGTCCGGTAGCCCAGGTCCTGCCCGAAGTGCAGGAGGAACTCGGCGACCGGCGAGGCGAAGACGGCGACGAGCGTACGGTCGCCGGTCTCGGCGGGGACGAGGCCCTGCGCCATGTCACATGCGAGCGAGGTCATGCCGCCAGCGTATGCGCCGGGCGGGCGCCATCGGCGCCGAGCGCGCGGCGTCGGCGTGAGCGCCGGGCGGGCGCCATCGGCGTGCGCGCCGGGCGGCCGGTGGTACGTCACCGACGTAACCGCACCATGATCACGTCGGTGACGTACCACCGGCCGACAAAGCCGGGCCGAGAGCGTGATGCGGCGCATACGCGTTCCGGCCACAGCCCTCGCATGTGGGATTCTTGACGGGTGACCTTGCAGCTCGGCCGTTATCCGGTGGATCCGCCCGTGGTGCTCGCCCCGATGGCGGGCATCACCAACGTGGCGTTCCGCCAGCTCTGCCGTGAGCAGGGCGGGGGCATCTACGTCTGCGAGATGATCACCACGGTCGCGCTCGCGGTGCGTAACCCGAAGACCGAGAAGATGATCGAGTTCGCCCCGGACGAGCAGCCGCGCAGCATGCAGCTCTACGGGGTCGACCCGGAGATCACCGCCAAGGCCGTACGCCGGGTGGTCGACGAGAACCTGGCCGACCACATCGATCTGAACTTCGGCTGCTCGGTCAAGAAGATCACGTCCAAGGGCGGCGGTTCGGCCATCCCCTGGAAGCGCCGCCTCTTCGGGTCGATCGTCAAGGCCGCGGTGGACGCCGCCGCTCCGGCGGGCATACCGGTGACCGTGAAGATGCGCAAGGGCATCGACGACGACCACCTGACCTACGTCGAGGCGGGACTCATCGCTCAGGAGGCCGGCGCCAAATGGGTCGCGCTGCATGCGCGTACTGCTGCGCAGCGCTATTCCGGTGAGGCGGACTGGGAGGCGATCGCGACTCTCAAGGAGGCGCTGGACGTCCCGGTGCTGGGGAACGGCGACATCTGGGAGGCCGAGGACGCGCTCCGGATGGTCCGCGAGACCGGCTGCGACGGGGTCGTCGTCGGGCGCGGTTGCCTCGGCCGTCCGTGGCTGTTCGCGGATCTGGAAGCCGCGTTCCGCGCACACGCCGCCGAAGCAGCGCACGCCGCCGGAGAAACGCACGCCGCCGGAGAAACGCACGCCGCCGGAGCAGCGCACGCCGCCGGAGCAATGGGACGGCCGGAGCGGGTCATGCCCAACCTCGGCGAAGTCGCGACCATCATGCGCCGCCACGCCGAGCTGCTCGTCCAGTGGTGGGGCGCCGAGCGCGAGGCGGTCACCGACTTCCGCAAACACGTCGCCTGGTACCTCAAGGGTTTCCCGGTCGGGCCGCAGCTGCGGCAGGCGATGGCGATGTCGTCGTCGCTGATGGAGCTCGACGACCTGCTGGGCAAGCTCGACTTCAACCACCCGTTCCCCGAGGCGAACCTGGGGCAGCCGCGCGGCCGGACGAACTCGCCCGCCAAGGTCGTGCTCCCCTACGGCTGGCTCGACGATCGCGACTCCGACGCCGTGCCGGAGGACGCCGAGCACGACGACTCCGGCGGCTGACCCACGCGCCCGAAGCGAAAGCGCCGAAGCGAAGAAGTCAGGCGCGCCGGAAGGCGAAGTGCCGAGCGACCCCGCTGAGCAGCCGGGTGTCGAAGGGCAGCGCCGCGCACGCGGCCACCGCAGCGTCCAAATGCGACAGCATCACGCGCGCGGCGCCGGGCTCGCCGAGAAGGCGTACGAGGGTGGCTTTGTCAGCGTCCTGACCAGTGTCTTTGCCCAACCGCTCGGCCACCGACGTCGCGTCGAGGAGGTCGTCGCGCAGCTGGAAGACCACTCCGGCGTGGCGGGCGTACTCGCGGATCAGGCCGATCTCCGGTTCCGGCCGCTCGGTCAGCATCATCAGCGGCACCAGCGCGGCTTCGAGCATGGTCGACGTCTTCAGCTCGTACACCTCCAGCACCTGTTCGGCGGTCACCGGCTCGACCGGCCGGAGGTCGAGCGCCTGACCTCGACAGAGTCGGCTCGGGCCGAGGACGCTTCCGGCGTACTCGACGATCTCGGTGACCCGCGCGGCCGGGAACTCGCGGTCGAGCTTCGCGAGCGCCCCGAAGCCCGCCGACAGCATCGCGATCCCGGCCAGTTGCACCAGGCCCTCGTCGAACACCAGGTGCGCGGCCGGTCGCCCGCGGCGCAAGGTCGCGTCGTCTTGGGCCGGCAGGTCGTCGAAGACCAGGCTCGCGGTGTGGAACAGCTCGCCCGCGGCGAGCAAGGGCTCGATCCGGTGGTACGCCACGGCCAGCGAGTCGGCCAGCATGAGGGTCAGTGCGGGCCGCAGTCGCTTGCCGCCACCATCCATCGTGTACGCGATGACGCGGTCCACGTCGCTCGGCGGTTCGCCCGGATGCCGGTGCCGCCGGATCACCTCGTCGATGTAGCCGAGCCGATCGAGGACGTACGCCCGGGGCTCGACCGAGCCGGGATCTCGGCGGGCCAGCACCCGACCGGCGGTGCGTTTGAGGGCCATGTCGGCCGGGGTGAGCCGCCCGGTCACCGTACGCGGCATGGCCCCGGCGACGCGGAGGCAGCGCACGATCTCGGGCGTCGGATCGAAGCGGCGCACCAGTTCCGGCACGTGCCCGGGATCGGAGCCGAGGTGGGTGGCGAGTTTGAGCGCGCCGAAGTACGTCAACGCCCCGACCGCCGTGGGGTCGCCCTGGAACACCTGCTCCCCCACATACGCCTCGTACGCGAACAGGTCGTACAACGGGTTGTCGCCGTCGGCGAGCGGCACCGTGAACGGGGTGACCCGCCCGGCCCGGCCGTCTTCGGCCCGGTCCACCAGGTCGTCCTTGAACTGGCTGACGAGGATCGTGTTGAGGCACCGGGCGTAGAACCGCTCGGGCAGGTGCCGGCGTCCAAGGATGTTGGCCACGACTCGGCTCATCCCGGCCTTGCCGAACACGTCGGGGTAGATCTCGGCCAGCCCGCCCGGTCCGGCGGTGGCGATCGACCGGGCGGCGTCGCGGTGCTGGGCGAGATACATCGCCTCAGCGGCGTGGTAGAGGTGCCTGAACTCGGCGTACGGATAGCAGAGCAGCGCTTCGCCGAACAGTTCGTGCAGTTGTTCGGCCAGCGGATGGTCGGGAACGTCGGCGTACGGGATCGATTTGCCGGTCGCCAGCCCGTGCCGCAGCAGACGATCGCACCGATCCCGGTCAGCTGCCGGAAGGTGGTCGCCGGCCAAGTCTTGGAGGGTGTCGTCGACGATCGCGTACGCCGCGCCATAGGCGTACGCCCCGGGCAGGACCCGAGTCAGGTGCGCCCGTTGCACCTCCGGTCCGTCGGCGAACGTGTCGTACGCCGCGATCGCGAGCACGCCGGTCATCGTCCGCACGACCTTGCCCAGGCCGCCGGCGCGTACCACCGTCTCGGGGAGGCTGCGGTGCAACCGGTCGAGCCGTTCGATCAGCCACTGCCGTTCCGGCAGCCCGCTCAGCAGCGGAAGACGAGCCTCCAGCGCGTCCAGCACTCCGCTGACGCCCCGGGACCGGTCGAGGTCGGCGGCGATCCGCCGGCCGGTGGCCATCCGGTCGTGCACCACCGCGACCAGTTCCGCGATGGTCCGCTCGTCGGGGATCTCGCTCATGTCGTAGACGGCGAAGTAGGCGACTTCCCGCGCGGTCTGCTCCGGCGACCGGGTTCGCTTGCGACCCCAAAACGTCCTTTGTGGAGCCCTACGCATCGCGGCGAGGTGGTCGGCGTACCGGTCGACGTGGGCGGCGATGGTCGCGGGGTGGGCCGATTTCCACCGCGCGAAGTCGGCCAGCGTATGCGCGATGCCGTGGCCGAGCCGCTCGGGCTCCAGGTCCGCCCGGCCGAACGGGAACGGACCCGGAAGCCGATCGACCGCGGTCACACGATCAGGGTGGCATGCACGATCAACCCGGCCCGCCGCGAACGAGGGCCGGGTCGATCGACAGCTGTCAGGCCGGGATGTTCTGGTTCAGCCGGAACAGGTTCGCCGGGTCGTACTGCTGCTTGACCGCAACGAGCCGGTCGTAGGTCGCCGCCGGGTACGCCGCCCGCACCCGCTCCGGGTTGTCCGCGTCGGCCACGAACCCTACGTACGCCCGCGGCATGCCGGTCTCAAGCTGGTCCCGGAACGACGTGATCCACTCGTGCTTGGCGATCCGATCCGCCGGGCTGGTGTAGAACGCCGCCAGGTTCACCATGTATGCCGCGTCCCGATGCGCGAACGCGGTGGCGTCGGAAGCCACTCGGGCCATCGCCCCGCCGAGCGGCCGGATCTGGGTGACCCGCATGGGAGCGTCGCTCTCGGTGAGCCGTTTGAGGATCGCCTCGACGGCCGAACCGTCCACAGTGTCCACGAACATGTTCTCACCGACGGCGGTCGGGCGGTACGAGGCGTCCTCCGGCGGGAACATCTCGGCGTACGCCATCGGCCGGACGGAGTCCATGATCGGGGTGGCCAACGCCCGCAGCGGGGCGAGCACCTTCTCCGCCTCGGCGGGCGGACCGGCGTACCCGAGCAGGGCCATCACGACGAGCTTGCCGCGCACCTCCTCGGGAATGAACGGCGCGGGTGGCGCGGTCATCACGTTGATGATGGCCGACAGCTCCTCCGGCGCCGACGAGGCGATCTCGATCGCACCCGTGATCACCTCCGGCGTCGCGGGCAGCATGAGCATGCCGCCGACGAACTCGCCGACGTCGTGCAGGCGGTACTGGAACTTCGTGACGACGCCGAAGTTGCCGCCGCCACCACGGATCGCCCAGAAGAGCTCGGGATGCGACGTCTCGTCGACGTGCAGGATCTCGCCGTCGGCGGTGACGACCTCGGCCGCGAGCAGGTTGTCGATGGTCATGCCGTACTTGCGGACGAGGAAGCCGACGCCGCCCGCGAGGGTGATGCCGCCGAGACCGACCGACCCGGTGTCGCCGAAGCCGGTGGCGAGCCCGTGCTCGCCGACCGCCTTGGTGTACTCCCCGGCGGTCAGGCCGGCCCCGGCCCACGCCGTCTTGCCTTCCGCGTCGATCTCCAGCGTCTTCAGCTTGCGAACGTCGAGGACGACGCCGTCGTCGACGGCACTGTGCCCGGCACCGCTGTGCCCCCCGCACCGCACCGCCAGCGGCAGCCCCGAATCCCGGGCCACGGCGACGGCGACCGCCACGTCCGGGGCGTCGACCGGCCGCAGGATCACCGCGGGCCGCTTGTCGACGTCCCCCGCCACGACCTGCCGGAGCTCGTCGTACGCAGAATCCTCGGGCCGCACGACCTCGCCACGGAATGTGTCTGGAATGAAAAGTGCCATGTGACGGGATTCTGCCGACCGGGTGCGACATTCGCAGCGGATTTGAAGCTTCACGTGACCGGCACGCGTAGGCATTTACATTCTCAGTAAGGTTTACTAATAATTATCGAATGAAGAGACTTCGATCTATCGCGGTTGCCGGAGTCCTCGCCGTCGTGGGGGCGACGGTGTCGGTCAGCACCCCGGCGTACGCGGCGAATCTGCTGAGCAACCCCGGCTTCGAGACCGGGACGCTCTCCCCCTGGACTTGCAGCGCGGGTTCGGTTGTCAGCACTCCCGTCCACAGCGGCGGTCATGCCCTCGCGGGCGCGGCTAGCAGCAGCGACAACGCGCAGTGCACGCAGACCGTCGCCGTGCTGCCGAATACGGTGTACTCGCTCACCGGGTGGGTCCGGGGCAACTACGTCTACCTCGGCATCGTCGGCGGTGCGTCGACGTGGACACCGTCGGCCGCGGCGTACACGCAGCTCACGGTGAACTTCACGACGACCGCGGCGCAAACGAGCGTGCAGGTGTTCACCCACGGCTGGTACGGCCAGGGCACCTACTACGCCGACGACATCTCCCTCGACGGACCGGGCGGCTCCAGCGTCCCCGGTACGCCGGGCACCCCGACGATCGGCACGGTCACCGACACCTCGATCGCCCTGTCCTGGGCCGCCGCTTCCGGCACGGTGACCGGGTACCGGGTCTACGAAGGCGGCACCCTGGTCACGACGGTCACCGGGACGAGCGCCACGATCAGCGGGCTGACCAAGTGCACCAGCCACTCCTACACGGTCGCGGCGTACAACTCGGTCGGCGAGAGCGCCAAGAGCGCCGGGGCGAGCGCCACGACGACGGGGTGCACGACCGTGCCGCCCGTCCCCAGTGGACTGAACGTCACCGCCACCACGGTGAACTCAATCTCGCTGGGCTGGACGGCCGCCGCCGGTGCGACCGGGTACCGGGTCTACGAGGGCACTTCCCTCGTGACCACCGTGACGGGCACGACTGCGACCATCGGGAGCCTCGGCGCTTGTAGCAGTCACAGTTACAGCCTTTCGGCGTACAACTCGAATGGCGAGAGCGCGAAAAGCGCGGCCGTGAGCGGGACGACCACCGGATGTTCGACGGGCCTGCCGCGACACGCGCTGATCGGCTATCTTCACGCGAGCTTCGCGAACGGGTCTGGGTATATGAAGATGGCCGACGTGCCGGACGCCTGGGACATCATCAACCTGGCCTTCGGCGAGCCGACCTCGGTGACCTCGGGCGACATCCGCTTCCAGCTGTGCCCGGCGAGCGAATGCCCCGGCGTCGAAACCGAGGCGCAGTTCATCGCGGCGATCCGGGCCAAGCAGGCCGCGGGCAAGAAGGTGCTGCTGTCCATCGGCGGGCAGAACGGCCAGGTCCAGCTCACCACGACGGGCGCGCGGGACACCTTCGTGAGCTCGGTGAGCGCGATCATCGACCGGTACGGACTCGACGGGCTCGACGTGGACTTCGAGGGCCACTCGCTCACCCTCAACGCGGGCGACAACAACGTGGCCAGCCCGACCACGCCGGTCATCGTCAACCTCATCTCGGCGCTGCGCACGCTGAAGAGTCGCTACGGCTCGGGATTCGTGCTGACGATGGCACCGGAGACGTTCTTCGTGCAGCTCGGCTACCAGTTCTACGGCGGCAACTGCGGTGGCTGTGACCGTCGCGCGGGCGCGTACCTGCCGGTGATCTACGCGCTGCGCAACGACATCACCGTCCTCCACGTGCAGGACTACAACTCGGGACCGATCATGGGCCTGGACAACCAGTACCACACCATGGGCGGCGCGGACTTCCACATCGCGATGACCGACATGCTCGCCGCCAGCTTCCCGGTCGCGGGCACCGGCTTCACCTTCCCCGCGCTGCGCGAGGACCAGATCGCCTTCGGCACCCCGGCCGCGGTCAGCGCAGGCAACGGGTTCACCTCACCCGCCGCGATCCATCAGGCCTTGGACTGTCTGGTACGCGGAACGAACTGCGGCGGTTACACCCTGCGTGGCGGAACCTCTCCCGCGTTGCGGGGCCTCATGACCTGGTCCATCAACTGGGACCGCTACTACGGCTGGGAGTTCATGAACAGCCACGAGCCTTATCTGAACTCCCTCCCCTAACCCCCCGTTTTTTGGGGCTGGATCAGGGTTCTGGGTCGAATCTTGGAGCGTGATTCGACCGGGAACCCTGATCCAGCGCCGAGCGCATACGCTGTCGGCCATGCGCGCGTTGCGACTGACCCCGGCGGTGGTCGCCCTGCTGCTCGTGCGTACGGGGTGGCATCTGCTCGCCGACGCCGACGCCCGGGTGGCCGACGGCGTACTGGTCTTCGCTCGCGACGACTGGTTCATCACGATCGTTCTCGCGCTCGGCTGGACGATCACCACGCTGACCGGGATCGCCCTGCTCGACGGCGGCCCCCGTCCGGTTCGCCGCGCGATCCGGGCGCTGCCGGTGGCCCTGCTCGGGGTGGCGGCGTACGTGGCGCCGTTGATCATCTGCGGATTCCTGGCCGGTACGCTGCTGCCCGGCGAGCCGATGGTGGTCGTCCTCGTCGTGACCCTCGTGGCGATCATCCTCATTGGAGTCGCCACCAACTTCGCGTTGTCGGCCACGGTCGCCGTCGTCGAGCAGGCCGGTTTCGCCGCCTTCACCACGTACGCCGAACTGCGCGGCAAACGCTGGGACATGGGAGTGCTGTTCGCCTTCGGCGTGGTGGCTCCCGTCGTGGCGCTCGGCCTGCCGGATCGGTATCTCCATGCGGCGTCCACGCCGACCGGGCTGGCCGTCGACCTGCTGCTGACCCTGGTCGCCGCGACGGCGGTGGTGCTTCCGTCGATCACGCTGCTGGAGATCTATCGGCGTACGCGTCCCATCCCGGAACTCGCACCCCGGTCGACGGTGCGGCCGGGCCGGGTGGCGCTGGTCGGCGCGGCGATGCTTCTCCTGCTGCCCACCGCAGTCACAGGTGCGATCGTGTCCAGCCACCTACTCACGCAGGTGCACCACGAGCACCGGACCGGCGGGTCGGTGCTCGCGGTCGGCTGGCCGCCCACGCACCATCCGGTGCTGGTCACGACGATCGGGATCGAGGACTGCCTCGACGATCGCTGCTCGGCGACGCGCCTCACCCGTCTGCCCTGGATCATGTCGACCGCCAGTGCCACCGTACGCCGGGACGGCACAGTCGCCGTGTTGTCCGACGGGCTGCTGACGGTCTGCGATCCCGCCCGGCACTGCGTCGGCGGGCAGTCGGCGGGCCGCGTCGAACTGCTCCGCGACGCTTCGGCCGCCGCCGTCATCGCCAATGACGAAGGCGAAATCGTCCTCGCCCAGGCCACGCCGTCCGCGGGGGCGACGATTTCGCTGCGACTGCTGCGCTGCCGCGACGAGTCCTGCCGTACGGCGACCATAGTCGAGCTGGGCCGATTCCCGTCGGCGGCGATCAGCGGTGACGACGTCGTCTCGGCCGGAGTCGACCGGCACGGCCGGCTCTTCGTCGTCTACCGCGATGTCGCCAAGCACGGCTGGCTCGGCTGGTGCGTACGCCCCGATTGCGCGCAGACGAAGCTGATCCCCCAAGGTCAGACCGACGAGGACGCGCCGGCGATCGAGGATCTCGTCCGCGCGCCCCGGGTCCCCGGAGTGCCGCTGTGCTCGTTCTCGTCGTGCCGGGGCTTGACGCCGGCCGTGGTGGCGGCCCGGCCGGAGGGCGGGTTCTACGCCGTCGTCACCGAACCGGCCGGCTCGGACCAGGTCGACGTCCGCCTCGTACGCTGCCCGGACCCCTCCTGCGCGAGCTACCTCCACGTCGCCACGCTGCTGCGGGACTTCCGGGCGTCGTGGACCGGCGATCCGCTGATGTTCGGCGTCTCCGACCCCGGCCGCCAGGACGAACGCTGGACGATCACGGTCCACCCCAGCGGCCGGGTGCTGCTGACGAAGCCGCACGAGACGCCGTCCGTGATCATCACCGTCGAGCCGGTCTGACTCAGCAGCGGGGAGTGGCCGGGCTCACACCGGGGTATGTCACGCTTCGGGAGGCTGCCCTGTCTGATGGGTATGACCGAGATGAAGAACCAGACCGTGATCGTGGCCGGAGCCAGTGGCGCCTTCGGCCGGCACATCCGCCGCGCGCTGACCGAGGCCGGGCACACCGTGCTGGGGCTCGGCCGGGGTGAGGGCAACGAGATCCGGGGCGACCTGCTCGACCGGGAGGGCCTGTTGCGGGCGTTCGCCGGAGTCCAGGCCGACACCGTGGTGCACGCGGCGACTGCGCTGAAGAAGCCGCCGATGTCGCACAAGGGCATGTTCGGCACCGACGACTTGCGTACCACCGGAACGGCGAACCTGATCGAGGCGGCCAAGCTGGCCGGCGTACGCCGGTTCGTCGGCGAGAACATCGCCTTCGGCTACGGCTACCGGGACTTCGGCGACCGGGTGCTGACCGAGGCCGACCCGTTCGGCGTACCGGAGTCGGACGCGAACATCAACCGGCACCTGGAAGGCATGCGTGCCAAGGAACAGCTGGCGCTGGAGTCGGGATTGGAGGCGATCTCGCTGCGGTTCGGGCTGTTCTACGGACCGGGCGGGACCGAGACCATGGTGGAGATGCTGCGGAAGCGGCAGATGCCGGCGTTCAACGACGACGGCCGGGTCCTGCCGTGGGTGCATCTCGCCGACGCGGCCGACGCCGTCGTCGCCGCCGTCGAGAAGGGCCGGCCGGGTGAGGCGTACAACATCGTCGACGACGAGATCGGCTTCGGCGGTATCACCCGGGAGATCGCGGCGGCCTTCCACACGCCCAAGCCTTTCACCGTGCCGGTCTGGGCGATGGTCGTGATGCCGTACCTGCACGTCATGCTGAAGACGAACCTGCGCGTCTCGACCGAGAAGGCCCGCCGTGAGCTGGGCTGGACCCCGACTTACCCGACCGTCGCCGACGGTCTGCGAGCGGAGGCGGCTAGCCTGGCCGCATGATCGACACCCAGGTCTTCGCCGAGCATCGGCGGCTGCTCTTCGACGTCGCCTACCGGATGACGGGGAGCGTCGCCGATGCCGAGGACATCGTCCAGGAGGCCTGGCTGCGCAGCCGCGACGTGGACGGCGAGCAGATCGCCAACCCGCGGGCGTACCTGGTGAAGACGATCACCAATCTCTCGCTCAACCAGCTCACCTCGGCCCGCGCCCGCCGCGAGACCTACGTCGGGCCGTGGCTCCCCGAGCCGATTCTCACCGCGCCGGACGCCGGACAGGAGGCGGAAATGGCCGACTCCGTCTCGATGGCGATGCTCGTCGTCCTGGAAACCCTCAGCCCGGCCGAGCGCGCGGTCTTCCTGCTCCACGACGTCTTCGGCTACAACCACGGCGAGATCGCCGCCATTCTGGACAAGTCGGAGGTCGCGGTCCGGCAGACCGCAGCCCGGGCCCGCGCGCATGTCGCGGCCCGCCGTCCTCGCTTCGACGTCGACCAAGGGGTACGCGATCAAGCAGTGGACCGGTTCCGGCAAGCCTGTGTCGGGGGCGACCTGAACGCGATGATGGAACTGCTGGCCCCGGACGTCGTGTGCTGGTCCGACGGCGGCGGCAAGGTCACCGCGGCCCGCCGCCCGCTCGAAGGGGCCGACAGCGTCGCCCGTTGGCTCATCGGGGTCTTCGCCAAGCCGGAGTCGCAGGACGCCACGATGGAGCTCACCCAGATCAACGGCGAACTGGGCATCCTCGGGCGGGTCGCCGGCCAGCCGGTCGGCGTGGTCTGCTTCGACTTCGCCGACGGCCGGATCACCGGCGTACGCATGCAGGTGAACCCGGACAAGCTCGGGGGCCTCACCCGCTGACCCCCGCTGATCGGGCCGCTGATCGCGGCGGGGGCGTCGGGACGCCGGTGGGCGGGTCGGGACGCCGCTCGAGTGGTACGTCAGCGACCTCTCCCGGCTCAGGAAGCGTGCATGGCGTACCACTCGCGTCGTCGTCCCGCTCAGCGGAGCGATTCGCGGCGCAGATCGACGAACGCGGTGGTGTGTCCGTCAAGGACGTACCGGTCGATCTCGGTGAACCCGTGCCGCAGCGCGAACCGGAGGCCGTCCACGTTGGACTCCAGTACGACGGTCTCGACGGCGGTCGCGCCCAGCTCGGCGGCGACGCCCACGGCGTACTGGTAGATCTGCTCGCCGTGCCCGTGGCGGCGATGCTCGGGGAGCACCCGCGCGATCACCGTCGCCGTGGTCGGATCGTCGGCCGGGGGCCGGACGGTGTAGTTGCCGACCAGGGTGTCCTCGGCGTACGCCACGGCCAGCCGGTTCCGCTGAGCGCGTACCCGGATCTCCTCGACCGACAGCGGATCGGTGGGGATGATCAGGTTGTGGGCGTGCTGCCAGTCCAGCAGCACCTCGTCGGACTCGACGGGTTCGAAGCGAAGATCGGACACGGCTCCCAACCTAAGGGGTGCGCGCATGCTGCGACGACTCGACCTCGGGCACATCATCCGGCCCGCCTCCGAAGCGGGAACCGAGCATCCCCGCGTCGACCCGGCTGCCGCCCCGACCACCCGCCCCCAAAGCGGAAGGGCCGAATCTATTCTGGCGTACGTGGTGCGACGGCCCGAGGGGGTGCTGCTGTTCGACACCGGCATCGGCTCCGACCCGGAGGTCGACGCGCATTACCAGCCGCATCGCCGGGATCTGCGTACGGCGTTGGCCGACGCGGGCGTCGCGCTCGACGAGGTCAGCCTGGTGGTCAACTGCCATCTGCACTTCGACCACTGCGGTGGCAACCCGTTGTTCCCCGGTACGCCGATCCTCGCTCAGCGGACCGAGCTGACCACCGCCCGGACCACCGAATACACCCTCCCGGAGCTGATCGACTTCACCGGCGTCCAGTACGCCGAACTCGACGGCGAGACCGAGGTGTGGCCCGGCGTGTGGATCATCCCGACACCCGGTCACACCGACGGTCACCAGTCCCTCGTCGTACGCCGTCCCGACGGCACGGTCGTGCTGGCCGGTCAGGCGCACGACTTCGCGTCGGAGTTCTCCCACGACGAAATGGCCCGCACGGTCGGTGCCGCGCCGCACAGCCCGTGGCTGGACCGCCTGATGGAGTTCGACCCGAAGCGCGTCCTCTTCGCCCACGACTCCGCCGTCTGGGAACCGATTGATCATGAGGTCAGGGGCGGCGACACGCCGCAAAGGGGGACCCTAGGTTCATGATCAACGCTGGAAGCGCCAGATCGTGGTCGGCTTGACGCCGGTGTCCTCCAGCGCTGGGCGTACCGGGACGTCGTAGCGCGCCACTTCGGTGAGGAGGTGCCGGGGCAGGAAACCGCGTCCAGGGTCACCGACGAGGACTTCGACTCCACGGCGAGCCGCCGCGCTGAGCAGCTTCGTCATCGCCGCCGCTACCGAGGCGGTGTAGAAGGCGTCGCCGACGAGGACGACTTCCGCGTCGGCGAGCCGGACCGGGTCCGCCTCGCCGGGGATCGCCTCGACCTGGGCTCCGTTGGCGGCGGCGTTTCGCTCGATGGCGGTGATCGCGGCCGGGTCCGCGTCGACTGCGCGTACCACTTGGGCTTGAGCGAGCGAAGCCGCGATCGCGACCACCCCGGAACCCGAGCCGAGGTCGACCACCCGGCGGCCGCGGACGGTCTCGGGCCGGTCGAGCACGTGGCGGGCGAGGGCGACGCCGCCCGGCCAGGCGAAGGCCCAGAACGGCGGCGGGCGCTCGCTCGAGTAGCCGTCGTCGAAGAGCCGGGCCTGCTCGTCGGCCTGGTAGAGGGTGATCTCCGGGAGCAGCGGCACACCGGTGAGCCGGGTCGGGGTCACCCCTGCTTCTTCGCGTCGTACGCGGCCTGGGCGGCGAGAACGGTCGGCAGGTGACCTTCTAGCAGGTCGATCAGGCTGCGCATGCGCTCGGCCACCTGCTTGCCGAGCGGAGTGAGGCTGTACTCGACCCGGGGTGGGATGGTCGCCTGGACGTCGCGACTCACCATGCCGTCGCGTTCGAGCGTCTGGAGCGTCTGGGCCAGCATCTTCTCGCTCACCCCGTCGACCCGGCGGCGCAGCGCGTTGAACCGGTACGCCCCCTCGTCGAGCGCGACCAGCGCCAAGATCCCCCACTTGCCGGCGATGTCCTCCAGCGCGTTGCGGGAGTCGCAACCGCGGGCGAACACGTCGGCGATGAGCTCGTCGCTCGGCTCGATCTCGGGGAGGCGCTCGGTCATGTCCTCCACGGTACGCGCATACGCAGCACAACCCGGCATGATGGCGCTCACTATCAGTTGGCACTTTCCAAAAGTTAGTGCAGGATCGCTGGAGAGCTACTTAAGGAGAACATCATGATCGTCGTCACCGGAGCCACCGGACAGCTCGGCCGCCTCGTCGTCGCGGACCTGTTGGAGCGCGGCGTACCCGCGTCGCAGATCGTCGCCGCCGTCCGGGACACCGAAAAGGCCGCCGATCTGGCCGCTCAGGGCGTCCAGGTACGCCACGCGGACTACGACGACCCGCAGTCGCTCAAGGACGCGTTCACCGGGGCGGACAAGCTCCTGCTGATCTCCGCTTCCGTCGTCGGCCGGCGCGTACCGCAGCACGAGAACGCCATCGACGCCGCAGTCGCCGTGGGCGTGCCGTTCTTGGCGTACACGAGCATCTTGAAGGCCGACACGACCGGGGTCGCGCTGGCGGGCGAGCACAAGGAGACCGAGGCGTACCTCGCCGCGTCGGGTCTGCCGTACGCGCTCCTGCGCAACAGCTGGTACACCGAGAACTACACCGGTTCGGCCGCCGCCGCGATCGCCGCCGGGGCGGTGCTGGGCAGCGCCGGAACGGGCCGCGTCGGTGCGGTGCCGCGGGCCGACTATGCCGCCGCCGCAGCCGCCGTCCTCACCACGGACGGGCACGCGGGCCAGGTCTACGAACTCGCCGCAGATGAACCCTTCACGATGGCCGAGTACGCCGCCGAACTCGCTGACGCCTCCGGCCAGCCGGTCAGCTATCAGGATCTCCCGGCCGACGCGTACGCCGAGGCACTGACCGGCTTCGGGCTCGACGCCGGCTACGCCGCCGCGCTCGCCGACGCCGACCTCGGCATCGCGCGCGGGGATCTCGCCTCGGACAGCGGCGACCTCGCCCGGCTGATCGGGCGGCCGACGACTTCGCTCGCCGACGCGGTGCGCTCCGCGGTCTGAGGTTCCCGGCAGATCACGGTTACGCATGCTTCCGTGAGCGGATTTGGCATGCGTAACCGTGATCTGCAGCCGTCAGCAGAGCTACGGGCTGGTGCAGCTCACCGTGGGAACGGCGTTCGTCCCGCTGGATGAGGCGAGGAAGCCGAAACTCACGGATCCACCGGCCGGGATCGAGCTGTTCCAGCTCACGGGTTTGACCGTGATGCCGGAGCCCGAGGCGGTGTAGGTGCCGTTCCACAGTTGACTGATGGTCTGGCCGTTGGCGAAGGTCCACTTCGCCGTCCAGCCGTTCACGGCCGCTGAGCCGGCCTTGACCACCACCTCGGCCTGGAAGCCACCGCCCCAGGAGTTCACTATCGAATAGGTGGCCGAGCAGGCGCCCGTCGGGTTGGGCGAACTCGCGCTGGGCGAAACCGAGGCGGACGCGCTCGGCGAGGCCGAAGCGCTCGGTGACGAGCTGGTCGTCACCGAAGGCGACGGAGACGGGTTGCCGCCCCCGCAGCCGGGGCAGATGCCGGTGACCTCGCCGTTGCCGCCGTCGAACACGACGTCGGAGCAGCCGTAGAAGGTCTCCGTGCTGTCCGATCGCTTCCAGACCGAGTAGATGATGTGCCTACCGGTCTTGTTCGGCAGCTTGCCCGACCAGTAGTAGTTCCCGGTCGGAGCGGAGCCGTTGAGTGGCGGGTGGTCCACCGACAAGAACGGCGTCGTCTCCATGTCGGCCCAGGTCAGCGCCTGGTTCGGGTTGAAGCCGTCCTTGGTGACGTACAGGTAGAACCAACCGGGGTGGGCGGCCCAGGCGGCGTACGACCAGTTGATGGTCGCACCGGACGTCAGGTGGGTGAGCGGCCAGTCGTTGCGGGGGGCGTCGAAGCCCGCGTACTTCGAGAAGCCGCCGCTGCAGAGCGTGCCGTCGGGGATGAACCCGGTGGTACGCCCGGCGCCGTCGGACCGCAGTACGCCGTACCAGTCGTAGAACGGCTGGGCGCCGCCGACCGCGAGGGCGTTCTGGCAGGCGGCATTGGTCGGTTTGATCTCGCCCGTGGAAGTGAGACCGTCCTTGTAGCACAGATAGGTGCGGCTGCCCGGGGTCAGCAGCGCACCATGTGCCCATGACGTGGCCGGGATGAGCGCCGCGACGACCGCCGCGACCAATCCCACCACAATGGAGTGTCCCACCGTCGCGCGTCTGAACTTCACCTTGTTCCTCCTTCGGACCGGTGATCAGCACGGGGACAGGTGCGGCAAGCGCATCACGCCGATAAAGATCCAGCAATGCAGATGTCACAGTGTGGGAACGCTCCCAGTCAGCGCTGGGGTTAAGGTGACCCGATGCCGGAAGTGATCGTTCTCGGGTTGGGCAGCATGGGGTCGGCGGCGGCGTACACGCTGGCGGTGCGCGGTGCCGACGTCGTGGGGGTCGACCGGTTCACGCCACCGCACGATCGCGGCGCGCACGCGGGCGGCACCCGGATCATCCGGATGACCTACGCCGAAGGCGCGGCGTACGTTCCGCTCCTACGCCGGACCTACGCGTTATGGCGCGACGTCGAGGCGGCGAGCGGCCGGAAGCTCGTCACGCCGACCGGCGGGCTCAACCTCGGCCGGCCCGACAGTGCGACTGTGAGCGGGGCGTTGACCAGCGCCCGCGAGCACGGGCTGGCGTACGAACTGCTCGACGCGGAGGCCGTTCGCCGCCGGTTCCCGCAGTTCGATCCGGCCGACGACGAGGTCGCGGTGCTCGACACGGCCGCCGGGTTCCTCACCCCCGAGACGGCGATCTCGACGATTCTCGAGCTCGCCGAGCGGTCGGGCGCGAAGCTCAGGTTTGGCACAGTCGCCGTCTCATACCGTGAGACACGGGCCGGCGTATCGGTATCGCTGGCCGACGGCGACGAACTCCACGCCGATCGCCTGGTCATCGCGCCGGGCGGGTGGGCTCCCGGCCTCCTCGCCGGGTTGCCGCTGCGGGTGGAGCGCCGCGTGCAGCACTTCTGGCAGCCGGGTCCCGGCTTCACTCCGGCCGAGTTCCCGGCTTGGATCTGGGAGGCGGGTGGGCTCACGGCGTACGGGGTGCCCGAGCACCAGGGCCAGGTCAAGGCCGCTTTCCATGCCACGCCCCGGCCCGAGGTGGTCGAGGCCGACGCCGGGGCCGCGCCTCCGCGTCCCGACGAAGAGCAGCCGGTACGCACTTGGCTGCGACCGCGTATCCCCACTCTGGCCGACGCCGCATACCTGGGCGGCAAGCAATGCCTCTACACGCTGACTCCCGACGAGAACTTCGTGATCGGCCCGTTCTCCGAGCGGGTGGTGGTCGCGGCCGGATTCTCCGGGCACGGGTTCAAGTTCGTGCCCGTCGTCGGGGAGATCCTGGCCGACCTCGCCACCGGCGCTGTCCCGCCCTACGACCTCGCGCTGTTCTCCCCCACCCGATTCGGTTAGAGGGCGTCGATCGCGCGGAAGATGCGCACGTCCGAGATCGGATATGCCGTCCCCATGCTCTGCGCGAAGTAGCTGACCCGCAGCTCCTCGATCATCCAGGGGATCTGGGTGACCGCGTCGGCCGCCCGGCGGGCGGGCGGGAGCTGGGCGACGACGTCGGCGTACTCCTGCTGGATCTCGTGGATCAGATCCGTGTGGGACCGGTCGCGTTGGATGTTGCCGGGTAGCTTCTCCAACCGGATGTCGATCGCCTTGAGGTAGCGCTGGAGATGCGGCAGCAGCCACCAGCCCGTCTCCGCCACGAAACCCGGCCGGATCAGGCCGGTGAGCTGCTTGCGGATGTCGTTGACGGCCGCCACGTACGCGATGTTCGACACCGCCTTCAGCCGGCGCTCGATCTCGAACGACGCCTTGAGGATCAGCTGCACTTTGGAGACCACTTCCTCGAACGCCTCGAACAGGCGCTCCCGGACGGTCTCCTGCAGCTTCGCGAACGCCTGCGGTTCCCAGGCCGGGCCGCCGCTCTCGGCGATGACCCGGTCCACCGCACAGGCGACGCAGTCGTCGAGGAGGGCGGCGACGCTGCCGTGCGGCCCACGGCTCAGCGCCAGCTTCGCGGCGTTGTCCAGGCGGCTCGACAGATAACGGACCGGCGAGAAGGGCAGGTTGAGCATCAGCAGTCGCCGGGTGCCTCGCCACATCGCCTTCTGCTGCTCGGCTTCGCTTTCATAGAGGCGTACGCCGACCGAGTCGCCCTCGTCGTGCAGCGCCGGGTACGCCGTGACGGTGTACCCCATGCGCTTGCGGTCGACCGATCGCGGGATCTCGGTCTCGGGGAACTCGCGCAGCCCGGACTGCTCCACATCGGAGACTGCCTCGTGGAAGACCTCCTTGGTCTTCGGACGCAGCTGTTCCTGGATCGCGACCAGATCCTTGCCGGTCGCGAGCACCTTGCCGCCGTCCTCCACGGAGAATGTCATCCGCAAGTAGTCGGGGATACGCGACAGATCCCAGGCGTCATACGGGATCTCGACGGCGGCCAGCCGATGCAGGTGCCGCCCGAGCCCCTCCAGCAGTGTTCCCTCGTACGGCTTGAGCTGGGTCAAGGCGTACTTGGCGTGATCGGGGACGGGCACGAAATGCCGCCGCAGCACCTTGGGCAGCCCGCGCAGCAGCGAGGTCACCAGTTCCTCACGCAGTCCCGGGATCTGCCAGTCGAAGCCCTCGGTCGTGAGACCCGCGAGCGCCGGAAGCGGGATGTGCACCGTCACGCCGTCGGCCGCCGTGCCCGGCTCGAACTGATAGGTCAGCGGGAACTCGTGATCCCCCGTACGCCACACGTCCGGGAAGTCGGCCTCGGTGACCCCGCCGGCTCCGGCGTTGACCAGCATGGCGGGATCGAAGGTGAGCAGCTCGGGCTGTTGCCGCCGGATGCCCTTCCACCAGCTGTCGAAGTGCCGCCCGGAAACCACGTCGGCCGGGATGCGGGCGTCGTAGAAGTCGAACAGCGTCTGGTCGTCGACGAGGATGTCGCGGCGGCGAGCCCGGCTCTCCAGCTCCTCGACCTCGCCCAGGAGCTCCTTGTTCTTGGCGAAGAACTCGTGCCGGGTGTCCCAGTCCCCCTCGACCAGCGCGTGCCGGATGAACAGCTCCCGGGACAGCGGCGCGTCGATCTGCCCGAAGTTCACCCGGCGCTGCACGACCAGCGGTACGCCGTACAACATGACCCGCTCGTAGGCGAGGACGGCGGCGGCCTTCCGGGACCAGTGCGGCTCGCTGTAGGAACGCTTGACCAGATGCCCGGCGAGCTTCTCGACCCACTCCGGCTCGACCTTGGCGACCGTCCGGGCCCAGAGCCGGGACGTCTCCACCAGTTCGGCGGCCATCACGAAGCGGGGGGATCGTTTGAAGAGCACCGAGCCCGGGAAGATCGCGAACTTCGCGCCGCGGGCTCCGGCGTACTCGCGCTTCTCCTGCTCGTAGAGACCGATGTGGCTCAGGAGACCGGCCAGCAACGCCTGGTGGATCGCGTCGCCGTCGACGGAGGAGTCCGGGTCGGGCGCTGCGGTCACCGCCTGCTGCCGATCCCCGTTCTCCGCCACCGCCCGGCGCAGCTGGCCGAAGAGGTCCTGCCATTCGCGTACGCGGAGATAATGCAGGTACTCCGATTTGCACAGCCGGCGGAACTGGTTGCCCGAGAGTTCCTGCTGCTGTTCGTGCAGATAGTTCCAGAGATTCAGGTACGCCAGGAAGTCCGACTCCTTGTCGGCGAACCGGGCGTGTGACTGGCTCGCCTGCTGTTGCTTGTCCTGGGGCCGTTCCCGAGGGTCCTGAATGGACAGCGCCGCCGCGATCACCAGCACCTCGCGCAGACAGCCCGTACGCTCCGCCTCCAGGATCATCCGGCCCAATCGGGGGTCGGCGGGAATCCGGGCCAGCCGCCGCCCGACCGGGGTCAGCGTCCCCTCGGCGGTCAGCGCGCCAAGTTCGTGGAGCAGGTCGTAGCCGTCACGGATGTTGCGCCGGTCCGGTGGGTCGATGAACGGGAAGTCCTCGACCTCGCCCAGCCGCAGCGCCACCATCTGCAAGATGACCGAGGCGAGGTTCGTCCGCAGGATTTCCGGATCGGTGAACTCCGGCCGGGCCTGGTACTCCTCCTCGGAGTAGAGCCGCACGGCGATGCCGTCGCTCGTCCGGCCACATCGACCGGCCCGCTGGTTGGCGCTCGCCTGCGACACCGGCTCGATGGGCAGCCGCTGCACCTTCAAGCGCTGGCTGTACCGGGAGATCCGGGCGGTGCCGGGGTCGATGACGTATTTGATGCCGGGCACCGTCAGCGACGTCTCCGCCACGTTGGTGGCGAGCACGATCCGCCGTCCCGTATGCGGCGCGAAGACTCGATGCTGTTCCGCGGTGGAGAGTCTGGCGTACAAGGGGATGATCTCGGTGAAGCGGAGTTGACGGCGCGTGAGGGCGTCGGCGGTGTCCCGGATCTCGCGCTCGCCCGAGAGGAAGACCAGGATGTCGCCGGGGCCCTCGGCGGCCAGCTCGTCGACCGCGTCGGAGATGGCGGTGACCTGGTCGCGGGCCTCGTCGGTGTCCTCTTCATCCCCTTCGACGACGAGCGGGCGGTAGCGCAGCTCGACCGGGTAGGTGCGGCCCGAGACCTCGATGATCGGGGCGGGCTTGCCGTCCGCGCCCGCGAAGTGCTGGGCGAACCGCTCGGTCTCGATGGTCGCCGAAGTGATGATCACCTTCAGCTCCGGGCGACTCGGCAGCAGCTGCTTGAGATAGCCGAGGATGAAGTCGATGTTGAGGCTGCGCTCGTGCGCCTCGTCGATGATGAGCGTGTCGTACGCCGTGAGCCGCCGATCGTGGGCCAGCTCGGCGAGCAGGATGCCGTCGGTCATGAGCTTGACGAGGGTCTGGTCGCCGACGTTGCCGCCGAACCGGACCTGATAACCGACCTGCTCCCCCAGCTCCACCCCGAGCTCGTCGGCGATCCGGTCGGCGACCGTACGCGCAGCGAGCCGCCGCGGCTGGGTGTGCCCGATCATGCCCTCGACGCCCCGGCCCAGCTCCAGGCAGATCTTGGGGAGCTGGGTCGTCTTGCCCGAACCCGTTTCGCCCGCGACGATCACGACCTGGTTGTCGCGGATGGCTTCGAGGATCTCGTCCTTGCGCTGGCTGACCGGCAGTTCCTCGGGATACCGGATCTTCGGTACGCTCTCCCGCCGGTGCTGGAGCTGCTCCGGCGTACGGCCCCTTCGCTCCCGCTTTTCCGGGCGGCGCGGCCCCCTGCGGCGATTAGCGGGCTTACGCGGCGTTTGTCCGTCTTCGCGGCGCTGCGTCGGGCGCTCGGGCCGGCTCTCCTCGGATGTGCTCATGGCACTGCCAGGGTATCCGTTGCCCCGGCCCGCTCTCACCTTGATTTCCGCGCGCGCTCCCGCCCGCGTCGGATGGCTCCCGCTCGCGTTATCCGGGGATATCGCGGCCTCGACGACGCCGATAACCGCGATATCCCGGGATAACGCAACAAAAGAAACAGGAGTCAGCAGCCCGGAAGGCGCTCGAGAAGGTAGTTCTCGACCCGGTCGAGGCCCACCCGCTCCTGCGTCATGGTGTCCCGGTCGCGTACCGTCACGGCGTTGTCCTCGAGCGTGTCGAAATCGACGGTGACGCAGTACGGCGTACCGATCTCGTCCTGGCGGCGGTAGCGACGGCCGATCGCCTGAGCGTCGTCGAAGTCGACGGTCCAGCGCTGCCGGAGCGTGGCGGCCAGCTCCTTCGCCTTCGGCGACAGCTTCTCGTTACGCGACAACGGCAGCACCGCGACCTTCACCGGCGCGAGCCGCTTGTCGAAGCGCATCACGGTACGCACGTCGACGCCGCCCTTGGTGTTGGGCGCCTCGTCCTCGTCGTACGCGTCGAGCAGGAACGCCAGCACCGCCCGGGTGAGGCCGGCCGCCGGCTCGATGACGTACGGGAACCAGCGCTCGCCCTTGTCCTGGTCGAAGTAGGACAGATCGACGCCGGACGCCTTCGAGTGCGTCGAGAGGTCGAAGTCGGTCCGGTTGGCGATGCCCTCGAGCTCGGAGAACTCGGTGCCACCGAACTGGAAGCGATACTCGATGTCGACCGTACGCTTCGCGTAGTGGGAGAGCTTCTCCTTCGGGTGCTCGAAGAAGCGCAGGTTCTCCGGGTTGATGCCGAGGCCGGTGTACCAGTTCCAGCGCTCCTGAAGCCAGTACTCGTGCCACTGCTCGTCGCTGCCCGGCTCGACGAAGAACTCCATCTCCATCTGCTCGAACTCCCGGGTCCGGAAGATGAAGTTGCCCGGGGTGATCTCGTTCCGGAAGCTCTTGCCGACCTGCGCGATGCCGAACGGCGGCTTCTTGCGGGCCGAGTTCGCGACGTTGTTGTAGTTCACGAAGATGCCCTGTGCCGTCTCGGGGCGCAGGTAATGCAGGCCGTCTTCGCTGTCGACGGCGCCCAGGAAGGTCTTCATCATGCCGTTGAACATGCGCGGCTCGGTGAAGGTGCCCTTGTTGCCGCAGTTGGGGCAGTTCAGCTCGGCGAGGTCGAAGATCGCGTCCGGCTTCTTGGCCAGGAACGCCTCTTCGAGGTGGTCGGCCCGGAACCGCTTGTGGCACTTGGTGCACTCGGTCAGCGGGTCGGTGAACTCCCGGACGTGGCCGGACGCCTCCCAGACCTGGCGGGCCAGGATGACGGCCGAGTCGAGGCCGACGATGTCGTCGCGGAGCTGGACCATCGTCCGCCACCACTGCCGGCGGACGTTCTCCTTCAGCTCGATGCCCAGCGGACCGTAGTCCCAGGCCGATCGGGTGCCGCCGTAAATCTCGCTGGACGGAAAGACGAAGCCTCGCTTCTTGGCGAGATTGACGACCTTGTCGATGCGATCCGCAGGCATGAGAATGACTCCTTCCATGGAGGCTGCCGCCGGCTGGATGTCGGCGGGATTGCCGCTGGGCGTACCCAGACGACCATATGGGCCGGTCCGGCGACCGGCACCCGAATAACGCTACTGGAGCCGCGGGGACGCGTGCGCCGAGGGATCAGGTGGTCCCGCAGACCTCGACCCGGCCCGTCGAACTGTTCGTCACGAGCTGATAGACCACATTCCGGTCGGGACCGGACGCGTACTCCAGGGTCACGGGCATCTCGAACGTGTTCGCGTTCACGTCGCCGAGGGTGTAGCCGGTGCTCGTGATCACATCCCGTTCCAGCGCTTGGAACTCGTCGAGGTCGTAACGCTTCCGCAGGTCACCGCAGACCAGGTCGTACGCCTCGGCCGGCTTGCCTCGCTCCAGCGCGTCGAGATAGCGCGTCATGGTCTGCCGGGCCTGGTCCTCCGCCGCGCGGTATCCGGTGATCCCGAGCCCCACGAGGAGGGCGAGACCACCGCCGCAGAACAGCAGCAGGGCCGCCGCTCCTGTGCCGAGTCCCCACCAGAGGCGCGTGGACGACCCCTCGGTCGGGGCCGCGACGAAGGGCGGCCGGGCTCCGGGGCCGGGCGGGACGCCCTCAAGCGTGGGCTGCGTCACGGTCACCGACTCTATACAACTCGATCGCTGGTGCGTGGCTCGACGGGGCCGCCGGGCGGGGCTGAGGCGAGCGTCTCGTAGGCCACCGGCTCGTAGAGCGACTCGGCCAGCAGCGGCGTGGCGGTCATCTTGACCTCGAACGCGCCCAACGCCCGCCGGTACGCCCCCACGTTGGCCCATTCCGTGACGAGACACCAGGACGCGGGCTCGTCCAGCGACCGGGTCAGCTCCCCGCGTACGTAGCCGGGCCGGGCCGCCAGCGCTTCCAGGGCAGCGTGCGCACGACCGACGAAAGCCTCGACGCCGTCGCCGGACTCCGGGCTGACCACGAACCTGTTGAAGACCAGCATCCAGATCGTCCTCCTCCGGTTGTACAGCGTAATGGGTCACAACATGAAAACGCTTTTGACAATCATTCTCATTTAGGGGAGAGTGGTGACCATGAGACTTCGCCACCTCCTCACGGTCGCGACGGCGGGCGTACTGCTCGCCGGGGGCCTGACCGCTTGCGGGAAGGACAGTGCGGGCGCCGACGGCAAGCTGTCCGTGGTCGCCGCGTTCTACCCCCTTCAGTTCGTCGCCCAGCGCATCGGCGGCGACGCCGTGCAGGTCACCAATCTGACCGCTCCCGGAGCCGAGCCGCACGATCTCGAACTCAGCCCCAAGCAGCTCGCCCAGATCGCGGAGGCGAAGGTCGTCGTCTACCTCAAGGGCCTGCAGCCCGAGGTGGACAAGGCGGTCGAGGCGCAGGCCAAGGACAAGGCGATCGACGTGCTCTCGCTGGTCCCCACGCTGACCGCGACCGGCGAGGAGTCGGCCGAACACCCCGAGCTGCAAGGCAAGGACCCGCACGTGTGGCTCGACCCGACCCGGCTGTCGACCATCGCGGCGGCCGTCTCGGCGAAGTTCGCCGCCGCCGACCCGGCGCACCAGGCGCAGTTCACCGACAACTCGGCGAAACTCGCGGCCGACCTCGCCGAGCTGGACATGGAGTTCGCGACCGGGCTGAAGACCTGCCAGCGCAAGGAGATCTTCACTAGCCACGCCGCCTTCGGCTACCTCGCCGAGCGCTACCACCTCACGCAGATCGCGCTGACCGGGCTCGACCCCGAACAAGAGCCGACGGCGCAGGCGCTGGCGGACATCGCGGCGAAGGCCAAGCAATACGGCGCGACTACGATCTTCTCCGAGACGCTGGTGAGCCCGAAGATCTCCGAGACGATCGCCAAGGAGGTCGGCGCGAAGACGGCCGTCCTCGACCCGCTCGAGGGACTGCCGTCCGGTTCGACCGGCGACTACCTGACGGTGATGAAGCAGAACCTGACGGCGTTGCAGAGCGCACTGGGGTGTTCGTGACGGAAGTCCTGCAAGTCCGGCACGGGGTGGTCGCGTACGGCGATCGCCCCGTCCTTCGCGGCGTCGATCTGACGGTGCACGGCGGCGAAGTCGTGGCCCTGCTCGGCGCGAACGGATCGGGCAAGTCCACGCTGATCAAGGCGGCCCTCGGGCTCGTGCCGCTGGCGGGCGGCGAGGTCCGCCTCTTCGGCACGCCGCTGCGCCGGTTCCGCCAGTGGCCGCGGATCGGCTACGTGCCGCAACGGCTCGGGGCCGGTGGCGGCGTCCCGGCGACCGTCGGCGAGGTCGTCGCCGCGGGCCGGCTCGCCCGCCGGGGGTGGCGCCCGGCCTCGTCGGCGGACAAGGCGGCGGTGACTGCGGCGATCGAGTCGGTCGGTCTGGCTGATCGAGTACGCGATCCGGTGTCGACGTTGTCCGGCGGTCAGCAGCAGCGCACGTTGATCGCCCGCGCCCTGGCCGGGGAGCCGGAGCTGCTGATCCTCGACGAGCCGACGGCCGGCGTGGACGCCGCCAGTCAGGAGACCTTCGCCGGGGCGCTCGGCGACTTCGTGGCCAAAGGCGGTTCGGTGGCCCTCGTCGCGCACGAACTCGGTCCGCTGGCCCCGCTGATCGACCGGGCAGTCGTCCTGCACGACGGGCTCGTGGCGCACGACGGACCGGTGCCCGAACCGGCGGGACACCACGCCCACCCGGAGCACGACCACGTGCACCCGCACCCGCCGCACACCCCGCCGAGTCTCTGGGAAGCCCCATGAGCAGCCGCAGGCTGATCATCAGCAAGCACAGTCTCACTCATGCGGTCGCCGGCCGCAGGACGGTGATCGCATGAGCATCTTCGCCTATCAATTCATGCAGTACGCGCTGCTGGGCACCGCGATCACCGGGCTCACCGCGCCCGCCCTCGGCGTCTACCTCGTCCAGCGGCGGCTGTCGCTCATCGGCGACGGGATCGGGCACGTGGCGCTGACCGGCGTCGGGATCGGCGTACTGATGCACAAGTCGCCGGTGCTCGTCGCGACGGTGGTGGCGATCATCGGCGCCGTCGCGGTCGAGATCATCCGGGAACGGAGCAAGACCTCCGGCGACATCGCGCTGGCGATCCTCTTCTACGGCGGCATCTCGGGCGGCGTCTTCCTGATCGGGCTCAGCGGCGCGAGTCAGGGTCTCAACGCGTTCCTCTTCGGCTCGCCGCTGACCATCAGCGACGCCGACATGGTGACCATCGCCGTTCTCGGGGTGGCCGTCCTCGTCGTCTCGATCGGGTTGCGCCCTTGGCTGTTCGCGGTCTGCCAGGACGAGGAGTATGCCAAAGTCGCCGGCCTGCCTGTGCGTACGCTCAATGTGATCGTCGCGGTGACCGCGGCCGTGACCGTGACCACGGCCATGCGCTCGATCGGCCTGTTGCTCGTGAGCGCGCTGATGGTGGTGCCGGTGGCGACCGCGCAACTGGTCACCCGCGGCTTCCGCACGACGATGGCGCTGTCGATGGCGCTGGGGCTGACCAGCGCGGTCCTGGGCGTCGTGATCGCCGGGCCGTCGGACACCGCCGTGGGTGCGACGGTCGTGCTCTTCGCGATCGCGTTGTTCCTGGTCGTGGCGGTAGGATCGGCAGGCCTGCGGGCCTGGCGGCGGCGGTCGATCCCGACCGGTCACCCGGCCTGCGACCCGCCCGACGTGCTCCTGAAAGTGGACCGCTGATGACCGCACCGCGCACCACCCGTCAGCGCACCGCCGTCGCCGCGCTGCTCGCGGACGTCGACGGCTTTCACAGCGCCCAGGAACTGCACGCGATGCTGCGCGACCGCGGCGACACGATCGGCCTGACCACGGTCTACCGGACGTTGCAGGCGCTGGCCGACGCCGAGGAGATCGACGTCATGCGGCCGCCCGGCGGCGAGCACCTCTACCGGCGGTGCAGCGACACCCATCACCACCACCTGGTCTGCCGCTCATGCGGGGCGACCGTCGAGGTCGAGGGCCCGGCCGTGGAGAACTGGACGTCCAAAGTGGCGGCCGAGCACGGCTACTCCGACGTCAGCCACACACTCGAACTGTTCGGCACCTGCTCGGCCTGCGCCTCCCTGTCGCGCTGACCCCGCCCTGTCCCGTTGACCCCCGTCCCGTCCCGTTTACCCCGCCCTGCCCCGTTGATCATGAACTAACGGTCGTGATCGGCCGGTGTGTCGCGTCCGCAGCACCATGATCAACCGCTCCGCGATCAGCATGACGCCTCCCCCGGTCGCGGTTCCGTGTCACTCTCGCGCGGTGACGCCTATTCGACGTACCGAATGGGCACTATGGACGGCATGCCGAAGCTCTACGCGGAAAAGCCCTTCCGGTTCGCCCGCCAGCTTTTCGCCGACCTCTTCGTGGTGACCTGGACGGTCGCGTGGATCTGGCTGGGCCACCGGGTGTTCGAGCTGATCATGAAGCTGGCCGCGCCCGGCCGCAAAATGGAGGACGCCGGCAACGGCCTGGCCGACAACCTCGCCGACGCACAGTCCAAAGCGGACGGTATCCCGCTAGTCGGCGACAAGCTCGGCATCCCGTTCGGCAAGGCGGCCGAGGCCGCCCGTTCCCTCGCCGAAGCCGGTCAGGGCCAGCAGGACGTGGTGCACGACCTCGCTCTGATTCTGGGCTGGGCCATCGGCGGCATCCCCATCCTGCTGGCCCTCGTGCTGTGGCTACCGTTGCGCGTCCGCTGGGTTCGCACCGCCAGCGCGGCGAGCCGGCTACGCCGTCGGCGGGGCGGTGTCGAACTGCTGGCGCTGCGCGCTCTCACGAGCGCCCCCCTGCGTCGGCTCGCCACCCTCCCCGATGACACCGCCAGCCGTTGGCGGGCCGGCGATCCCGGCACCATGGACAGCCTGGCGGCACTGGAGCTGCGCCGGCTCGGTCTGCGTACACGGATCCGCTGACCGAGCCGGCGTTGTCCGAAGGAGGGTCAGGTAGCCGTGACGGTGAGGTTGTTCGTCACGAAGTCCTTGCCGCCGGACGACGAGGTGATCTCGTAGCCGAACTGGACGTTGCCGATAGTGACGTCACCGAACCAGCCCCGGTTCTTGATCCAGTTACAGATCGCCTTGATGTCGACAGTCCCCGACGAGGTGTTGCTCGTACGCACGAAGGAGTACACCTGGTTGGAGCCGTTCGAGCCGCGGTAGACGTTCCATGAGTGGCCGCCGACGCTGACCGAGGTCTGGAAGGAGCCAAGCGGCCCGACCGCGCCGTACTTGTTCATCCACAGCATGATCTCGTGCGCGTTGTCGCTCGACCACACGTCGTACGCGCTGGTGAAGGCGACGCCGCTGGTCGGCACGGAGACGTTGAACGAACTGCTGAGCGTGCCGAGCGCACTGACCTTCTTGCCCGACCACTTCGTCGAGTTCGGGTACGCCTTGATCCCACCGGTGTTCGGATGGTTGGCCCAGACTCCCCAGTTCGTGCCGGAGTTGGCCCAGATCGTCTGGGGGCCGTAGCCGTTGCCCCAGACGTTGTTGTAGAGCGTGTAACCACCGCTGGACCAGGTCCCCCAGCGGTCGGTCGAGTACCAGACGGCGGCCTGCGCCGGGGTCGAGAGCAGCCCGACCAGGACGATTGCGAGGAGCGTCGCACCCAGGCTCAGGCGCGTGGGTTGATCACGCGCTCGCGGAGTTGATCAGGGCCGGACGGACACGACACACCGCTCGAACACGACCGTTAGTTCATGATCAACGGGAAGGTCGGTGGACGTGGGGCAGGCGACGGCGTACGTCCGGTTCGGTGGACGGGCCGGGTTCCCAGGTCGCGACCCACTCCCCCGTCTCCGGTGGGGGCAGGATGCCGTCTTCGAGGAAGGCGTACCGGCCGTCGGCGATGCGGCGCGAACCCCGGACGTCGTCGGCGTCGGTGTTGTGGTGCAACCGCCGGAACGACCGCTCGGCCCGATCCCGCGCCTGACGGCAGAAGAGATCGGCCAGCTCCCGCTCTTCCGCCCGGCCCGACGCCTGGGCGCGTACGCAGGTCGCCGCGATCGCGAACAGCTCGGCTCCGATGTCGACGATCCGGCTCAGATAGCTCTGCTTGAACTCCATCTTGCCCTGCCAGCGGGCCATCCCCCGGAACGTCTGCCGGGCCAGTCTGCGCGACGACCGCTCCACGTACCGAAGGTGCCGGCCCAGGTCGCCGTAATCGGCGTACCCGTGGAAGGAACCGCGACCGACGGCGAGCGTGGGCAGCCAGCGGGCGTAGAACCCGGCGGCGCGCATACCGGCGCGGACCTTGCGGCCGGTCGGGGCCTTGGGGTCGATGATGTCCCCGGCGACGCTGAGGTGCTGGTCGACGGCCTCGCGGGCGACGAGCAGGTGCATGATCTCGGTCGAGCCTTCGAAGATGCGGTTGATCCTCAGGTCGCGCAGGATCTGCTCGGCGGCGACCCCGCGTTCGCCCCGGGCCTCCTGGGAGGCGGCGGTCTCGAAGCCGCGCCCGCCCCGGATCTGGACGAGTTCGTCGGCGGCCTGCCAGGCGAGCTCGGACGCGTAGAGCTTGATCAGCGCCGCCTCGATCCGGATGTCGTTGCGGTCGTCGTCGGCCAGCATGCAGCAGAGGTCGAGCATGCTCTCGACGCCGTAGGTGGTCGCGGCGATGAAGGCGAGCTTGGTGGCGATGGCCTCGTGCTTGGCGATCGGTACGCCCATCTGCACGCGTTCGTTGACCCAGCCCCGGGCGACGCCGGTGCACCACTTCAGGGCGCCGACGCAGGAAGCGGGCAACGACAGCCGGCCGGTGTTGAGGGTGCCGAGGGCCACCCGCATGCCGCGGCCCTCCTCCCCGATCCGGTTCTCCGCCGGGACGAAGACGTCGTGGAAGCGGGTGACACTGTTCTCGAGACCGCGTAGGCCCAGGAAGGCGTTCCGGCGTTCGACGGTGATCCCGGCCGACTCGCTCTCGACGACGAACGCGGTGATGCCACCCTTGCGCCCGTCCGACTTCGGTACGCGCGCCAGCACGACCAGCAGCGTGGCGACCGTGCCGTTGGTGGCCCACAGTTTGACGCCGTCGAGCTTGTAGCCGCCCTCGACCGGAGTGGCGCTGGTGCGCATCCGCGCGGGATCGGAGCCGACGTCGGGCTCGGTGAGCAGGAACGCCGAGACCTCGCCCGCCGCCAGCCGGGGCAGGAAGCGCTTCTTCTGCTCCGGCGTGCCGAACATCTTCAGCGGCTGCGGTACGCCGATCGACTGGTGCGCGCTCAGCAGCGCCCCGAGAGACGGGTTCGCCGACCCGGTCAGCATCAGCGCCTTGCAATAGTGGAGATTGGACAGTCCGAGCCCGCCGTACTCCGGGTCGATCTTCATGCCGAAGCAGCCGAGCCCGGCCAACCCGGCGAAGACGTCGTCCGGGATGAAGGCGTCCCGCTCGATCTGCGCGCCGTCGACGTTGTTCTCGAGGTACTCCCGGAGCTTCGGCAGGAACGCGTCGGCCCGGGCGGCCTTCTCCGGATCCGGCTGCGGCCAGGGGCTGATGAGATCCAGCCGGAATCTGCCCAGGAACAGCTGCTTGCCGAAACTCGGCTTGCGCCACTCGTCGCGACTGGACTCGAGGATCTCCCGAGCCTGGTCGGCGGTCACCTGCGGCTTGGCATCGGTCGCGGTCATTCGCGTACACCCCCGGTGGGACGGGATCAAGTGGTGTCGCCCTATACGTTACTGCTCAGTCTTACCCGCCGGTAGGTGTCTTACTCGGGTGCGTTATCCCGGGATATCGCGGCCTCGTCGCCCGCCGAGGGGACGTTATCCCGGATAACGCACGAGGGGAGAGCTACTCGTACTGCTGCTTCGGGGGATCGACGGGACGCCAGGAGACCACGGAGATGTACGGGATGATCTCGTCGTTGACCGCGTCCCGCATGGTCTGATCGGTGTACGTCCCGACGATCTCGACCCACGAGTCGTCGGCCATCCCGGTCGGGCCCTGCCCGGCGAAGGCCACCTTGATCGGGCGGGCGTCGGCGGCACAGCACGACAGGATCATCCGGCCGAGGACCTGCTTGCCGTCGGTGCTGGTGACCAGGAAGCCCACCAGTTTCACCTGGCGATCGCCGAGCGACTTGCCTTTGTCGAAGACCGCTCGCGAGGCGTAGTCGAGAACGGTGATCGGCACGACGTCCCCCGGCGGCAACGGCGGATAATCCGACTCGGCCGCTGTGGACAACGCGGTGCCGGACTGGCCGGCGGCGTACGCCCCCATGGCGGGCGGCGCGACGAGCAGCAGGCCCAACACGGGCGCGATGATCATCCAGCCGACGAGCGGTCCCCCGTGCGCGTGCCCGTGATCATCGTGCTCGTGGGAAGCATGCGACTCGGGGACGCGGTACTCGTGCCACAACGTCATGACGGCCGCCACGACGAGCAGCGCTCCGGAGAGCAGCAAGAACGGGCGTAGCCCCTCCTTGACGTACCGGAGATAGAGGTCCCCTACGCTGATCTTGAGCACCGCCCCGCCGAGCAGCAGCATGATGACGGCTTGGGCCTGCCGGTTCACAGGAAGATCACCCCCAGGACGCCGGCCACCCCGGTCGCCACCGCGAAGGTGGCCGGGGCGAACCGGGTGGCGAACCGGCGTCCGAAGACCCCGGCCTGCATCGAGATCAGTTTCAGGTCGACCATCGGCCCGACCAGCAGGAACGCCAGCCGAGCGGTGAGCGAGAACTGCGAGAGCGAGGCCGCCACGAAGGCATCCGCCTCCGAGCAGATCGACAGCAGCACGGCGAGGACCGCCAGCGCGAGGACGCTCAGCACCGGCCGTTGGGCGACCGCCAGCAGCCACTTCTCCGGGACGAGCACGTTGATCGTCGCGGCCGCGGCCGCACCGACGGCGAGGAAGCCACCCGCGTGGATGATGTCGTGGCGGCAGGACGCCCAGAACGCCCGCGACTTCGACTCGTCGTCGAGGTCGGGCCGGGCCGGGAGCTTGATCCACTCCGGCTTGCCCAGCCGCAGCCAGAGCCAGCCCATCCCGGTCGCCACGATCAGGCTGCCGACCGCGCGCAGGATCACCATCTGCGGTTGACCGGGGAACGCGACGGCCGTCGCGGTGAGCACGATCGGGTTCACCGCCGGGGCCGCCAGCAGGAAGGCGAGCGCCGCCGCCGGGGTGACCCCGCGGCGCATCAGCGAGCCCGCGATCGGCACCGAGCCGCACTCACAGCCCGGGAGCACCACCCCAGCACAACTGGCTACCGGAACCGCCAAGGCGGGGTGCTTCGGCAAGGCTTTCGCCCAGAAGCTCCGGGGTACGAAGACCGCGATGACGGCGGAGAGCACCACCCCGAACACGAGGAACGGGGTCGCCTGGACCATCACGGACACGAAAACGGTCGTCCAAGTGCTGATCCGCGGCCCGTTGATCAGATCGGCGACCTGCGTACGGAACAGCACCAGGAGCACGAGGAGAACGGCGAGCACCTCGACGGAGCCGACCCGCCATCGTCGCGGTCCGGCCGGCGCTTCTTCCGGCGCTCGGGGCCGGGTCGGGGAGACGGTCGTCACGAACCCGTACGCTACCGGCCCGAAAGCGGTGTAGCCTACGCCCCACAACGGAACATACAACTGAACATCAGACGGACAGGGGAGCGCACAGCGCTGAGAGTGCGTCCCGCCTCGTAAATCGGAGGCGGTCGCAGACCCTCGAACCTGATCTGGACAAGGCGTCGCCCTGGGGAGGGCCGCCGATGCCAGCGTAGGGAGTTCGGTCTTCACCTCATCGTTTGCGCCATGCCATCAATCCCGACTTGGGATCATGAGGGCATGGCGTGCGTCTTCTCCTGGTTCCCCCCTCGAACTAGGAGTCGTCATGAACAGCAGTAACTACCGGTGGCGGACGGTCGACATCGTCGTCACCGCTGTCGTCGCCGTCGCCTTCGGCGTCGTCTTCTGGGCCTGGAACCAGCTGTGGTTCGGCCCGTTCAGCGCCGCCTTCGCGGGCTTCCCGCCCGCCGGAGCGGCCATCACCGGCGTGTGGTTCCTGCCCGCCGTGCTCGCCCCGCTGATCGTCCGCAAGCCGGGCGCGGCCCTGTTCGCCGAGCTCGTGGCGGCGATCATCTCGGCGCTGCTCGGCTCGGCCTGGGGCGTCACGGTGCTCTACTACGGTCTCGCTCAAGGCGCGGCCGGCGAGCTGGGCTTCGCCCTCGGTGGCTACAAGCGCTGGGGGCTGCCGCACGCGCTGCTCACCGGTGGTCTCATCGGGGCCGCCGCGACCATCCTCGATCTGACCACCACCTCGTACGGCGAGTGGTCGGCGTCGTGGCAGATCACCTACGCGCTGATCCAGATCGCCAGCGGCGCGCTGATCGCGGGGGCTGGCTCGTTCGCCCTGGCCAGGGGGCTGTCCAGCACCGGGGTGCTGGACCCGTTCCCCTCCGGGCGTACGCGCGAGCTCGTCTGATGCTGACCCTGGACGGGTACGGGTGGCGGCACGCCGGCCGCCGCGCCTGGGCGGTCCGCGGCGTCGACCTGCGGATCGAACGGGGCGAGCGGGTGCTGCTGCTCGGCCCGTCCGGGGCGGGCAAGTCCACGCTGCTCGCCGCACTTGCCGGCCTGCTGCCGACATCCTCGGGCGAGTCCGAGGGCGTACTGAAGGTCGAGGGCCGGCCGGGCATCGTCTTCCAAGATCCGCATTCACAGCTGGTCATGCGGCGCTCCGGTGACGAAGTCGCCTTCGGGCTGGAGAACCTCGGCTGGCCCGTCGAGAAGATCTGGCCGCGCGTCGACGAGGTCATGCAGGCGGTCGGCTTCCCCTATGGGCGGGATCGGCGTACGGATCAGCTTTCGGGTGGCGAGCAGCAGCGGCTCGTGCTGGCCGGAACGCTCGCGCCCCGCCCCGATCTCCTCCTGCTGGACGAGCCGACGGCCAATCTCGATCCGCAGGGCGCGGCCCAGGTGCGCCAGACGCTGCGCGAGGCGGTCGAGGCCGAGGTCACCGTGGTGCTGGTCGAGCATCGCATCGACGAAGTCCTGCCGCTCATCACTCGGGTCGTCGTCCTCGATCCGGGCGGCGGCGTCCGCGCGGACGGTCCCCCGTCACTGCTGACGGGTCGGCTCGGCGACGAGCTCGCCGCCGCCGGCGTGTGGGTCCCCGGCCATCCGGTCCCGGCTCAGCGCGCTTCTGCGCCACCCGGTCGCGCCTTGATCTCCACTCAGGATCTACGGGTACGCCTTATGGCGTACCAGAATCTGGCAGTCAGAGAGGGCGAAACCGTGGCCGTGACCGGCCCCAACGGCGTGGGAAAGTCGACGCTTGCCCTGGCCCTCGGCGGCTTGCTGCGGCCCGCGGCGGGTGCGGTGGTGACGCCGGACGGCGCGCCGCACAAGTGGCGAGCGGCCGTGCTGGCCCGGCGCATCGGGTCGGTGTTCCAGAATCCGGAGCATCAGTTCGTGACCTCGACCGTCCGTGACGAGTTGGCCCTCGGCGGTACGCCGCCCGCCCGCGTGGACGAGCTGCTGGACCGCCTGCACCTGGCTCAGCTGGCCCGGGCGAACCCGTTCACGCTGTCCGGCGGGCAGGCGCGGCGGCTGAGTGTGGCGACCGCGCTGGCCGCCGCGCCCCGGCTGCTGATTCTCGACGAGCCGACCTTCGGGCAGGACCGGCGCACCTGGATCGAGCTGGTGGCGCTGCTCGCGTCGCTGCGCGACTCCGGGCACGGCATCGTGACCGTGACCCACGACCCCTCGCTCGTCTCGGTGCTCGCCGATCGGACGGTCTCGCTGTGATCCTTGCCCGGCGTGCCCCGGTCGCGAAACTCGGCGCCGCATTGTTGCTGTCGCTGGCGGCGCTGACCACATTGGACTCCTTGGTGCTCGGCGGCATCGTGCTGCTGACGTTGCTGATCACGCCGTTGTTCGGGCTCACACCATGGGGGCTGCTGCGCCGGGCCTGGCCGGCACTCCTGGGCGCGGCCAGCGTCGTGATCTCGTTGTCGCTGTTCGCCGCTTCTCCCAGCGGTGACGTGCTGCTCGACTTCGGACCGTTCCTCGTGACCAGCTCGGTCCTGTCGCTGTCGGTGAGCTACGCGCTGCGCCTGCTCGCCCTCGCATTGCCGGCGGTCCTGGTGTACGCCACCACCGACCCGACCGACCTCGCCGACTCGCTGATCCAGCACGTCAAGGCACCGGCCCGGTTCGCGATCGGGGCGCTCGCCGCGTTCCGGCTGGTCGGGCTGCTCAGCGAAGAATGGCGACTCATCTCGATGGCCCGGCGCGCTCGGGGCATCGACTCGGGCGGCAATCCCTTGCGCCTTTTCCCGCTGTTCGCGGGAACGGCGTTCGGGCTGCTGGTCGGGGCTATTCGCCGGGGTACCCGGCTTGCTCAAGCCATGGATGCTCGGGGGTTCGACTCCGGTACGCCTCGTACTGTCGCCCGGCCCTCGCCCTTCGGGCTCGGGGACTGGGCTCTTCTTTTCGCTGCGCTTCTCCTCGCTTCGCTCGTCGTCTTTTCCGCGCGATCATGAACTAACGGGGCTCTTCGAGGGTTTCCGTGGGTGTGGGTGAGCATGTCGTATAGGTCTGCACCCCGTCTGACCTCT
>NZ_JABFVK010000059.1 GCF_013362815.1 Hamadaea sp. | reverse complement strand
CCCACCGCAATGGTGCGACGGCCACCACGTTCACGCGTGGGCAGACGGCGGAACCACCTGTCTGACCAACTCTGTCCTGCTTTGCGGCTTTCATCACCGGGAGATCCACCACGGACACTGGGAAGTACGCATCAGAACCGACGGCTTCCCCGAATTCGTCCCACCCGCCTTCATCGACCCACTCAGACGGCCCGTGCAGAACACCCTGCACAGACGCTGCTGACAGCGAAGTTCAGAGCGAGGTTCGGTAAATCTCGAACCCCATGATTGCGAGCAGCGCAGGGTTCATGGCCGGATGTGCACAGACGCTGCTGACGGTAGAACTCAGCCGCGCGGCGTACCCCACTCTGACAGGATCGGCGGTAAGTCGGCGAGCGGGGGTTCGGGCGGGGTGGGCAGCTCGGCTCGGCCGTCCAGGTCGAAACGGCGCCCGTACTGGTCGGGCAGGTCTCCCCAGCCGAAATAGGCGGTCGGCGTCGGCGGGGTGATGCCGACAGTCTCGAGCGGGTCGATGCGCGATGCGTCCACAGTGCACAAGTGCGTCCAGTCGTCGCCGAAGTCGAAGACATACGCGAACTGCTCGCCGACGGTCAGCTGGTTGAGTTTGAGGCTGTCGTCCAGGCAGTTGTCGGGGGCGTCGCCGTCCCAATCCGCCAGGTGAGCGATTTCGGTGCCGTCGGCGAGGGTGAACATGTGCAGGTGCGCCAGATCCCACCGGGCGAAGGCCAGCTCGATCGACCTCGCCAGCTGCGCGAACGTGTGTGAACGGGCGGCGGCCAAGATCCTGCCTGGTCGTGGCCAGAGGTCGATGCCCCGACCAGACACCAGGTCCACCCGGATAGACAGCCAAGTACGCGCCATCGGGTCAGGTTAGCCCGGCGATTGCGGCGATGTCGGCCTCAGCCATACCCAGCGCGGCGGCGATCTCCCGGACGAAGACCGGGTTCGGGTTCAGCCAACCGGTCCGGAGTCCATGGATCGTCGTCATAGCCCGGCCGGAGTGCATGGCCATCTCCTTGATGCCGATGCCTCGCGTGTCCATGAGCGTGGTGAGTACGGCGCCGAACGGATGCGGCTCCGGTTGGTCGGCGGGCGTACTCGCCGGGGTGAGCAGGATGCCGCCGATTTTGGCTTGGAACGCCACGAGGCGATCGCCCTCGAACCGGACTCGCGCGAACAGCGGCAAAGCGGAGGACTCAGCGGAAACAGTGCCGGGTACGCAGACTTCGGTGCAACGCACTAGGCCGCGTACGTCGTTGTGGGCGACTTCGCGGGGATGGGCCGGTTCTACGGAGGTGACTCGCCAGGCGCGGTTCCACCAGGGAAGCTCGGCAAGGAGTTCGTCGAAGAAGGGCGCGAGTACGGAGATGTCCGGTGGCTCTCCGCGGGTGCCGCCGACGACGCCGGGCCAGTAGGTCAACGCGTCGAGCAGCGCTGGGGTCAGCGTATGGGACGGGGAGAGCATGCCGGGTTCACCGGGTTTCCGCGGCTAGGCGTACGCCGAGCGCGACGAGCACGGCGCCGAGGGTTCGTTCGAGGCGACGGCGGATCGTGGCACGGGACAGCCAACCGCGTACGCGCACGGCCAGGAGCACGATGAGGGCGCAGTATGCACCGTCGAAGATCACTTGCACGGTGGCGAGCGCGGCGGTGGTGCCGAAGACGGAGCCGTCCGCCGGCAGGAACTGTGGGAAGAAGGAGAACGCGAAGACAGCTGCTTTGGGGTTGGCTGCGATAGAGACGAGCGAGGCGCGGAAGGCGGCGGCCGGCGTACGCCCGCTGGGCGGAGTCAGGTCGGCGAGCGCTGACACGTCGAGGCGGCCGGCGCCGCGCCACGCGGAGACGCCGAGCCAGACCAGGACGGCCGCGCCGACGATGTGCAGCGCGTCGAACAGCATCCGGTTGGCCTGCAGCAAGGCGGTCAAGCCGCTCCCGGCCGCCAGCGCCCAGGCGAAGATGCCGATCTCGTTGCCCGCGACCGCGGCGAGCCCGGCGGACCGGCCGTCGCGGATCGAGCGGTGCAGGAACAGCGCGGTGGCGGGGCCGGGAAGCACGGCGAGCACGAGGCAGGCCAGGAGGAATTGCGGCAGGACATCGATCACGTGCGACAACACCGTTCCCATGGTTCAGAAGTGAACACCGCAGACGAGGTAATTGGGAAGCGGGTATCGCGGCCGGGTGCCTACGGTGGAGGCATGCCCGAGCTGATCGAACCCACGCAAGACCGCCATCGCGCCTGGCTGGCGTTTCGCGACGAGTGGGGCGGCGAGGAGATGCACGGCACCGGAGTGTCGGCGAAGTACGACGTGAACTCCGCCGAGGGGTTCGCCGCGTGGGTCGCGTACCTGCGGCGGCAGGGCGACCCGTCCGTTCCGGTCGACGAGGGCCGGGTGCACGCCGATTACTGGTGGATCGTCGAGGACGGTGTGACGGAGGACGGTGAGACGGAGGACGGTGAGATCGTCGGCGCGATCACGCTCCGGCACGAGCTCAACGCCTTCCTGGCCGAGGCCGGTGGCCACATCGGCTACGGCGTACGGCCGTCGGCCCGTCAGCGCGGCATCGCCGGGTGGGCGCTCGCCGAAGTGTTGCGTCGAGCCCGCGAACGAGGGATGGACCGGGTGCTGATCACGTGCGACGACGCCAACGTCGGGTCGGCCCGGACGATCGAGCGAAACGGCGGGGTCCTCGAGGACGTGCGCGACACCGCCCTCGGTCGGACGAGGCGGTACTGGGTGAATCTCTAGCGCGGCGCACTCGAGTCGCGGACGACGAGCCGTGGACTGACGCGTACGCGATGAACGGGGCGGTCGGGACCGGCCTGCATGCGCTGAGCGAGCAGCTGGACGGCGGTCTCGCCGATGGTGAACTTGGCCGGGCGCACGGCGCTGAGCGCGGGATTCGCCAGGCCCGCCACCTCGTCGTCGTACGCCACCACGGCGAGGTCGCCCGGCACCCGGATACCGCGTTCCTCGCAGCGTGCGACCAGCGAGATCGCCTCGCGGTCGGAGTGCACGAGCAGGGCGGTCGTGCCGGTCGCGACGAAGGCGTCGATGGCCCGGTCGACCTCCTCGCTCCACTGCGGATGCCGATGGTCGGGCGAGATGATGTCGGGGGTGCCGTCGAGGTCCAGGCCCAGCTCGATCGAGGTCTCCCGCCAGCCGAGGCGGACCTTCGGGGTGTGCGGGCTCGTGGCGGAGGCGAAGAAGCCGATCCGCTGATGTCCTTCGCCGGCGAGATACCGGACGGCGAGGCTTGCGCCGAACGCGTGATCGGTCGTCACCGACTCGACGTGTTCGTGATACGGACCGGCAGTGGCGGTGCGCTCGACGAGGACGACCGGGATGTCCAGGCCGGTCAGCCAGGTCATGAGCTCGGCGGCCTCGGCTCCGACCGTCGGCGGCGCGATGAGCAGGCCCTGGACGCCGACCGACTCCAGGAGCCAGGTGACCTGACGGCGGACGTCGGCGACGTCGTCATAGGAGGAGCCGCGCAGGACGATGCGCAGGCCGGCGTCCGGGGCGGCGTCGCGCGCACCCTGCACGATCGCAGGCCAGTAGTAGTCCAGCGACGGCACGACCATGCCGACGGTGGCCAGCGCAGAATCGTCGGTCGTCGGCCCAGCGTCCTCGTCGAGAGTGACCGCAAAGGTGGGGGAGGGTGTGGGACCGGCCTGACGCGGCAGCCGGATGCCGCCGTGTACGCGTTCGATCGCACCCTCGTCGGCGAGCTGCGCGATGTCGCGGCGCACGGTCACGGCGGTGACGCCGAGCGAGCGGGCGATGTCGCTGACCCGCAGGGTGCCGCGTACGCGCAGGTCGGCGAGCAGCCGTTCGCGGCGTTCAGCGGGCAGCAGCGGGGGCTCGGACAAGGTCACTGCTGCGCCTCCAGGGTCATGTCCGGGTCATTGTGCAGGGTCGTGGAGGGAACGGGGAACGGCACCTGCATGTCGATTGTGCGCTTGCCCGGCGACGCCACGTGAATCCCCTTCGGTCGCTAGAACAGTCGAGGCGTGATCAGGATGTGATCACCGTTCGCTCAGAACCGATCAGATTCGATCACAAAAGTAGGGGCAGTTCCGAGTCCACTCGTGTTACAGACTGGTAACGAACCCTTGTGGTGCAGTTCTGCATGCGATCTACTCCCTGTCACCCGATCGAACGAACAAAAACGAACACAAACGAACCTCCTCCATCGAGGCGCGCTGGAAGGCAAGATCGCATGCACCGTCCGCAGGCACTGCTCGTGATGCGGCCCGACACGTTCCGGATCCAATTCGGCCCGGAGGAGTTGCGGCGGCTGCGGTCGCTCGCCGACCTCGGCGATCCGATCTGGTCCGACGACCTCGACGCGCCGCACACCCGCGCCCGCCTGGCCGAGACGGAGGTGCTGCTCACCTCGTGGGGCTGCCCGACGCTCACCGCCGAACGACTCGATGCCGCACCGAAACTGCGCGCCGTTCTGCACTGCGCGGGCAGCGTACGCAGTCTCGTCTCCGACGAAGTGTGGAACCGCGACATCCTCGTCACCAGCGGCGCGGAGGCCAACGCCACCCCAGTCGCCGAGTTCACCCTGGCTGCGATCATCTTCGCGGGGAAGAAGGCGCACCTGCTCGCCGCGGAGGCCCGCGCGAACCGCGCCGACTGGTACAGCGTCGCCGCCCGCGAGGATCTGTCGAACTTCGGGCGGACGATCGGCGTACTGGGGTTCTCCCGGATCGGCCGCCGGGTCGTCGAGCGAGTGCAGACTCTCGACACTGCTGAAGTCCTCGTCACCGATCCCTACGCCGACGCCGCTTCGGTGGCGGCCACCGGTGGCCGGCTGGTCGAGCTCGACGAGCTGCTGACCCGATCGGAGATCCTGTCGCTGCATCTGCCGGAGCTGCCGCAGACCCGCAATGCCATCGGCGTACGGGAACTCGCGCTGCTGCCGGACGGCGCGACCGTCATCAACACCGCTCGCGGCGGGGTCATCGACCACGAGGCGCTGGAGCGCGAATGCGCGACCGGCCGGCTCAACGCCATCCTCGACGTCACCGAGCCGGAGCCGCTGCCCGAGGGGTCGCTGCTCTACCAGCTGCCCAACGTGATGATCACCCCGCACATCGCCGGGTCGCTCGGCTCGGAGACGCGCCGGATGAGCCGCCAGGCCCTCGACGAACTCGAACGCTTCATCGCCGGTCAGCCCCCGATCGACGCGGTCACGAGCGAAGCGCTGGAGGTGAGCGCGTGACGATCTCCCCGATCACCGGCTGGACGCGCGCGGAATGGACCGGGCTCGCCGATCGCATGCTCCTCGCGGCCCGCGAGCACGCCTCACCCTCGCACGCACGCATCACGCCGCCGGGCACGCCGGGCGGCTACGGCACCGACGTGGACGGGCTCGAGGGCTTCGCCCGAACCCTGCTGCTCGCCGGCTTCCGGATCGCGGGCGAGCGCGGGCACGATCCTCTCCATCTTCTCGACTGGTACGCACAAGGCATCGCCACGGGTACGAACCCCTCGTCCCCCGAGCGCTGGGTCCGGCCGAGTGAACACGGTCAGGCCAAGGTCGAGGCCGCCTCGATCGCGTTGATCCTGGACCTGACCCGGCCGTGGCTGTGGGACGCGCTCGACTCCGGCGTCCAGCAACGAGTCGTGGAGTATCTGGCGGAGGTCGTCGGCGACCGCGACTACCCCCGGTCGAATTGGGTGTGGTTCCGCATCGTCGTCGAGCAGTTCCTGGCCTCGGTCGGCGGCCCCTGGTCGCTGGAGGACATGGAGTCCGACCTGGCGACACACGAGTCGTTCGCCCGCGAAGGCGGCTGGTACTGCGACGGCGTCTCGCGCAATTACGACCACTACGCGGGCTGGGCGCTGCACCTGTATCCGATCCTCTGGAGCCGGATGACCGGTGCGGAAGAGCTCTCCGCTCCGCGGCTGCCGGCGTACGCCGAACGGCTGGACCGCTTCCTCCTCGACGCGGTGCGTCTCGTCGGCGCCGACGGCTCGCCGCTCATCCAGGGCCGCAGCCTGACCTACCGGTTCGCCGCCGCCGCCCCGTTGTGGGTCGGCGCGTACGCCGATTCGCCCGCGCTCGCGCCGGGGCTGATCCGGCGGGCGGCGTCCGGGATCGTCAAGCACTTCGCCGATCACGGTGCACCTGACGAAGACGGCCTCTTGACGTTGGGCTGGCACCACCCGTGGCGGCCGATCGCCCAGCGTTACTCCGGACCGGGCTCGCCGTATTGGGCGTCCAAGGGCATGCTCGGGCTGGCCCTGCCGGCCGACCATCCCGTGTGGACCGACGTCGAGCAGCAGCTCCCCGTCGAGCAGGCCGACCAGCTCACGGTCATGGCCGCGCCCGGCTGGGCGGCGGTCGGCACGCAGGCCGACGGCATCGTGCGCGTCTACAACCACGGCACGGATCACGCCCTGCCCGGTGCCGAGACGGGCGACTCGCCCCTGTACGCACGCCTGGCGTACTCGACGGCCACGGCTCCGCTGATGGACGACGAGGGCTGGGACGCCCCGCTCGACAACTCGGCGGTGCTGCTCGACGCGGACGGCCGGGCGACCCACCGCGCCGGGTTCGAGACGCTGTCGGTGAGTGAGCTGGCCGGTGCCGCCGTGCTGTCCTCCCGGGCCCGCGCTCACTGGGTCGACCCGGATCGGACGGTGCCCGACCACGGCTCCGGCCGCCCCGGCGTCGCGGTCGACGCCGCCTACGTGACGACCGTGTCGATCGTCCGGGGCGCGTGGGAGGTCCGATGCGTACGCGTCGACCCGATCGGCGACTCGCTGAGCGACCGCATCGTGGCGCTGCGGGTCGGCGGCTGGCCCGTCACCGACGGCGACAACACCACTGCAAACACCTCCGTCGCGGTGAACCTCGGCGGATTCGAAGTCTCCGGCACTCATCAGTCCCGGGACGCCTCTCCCCTCGGCAAGCGCACCAGCACGCCGTGGCTCTCGGCGTACCAGATGAGCGGCTGGAAGCTCGCGGGCCTGGCGCTGAACGGCGGCGACCAGACACCGCGAGCCGAAATCTCCGGGCTCGTCGTGACCGTGACCTGGCCGGACCTGACCACAACCACTGCCTCCCTCGATTTTCCGCTCCCTAGGAAGGACCCCTCGTGAACAGAAGAAAGTTGCTGGCGTACGGCGCGGCTGTGGCCGCCGCCGCGCCGCTCGCGGCCTGCGGCTCGAACGACGACGACAGCTCCTCCAGCGGCCCCGTCGAGCTCACCATCAGCGTGTGGAGCATGGACTCCACGCCGGAGTTCAAGGCGCTGTTCGACGCCTTCCAGAAGGCGAACCCGGACATCACCATCAAGCCGGTGGACATCCTGGCCGCCGACTACCCGACCAAGGTGACCACCATGCTCGCCGGTGGTGACAGCACGGACGTCATCACGATGAAGAACGTGATCGACTACGCCCGGTACGCGGGCCGGGGCCAGCTCAAGGACCTGACCTCGGCCGCGACCTCGAGCACCTTCTCGAGCGCGAACGGCCTCGACGCGTTCAAGCAGGACGGCGGCAAGTATTTCGCGCTGCCGTACCGGCAGGACTTCTGGGTCCTGTACTACAACAAGAAGCTGTTCGACGCGGCGGGCAAGACCTACCCGACGAACCTGACCTGGGACCAGTACGTCGACCTGGCCAAGTCGCTGACCGCGGGCGCGGGCCAGAACAAGGTGTACGGCACGTACCACCACACGTGGCGCTCGATCGTGCAGGCGATCGCGGCCGCGCAGACCGGTGGCAACCAGCTCGGCCCGGACTACTCGTTCTTCACCGACCAGTACAAGACGGCGCTGGCGTTGCAGGACGGGGGAGCGACGCTGGACTTCGGCACGGCCAAGACCCAGAAGACCGGGTACGCCTCGATGTTCGAGACGAAGAAGACCACGATGCTGCCCATGGGCACGTGGTTCATCGCGAAGATCCTGGCGGACAAGAAGGCCGGCACCACCGACGTCGACTGGGCGATCGCGCCGCTTCCGCAGCGGCCGGGCGGCACCGGGGTGACCACGTTCGGCTCGCCGACGGCGTTCGCGGTGAACAAGAACGCCAAGCACTCGGCGGCGGCACAGAAGTTCGTCGAGTTCGCCTGCGGTCCCGAGGGGGCCAAGGCGATCGCCGCCATCGGCGTCGTCCCGGCGCTGCTCACCGAGGATATCCGGACGTCGTACTTCGCGCTCGCGGGCATGCCGACCGACGAGACGTCGAAGAAGGCGTTCAATCCGGACAAGATCAACCTTGAGATGCCGGTCAGCGACAAGACCTCGAAGATCGACACGATCCTCAACGAGGAGCACGACCTCATCATGACCAAGGCGAAGTCGATCGACGGCGGCATCGCCGAGATCACCTCGCGGGTGAAGAACGAGGCAAGCTGACCTACTGATCGGCTGACCCATTGAACAGCGGTCTCCGGACGGTGTTCCCGCAGGGGTGCGCCGTCCGGAGCCGCCAGGCCCAGAGTTAGCTCAGACTTGAAGGCAGAGACTATGGCAGACGTGCTGACCGCGGCCCCGCCGACCGCCGCGTCGTCACCGCCGCGGCGATTCAGCCGCCGGTGGCGGAACACGCTCATCGGCTGGAGCTTCATCCTGCCGAACTTCCTCGGTTTCGCGGTGCTCACGCTCGTCCCGGTGATCGCCGCGTTCGTGCTGTCCTTCATGGACTGGGACTCGTACAACGCGCCCGAGTGGATCGGGCTCAAGAACTTCCAGCGCATGCTGCACGACGAGTCGACCAAGGTCGCGCTGAAGAACACGGCGTACTACGCGCTCGGCCACGTGCCACTGACCGTGCTGGCGGCGCTCGGCCTGGCGCTGCTCCTCAACCGTAAGATCGCCGGGGTCGGATTCTTCCGGGCCGCGGCCTTCTTCCCGTACATCACGTCGATGGTGGCGGTCGCGGTCGTCTGGAACATGTTGTTCAACCCGGAGTTCGGGCCGATCAACCAGTTCCTGCACTTCATCGGCGTCGACAACGCGCCGGGCTGGACGACCAGCACCAGCTGGGCGATGCCCGCCGTCATCGTCACCAGCGTGTGGCGGGACATGGGTTACTACATGATCCTGTTCCTGGCCGGTCTCCAGGCGATCCCGACCGAGCACTACGAGGCGGCCAAGATGGACGGGGCCAACAACTGGCAGCGGTTCCGCCACGTGACGCTGCCCGGCTTGCGGCCGGTGACCTTCCTCGTGCTCATCCTGCTGACCGTGCAGAGCTTCAAGGTGTTCGACCTGATCGTCGTCATGACCGACGGCGGGCCCGGCCGGGCCACCTTGGTGCTGTCCCAGCAGATCTACCGGCAGGGCATCGTCGAAGGGGAGTTCGGGTACGCCTCGGCGATCTCCCTCGTGCTGTTCCTGCTCGTGCTGGTGCTCACGCTGACGCAGTTCTGGTTCAACAACCGCCGGGAGCGCAAATGAAAGCAGCCCTTCGCGTCCTGCTCTACGTCGTCCTGACGGTCGCGGCGGTCGCCATCCTCGTGCCGTTCCTGTGGATGATCAGCGCTTCGCTCAAACGCAACAACGAGGTCCTGACCATCCCGGTGCAGTGGATCCCGACGGACTTCCAGTGGAAGAACTTCAGCTCCATCTGGACGCAGATCCCGTTGGGCACCTACCTGCGGAACACGATCTTCCTCAGCGCGGTCATCACCTTCCTTCAGGTGCTGACCGGCAGCTTCGCGGCGTACGGGTTCGCCAAGATGCGCTTCCCCGGCCGGGACGCGTTGTTCTTCGCGTACATCGCGACCATCGCGGTGCCGTGGCAGGCGTACATGATCCCGCAGTACATCATGATGCAGAAGGCCGGGCTGACGAACACGTTCTGGTCGCTGATCCTGCTCCAGGCGTTCGGCGCGTTCGGCGTCTTCCTGATGCGGCAGTACTACCTGACGATCCCCGAGGAACTGTCCGAAGCCGCCCGAGTCGACGGCCTCACCGAGTACGGGATCTGGGCGCGGGTCATCCTGCCGCTGTCCAAACCCGCGCTGGCGAGCCTGGCCCTGCTCACGTTCGTCAACACCTGGAACGACTACATGGGCCCGTTCATCTACCTGACCAGCAACGACCTCTGGACGATCCAGCTTGGTCTGCGCTCGTTCGTCGGCCAGTTCGACGCCGACTACGCGATGATGATGACCGGCTCGGTGCTGTCGGTGCTGCCGATCCTGCTGATCTTCCTCGTCGGCCAGCGGTACTTCATCCAGGGCATCGCCACCTCCGGGATGAAGGGGTGATCGCGTGAGACTGCTCGCCCGCGTGCCGTACGACACGATCTTCAGCACGGCGTACGCGTTTCTCAAGATCAATCTTGGACTGGTGGCGGCGACGCTGCCCCTGATCCTGGCGTTCGCCTTCAGCGGGGAGCCGCTGGCCGCCTGGCCGTTCTTCGTCGCACTGTCGGCGCTGCTCGGCCCGGCGGTCGCGGGGGCCTTCGGCTCCTTCGCGGCGGCGTCCGGCGGCGAATCCGGAGCGTCCTCGTTCTGGCGGTCCTACCGGACGCGGTTCGGGCGGTCGCTCGCGATCGGCGCAGTGGCGGCGCTCGCCGTCATCGTGCTCGCCAGCGACTTCCGGCTCGCCCTCGGTACGCCGTTCGGCGCGGTCACGCCGATGCTGGCGCTGCTCATCGTGCTGGTCGTCGTGACCGCGACCGCCCTGCTGACGCTCGACATCCGGCCAACGCTTCGGCTGATCGTGACGGCCGCCTACCTCTCCGTACGCAAGTGGTACCTGAGCCTCGCGAACCTGGCCGTGCTCGGCATCCTCGGCGGGGCGGTCGTCACCAAGCCGGCGATCGGGCTGTTCCTCCTGCCGGGGCCGGCGCTGTACGTCGTGTGGGCCAACACCCGGCACATCGTCGCCGCCCTGCGCACCGACTAGCCGCGGGCGGCCGGCTAGCCGCGGGCGGCCGGCTAGCCGCGGGCGGCCGGTTTGCCGCGGGCGGCCAGCTAGCCGCGGGCGGCCAGTTTGCCGCCGGATCACGGATAACCATGCTATTTCGCGCTGGGAAGCATGGATATCCGTGATCTGCAGCCGAACGAGCCGGGCGAAGTCGCCTACGGAGCCGCGAAGACGCCAGGGCATCGGGATTGGCTCTGGCCGGGAGGCGACTCGGCCACCACGATGACGGCATGGACCTCGATCTGGGTGACGCCGAAACCATGCTGGCCAGGACGCCGGACGTGCTGACCGCGTTCCTCACCGGACTGCCGGACGAGTGGCTGCACCGCGACGACGGCCCCGGCACCTGGAGCGCGTACGCGATCCTCGGTCACCTGACGTATGCCGACGCCACGAATTGGCTGCCGCGCCTCCGGCTGATCCAGGAGCACGGCGTGAGCCGGGTCTTCGAACCGTTCGACCGGGAGGCGATGCTGCGCGACGAGCCCGAACCCCTCGGCGACCTGCTGGCACGGTTCCGCTCCGGACGCGGTCGGACGCTGACGGCGCTGAACCTCGCCACCGTGGATCTGCGGCAGACCGGTACGCATCCCGAGTTCGGCGAGGTGACGATGGGCAACGTCGTGGCGGCCTGGGTCGCGCACGATCTCACTCATCTCGGCCAGATGGCCGAGGTGCTCGCCCGGCGGCACCGCACCGACGTCGGGCCCTATCGGAAGTATCTGCCCGCGCTAGATCGGGTCGCCGAGGCGGAGTAGTCCGCCTCGTCGCATACCGCGCGAGTTGTAGAGCTATTTCCACTCGTGGTGGGACGTGTCCGACGTCCGATTCTTCCTACGATGACCGTCAGCTGGGGGGCTCACGGTCACACCACATCCCACACTGTGTGTTCCCCAGCTTCGGCAAGCCAACCGAAGACTGGGGAGGTGGCGGTGGGCAACTATCTGAGCGGGCAGCAGCTCGGCGCACGGCTCGAAGAGCTGGTGCGGGCGGCCAACGCCGAGATGCCGGTGGTGCAGGCGGCGTTCAATCGGGTGCTCGGCAAGGTCCAGTACGCCCACGACAACCTGTCGGCGGCGTTCACCCGGCCGGCCGACTTCGGCGGCGGTGGTGGCGACAAGCACCTGTCGGCGATCTCGCAGATCGGCGACGTCATCGCGGGCTGTGTCAAGGAGGCCGAGCAGAACGTCGAGCTGACAGCGGAGGCGCTGCGCCTGGCGGCCGCGGAGTACGCGCGTACCGACCAAGCGGCCGGAACCGAGCTGCGCAACCTGATGGCCAATGACTACACCGAGGACGGCTCGGGGCGGAAGGTCCCGATTCCCGACATCAAGCTGGCGCTGTGAGTGAGGTGACGTCATGAGCGAAGACCTGCGCGGCATGGCCTACAAGATCTGGCAGAAGTGCAACGACTGGAAGACGAAGGTGGAGGCCAACGGTCAAGTCTTCGACGCGCAGCAGCGGGCGGAGATGGCGTCGTGGAGCCAGATTCCGCAGCTGTTCGAGCCCTACGCGCAACTGCCCGACCCCGACGGTCCGGTCAAGACCATCATCGACGACCTCAAAGGCGCGCTGACCGAGTTGTCGGACGGTCAGCTGCTGCCGCCGAACAAGGCGAACGGGGAGGGCGAGACGATCCTGCCGATCGGCGATCTGAAGCACATGAACGTGACTTCGCTCGTCGACGGCTGGACCGGCAGCGCGGCGCAGAACTTCAATACGAACTTCGTCGTGCCGTTCCCGGCGAAGGTGCAGAGCCAGTTCGTCGCGGTGTACGTGATGCGCAGCGCGCTTCAGGCGTACCAGAGCGTCTGGAAGAACGCTCGGCACGACGTCGAGGAGATCGCGAAGAAGACCCTGAAGGCGCTGGAGCACGACTGCCACTTCGGGTTCGGTGGCGACGCGATGGCCTACACGATCCTCGGTTCGGTCGCCTCGGTCGCGACGGTGTTCGCCGGTGGCGGGGTCATCGGTGGCGTGCTGCTCCTCGAGGTGATCGCCGGCGCGGCCCAGGTCGGGGCGCAGGCGGCCGGCGGCGACAAGCCCAAGGTCGACATCTCGGGGTCGGATCCGCTTTACATCGTCCCGAAGCTACGCAAGGCGCTCGACGACCTGAAGAAGTACATCAACGAAGAGCAGGACAAGGTGTACGCGGTGCTGTCCCGGGACCTCGCGCAGCTCAACGCCCACCGCGACCAGCTCGTGCCCCGGAAGCCGGAGCTGGCCGGGGCGAACCGGGGCAACATTCACGGCTTCATGGGCAACGCGAACTGAGGGGAGAGACACGATGCTGCTGAGCGAACGGCTCGACCGGATGGTCGTCACCGCGTCCACCCCGGACGGCGCGATCGCGGCCGAGCTCTACGACCGTGACCAGGTGCGGTTGAGTTTCCCCGGGGGCTACCGGTGGCTCGACGAGAGCCGCCTGCCGGAGCAGCTGGCCGCGCTGGGCCGCATCCTTTGGGCCCGGCGGATGCGGGAGTTCTTCGCGATCCTCAGCGAGGACGAGGATGTGCCGATCACCGGCGAGCCGGAACCGGCGACCTCCGGCCAGCGCGAGTTCGTCGAGCGGCGCGCCGAGCTCGTCGCGCGCGGCGAGTCCGCCGACGGCCGCGTCGCGCTCTCCGTTCGCGGGATGCAGGAGTGGACCGTCCGCGTACAGCCCGGCACGGTGCGCGAATGCTCCGAGGAGGAATTCGCGACGGCGGTGCGGTCGGCGGTGACGAGGCTGCTCGACGATCAGGCCCGGCAGATCACCGAGCTGAAAATCGAGCTCGGCGACCGGCTCGACTGACAGACGGCGGGCCGCCGGGTGCAGGAAGATGTGGGCGTGGATCAGACCAACAGCCGGAGCATCGCCGGAGCCGTCGCCGTCCTCGTCCTGGCCGGATTGGCCTTCTGGAGTGTGTGGGCGGTCCGGCCACCGGCGCCGCTGGCCGCCGACGCGCCGGGCGACGAGTTCAGCGCGGGGCGGGCGTACGCGCACGTCCAGACGCTCGGCGAAGCGGTGCACGTCGCCGGCTCGAAGAACGCCGCAGCCGCCCGCGAGTACATCGTCGGGACGCTGAAGGACTACGGGCTCGATCCGCAGGTCCAGGACGCCGTCGGGGCGGACGACGCGCTCGGCGAGGGTTACACGATGGCCCACGTACGCAACGTCGTCGCCGAGCTCAAGGGCACCGCGTCGACCGGGCGGCTGATCCTCGTCGCGCACTACGACTCGGTCCAGGTGTCGTACGGCGGCAACGACGACGGTGCGGGCGTCGCCACCCTGCTGGAGACCGCGCGCATCCTCACCAGTGGCGAGAAGCCGCGCAACGACATCGTGTTCGTGTTCACCGACGCCGAGGAGGCCTGTCTCTGCGGCGCGGAGGCGTTCGTCAGCCAGCACGCGCTCGCGAAGGACGGCGGCGTGGTGCTCAACTTCGAGGCGCGGGGCTCGTCCGGCCCCGCGATCATGTTCGAGACGACCCGGGACAACGCGGACGTCGTCGGCGTCTACGGCGACGTCGCCCCGTATCCGGTGGCGACCAGCTTCGCGGTAGAGGTCTACCGGATCCTGCCCAACGACACCGACTTCTCCCCGTTCCGCGACGCCGGGCGGTTCACCGGGCTGAACACCGCGTACATCGACGGGTCGGCGGTCTACCACACGCCGGAGGACCGTCCCGAGTACATGGACCAGGCGAGCCTGCAGCATCACGGGTCCAACGCGCTCGCCCTCACCCAGGCCTTCGCGAGCCGGGACCTGTCCACCCTGGAGAAGCCGTCCGCGGGCGACTCGACCTACTTCCCGGTCCTCGGCTACCTCGTGCGCTATCCCGGGTGGCTGGTCTGGCCGGTCGCGATCCTCGCCCTGCTCGCCGTGGTCGCGCTCAGCGTGACGGTGAGCGGCATCGTGCGCGGCCGCGCGAGTTTCGGCCGCCAGGCCGCCGCGTTCGGGCTCGGCCTGCTCCCGCTCGCCCTCGCGCCGATTCTGGCCCAGGTCTACTGGCTGGTGCTGGTCGCGATCCGCCCCGGCTACCGGCAGATGATCGATCCCTGGCGACCGGAGTGGTTCCGCGCCGCCGTGGTCGCGCTCGTCGCAACCCTCTTACTCCTCTGGTACGCCTTGTGGAGCAGACGTCTTGGGCGCTGGGCGATGGTTGTGGCCGGGTTCGGCTGGCTCGCCGTCCTCGGCGTACTGCTGGCGGCGTTCACGCCCGGCGGCTCCTATCTCGCTGCGTTGCCCGCCCTGTTCGGGGCACTGGCGGGAATCGTCGCGGTCGTTGTGCGTACAACTTGGGCGAAATTCGCGGCCTTGACCGTCGGCGGAGCGGTGGCGGTGGTGATCCTCGCGCCCACCGTGATGCTGTTCTTCCCGGCGCTCGGCCTGGCCACCGGCGCGGCGGCCGCGCTCTTCGCGACGATGCTGGGGCTGGCGCTGGTGGTTTTGTATCCACGGCGGGCGATGTGGCCGGCGCTCGGCGCGGCCGTGCTGACCCTGGTCTTCACCGGCGTCGGCCTGGCGGTCGACCGGTTCGACGCGAAGCATCCCGCGCCCGAGCAGCTCATGTACGCCCTCGACACGGACAACGGCCAGGCGCGCTGGGTGAGCGCGGACGACAAGCCGGGCGCCTGGGCCGCCCAGTACGCGACCGGCACGGAGAACCTCGAGGCGAAGTTCCCGTTGCTGCACGGCGACATCGCGAGCGGACCGGCACAGGCGGCCACCCTGACCGCACCGAGCCTGACTGCTTCGAACTCCACAGTGGAGGGTACGCATCGGACGCTGACCCTGCTCGTGAAGCCGAATCGGGACGTCCGTCTGGTCTATCTCAAGGTGCCCGGTGCGAAGGTGACGGCGGCGACCGTCGCGGGACGAGCCGTCCCAGCGGATGCGCTCGGCGACGACTTCGGGGTGCTGTTCCACGCGCCGCCCGCCGACGGACTCACCGTGACCCTGACCGTCGAGCAGACGAGCCCGATCACCGTACGCGTCATGGACGGCAGCGACGGGCTGGCCGGGCTGCCCGGCTTCACCCCCCGGCCGCCGGACGTCGGCGTCGAGGGTTCGCACACCTCCGAACTCGTGCTCGTGGCCAAGACGTACACCGTGTAGGGGGATCATCTTGCGTCGATGATCCAAGCGGCGGATCGTGGGAAGATGGCCACCACCGACACCTTCCCCCGACCCGCCGATCTCGTCGCGCGCACCGATCCGGCCGCGCTCTACGTCCGGTCCTACTTGAACATCCGCACCGTCGTCGGCATCCTCGGGCTCGCCCTGCCGATCGCGTTCATCTTCGGGGAGGCGGCGTATCTGCGGGGGAGTGTGCACGTCCGCGGGTCGATCAGTGCGTACTATCACTCGTCGATGCGTGACCTGTTCGTCGCGGGGCTCAGCGTGGTCGGCTTCCTGCTGCTCACCTACATGTCGGCCCAGCCCCGGACCTGGGACTACTGGCTCAGCACAATCGCCGGCGTGGCCGTCATCGGCGTCGTGTTCTTCCCGACCCGCCGCGTCGGCATCGAACCGGGAGCGCCGCTGTGCGGCGTCGAACCCGAGCCGGCCGGGTGCGCCCCGATCCAGCAGGCGCTCGGCGAGAACACCGTGGCGATCGTCCACTTCGCCTGCGCCGCCGTCTTCATCAGCTGCCTGGCTGCGATCGCGTTCATCTTCGCGTACCGCGAGAAGAAGTATGAGAACGATCGGCGCATGGCGTTGCTGCAGAAGATCTGTGGCTGGGCGATCGTCGTCGCCGTGCTCTGGGTGGTCGTCGGCGGACTGCTCCGGCTGAGTCTCGGCGAGCTGACCCCGCTCTACCTCGGCGAGGTGGTCGCGGTGTGGGCGTTCGGCACGTCGTGGCTGCTCAAAGGCCGCAACCTGGCCGCCGTCGTCCTTCGCGTCGATCATGAACCCAAGGTCCCATCTGACGGCGTGTCGACGCCCATAACTCCATGATCAACGCAGCTGGGTGGCGCAGTGGCGCGAGCGGTGGCTGCCCGTGGCCGGCCGTCACAGGTGGGAAACAATTCCGACTTACGCTGGCCCGATGATCACCCCGCTGATCGTCGCTGCAGCTCAGCCTGCCTGCTCGGCGTACGACGTCGCCGCGAACGCGCTGTCGCACGCAGACCTCGTCCGGGCGGCGAACGCCCGGGTCGTCGTGTTCCCCGAGATGTCGCTGACGGGCTACGAGTTCGACGCCGCACCGGTCGAGCTCGACGATCCCCGGCTCGCCCCGATCGTCGCCGCCTGCGCGGAGACGGGCAGCATCGCGCTCGTCGGCGCTCCGGTCGCCGGAGCAGCCGGCGTCGATGGAGCAGCCGGAGCAGCTGGGGTCGCCGGTAAGCACATCGGCGTGCTGGCGATCGACGGCGACGGCGTACGCGTGGCGTACCGCAAGATGTTCCTGGGCGGGGCCGAACCCGAGCACTTCGTGCCGGGCGACGCTCCGGCGCTGCTCGACATCGACGGCTGGCGGCTGGGCCTCGCCGTCTGCAAGGACACCGGCGTCGCCGAGCATGCCGCCGCGACCTGCGCATTGGGTGTCGACGCGTACGTCGCCGGAGCGTTGGACGGATCGCACGAGATCGCCGTGCAGGACGAGCGCGCCCGGCGTACGGCCACGACGTATGGCGTCTGGGTGGTGACGGCCAGCTTCGCCGGCTCGACCGGCGGCGGGTACGACGACGCGGCCGGTCGTTCCCGCATCTGGGATCCGGTCGGAAACGTCGTCGCCGAGGCGGGGCCGCAAGTCGGGGCGTACGCCCGCGCCGGTCTGGTTCCGTCGGCTTGATGTTTTGGCTCGCCGGCCGGCCACGAAAAGATCATGTTCCCTTCGCCGGCAATCGAGGCGCGAAAAGAGAGATCATGTGCCCGCCATCAGCGAAAACGGGCCGGATTTCGCTGGCCACGGGCACATGATCACCAAAACGGCCGCGTTTCTGCTGATCCAGGGCACTTGATCTTCCGCCCATTGCTCGCGCGCGATCGGTTGGCGACCGGAGAAACGCTCGGGACAGTGCCGTCGTTCTATACGTACGAGTGGCGTACGAAAGCAGGTGACGCTGATGACCGAGCACCCCTTCGATGTCGGCTGCGGTGAACCCGCTGTGGACTGTGGACGGGATGGGCCGGACTACCGCTGCCAGGTGATCCCGGCGCCGACCGAGTGGCTGGTATTCCTCGACGCGATCAAGGCGCGCCGCGCCGAGGATGCGACAGAGGCTGTTGGCAAACCGGCGGCGGCCATGATCAGCGGAAGATTCGCGGTGCCATGACCCCACATTTTCTCCGTTGATCTCCGCCAAGAACGTCGGAAGCGGGCGCGATCAAGGCGCGCCGCGCCGACGAAGACGCGGGAACTGTCGGCCGCCCCGCCTAGGCTCGGCGGCATGTCGAAGTTGCTGTATTCCGTGACGATGTCACTGGACGCGTTCATTGCCGGACCGGGCGGCGACATGTCCTGGCTGACCGAGTTCATCGAACCCAATCCGGCAGCGGACGCTCTGGTGAACGAGATCGGCGCGATCCTCGTCGGGCGCCGGTCGTTCGGCGGTGACGATCCGCACCGCGGCACCGAGGCCGAGGGTAAGCCGTTCGGCGGTGGCTGGGAAGGCCCGCAGTTGGTGCTCACTCACAATCCGCCCGCCGACTCCGTTCCGGGAATCACGTTCGTCAACGACTTCGAGGAAGCGGTCGAAGCAGCGAGGGCGGCGGCGGGGGACAAGATGGTGAACATCATCGGCGCCGACGTGGCCCGCCAGTGCATCGAGGCGGGGTGGCTCGACGAGGTCGCCGTCTTCATCGCGCCCGTGCTGCTCGGCGATGGCGTACGCCTCTTCGCGCATCCGGGCGGCGCGACCGTCAAACTGCGGCGGATCGACGAGAACTCCGCCCCGCTGGCGAACTACCTGCGGTTCAGCGTGCTGCGCTGACCCGGGCTTCGAGCAGCGCCACCAGTTCCGGCCGGTCGGCGTCGTCCGGCGTACGCAGTTTGACGTGCCGGTGGACCTTCCCCGAGCCCTCCAGGAGCCCGGCGGGGTCGGGGAGGTTCGCACCACCGGCGATGCCCAACGTGACATGCGACGTATGCGGAGTGACCACAAAGGACAGTCCTTTGTAGCCGGTACCGCTGCCGAAGCCGATGTCGCCGCCGTCCACGGTCACCACGGCGTCGGGGTAGACCCGGCTGATCTGCGCGATGATCCGGTGCGCCACCGCGGCGACGTCCGGAGTATGTCGAGCCAATAGGTCGTCAGCGTCGGTCATGGCGTTCATTGTCCCCGCCGTCCCGCCCGCCCGGGTAGGCTCCGGCGATTATGACGGGGCAGATTCCGGACGAGGTCCGCTACCACCGCCGCCGGTACGCCATCGCGGCGATCGACGGAGCCGGCCTGTTCGATCCGGCCGACCACGGGCTGGAGCCGTCGCCGCTGAGCACCGGCTGCTGGCGTGGCTACTGCTGCCGGTACGTCGTCAAAAGCGGCCGGTTGGTGCTCAACCGAGTCGAGATCTCCGTCCACGACACGCAGCTGTACGGCCGCTCCCGTACACCGCAGGCGCGCCCGTGGAACCGGGGAGCGGCCGTCTACGACGTGCCCGACGTCGTGATGCCGTTCACCGGGCGGCTTCTCATCGGGGCGGAGGTCGCCGACATCGCGTACCTGAACATGGGGTTCTGGCCGGCGTGGGGATTCCTCGACGTCGTGGAGCTCATCATCGCGGACGGAGAGGTGACGGCCACCCACGATCGGTCGGTCGATCTGGCGGCTGTACGCGACCGCATCGCCGCGACGGGCACTCGGCCGGAGGCGGGCGAAGCGTCGGCGGACTGGATCAAACGCACCTTCTCCCTCGCGTACGCCTATAGCTGGCCGGACTCCTGACCCGAGCGGACCCGGCGAACGGGCAAAGCCCCCCGAAGGAGCAGCGCCGCCAGCAGCCGTTGTTCGGGATCGGCCAACTCCAGCCCGGCGATCTCCGCCGCCCGGCGTACGCGATGCCGCACGGTGTTGGGATGGACGTGCAGCCGGGTGGCGACCACGGCGACGTCGCCGAATGCATCCAGATAGGACGACAGCGTGGTGGCGAGTTCGCCGTGGTGGGCCGCGTCGTGCGCCAGCAACGCGTCGAGCCCCGGATGGCGCAGCCCGGCCGTGGCGTCGAGCGCCTCCTGCAGGAGGACTGCTGCGCGTACCTGGGCCATCGTGCCGACCGGTCGGTCGGGGGAGCGTAGGAGCACTTGAAGCACCTGGTCGGCTTCGGCTCGGGCATGATCCAGTGCGGCCGTGTCCGCGGTGACGATCGCCGCTCGCACCGGGAAGCCCGACTCCCGGCGTACCGCTTCGGTCGTCTCGGCGGCCCACGTCTGGGCCTGCGCACCGGCGGGGTCGACGTCGAGGCCGGGCAGCATCGCGTACACCCGCGGTCCGACCTGAGCCGTGACCGCACTGCGCCGGAACGCCGCCGCGTGGACGGCGATGATCTCGGCCGCGCGCGCCCGGCGCTACGCGGCACCCGCCGGCTCGCCGTCACCGGGCTGATCCCGGATGTCGCACGCCACGAGCAGCGCCGGACCGGCCGGCAGGCCGAGGTCGGCGGCGACGAGCGCGCCGGGAACCCGGCCGGTGAGCCCGTCGGCGAGCAGGCGCGATCGGGAACCGCGGCTCGTCGCGCCGTGCGCCTGCGCGACGACGTCCTGCGCCGCGAGCCGGGCCGCGCCGATCAGCACCTCGGCCGCGGCGTCGGCGAGGGACCGTCCGCCCTCCTGGACCCAGATCGAGCCCAACTGCCGGCCGCCCGCGTGCAGCCCGATCGCCAGTCGCCGCCGGATGCCGAGTTCCGGATGGTCGGGCACGGTGACGACGTGATCGGGGTTGCGCAGTTCGTCGTAGACGCCCCACTCGCGCAGCAACGCCAGATAGCGCTCAGGCCCCCGGCGGCCGAGAATCGAGCGCAGACGCAGGTCGTCGACCTCGCCCGCGACCGCCGAGTACGCCAAGACGCGACTGCCGACGTCTTCGATGCTCACACTGCCCCCGGTCAGCGTGGCGATCGTCTGCGCGAGCGCGAACAGGTCGCCCGTCTCGTTGGGCAGCGGAACGGGCTCGGCGGTGGCCAGCCCGGAGCGCAGCAACGTCTGCACCTGGTCCCAGCGCGCGTCGGCGTCGACGGTCAGCAGCGCGACTCCGGCGTCTCGGGCCGCCTCCTTCAAGGTGACGCCGCCTTTGACCACGACGGCGGCGGCGCCACGGGCTCCGGCCTGCACGAGCAGCGGACGGGCGTCGGCGCCGCGCGCTCCGACGACGAGCACGACGTCCCCGGGCCGCAGCGCCGGATCGTCATACGGATCGGCCACCACCACGTCGCGTACGCCGACCGCGAGGCCCTTCGGGGCGATCACGACATCGACGAGATGCCCACCCAACGCGGTGATCATCTCCCGGAGCGTTGTCCGTTGCTCCAACCCATCGGCGCGTACGTTGTCCATCAGCACAAACAGTAGCGCCTGTCAGCCGCCTAGCGTGATCAGCGTGATGCGTACCCTCCTGCTGGCGGCCGCCCGTTCCGGCCGTACGCGCCGGGTCGTCGAGCGCCTGCGCCCGACCCGCGCGATGGTCAACCGGTTCGTCCCCGGCACCGCGACCTCCGACGCCCTCGCCGTCACCGGCGAGCTGATCCGCAGCGGCCGGGCCGTCACGCTCGACTACCTCGGCGAGGACACGCTCGACCGGTCGCAGGCCGACGCCACCGTCGAGGCGTACCTGGCGTTGCTGGGCGGGCTGTCGTACGGGGCGCTGGCCGAGGTCTCCGTCAAGCTGTCGGCGGTCGGTCAGGCGCTGCCGGGTGACGGCGAGGAGATCGCCCTGGCCAATGCCCGCCGCATTTGCGCCGCCGCGGCCGACGTCGGCACGACGGTGACCCTGGACATGGAGTCGCATACCACCACCGACTCGACCCTGCGCATCCTGCACAAGCTGCGTACGGAGTTCCCGTGGGTCGGTGCAGTCGTGCAGGCGGCGTTGCATCGCACCGAGGCCGACTGCCGCGAGCTCGCCGCTGCCGGGTCCCGCGTACGGCTGTGCAAGGGGGCTTACAAGGAGCCCGCGACGGTGGCGTACCAGAAGAAGGACGAGATCGACGCGGCCTACCTGCGCTGCCTCGACATCCTCATGGCCGGTTCCGGCTACCCGATGGTCGCCTCGCACGACCCCGCGATCATTGCGGCCGCGCAGCGCATGGCCGGCCAGTACAGGCGCTCGGCCGACACGTGGGAACACCAGATGCTCTACGGCATCCGCGTTCCGGAGCAGGAGCGCCTCGCGGCCGCCGGCTACACGATGCGCGTCTACGTGCCGTACGGCGGCGAGTACTACGGCTACTTCATGCGGCGGCTCGCCGAGCGTCCCGCGAACCTCACGTTCTTCCTCCGGGCGCTCGTCTCGCGGTCGTGAACTGCGGCCCACGAGCGACGGATCTTGTCGCGGTAGATTCTGAACGATGAGCACCATCTTCATCACGGGGTCCACCGACGGTCTCGGTCGCGCACTCGCGTTCCGGCTCGCGGCCGACGGCCACGAGCTCATCCTGCACGGCCGCGACGCCGACCGGCTCGCCCAGGTCACGGACGAGGTCGCGCGGCGCGGGAAGCCGGCCCGGTCCGTCGTGGCCGATCTCGCCGATCTTCAACAGGTACGCCGTCTCGCTGCCCAGGTCCGCGAAGTGGCCGACGGGCTGGACGTGTTCGTCAGCAACGCGGGCATCGGCAGCGGGGAGCCCGACGGCGTGGACCGGCGCGTCAGCGCCGACGGCTACGAGCTGCGGTTCGCCGTGAACTACCTGGCCGGGTTCGCCCTGACGATCGAGCTGCTTCCGCTGCTGCTCGCCGGTCCGCCCGCCCGGATCGTCAACGTCGCGTCGCTCGGGCAGCACCCGCTCGACTTCGACGATCTGATGCTGGAGCACCACTACGACGGCTCGCGGGCGTACGCCCAGAGCAAGCTCGCCCAGATCATGTCCGGATTCGAGCTGGCCGACCGGCTGCCCGCCCGGGAACTGACGGTCAACAGCCTGCACCCGGGCACCTACATGCCGACCAAGATGGTCCTGCAGTCGATCGGGCGGTCGGTCGACAGTCTGGAAGTCGGTGTCGAGTCGGTCCGTCGGCTCGCGATCAGCGGCGACCTCCAGGGAGTCACCGGGCGGTTCTACGACCGGATGCGCGAGGAACGCGCCGCTGATCAGGCGTACGACCGGAAAGCCCGCGCGGAGCTGTGGCGCCGCAGCCTGGAGCTGACCGGCCTGAGCGACCCCTTCTGATCTTGTGGGCTTTGTGGGCCCGGGCGTAGCGTGGGGGTGATCGCCTTCGTGAGGAGGTCCGAGATGCGACGGACCACTTTGCTTGGCGGGCTACTGATCGGCTTGGCGGCCATGATCATCGGCACGCCCGCCCACGCCGCAACCGAGACGGCGACGGTCAAGACCGGCAGCAATCTGCGCGCCGAGCCCAACACCACCTCGCGAATCCTCGCCGGGCTGCCGGCGGGAACCAAGATCGAGGTCGTGTGCTGGGCCTACGGCGAGCCGACCTACGGCACCGACGCCTACGGCTCGATGTGGCTCTACACCAGCCTGGACGGCTGGATACATTCGTTCCTGGTGACGCCGGTCGATGTCGGACCGTGCGCGAGCTCGGGGAATCACGTTGGCCGAGCGCCGGCCACAGGCCCGTTCGTGAACTGCGATCAGGCCATTCTGGCCGGCGCTGCCCCGCTGTTTCGGGGCGAGCCCGGCTATGCGCCGCACCTCGATCGCGACAACGATGGCATCGCCTGCGAATGGGACGAATGATCGGCTAGCCTCGCCGGCGTGAGCCTGGAGCACGTCTATTGGATCGGCGGGGGCAGCGGCGGCGGGAAGTCGACGGTGGCCCGCCGCCTCGCCGCCGATCACGGCCTGCGGTTGTACGCGACCGATGACGTGATGGCCGACCACGCGAGCCGGACCACCGCCGCGGAGAGCCCGTATCTCGCGCAGTTCCAGGCGATGGACCTGGACCAGCGCTGGCTGACGCGCTCGCCGGAGACGATGCTCGCCACCTTCCACTGGTATCGCGGCGAGGCGTTCGGCCTGATCGAGGACGATTTGCGCGCCGAAGCGGGCAAGGTGGTGGCCGAAGGCTTCCGGCTGCTGCCGCACCTCGTCCGGCCGCTGCTGCCCGATGTACGCCGGGCGGTCTGGCTGCTGCCGACCCCGGGGTTCCGGCGAAGCGCGCTGGAGCAGCGCGGATCGCTGTGGAGCATCGCGAGCCGCACCAGTGATCCGCCGAGGGCCCTGGAGAATCTGCTCGCCCGGGACGCCATGTTCACCGAGCGGGTCCGGGCCGAGGCGACCGGCCTCGGGCTGCGCGTGATCGAGGTGGACGGCACGGCGACGCAGAACGAGCTGGTGGCGGAGGTCGCGAGCTGGTTCGGTTTCGCCGGTGGAGATCGGGCCGACGTAGATTGGGCGGTGTGATCCGGCCCGGCCCCCTGGTGCAGAGCGTCCTCGTCTTCCTCCTCGTCGCCCCGTTGATCGTCTTCTGGGCCTGGATGCTCGACGACATGCTGCAGAACCCGCTGCTGACCCGCAACGCGCGTACGGCATGGCTCGCGGCGTTCCTCGCGCTGAACGTCTTCGGGGCAGCCGGGTATTACATGATCCTCTACCGTGGACCGCGCAACTATGGTGGACCACGCAACGGACGGGGCCTTCGATGACGCGGGACGAGTTCGTCGAGCGGCTGACCGCTCAGCTGCGCGCCGACGGCCGCGTACGGGCGGCCTGGCTCGGTGGCAGCCTCGGGCGGGGCACCGCCGACCAGTTCAGCGACGTCGACGTGGTGATCGCGACGGACGACCCGAAGGCGTACGCGGCAGACTGGGACGCCGTCGCCGACCGGATCGCCCCGATCGTGCACCGCCAGCGGATGGGCGACGGCACGAGCACGGTGGTCACCCATGTCACCGGCGACTGGCTGCGCTTCGACGTCACCATCACCCCGCCCGACCGCGTACGCGGAAAGCTGGTACCGCTGTTCGGTGAGCTGGAAGTGCCGGGCGACGAGCCGGTGGCAGTCGATCCGGGCCGCATCGAGCACCTGATCCGGGAGTTCCTCCGGGTGCTGGGCCTGTTGCCGGTCGTCCTCGGCCGGAGCGAGTACGCCGTCGGCGCTTCCGGCGCGGGCCTGCTGCGGACGCTGATCCTGCAACTGATGCTGGAAGACGCCGTCCGCACCGGAGCCGAGCGAGGCGGCGCGCTGCGATTGAAAGGCGTTCTGCCGGACGACCGGCTTTCGGCGTACGCCGCACTGCCGGCCATCGAGGCGACCCGCACCTCCGTGGTGTCGGCGCATCTGGCCTGCTCACGGCTGTTCTTCGCGATCGCCCGGGAGCTGGCCGAGCAGGTCGGTGCGGAGTGGCCCGAGGCGATGGAGAAGGCGTTGCGCAGTCACCTGCGCCGGGAGCTAGGCATCGAGATCGGAACCTGACGGTACGCTGACCGCGTGCCCCCGCCCCCGTTGCTGCTCGCCGTCGACGGCAACAGCCTGCTGCATCGGGCGTACCACGCGGCTCCGATCGGCCGGCTCGTCGACGGGGCGGACCGCCCGGTCTGGGCGTTGCACGGGCTCGTGTTGTCGATCGCCCGGGCGGCGGCGAAGATCCGGCCCGACGCGGTGGTCGTCGGCTTCGACTGCCCGACCGAGTCCGCCCGGCGAGTGGAGTACCCCGGTTACAAGGCCCATCGCCCGGACAAGGCGGCCGACCTGACCGAGCAGCTGGCGACCGCGCCGGAGCTTCTGCGGGCGGCCGGCCTCTGCGTGGTCACACCGACCGCGTACGAGGCGGACGACGTGCTCGCCAGCTCGGCCGAGCAGGCTCGCCAGGCCGGTTGGCGGTCCATTCTCGTGACGAGCGACCGCGACGCGTTCGCCTTGCTCGACGAGACGACGTCGGTGCTGCGCATCCGCAACGGTGGATTCGACGAGGCGGTCGTCGTGACGCCGGAATCCCTGATCGAGGTGTACGGCGTCACCCCCGGCCAATACCGGGACTACGCGGCGCTTCGCGGCGACCCCTCCGACAACCTGCACGGCGTACGCGGCTTCGGCTCGGCGACCGCCGCGCGCCTGCTCGCCGCGTTCGGCAGCGTCGACGCAGCCTGGTCGGCCTGGGACGACGGCGGCGCGGAAGCCGTCCGCAGTGCCGTCGGCGACCGGGCCGCCACCCACTTCGGTACGCCCGAAGCCCGCGAGATCGTCGACCGGAATCGCCGGATCATGGCGATGCGGCACGACCTCACGATCCCGGCGCTCGACGGCGTGCGCCTGCCGCTGGATCTGGCCGTGATGCGGCGGGCGCTGTCCGGCCACGGGATCTCGCTCGGCCCGTCACTCTGGGCGCTGACCGGCCGGGCCGACCCGAACGGAGCTGCGCAGACGGCGTACGTGCCGAATCAGTGGCGGCGGCGCAACCGGCGCGACCCGATCCCAGGTCAGCTGGCGCTCTTCTGAACCGCCGCCTTCTTCGCTCGCGGCTGCCTCGGCGCGGCACGCTTCTTCGGGGCCAATCCCAACGCCTCCAGATCGGCCGGCGTGAGTACGCGTTTCCCGGACGGCGTGGCCAGATGCGGTGGCAGCGCGGCGGGTTCCTTCTTCGGCTTGGCCGCCTTCGTCGCTTTCACCGCCTTGGCCGGCCGGGCCGCCGCCTTGACGCGCTCGGCCTCACCAGCTGCAGTGACCAGCTTGCGGACCTTCGGCTCGGTCGCGAGATTCGTCTTGGCGGCCACCTGAGCGGCCGGCATCCCGGCCACCAGGAGATCGGCCAGCGCCCGGCCCCGTTCGCGCCGGATCGCCTCGACCATGCCCTCGAAGAGCACCTGCTGCTGGGTCAGCTCGACATAGCGCTGCATCGGGTCGGGCTCGCTCAACGCGTACGCGCAGAGGTTGCGCACCATGCCGTCGACCTCGGCGGCGGTGGCGGCATAACCTTCGGTGGTCGGGTCATTCATCAGGTGAAATATTAGCCCCGTACGGCCTGCAGGGTGTAGGTCAGCGGCACCCGTTCGCGGTGCTCGGCCAGCCGCCACTCACCGTGCTCGTCTTCCACCATGCCCTGGAGCAGCGCCTTCCACGGAACGCAGTCATGCTCCTCCAGCATGGTCAGCCGCATCCCCTCGGCGAGCAGCGCCGAAACGATCTCGCCGAGCCCGTGGTTCCAGCTGTGGCTGACGTTGTGCTCGAACTGCGTCTCGGTCTCCACATAGGTTCCCGGTTCGTCGAAGACCAGCGGCTCCGGCGTTTCGAAATACGGATAGCTCACCTTGAGGCCTTCAGTGGTGTCCTCGTGGAGCGCCCAGAGCATCGGGTGCCCCTCCCGGAGGAACAGTCGCCCGCCCGGTTTGAGCAGGCGGGCCACCACCGACGCCCAGCGGCGGATGTCGGGCAGCCAGCACAGTGCGCCGATCCCCGTGAAGACCAGGTCGAACTCGCCTTCGGGCAGGACGTCGGCCGCGACGTACACGTCGGACTCCACGAAGTCGACCTCGACCCCGGCGGACTTCGCCAGCGCGCGGGCCTCGACCAGCGCGGCGGGGGAGAAGTCGAGACCGGTCATCCGGGCGCCGAGCCGGGCCAGCGAGACGGTGTCGGTGCCGATGTGACACTGCAGGTGTACGCCGCGCAGGCCGGCGATGTCGCCGAGCCGGGGCCGGTCGAACCGGACGACCTCGGACAAGTACCCCGGATCCGCGGCGAAGTCGGCGACGTTGTAGCCGGGGGACTTCGCATGGGCCGGTGCCCGTTCGTCCCAGTTGGCCCGATTGATCGCGATGCTGTCGGAGCTGCCTACGGTGCTGGTCACGTCCGGAAAGATCGCACGGCGGCCGCAGCGGCACAACCGATTTGCCGGGCGTCCCTTTCGGCGGAACCGCGCGTCGGATCGGCGGCTTCGTCCTAGGCTCAGGGGCGACACCGCTCAGGGCTCCGACTGAGCTCAGCGATCGAGGAGGATCCGATGAGCACGCGCTTGAACCCGTATCTGAACTTCCCCGGCAACGCCCGCGAAGCGATGGAGTTCTACCAGGAGGTCCTCGGCGGCGACCTGAAGCTGAACACGTTCGGCGAGTTCGGCTCCGACGACGCCGCGACCAAGGACCAGATCATGCACGCCCTGCTGGACACCCCGGCCGGCTTCACCCTGATGGCGTCGGACCTGCCGCCCGGCATGGCGCACCAGCCCGGCCAGAACATCTCGATCAGCCTCAGCGGCGAAGACGCCGACGCGCTGCGCGGCTACTGGGACAAGCTCGCCGCCAAGGGCAACGTCACGATGCCGCTCGAGAAGCAGATGTGGGGCGACGAGTTCGGCATGGTCGTCGACCAGTTCGGCGTCCCCTGGATGGTCGACATCGTCCACCCCCAGTAGCGCCGGGATTCTTGCGTGATGGCTCTACCGTGAGTCCACATCTCTCACGGGGAGCATCCATGGACATCGCTCACAGACCCCGCCCACTCGCCGTCACCGTCGCCGTCACGTTGATGGTCGCTGTCGCGATCGGCTGGTTCGCCGACGCGATCGGCCTCGTGGCCGGGGCGGGGGCGTACCACGACCAGGTCGCCGAGGCGGCTCGCGACTCGGGCGTCGAAGGCTTCGGCGGAACGCTCGGTGGATTTGCCCGCGGCATGTCGATGATCGCCATCGTCATGACGATCATCGCCGCGATCGGCATGATCGTCGTCGCGCTGCTGAGCGGCCGCGGCAGCTTCGGTGCCCGCGTCGCGGCTTGGGTGGTCATCGGCCTGACCGTCTTCTGCGACCTGACCGGGCTCGCCTCCGCCCTTTCCGGCTTCAGCGGCAACGCCTATGTCAACGCGTACAGCACCGACACCAGTGGCACGCCGCACAACTTCGGCCAACGGCTGCCCGAGGGCTATCCAGACTGGTACCAGCCGCTCAGTGGCGGCATCGCGGCCTTCGCCGTGCTCGCGCTCGGTGCCGCGGCGATCCTGCTCGCGCTGCCCTCGGCCAACGCCTATTTCCGGCGGCAGCCGGTGGTTCCGGCCGTTCCCAACTGGTACGCACAAGGCCCGAACCCACAGTGGACAGCCGACCAGGCGGCGGCGCTGAGCGTACTGGCCGGACGGCGTCAGCGCGGCGAGATCTCCGAGGAGCAATACCTCGCTGAGTACCGCCGCATCCTGCGCGGCTAAGGCTGTCCTTTTTGGAGGGTGGCGCGGGCGGTCGAGCGCAGCTCGCGGATGAACGTGCGGACGGCCAGGGACTGCGCCATCGCCGGGGTCGTCACGTAGCCGACCTCCCGCCGGGGCCGGCTGTCACCGAGATCCTCGATCGCCAGCCCGGGCGGCGCGCCGAGCAGGCTTAGCTGCGGCGCCACCGCCATGCCCATGCCCTGCGCGACCATCGACAGCACCACGCTGTCGTCTTGCGCGGTGATCGTCGCGCGCGGCAGCCACTCCTGGGCCGACCACCAGTGGCGCGTGTAGGAGCCGCAGTTCTCGTCCCAGTCGATCAGCGGCAGGCCGCGCGGTTCGCGATGACCCAAGGGGTACGCGAGGGCGTACTGCTCCTCGAAGAGCCGTCCGGACAGCAGCCCGGCGGGGATCGGCTGGTTCCCGCCGAGGGTGGCGATGCCGATGTCGGCCCGGCCGTCGGCCACCTCTCCGGCGGTGCCTCGGCCGACCTCCCGGACGATCGCCACCTCGGGGCGTACGCCGGGCAGCCGGGCGGTCAACCGGGCGAGCGCGGCGGGCAGCAGATGCGCGGCCGCGCTACGGAAGGCGGCGATCCGGAGCGGTCCTTCGACGGTGCCGGCCGCGGCTCCCCGGGCCTCCGCGCCCAGCGTCTCGAGCAGTCGCAGGATGCGGCGCGCGTGCGCGACCGCGCGTACGCCGGCCGCCGTGGGGCGAGCGCCGTGCCGACCGCGCTCGAACAGCACGACGCCGATCTTGCGCTCACAGGCCCGGACGGCGTGGGACACGGCCGACTGGGTGAGCCCGAGCTCGACGGCGGCGGCGGTGAACCCTCCGGCGGCCTCGACCGCGACGAGGATGCGCAGCTCATTGGGGGCGAGGTCGGCGGCCGAATCAACGGCTGGATCAACGGGCACGCTGACGAAGATACATGAGCGGCGTTCATGGAAGGCGGTCCAGCCATGCGGCGTACGCCCTGCCCGGAGCGCCCGCCGCTGCCTAGCGTCGAGCGCATGACGACATCGCTCACCGTGCACCAGGTACGCCGCCCGCAGGGCATGCCCACCGCCGCCGACTTCGCCCTGGTGGAGGAGACGCTGCCCCGACTGGCCGAAGGGCAGGCGCTCGTCGAGAACGCGTACCTGTCGGTCGATCCCTACATGCGGGAGGCGATGGCGGACAACGAGCTCCACGCCGCCCTGGAGGGCCGGGCGGTCGGCCGGGTGGTCGCTTCGCGTACGCCGTCGCTGGCGGTCGGCGACGTCGTGTTCCACCGGCACGGGCTGCGGTCGCACGCGCTTGTGCGATACGACGAGGTGCGCGTTCTCGCTGTGCCGGACCGGGTGCCCCTTTCGGCGTATCTGGGCATCATGGGTGGCACTGGCCTGAGCGCCTATGTGGGGCTGAAGCGGACCGCGGACCTGAGGGCGGGCGAGACGCTGTTCGTCTCCGCGGCGGCCGGGGGAGTGGGGACCGCGGCCGGGCGGCTCGCGCGGCTGCTCGGCGCGCGGCGAGTGATCGGCAGCACGGGCTCGGCGGTGAAGGCCCGCCACTTGACCGAGCACCTGGGCTTCGACGCGGCCTTCGACTATCACGACGGCGTCCTGGCCGGGCTGCGCGCCGCCGCCCCGGACGGCATCGACGTCTATCTCGACAACGTGGGCGGCGAGCATCTGGAGGCGGCGATCGAGGTGCTCCGCGAGCGCGGGCGCATCGCCTGGTGCGGTGCGATCGCCCAGTACAACGACCCGCAGAACCCGCCGCCCGCCCCGCGCAACCTGTACGCCGTCGTCGGCAAGCAGCTGCGGCTGGAAGGTTTCCTCGTGCGGCAGAACCTCGACCTACGCGACGAGCTGGAGGCGCTCGTGGTGCCGGAGATTCAGGCGGGACGCCTTGTGTCCGACGAGACGATCTTCGCGGGAGTGGAGCGCACCGTCGAGGCGTTCCTGGCGGTTCTGCGCGGCGAGAACGTGGGAAAGATGCTGGTCCGCGCATAGTCGTTGGCGGCGTGTTGGCGGCGTTGTTGGCGGCGTTGTTGGCGGCGTTGTTGGCGGCTACACGATCGTGTAGTACGCTATACATGTGTGTAGCGAACGAGCGCCCGACGACCTGACCGCCCGCGCCCGCATCCGGGACGCCGCGATCCGGCTGTTCGCCGACCGGGGCATCGCGGGCGCGTCCGTGCGGGACATCGCCCAGGCGGCCGGGGTCTCGTCCGGGCTGCTCCGGCACCATTTCGGGTCCAAGGAAGCGCTGCGGGACTACTGCGACGTTTACGCGAAGGACCGCACGGACCAGTTCCGCGAGGAGGTCTTCGCCGGCGGCAAGATGACCGACCCGGGCTTCCTCGTCAGCCACAGCCCGGAAATGCGCCTGTTGCAGCGCTACCTCGTTCAGTCCATCAAGGATGGTTCGCCGGCCGCCTCGGCGATGTTCGACAAGATGGTCGACCTCGGCGAGGAGTGGACGATCAAGACCGGAGTGGCGACCCGGGACCCAAGGGCGTATGGCGCGGCGATCTGCGCCATGCAGCTCGGTTTGTTCCTCTTCGCCGACCAGTTGTCCCGGGTGCTCGACGTCGACCTCGGCAGCACCGAGGGGTACGTCCGGCTGAACCACGCCCTCATCGACGTCGCCGCCACCACGATGCTCTCGCCCGAGCAGGCCGGATACCTGCACGAGGCGATGGATCGAGTACTCGACACCTCTCCTAAGGAGTGACGATCCCCATGTCCGACGCTCTCACGCACGCGATCCACGTCGAAGGCCTGGTGAAGTCGTTCGGGCGTACGCGGGCTCTGGACGGCCTCGATCTGGCCGTCCGCACCGGCGAGGTCCACGGCTTCCTCGGCCCCAACGGCGCGGGGAAGACGACGACCATCCGAGTTCTGCTGGGACTCCTCCGATCCGACGGGGGCACCGCGCAGCTGCTCGGTGGTGACCCGTGGGCGCAGGCCACCGAGTTGCACAAGCGGCTCGCGTACGTCCCCGGCGACGTCACGCTGTGGCCCAACCTGTCCGGCGGGGAGGTCATCGACCTGCTCGGCGACCTGCGCGGCGGGCTGAACAAGCAGCGGCGCGACGAACTGCTCACCGCGTTCGACCTCGATCCCCGCAAGAAGGCCCGCACCTACTCCAAGGGCAACCGGCAGAAGGTCGCCCTGGTCGCCGCGCTCGCGTCCGATGTGGAACTGCTGATTCTCGACGAGCCGACCTCCGGGCTCGACCCCCTCATGGAGGAGGTCTTCCGGGAGGTCGTGCGGGCCGAGGTCCAGCGCGGCGGGCGTACCGTCCTGCTGTCGAGCCATATCCTGTCCGAGGTGGAGGCGCTCTGCGACCGGCTCACCATCATCCGTGACGGTCGCGCCGTCGAGACCGGTACGCTCGCCGAACTGCGGCATCTGACGCGTACCACGATTCGGGCCGAACTGGCCGGGCCGGTCGACGGACTCGCCGGGCTGGCGGGCGTACACGATCTGCGGTCGCAGGACGGGCAGGTGAGCTTCGCCGTCGACAACACCTCGCTGGAGCAGGCGCTGCGGCTGCTCGCTGAGGCAGGCGTACGCGGGCTGGTCAGCCAGCCGCCCACGTTGGAGGAGCTCTTCCTCCGCCACTACAACCGGCCGGCCGCCGCAGCGGGGGTGACCCGATGAAGGGCACGCTTCGGCTGACCCGGCTAGCGTTGCGGCGCGATCGCGTGCAGCTGCCGATCTGGCTGGTCGCCGCCATGATGCTCCTGTACGCCGGAGCCGCCGCCGTGAAGGACGAGTTCCCGACCGAGGCGGACGCGGCGACCGCGCTCAAGGGCGCTGTCACGAGCCCGGCCGTGCTGCTGATGCGGGGCATCCCGGTCGGCGTCACCCAGGGCGCGCTGGTCAACTTCCGGAACTACGCCTCGTTGCTGGTCCTGGTCGCGCTGATGAGCACGTTCCTGGTCGTCCGGCATACCCGGCAGAACGAGGAGACCGGCCGATCGGAGCTGATCGGTTCGGCCGCAGTCGGCCGCCATGCCAGCCTCGGCGCGGCTCTGACGCACGCCGTCATCGCCAACGTCCTCATGGGACTGCTCTCGACGCTCGCCCTGCTGGGCGCGGGTCTCCCGGCGGCCGGCTCGCTCGCCTGGGGAGCTGCGTCCCTGCTCACCGGCCTGTCGTTCGCCGGAATCGCTGCGGTGGGCGCGCAGGTCTTCAGTACAGCCCGCGCCGCCAACGGGTTCGCCGCCGCCGCCATCGGAGTCGCGTACTTCGTGCGGGGGGTCGGTGACGCGCTCGGCGAGGTCGGGCCGGACGGCATCAAGGTCACGAGCAACTGGCTCGCCTGGGTGTCCCCGCTCGGCTGGGGAGAGCAGGTACGCCCCTACGGCGACGAACGCTGGTGGGTTCTGGTCATTCCGCTGCTGTTCTTCGTCGCCTGCGCCGCCGGTGCGTACGCCCTGGTGAACCGCCGCGACCTCGGCGCCGGCCTGGTGCCCGCCCGGCTCGGCCCGCCGGCGGCCGCGCGGTCGCTGCTCAGCCCGACCGGCCTGGCCTGGCGGCTGCATCGGGGCACCGTGATCGGCTGGCTGATCGGCGGAGTCCTCTTCGGATACGGCATCGGCACCCTCGGCACGACGGTGAACGACGCGTTCGAGGAGAACAAGGGCGTGGCCGACCTGATGGGTCAACTCGCCGGGGGAGCCTCGGGCGGACTCGTGCAGGTGTTCTACGCCGCCATGATGGCGATCTTCGGTGTGCTCGCGGCCGGATTCGCGGTCCAAGTACTACTGCGCCTACGCAGCGAGGAGACGGCCGGCACCGCCGAAGCCGTGCTCGCCACCGCGACCGGGCGCATTCGCTGGGTCGCCTCCCACCTGACCATCGCGGTCGGCGGTGCGGCGCTCCTGCTGGCCGCGTCGGGTCTCGCGATGGGTCTCGGCGACGCCTCGACCGGTGGGCAGACCAGCATCGGCACTCTCGTCGGGGCCGCCCTGGTCCAACTGCCGGCCGCGTTGGCGGTGGCGGGATTCGTGGTGCTCGCCTTCGGGTGGCTGCCCCGGATCAGCGTGGCGCTCGCGTGGGCCGGGCTGGTGGTGAGCATCGTCTTCGGTATGCTCGGCGACCTCTTCGGCCTGCCCCAAGCCGCTCGCGACATCTCGCCGTTCAGCCACGTTCCCGCTGTTCCCGTCGCTGACGCTGCCGCTTTGCCGCTCGTCGCTTTGGGTGCTGTCGCGGTTGGACTGGCTTTCGGGGGGTTGGCGCTGTTCCGGCGGCGGGATCTCACGTCCTGACCCCCGTGTCTTCGCTCGCTCGCGTTTCGTCCGCCGCTCCGCCCGTCTGGGGCGTGGCCGGACCATGATCGTCGGCAGCCGACAATCTTGGAGATTTCCTCCTCCTTGATCGTCGGCTGCCGACATTCTTGGGCCGTTTAGTGCATTGATCGTCGGGAGCCGACGATCTTGGCGTACTGCAAGGCCCGTCCGACACGGACGGCGGCATGCGTTGCCGCATTAGGAACGATCTCGGCCTAAAGGCCCCGTAGCGTCGGGGTCATGACTGAAATCGTGCCTTTCCGGATCGACATTCCGCAGGCGGACCTGGACGACCTGACCGCCCGGCTCGCGGCGACTCGGTGGCCGGACGAGATCCCCGGCGCTGGGACGGCGTACGGGATGCCGACGGCGGTTGTGCGACGGCTGGTGGAGCGGTGGCGCGACGGTTACGACTGGCGCGCGGCCGAGGCCGGGCTCAACGAGATTCCACAATTCAGCACCACCATCGACGGGCAGCACGTCCACTTCCTCCACGTACGCTCACCCGAACCGGATGCGACGCCGTTGCTGCTGCTGCACGGCTGGCCCGGGTCCGTTGTGGAGTTCCTCGACGTGCTCGGCCCGTTGACCGACCCGCGGTCGCACGGCGGTGATCCGGCGCAGGCGTTCCACGTGATCGCTCCGTCGTTGCCAGGCTATGGATTCTCGGGAGCGCCGACCGAGCCGGGGTGGGACAGCGCCCGGATGGCCCGGGCGTTCGCCACGCTCATGGCCAGACTCGGCTACGAACACTGGGGAGCGGCAGGCGGCGACGCGGGCGCACTCGTCGGTCGCGAACTCGGCATCCTCGGCCCAGAGGGGTTGATCGGCGTACACCTGCTGCAGATCTTCGCCTTCCCGTCCGGGGATCCGGCCGAGTTCGCCAAGCTCTCCGAGGCGGACAAGGCGAGCCTGTCCGGGACCACCGCCGACTTCCAGAGCAAGGCGGGTTACCAGAAGATCCAGCAGACCCGGCCGCTGACCTTGGCGTACGGGCTGACCGACTCGCCGGCCGGGCAGCTGGCCTGGAACGCCGAACTCTGGACGGGCTGGGGCGACTTCGCGGACTATCTCGACGTCGACAACTATCTGACCCACGTCAGCATCTATTGGTTCACGCGTACCGGCGGTTCGAGCGCCCGGCACTACTACGAGGACGCCCAGAGCGGCGCGGGTTACCGCGAGGAGCCCAACGAGGTGCCAACCGCGGTCGCGGTGTTCCCGCAGGACTTCCGCACGATTCAGACGTTCGCCGGGCGGTCGAACAACATCGTGCGCTACACCGAGTTCGAGCGGGGTGGGCATTTCGCGTACACGACCGATCCGGACCTGGTCGTCGCGGACCTGCGAGCCTTCTTCGGCAGCCTGTAGTTGCATACCGTACGTTCGTACTGTTAGATGGTACGCGTGACCGACTTCGCTGAGCTGCCCACGACCACGCTGGCCGATCTGCTCGACCGAGCGCAGGTCATGGATATCGGCATCCGGCCGTTGTGGTCGCCGACGCCGCGGGTGGCCGGCCCGGCGTACACGGTCCGGTGCCGGCCGGGCGACAACCTGATGCTGCACGCGGCGATTCACCTCGCCGGGCCGGGCTCGGTGATCGTCGTGGAGTCCGGCGACCTCGAGTATGCGCTGGCGGGCGGGAACGTCTGCGCGGTCGCACAACGGCGGGGGATCGCAGGATTCGTCCTCGACGGTCTGATCCGCGACCTGGCCGAGGTACGCGACGCTGCCTTCCCGGTCTTCGCGCGGGGCGTCATCCCGATCCCCGGAGCGAAGGCCGGACCTGAGCCGCTGAACACTCCGGCGACCTGCGGCGGTGTGACCGTCCACCCAGGTGACATCGTCGTCGCCGACGAGGAAGGCGTGGTCGTCGTGCCGGCCGCGCAGCAGGCCGAGATCGCGGTACGGGCGAAGGCGAAGCTCGCCAAAGAGGCGGCCGAGACATTGGACGACTGGGAGTCGGCGCACCGCGCGAAGATCGCCGGCATCCTGCGTACTGCCGATCACGAGGCGGCCGCCGCGCTGTCTCGCTAGCTGCTACACCCCTGGGCCCGTCGCGCCGCACTGTCTCGCTTGCACCCGCTGTACGCGCTCGGCCCGGCGCGTTATCCGGGATAACGTCCCCTCGAACACTGTGCGAGACCGCGTTATCCCGGGATATCGCCCGACGCGGCGCCCGGGTCAGCGCGCGGCGCCCGGGTCAGCGCGGCGCCGGAGGGCCCCGTGTGACCGGCACCCTAGGGAGCAAGAGAAACAAGTGTGATACTGCGCGACAGACGTGCTCCGGGGTCGGTGAAAGTCCGAACCGGCGGTGAAAGTCCGCGACCCGACCGCAGCCAGCGGCCGGTTGACCCGGTGAAACTCCGGGACCGACGGTGAAAGTCCGGATGGGAGGCAGCACGCGACGAACGGGGTCAGCCGTGGGCTGACGCCGTCGTCTCGCGTCCCCCGGGGTCCATAGTGGAAGGGGACCCTGCGATGAGTGTTCTGCACGACCTGTTCGACGCCCAGCTGTCCGTCTTCGGCCAGCACATCCTGTGGCGCGAGGTCGTCGGCAACGCGTTCGGCTTCGCCTCGGCCATCGGCGGTCTGCGCCGCCGGGTCTGGGCGTGGCCGGTCGGGATCGCCGGCAATCTGCTGTTGTTCACCGTGTTCTTCGGCGTCGCCTTCGACAATCCGCAGGCGATGACCCTGTTCGGCCAGGCGGGCCGGCAGATCTTCTTCATCATCACGAGCGTCTACGGCTGGTGGCGCTGGTACGGAGTGTCGAGGGGCCGGGGTACCAGCGGCCCGGCGATCACGCCGCGCTGGGCGACCGCGCGGGAACGGCTGGCGTTGGTCGCCTTCTGGGTGATCGCGGTGGCCGTCGTCCAGCAGGTGTTCGCCGGATTCGGGGCGGGCTGGCCGGCCCCGCGGTGGTACTTCTGGTGCGACGCCTGGATCTTCGTCGGCTCCATGGTCGCCACGTACGCCATGGCCCGGGGCTGGAACGACTTCTGGCTCGCTTGGCTGGCCGTCGACGCGGTCGGCGTACCACTGCTGATCAAATCGCACTTCTATCCGTCGGCGGTGCTGTACGTGGTCTACGGCGGGCTCGTGGCCTACGGGTTCTCGGTCTGGCTGCGTACGTCGCGGGCGGCGGTCGCCGCTCCCGCCAGTTCGACAGCAGTCACCGTCTAAAGATCTTGGCTGCCTGACACAACCTTCGGCGGCGAGCCCGGGTCGTGTCAGGTAGCCGGGCGCGCCGACCGAGGTCGTGCCCGGATCGCCGAGGGAGCACGCCGATGCCGAGTGAGGACGGGTTCCGCGAATTCGTGGAGGCTCGCTATGTCGAGCTGCTGCGGATCGCGTACCTGCTCACCGGTTCGACGCACGAGGCCGAGGATCTGGTGCAGAGCGCGCTGGTCCGCACCATGCGGGCGTGGTCGCGGGTGGACGAGCCCATGCCTTACGTCCGCCGGGTCATGGTGAACCAGCACATCAGCGTCTGGCGGCGCGTCCGGCGGCGGGAACTGGTGACGGACTCGCCGCCGGACGTCGGGTTCACCGACGCCGCTGAGGCGATCGCGCAACGGCACGCGGTTCGCGACGCGCTGCGCTCGCTGCCGCCGCGTACCCGGGCAGTGGTCGTCCTGCGCTATCTCGGTGACATGTCCGAGGCTGAGGTGGCCGCTGCGCTGGGCTGTTCCCTAGGCAACGTCAAGAGTCACGCCAGCCGGGGACTGGCTCGGCTCCGGGCCGTCCTCGACCCGGTCGATCTGGAAAGGATGCCGCTGTGAGCGTCGACGAGAAGGTCGGCCGCGCTCTGCGCGATCTGGCCGACGAGGTGCGCCCGGAACACGATCCGTACGGCCGGATCCGCGCGCGGCACCGCCGGTCGCGCCGACGCCGGACCGCTGCGGTCGCGACCACGGTCGCGGGCGCGCTGGCGGTAGCCGTCGTAGTCATGCCGGAGCACGGTTCGCCGCCGCCTGCAACGGGCTTCGACGCCCAGCGCGTCTGGGAGCAGCGGCTCGCGAACACTCCGGTCCGCGGCCGACTCGCGGCCTCGGACCCCGCCTACCTCGCCGACGTGGCCAAGCTGATCGGGGAGCATCGGCAAGGGGGGGTCTATCTCACCCGCTATGCGGTACGCGAGACGCACATCCTGTATTTGGATGACGTCGGTCCGTGGCGGATCGCGATCGTGGCGTTCGCCTTGACCGACCCGGGGGCGTCGGCGTGGACCCAGGCGTCGGCGGTGTTCAAGGCGCCGAAGGGAGCGAGCGCGGCGGAGCTGACCAGGATCGAGGCGCTGAGCAGTTACAGCGACGGACTCGGCCCGTTCACGCACGTCGAGTTCCCGGACGCGTACGGAGCTGGGACGGCGGCCGTGGTGGCGCTCGCCCCGGCCGGGTGCACCCTGGAGTCGGCCGCCTGGCCGGAGGTGAACCACTGGCAGGCCGAGCCGACCGGGTCCTACCTCGTACGCGACGCGACGACAGCGCGAGCCGAATGGTGGCGCGTCGACTGCGGTGGCCGGGTCCGGGAGAAGACGCCCGCCCCCTACGACACCGGCATCCTCGCCATCACCGATCAGATCGCCGGCCAGGAGCTGCGGACAGCGCGCGGTACGCCGGACGCCCGGCTCGCCCGGGAGGCGCTCGAGGACGAGCGGGGACCGCTCGGCCCCGCGATGCTGAGCGGATTGCCCCGTCTCGTGTGGGGCGGCCGGATCACCTGGCCCGACGGTGAGGCGGCGGGGAAGGCGGGGATCACGACGGTCGTCGCCGCGCCCCGGGTCGCCGGTGGCTGGGCGGGCACCGTCTCGATCCGCTACGACGACCAAGGCGGGTCGGATTCCGGCAGCGGAACCGGGATCGGCCGGGGATTCGCCACGGAGACGAATCCTGCTGATCCACATGCGACAGTCGCCGTACGCCTGGACGACAGCGGCACCGGAGTTCTCGTTATCGCGCCGGGCAACGCGGTCGGCGTACGCGCCGTCGCCGGTGGCGTCACCGTCGGCGAGGCGGCGGTCGCCGACGACGCGGCAGTGCTGACCGTCGCCGATCCGATGACCGCCGAGTTCCAAGCGCTCGACCAGAACGGGCAGATCGTCGGGCGTACGCGCATCTCCCAGCCGAAGGCGACGGAGCCGATCGACGGCTGGTCGACCCTCTGAGCTGATTCGGAGCCGGTCCGAGGCTAGCCCTGCGTGGGCGGCGGGCTCTGTCCGCCGCCCTTGCCGTTGCTGATCTGGATCGCCACGGTGCTGTTCTTGCTCGTCGAGCCGCTCGGCGACGTTCCGGCGACGGTGCCCTTCGGGCAGGTCGAATTCACCTCGCCGGACTCGACCGTCACGCTGAAGCCCTTGTTCCGCAGGATGCTCGTCGCCTCGTTCACGGACTTGCAGGTGACGCTCGGGATGGAGGTCTTCGTCCCGTGCACGATCTTCGTGCCGTCCGGCTTGGGGAACTGCTGGGAGGGCTTTCCTGTCATGCCGTCGCGCAGCGTGTCGGCGACGGCCGGGTTGACGACGTCTCGGTGCGCGTCCTTCCCGCCGAGGTTGCCGTCGCTGACGTCGTTGAGGGTCCAGTCAGGGTCGGCGACGATGCCCGCCACCGACAGCTGCCGCGTCGTGGCCACCATCGCCGCGGTGCGGTCGTTGTCGGTGGTGCCGGTCTTGCCCGCCACCGGCTTGTCCACGATGCCGTGGACGTAGGGGGCCGTGCCGCCGTTGGCGCATCCGCCGAGCTGGGACCGGTCGCCGAGCGGGCAGCGGGCCATGTCGATCGCGGCCCGGGCGACGTCGGTGTCGATCGCCTTCCGGCAGCGCGGCTTCGCCGCGTCCAGCTCGACCCCGTTGGCGTCGGTGATCGACTCCACCGGGATCGGCTCGCAGTACGTGCCGTCGGCCGCCAAAGTGGCGAAGGCGTTGGCCATCTCCATCGGCGTGTTCTGCGTGACGCCGAGGGTGAAGGTGCCCCAGGCGTCCGGATGCGCCGCGAAGTATGCGTCGGTGCCCTGGACCTTCGGGTCGCCCCGGAAGGTCAGGCCCATCTGGCGGGCCGCCTCGACCGCCTTGCCCGGTCCCACCCGGGCGATGAGCTGCGCGAAGTACGTGTTGACCGACCGGCCGAACGCCTGCCACATGGTGTGTACGCCGGTCATCGACTGCGACGCGTTCTTCGGGCACCACTTGTCGCCACAGGACGCCGGGCCCGGCGCGGTGACGAACGGCGACACCCACTGGTACGGGGAGTTGATCGTGTAATCCAGCGGATAGCCGTTCTCCAGCGCCGCGACGGCGGTGAAGATCTTGAAGGTCGAGCCGAACTGATAGCCGTACTGGTCGCCGCTCATCAGCGGGTTCACGGTGTTCGGGTACGTGCCCCGGATGTTCTTGGCCGCCTTGGCGGGGTCGGTCGACAGGCCGTTCTTCGGATTGGCCGCGTCGTCGATCTTGAAGTTGCGGTTCACCGCCATCGACCGGACCTTGCCGGTGCCCGGCTCGACCGCGACCACCATCAGCGCGTGTTTCTTACCGGTCTTGAGGTACTTCTCGACGTTCGCCTTCGCGGCGTTCTGCGTCGGCACGTCCAGCGAGGAGACGATCTTGTAGCCGCCGGTCTTCAGCGCCCGTTCGCGCTCGTAGGAGTTCGCGCCGAACGCCGGTTCGTTCATCCACCAGCGCTGCAGGAAGTCGCAGAAGAACCCGGCGCTCGCGATCGCCGTCGCCGTGCAGCCGTTGGGAGCCGGCTTGCCGCTGATCTTCAGCTCCTTGGCCTTGGCCGCGGTCGCCTGGTCGGCCGTGATCGCCCCGATGTCTCGCATCTGGTCGATGACCCAGTCGCGGCGGCCCTTGCCGTCCGCGGCCGCCTGCTCGTTGACGCCGCCGTCGTCCTGGATCGGGTTGTAGCTGCTCGGCGACTTCACGAGGCCGGCCAGGAACGCCGCCTCCTCGATGGTCAGATCCTTGGGCTCCTTGCCGAAGTAGACCTGCGAGGCCGCGTAGATGCCGAACGCGTGGTTGCCGAAGTACGCGATGTTGAGGTAGCCCTCCAGGATCTGGTCCTTGGTCAGCTTCTTCTCGATCGCCAGGGAATACCGCACCTCACGCAGCTTGCGCGCCGGAGTGTCGACCGAGGCGTCCAGGACGTCGTTGGGGTTGTCGGCGGCATACGTGATCGACAAGCGCACGTATTGCATCGTCAGTGTGGACGCGCCCTGCTGCGTCTCCCCGGAGTTCTTGTTCGCCACGAACGCGCGCGCGATGCCCTGGACGTCGACCCCGTTGTGCTCGTAGAACTTGTGGTCTTCGGCGGCGATCATCGCTTGCTGCATCACCTTGGGGATCTGGTCCATGGTGATGTCTTGCCGGTTCTCGTCATAGATCGAGGCCAGCAGCGTCTTGCCGTCGTTCGCGTAGATCTTGCTCATCTGCGGCGAGCGTTTCACCGTCAGTTCGGTGGGCAGATCGGCGAAGGCCTGGGTGCCCGACTTGGCCGCCAGTCCCGACATCGCGATCGCCGGGAACGCCGCCGCCGCCACTACTACACCCGCGAGGACACCGCAGATCAGCAGCGACGCCACGTTCACGAGAGGGTTGCGATCGCCTTTACGCATGAGGGCACCACCGGGGTCGAAACGGGCGGGTGATCTGAGCACCTTGACGCAAGATCACCCGAAGCCGTTGCCCGGCCCCGGCCGGGCATGTCGTGGATCACATCATCCAGTAACTTGAATGCAAAGGGCTGCGACGAACGGACGATCCGATATCCGCAGCTCGGGAGCCATTTCGGGTCGGCATTCCGGCCGGGCGCCCCGGCCGCGCTAGTCGCTCGTGCCGGCGTCGTCGGTCAGCAGGTCGATGAGCTGCTTCGCGTTGCGCTGGGCGTAGTCGGAGTAGCAGTTGTTCATGAGCACGTGCGTCTCGCCGGTGCTGTCGGCCAGCTTCTCCAGCTTCGGGGCCCAGTCCTTGAGCTCCCGCTGGGAGTACAGGTAGCCGAACTTCTCGTAGATGTCCCGGCTGGTCCATTTGTCGCTGTGCCCGTGGAAGCGGACCACCGCCCGGTCGGCGGTCGCCTCCACCACGGGCGGGATCGAGGACTTGTGGCCCTGCGGCATGTCGACGCAGACGAACGGCAGGTGGTGGCGGCGCAGGAAGTCGAGGGTCTCGGCCCGATTGTCGCCGGCGAACCAGGACTCGTGCCGGAACTCCACGGCGATGGGCAACGGACGGCAGCGCTCGGCGGCTTCGAGGACGTAGTCCTTGTTCGACCGCCGGATGGTGAACCACGGCGGGAACTGGAACAGCAGTACGCCGAGCTTCCCGGCATCGCTGAGCGGCTGCAACGCCGACAGGAACCGTTCCCAGATCTCGTCGGTGGTCTTCGGGTCGAGGTCACGTGGGTAGACGGAGGACTTGTCGGTCTCCGGCCGCAGGTCCTTGAAGATCGAGGAGACCTTCGTCGGGTGTCCGGTGAGCAAACTGAACGCCTTGATGTTGAATGTGAAATCGGCCGGGGTGCGTTCGGCCCAGAGCTTGACGGTCTGCTCGGCGGGCGGGGAGTAGTAAGTGGCGTCGACTTCGACGAGCGGGAACTGCCGGGCGTAGTACGCCAGGCGCTTCTCGGCGGTGTCGGCCGTCTGCGGATACCACCCGGACGCGAGCAGGGTCTTGTCGGTCCACGAGGCGGTGCCGACCCGAATGCCGCCCATGGGCCCAGGTTACCGGCTGGCTCCGTTCCCATGGACCGGTACAGCGAACACACAGCTGACGAATAGCGGTTCCCGAGGGGCCTCCCGCATGATCGAGGGCATGACGAACGCAGCCACGGTGAGCGCCAAGTCTTCGCAGCGCGGGCAGTTGCGCCGCGCGGACGGCAGCCCGGTCCGCATGCTCGTGGTGGACGACGAGCCGACGCTGGCCGAGCTGCTGTCCATGGCGCTGCGTTACGAGGGCTGGGAGGTACGCAGTGCCGCCGACGGCGGCAGCGCTGTGCGTACCGCCCGGGAGTTCCGGCCGGACGCCGTCGTGCTCGACATGATGCTGCCCGACTTCGACGGTCTCCAGGTACTCCGCAAGCTGCGGGCTGAGGCTCCGGAGCTGCCCGTGCTCTTCCTCACCGCCAAGGACTCCGTCGAGGATCGGGTGGCGGGGCTCACCGCTGGCGGCGACGACTACGTCACCAAGCCGTTCAGCATCGAAGAACTCGTGGCCCGGCTGCGTGCCCTCGTACGCCGATCGGTACGGGCCGACGCGCAGTCGGAGTCGATGCTGGTCGTCGGCGACCTCGTACTGGAAGAAGACAGCCGGGAGGTACGCCGTGGCGGTGTATCGATCGAGCTGACCGCGACCGAGTTCGAGCTGCTGCGCTACCTCATGCGCAATCCGCGGCGTGTGCTGTCGAAGCGGCAGATCCTCGATCGCGTCTGGAACTACGACTTCGGCGGCCAGGCCAACGTGGTCGAGCTGTACATCTCGTACCTGCGCAAGAAGATCGACGCCGGGCGAGTGCCCATGATCCACACGATGCGTGGCGCCGGGTATGTCCTCAAGCCCGTCGCGTAGGCGGTTCCGGCCGCACCCGTCCACCTGGACGCTACGGGCCCGGCTGGTGGCCGCGATGACGGTGTTGCTCGCCGCGGCCTTCCTCGCGGTCGGCGTCACGACGATCGTCGCGCTGGACAAGACGCTCGACGCGCAGATCGACCGGCAGTTGACGGCGGCCGCCACCCGGGCACCCAAGGGGTACGACAGCCACAAGCCCAAGCCCGCCGGCACCTCTTGTTCCGCAGGTTCGGACCAGGACGGCTGGGTGCTCGGCCAGAGCATCGGCACTCTCAACGCGCGCCTCTGCGACGGCGAAGTCACCTCGGCCTCGGTGTTGACCGAGCAGGGCCAGACGTCGCCCGACCTGGCCGACGCGTACGCGAATCTGCGGGCGGTCCCGCTCGACGGGAAAGCGCACACCATCGAACTGTGCGACCAGGGTGCGTACCGGGTCGTCGCGCGGCAGATGGACGACGGCGCGATCCTCATCACCGGACTGCCCCTGGAGGAGACCCGGGAGACGGTGCTGCTGCTCACGATCGTCGTCGGAGCCGCGACCGTGCTCGTGCTCGGCTCGGTGGCGGTCGGCGGCACCGTCATCGTCCGCCGGGCGCTTCGTCCACTGTCGAGGGTCGCCGCCACGGCTACGCGAGTCTCGCAGGTACGCCTCGACCGCGGTGAGGTCGAACTGCCGCAACGCGTCGACGAGCGCGACACCGATCCGCGTACGGAGGTCGGCCAGGTCGGCGCGGCGCTCAACCGGATGCTGGACCATGTCGGGGAGGCGCTCGAAGCCCGGCACGCGAGCGAGACCCAGGTACGCCAGTTCGTCGCCGACGCCAGTCACGAACTGCGGACGCCGCTCGCCTCCATTCGCGGGTACGCCGAACTCAGCCGCCGCCACGACCTCCCCGACGATGTCGGGCACCTGCTCGACCGGATGGAGTCCGAGGCGCGCCGGATGAGCGGCCTGGTCGAAGACCTGCTGCTGCTGGCCCGCCTCGACGCCGGACGTCCGCTGGAGTACCAGCCGGTCGACCTGACCTCGCTGGTGGTGGACGCCGTCGGCGACGCGCACGCCGCCGGGCCGGGACACGTGTGGCGGCTCGACGTACCCGAGGAACCCGTCGTCGTCACCGGCGACCGCGCCCGGCTGCACCAAGTCGTGGCGAACCTCCTCGGCAATGCGCGTACGCACACTCCCGAGCGCACGGTCGTCACCGTCGCGGTCGCGCCCGCCACCGCTGACGCGGTGCTGACCGTGACCGACGCCGGCCCCGGGATCCCGGCTGAGCTGCTGCCGCACGTCTTCGAGCGGTTCGCCCGCGGCGACGGGTCGCGTTCGCGTACCGCCGGGAGCACCGGGCTGGGCTTGGCGATCGTGCAGGCCGTCGTCGCGGCTCATCACGGCGAGGTGTCCGTCAGCAGCGAGCCCGGCCGGACGACGTTCACCGTCCGCCTTCCGTTGGCGGATTAGCGGTTCGTATCGGGTCGGCGGAAGTTGCGGCGACGATTCAGGATGGGGACCAGCCGAATCCCCGGAGGGCCGAGATGAGCCCGTCCGACGTCTGTCCGCGTCTACACGCGGTCGCACGGCGGGACCAGCCGCGAGTTCTCGCACTACGAGACGTACGGCGAGGCCATCTCGACCAAGCACGGCGGTGAAACGGCTGATGCCTTGAGCGCTGGATCCTGGATCTGGGTCGAATCACGACCCAAGATTCGACCGGGAACCCTGATCCAGCGCCAAAACATGACGCGCTTAGCAGGCGAGGTCAGCGGGCGGCGGCGACGAGTTCGCGAGTCGCCGGAGCGACTTCGGCGGCGTACCGCTCGATCGTGGCGGCGTCGTCGCCGGCGAGGATGAAGGTGCTCACGCCGTGCTCCAGGGTCAGCCCGGCGAGATCTTCGGCCCACTGATCGGGCGGCCCGTTGAGGAAGCCTTGAGCTTGGGCGGAGAACTGCCCGCCGACGTTCAGCAGCCGCCGGATCGCCGACGGCGACCGTCCGGCACCGGCGGCGGCCTCGTCGATCTCGGCGTTGAGCGGGGCCAGCTCGGCCGGGCCGCCGGGCAGGTAACCCAGCGACGGCAGCCAGCCGTCGGCCTTCCGCCCGATCAGGCGCAGCATGCGCGGCTTGTACGCACCCAGCCAGATCGGGATGTCGTGGGCCGGAGCGGGTCCGCGCTTCGCTCCGCGTACCTGGTAGAACTCGCCTTCGACGCGTACGCCGCCACGTTCGGCCGGGTTCCAGATCTCGCGGAAGATCGTGATCGCCTCTTCGAGGGCTCGCACGGACTGCCCGGGGCTGAGCCGCCGCCCGCCCATCGCTGCGATGGCGTCCCAGAACCCGCCCGCGCCGATGCCCAGCTCGAACCGGCCGCCCGAGAGCAGATCCAGGGAGGCGGCGGCGCGGGCGAGAACGGCGGGCTGCCGCAGGGGCAGGTTCAGTACGTTGCCGCTGACGTGCACGCGCGACGTACGCGAGGCGGCGTAGCTCAGCAGCGTCCAGGTGTCGTGGAAGTGGGGCTGATACGGGTGGTCCTGGAAGGTCACCAGGTCCAGCCCGGCCCGGTCGGCGGTCACCGCCAGGTCGACGGCGTGATGCGCGGGCTGGGCCGCCGGGGTGACGAACACCCCGAACTGGAGGTCGTGTCCGTAGTCGGTCATCGGTCGTCCCCGAGGTAGAAGTTGTCGCGGAAGACGCCGTCCGGGTCGTAGCGGCGCTTGAGGTCGCGCAGCCGGGTCAGGTGCTCCGGCGGCCACGCGTCGTGCAGCCGCTCGGGCCGCCGGTCGGTGTCGAAGTTGAGGTAGGTGCCCTGGAAGTGGTGGTGCAACCGGTCCCAAGCCGCGTCGACGCGGCGCTGGCTCAGGCCGAGCGCGGTCACGGAGAAGTTCGCCGACCGGTTCGCGTACGCCGTCGCCATCGGGTCGACGTCGGCGACCGCCCCACCGACCGACCGGAGCTGGAAGAAGTGCACGGCACCGCTGCGCAGCAGTTCTTCGGCGTCGGCCGTGAACGCCGGCGTCAGGTGCTCGATCAGCCCGGACCGCCCGGCCGGCTCGCCTTGGCCGTCGTGGTGGGAGTTGCCGTCGGTGGCCATGAGCCCGGCGTACGGGGTGAGGACGACGCGCTGGTCGACCAGCGGAGCGATCTCGGCCAACGGTTCCAGCAGCGAGACGATCGTCTCGGGATCGTCGCTGTCCACGACCGCCAGAATCGACGCGTACGCACCTCGCCGGGGCGGGCCCATGATGAGCGAGGCGGTCAGCTCCCGGGGTGCGGCTTCGACGGCGGCCCCGAACCGCTCCAGCAGCCCCGCCGGATCGCTCGCGTCCACGGCCAGCTGGCCGAATCCCACGTCACCCACTTCGTCCACGTCGAACTCGAAGTCCGTCACGATCCCGAAGTTGGCACCGGCTCCCCGGATCGCCCAGAACAACTCGGCGTCGTGCGCCGCGTCTACGCGTACGACTTGGCCTGAAGCGAGAACGACCTCCGCGGATCGCAGGTGATCGAGGGTGAGCCCGTGCTTGCGGGCGAACCAGCCGACGCCGCCCGCGGTGGTGAGCCCGCCGACGCCGACGCCGCCGTAGTCACCCGAGGTGAGCGCCCACCCGTGCGGTGCGAGCGTGCGGGCGATGTCGGACCAGCGCGCGCCCGGGCCGACGCGGACCCGGCGGTCGCCGACGACCTCGATGTGGTTGAGCCGCGCGACGCTGAGCACGATGCCACCGTCGTTGGTGGACCGTCCGCTGACGCCGTGCCCGCCGCTGCGGATGCCGAGCGGGACGGTGCGATGGCGGCGAGCGAACGCCAACGCCTCCACCACCTCGGCGGTCGTACGCGGCCGCAGGATGATGCCGGGGTTGCCGCCCCGGAGATAGGTGGACTTCAGCCGGGGGAAGTCGATGTCGCCGGGCTCGACGGCATCCGCCGACCGCGGTACGCCGTCGTAGTCGATCCCCGGGCGCCGCTTCGCTCGCGCCCAGCTCGGCCGGGTCGGCCGCCGGTTCGTCGCCCGCAGGACGGGCATGACCTCCCGGGCGAACCGCTCCATCTCGGACACGTCGTCGGTGTAGAGGATGAGCGTGTCGGCTTCCAGGGTTTGCAGCACTTCGAGCGGAACGTCCGGTGTCACGTTGACGAGACGCCGGATGTCCGCCGGATCGCGCCCGGCGGCGACGGCAGCCTCGTCGATGAGTTTGTTCCCGGCCCGCAGGCCGTCGACGCCCACCCGGCCGAGGCTCGGCAGCCAGCCGTCCGCCTTGCGGCCGATCAGGCGCAGCATCCGGGGGCCTAGCGCGCCCAGCCAGATCGGGATGTGGTGGGCGGGCAGGGGACCGCGCTGCGCGTTCGGCACCCGGTAGTGGGTGCCTTCAGAGCGGAACGGCGTCGGATCACCAGCGTGGTGCAGCCCGCGGATGATGTCGATCGCCTCGTCGGTGGCCTCGACCGCCGCGCGCGGTTCACGCCGGGGCCCGCCCATCGCCTCGATCGCGTCCCAGAATCCGCCCGCGCCCAGCGCCAGCTCCAGCCGACCGCCCGAGAGCAGGTCGAGGCTGGCGGCGCTGCGCGCGAGCAGGGCCGGATCGCGGAGGGGGAGATTCAGCACGTTCCCGGCGAGCCGGACGCGCTCGGTCTGCCCCGCGACCCAGGCCAGCAGCGTCCAGGTGTCGTGGAACCGGGGCTGGTACGGGTGGTCCTGGAAGGTGACGAGGTCGAAGCCCAGCTCCTCGCTGCGGCGCGCGAGACCGACCGGATCGCCGCCGTTCGCCGGCGTGATCGACGTGCCGAACTCCATGCGTACCTCCCAAGATCTGTTGCAGAGCAGATCGTATGTCGCGCAGATGATAGGTGCAACCGCACTTCGGCCGGTATGATTCCAGGCATGAATCGGGAGCACGACGACTTCGGGTGGGCGCTCGGTGTGCTGCTGCGCGCGTACCAGAGCACGGTCGTGGTCGAGCTGGGCGAGTTCCCCCACGGCCCGCGCGGCTACCAGACGCTGACCGAGGTCGTCCGCGGCGAACACCCGAGCCAGCTCGCGCTCGCGGCGTACCTGGGCATCGACCGCACCGTCATGACGTATCTCATCGACGATCTGGTCGCTGCCGGGCTCGTGGAGCGCCGGCTCAACCCGGCCGACCGCCGTCAGCGCAAGGTGGTCGCCACGGCGGCGGGCCGTCGCGCCCTGCAGGATCTTCAGAAACGGGTACGCACAGCGGAGGACACGGTGCTCGGCACGTTGTCGCCGGCCGAACGGGATGCGTTTCGCGCCCTGCTCCGGCGGGTGGCGTGCGCCGTACGCGACATCGACGAGGTGACCGATCCCTGCGACGTCGTCGCGTCCGCCCTCGCCGGCTCCGCCGCCACCCCCACGCGTTCCGCGGCCGGATGACGGGCGGCGCGCCGGGGAGGCAGGGGTAGCCGGGAGCCCCGATCTTGGGCACGATGGCTGAGTGAGCGATTCCGACGGCTCGGCCGACGCCGACGAGGTTGTGACCCTCAGCGTTCCCGAGATGGTTCAGGCGACCTACGTCGTCACCACGTCGTCGCCGCCCGAGGACGTCGACGTGGCGGCAGCGCAGGCCGCGTTGCGGCTGCCGGAGCCATTGCGCTCGGGCGCCCTGCAGATGCTGGCCGGTCCGCTGCTGACGCTGGAGGTCTGGCCGGTCGAGGAAGCGCCGCCGTTGCCGTTGGAGTACCTGCGGATGTTCGGGGCGACCCCGGCCGAGCTGGGCGCAGCCGAGTCCGCCACGCATGTCGTGATCTGCCAGGCGGCGTTCCGGCCGGGGTGGCCGCCCGCCCACGAGTGGCACGCCCGGGGCGTCGCCGCCGCGTTGGCGCAAGACCTGCCCGGTACGCTCATCGACGCGTTCATGCCGCAGATCCTGAATCCGCAACAGGCCCTGGAGACGTTGCCGGACAGCGAGGGGCGGGTCACGCTCACGCGTTGGGTGCTCGTACCGCAGTCGCCGGACGATCGTGGGATCTGGATGACCACCAAGGGTCTCGATCGGCACGGCTTACCGGAGTTGCAGGTGCTCGACGTGCCGCCGACGCTGGCCGGGCCGTGGACCGCCACGCTCAGCGCCGCCGCCGTCGTCCTGCTGCGGCACTGGTCCAGGGCGGTCGACGCGGCCGACGATCCGGCGTTCGTCAGTGTGCCGCGCATCCTCACCGTGACCGGCGTCGACGTCGCGGAGGCGTACGGGGATCACGTGGGCGGCGACCCGGGCGTCTCGGTCGAACTGCCCCTGCGCCTCGATCCGCCCGACCAGTTCGACGAGCAGACCTTCCTGACGGTCGTCCCCCCGGAGGACTATCCGGCGTCGTCCGGCGAGTTCCTCGCCCAGGTATGCGCGGTGCTGTTCGACACGCCGTCCACGAGCATCCTGCGCTCTCAGCACACGGACGAGATGGATGCGGCCATCGCGACTGCTCGCGCTGCCCTCCCGTCGGCCCGCGTACGCTTCCTCGCGGGGGAGATCGAACCCCCGGCTCACCTGCTCGTGAAACACCATCTGCAGACCGACGAGGCCGACGAGTTCGTCTGGTCCACGGTGACCTCGTGGGCCGACCCCGATCGGGTGCACGGCGTGAGCATGTCCGACGCGGAGACCGATCCGGCGGTGCGAGCCGGGCGGCCGGCGTACATCGAAGTTGAGGACATCGTCGACTGGGGCATCTGGATCGACGGCGAAGGCATCATCGAGGGCGGCTGGACGAACCGGCTGCTGCAATGATCCCGCCAGTGATCGTGACGGCCGAATCCCGCCAGCAGCCCGGTTCGGACCGCGCCAAGATCGTGATGTGCATCAGACAACCGACCTGAAAGTCCTGTACTTCGGCACTCCCGTCGTGGTGATCAGCTCCCGCAACCCCGACGGATCGACCAATCTCGCGCCCATGTCGTCGGCGTGGTGGCTCGGCCAGGAGTGCGTCCTCGGCCTCGGCGACTCGTCGCAGACCTCCGCGAACCTCCGGCGGGAAGGCGAGTGCGTGCTCAACCTCGTACCATCCACATTGGTCGCCGCGATCGACCGGCTCGCGCTCACCACCGGCCGCCCCGACGTTCCGCCCCACAAGGCGGACATGGGCTATCGCCACGTCGCGGACAAGTTCGGGGTCGCGGGGCTCACTCCGCAAGAATCCCAGCTGGTACGCCCACAGCGCGTGGCGGAGTGCCCGATCCAGCTGGAGTGCACGGTGACGGCGGCGCACCCGTTGAGCGATCTCAACGCGACCGCGTTCCACGCCAAGGTGCTGCGGGCGTACGTCGAGGAGACGGTCGGCATACCGGGGACGGCGTACGTGGATCCGATCGCCTGGGATCCGCTGATCATGAAGTTCTGCGACTTCTTCGGCGGCGGCGAGAACCTGGCGGAGTCCCGGCTCGCCGAGGCCTGGCAGATGCCCAGCCCGGTCGGCCCGGCCCGGCGCTAGGGTCTGTCTCCCGGATCCGGGAGACAGACCCTAGGTGAGGCACTCGGTGAGCTGCTGGGTGGCGGCGAGTTTGGCGTGCCAGTTCACGCCGGACTCGCCGTTGCGCAGCGCCTCGCCGAGCCGGAACTCGCACAGGCTCAGCATCGCCGCGTGCCGTTGCGGCCACGGCGGCACGGTGCCGTACGCCTCGTAGAGCGCGGGGATGCCGGAGACGGCGGCCGGGTAGTGGTGGCGGACCACCCATTCCAGCCAGGCGATGTCGGTGATCGGCGGTCCGGGGTGCGCCCACTCCCAATCCAGCAATGCGACCACCGATCCGGTGGGGGACAGCAGGAAGTTCTGCGGGCCGCAGTCGCCGTGCACCAGGATCTGTCCATTGTGGGCGTCGGCGTACGCGCGCTGGAAATCGCGTACGCACGCGCCGAGCGTCCCCAGAACTGGCAGCGGCGAGGATTCGAGCCGGGCCACTGCGTTGACTCCGGGGACGAAGGCGAGCCGCAGGACCGGGGGATCGTCGTCTACGCGTACCACTTGGGGCACCGGAACGAACGGCGCGGCGGTGCGCAACGCCGCGAGCTCGGTGTCCCGCCGCTCGCGGGCGGTGACCCCCACGTAGGTCTTGACCACTTCGTCGCCGGTGCGGGCCGTCTCGTTGAGAAATCCGTAGGGGAGCCGGGCCATGAGATCGATCGTAGGCGGTCGGGCGTGAATCGCATCTCCTATAAATCCGATAGGAGATAGTGACTTTCGGCCGAACCCCTGTTACGGTCCTGACATGACGATCACGGCGGAACCCGTGGGGCTGGACCCTCATCGGTTGCGGGAACTCCTGCGGCGGCAGGCGGCGACGGTGACCGTCGTGACCGCCCCCGGCGTCGCGGGCGGGCCTCCGGCCGGCTTCACGGCAACCTCGTTCACCTCGGTGTCGCTACGGCCGCAGCTCGTCTCGTTCTGCCTGGATCGGGACTCGACCAGCTGGCCGGCGGTCGAACAGGCCCGGCACGTCGCCGTCCACCTGCTCGCCGCGGGACAGCAGCACCTCGCCCGGACTTTCGCCACGAGCGGGATCGACCGGTTCGCCGACCCGTCGGCGTGGACGCCGGGGCCCTACGGAATGCCGTTGCTGCACGGCGTACTCGCCACGCTGGTCTGCGAAGTGCAGGCCCGGGTGCCGGCTGGAGACCACGCGATCGTGCTCGGCACGCCGATCCACGCCCGCCACCGCGACGGGGAGCCGCTGGTCTACCACAACGGCGGCTACCGGCGACTCGATCCGGGGACGGACGCGTGACTCAGGCGCTGGACACGAGTGGGCTGGTCCTTTCGCGGGAAGCGCAGGACCTGCTGTTCCGGCAGGCGCGTACGGCGAACGAGTTCACCGACGAGCCGGTGACCGCCGAGCAGATCCGGGCGATCCACGACTTGATCCGGCTCGGCCCGACCGCGCTGAACTCGCAGCCGTTGCGCATACTGCTGATCCGGTCGGCCGAGGCGAGGGCGCGTCTCCTGCCGCACATGAGCGACGGCAACCGGGCCAAGACGGGAACCGCGCCACTGGTCGCCGTGCTGGCGGCCGACACCGGGTTCCCCGAGCACCTGCCGACCGTCTTCCCGCACAAGCCGCAGGCCGCCACCTGGTTCGGCGATTCGGCGTACCGGGCGGAGCAGGCCCGCTTCAGTGCGACGTTGCAGGCCGGCTACTTCCTGCTCGGCGTACGCGCCGCCGGGCTGGCCGCCGGCCCGATGGCCGGGTTCAGCCGCTCCGGGGTGGACGCCGAGTTCTTCCCGGACGGGCGGTGGGCTTCGCTGCTCGTCGTCAACATCGGCCGGCCCGGACCGGCGGCGTATCGGAACCGGCTGCCCCGCTTGTCCTATGAGGACGTCGTGCGCGAGGTGTGACCGGTCAGAACAGGTCGGCCTGCTCGGCGTCGCCGAGGTCGGTGGCGCTGTGCGACGGCACCGGCAGCTCCGGGCGGCGGGAGTGCAGTCCGCGGCTGGACGTGACCGAGAGGGCGACCAGGCGAACGGGGGCCGGTGGCTCGGCGATCGCCCGGCCGCTCCAGCGCACCCAGACGGCGATCCGCCCGGCCGCGGCCTCTTCGAGCAGCTTGTCCACGGTACGCCGCCGGTCGGTGTGGTCGATCTCGATCACCACCGGGCGGCCGTCCGGCCGGGCGAGCGCGACGTCGACGTACGAGTGCTGCTTGTCCATGGGCGGGGGCAGCTTCGCCACGCTGGCCGCCCGCCGGTACACCCGCCAGCCGCGTTCGCGGCCCCACGCGACGATCTCCTCCAGCACCAGCTGGGTGACCTCGTCGGCAGAGCGCTCGGCGAAGGTCAGCGCCGCGAGCCGCTGCTCGAGCGAAGCCACCAGAGCGTCAGCGGTCTGTTCCACGCCCCAAGGCTAATAGGCTCGTGAGCCATGGACACGACTAAGGACGCACGCATCGCCGCACTCGGCGACGAGTACTTCCGGGCCCGCAACGAACACGACCCGTTCGGCGCCACGGTGTTCGGCGTGGCGGGCTACGACGCCGAGGTGCCCGACCCCAGCCGGGCGGCCGCGGAACGGGCCGCGACCCGGCTCGGCGGCATCGCGGCGAAGGTCGCCGAGATCGACCCCGCGACGCTCGGCGAGGACGACCGGATCAGCCACGCCTGGCTCACCCGGGTGCTGGCCGACGAGCAGGACGTGCTCCGGGGCGGGCTGGACGAGGTCGCCGTGAACGCCAGCATCGCCGGGGTGGTTCCGCTGCTCGTCGGCACGATTCCGACGGCTTCGGTCGCCGAGCCGGCTGCGGCTGAGGCGTACCTCGCCCGGCTGGAGCGCCTCGGCGGATTCCTGGACGCCCTCGGTGCGCGGCACCTCGACGCGCTGGCCGATGGGCGTACCCCCACAAAGCTGGGTGTCGAGCAGGCCGTCGCGCAGCTGGACGCGTACCTGTCGAGCGATCTGGAGAGCGACCCGCTGATCGGCCCGCGGCCGGGCGCGGAGGTGGACGGCACGCGCTGGCTGGCCCGCGCGGAGGACCTGGTCCGCGGCACGGTGCGGCCCGCGCTGGCCCGGTACCGCGAGCTGCTCGCGGACCGGCTGCTGACGGCGGGCCGCGGCGACGGCGAGGTCGGGGTGGGGGGTCTGCCCGGCGGCGAGGCGGCCTACCTCGGCCTGGTCCGCGCGCACACGACCACGGAGCTCACGCCGGCCGAGATTCATGAGACAGGGGTACGCCTTGTGGCGAGCCTGCGTGCGGAATTCTCCGAACGGGGTGCCAAGGTGCTGGGCACGAGCGACCCCGACGAGGTGATCGCCCGGCTGCGCGACGATCCGGCGCTGCGCTTCGAGACCAGTAAGCAGATCGTCGACACGGTCACCGGCGCGCTCCGCCGAGCCGAGGAGGCGCTGCCGGACTGGTTCCGGGACTATTCGCTGGCCCCCTGCGTGGTACGCGAGATGGACGCGGCCGAGGCGGAGAACTCGGTGCTCGGCTATTACCAGCCGCCGACCGGCGACGGCTCCCGGCCGGGCGCGCACGTCATCAACACGCTCCACCCGCAGACCCGTACGCGGTTCGAGTACGAGGCGCTGGCGTTCCACGAGAGCGTCCCCGGCCACCATCTGCAGATCGCCCTGGCGCAGGCGCAGCGGGAGCTGCCCGAGTTCCGCCGGTACGCCTACATCACAGCGCACGGCGAAGGTTGGGGCCTGTACGCCGAGCGCTTGTCCGACCGCATGGGCCTCTACACCGACGACACCGCCCGGCTCGGCATGGTCTCGTTCGACGCCTGGCGGGCCTGCCGGCTCGTCGTCGACACCGGTATGCACCAGTTCGGCTGGTCGCGGCAGCAGGCGATCGACTACATGCGGGCCAACACGGCGCTGTCGATGAGCAACATCACCAACGAGGTCGACCGGTACATCGCCGTGCCCGGGCAGGCTTTGGCGTACATGATCGGGAAGTTGCGGATCGAGGAGCTCGGCGAGCGGATGCGAGCCGCCCGGGGAACGGACTTCGACATCCGGGACTTCCACCACGCGGTGCTCGGCCACGGACCCCTTCCGCTGTCCACTCTGGAGGATGTGGTGCTGCGCTCGTGAAACCTCAACATAGTTGGCATTGACAGCGTTAAGGTTGTTCATCACCATGCGTCCATGACTCTTCGATTGCGCGCCTTCGGCGCGGTGGTGGCGGTGACGCTGGGAACCCTGGTCGCGATCGTGCCCGGGGTTCCCGCCGCGGCCGGCTCGTCAGCCTCGGCGGTCATCGGCGGCAAGCCGGTGTGGGCCCACTTCTCGAACCCGAGTTCCGGACGCGACTACACCATCCACACCGAACTCCAGCGCCTGATCGACAAGACTCCGGCCGGTGCGACCATCCGCGGCACCATCCACTCGCTGAGCATCGACTCGGTCGCGGACGCCCTGCTGCGCGCCCAGAACCGGGGCGTCGCCGTCTGGGTCGTCGTCGACGGGAAGAACGAGGCCTCGGCCGATCCCGCCGTGGCGACGATCAAGCAACTGGCGCACTACAAGTTCTGCCAGAACACCAGCGGCGGGCACGGCTGCATCAGCACCAGCGCCGACGGCGACATGCATACGAAGATGTTCACGTTCAGCACCACCGCCGACCCGAACGGCGCGACGCGGACGAACGTCGTGTGGTTCGGCTCGGCCAACCTGACGTACGCGACGGGCCCGGACGCGTTCAACAACGCGATCACGGTGTACGCCGACTCCGACCTCTACTCGGGCTTCGTCGCCAACTTCACCGACATGTGGAATCGCAGGCACTTCACCGGGGACGACTACTACGACGCCGCCTCCGGGCGGGGCTACTACCTCGGGACCGCCGCTGACGCGTACGCGTCTCCCGAGGGGGAGGGGCAGACCGACACCATCGTGAACCGGCTCAACGACATCACCCCGAACGCAGACTGCCGCCTGCGCGTCGGCATGGCCAGTGTCACCGGCGGACGCCCGGAGCTGGTCAACCTCGTCCTGCGCTTCCGAGCGAGCGGCTGTGCGGTGTGGATGGTCGTCGGAACCGACGCGGCCGGGGGCATCTCGATGGACAGCGGCGTGTACGCCCAACTCCTCGGGGCCGGGGTGAAAATCCGTCGCCAGGACAACGTGCACGACAAGTTCTTCCTGCTCCGCGGGCTGAACGGGTCGGCGCTCCAGTACCGGGTCTACACCGGCTCGCAGAACTGGACGCAGGACGCGCTCAACGAGAACGACGAGATCTTCGTGAAGATGGGTCCGGAGACGGACGCGTCGCATCCCCTCTACGACGCGTACTACACGCACTTCAACGACGCGTACAACCCGGGTGTCACCTGCTCGGCGTCGAACTATCCCTGCAAGTAGGGACCATGTAGGGAGTTACGACCGGACCCGGCCGTCGAGCATCAGGCGGCCGGCCCGGTCGAGGTGGCCGAGATCGCCGGTCGCGACGAGGCGGCCCCGGGGAAGCCAGCCTCCGACGTGCACGACGCCGGTCTCACCCGGCAGCGCCGGCCGGCCGTCGTCGGTGAGGACGTGGAGGCGTACGCCGGCCGGCGCGCGCCCGACCGTCCCCGGTGCGGCCTTGAGATCGGCCGGCGTCGCCATCGCCGCCCAACCTGCCTCGGTCGAGCCGAACAGGTTGTAGACGCGGTCGCCGAACACTTCCAGCAGCCGTTGCGACAACTGGGGATCGAGCGGTTCAGCGCCAGTCACGATGCGTACGCCGCGCGGCAGCTCGGCCGCGTCGGGGTGGGCCGCCAGTCCGGCGAGGTGTTCGGGCAACGCGAAGACGGCGGTCGGCCGGTGCTCCTTGGCGGCGGCCAACACTGCGGCCGGGTCCTTGCCGGGCACCAGGACGACGGGCGCGCCCAAGGCCAGGCCCGCCGCCAGATAGCTCAAGCCATAGCCGTGGTACGCCGGGACGGCCACGATGATCGGGCGGCCGGTCCGGATCGGGATGTGCTTCAGATGCGCCAACGCCGGGCCGAGCAGCGCTCGCCAGGTGAGCTTCCGGCGTACCGGTCGGGGGGTGCCGGTGGTGCCGGAGGTCAGCACGGTGAGCCGGCCCCGGATCGGCGGACGGCCTCGCAGGGGAGTGCCGGGCTCGCTGATGAGGGTGGTCCACGAGGTTCCCCGCGCGTCGTCGCCGATCAGCACGGTCAGGGTGTCGGCCGGTTCGGCGTGCGGTGGCAGCAGCACGGTGTCGAGGCCGAGCAGGCCGGCCGCGGTCGCGGTGATGGCGAGCCCGCGATGGGTCGCGCAGCGGATGCCGATGCGGTCGCCCGGCTGGACGCCGCGGTCCCGCAGCGCGCTCGCGCAGGACTCGGCCGCCGCCTGCAGTTCGCCCCGGGTCAGCGGGCCGGTCCGGTCGATGAGGGCGACGTCCCCGGTACGCCCACCGGCGGTGGCGGCCGCGAGCGTCCAGCCGTACCGTCGGCTCGCCCAAGCCAACCGGATCAGCCGCAGCGGGTCCATCGACGACACCGCAACGAACGGCAGCAGCCGGGCGCCGGCCGCCATGCCCCGTTCGACGGGTCCCTTGCCTGCGGTGGCCAGCACCTCGCCCGGCCGGGACCACCAGGGTTGCAGCGTACGCGGGCGGCGGGCGACCGCCCGGCACACCGTGCTCGCCGCCTCCTCCGGATCGGCGGCCGGATAGCGGCGGAAGAACTTCGTCGGCGCGCTCATCCGGGTGCGTACCAGTCCACTGTAGAAGCTGCTGACGGTGACGCCGTCGAGTCGCAATTCCGGGGCGGCACAACGCAACCACATGTCGAAGGCCGCCTTGGAAGCGAGGTACGACGACCAGTTCTGGGCCGGCGAGAGGACTCCGGCCGTCGACACGTTGACGATGTGCCCGCCGCCGTTGGCCCGCATGGCCGGAAGCAGGGTCAGCAAGAGGCGTACCGGGCCGAGATAGTTGAGGTCGGTCGTGCGTACGACGTCGTGGAAGCGGTCGGCGGTGTCGGCGACCGACCGCCGGATCGACCGGCCTGCGTTGCAGACCACGGTGTCCACCCGGCGATGCTCCCGCAGGATTTGCTCACCGAGCCGTTCGGCCTGCTCGGGATCGGAGAGGTCGGCCGGATACACGTACGCCTGACCGCCCGCGCCCTCGATCGTCGCCTGCACTTCGCGGAGGCGGCTCTCGGTACGCGCGGCGAGCAGCACGGTCGCCCCGGCCGCACCGAGCCGGACCGCCGTCGCGGCGCCGATGCCCTCCGACGCCCCCGTGACGAGCACGACGCGACCGGCCACCCGGCGTCGCAACGCGCCGTCGCCGATGCCCGGCACGACGATGCCGCCGATCACCTTCAGCCAATGTGTCGCACGTTCCACGCCGGTGAGGCTATGCCTGCCGACGGGTTCAGAGGAAGCGGCCGATCAGCTCCGCCCAGCGCAGCAGGTGCCGATCGCCGAGGTACTCCCGATGCACGAACTCGTGTGCGGCGATCCCCATCCGGGACGCCTCGGCCGGGTCGTCGATCAAGCGCCGGACCGCCCCGGCGAACCCGGCGGCGTCGGCCGGTTCGACGAGGACTCCGCGCCCGTCGGCGAGCTGGTCGAGGATGCCGCCGACGGCCGAGCCCACGACCGGGCGGCGCTTCCACATCGCCTCCGCGACGGTCAGCCCGAACCCTTCGGCCAGGCTCTTCTGCGCGATCACCACCGAGTGCCGCTGGAGGGCGTTCACCATCACGGCGTTCTCGTCGAGGTCCTCCATGGGCAGGCTCGCCAGCACCGCCCGGCGGCGGCTCTGGCGGGGCAGCGCCTGCCAGACCGCCTGGCATTCGGCGTACACCTGGGCGCCTTCGGGATCGTCGCCGACCTCGTCGACCTGCGGGCCGGCGAGGACGAGACAGCCAGGCCCGCCCGGGGCGATCCGCTCGGCGAAGGCGGTCAGCACACCGGCCATGTCCTTGAGCCGGTCCCAGCGGGAGATCTGCACCAGCATCGGCTCGTCGAGGGCCGGCAGCTCGTCGGCGAGCACCTTCGCAGTGTGGGTGACCTCGCCGGGGCGGCCGTCGCGCCGGAGGAACCGGGCCGGTCCGTCGGGCCCGCCCGCGATCACTCCGCAGGCCCGGAGCACGGCCTCGACCGTGCCCGGATCGAGCTCGGCGTTCTTGGGGGCGATCGGATCGATGGAGGGCGGGATGACGACCGTCCGCTCCTCGGGCAGGAAATCGGGCCGATAGTGCGCCAGCGAGAACACGTACGCCGAGGCCGACAGCAGATGCGGGCGCAGGAACTCCCAGGCCTCGTCGCCGACCGGCGTACGCCGATCGGCGCCGATGTGACAGCGCCAGATCACGGTGATGCCGCGGCTGGCCAGCAACGGAGCCATCCCGGCGGTCTGCGGATCGTGCAGCACCACCAGGTCACCGGGCTTGGCGAGCTCGGCCACCGCGGCGGCGTTGACCGCCGTCGTCCGGGCGTACGCCGCCGCGTCGGCCTCGGTCAGGGGCGGGCCGGACGACGCGCCGTGCATCCGGTTGTGCAGCCGCTTCGTGATCTCGAAGAATTCCCCTTCGCCGCCGACGACCAGCCATTGCGTAGGGAGTTCGGCGTCGGCGAGGTAGCCCATCAGCACCTGGAGCATCTCGGCCACGCCGCCGCCGGTGGCGGTCGAGTTGATCTGCCAGACGGTGCGCCCGTTCAACCGGCGGCGCAGATCGTCGGCAGCGGCCCGGAGGATCCGCAGCCGCTCCGCTCCGATCACCTCGCCGAGGTCGGCCAGCGCGCGGCGGGGTGGGGTGATCAGCTGTGGCGTCATCGGGCTCCTTTCACCACCTTCGATCTTTCCACGTCCCACGCCTGTCGGACACCCGCAATCGGGGACGCGCCGGGACATGCCGACGATCCCCGTGTGCCACAGCGGCGAAACATCGGGCAGGATCATGGGCATGAGATGGGACCTGGTGCTCCGCGGCGGCGACGTCCTGGACCCCGCTCGGCCCGGTGGGCCCCGCCGTGCCGACGTCGCGATCGCGCGCGGTCGGATCGCCGGGGTCGGCCCCGGGCTCACCGCCGAACCGGCCGCCGCCGGAGCCCAGACGATCGACGTCTCCGGCCGCCTCGTCACGCCGGGCCTCGTCGACCTGCACACCCACGTGTACGCCGGAGCGACGTACTGGGGCATCGACCCCGATCCGACCGCGTGGCATTCGGGGGTCACCACCTGGGTGGACGCCGGATCGGCGGGCGCCTTCACCTATCCGGCCTTCGACCGGGATCTGCGGCGGTACACCGTGGACGTTCCTGTGCTGCTCAACATCTCGGCCGTGGGACTGGCGGCGTCCACTGGGGAGTCCCGGGCACTGGAGAACTGCGACGTCGACCTGGCGGTCGCGACCGCCCGAGCGTTCGGCGATCGCGTACGCGGGTTCAAGGTGCGCGTCGACCGGCACGCCGTCGGCCCGAGCGGATTGGAGCCGCTGCGCCGCGCGATCGAGGCGGGTGAAGCGTGCGGCCTGCCCGTGATGGTCCACATCGGAGCGGCCCCGCCCACGCTCGGCGAGATCCTGCCGTTGCTGCGCGCAGGCGACATCGTCACGCATTGCGCCAGCGGAATCGCGGCCGCGGCGCTCCCGGGCGGACTCGACCCGGCCGCGAAGGAGGCGTACGCGTCGGGTGTCGTCTTCGACATCGGCCACGGATCGGGCGGCTTCGCCTTCGACATCCTGGAGGCGCAGCTGGCCGCGGGCCTCAAGCCGCACACGGTCTCGAGCGACCTGCACGCCCGCTCGCTGCACGGGCCGGTGTTCGACCTGCCCACCACGATGGCCAAGATGCTGGCGGTCGGCTGGCCGCTCGCGGAGGTCGTCGCAGCGGCGACCCGGCGACCGGCCGAGGTGCTCGGGCTGGACGCGGGCACGCTCGCCGTCGGGGCCTCGGCCGACCTCGCCGTCGTCGAGATCGTCGAAGAACCCTGGACGGTCGCCGACGTGCACGGCCAGGTACGCACAGCGCCCGTGCGGCTGGTGAACGAAGCCACCTACCGCGCCGGACGCCGATTGCCCGCCCGGCTGCCCGAGCCGCCCGCGCCCTGGATTCCGCTGACCGACGCGCAACGAGCCGCCCTGGCCGCCCGCGACTCGGCAGTCCGCGCGATGATGACTCGTCCGCTCGTGAACCCGGATGAGCTCGCCGAACAGTTCCCGCGTACCGGAGGTTGACCCATGCCCAAGAAGATCGTCCAGGCCGAAGACGTCGCGCCGTCGCCCGCCCCGCTGTCCCACGCGGTCGTGGCGGGGGAGTTCGCGTACTTGTCGGGGCAGGTGCCCACGCGGCCCGACGGCACCTGGGTGAAGGGCGACTTCGCGGAGCAGGCGCGCGCCGCGTTCGACAACCTCGCCAACGTTGCCCGCGCCTGCGGCGGTGACCTCGGCCAGGCCGTACGCGTCGGCGTCTACCTGCGCGACTGGGCGGACTTCGCCGAGATGAACGAGATCTACCGCGAGTACTTCCCCGCCGACGCATTTCCGGCGCGGACGACCGTGCCGGTGGCGCTCAACGGGTTCGACATCGAGGTCGACGCCGTCCTCTACCTCGGCTAACGCGTCCGCAACCTGCGGCTAGCGTGCGCGCAATCGGCGCAGGCGGCGGTGGATGGTCAGCCGCCTGCGTGGCCGGACCGGGGCGTCGAGGGTCGCCGCCCAGCTCAGCGCCTCGTCCACCATGGACCGGGTGAGTCCCTCGGCCGGGTCGGCCGCGATCAGCAGCGTCGGCTCGGCCCGCCGATCGGCCCACGCGTACGCCTGTGGAGTCAGCATGTCGTCGATCCACACCGCCGGACGACCGGCGGCGAACTCGGCGATCGCCGGAACCTTGTCCTCGGGCCGGAACGGCGCGGGCGGAAACTGCACCACCGGCAGCTGCGCCAGCCCGAGGAACGGGGCGAGCAGCCGGTTGGCGTTGACGCCCCACCCGGTCGCCCAGATCAACTCGAACATGCCGCCGAGGTCGGCCAGCCACGAGCCGTGGTCCTCGCACAGGCGGACCGGCTCCTCGGCCGGGAAGAAGGCGTACTCGCCGAACCCGGCGGGGCAGCTGACGGCGGCATAGGGGTTGAGGACGCCGTCGACGTCGAGCAAGAGCATCGGACGGGGCACGGACTTCGATGCTACACGTTACCCTCCGCGCCCGACCTCCCGCTTTCGGCCAGGGGTTGGCGAGATCAGCTGACCTTCTTCGCCGAGGTCAGGGCGTTGGCGAGTTGTTCCAGTACGCCGGCGCTGCCGGCGTAGGAGAACCGGGGCTCGCTGTTCCAGCCGACGATCTGCCCGGCCTTGACGGCGGGCAGCTGGTTCCAGGTCGGCTTGCCGGTGAGGTCCTTGGGCTGCAACGTGGAGCTGCGGTTGTCGAGCAGCAGCACGTCGGCGGCGTACTTCCCGGCGTTCTCCCAGCTCAGGCTCTCGAAGTAGCCGAGGTCGTCGAGCTTGTCCGGGACGATGACGTCCACACCCAGCTCCTTGAAGTACATGATGTCGCTGTTCATGCCGGGGTTCGACGCGTAGAACAGGTCGGCCGCGGCCGAGCAGGCGAGCACCTTCAGCCCGGTGGACTTGCCGGCCTCGCCGAGCTTCTTCGCCGTGGCCTCGAACCGGGTCTTCGCGTCGGTCACCTTCGCTGCGGTCAGATCCGCGCCGAGCGAGCCCGCCAGATCGGCGTACCGCTCGATGATCTTGTTGAGTGGGGTGCGCGCGGCGTTGATGCCGACCGTGGGCGCGAGGGGGACGATCTTGTCCTTGCTCTCGTCCGGGACGTACCAGAGGGCGTCCTTGGAGTACATGTTGGTGATCAGGACGTCGGGGCGCAGCGCGGCGTATTTCTCCACATTGAACTCTCCCCAGACGTTGCCGAGGATCTCGGCCTTGTCGACGGGGAAGTCGCCGGCCTGAACGTCGGGCTTGCCGTCCGCGGTCTTGGTCGGGCCGAACACGCCGACGATCTGGTCGCTGACGCCGAAGTCGTACAGTGCGGCGGCCGAACCGATGAACGTGACGATCTTCTGCGGCCGGCTCGGGGTGGCCGCCTGCTGACCGCGGTCGTCGGTGAACGACCAGGCCCCGCCCCCGCTCGGCGTCGAGCTGGGCTGGTCGTCGGAGCCGCAGGCGCTGGTCAGGGCGGCCAGGCCGAGGGCTCCGGCGGCCGAAAGCAGGCCGCGGCGGCTGAAGGTGTGCGTCATCGTTCTACTCCTGCGATGGGGATGGGGGTCGGGCTTCCGCCCTAGCTGTGGTTAGGCTAGCCTTACCTGAGTCAGTGTTGTCAAGTGAAGCTCGCATGCCGGGCGTGTCACGTCTTTTTCGGAGATATCCCCCGTGAAATCCCGACCCCCCAACCGCTCCGCCGTCCTGCTGGGGTCCGCGGCCCTGCTGGTCGTCGCGGCCGTGCTCAGCCTCGCGGTGGGCGCCCGGCCCATGGCGCTGTCCGAGGTCTGGTCCGGCCTCGTCGACCCCCACTCCGCCGCCTATCCAGTGGTACGCGAAATGCGCCTGCCGCGTACGCTGCTCGGCCTCGAAGTCGGCACGGCCCTGGGTCTCGCCGGTGGCGTGATGCAGGCGCTGACCCGCAATCCGCTGGCCGATCCGGGCCTGCTCGGCATCAACGCCGGAGCCTCCGCCGCCGTCGTCACGGGCATCACCGTGCTTGGCATCGGGTCGCTCAGCGGCTACGTGTGGTTCGCCTTCCTCGGTGCGGCAGCGGTGTCGGTGCTCGTCTGGGCGGTCGGCGGCGGGCGTACCGCGACACCGGGGCGGCTCGCGCTGGCCGGAGCTGCGATCAACGCCGTGCTGTACGCGTACGTGTCGGCGGTGCAGCTGCTCGACACGGCTTCGTTGGACGCGATGCGGTTCTGGACGGTCGGCTCGCTGGCGGCATCCGGTGCGTCGGCCACCGTGTTCATCGCGCCGTTCATCGCCGTCGGGCTGATCGCCGTCGCGGTGCTGGCCCGGCCGTTGAACGCGCTCGCGCTCGGTGACGACTCGGCCCGGGCGCTGGGCGCTCGACCGGCGCTGGTCCGGGCGGGCAGCATCGTCGCCATCACGCTGCTCTGCGGTGCGGCGACCGCCGCCTGCGGGCCCATCGTCTTCGTCGGGCTGCTGGTGCCGCACCTGGTCCGCCCGCTCACCGGCCCGGACATGCGCTGGCTGCTCGCGGTGAGCGCGTTGGTCGCCCCGTTCGTGCTGCTCAGTGCGGACGTGCTCGGCCGTGTCCTCGCCCGGCCCGCCGAAGTGCAGGTCGGCATCGTCACCGCGGTCGCCGGAGGCGCCTTCTTCATCTGGGCGGTACGCCGCACACGGGCGGTCGCGGTATGACGGTCATTCGCACTGGCACCGTGTCGGTCCGGCTCCGCCCGCGCTCTGTCCTGGCCGGAGTCGTCGTGCTCGCCGTCGCGGTCGGCTGCGCCCTGCTCCTGCTGAGCACCGGGGACTATCCGCTCAGCCCGGACGCGGCGCTCAAGGCGGTCCTCGGCTCCGGTACGCCCGCCGACGCGTACATCGTCCAGGAGTTGCGGGCACCCCGGGTGGTGACGGCGTTGCTCGCCGGAGCCGCGTTGGCCCTGGCCGGCGCGATCTTCCAGGCGTTGACCCGCAATCCGCTCGGCAGCCCCGACGTACTCGGCTTCACCCAGGGGTCGGCGGCCGGTGCGCTGCTCGCGATCGTCGTCGCGGGCGGCGGCAGCCTGACCTTGGCGGCCGGAGCCCTGGTCGGCGGGATCGTCACCGGCGCGGGGATCTACCTGCTGGCCGTCCGGCACGGTACGCACGGCAACCACCTGGTGCTGGTCGGCATCGGCGTCGCCGCCGTGCTCACCGGAGTCAACGGGTACTTGTTCACCCGGGCCGAGATCACCGACGCGTCGCGGGCGATGCTGTGGCTCACGGGGAGCCTCGACGGCCGGGGCTGGGAGGACGCGTTGCCTCTGCTAGGAGTGCTGGCCGTCGTCGGCCCGATCGTCCTGTTCGGACTGTCCCGGCCGCTGTCGGCGCTGGCGCTCGGCGACGACCAGGCTCTCGCGCTCGGCGTACGCGTCACCCCGGTACGCGTATCGCTGCTCGGCGCTGCGGTGCTGCTCTGCTCGGCCGCTGCCGCAGCCGCCGGCCCGGTGGCGTTCGTCGCGTTGACCGCACCGCAGGTGGCGCGGCGGATCACCGGCGATCCCGGGCCCAACCTGCTGTCCTCGCTTCTGGTGGGGGCGGCGTTGATGACCTCGGCCGACCTCGCCGCCCAGCGGCTGGTGCCCGGCCGGGACCTGCCCGTCGGAGTGCTCACCGGCATCCTCGGCGGCGCTTATCTCGTATGGCTGCTCGCGGCGCGTCGCCGCTTCGCCGGAGGGGGACGTTCATGACGCGGCTTGCCGCAACGGGATTGCAGCTCGCGTACGAGCGCCGGGTCGTCGCCGAAGATCTCGGCGTGGAGATCCCGGACGGCTCGTTCACCGTCATCGTCGGGCCCAACGCGTGTGGCAAGTCCACGCTGCTCAAGGCGCTGGCCCGGACGCTGCGGCCGCGGTCCGGCAGCGTACTGCTGGACGGAAAGGACATCCGGGAGGTGCCGGCCAAGACGGTCGCGCGCACGCTCGGTCTGCTGCCGCAGAGTTCGATCGCGCCGGACGGCATCACCGTCGCCGACCTGGTCGCCCGCGGCCGCTACCCGCACCAAGGCCTGCTACGTCAGTGGTCGGCGAACGACGAGGAAGTCGTCCAGCAGTCCATGCTCGCGACCGGTGTGGCCGACCTCGCGACCGCCTTCGTCGACGAACTGTCCGGCGGTCAGCGGCAGCGCGTCTGGATCGCCATGGCGCTCGCCCAGCAGACCCCGTTGCTGCTGCTCGACGAGCCGACGACCTACCTGGACATCGCCCACCAGCTCGACGTGCTCGACCTGTGCGCGCGCCTGCACTCCGACGCCGAGCACACCTTGGTCGCCGTGCTGCACGACCTCAACCAGGCCGCCCGGTACGCCACCCACCTGATCGCCATGCGCGACGGCCGGATCGTCGCGGAGGGCAAGCCGGCCGAGATCGTCACCGCCGCGCTGATCGAGGAGGTGTTCGGGCTGCCGTGCCGGGTGGTCGAGTGCCCGGAGACCGGGGCTCCGTTGGTGATCCCGGCCGCCCGCCGCGCCGTCCTTTCGGGGCACCCTCTGGTGGCGCTGGATCACGGATCCGGGTCGAATCTTGCCCCATGATTCGGCCCAGAACCCTGATCTGGTGCCTTACCGGCCGCCCTATGCTGGGCGGATGGATCTCGTCTTCCGCTTCGCCGCCGAATCCGACGTGCCGGCCCTCGTCGAGCTCGTGGAGTCGGCGTACCGGGGTGACGCCAGCCGGGCCGGGTGGACCACGGAGGCGGACTTCCTCGACGGCCAGCGTACCGACGCCGACGAGGTCGCCGGGCTCCTCGATGACGACGACAGCCGCGTGCTGGTCGCCGCGGTCGCCGATCGGCCCGGCGACCTCGTGGCCTGCTGCCACCTCGAGAACCGCGGCGACTACGCGTATTTCGGGATGTTCGCCGTGCGCCCGGGTCTGCAGGGTGGCGGCGTCGGCAAGGCGGTCATCAACGAGGCGGAACGCGTGGCGCGCACGGATTTCGGCGTACGCGAGATGCACATGACCGTCATCTCCGTCCGGGAGGAACTGATCGCCTGGTACGCCCGCCGGGGCTACACGCGTACCGGCAAGACGAGCCCGTTCCCGTACGGCGACGAGCGCTTCGGGCTGCCGAAGCGCGACGACCTGGAGTTCGAGCTGCTCATCAAGCCGCTGACCTGAGCCGAAGGTCCAGTGTGGACGTACGGACTTGTCGTAACTGATGCGGATTCACGGCGAAAGCTGTAGGTTATTCGCGTGGTACCGAACGTCGCTGCGCTGTGGTTTCTGCTCGTCCTCTTCGCCGTCTACGCCACCGGCTGGCTGATCGTCCCGGGCGTGCGGCGGTGGACGCGCGACACCGCGAGGCTGCGCACGGCGACGGTGCTGCGGCGGGAGCGCCTGTCCACCTTGGCCGTCGAGTCCACCCGGTACGCCGGTGAGGTGACCGTCGCGGCCGACCGCGCCGCCGCCCGCGAGATCCGGCTGCGCGAGCTGTGGCACACCGCGCAGGCGGAGCTGGACCAGGCCGAACGGGCCTTCGACGCGGCCGACGAGCGGTGGCGTCGCCTGACGCTGGCGGCCGCCGTCACAACTGAGACGGACGAGCACGAGGACCTGCCCACCCGCGTACGCCACCTGCGCCGCATCGTCACCGAGGCGGCCCTGCGCGGTCAGATCTCCCCGCTGGCCCTCGGCGACGCCGTAGCCGGGCGCGACGGCTGGGATGCCCAACGCCCCCTCGCCGATCAGGAACGCCAGCTGAGCCGGGTCGTACGCCAAGCCCGCGAGACGGCGTACCGGGCCGTCGCCCAGCGCGAACGCAACGCCTGGGACGCCTATGTCGCCGCCGCCGACCAGGCGCGCAGCCTACGCCGGGAGGCCAACGCCGCCGCCGAACGGGCGCAGCACGCGCTTTCGCTGCTCGCCCCGGCTCGCGTACAGCCGCAGCCGCTGACGACGGCCGCGTGGAACGCACCGACGCAGGTGCTGACCGTCGCGCGCCGCCAGCCCTGAGCCCCTCGCCACCCATCGCCCGCTCCCGTAGGCTGCCGATCAGTCCGTTCGGGGAACGATCAGGGCGCTGTGGACACGACACGCCGGTCGATGATGGCCGAAAGTTCATGATCGCGCGGAAAGCAACCGGGGGGCGCGCGGAAAGCAACCGGGGGGCGCGCGGAAAGCAACCGGGGGGCGCGCGGAAAGCAACCGACGGGAGGGGCGCGATGGCGGACGAGTGGCTGCTCTACGGCGCGTACGGGTACACGGGTGAGCTGATCGCCCGGGAGGCGAAGTCCCGCGGGCTGCGCCCGATCCTCGCGGGACGCGACGAGGCCAGGCTCAAGCCGTTCGCGGAGGAACTCGGCCTCGAAATGCGCTCGTTCCCGCTCGACGATCCGGCCCGGCTCGACGACGGCCTGCGCGGCGTCAAGGTCGTGCTGCACTGTGCCGGCCCGTTCTCGCGTACGGCGAAGCCGATGCTGGCCGCGTGCCTGCGCGCGAAGGCGCACTACCTCGACATCACGGGCGAGATCGACGTCCTGGAACACGCGTACGCGCTCGACGAGCAGGCCAAACAGGCCGGGATCGTGGTGTGCCCGGCGGTTGGCTTCGACGTCATCCCGACCGATTGCGTCGCCGCCACGCTCGCCGCCGAACTGCCGGACGCGACGCAGCTCCGGCTCGGCTTCGACACCCGTTCGGCGTTGTCACCGGGGACCGCGAAGACCACTGTGGAGGGCGCGGTCGGTGGCACCCGGGTACGCCGCGGTGGCCGGTTGACCAGGGTGCCGATGGGCAGCCTCACCCGCACCATCGACTTCGGCCAGGGGGAGAAGCTCGCGGTCGCCATCCCGTGGGGCGACGTCGCCAGCGCGTACCGCACGACCGGCATCCCCGACATCGAGGTCTATCTGCCCACCTCGCCCCGCCAGGTCCGCGCGCTGCGCTTCACCGAGTTCGCGCGGCCCGTCCTGCGACTCGGTGCGGTGCAACGCTTCCTCCAGTCCCGCGCGGGCAAGCGTCCCGGCCCGACGCCCGAGACCCGCGCGAAACGCCCGATGCACGTCTGGGGCGAGGCGATCACACCCGGCGAGCGCCGCGTCGCCCGCATCACCACGGCCAACGGCTACGACCTCACCGTCACCGGCTCACTGCCCATCGTGGTCCAGCTCCTTTCCGACGGATACGCCGAAAGCGGTGCCCGGACACCGTCACAACTGATGGGGGCGGACTACGTCACGAAACTCCCCGGCTCCTCCCCGATGATCCTCACCAATCATGGAGGGCTTTGATCGCCTGGATGATGAGCCTGGCGGTCTCCAGACCGAGTCGCTTTCTCCCGCCCAGGCTGGAGGCAAGTTCTGCCAGCCGCGAATGGTCGTCGGTCAGGGCGAACGCGTGCAGGAGGAGACGTAAGTGGTCGTCGTAGTACAGATCGAGATCCCAAAGCCATGCCACCTCGTCGAGCAGATCCGGATGTATGCCCACAGCCAACGCCAGCGCGACCGGGTCGATCGCGGTGTACCGACGCGCTTGCCCCAGCCACTCGACATAGTCCCGCACATCGTGCCGGGAGAGATCATCGACGCGTGTGACGAGGACCCGCTTCACCAGCTCGACGGCGGTCGAGAGCTGGTCGCCGGGCACGTCACTCGTGGGCGTCGGCAGCTCTGGGACGTCGACTGACAAACGGGTTCCGACGAGATCGGGAATCAAGGCGCTGATCGTGGACTCGTCCCAGGGGTCGCCCGGTAGGTAGTACACCTTGCCTTCGACGGCGTGGCCGTACCGCAGTCGCGTTTCGGCTTGCGCGTCGCCGATCAGCCGCGCGAGCCGGAGGTCCACGTCATGAGCAAGGACATTCCGGAAGTAGTAGACCGGCCGGATCTGCGTGCCTGCCCGGCTGATCAGGCCGAGGATCGCGGTCAAACCGGACTCGTCGAGCCCCGCCTCCCAGAGTTTGACGATCGATCGCCAGTTCGTCATCGCCTCGTCGGCGGGCCACAGGTTCGCCAGGTCGAGGAAAGGCGTCGCAGGACTTGGCAGGGCGACCCGAAGCATCAGGAGGTTCGCCGTGTACGCGGCCAGCCGGCGTACCTGGTCGGCCGGCGTCGGGCGGTACTCGGGATACAAGGGCGTCCCGGAGCGCTGCCGCACCCGGAGGAACAGATTCTCGAGCGTACGCAGGGTCCGGTCCTGCTGGTCGGCCGGATACTCGCCGAAGATGTCCGCCGCGAAATCGAGGATCGACCCACGAGTCGCGAGTGGGTGATGGGCGAGCATCGTGGACAGCTCGCCGTCGTCCGGCTCCCGTTTCGAGCCACGCCCGGAGGTGAGGACCAAGTCCTCGACCAGTTCCATCGTCCGGTGAGCGATCAGGTACTCGCCGAAGGTGGCGTGCAGGAATTGGTAGGCCCGCTGGGCGGGCACTCCCGGGGCGGTGCGGGCCTGGTCGGCGTGGACGAACAAGAACCGCCCGACGATCCGGAAGGCGATTTCCTCCGGCCGCTCGGTCTGGCCGTCGGCGAGGCGTAGCCCGATCGTGTCCGAGGCCAGTTCGAGATCGCTGACGTTCTGCCGACCGCGATTGAACATCGCGAACGCGGCCAACGCCAGCCGTTGCAGTTGCTCGGCGATCCGCTCGTCGTCGGCTTCGACGCGGGCCCGTCCCTTCGTCTTCGACAATTCCCGGCGGATGAAGTTGTCGAACAGCCGCCGATAGAGCCGGGCAGCCGACAAGTCCGCGTCCAGCGGTATCGCCGTCGGATCCGCCGAGTACAGGGTTAGCATCAACAGCAACAGTGGCTGCCGGGCCAGCTCCGGCTGCGTCAGCACATCCGCGGCGGCGACGTCCCGGACGTCGCCGGCGGTGATGCCGGGTGCATTGGCCCGCCGCCATCGGTCCAGCCACGCCACGATCTGATCGCCGTCGAAGTCTTCGAGTTTGACCACGACGGTGCCGGGCGGCAGGTTCACCCGGTCGGCCACGAGAGTGCGCGAAGTGACGATGACGAACACCGGGTGCCCGAGATCGGCCTCGCGGCGTTGGAACTCGGCGACGTCGTGCAGATAGCCGCTGCGATTGTCTGTGGTGGCCTGGAGGAGCTCGTCCAGCCCGTCCAGCAGCACGACGCGAATCGTGGCGGCGGCTTCGTCGCTGAGCCGGGACCAGCTCACCCGCCCGTGCGTGCCGAGGTCGAGCGCCTCCTGAATCTGATCGTGTACCCGGAGGTTGGCGTTGACGGCGCGCAGCGACACCCGCACGATCGTGTACGCCTGTGGCGGGAACCGCCCGGCCAGCACCTTGGTGAGCAGGGACTTCCCCGCGCCGGGGTGGCCCAGGAGCAACATCGGAGCCTGCGCGCCGTCCGCCGAGGTCACATAGGTGGTGAGCAGAAGGTCGAGGTTCGATCGGACGGGCTGTTGCCGCCACCAGGTCTCGTCGGCCGGGCGGGCGTCGGCGTCCGGTGGTATCAGCCGATAGCGCGGGTCGATGAAGGCGTCCTCGACGGTCGGGAAGGCAACTGCTGTGTGATACCGCTCGGCGTGGTCAGGAACGATCGGCTCTCGCAGCACTCCCTGGTTGAGCCGATGCACCGCCTCGGCCAGTGGCCCGTACGCCGCCTTCGCCGGGGCGAGTTCGGTCAGCAGCCGCTCGACGCGTACCAGGCCCTGCAGCCGGTCCTGCACATCGTCTAGGCGGCTGTTGATGGCGGCGGTCTCGGTGAGCATCGCCCAGATCCGGAATTCGGGTACCGTCGCGGCCAATTCGAGGTAGCGCGAGCGGTAGCGGGCGACCGCTCGATCGACGACGGAGGTGTCCACCTCTACCTGGCCGGCCAGCCCATCGAGGAAGGTCTGCGTCCGGATGGTCAGAAAGAAGTACCAATTGGTGAGTTCGCTGAGGTTCGCCGCGAAGCCGCGGGCGGCGGAGGGCGCGGGCACGGCGACCTCGTACAACGCGTCGAAGGCTCCAGCTGCGCCGCGGCCCCCTACGAGCCGGAGCCGGTCCTTAGCTGTGAGCGCGACGAGTGCGGAGTTCCGGTCGCCCAACTCCTCCTGCAGCACCTCGAAATACGCGGACACCGCGAGCACAGTATGCGCGGCGATCACGAGGTGGTGGCGTTCTGGTCCCCGAGTCCCGTGAATCCGGCCCTGGACAGCACGGGACACGGACCGCAACAGATCCATCGCCTCGTTCTTCTGGTCGATCCAGCCCCACACTGCGGCCAGCACCACGGCGGCCGGGACCGCTGCGGCACCGGACGACAAGGCGAGGGCCGCCCCGGCGGTCAGGGCGAGCCCGCCGAGCGCCTTGCTGAGCCGCTCGATGCTCTTGTGCTCGTAGTGTCCGAGGATCCGCAGGGCGCCGGCGTAGGACAGCGCCGAGTCGTAACGCATGGAGGCGACGATAGCCACTTCGTCCAATGACGACCGTCAGCATCGGGACAGTAGACTCACTCAGGGTGACCGCCGAATTCGACGTCGACTCCAGCGCCCCGGTCTTCTATCTGAGCTACGCACGACCGCGACCGGTCCTCGGTGACACCCGGCGCGACCGCCCGGAGCACGTCCGCAACCTCTTCTTCGACCTGAGCGAGCAGGTGGCCGAACTCGTCGCGCCGCAAGCAGGACAGGAGCCCGGGTTCATGGACGCGTCGCTGGAGGGCGGCGGGCGGTGGGACGACGCCATCTTGTCGGCGGTCGGCCGTTGTCAGGTCTTCGTCGCGCTGTTGTCTCCGGCGTACTTCCGAAGTCAGTGGTGCGCGATGGAATGGAATGCGTTCGCTCGGCGTCGGGTGCAGCCCCATTATGCCGGAGCGGCCGGCCACGACACGAACATCGTGCCGGTCCTGTGGACCCCCCGCGTAGGTGACGTCCCCGAACCGGTGAGCCGGGTCAGCGCGTTTGTGCCGACCGGGCTGCCAGGGGACTACGCGGCTCGATATCGCGAGAACGGGCTGCTCGGCCTCCTCCATACCCATCAGGCCGATGTCTACCACGCGGTCGTCTGGAAGCTGGCGCTGCGAATCCGGCAGCAGGCTTCGGCGTCGCACGTGGAGCCGGAGGTACTGCGAAGCACCGAAGGGCTGGCCCGGAGCTTCGGGGGCGACCGGTGACCACGCCGTTCTTCGTCAGTTATGCGTCGCCGGTACCGTCCAACGCGGACACGCGTTCCCCCTGGCCCAGTCACGGCGTCGCGCCGTTCTACGCCGACTTGTGCCGGCTTCTGGGTGTGCTGACGGGCGGTCGCCGGCCGGTTCGGGGCTTCCTCGATCTGGACCTGCCCGACGGCGTCGATCTGGACGACGCCCGGCGGCGCGCGATGGACAGTGCCCGAGTCTTCGTGCCGTTGTACTCGCCGGTCTACTTTCGGCGTCTGCCCGCCGAATACGCCGTGTTCCACCAGCGCGAAGTGGCAGTGCTCCCAGTGCTGTGGACCGCCTTCGGCACCGGTGAGCACGCCGCGGAAACCGAGGCCGCGCTGGAGGTCGTCGACGATCCCCAGTACGCCGAGAACGGCTTGCGGGCGCTGCGGATGCTCAAGGCGTACGACGAGAGCTATGCCGTAGTGATGGAGGCCCTCGCGGTTCGGCTCGGGCAGCTGCTCCGGCCGGCGCTCACCTGATCGGCTTCGAACCGCGAATTGAGGAGTGTTGATGTCGGTGAGGCTTCCCCGCTCGGTTCTTATCACCCTGGTGACCCTGGGCACGCTGCTGCTCGCGCTGAGCGTCTACCTCGAGCTGTGCCATCTGGAGCTGCTGTCGCGCCACCCGATCCTGGTGAACCTCCTATCGGGCATGGTCGGGTTCTGCTTCGGCGTCGTGGCACTGTCCGCAGTGCTGGCGAGCGTGCTGGACGGGGCTCAGCGGCGGGAAGCCAACGCGGCGCTCAGCGCTCAGCTGACGCAATGCACGGCCAAGCTGCAACGCATGCTGGGCAGCCTCGACGCCGGCCCGTCCAAGGGCCATGGCCTCGGCAGACTCTATCCCGCGACCGCTCGTATGATCGGCCAAGTCTGGCTTTACTCCGACGGCGTCGGCCCGTTCGCCATGTCTCTCCATCCCCAGGCGCTGGCGGCCGCGTCGGACTGGGTCGGGGTCTGGGAGGGGCTCGTTTCGCGCGGCGGAGTGCCCGTCGCCAGCGAGGCGCGGGGCGAAATCGAGCGATGCCGGGCGTCGTTGAACGCCTCGACGCGGCAGCCGACCGGGGCGATGGCGGCCAAACTGCTCGACGACCTCGGTGCCCTGGCCGACCGCTGTCCCTGAGGGAGACCGCATTACCTGGGAGGTAATCGACGTCATGACGTCGGGCCGCGACAGTAGGCGCATGAATCTTCTGCGTTTCGCGTTGCGACTGGACGCCGGGGCCTCGGCCGGGCTCGGCGTCGTCATCCTCGC
>NZ_JABFVK010000081.1 GCF_013362815.1 Hamadaea sp. | reverse complement strand
CCGGCGGCCCGACCGTGATCGAGGTGGAGTTGCCGTGCGAGTCGTGATCGGCGAGGACTCCGTGCTGCTCCGCGAGGGCCTCGTACGCCTGTTGACCGCGAGCGGTTTCGAGGTCGTCGCGACCGCCGGGGATGCCGAGACCTTCCTGAAGGCGGTCACCGAGCATCGGCCGGACGTCGTCGTGCTCGACGTACGCATGCCGCCGTCGTTCACCGACGAGGGCCTGCGGGCGGCTTTGGTCCTGCGACGGCAGTTCCCGGAGATCGCCGTCCTGGTTCTTTCCCAATACGTCGAGGAGCGGTACGCGACCGAGCTGCTGTCCGGCCCGCCGAGCAAGGTGGGTTACCTGCTCAAAGACCGCATCGCCGACGTCACCGACTTCTTGGACGCGCTGAAACGGGTCGCCGGTGGCGGCACCGCGCTCGATCCGGAAGTCGTCGCCCAACTCCTCGTACGCCGTCACCGCGACCCGATGGAACGGCTCACACCCCGGGAGCGCGAGGTGCTCGCCCTCATGGCCGAGGGCCGCTCGAACTCCGCGGTCGCGGCTGCGCTGTTCGTCAGCGACAGCGCGATCGAGAAACACGTCAACAACATCTTCACCAAGCTCGATCTACAGCCCGCCGACGGGGACCACCGTCGCGTCCTCGCCGTCCTGCGCTTCCTGGAGGTTTCCCCGTGAGCACCCCGACCGAAGCCGTGCGCCCGTCGCGCCGCTGGCTCACCCTGGGCGGTCTCGTGACGATCGTCGTCGTGCTCGCCGGCGCGAGCGTCGCCTGGGCCGTCGTCGGCGGCACCGGCCTCAACCGCGTCGTCGAGTCCGCCCGCTATGACCGCAGCATCACGCGCCTCGTCTTCGACGACCTCGAGTCCGGCGACGTGACCGTGCGGGCCAAGGCCGGCGCGACCGGCGTCAGCGTCCAGCGCACGCTGCACTGGACGACACAAAGCCCGACCATCCACGAGGACTGGGACGGCGACGTGCTCACCATCGGCTTCGACTGTCCACGATGGGGCTTCGGCTCCGGCTGCGGCGTCGACTACAGCGTCGAGGTCCCGCCAACCGTCCAGGTCCAGATCCAGGTCGGCTCGGGCGACGTCCGGCTCGCGGGCCTCACGGCCCCGGCTCGCGTCCACACGACCTCGGGCGACGTCCGGATCAGCGAGATGCACGCGGACAAACTGGACGTCGAGGCCACGTCAGGCGACCTCACGTTCGAAGACATTTCCATCGGTACGCTCAGCGCAGCGACCGTCTCCGGTGACGTCCGGGCGGTGTACACGACATCGCCGGCCTCCCTGGAGATCTCGGCGGTCTCCGGCGACGTCAACGTCACGCTCCCCCGCGACGGGACGGCGTACCAAGTGCATTTGGAGAGCACGTCCGGCGATCTGTCCACCGACGTGGCCACCACGGCGGGTGCCACCGCCCGAATCGACCTGAGCACCACCTCCGGTGACGTGCGCGTACGCCTCGCATGACGAGCGCATCGCAGCTTCACAAGTTCTTGATCGTCTTCCGCGTATCGTCTGCCCCGTGAGGTATCGCACCACTGTCACCGTTCTGGTTCTCGCCGTCATCTCCGCCGCTGCCGTAGTCCTCCTCACGCGGCCGGACTCCATGCCGGTCCCGGTCAGCGCACCGGCCGCGTCCACTTCACCAGCCCGCGCCGCCCCGGTACGCAATCCCACCGAACCGCATCGCCAAGCACCGATCCCGGCCCACGGCAGCGGCACGTTCACCCTCGACGGATCGCTCGGCCCGCTGCTGGGCACGGCCGGACGCCTCCGCCGCTTCCACATCGCCGTGGAGAGCACGGTCGCCACCGACCTGCCCGACTTCACGCGTACCGTGGACGAAACCCTCGGCGACCGCCGCAGTTGGATCGGCGACAACCAGCACCGCTTCCAGCGCGTACCCGGCGCGGCTCCGGCCGACTTCACGATCTACCTCGCCACCCGCGACACGGCGTACCGGATGTGCCGGGCGGGCGGCGTGAACATCCGCGTCGGCGGCGTTCCGTACACCTCCTGCCGTCGCAGTGGAGCCGTCATCATCAACTACGACCGCTGGCGCCTCGCCGTCCCGGACTACACCTCAGCCGGTACGCCGCTCGCCACCTATCGGGCGTACGTCATCAACCACGAGGTGGGCCACGAGCTCGGGCACGGCCACGTCACCTGCCCCGGCCGCGGCCGACCCGCCCCCGTCATGCAGACCCAGACGCTGGGACTGCGCGGTTGCCTGGCCAATCCCTGGCCACATTAGACAGACGGTGATCCACATCCCGATCTGCGTCAAAAGCGGGCCCCGAATCGACACGGATCGGGATGTGGATCACCGCAATCTGCTGGGTAGAGTGGCCGCTCATGACCGACACCGACCTCTCGCCGGGCTGGGACGCGATCGACGCTGCGCTGGCGCCGCTGTATCCCGGGATCGAGCCGATGCATTACGGGACGATCATCAAGTGGTCGTTGGGCGGCGACGATCCGCTCGACGGCGTCAGCGTCTATCGCCGTGACGACCACTGGCATTTCGTGTCGTACGGGATGTCGGAGCTGTATGACAAGGAGTCCGACGATCCCGACGTCTCCGGTTGGGGGTTCGAGTTCACGTTCCGGCTCGGCCGGGCGGCGGACGAGGACACGCCGCCGGTGTGGGCGTTGAACTTCCTGCAGAATCTCGCGCGCTACGTGTTCACGACCGGCAACGTCTTCGAGCCCGGGCATCACATCAACCTGAACGGGCCGATCGCGGTCGACCAGCCGTCGACGCTCATCCGCGCCGCCGTGTTCGCCGAGGATCCCGAGCTCGGCGTCATCGACACTCCACACGGGACGGTACGGTTCCTGCAGATCGTCGGGATCACCCTCGACGAGTACGCCGCCGTGGAAGTCTGGGACGCCACCCGGCTGCTGAGCGTGCTTTCGGCGTATCTTCCGAAACTCGTCACGGACTTGAGCCGCGCGAGCCTGACCGACAACCCGGCGGTCGCCAGCGCGATCGACGAAGGTGTACGCCGAGACGGCTCGTCGACGGGCGGAATCTTCACAGACGTCGTCGACTGGCGGCGCGAGGGTGCGGTGACCGTGGTGCGGCTGGGCGCGAACGCCGCGCCGCGGATCGGCCGGATCATGCTCGCGCAGGTCGACCACAGGCGTGGCCTGCTCGTGCAGTCGGCCGAGACCGCGGTGGGTTTCCGGGCCGGCGAAGCGTTCGCGGTCGAGGAGCGCGACGGCCTGCTCGAGATCTTCTTGGCACCGGCCGACGCCGCCGAGCTGGCGAGGGTCTTGCAGCCGCGCGCCGGGCGATACGACATCGTCCCCGGGCTGGTGGTGGAGATCGAGAAGACGCTGATCCGCGACCCCGACGGCGAAGTCGTGGAGGAGATCGGCTGAGTGGGTGGCGGTCGCCACACTGGCCAGATACCCCCCAGGGGTATACGCTCCCTCCTGAACACAGGGAGGAACACCATGGACCACTCGAGCCACGGCACGGGCCACGAGCACCACACCGGGCACGCTACCGGCCACGAAAACCACGCCGGACACGGTGAGCACGCAGGTCACGCGGGTCACACTGACCACGTCGACCACAGCAGTCACAGCGCGCACGCCGGGCACGCGATGAACCAAGGCGCGACGGTGCCGTGGTCGATGGCGATCCAGGCGACGCTGCACTGCCTGCTCGGCTGCGCCATCGGCGAGGTGCTCGGCATGGTGCTGGGGACGGCGTTCGGGCTGCACAACGCGGCGACCGTCGTGCTGTCGATCGCGCTGGCCTTCGTCTTCGGGTACGCCTTGACGATGCGCGGCGTACTGCGCGCCGGGGTTGACTGGCGTTCGGCGGTGAAGGTGGCGCTGGCGGCCGACACGGTGTCGATCGCCGTCATGGAGTTGCTGGACAACACCGTCATGGTGACCGTGCCGGGCGCGATGGACGCCGGGCTGACCAGCGGACTGTTCTGGGGTGCGCTCGCGTTCTCGCTCCTGGTCGCGTTCATCGTGACGACGCCGGTGAACCGCTGGATGATCTCCCGCGGCAAGGGCCACGCGGTGGTGCACCAGTACCATTGACGATCGTGGGCGACCCCGACGTCATCGATCTCGAACGGCCGCCGTCCCGGCGAAAGCCCGGGGTGGCGGCCGTTGTCGCCGTGCTGGCGTTCGCCCTCGGCATCGGCCTGGGCTATCAGCTGCACAATCGGCCGTCGACTCCGGAGCCGAAGCCGTCGGTCAGCGCTGCGGCCAACGGGCCGTTGGAGCCGACCGGCGCCCGGTGCTCGGCCCAGCAGGGCACTCGGTTGCAATTGGGCGTACAGGTGCGCAATCCGAGTGGCGAGGCCGCGCTCCAGGGAGTTCAGGTCGATCTGCCGCTCGGCGGGCTGCGCCAGGTCGGTGGCACGTGGGGCGCGTGCGGGCAGCTCTCCGCGCCGGACAGCACCATCGAACTGCACCTCGGCCCGGGTGCGACGACCTGGTTGACCGCGACCTTCGACGTGCTGGTCGACTGCCCCGCACCGCTTCCGGTGCGGTTCACGGTGGCGTACCTGGACGGGGTGGGCGTCGCCCGGCAGGATCTGCTCGGCTCGTTCGCCGACCTCGGCGACGTTCCTTATCCCGGGTGCCCGTAAAGAGGTTCCGCTTGGAGGGGCCGACCCCGGCGGTGCGGGCCGGGGCCGGCGCTTGAGCGAGGGGTGTCACATCACGCGCGGTACGCGTTCCAGGCGTTCAGCATGCGAGTCGCCTGCCCGGCCGTGAACTCGTACATGCATGAATCGTAGGTGTAGTCCATGAAATTGTGGATGGGGTCGACGCCCGTCTGCGAGCACGTGTCCCGCCCGGTCGGGCAGGCGTACGCCGCCGACTTCTCCCGCGGCGTGTCCGAGACGCTGTCCCCGGTGGTGCTGCAACCGCCCTGGAACGTGTGGTAGAGGTTCAGCCAGTGGCCGATCTCGTGCGTCGCGGTGTCGCCGAGGTTGTAGTTGGTGGCGCTGCCGCCCGGCAGGGACTCGTCGAGGATGACCACCCCGTCGTAGGTGCCGATGCTGCTGGTCGGGAAGGTCGCCCAGCCGAGCAGGTCGTCGGAGAGGTCTCCGGTGTAGATGTTCAGGGTACCGTCCCTCTTCCTCCCCAGTGGCTCCACGGGGTGGGTGGAGCCACGTCCATCGATGAAGAGGAGCGTAGGGCGAAAGTCGAGGGATCGACATATCTAGCACTGTTAAGTGTCTGTTGCGGCTCACTGGGAGCAACCCGGGAGTCACCTCATGCGACCCGGCCGGGGTGTTCGGCGGCGACCGTCGGTGGCCGCCGCCGCTGAGTTCTTGAACTTCCGGACTTCTCAGACCGCCGGAGGCATCGGGGCGGCGGCCGGCGTGACCGTCACCGGCGCGGTCTCCTCCGACGGCATCAGGATCCACAGGATCGGGTAGATCAGGATCTGGCTGCCCGGGATGACCAGCAGGATCAGCGCGAACAGCAGGCGCGCGGGCCACGGGTCGAGGCCGAACCGGCGGCCGAGACCGGCGCAGACGCCGCCGAGGACGCGGCCTTCGCGCGGCCGGATGAGGCCCTCTGTGCGCATGGACGCGTGGACCGTCTCCATGGTGATTCCCCCTTGTTCTCGTGGTATCACCAGCATCTCGCCCACGGCGGCGGAAGACATCGGGGTTCGGCCCTGGCTAGGCCCCCATTCGCGACCTCAGGGTTGCTCCGGATGCCTCACCCGGCCGCCACGTCGCTGATGTGCGTCTGGCCGTAGCCCTCACGCTCGGGGTGCCCGTGTTCGCCCCGCGTCATCGCGAACTCCTCTTCGGGGCTGAGAATGAGCTTGTGGCGCCCCGCGACGGCGAAGTACGCGATCGCGGCGACGAACCAGAGCGCCACGCCGACCACGCCGGGCCGGTAGTCGTCCCGGACGAACAGCGCTGCCAGCGAGATGAGCGCGATGACGCCCGCGACGACGGCGCCCGCGATCCCGAGTGGACTGCGATAGGGCCGCTCGATGTTCGGCAAGCGGCGGCGCAACAGCACGAACGACAGCATTTGCATGAAGTACGAGATCACCCCGCCGAACACCGCCATCGACAGCAGGGCGGCGCTCACGTTGCCGCCCAGCCACTTGTGCTCGGTCGCGAGATAGAGCAGCAGCGCCAAGGCGTACCCGAGGATTCCCCCGCCGAGGAGCGCGACCCAAGGCGTCTTGCGCTTGCCGTGCGTGAGCGACAGGACGTGCGGATAGTACCCGGCGCGCGAGAGTGAGTACACGTTGCGCCCGTACGCGTAGATGATCGTGTGGAAGCTGGCGACCAGACCGGCCACCGCGACCAGGCCGAGCAGTGAGGCCGAAGTGCCCTCGCCGAAGATGGTCTTGAACCCGTCGAGCAGCGGTTCGCCGGAGTCGCGCAGACCTTCCGCCCCGGGCTTGATCCCCGTGTTGAGGAACAGTACGCCGAAAGCCGCGACCAGCAGCGTGAGCAACCCGTAGACGGTGCCCCGTGGGATGTCCCGGCGCGGGTCGTGCGACTCCTCGGCGGCGAGCGGCAGCTCCTCGATCGCGAGGAAGAACCAGATCGCGAAGGGCAGCGCGAGGAACACGCCGCCGAGCCCGCCGAACGGGAACCAGCTGGAGTTGCCGGAGTCGGGCGCGATGTTCAGGGCGTTGGCCGAGAAGTCGAGGTGCGGGATCGCGGCGACGAAGAACACCGCCAGGATCGCCAGCGCCAGTACGCAGATCACCACGGTGAACCGCATCGTCATCTCGATGCCGGCCAGGTTGAGCAGCAGGAAAACGGCGTAGCAGAGCAGCCACCAGACGGGCTGCGGGATGCTGACCCCAGCCAGGTCGTCCACAATGGACTGAAGGTAGCTGCCGATGAAGGTGACCACTACGGCCGGCGTCACGATGTACTCGATGCTCTCGGCGACCCCGGTGACGAAACCGCCCCACGGACCCATCGCCGACCTGGCGAACGAGTACGCCCCACCAGCGTGCGGCAGCGCCGGAGACATCTCCGCGATGCTGAAGCAGAGGCCGAAGTACATCACCGCGATGACCACGGTGGCGACGAGGAGACCGCCGAAGCCGCCCGCGTCGAGACCGAGGTTCCAGCCCGAGAACTCCCCGGAGATGACGGCGGCGACGCCGAGCGCCCACAGCGACCAGACTCCGGCGTGCCGGCGCAACGCGCGCTGGGCGAAGTATCCGGTGTCCGCCTCGCGGTAGGTGACGCCCCCGGTGGTCGGCCGTCTCTCGTGCGGTAGCTGTCTTTGGTGCGGTAACTCGGCCATCCCGTTCACCTCAGCTTCGCCGTACCCGGTGATCCAGAGATTAAGTCCGATATTTAACTTGGTCAAGACACCCGCGTCACGGCCGCGTCACGGGTGCGCCAGATGACAATCCTGTCATCTGATCCGGCTTCCCCAGGTAGCTCGACGACATCTGATCGACGCCTGATCGAAACTTTCTGACCACCCTCTTGACGCCACCTCAGATTCATTGATAGGAATCTGCCATTTGTTGGCGATCGGTGGACACGACATCGGCCGAACGGATGTCGACCCCCACCCCGACGCTATCGAGAGGGAATCCGTGAAGAACACCCAACGCCTCGCCATAAGCGCGGCGATCGCGGTCGGAGGCATGGTGGTGGCGGCGACAGCCGCGACCGCCGTCAGTCCGGCCGCAGCACCGGCGCCCGTAACCCCGGCCGCCGCCTCCACCTTGGCCGCCAACTCGGCGGCGAACCTCGTGGCCGGCAAGCCGGCCTTCCTGCATGCGGGCAGCGAGGACAAGTTCGTCCAGCGCTCGGTCATCTCGTCGGCCGGACTGCAGTTCGTCCCCTACGAGCGGACCTACCGGGACCTGCGCGTCCTCGGTGGCGACTTCGTCATCGTGACCAATTCGAGCGGCCAGGTCACGGCGACCTCGTCGGCTCAGGAGCAGACCATCGAAGGCCTGTCGACCAGCCCGAAGCTGACCAAGGCGCAGGCTGAGAAGGTCGCCAAGGGCCAGCTCAAGACGGTCTCCGGCGTCGAGTCCACCGACCTGGTGGTCTACGCGCTGGACGGCGCGCCGCGACTGGCGTACGAGTCGACCGTCCGCGGCACGAGCGCCGAGGGCGTCAGCCGGCTCACGATCGACGTCGACGCGCTCACCGGCGCGGTCCTGAAGACCCGCGAGCGGGTCATGGAGGGCACCGGGACCGGCTGGATCAACGGCTCGGTGACGATCAGCACCACGCTGTCCGGCAGCACCTACTCGATGACCGACCCGGGTATGACGACTCTGAAGTGCCAGGACGCCGCGAACAACACGACGTTCAGCGGTTCGGACGACGTCTGGGGCAACGGAACCGGCACCAACAAGGAGACCGGCTGCGTGGACGCTCTCTACGTCGCGCAGCAGGAGAAGGCCATGCTGAGCAACTGGCTCGGCCGCAACGGCTTCAACGGCTCGGGCGGCGCCTGGCCCATCCGCGTCGGCCTCAACGACCAGAACGCGTACTACGACGGCACCCAGGTCCAGATCGGCAAGAACACCGCCGGTCAGTGGATCAGCTCGGCTGACGTCGTGGGCCACGAGCTGGGTCACGGCATCGACGACACCACCCCCGGTGGCATCTCCAACGGCAACACCCAGGAGTTCGTCGCCGACGTGTTCGGCGCGGCGACCGAGGCGTATGCCAACAACCCGAACGACCCGCGGGACTACCAGGTCGGCGAGGAGATCAACCTGGTCGGCAGCGGCCCGATCCGGTACATGTACAACCCCTCGCTCGCCGGTGACGACAACTGCTACTCCAGCAGCATCCCGGGCGAGGAGGTGCACGCGGCGGCCGGCCCCGGCAACCACTGGTTCTACCTGCTCGCCGAGGGCACCAACCCGACCAACGGCCAGCCCACCAGCACCACGTGCAACGGCTCGTCCGGCCTGGTCGGCGTCGGCATCCAGACCGCGACGAAGATCATGTACAACGCGATGCTGATGAAGACGTCCACCAGCTCTTACCTGAAGTACCGCACCTGGACGCTGACCGCGGCCAAGGCGCTGGACGCGACCTGCGGTCTGTTCAACAAGACCAAGGCGGCGTGGGACGCAGTGAGCGTGCCGGCCCAGTCGGGCGACCCGACCTGCACCGGCGGCTCCCCGTCGCCGACCCCCACGGCCACCGGCGGCTCTCCGTCGCCGACCCCGACCAGCGGCACCTGCTCCGGCCAGAAGCTCGGCAACCCGGGCTTCGAGACCGGCTCGGCCTCGCCGTGGACCGCCACCTCCGGCGTCGTCGACAGCAGCGCGAGCGAGGCCGCGCACAGCGGCTCGTGGAAGGCCTGGCTGGACGGCTACGGGACCACGCACACCGACACGTTGCAGCAGGCCGTCACCATCCCGGCCGGCTGCCACGCGACGCTGACCTACTGGCTGCACATCGACACGTCGGAGACGACCACGACCGTGCAGTACGACAAGCTCACGGTCACCGTCAACGGCGCCAGCGTGGCCACCTACTCGAACCTCAACAAGGCCAGCGGCTACACCCTGCGCACGATCGACATCTCCGCGTACGCAGGAGGCACCGCGACCCTGAAGTTCACCGGCACCGAGGACGCCTCGTTGCAGACGTCGTTCGTCATCGACGACACGGCGATCACCCTGTCGTAACACACGCCAGATAGTGATGGCCCGGCCGGTTCCGGTCGGGCCATCACTTTGCCATCACCTTGTTTCAGCTCCCGAAGGCGCGGGCGAACCGGCGCTTCAACGGCGGCACCGCGCTCATCGTGCGGAGGACGGCGCGGAACATCGTGCGCCCGAACCGGTTCGCCGAAGCTGCTTGCCGGGCATTACGCAGCGACTGCTTCACCGCTGCGAACCCGTACTCCCGCATCTGGCGTTCGTATTCGGCGACGGCGGCCGCCTGCGAAGTCTGTCCATCCCGGACGGCGATCAGCTGCCGCCGGAGCAGGTCGGCGTCGCGCAATGCGGTGTTCGCGCCGATCCCGGCCATCGGCGTCATGTTGTGGATCGAGTCGCCGAGCAACGTCACCGGCCCGGTCGGCCACGGTTCCACCGGCGACGCCGACCGGATGCGGACGAGGTTCACCGTGTCGGCATCGGAGCCGCCGATGAGCTGCCGCAACTCCGGCGACCAGTCCCGGGTCCGGTCGAGGATCAGGCTCATCAGCGCCGCGCCGTCGTAACCGTCCACATCCGACGGAAATTGGTCGGCGGCGTCGGCGTACGCCCAGAAGGTGTAGTCGGCGGTGTTGTCGAGCAGGAATCCCGTCGGGAGGCTGCCGTCCGGCGCGACGGTCTTGCGATCGTGCCGCCAGACGGCGGTGAACAGGTTGCCCCGTCCGGCCGGGATCACCAGGTTGGCGTCCCGGGTCAGCCGCTTCGGCAAGCGCGCCAATGCCGACTCGGTCAGCCGATGCTTGCCCGCGACGGCGGTCACGCCGGTGTCGATCCGGGTGGCGTGCGGCAGCAGCTGACCGCGTACGCGTGAGTTCGCGCCGTCGGCCCCCACGAGCAGGTCGGCCGTGGCGCTCGCCCCGTCCTCGAAGTACGCCCTGACCCGCCCGTCGGCGGTCGTCTCGTAGCGGGTGAACGTCTTGCCGAGGTGCAGCACGTCGTCCAGCCCGGAGAGCAGAACCTGGCGCAGTGAGATCCGGCTGACCCCGTAATGCTGCTCGGCCGGGTCGGGCGACACCGCGATGTCATCGTGGGTGATCCGCAGGAGGTCCTCGAATCCCTCGGTGGTGAAGCCGAACCCGCCGTCGCCGGTCGAGACGGTGTCGAGGAACGCCTGCCACGCGGCCGGTTCCAAGCACGCCCGGAGCGCCCGCGAGCCGTGCGGGTTGATGTGGATGCGGTATCCCTGCAGCCATTCGGTGCGGGCGTGGGACCGCTCGTAGACCGCGACCTCGATGCCCGCCTGCCGCAAACCGTGCGCCAGGGCCAGCCCGCCGATGCCGCCGCCGATGATCATCACCGTCTTCGTCATGCCGTCAGTATTATCCGTCCGCATGGAAGTTTCAAGTATTTGTTTGATTAGCTCATATCACCAGCTGACACAGTCACATCCGCTACCCTCGACGCATGAGTCAGCCACGCCGCTCACCCCGGGCCGAAGACCGCAAGCGCGACCCCGAGCGCACTCGGGAGCGCATCCTCGACGCCGCGCTGACCGAGTTCGGCGAGCACGGGTACGCCGGCGCGCGCATCAGCGCCATCGCGAGCCGGGCCGGGGTGAACCAGCAGCTCATCTCGTACTACTTCGACGGGAAGGCGGGCCTTTACCAGGCGGTCGTCGGGCGCTGGCCGGAGTTGTCGGGCCCGAGCAATCAACCCGGTATGCCGATCCACGAGGTGGTCGGCAACTTCCTCCGGATGGGCATGGAGAACCGGGCTTGGACCCGGCTGCTCGCCTGGCAGGGGCTCACCGGCGATGGCGACGAGCCCGCGCGCGACTCGGCCGAGGGCTCCGGCGATCCCTATTTCGAGGCGATCGTGGAGGACGTCCGGCGACGGCAGCGCGATGGTGAAATCGCGGCCGACCTCGATCCGGCGTACGTGTTGCTCGTCATGTTCTCCGCGACGATGGCACCGGTCTTGCTGCCGCAGATCACCCAGCAGCTGACCGGGTTGCGGGCCGACACGCCCGAATTCCTGACGGCTTACACCGAGCAGCTTCGAAGAATCGTCGAGCACTTGCGGGGATGAGTTGCTGAGCCGGGCGGCGGATCGCTACGCTCTACAGCTTGAGGCTGATTCACAGTGTCACGGCATAGCAAAGCAAGGCATCTGTCAACGCCGCCTATGCCATTAGAGCCACGGGAGCGCCACTTGTCAAGCCCATCGCACGAAAAAGCCGCCGCCCCACGAGAGTTCACCCCGGAGACGGACCCGGTCGCCGAGGAGCAGGCGGTCGTCACGATGCTCTACGGCCATCTCGATCGGCTCCGCGAAGAAGCCGCCGAGCGGCTGGCGGTGGCCCTCCGGCAGACCGGCGGTACGCAGCAGGAGCGCTCGCAACGCGAGAGCACGGTGCTGATGCACACCGACCAGCAGGCCCAGTACGCCGCTGTCGAGAGTGGACTCGTGTTCGGCCGCCTGGACCTCGAACCGACGGCCGACCCCGAATCAGCCGCGACCACCCGGCACATCGGCCGCATCGGGATCTTCGACGAGGAGCACGACTACGAGCCGCTGCTGCTGGACTGGCGCGCCCCGGCGGCCCGGCCGTTCTACCTGGCCACGGCGGCCGCCCCGGACGGCGTACGCCGTCGCCGGCACATCCGGACGCACGAGCGGGACGTCATCGCCGTCGACGACGAGGTGCTGGACCTGGCCGAGGCCACCAGCAACGATCCGCACCCGCACGAGTCGCTCACCGGCGAGGCGGTGCTCCTGGCCGCGCTGGGCGCGAAGCGTACCGGGCGGATGCGGGACATCGTCGAGACGATCCAGGCCGAGCAGGACCGCATCATCCGGGCCGATCTGAACGGCGTGCTCGTCGTCCAGGGCGGTCCCGGCACGGGGAAGACCGCCGTCGCGCTGCACCGCGCGGCGTACCTGCTCTACACGCACCGCCGGGAGCTGTCGAGCCGCGGCGTGCTCGTCGTCGGGCCGAACGCGACGTTCTTGCGGTACATCGCGCACGTGCTGCCGTCGCTCGCGGAGACCGGTGTCTTGCTGCGTACGCAGGCCGACCTGTTCCCCGGTGTCCACGCCGGACACGAGGAGCCGGACGCGGTGGCCGAGGTCAAGGGCCGGTTGCAGCTGACCGAGGTGCTGGCCCAGGCCGTCCGGGATCGGCAGCGGGTGCCCGACGACTACCTGGAGATCGTGATCGACCAGGACTCGCTGCGGCGCACGGTGCTGCGCCTGGACCGGGCGGTCGCCGAGGACGCGCGGGCCGCCGCCCGAGCCACCGGCAAACCGCACAACCTGGCCCGGGACACCTTCGACACCGAGGTCATCCACGCGTTGTCGATGCAGCTCGCCGAGGAGATCGGCAGCGACCCGTTCGCCGACGATCCGCTCGGCGGCAACGACGCCCCCGGTGACCCGTTCCTGCTGGACGAAGCCGATCTGGCCGAGTTCCGCCGGGAGCTGCGGGAGGAACCCGGCGTGCAGGCGGCCCTCGACTGGTGCTGGCCGATCCTGAGCCCGCAACGTCTGCTCGCCGACCTGCTCGGCTCGTCGGAACGACTCGCGACGGCCGCTGCCGACTTGCCGGTGGAGGATCGGGCGAAGCTTCACCGCTCCCAGGGCGACGCGTGGACTCCGGCCGACGTTCCCTTGCTGGACGAGGCCGCCGATCTGCTCGGTGAGGACGACCGGGACGCCCGGGCGCTCGCCGAGCGGACGCGACGGCAGCTCGACGCGTACGCCGCGGGGGCGTTGCAGATCCTGCACGGGTCCCGCTCCATCGACCTCGAAGACGAGATCGATCCGGAACTGCTCACTGCGGCGGATCTTCTCGACGCGTCCCGCCTCGGCGAACGGCAGGAGGAGATCGATCGACGTACGGCGGCCGAGCGCGCCGCCGCGGATCGCACCTGGGCGTACGGGCACATCATCGTGGATGAGGCACAAGAGCTGTCGCCGATGGCGTGGCGGCTGCTCATGCGCCGCTGCCCGAGCCGGTCGATGACCGTCGTCGGCGACGTCGCCCAGACCGGCGTGGTCGGTGGGGCCACCTCGTGGCAGGACGTGCTGGGCGCGTACGTGGCCGACCGCTGGCGGCTCACGGAGTTGACGGTGAACTATCGGACGCCGTCGGAGATCATGACGCTGGCCGGTCAGGTGCTCGCCGCCATCGACCCGGGTATGCCGATCCCCCGCTCCGTCCGCGACAGCGGCGAGCAGCCCTGGCTGGCCACTGTGGACGATGACGCCTTGGTGGGCGAGCTCACCCGGGCGGTGGCGACCGAGGCCAAACTCGTCGACGGCGGGCGGGTCGGCGTACTCGTCCCGGCGACGAGGCTGTCCCGCTGGGGCGGCGCGATCGCCGAAGCGGTGCCGGGCGTGGCCGTCGGCGACGAGTCCGATCTGGACGCCGACGTCGTGGTGCTGTCCGTGCGGCAGGCCAAGGGCCTGGAGTTCGACACCGTGATCGTCGCGGACCCCGGCGGCCTCGTCGCCGAATCGCCGCGCGGGCTCAGCGACCTCTATGTCGCCCTGACCCGGTCGACCAACCGGCTCGGCGTGCTCGCGCCCGGCGAACTGCCCGCCGAACTGCGGTGATCTCCGCACCGGCGCGAGGATGCGTTCGTCCTCGCGCCGGTCGCCGTTCGGGGCAGAATGCGGGTATGCAGCTGCCCGTTCCGCCGCCGGTGTCGCCGATGCTCGCCAAGCCCGTGAAGGGCATCCCGGAGGGCGCGATGAGCTTCGAGCCCAAGTGGGACGGCTTCCGGTCGATCGTCTTCCGTGACGGCGACGAGGTCGAGATCGGCAGCCGCAACGAGCGGCCGATGACGCGGTACTTCCCGGAGCTCGTCGAGGCGGTCAAGGAGAACCTGCCCCCGCGCTGTGTGGTGGACGGCGAGATCATCCTGATCTCCGGCGACCGGCTCGACTTCGAGGCGCTGCAGCTGCGGCTCCATCCGGCCGCCAGCCGGGTCAAGCTGCTCGCGGGGCAGACTCCGGCGTCGTTCGTCGCCTTCGACCTGCTCGCATTGGACGACCAGGACTGCACCCGGCTGCCGTTCGAGCAGCGCCGGGGATTGTTGGAGCAGTCCTTGTCGAGCGCCCGGCCGCCGATCCACCTGACCCCGGCGACGACCGACCGCGTACTGGCCCAGGAGTGGTTCCATCAGTTCGAAGGGGCCGGTCTCGACGGACTCATCGCCAAGCCGCTCGACGGGCTCTACGAGCCGGACAAGCGCACGATGTTCAAGATCAAGCATGAGCGCACCGCCGACTGCGTGGTGGCCGGATACCGGCTGCACGCCAGTGGTCCCGATCGGATCGGCTCGCTTCTACTCGGGCTCTACACCGACGAGGGCGAGCTGGCCAGCGTCGGGGTGATCGGCGCCTTCCCGATGGCCAGGCGCATCGCGCTGTTCGAGGAACTGCAGCCGCTCGTCACGACCTTCGACGAGCATCCGTGGAACTGGGCCCGGCTCGTGCCCGAAGGCGCGCGTACGCCGCGGGGGTCGGAGTTCAGCCGCTGGAACGCCGGCAAGGACCTCTCCTTCACCCCGTTGCGCCCCGAACGCGTGGTGGAGGTTCGCTACGACCACATGGAAGGGCCGCGCTTCCGGCATACGGCGCAGTTCGTGCGGTGGCGGCCCGATCGGGAACCCCGATCCTGCACGTACGCACAGCTCGACGAGCCGGTGAAGTTCGACCTGGCCGACGTCCTGGGACTACCGGGGGCGTAGCCCGTCGACCACCACTTGGAGCATCGGCTCGGACAGCTCGGGCGCATTCTCACTGCCCATCGCGACGCCGTGCACCAGTCGCAGCAACACCGCCGGGTCGACGTCTTCGCGTACCTCACCGGTCCGCTGCGCCGCGTCGAGCAGGTCGCCGAGCGCACCACGGAGCGTGTCCCGGCAGAACGTCAAGACTTCGCCGTCGCTGTCCAGCGTCGCCTTCACCGCCACCCCGAGACCTCGCTTGCTCTTGGCGTAATCCACTTGGACCCGCAGGAAGGCGATGAGCGCTGCCATGGGTTCGAGCGTCGCGGCGAACTCCTTGGCCTGGGCGGCCAGGCCCTCGACGCCCTCCTGGTAGACCGCGCCGAGCAGGGCCTCCCGGTTCGGGAAGTGGCGATAGAGCGTGCCCGGACCGACGCCGGCGCGCTTGACGATGTCGTCGAGCGACGCCTTCTCGCCGTGCTCGGTGAAGGCGTCCCGGGCCGCCGAGATCAGCCGCTCCTGATTACGCCGCGCGTCCGCCCGCAAGGCCCACTCCCTTTATCCGGATAGATTCTCCGGATAGACTTGCGAACCGGAGGACTCCTCCATATGCTAACTCACGAACGTAACCGGAGATAGTCTCCGTTTCTGCGTTCTTCGAGGAGTTCCTCATGTCTCAGCAGACCCTGCCCACTCGTGCGCTGCCCAGGACGGGTACGCCGACCCGCGAGCTGCGCCCGCACCGCCCAGGGCTCGCCCTCGCGATCGTGCTCAGCTGCCAGCTGATGCTGATCCTGGACGCGACCGTCATGAACGTCGCGCTCCCCCGCATTCAGTCCGACCTCGGCTTCTCGGCCGCCGGACTGTCCTGGGTGATGACGGCGTACTCGCTGACCTTCGGCGGCCTGCTGCTGCTCGGCGGCCGGATCGGCGACATCTTCGGCCGCCGCCGGGCGTTCGTCGCCGGCGTCGCCCTGTTCACCGTCGCGTCGCTGCTCGGCGGCTTCGCCCCGTCAGCCGGCTGGCTCATCGCCGCCCGGCTGGCTCAAGGAGTCGGCGCGGCGCTGGCCGGTCCCAGCACGGTCGCCCTGGTCACCACCACGTTCACCGAGACCCGGGCGCGCATCCGAGCCCTGTCGCTGCTTTCGGGCATCGCCAGCGCCGGCTTCGCGATCGGGCTGATCCTCGGCGGCATCCTCACCCAGGCCGCCTCCTGGCGCTGGGTGCTCTTCGTCAACGTGCCGTTCGGCATCGCCGCCGTCCTGCTCGCACCTCGGTACGTCCGGGAACCCGAACGGCATCCTGCGCGGCTCGACATCCCAGGCGCCCTAACCGCGACCGGTGGAGTGGCGGCGCTGGTCGCCGGCTTCACTCGGGCCGCCGAAAGAGGCTGGTCCGACCCGTGGACCGCGATCCTGCTCGGTTCCGGCGTACTGCTCGTGGCGGGGTTCCTCGCGATCGAGGTCCGCACCCGTCAGCCGATGCTGCCGCTGCGGCTGTTCGCCGACCGCAACCGGGCTTCGGCGTACGCGGTGTTCCTGATCGGCCCGGCCGCGATGATGTCGATGTTCTTCTTCCTGACGCAGTTCCTGCAGGACGTACGCGGATTCGACGCGCTGCGTACGGGGCTCGCGTTCCTGCCGATGGCGGGTGCGATGTTCGTCTTCACCCGTGCGCTACCCCGGCTGCTGCCGAAGTTCGGGATGCGGCGGATGGCGTTCACGGGCATCCCGCTGATGATCCTCGGGCTGTTGTGGCTGACCCGGCTCACCCCGGACACCGCGTACTTCCCGGGAGTGTTCGGGCCGATGCTCCTCATGGGCCTCGGGATCGGCATCGGGTTCGTCCCGTTGACGCCGACGATCATGGCGACGGTCCCGCCGCAGGATGCCGGAGCGGCCGGCGGCGCGATGCAGACGATGCAGCAGACCGGTGCTTCGCTGGGTATCGCGGTGCTGGTCACGGTGTTCGGAACCGCCGCACGGCAGGCCGCCTCCGGCGGGTCCTCGGCGATCGACGCCACGATCCACGGGATGACCACGGCGTTCGGGGTCTCGACCGGGTTCGCCGTCATCGCGCTGCTCGTCGCGACCACCTTCCAGAAGCGCTGACCCCGCTCTGGCGCACGCCGCCTTGCGGCGCTGTCGGAGCCGCGACAATCGCGGCCATCGCCGGAACGGCTCTGGGGCAGCTGCCGGAACGGCGCTGGATCAGGGTTCTCGGCCGGATCTTGCCGCAAGATTCGACCTGGATCCCTGATCCAGCGCCGTCGCCGCAGCGTCCAGCGCCGTTCCCGCAGCGTCCAGCGCCGTCGCCGCAGCGTCCAGCGCCGTTCCCGCAGCGTCCAGCGGTATTCCAACGGCATCGCGGGCCGCTCCGGTGATCTGCGCAGGCACGATCGCCGCAGGCACGATCGCCGCGGCCAGCGGCGCGGTCGAGGGAGCAGCGGTGAGGTCAGCCCCGGGACGGCGGATGATCAGCAGCATCAGCGCCAGGAAGGCGCAGACGACGATCCCGTCCAGCCAGTAGTGGTTGGCGGTCGCCACGACCACGAGCGTGGTGGCGATCGGATGGGCCAGCCAGAGCCAACGCCAGCGGGATCGGGTCATGACGATCAACCCGAGCGCCACGACGACCGCCCAGCCGATGTGGAGCGACGGCATGGCGGCGTACTGGTTGGCGAGGGTGTCGGTGTCGGGCTCCGAGTAGACCGACGGCCCGTAGATCGCCGCGGTGTCGATGAGGCCGAAGGCGCCGACCAGGCGCGGTGGCGCGAGTGGGAAGAGCACGTGGACGGCGAGCGCCGCCGCGGTGAGCCCGGTCAGCACCCGTCTGACCCAGAGGTAGTACGCCGGTCGGCGCAGGTAGGTCCAGAGCAGGAAGGCCGCCGTCGCCGGGAAGTGCACCCACGCGTAGTAGGTGTTGACCAGCTGCACGAACGTCGTGTTGTGCAGCATCGCCGCCTGGACGGAGAGTTCGGACGGCAGCCGCAGCCAGCGTTCGGCGTTCCAGATCCGCCCGGCGTTCGCGTACGCCTCGTCGACGTGACCGCTCGCGACGAGCCGCCCAGCCTTGTACGCCAAGAACAGCACCGTCACGAGGATCAGTTCCCGGATGGGGTGCGGCCGCGTGGCGGCGGGGGCAGCCCGGTGAACGACGCGGGGGCGTTCCAGCAACCGGGGCATGAACAGATCATGCACCCCTGGATCAAGGCTGTGGGGGCGCCCGTGACCGCCCTCACCCCGTCGGCAGCTCACGGGCCAGCGGCAAGCCCTGGATCACCATGCGGACCAGGAGGTCGTAGCTGACGTCGACGTCCTCGGCGAGCCCGAAGCCGCCGGCCGCCTGGATCGCGGCGAACCCGTGGCAGGCGGCCCGCAATGCCCGCGCGGCGTGGATCGCGTTCGGCCCGTCGAGCCCGAAACCGCGGAGCACTGCGAGAAAGACCGTCAACATGCGTACTGCCGCCTCGGCTTCCCGCGTGTTCGGCGGGGCGGCCTGCACCGTCAAGGCATACCGGTGGGGGTTGGCGACGGCGTACGCCCGGAAGGTGTCGGCCAGCGCTCGCAACGCGTCCGGCCCCGACCGGCCGACGCAATCAGTGGTCAGCAGTTCGGTCAGGTCCTCGATGATGCGTACGCGGAGCAGGTGAACCAGCTCGTCGAGGTTCCGGATGTGCTTGTAGAGCGCCGGGACCGCGACTCCGGCCCGTTTCGCGACCGCTGTCAGGGTGAGTGCGGGCAGTCCGTCCTCGTCGACAACGCCCAGCGCGAGTTCCACGATCGCGCTGGGCGTCAGGCCGGCCCTAGGCATCGGCGTACTTGCCGAGGAAGGCGAGGATCACCTCGGCCACCCGCTCCGGCATCTGCGTGTGCGGGTAGTGCCCGGCGCCCTCGATGAGCTCGACCGAGCCCAGTCCGGCGGGCATCTCGGCGACGATGCCCGCGGCCTCGGCCGCCGGGTTCGGGAAGTCGGGGTCGAGCGTGCCCATGACGACCAGCGCCGGCCGCTGGATGTGCGGCAGTTTGGCCCCGGCGTCGGCCGCGGACGCGAAGCCCATCTTGGCGGCGGCCGTCATCCGGCCCGGCTCCTTGAGGTTGCGCTCCAACTTCGCGAGCTGCTCCTCGAACGCGGCCCCGGTGGTGCCCGGGTACGCGTGCCGCAGGTAGCTCTTCCACAACCCGGTGCTCTTGAACGTCATCGACAGCAGGATGAGCGAGATGCCCTTCATGAATCGGCCGTTGAGGTCGCCGAACTTCATGGTCGGCTTGCGTGTCCCCGGGTCGATCTCGACGATGGCCCGCACCAGTTCCGGGGCGTCCGCGGCGATGATGTTGGCCACAGCACCGGCGAAGGAGTGCCCGATGAAGATCGCCGGCTCGCCGAGGTGGCGCAGCAGCGCGATGAAGTCCTGCGCCGTGTCCATGCGCGAGTAGGAGGCCCAGCCGGTGCTCGACTCGCCGTGCCCCCGCAGGTCGGCGTTGACCACCCGGTAGCCGGCGTCGACCAGGATCGGCACGAGGAAGCGGAAGGCCTCCCGGTTGTCGCCCAGGCCGTGGGCGAGCACTACCAGCGGTCCCTCACCGACGACGTCGTACGCGATCCGGCCGCCCGTGACATCCAGAAACTCGGTCATGATGTTCCTCCCCTAGCCTTCGGAGCTCGTTAGCCCCTGTAGCCAAAAGGTTAATGCCTTTAACCACGAAACGCAAGCGCTCTCGTGCCGTAGGTTGGGAGACGCGGTCGTGACACCCCACGCGATGGAATAGTTGAACCGTCAATTACTGTTGGCTTCAGCGTGACAACGACTGAGGAGAAGGCCATGGGGATGCAGTTCGGGATCTTCACCGTCGGCGACGTGACGCCGGACCCCACAAACGGCACCGCGCCGAGCGAGCACGAGCGCATCAAGGCGATGACCACCATCGCGCTCAAGGCCGAGGAGGTCGGGCTCGACGTCTTCGCCACCGGTGAGCACCACAACCCGCCGTTCGTTCCGTCGTCGCCGACGACGATGCTCGGCTGGATCGCCGCGAAGACTTCGAAGCTGCTGCTCTCGACGGCGACGACGCTGATCACCACGAACGACCCGGTGAAGATCGCCGAGGACTACGCGATGCTCCAGCACCTCGCGGACGGTCGTGTCGACCTGATGCTCGGCCGGGGCAACACCGGCCCGGTGTATCCGTGGTTCGGCCAGGACATCCGCAACGGCATCGCGCTCGCCATCGAGAACTACTCGCTGCTGCACCGGTTGTGGCGGGAAGACGTCGTCGATTGGAAGGGCAAGTTCCGCACGCCGTTGCAGGCGTTCACCTCGACGCCGGCGCCGCTGGACGGCGTACCGCCGTTCGTGTGGCACGGCTCGATCCGGAGCCCGGAGATCGCCGAGCAGGCCGCGTACTACGGCGACGGGTTCTTCGCCAACCACATCTTCTGGCCGAAGGAGCACACGCAGCGCATGGTCGGGCTGTACCGGCAGCGCTTCGAGCACTACGGCCACGGCTCGGCCGACCAGGCCATCGTCGGCCTCGGCGGGCAGGTCTTCATGCGCAAGAACTCGCAGGACGCGGTCAAGGAGTTCCGGCCCTACTTCGACAACGCGCCGGTCTACGGCCACGGCCCGTCGCTGGAGGAGTTCTCCGCCGAAACGCCGCTGACCGTCGGCAGCCCGCAGCAGGTCATCGACCGTACGCTGGGCTTCCGCGAGTACGTCGGCGACTACCAGCGCCAGCTGTTCCTCGTGGACCACGCCGGCCTGCCGCTGAAGACCGTGCTGGAGCAGCTCGACATGCTCGGCGAGGAGGTCGTCCCGGTGCTGCGCAAGGAGTTCGCCGCGATTCGGAAGCCCGGCGTACCCGATGCTCCGACGCACGCGTCGCTGGTCGAGGCGGCCGCCGCGAAGAACTCCACTGTGGAGGCCGTGCCCGCCGGAAAGGACGGACAGTGAAGCAGCGCACTCTCGCGGTCGTGTCGGCGGGGCTGAGCCAGCCCTCGTCGACCCGGCTGCTCGCCGACCGGCTCGCCGCCGCCACGCGCGGCGAGCTGGAACGGCTCGGCGTCAGCGTCGACACGAACTTCGTGGAGGTTCGCGACCACGCCCACGACATCATGAACAACCTGCTGACCGGCTTCCCCTCCGCCGCGCTGCGGCAGGCGATCGACGCGGTGACCAATGCCGACGGGCTGATCGTCGTGACGCCGATCTTCAACGCCTCGTACAGCGGGCTGTTCAAGTCGTTCTTCGACGTTCTCGACGACTCCGCATTGGTGGGGCGGCCGGTGCTGCTCGCCGCCACCGGCGGCTCGGCCCGGCACTCGCTCGCCTTGGAGCACGCGGTCCGCCCGATGTTCAGCTACCTACGGGCGCTGTCCGTCCCCACCTCGGTGTACGCCGCCCCCGAAGACTGGGCCGGTGCACCGGGCGACGCCCAAGCGAGCGGCGCCCTCGCCGACCGCATCCGGCGCGCCGCCGCCGAACTCGCCGAGCTGGTCGAACGGCACGAGCCGACGAAGGCGGCCGACCCGTTCGCGCTCACCACCACCTTCGAGGAGCTGCTGGGCGGCTCCTAGGAACTCTCCTTCTGCTCAAGGCCCACTGCGTCCCGCAGCTCGATCACATCCTTCTTCAACGGCCGTTCCGTGGGGTCGTCGGTGGCCATGTGCGTCATCAGGTTGCCCAGCCCTTCGGCGATGGCGTTCAGCTTGTGCTGCACCGCGTTGTTCTCCCGAGACTGGGTGTTCTGCAGCAGCGCGACCAGCAGGAAGGTGATGATGGTGGTCGCCGTGTTGATCACCAGTTGCCAGGTGTCGATGTCCTGGAAGATGAAGAACGACGGCACCCAGATGACCACGAGAAGCACGCAGATGGCGAAGAACCAGGCGCGCGAGACGAACTTCTCGGCCCCCGTGGCAAATCGGTCGAACGGACTCACATAGGACGTGACCTCGCTCGGCATCGTCGGCTCATGATGCTTGCTCTGCTGAGCGGCGTGCTGTTTCTGGGCGTCCTCGGCCATGACCGGGCTCTACCCCGATCAGTGCGGGCAGCAAACCCGGCTAGGCCAGCGGGTCGAGCGCCTCCAGTGCCTCGATCGCGCTGTCCGCGTCGCCGTCGCGTAACGCCGACAGCGCCTTGCGCGCCGACGCCTCCAACAGGTCCATCCGCTCGGCCTGCTGCTGCAACTGCACGTTCTTCGCCCACATCTCGACGAAGACCGAGACCTTCGCACGCAAGATCCACGGATCGAAGGGCTTGGTCAGGTAGTCGACCGCGCCCGCGGCGTACCCCCGCAAGGCGAGGCGGGCGTCGCGGTCGGCTGCGGTGAGGAAGATGATCGGGATCTGCCGGGTCCGGTCACGGCTCTTCACATGCGTCGCCGTCTCGAACCCGTCCATCCCGGGCATGTGCGCGTCCAGCAGGATCAGCGCGAAGTCGTCGAGGAGCAGCTGTTTGAGCGCCGCCTCCCCGCTGTCCACCGCCACGGTGACCAGCGGCATCCCCTGCAGGATGGCCTGCAAGGCGATCAGGTTGTCGTTGCGGTCGTCGACGAGCAGCACCTTCGCCGGCTGATCGCCCGGCGGCCGAGCAGTCGTCCGGCTCATTCGCTCTCCTTCCGCGGGCCGACCCACGTCCCCATCAGCTCCAGCAGCTCATCGAGGTCGACCGGCTTGGTGATGTAATCGCTCGCGCCCGCCGCCACGGCCGCCTCACGGTCGCCCGGCATCGCCTTGGCGGTCAGGAAGACCACCGGCAGATCGGCGAGCCTCGGGTTCCGCCGGATGATCCGGGTGGTCTCGTAACCGTCCTGCCCCGGCATCATCGCGTCCATCAGGACGATGTCGATCTCCGGGTGGCCGGCCAGCAGGCGTACGCCGTCGGAGCCGTTGTCGGCGTACAGGACTCGCATGCCGTGCAGCTCCAGCGCGCTGGTCAACGCGAAGACGTTCCGGACGTCGTCGTCCACGATGAGCACCGTGGTGCCGTCGAGCCGGACGGTGCCGCGTTCGCCACCGGGCGACGGCCGCTTCAACAGGAAGCGACTCGACGGCAAGGGCTCGGCGACCGGTGTGATCACCGGTCGCGAAGGCATCCGCACCACCGGCCGGACCGGTGCCACCGTGACCGGCGCCACCTGGTCCACAGTGAACGTCCCCGGCAGCAACAGCGTGAACACCGAGCCCTCGCCCGGCGTGGACGACACGGTGATCACCCCGCCCAGCAGCCGGGCCAGTTCCCGGCTGATCGACAGGCCGAGCCCGGTGCCGCCGTAGCGCCGGCTCGTCGTGCCGTCGGCCTGCTTGAACTCGTCGAAGATGACGGCGACCTTGTCCGAGGCGATGCCGATGCCGGTGTCGCTGACCCGGAAGGACACCACCGACGGGGCCGCGGCCAGCGTCGGCTCCTCATAGTCGGCCGAGTCGGCCAGCCCGATATCCAGCCGGACGATGCCGCTGTCGGTGAACTTGACCGCGTTCGACATCAGGTTGCGCAGGATCTGCTGGAGTCGCTGGGCGTCGGTCACCATGCTCTGCGGCATCTCCGGCGCGACTTCGACCTCCAGCTGGAGCGCCTTCTCCTCGGTCTGCGGCCGGAACGCCTGCTCGACGTACGCGCAGATCTCGGAGAACGCGACCTCGCCGAAGTCGACGTCCATCCGGCCGGCCTCGATCTTGGACAGGTCGAGGATGTCGTCGATCAGCGCCATCAGGTCGGACCCGGCGTTGTGAATGGTGCGGGCGAACTCGATCTGCTTGTCGGTGAGGTTGTCCTCGGAGTTGTCGGCAAGCAACCGGGCCAGCAGCAACAGCGAGTTCAACGGCGTACGCAGCTCGTGGCTCATGTTGGCCAGGAATTCCGACTTGTACTGCGAAGCAGCCGCCAGCTGTTGCGCCTTCTCCTCCAGGCCGAGCCGGGCGAGTTCGATCTCCCGGTTCTTGATCTCGATGTTGCGGTTCTGCTCCGACAGCTGAGCCGCCTTCTCCTCCAGTTCGGCGTTGGTCCGCTGGAGCTCGGCCGACTGCTCGCGCAGTTCGTGGGCCAGCCGCTGGGACTGGTCGAGCAGTTCCTCCGTACGCCGGTTGGCCCGGATCGTGTTGAGCGCGACGCCGATGGTGGCGACCAGCCGCTCCAGGAACTCCAGATGCAACGCGGAGAACGAGGTGGCGCTGCCGAACTCGATGACACCGAGCAACGAACCCTCGAAGAGCACGGGGACGATGACGAGATCGCGTACGGGGATGGAGGCGGTGCCGGAGGCGATCGCCTGCCCTTCCGCCCCGGCCGGGCTCGTGACGCGGATCGTCCGCAGATCGGCGGCGGCCTGCCCGATGAGTCCCTCGCCGAGGTCGAACGTGGCGTCTTCACCACCCGGGCCCAACCCGTACGCCGACGCCCGGCGCAGCGCCGGAGCGCCGTCCGGCTCGAACAGGAAGAACGCACCGAGTTGCGCCTCGACCAGCGGCGTGACCTCGCGCATCAGCATCCGGCAGACCTCGGTGAGGTCCCGCTGGCCCTGCAGGAGGCCGCTGGTGCGGGCGAGGTTCGAGTCGAGCCAGCCCTGCTCGGCGTTCTCCTTGGTGGTCTCGCCGAGCGTGATGATCATCTGGTTGATGTTGTCCTTGAGCTCGGCCACCTCGCCCTGCGCCTGGACGGCGATCCGCTGGGTCAGGTCGCCCGTCGTCACCGCCGTGGACACCTGGGCGATCGCGCGCAGCTGGGTGGTCAGCGTCGAGGCGAGCTGGTTGACGTTCTCCGTGAGGTCCTTCCACGTTCCGGAGACGCCGAGCACCTGGGCCTGGCCACCGAGCTTGCCCTCGGTGCCGACCTCGCGGGCGACCCGCGTCACCTCGTCGGCGAAACTCGACAGCTGATCCACCATCGTGTTCACCGTG